>JAFYOP010000004.1 GCA_017547885.1 Clostridia bacterium | reverse complement strand
TGATAGACCAATATATCCATTTTTACAACAACGAACGAATCCAATTGAAAACAGGAAAGACACCGTTAGAAAAACGGCGTCTGGTTGAGTAATCCTGCGATTGGTGGTTTTATTTCTGTCTACTTACTGCGGAACAGTTCATAAACTGGTGGTATGCACCAGCCCTAAAAGGGCATATTGCCGACAGCGTATCAAGACGCACTGAACATTCCGTCAGTCGCATCACTTGCCCTGCTACTGGTAAACCAGTTAGTGCTACCCATAGTCTTAGCTTTGAGTTGCGTTTTTTATTGTCATTCGCTTCGCTCAATACTGTTGCTAAAGCATTTTATACACACCAGCAAAGCTGGTGGATTATACACGCTAAAGCACCATATAGAATAATGATCCCCCCGCATAGCGGAGGGTATTTCAGTTTCGGGCATAGCCCTAATACAACTAGCGGCGCACAAGTGCGCATAAAACGCCTGCCAGCTTGCGCTTGTTACCTGCTACCCTTAAAAGGGTCTTGTGGGTCAAATATACTCAGCTGGTCGTTTTCTCTGTCCCTCTTTAATTGTTCGGCTATATATTCCTTGATTGCTTTTGTGTTTTTCCCCACTGTATCTACGTAATACCCCTTACACCAAAATTCTCGGTTCCTATATGCAAATTTCATGTTTCCGTATTTCTGGAATATCATTAGACTGCTTTTTCCTTTTAGGTATCCCATAAATCCTGATACACTCAGCTTTGGCGGTATGCTCAACAGCAGGTGGATATGGTCCGGGCATACTTCCCCCTCTATTATGTCTACTCCTTTCCATTTACACAGTGTCCTTATTATTTCTCTTATATCTTCCCTCTTGTCTTCAAAAAACACCTTCCTCCGGTACTTTGGCGCAAATACTATGTGGTACTTACAATTCCATTTCGTATGTGCTAAACTGTTCGTGACGTTATTTTGTTCATCCATTATAATGTCCTCCTAATGTGCTTTCTTTTCGTTCGCTGGCAGGCTTTCGAACAGTTTAGCACATTAGGCCTTTTTTCACCGCTTAAGCTTTACCGAACCACGCGACTATCGCGTGGTTTTCTGTATACAACGAAAGAAAGCACCATGCGGTGCTTTCTTTCGTGATTCTTTTTCCTTTCACAGTATACCTGAGTCAAGCTGTTTCCGATGCCTTTTTCCTAAGAGCATCCATGCGCTCATCCAATGCGGCGCTCATCTCAGCGCAGGCCAGCAACTCCTGCTCCATTTCCTCTGTAAAGGGAGCATCCTTCTTGTAGTGCATCTGGTGCTCAAGGCTGGCCCAGAAATCCATGGCGATGGTGCGGAGCTGTATCTCCACCTTCATCTCCCGCCGCTCGTTGGCAAGGAACACGGGTACCACCACGATGAGGTGCAGGCTGCGGTAGCCGTTGGGCTTGGGACTTTTGATGTAGTCCTTTTTCTGTATCAGGCGAATGTCATCCTGCTTCAAAAGGGCCTCCGCCAGCATATACACATCCTGAGGGAAGGAGCATATGACCCTCACCCCTGCGATATCGTTAAGCTCCCGCTCTATGGCCTCTATGGTCTGGGGTATGCCCTTGCGCTGCATCTTTTCCTTGATGCTGCCAAAGCGCTTTAGCCGTGTCTTTATGCTGCTGATGGGATTGCGGTCATGGGCAAAGGCATATTCCTCGTTAAGTACATTGAATTTGGTTTCTACCTCCATCATGGCGCACTTGTAATAGCTCATCAGCTCAAGGAATGGCCTCGACCTTTCCTCCAGCCACTCAAATGCGCCGCTTTCCCCCGCAGCGACAAGCTGACGTATCATTTCATAGCTGTAGTTATTCCGCTCCATTAACCTCTCCTTTTTATGCGCCAAGTATGCTCATAAACTCCTCGCCGGTGATGGTTTCCTTTTCGTAAAGGTACTTTGCAAGCTCATCAAGCTTTTGACGGTTTTCCCTGAGTATTTCGTATGCCTTGCAGTACTGGTTTTCTATAAGCTCCATCACTTCCTGGTCTATTTGCGTCTGGGTCTCGGGAGAGCAGGCAAGGCTTGCGTCACCGCCGAGATATTGATTGTTTACCGTTTCCAGCGCCACCATGCCAAAGCTTGAGCTCATGCCAAAGCGGGTTATCATGGCCCGGGCAAACTTTGTAACCTGTTCTATGTCATTGGATGCACCTGTGGTAATGGAATCGAAAACCAGTTCCTCTGCCGCCCTGCCGCCGGTATAGGTGGCTATTTTATTCTCTATCTCTTCCTTGCTCATCAGGTAGTGGTTGCCGGTATCCACCTGCATGGTGTAGCCCAGGGCCCCTGATGTGCGAGGCACGATGGTTATCTTCTGCACAGGTGCAGAGTTGGTCTGCTTTGCCGCCACCAGTGCATGGCCTATTTCGTGATAGGCTACGATAAGCTTTTCCTTATCCGTAAGTATGGCGTTCTTTTTCTGATAGCCTGCGATCACCACCTCGATGCTCTCCTCAAGGTCCGCCTGGGTGGCCTCGCTGCGGCCTGAGCGCACAGCCCTAAGTGCCGCCTCGTTTACTATGTTTGCAAGCTCCGCGCCGGAAGCGCCGGAGGCCATGCGGGCGATATGGTTAAAGTCCACATCCTGTGCTATCTTTATCTTTTTTGCGTGAACCTTGAGTATCTCTTCTCTTCCCTTAAGGTCGGGCAGGTCCACAGGTACCCTGCGGTCAAAACGACCGGGTCGGGTGAGAGCGGGGTCAAGGGACTCGGGACGGTTGGTAGCGGCAAGTATTATTACCCCTGTGTTGCCCTCAAAGCCGTCCATTTCGGTGAGCAGCTGATTAAGCGTCTGCTCCCGCTCGTCGTTTCCGCCAAACTGACCGCTGTTTCGCTTCTGGCCTATGGCATCTATTTCATCGATGAACACTATGCAGGGAGCCTTTTCCTTTGCCTGTTTAAAAAGGTCCCGCACCTTGGATGCGCCCATGCCCACGAACATCTCTACGAATTCCGAGCCGGACATGGAGAAAAAGGGTACGTTTGCTTCGCCTGCAACCGCCTTTGCGAGCATGGTCTTGCCTGTGCCCGGAGGGCCTACCAGCAGCAGACCCTTAGGCATGGAAGCGCCAATCTCGGTATACTTTTGGGGATTATGAAGGTAGTCCACTATTTCCGCAAGGTTTTCCTTTGCCTCATCCACGCCTGCCACGTCTGAGAATTTTATGCCATCTGAGGACTGGACATACACCTTGGCATTGGACTTGCCCATGTTGAACATCATGGAATTGCCGCCGGCCTTCTGCGTCATCTTTCTGGACATAAACTGGCCTATACCCACAAACATAAGTATAGGCAGTATCCATCCCATGAGGGACGCCAAAAGGGAGGTCTGCTCTATTTCTTCCCCGTTGAAGGATATCCCCGCCTCATACAGCCGCCCGGTAAGGTCAGGATCCTCCACCATGGCAGTCTTGTATACGGTCTTTTCTTCTTTATCAGTAAAGAGTATGCGGTTTTCCTGCACCTGCAGCTCCACCTTGCCCACTTCGCCATTTTCCGTCATCTGCCGGAAGGTATTGTAATCCACAGGCTTTATCTGACGCTGGGCCAGCCAGGGCATTGCCAGCATGTTGAAAAGCAGTACGATCATCATAGTGACAACGTAATAATATATAAGAGGTTTCTTTGGGGATTTTACTTCCTTCATTATGGGGGTCTCCTTGAAATGTGTTTTGCGGGCGCTTTATTACCCTGCGTATGTAAGCATACCTCCCAAGTTACAACCCAACCTCAATTCAAAATCAATTATCGTTGAAAAAAGGCGCCGATGCCTGTGCATCAGCGCCTTTTGTGCTGCTTTCTATACCTTCAGCTCCACGGTAAACCTGCATCCCCCACCGGGCAGGTTCTCGGCTGTTATGCTGCCCCCATGGAGGCTCACTATCCTGCCTGCCAGTGCAAGGCCAAGGCCGTTGCCCTCCTGCTTGTGTGAGCTGTCCTCCTGATAAAACTTATCAAATATGTGCTTGAGCCCCTCCTCGGATATGCCGGGGCCGCTGTCCTCTATCTGAAATACAGCCTTGTCGCCTTTTTTATGCAGCTTTATGTTGATCAGCCCGTTTGGCGGGTCAAACTTTATGGCGTTGCCGATAAGATTGTTCCATACGTGAAAAAGAAGATTTTCATTGCCCTCTATGGTGATGTCTTGCATCTCCACGTCAAACTCTATGTCCTTCTTTACCCATTCCGGCTCCAGCAGCACTATTGCCTGGCGAATCTGCTCATCCAGCCTGAAGGGAGCCCCTTTGTGGGGAATGGCCTGATTATCTATCCTGGACAGCAGCAGTATGTTTCCCACAAGGCTGGAAAGCTTTTGAGTATTAAAGAGTATCTTGTCCACATACTGCTCCTGCTCATCCGGAGATAAGCCCTCCTTGTCCTGCAGGAGTGTAGCGTATCCTTCGATGGCGTTTATGGGGGTCTTAAACTCGTGGGATACGTTGGATACAAAATCCGTTTGCAGCACCTCTGTTGCGTTCAGCTCCTTTACCATCAAGTTGAACTTGTTATATATGTTTTCTATCTCTGGGATGCTGTTATCCGCCTCAAGATGAACGGAAAAATCCCCCTCTGCCACCTTGTTCATGGCGTCTCCCAGCATATTTATCCGGTCAAAAAACACCCTGCCCATAAACTGGGTAAGGCCGCCTCCCACCATGAGGCCGATAAGGCACAGCTCCAGAAAGCGGGGCGGATCGTACCCATCGCCGAATATCCAATGCAGCAGGTCTGAAAAAACCGACGCCAGCGCAACGGTTATCAGCAGTTCTGCCATAACCAGCAAGGTCAGCCGCACCCGCAAGCTTCGCTTTTGCCTCCACTTTTTCATGCCTTTACCACCTTGTAGCCCACGCCCCGCATGGTGACTATCTTAAAATCCTTGTTGTCACGGAATCTTTCCCTGAGCCTGCCTATGTGCACGTCCACCGTATGGGTGTCACTTTCGCTGCCATAGCCCCATATGTCGTCCATCAGCTGCTGGCGGGTGAATATCTTGCCGGGGAAGGAGGCCATCTTGTACAGCAGCATAAACTCCTTCTGGGGCAGCACCATGCGCTCATCCTCAGAGATTACGGTAAAGGAATCGTACTCCAGCACCGTATTGCCAATGGTTTGCCGCCGCTCGTTTATCATCTGGGCACGGCGCAGCAGCGCACCCACCCTCAGCACCATCTCGTTTACGTTGATGGGCTTTACCATATAGTCATCTGTGCCGGAAAGAAAGCCCATGCGCATATCGTCAAAGGCATCCTTGGCGGTGATCATCATGACAGGGGTGTTGTCATTGGCCTCCCTGAGGGAGCGGACCAGCTCATATCCGTCCATCTCCGGCATCATTATATCCGAAATAATAAGGTCAAAATAATCCTGTTCAATGGCGTCAAGGGCTTCTTTGCCATTGGATACTCCCTTTACGCTGTATCCGTTTTTTATCAGCACATGCTGAAACAGCTGTCTAAGCTCCCTGTCATCCTCGGCGATCAGTATCTTTAGCATGGATTCCTCCCTCTGTGTTTTTTAGGCAGCCGCCGTCTTTTCCGATGCCGCCTATCGCAACTATATTGTAGCGCGGCAATTTCAATACATATTCAACTCAATGTCAACTTTTGTTGAAGTTTTTCACAATTCCTTACCCTAAGTTCAACCATTGTTGATGTTGAATTGAAGTTCAGTTGCAATTACGCTGATACGCTTTATTGTGATGGATTCCGTATCCTTTAAATCATCGGGAGGCGTTTATGAAGAAGCACATACATCCGCCGCTGCTGTGGCGGCGAATAGTAATAATAGTACTGCTGATACTGCAGCTTTTACTGATAGTATATACCCTCCTCAGCCGCAGCATGGTCTCCACGGCAGTAAGCAGCGGCCTCGGCCTGTTTAGTTTTTTTGTCTGCCTTTACATTATATCCCGCCGGGATAAGGATGCCTATAAGCTCACATGGGTGTTTCTCATAATGCTGTTTCCTCTTTTTGGCGGCGTATTCTATCTGCTGTGCAGGATCCGCCCCTTTTATGGCAGGCTTCCCGGAGTAATTGCCCGCACGGATGAGAAGATAAAATCCGCATACGCCATTGGCGGCAGCGTCTGCGATGATTTTTGCATCCACTTCCCTCATCACGCGGCAAAGGCCAAGTATCTGGAAAACGCCACAGGCTTTCCCCTGTACGACAATACCCAAACCAAATACCTGACCCCCGGAGAGGAAAAGTTCCGCTGCCTTGTGGAGGAGCTTCAAAAAGCTGAAAAGTACATTTTCCTGGAATATTTCATAATTCGCGAAGGCATCATGTGGGACACCATACTGGACATCCTTAAGGAAAAAGCGGCTCAGGGCGTAAAGGTGCGGCTGATTTACGATGACTTCGGCTGCTTCTTCCTGCTGTCCAGAGATTATCCCGCAGAGCTAAAAAAATATGGCATAGAGTGCGTCGCCTTCAATCCCCTGAGGCCTGTGCTTTCGGCGGTGCAGAACAACCGGGATCATAGAAAGATAGCCGTAATAGACGGTAAGGTGGCTTTTACCGGCGGAATAAACATTGCGGATGAATACATAAACACATATGAAAAGCACGGCCATTGGAAAGATGCATCCATAATGGTCACTGGCAGGGCAGCATGGAGCTTTACGCTGATGTTCCTGAAAATGTGGGAACTGTGCACCGGAACCGATGAGGATTATCTAACATATTATCCATGGATAGATATCCCCTGCCCTACAGCAAAGAATGGATTTGTTCAGCCCTATGCCGACAGCCCACTTGACAGCGAAAACACCGGTGAGCAGGTATACCTTTCCATCATCAGCGGCGCAAAGGATTATATCTACATCAATACCCCCTATCTGATAATCGATAACGGCATGATGGCCGCCCTGTGCCATGCCGCAAAAAGCGGCGTGGACGTGCGCATAGTGACTCCCCACAAATGGGACAAATGGATGGTACATATGACTACCCGCTCGTATTACCGCGAGCTGATACAGGCAGGGGTAAAGATATACGAATACACCAAGGGCTTTATCCACTCCAAAACATTTGTGTCAGACGACAGCATAGCCACCGTTGGAACGGTGAACCTTGACTATCGCAGCCTGTATCTGCACTTTGAATGCGGCGCGGTGCTGTATGGCAGCAGCGCCGTAACGGAAGTAAAGGAAGACTTCCTCAGCACCCTTTCAATATGCCAGCCCATTTCCGAGGAGGACTGCAAATGCAGCTTTTTCATGAAAATATTTCAGTATGTTATGCGGCTTTTTGCCCCGCTGCTGTAAACATCAACCATTGTTGATGTTGAATTGAGGTTGAGTTGTTGTTTAGATGATAGGCTTTGCCCATACCCGGAAATATATCACAGCAAGGAGGCTCAGTATGAAAGAAGCACAAACCATTTGTCTGCTGAATGACTCCTTTCCGCCACAATATGACGGCGTGGCCGCAGCCACCGCAAACTACGCAAAGGAGCTTCATTCTGCCGGGCATAATCCGCTGGTGGTAACTCCATCCAATCCCCAGGCGAGAGATGACTTTCCCTATCCTGTACTGCGCTATCCAAGCGTTGCTTTCCGCAAGCTTGAGGGCTATATGGCAGGCATACCCTTTTCCCCTGATACAGCGGGCCGTATTTCAGAGCAAAAGCCCGCTCTCTTCCACAGCCACTGCCCCATAATGTCCACCATAATGGCCCGGGAGCTGAGACAGATAGTGGATGCCCCCATAGTTTTTACCTACCATACCAAATTTGACATAGATATTGCCAACCTTACCCAAAGCAAACGCGTTCAGGATATGTGCAAAAAGGCCCTTGCCGACAACATAAGTGCCTGCGACGAAGTTTGGGTCGTAAGCAATGGCGCAGGCGAAAATCTGCGGGCTTTGGGCTACGAAGGAGATTACATCGTCATGTCAAACGGCGTTGATATTCCCAAGGGCCGTGTATCCGAGGAGCAAATCAAAGCAGCCACAGAGGGATACGACCTGCCGTATGATATCCCGATTTACCTCTTTGTGGGCAGGATGATGTGGTACAAAGGCCTACGGATAATTCTCGATGCACTCAGCAGTCTCAAATACCGTGGATATGATTTTCGCATGGTATTCATAGGCTCGGGCAACGACAAAGGCGAAATAGAAAACTATGCCGCAAATATTGGCGTTGCAGATAAATGCATCTTTACCGGCGCCATACTGGACAGGGAAACCCTGAGGGCATGGTACACAAAAGCAGATATGCTTTTGTTTCCTTCCACATTTGATACCAACGGCCTGGTGGTAAGAGAGGCGGCAGCCTCCGCGCTTCCATCAGTACTGATAGGCGGAAGCTGCGCCGCAGAAGGAATCATAAACGGATACAGCGGCTTCCTTATAGATGAAAATGCAGACAGCCTGTGTACTTGCCTTCAGGAACTATACGGCAAAAAAGAGAGTATCCGTTCCGTGGGAAACAACGCCCAGCGCGAGCTCTATATATCCTGGTCGGATGCGGTGGCTGCCGCCATGGACAGATACCTTATCGTAATGGATAAGTACAGATGCGGCGAATATCCCTCCCGCAAAAATCCGCTGGACAGCTGGCTCAAGGCAAACGGAGAGCTTATGGATATACTGTCAAACCTGCCCAATCCCCGCCGTTTCCTTCACAATGGCGACTGATTTTATATCTACCCGCAGTTCGGTCTTATCCAATAATAAATAATTTTCCCAAAAGGAGTTTTACTATCCGTGAAAAGCTGGTTCAAGAATATTGGCTATAAAATGCAGGCTTGGATGCGGGGCCGCTACGGTCTGGATGAGCTGAACACCGCCCTTGCGGTCGTTTCCCTTGTTCTGCTGCTGCTTTCCCATATACCCGGCCTGATGCATCTTTACATCCTTTCCCTGGCCGCTCTTATATGGTCCATGGTTCGGTGCTATTCCAGAAAGCTTGACAAGCGCCGGAGGGAGCGGGCCGCGTACCTGCGCTTTACAGGCCGCATAAAGGGCTGGTTTTCCCTGCAGAAGCGCAGGATAGCCGACCGCAAGACCTACCGCTATTATCGCTGCCCTATGTGCAGGACCATAGCCCGCGTGCCTGCGGTCAAGGGCAGGATACGCATCTCCTGTCCCCATTGCGATCGTACCTTTGAGAAAAAGACCTAAGCAAGAAAAGGAAACACCATGACACACATTCTATACAATCCCACAAGCGGCAACAACAGCGGCAAAGGCTACGCCATGATGCTGGAGATATGCTATCCGGATTCAACAAGCTATGACGTTACGCAGATATCCGATCACGCCGCCTTCTTCGCGGGGCTGTCCCCTTCGGATGACGTGATACTCTGCGGCGGCGACGGCATGCTGCATCACTTTGTCAACGATACCAAAGATATACCCATACGGAATAAAGTTTTCCTTTACGCCATGGGCACCAGCAACGACTTTGCCAGGGACATCGGCAAGAGTCAATACAGCGAGCCGGATTATCCCATAAACGCCTATATCAAAAACCTTCCCTCCGTAACGGTAAACGGAACAGAACGCCTGTTTATAAACGGCGTAGGCTACGGCATAGACGGCTACTGCTGCGAGGTGGGCGACAAGCTGAGGGAACAGAATCAAAAGCTTCAGCAGGATAAGCCCATCAACTACACCTCCATCGCCATCAAGGGGCTAATGGGTAAATTCAAGCCGGTAAATGCCACGGTAACGGTGGACGGCAAAAGCTACCAATACAAAAACGTATGGATAGCTCCCACAATGAACGGACGCTATTACGGCGGCGGCATGATGCCCGCCCCAGAGCAGGATCGCCTGAGCCCTGACGGGCTGCTTACACTGACGGTGATGCATTGCGGCAGCAAGCTGAATGCCCTCTGCGTGTTCCCCTCCCTGTTCAAGGGGACCCACGTTAAGCATAAGAATGTGGTGAATATACACCGTGGCACGGAGATAACCGTGGAATTTGACCGTCCCACGCCTTTGCAGATAGACGGCGAAACCATACTGGACGTAACCTCCTACACCGCCCGGGCATCCCGATAATCCCCCGGGCCATAGAGATTCCCTGCCAGTTCCAGGCATATCCCCTGCCAAACCCCATATTACCCCCACGATCCATACGTCCATTCTCCCCTATGCAATCTGCAACAGTTTCGCGAAGATATGCCCAAAACATCGGTGGGCAAGGCTGCTTAGAGGATGCCGGAGGAATAGGAGTTATCCCATCAGAAGAGTCGGCTGCTTCCCGGGGATAAGCCCTCCCGTACCTTGCCCGATGCACAGCTCTGCCTTTATTCCTTTCCGCAGGAGCTGCCGGACGCAGCCTTCCCCACCACTATATTTTTATTATGAAAGCAACAGAAACTCACAACCCCAAAAGCTCCCTCCTATATCGGGCTGTCCGTTGGATAGTGTGGTTGTGTTACCCCAAAATGGAGGTGATCGGCGCAGAGAACCTTCCCCCCGAGCCTGCGCTGATAGTAGGCAACCACGCCCAGATGGATGGCCCCATTTCATGCCAGCTTTACTTCCCCAGAAAGCAGTATACCTGGTGCGCCGGAGAGATGATGCACCTGAAGGAAGTGCCAAAGTATGCCTTCAATGACTTCTGGGCACAAAAGCCCCTGTGCATCCGTTGGTTTTACAGATTGCTTTCCTATATCATTGCGCCCCTTTCCGTATGTGTTTTCAACAACGCCGATACCATAGGCGTTTACCATGACGCAAGGATACTCTCAACCTTCAGGAATACCGTCAGCAGGCTGTCTGATGGGGCAGATGTTGTCGTCTTCCCGGAACATGACGAAAAGCACAACCATATAATCAACGACTTTCAGACCCGTTTTGTGGACGTTGCGGGTATGTATCACAAAAAAACAGGCAAAGGGATATCCTTTGTTCCTCTTTATGTTGCGCCCCGCTTAAAAAAGCTGTTACTGGGCAAGCCCATACGCTACTGCGCCGAAAATCCCAAGGAGCGGGAGCGGGAACGCATCTGCGATCACCTTATGGGGGAGATAACCTCCCTTGCCTGTTCCCTGCCGCCCCATACCGTGGTGCCGTATAAAAACATTCCTAAAAGAATGTATCCCTCCAATGTGATTTTAGAGGGATACACCCATCGCTGAACCCCGCTCTTTTATCCGGCAGTTCCCGAGTGCTGTTCTATATCCGCAGCATAAAACATTTTGCGCGAGCTTATGAACAAAATGCGTCATTTTTCCCGGCCTGTTGACAAGAAGCCACCATCGTGGTATTACTTACCAAGAAATGCACAATACCTGTATTGAGCCGATATTTCATAACGCAACACCACGGCCTTACAGCAAAGGAGGGCATTTATGAATTATAGAGTCGAAGCTTTGGATCATTACCAGCAGGCGCTCAAAGCGGGGCGCAAAGCACACCGCAAAAGCGTTCAGCAAGGCGAATATCCCTTTCTTCAGGTACTGGACGAGATCCTTTCAGACAGCATGAGAGGAGATGAAGCAGACCTTGGATTGATCGAAATACCCATTGACAGGATAGTTGGAACAAAAAACGCGGGGCGCAAAAACGCCTTTGCTTCAAATTTTATGCCTCTGCTTTCCCCGGACAGTGAGTTCGGCGTGAAATGGCGTGATCTGTGCGAGGCTCACCTGGGGGATGAGGGAATTCGCGACCCCATTACCTGCTACGAGTTTATGGGCCATTTTTATGTGCAGGAGGGCAATAAACGGGTAAGCGTGCTGAAGTATTTCGGCGCGGGCTCCATACCGGGATATGTCATTCGGATCCTTCCCGGCGACTATTCCTCTGAGGAAGCTCAGGCCTACCGGGAGTTTTTGCAGTACTATCCCCTGACAAAGCTGTATCAGATATACTTTTCCAGGCCGGGAAGCTTTCAAAAGCTGCAGCTCGCCCTGGGCTATGAACCGGAGCATGTGTGGAACAACGCCGAGCGCCGCAGCTTTCTTGCGGGATTTTTCTTCTTTGAGCAGGTTTTCAGAAAGCTGGGCGGAGAATCCGTAAGCGCAACGGCGGCAGACGCCCTTTTGGAATGGCTGAAGGTCTACCCATTTGATTTTCTGAAAACATTGTCCTCAGCTGACCTTATCCACCGGCTGGAAGCTATATGGTCTGATATCAAAGCCATAGGACGGCCCGATATTATTGAAATGGATATGCAGTCCGCCCCATGCGATGAGTCCGGTTTCAAAAAATACCTACCCTTCTCCACCCTGCCATCCAGCCTGAACATTGCATTTGTCCACGAGCTCGCTCCCGAAAACAGCAACTGGGTCCGTGCTCACGAAGCGGGCAGAGCCCATCTTGAGGAAGTTCTGGGAGAACAGGTAACGGTTCAGCGTTTCGTGGGCGTGGGAAATGGTGAAGAGGCCGAAGCAGCAATGGAGACTGCAATCAAAAACGGCGCAGATATAATCTTTACAACCACCGCGCCCCTCATCGCCGCATGCAGAAAAACTGCGGCCAGATATCCGGAAACCAAAATATTCAACTGTTCGGTTGCCATGCCATACACAGACGTGCGCACCTATTACAGCCGAATTTACGAGGGGAAGTTTATTTCCGGGGCCATTGCCGGAGCCATCAGCAAAAGCGACGATATCGGATACATTGCCAGCTATCCCATATTTGGCGTCCCCGCCGGTATAAATGCCTTTGCCCTTGGCGCGCAGCTTACAAATCCGGATGCCAAGATCCACCTGAAATGGTCCTGTGTTAACGGCCAGCCCCTTGCAGAGCTTAGAGAACTTGGAGTAGATGTAGTCTCCACTCTGGACATCCCCATGCCGGGTTGGAGCGGAGGACAATGGGGGACCTTCCGCATGCAGCCCGACGGCTCAACCCATCTGATCGCCTCCCCTTACTGGGATTGGGGAGCCTTCTACGTGCAGCTTGCCCGAAACATTCTGGGCAGCGGCTGGGACGGACTGTTTGCAAAGCACACCAGCCGCGCCGTAAACTATTGGTGGGGCATGTCCAGCGGCGTGATCGGCGTCGAATGGACCGATGCTGTCCCAAACGGCACAAAGGCCTTGGCAGAGATGCTGAAAAGCGGAATTATCAACGGCAGCATCGACCCCTTCCGCCGCCCCATAAACTCTCAGGACGGAACCCTCCGCAATGACGGGAACTCCGTATTTTCTCCCGAAGAAATACTGAATATGGACTGGCTGTGCGACAACGTATACGGAGCGATCCCCGAATATGACTCTCTTTCAGAAAAATCGCGGGCCCTTGTGCAGCTGCAGGGCATTTATCGCGACAGCGTCCCGCTGCAGAAAGAGAGTGTGCTGCTGTGAAACTGCTGCTGCTTGGAGATCGGGAGTGCCCGTTTCTGTGGGACTACTATCGCCCCGGGGCGCTTTCCGATTATGACATCATATTATCAAGCGGAGATCTGAAACCGGAGTATCTCTCATTTGTGGTAACCATGGCGCGGGCTCCCCTGCTTTATGTGCACGGAAACCACGACAGCTCCTATAAAAAGTTTCCGCCCGAAGGATGCGACTGCATTGAAGATAAGCTGGTGATCTGTAAAGGCCTGCGAATTCTGGGCCTTGGCGGCTGCCCGAAATACAGCGGCGGTCCCCACCAGTACAGCGAGCGTCAGATGCGCCGCCGCATAAGAAAGCTGCGAAGAAAAATCCGCAGAGCCGGCGGAGTGGATATCGTATTGACTCATGCACCGGCCGCGGGATACGGCGACGGAACTGACTATGCCCACAGAGGCTTTGAGTGCTTTGCCGAGCTGATGGATGAGTATAAGCCTCGGTATTTTATACACAGCCATGTTCACCTCAACTACGGACATGATATCCCAAGGATATTGACCAAGGATGACACCACGATAATAAACGCCTATGAAAGATTTGATTTGGAAATATAGCATTGTTTTGAGTTCATCTTAATCCGGCATTGTATTCCCGCCTTTTATTCCTTGCAGTATATAACGTATAGCAAAAGGCCGCTGAACCCACCCCTCAGCGGCCTTCTCATATGCTAATGAACAGTACTGTCAAATCAAAGTGTCGATCATAGTGATCCCGTAAACATCATCAAACACTATCTTTTCCTCATCCACTTTCAGAAAACGATATGCGTAATTAACAGCCGTCACAGTACCGGCCTTTTCCACGTCGTGAAAACGGCAGTAATAACTGATTCGTATCTTGTCTCCCTTGCTGAGCCTGTTCAGCACATTCGAAAGCGCTTCCTGCTCCTCCTCGGATATGCCATGACGCTCAACCCTTGCATGCCGCTCCTCACGGTCCCGCAGCGCTTCCTGCAAGCCTTTCATGGCATCGAAGGGCATAAATTGCTTAGCCCGTTGTTCTCGGGTCATCATAGCCTGCTCTGTGACCTCCAATCATCTCGTTTCGCTCACGCTGTGTGGCCCCTTCTACATAATTTATGCCACGCAGTACGGCGTTCTTGCCATACCTTTCGGCAATATCCAGCACAGTCCTCTCCCTTGTCTTCTCCCTTTCCACGCTGTTCCAGTCGGTGAAAAGGTCATAACCCTCGCAGCCCTCATCGCACACATCCCCGAAGCTGATAAGCAGCCTGCGGATGGGGATATTCCGTATGGCGGCTTCTGCAAAGGCCTCCACAACAGCAGGCTTGATCTTGGATGGCAGCGCAGTAGCATTGGACAGCCTCACTGCCGCTCCGGTAGTCTCGTGCATATCCTTTGAATAGCCTACCCCTACCCAAACCTTTCCCGCTATGACCTTGCGCTTCATCAGCTGCTGACAGCCGTGATAGGCCATTTCTATCATGACTATCCTTGCTTCCTCATAGGTGTAGTCCCTTGGAAGTATCTGGGAAAAGGATACGGATTTGCTCTTGGGCTTGTAGCTTTTGATATCAGAGATGCGGCAGCTCTCCCTGCCCCATGCGTGGTCGATCAGCAGCTCCGCATTTATGCCGAATACCCTGTACAGCAGGTCTTGGGGGCAGTTGGCAATTCCCCGCATAGTGGTAATGCCAAACCTGGCAAGGCGCCTTGCTGTGCCGCCGGCTATCTGCCAGAAGTCCGTGATGGGCTTGTGATCCCACAGGGTTTCTTTATATAGTTCTTCTGTGAGATAGCCTATGTGATCTCTGGAGTGCTTTGCGGTGATGTCCAGAGCGATTTTAGCGAGATACAGGTTTGTTCCTATACCAACGGTAGAAGGTATGTGCAGCTTATCTGCGATCTCGTTCATTATGAACTTTGCAAGTTCCTTAGGCGTTTTCTTATATGTGGGCAGATACCCCGTGACATCTATAAATGACTCATCAATGGAGTACACGTGAATATCCGCGGCGTCGAAGTAGTTGAGATACAGAGCATAGATATCCGCAGCATAGTCTATGTACAGCTGCATCCGGGGCGGAGCCACCTCGTATTTTATCCCCTTTGGTATATCCGACAATCGGCAGCGGTTCTTTACCCCCTGCGCTTTCAGCTTGGGGCTGATGGCAAGGCAAAGGGCATTCTTGCACCGGGTCAGGTCTGCCACCACCAGATTGGTTTCAAAGGGATTAAGACCGCGCTCTGCACACTCAACGGACGCATAGAAGGTCTTCATGTCTATACAAAAGAATGTGCTTTCTTGAGCGGTCATATCAAATCACTCCAAATCTCTTAATACTTTGACCGCCACACCCTGAATGACCAGAGTTTCACAGTTCAGGTCCACAGTTCGCACATTGAAATTATCATTTTCCGGCACAAGGTCTATATGCTGTTTATCTTCATTTGGGCAGTATCTTTTAAGGGTTGCTTCTTCGTTATCGATAAGGGCAACCACTATCTGCCCAGGCTCCGCATATTCCTGCCTGCGGATGATCACCAAATCCCCATGGCTTATACCGGCATTGAGCATGGATTCACCGTCTGCACGGAGGGCAAAGAAATCGTCTGAACCAAACCAGGCGACAGGTGCCTGCACATATTCCTGTATGTTTTCTTCCGCATACTTGGGGATACCGCAGGATACGGCGCCAAGGATCGGGATCCGGATGGTATCACGGCTGGTCTTTGCCATGTCCCGCGTGGCGATCTTTCCCCGGCCGTTTATCTCCAGCATGCCGTTTTCCTTCATGTGGGTCAGGTATCTGTGCACTGTGGTTTTGGGTATCTCAAGGTCCCTCACCATGTCGCTGATGGATGGAGAATAACCCCGCTTTTGCTGGTATTCATTGATATAGTTTTCCAGTTTTGCAAAATACTCAGGCTTCATCGTCTTCATGCAAGCACCTCTTCTCATACAAGGAATTAAGTTCCGTTATCCAAATTATAATCCTCGAACTATTGTTCGTCAACGAAAATGTATTCCGGCTGAGGCAAAATAAAAAGGGATGAGCTTAATCATCCCCATTTATCTATGCTTATGTTATATCAATCCTTCATCTCCCCTACCATCACTATACGAAGACGATAGAAAACTGCATCAACTACGGCGCATGCGCTTGTTGATACCCCCACAGTGTAAATCGTCTCGAGCTGCTGAATAGGAGTTATAATGAGTATAAAGGGATTGTTGCGACGAGCATAAAACTGAGCCAAATTGTATTCCGTAAAATAACGCCTGATACTTCTTTCAGTATCCAGTATTTTGATACTTTATCGGTACCTTCGGGGCGATTTTCCTTCCCCTTTACGATATTACCGATTTTCTCTACTTCATCGGCTCGGTATTTGCGCCCATGATCGCTATTCAGATTGCGGATTTCTTTATCTTAAAACAGAATACGGAAGAAAGCGCCTTCAATATTCGAAACCTTGCAGTTTGGCTTGCGGGCTTCATCATTTACAGGTTGCTTATGCGCGTTGACATTGTTGTAGGCAATACCCTGCCTGATATGCTAATTACCATAGCGATTTGCGTGGCAGTCGATAGAATTTGAAAGAAACAGAGGGCATAGGGCAGCATAGCAATGCATCGTGTATTTGATTTGCAGCACGCATTTTCGTATGGAACACTTGATGCAGAAACCCTGATGTAAATTGAGGAGGGCGATGCTGAGTTTCTAAAAAAAGCATAATTTAATCGACAAAAGAAGCGACTGGCTAATTGGAATTCTAAAAAATCATGTTTCCAATTAGTCAGTCGTTTTATTCTGCGCCTCTCTCTTCCCTGCTTTACACAAGGAAAACACAGAAATTCGGGTATGTAGGTACTTTTATATACCATATCAAGCATAAAAACTCATTCCATGATTACCTCTTCCAAATACAATAACTTTATTCAAAACTATTAACAATTACAATGTTAAAATTTTTGCATATCTATAGGGTATCTATGCACGCAACAAGAATAATTCAAATTTTTAAATAAAATACTGGCGCTTATTCTGTTTAGATGCTACAAATTTAGTATATTTATTAGTTTTTCATGGGAGGATGCTTATGGAAAAGTCTAAACATCCCATATTCGACAGATTAAAATCAGTATTCCTCCTGTTTAAGAAAAAGCCCGCTATAATAGAGCTTGGCGGCGATTATGACCAGCCTACCATTTATGTCGCCAACCATGCCGCCGCAAACGGCCCGTTTACATATGGGCTTTACTTTCCCCGCCGCTTTGTGCCATGGGGTACATACGAAATGTGCGGAAATATATCCGAGCGCTGGAATTACCTGTACCATACTTTTTACAGAAAAAAGCTGAAATTCAGTCCCCTTAAGTCCTTCCTTATTGCCACTCCTTTCTGCGTTATATCTAAAATGGTATATTGCGTCGCCGAGCTTATCCCCACATACAAGGATATTCGCCTCAGCTCTACCATCAAGCACAGCATTCAGGCAATGCAGGACGGCAACAACGTCCTCATCTTCCAGGAAAACTCCGAAGATGTGGGCTATTGCGAAAATATCGACCGTTTCCACCGCGGCTTTGTCCTGCTGGCAAGGCGTTTTCAGAGCAAAACAGGACGTGAGGTGCCCATCTGCCCCGTATACTACAACGGCAAGCGCAACCTCATGATAATAGGACGTCCCGTATACCTGAGAGAGCTTCACAGCCAGGGAGTCAACTCCGATGAAATGGTAGCCGGCTTCTTCCGCGACCGCCTCAATCAGCTAAATCGCGAATACGCAAGCATGTAACGCACAAAGGACGTTGATTTTCATCAGCGTCCTTTTCTTCACCATAATAGTGAACGGCCACCCTTTCGGATGGCCGCTTTGCTTTATGCTATTTTGATGATCTTCTGCACCGTGCTGCCGCCGCTCCAATGAGCGCCAGCACCGGCATAAGCAGGGATATATCGCCGGTTTTGGGAATCTCAATCCCCGCACTTACCACATTTCCATCGGGAGCAAAGTTAGTGGTAACGCTGGTGGAGTTCCATTTTACGGTTATCCACTTTGCCCCTGCGGGTATGCTGCTTACGGTAAAGCTACGGCCGTCGCCGATAAAGCTTACAGGTTCGCCGTCTATCTCAACGGAGGTGGGCACAGCGGACTTGGAAGTGCTGAAGCTGTTGCCGCCGTTGTAGGTGACAGAGATACCGGAGCCGCCGGAGGAGGCGGACGTCTCTCTCGGCTCATAGCTGAGAAGGAAGGGACTGAAGGAATCCGTAATGAAGGTTATACCAATATCCTCCATCGCAAGTGAACCATTTTTGCACATGCTTTCATGCTTGCCGTGGCTCTCATCTTCATAGTGCCATACATCAAAGAACTCAAGCTTTGTGTTGCTCTTGTTCAGCCCCTCTGGATAGGGCAGCACTACCTTTATTGTGGTTCCCGCAGGCAGCTCTACCACATTGCCATCAGCATCAATAAGGTCAAGCTTCTGGTACACATATTTGTGGTTTTCGTGAGTATCTTTCTGCAAAGGAACCTCGCAGCGGAACTTAAGCCCTTTAAGTTCATCCTGCTTATCCGCATCACACTCCCAAACAATGGCATAAGCTTCTCCGGGCTTGGGGGTTACAGAAGCATATTTATCGAATTCCAGCTCTGTTTCTGCGGTCTGCATATAAGGCTTCTTTTCCATGTAGATGTAATGGCCGCACTTATCATTATTTTCTCCAAACATCAACTGCTCCCGGTCCTTATTAAACCATTCGATTATCCTGTATGTGGCATGGCCGGTAACGTCATCATTTACCACATATACATCAAGATTACCGTCCTTGAAGCTGGATTTTGTGAATATACTGCCGAAATGAGCAGCCAAAGCCCTCTGTCCATTTACTTCCACAAGCCGCATACTTGTTTCGCCATCCGCATCTTTTATGGGTATCAGCATTCCTTTTTCGAGAAACTCCTTGTCGCCATCTGCCCCATCATACCAGTACAGGGAGGATTCGCCGCTCGTCATCCTGAAATACTCAGCTCCATCAGGAACAGGTATGTATATAAGGCGTTCATTGGTGCTGAGCCGCTCTACATCCAGAGTATTCTTGCTGGTGGGATCCACTTTGAATGTCCAGCCGCCGTTTTTATATGTAAGATGCTCGGACAGCCCGTTATCTTCCACAAGACCTGCATCTCCCACTGGCGCCCAGTATTTATCCATCCATACGCCTGCATAAATGGGCAGCACCTTAACGGTGATAAGA
Organism: Clostridia bacterium; assembly: GCA_017547885.1. Lineage (GTDB taxonomy): Bacteria > Bacillota > Clostridia > Christensenellales > CAG-138 > SFEL01. The sequence goes on along the minus strand of JAFYOP010000004.1, from coordinate 581,533 downwards.
TCAGACGACTCTAACCCTCCATTGCTGTTCAGCCATTCAAGCTTGTAGGTGATCATCCCCTCTTGGCCTTCATGGGCAGGAATACCCAATACTGCGGCTGTATGGGTTTCGTCAAGGTTATGTATCGCGCTCTGACCGTTCATAGTATTGATTACTTTTACCTGTACCACATCAGCATCGGGACGCTCAACGGTGGTTATGATTTCGGCAGGAGATTCCGGCTCTTCATTGATGGAATAGGTAACCACGCCATCCTGATATTCATAGGTTACGCCATCAAGTTTACCCACGTTGAATGCAATACGGCTTTTGCCGGGCTCAACGGAATCCACTACAACTGCAGCTTCGGAAGCATGCTTTATTTGGAAATTGATCTGGTGGAAATGCTCCACACCATTTTCAGCTTTCCACTTGAAAAGGTACGTTCCGTCGAAATTCTTCGGGGTTACTATGGCCTTGTTTCCGTCGGTGGATACGTTAGCTATCTCTATAGGCCAGCCTATTACGTCATATGATTCAAAGTAGTTCGCAACTAAAATAAAGTCGATTCCCTCTTCGTTCTTATAGTATGTACCTACGTTGGACAGTTCTGCTGCTTCTTCGGGCAGCTTGATTTCAAAGGGCCAATGGAGATACTGTGAATCCACGGAATTGTACAGCAGCTCCTGCCACTGCGCATCTGTAAGATTAAACTCAAATACCAGATCGCCGGTTATATTGCCATCGTATTGGGGTACAGTAGTAGTAACGTTCTCCCATTTGTCGCTGAATCCCATATTGAGCCAGCTTACAGGCACGGGCTCGTAGTAGAAGCTTACGGAAAGGGTCTCCGCTTTGATGAAGCTTTCACCGGTTTCACCGCCATACCAGTTTATGGTATATGCAGCGCCCTCAGCAGAAGCAATGCTTGCGGTTCCGTTGGTTACCGCCGTCTTATCTGTGCTGTTATTCAGAGAATAGTAAGCTGCGCCATTGGGAGCGGTTATTGCAACAGATGCACTTTGTCCGTAAGGATAAACAACCGCGCCATCACGCTTAAGCGCACTGTCCATGCCTGCATTTATACGGTTTTGGGGGACAGGCTTGGGAGCGGAATCGTCGATGATGATGCATCTTATCTTTGGATACGTTGTCTGAAATATCTCATCCGAACCATTTAACCACTCAAGCTTTAAATCAAAAGAGCGCATACCAATGTGATCTCCTTTGGGGAGAGCGTTCTGTATGCTTATATACCCACCTTCAATTATGGTTTCATTGCCTACAGTATTATCTGGATAATACCTCTTACATCTTTCTGCATTATCAGGCGCTTTTATCTCTACCCGGATATCAAAAAGCCCATCAGGATAATGGGTATCAGTTTTTTTCCAATCTGACTCTGCAAGGGGACTATTTATAGTAAAGGTAAATATATCCCACTCGCCATCCTTGCTGTGAGTCCCCGTAATTTTATCTGAAAGTGTCGATCCGCCATAAAGACCGGCGCGCAGGCTGTTATCGTTATTTGCTACCGTAACGGTATCTGTTGCCAAGGCAAATGAAAACGCCATCAATATCGTCATAAATACTGCGGCGAAAACAAAAAAGGAACGACGGGTCATAATTGCCTCCATCATACTGTAATGATAGTAAAATTATATCACCGTCGCTTTAACTTATCATCTGCTGGTTGCAGAATTATTTACTTAAATCCCAGTTCTCTGGCGAGCTCTTTATTCGTAATGTTTACCGTTCCGCCGGACTCGGCATATATTCCCGCGCCCTCCGCAAAGGCTATGCCGTCCGCCGTGTAATTGAGCGTGCCGCCGGGCAGCACAATGAGCTTTGTATCCCGCTCCAGCTGCATACCTGCGGAGCCTATGGTAAGCTCCGCCCCCTCCGCCACGGAAATGGTCACGCCTGTGGTGAACAGATTCAATCCCGCATTGTTTGGTACAGCCACGTTCCGGTCTATGGTGATATCCTCGCACACATCCACGCTGCAGATAAAGTATCTATACTTCGTCCGGGCGTCATCAAAGGCCGAAAACAGTTCCTCCAATGAGGAAATATCGTAGAACCGCATTTCCGCTGGGTTGCCTATGCCCTTTGTGCGTTCAAATACCTCCATGGGAAACTCCGCCGTAGTGGCAAGGAAAAACAGACGGTATCCCGAAACACTAAGGGAATCCGCATCCGCACAGCGGAATACCGCCCCTTCCCGCAGGTTGATCAGCGGCGACTGGCTGCGGTCACGCACCTCTTCACGGGTGATGGAAACATTACTGCCGCATTGCAGCAGCCCCTCTATTTCCATCATCAGCAGGCCCTCATCCGGCATATTGCAGCAATACAGGCTGCTATTGTCCATCAGCTCAAGGGTGCCGAAGGACTCACCGTTCCCTTCTACATTTATAAAACCGCCGTTTGTAAGGGTGGTACCGGGCATCATCCTGAGGGCCCCGCCCCGTGGTATGATAAGTTCCATATTCAGCGGAATGGTGACAGACTCCTCCGCTATGACATTCCCCTCAACTATCAGCTCATACAGCATATTAGGTTTTTCCAGCGCCGTGTTGAGGGCTTCCTTAAGCTGTGCGTAATCGTATATGGTGCTGAAGCTCCGGGTGGCATAATATCCGGGATAGGGTATATCAAGCCACGGATCATCCGGCCTTTTCTCCGGAATGGGGCTTTCAGCAAGCTTGCCGGTGGGGTCGCTTTCCTCAAGGTACACTATTTCCGGCTCTACTTCCTGCCCGCCCCTAATTAACGCCCCGGCAAGCGCAACGCACAGCACCATCACCCCAGTCCCAACAGCAAGCCCCTTGCGGATGCGCTTCTTGCCCGCAAGGGCGCGTTTCAGCGCAGCCGCACTTTGATAGCGGTGGGCCGGGTCCATGCGGGTACAGGCAGCGATTATTTCATTTAAATGGGGAGAAATACTCTCGCCCAGCAGTTCTTTCAGCAATATACCCACGGCATAGATATCCGCCCTTGCATCCGTTTCACCAAAGCCGTATTGCTCCGGCGCGGCATAGCCATGGGTGCCTATGTGCTGTGTATCTCCCCCGCCATCGCCTTTGTATTGCCGCGCAGCATCAAAGTCTATAAGGCATATCCCGCCGTCTTCCTGCAGAATAATATTTGATGGCTTGATATCCCTGTGTATTATGGGCGGAGTGAGGCTATGCACCACAGAGAGTATATCGCATAGGGCTATTATCTTTTCCGTTGCTTCTTTTTCGCTGAAGCGCACACCTTCCCTCAATGCCTCGGCAAGGGTTTTGCCCGGTATGTATTCCCTTATAATACTGAGATATTGGCCGTCCTGTTCAATGGAGAAAATCCGCGGTATACCATTGATATCAATATCCGACAGCTGACCGTAAACGCTAAGAAGCTCCGTCCGGGTACGTTTGCGCACCGCAAGCATGCCTGACGAACAATCTTTTATCAGATAAAGGTCGGGCTCCTTAAGCGCTTTTACAGCATCATACTGCTCAAACATACGCAAGCTCCTGTTGTTGTGCTATACTGAAATAATAAATTCTGCTGACAGCAGAAGAAAATTTATACAAAAAAGGATACAATAGATACAAGTTTGATACACCTGATGTTTACAGTACATAATTATAGATTGGACCGGGAGAAAAAGCAATGGACACCACTACCGACAAGCTTCTCAAAGAACTGAAAAAAGCAAAGGATCTGGATGTATTTCTGGAATCCAATAACGATGTGGTGGACATGCTGTCCCTCCCCGATTATCTTTCACAGCTTCTTGAAGAGAAGGGTATGTCCCGTGCAGAAGTGATCGCGGCAACAGAGTTATCCAGCGCTTACGGCTATCAGGTTTTCTCCGGCGAACGCAGCCCTTCCCGTGAATCCGTACTGCAGCTGGGTATTGGCCTAAAGCTGAACGACGAGGAAATGCAGCAGCTTCTGGCTCACGCCCGCAAAGGTTCCCTTTATCCCCGGGACAGACGAGATTGCGTTATCCTTTACGCCTGCCGCAAGGGCATGAACCTCCAGCAGGTAAACGAACTCCTGTTTGAGCGGGATCTGCCTATGCTTAATTCATAACCGACGACATACAATTCAATCATACTATGTAAATTAACAGGCCATCCGTATGGATGACCTGTTTGCTTGTATTGATATCAGACTGCTTTCTTCTTTGAATAAACACGCACCGATATCCCTTCCCTGGATAACACGTCTGAAATGTTTTCTCCTTCTTCAACAGCATAAATATCCGTGTCTTCAATCTGATACTGACAATATAAGTTATGCGATATACCAAAGCACAAATTAAAAAGAGATAAAATAAGCAACTATAGTTTCCAAAGGTCAAAGTAAGTCCAGCAATCCATATTCTACAGGGACATCAAGGTATTCAGGTTCGCCCTCCAACAGCTTCTTCAAGGTTTCAAACGCCATGGATCCACACTCCTTACTCGGCGTAATACTCCTTCATAAACAATCATTTTCAGCATAATTGCATCTTGAGTAATCCTTACGGAAGGTGTATAATCCATACAAATAAATACAGGGGAGCTTGTGCTGACAGGCTGAGAGGAAGGCTTTACCTTCGACCCTATAACCTGATGCGGATAATGCCGCCGTAGGAAGTCATACACGATGATTTTTACAGGAGGCATCCAAGGTGGATGGTCTCCTGTTTTATTTTGCTTGACAACCGAAAAACGCAGGGGGAGCTTGTATCGAGCAGGCTGAGAGGAAGGTTTTACCTTCGACCCTTATACCTGATGTGGATAATGCCGCCGTAGGAAATGCTTCAGCTCCGTTGCAGGAGGATGCCACAAAAGGTATCCTCCTGCTTTTTCTTTATCCTTTGAGGAAAGGAGGAAACGGACTGAGGGGGAGCGCCCTGAGTCTTGTATTTCAGCGATGGGAAGCCGTGTTCCGGCGTGAGAGGATGCCAGCAAGCATCGACCGAACTTCCAAGCGGTTATTCCGGGAATAACTGCGCCCAATTTTGGAAGCGTCGCTGAATACAGCCCGTTTCCTGATTTTACAAAGGAGTCCATATGAGAAATTCGAATATCCGAAAAATGATATTGTGCGCACTTTTCGCAAGCCTTGCTTTTGTTTTAAATTCCTTCGTATACTTCCCCGCAATGGCACCCTTTCAGCATTTTGTGGATGTGGTAGCCGCCGTATTTCTGGGGCCATGGTGGGCCTGCCTCAGCGCATTCCTGTGCGGCATCATGAGGATGATGTCGGGCAGGACCATTCAGGCCGTCACCGGGGCTGTGTTTGGCCCCATATTGGGCGGGCTTCTGTGGCAGAAAACTAAAAACATCTACCTTGTCTGCGCAGGTGAGATCATCGGAACAGGATTGCTGGGGGCATTGGCCTCTTATCCCCTTATGAAGTGGTTCTACGGACTGGATGCCCAAAACTTCCTGTACTACGTCCCCTTCTATACCCCCTCTGCCGTTGTGGGCGGCATCATGGGCGTAATGGTGCTGATAATACTGAAGCGCTCAAAGGTCATGAGCCGCTTTATGTCAGAAATGGAGCAGTAGGTATGGATATTGAAAAAGTATTATCCGCTGTTCGAAGCAGCAAGCCGCTGGTGCAGTGCATAACAAACTTTGTAACGGTCAATGACTGCGCCAATATCATACTTGCAGCCGGCGGCAGCCCCACCATGGCCTCCCACCCCATGGAAGTGGAAGAAGCGGTAAGCAACGTTCAGGCGCTGGTGTGCAACATGGGTGCAATAGACAGCATAGAGTCCATGATACTGGCCGGGAAGCAAGCCAACAGGCTGGGCAGGCCCGTAATACTTGACCCTGTGGGCTGCGGAGGCACTCAGCTCAGGCGGGATGCGGTAAAGCGGCTGCTTGACCGGATACATTTTGCCGTGATTCGGGGTAATGCATCTGAAATCCGTTACCTTGCGGGACAGCAGACCACCGGCAGCGGTGTGGATGTAAGCTGTGTGGATGAGATCACCGAAGTTAATCTCCAATCTGCAATTACAATGGCGGCAGAGCTTTCTGAAAAGCTTGGAACAGTTATCGCCATATCCGGAAAAATCGATGTGATCTCCAATGGCAATGAGACCTGTGTGCTGTATAACGGCTGCCCTACCATGGCACGCATCACCGGAAGCGGCTGCATGCTTACTTCACTTATGGGCGCGTTTTGCGGCGCCTGTGACGACCCCTTCCCTGCTGCCTGCTCCGCCATGGCGGCCATTGGCATATGCGGCGAAACAGCCGAAGAAAAACGTCTTCTCAACGGCACAGGCAACGCCACATTCCGCAATGATTTGATAGACGCGGTTTTCAACCTTACAGAACAGCAGCTTAGGAAAGGAGCAAAATATGAAGTTTTCAAAAGATGATATACGCAAAGCCATGCTTCTCTACGCGGTAACGGATCAAAGCTGGCTGAAGCAAGGCCAGACTCTCCTCAGCGTATGCGAGGAGGTGCTGTCAAACGGAGCAACCTTTCTTCAGATACGTGAAAAGGACTTGGATGCAGCTTCATTTGAGGCGGAAGCTGCAAAACTAAAAGAACTGTGTGCACGCTGCAATGTGCCATATGTGGTCAACGACAGCGTGGAAATCGCCCTTGCGATTGAGGCGGACGGAGTTCACGTTGGCCAGTCGGATATAAAGGGCAGAGACATCAGAAGCATCATAGGAGCGGATAAGATACTCGGCATATCCGCAGGCACTGTGGAGGAAGCAATTAACGCAGAGGCTGCAGGTGCGGATTATATCGGCGTCGGCGCTGTGTTTGGAACCGGCACCAAGAAAAACGCCCGCAATATGGCAATTGAAAGGCTAAAGGAAATCTGCCGCGCCGTCAGCATACCCGTGGTTGCCATAGGCGGCATCAATGCCAACAACCTTATGGAGCTGTCCCATAGCGGTGTGGACGGCGTTGCGGTGGTATCAGCCATATTTGCGGCGGATGAGCCCGGCAAGGCTACTGCGCAGCTTTTAGAGCTTGCAAAAGAGATGACAGCCCATGGATAGGGCTGAAATAACCACAGATGAAATCAATATAAATCAGGAGGAGATCATATGAGCGCAAGCATTGCCATTCAGGTTTTGCCTAATGTTGACACGGATGCGGAAGTATGCCGCATTGTGGATGAGGTGATTGCCTACATCCAAAGCACCGGTCTCACCTATCAGGTGGCTGCCTTTGAAACCACCATTGAGGGAGAAAACTATGATGAGCTGATGGATATTGCCAGGGAATGCCTCAAAGTAGCCGTCCGTTCCGGCGCCCCCAAGGTATCCGCCTACATAAAGGCCGTTTACCGTCCTGAGGGCGATATACTCACCATTGAACAGAAAACCGGTAAGTATAGGTAAGGAGTTCAGCATGAAAACAGCATTGACCATTGCGGGAAGCGACTGCAGCGGAGGCGCCGGTATTCAGGCCGATATCAAAACCATGACCATGAACGGCGTTTACGCCATGAGCGCAATTACCGCCCTCACAGCGCAGAACACCACCGGTGTAACGGCAATTCAGGAATCCACACCGGAATTTCTGCAGCAGCAGCTGGATGCCGTATTTGAGGACATTTACCCGGATGCCGTAAAGATAGGCATGGTATCCTCCTGCGAGCTTATCCGTGTGATTGGGGACAGACTGAGATATTATAATGCGAGGAACATAGTGGTTGACCCCGTTATGGTGGCCACCTCCGGCTCTTCACTGATGAAAACCGATGCAGTACATACCCTCGTTGAAGAACTGTTCCCCATTTCTTCCCTTGTGACCCCCAACATACCTGAAGCGCAGGTTCTCTCAGGGCTGACAATCGGCTCCGAAGATGATATGATAGCAGCAGCAAAGCAGATAGGCGACAGCTATCATTGCGCTGTTCTGCTCAAAGGCGGCCACAGCATCAATGATGCAAACGATCTGCTTTATGATAAGGGCAGCTTGGCTTGGTTTAAACGCAGGCGCATAAATAACCCCAATACCCACGGCACAGGCTGCACCCTGTCCAGCGCCATTGCAGCCAACCTTGCCAAGGGATTTACCCTTGCAGAGTCCGTACAAAGGGCAAAAGACTATATCTGCGGCGCACTGACTGCAATGCTGGATCTGGGCAGTGGGTCAGGGCCTATGGATCACGCATTTGATCTGCGGAAAAAATGGATGGTGAGTAAATAATGAAACGCTGTGTAATAGTTGGCGGTGCCGACATCAATAACTATAGCCTTATCCGTGAAAAGCTGTGCACCGATGACTATGTGATCTTCTGCGACAGCGGCCTGAAGCATATGGAACAGCTGCAGGTAAAGCCGGGCTTGATAGTAGGCGATTTTGATTCCCACGAAAATCCAAATATGGATGTGGAAACCATCGTCCTCCCCCGGGAAAAGGATGATACTGATACCGTGTATGCAGTAAAAGAGGCCGTTAAAAGGGGCTTTGATGATTTTCTTTTAATAGGCGTTATTGGCGCAAGGCTCGACCACACACTGGGCAATGTGTCCATTCTGCTGTATCTTAACTCAATTGGCAAAACAGGCCGCATCATAGACGACTATTCCGAAATGGAAATAGTATCCCATCAGCCGGTTTACATCCATGATGAGTACCCATTCTTCTCCCTCTTGAATATCACAGGCCTTGCCAAAGGCATCACTATCACCGGGTCAAAGTATCCGCTGACGGATGCTGAAATCTCCTGCGAATATCAGTACGGCATAAGCAACGAAGTACTGCCCGGAGAAAAGGCCGCGGTGTCCGTCAAGGAGGGCAGCCTGCTTTTGATCAGGGTGCGGCGGGAATAAGACTTCAACAGGTTATATCGTTATATTCGATTTTCAAATACATAAAAAAGACAGCCAACTTAAAGTTCGGCTGTCTTTTTGCTTGCTATGTGTGCATGGCCTTCCCTATGCATCACCCTTGCGTTTTTCCTGCTCCATCAGCGCCGCATACAGCAGCAGTTCCTTGCGTGAGGTGACCCCCAGCTTGCTGTATAGGTTTTTGTTATGAAATTTGAGGGCGTTGTCTGTAAAGCCCATGAGCTCCACTATCTCCTTCGCGCTCTTTCCGGTAAGGTACAAATCAAACACCTCACGTTCCTTGCGGGTAAGGGTTTTGAGGTTTTCAAAGAATAAAGCAAAGCTGTCCGGGTCTATTTCCCGCATTTTTTATCCGCTATGCGGGAAAGCTCGGTTTGCGCCTTGTCCGCTTCGTTTTTTGCGTGCCTGTGCCTGCGGTCAAGCTCCAGCACCTCCGCCTCATGCTCCCTGTCCTTCTGGGCAAGGAACTCCAGAAAGTCGTTTATCTCAAGATATGGCGCAGGGTCGCTTTCATGGTATGCGCTGCTGCGTACCCTTGCGAACGCCTCCGGCACACGTTTTTGCGGCCAGTGCGGCTCGCCCATAAAATAACCTACAAGGAGGAAATATTATGCCATTTTGTGGAAACTGCGGAACACAGTTTGAAACAGGTACAAGATTCTGTCCCGGCTGCGGCACATCCACTGCCCTGCCCACGCAGCAGCCCTCACAGCCCAGACAGCCCCGATATGAAGAGGAACAGCCCCGCCAGCGGCAGGCTCGCCAATGCTATTCTTCTCCCACTGTGGCCGGCTCACGCAGCAGAGCCGACAACAGGGACGCCCAGGACAACAAGACCATGGCAATACTTGCCTACTTTGGTCCCCTGCTGCTGATACCCCTCTTCGCAGCCAAGGATTCCCCCTTTGCCCGCTATCATACCAATCAGGATATTGTGCTGGCGCTGGCCTGCATAGCCTTCAGCATAGTCTGCTCCCCGCTGTACACCGTACTGGCGCTGATATTCTGGCGGCTGGTGTTTATAGGCTCCATACCGCTGAGCCTTGTGGGTCTCGTGTTTACGGTATTGGCTATAATCGGCATAATCAACGCCGCCAAGGGCAGAAAGCAGGACCTTCCCTTGATCAGCGGCATAAGGATACTGAGGTAACAAAGTTATCCGCCATCGCTTTACGAAAAACTTCCGGTGCTGAAAACAACACCGGAAGTTTTATAATTTATTGCTTCAAATTATTCCTCTTTGTTAGCAGTATCTGTCCCTATGGGACTTTATCTGCCCCGCCAGCGGCACAATGTCGTGATATACGGCGTTATGCTCCGCTATGCTGCGCTTTGCCACCTCCAGCTGATCCGGCTCAAGGAGCAGGCTCATCCCGCAGGAAAGCTCTCCCTGTATGGCCCTTGGGGCGGGGGCAATGCGGCACTTTACCCCATCGGCGGTGAGTATGTCCTTTAATGCAAGGCCATGCTCATAGGTTTTAAAGAGGATGTAATAGCGAATATCCTCGTTATCCATTGATCATCTCAATGAATGCGCCGATACGGGTGCGGAGCTGTTCGGCATCGGTATCGGTGTAGTCGGTCTCAAGGCTGAGAACGGGGACGCCGGCATCCTTAAGGGCACGGGATACGCTGTACTTCTCGGTATCGTACAGGCAGCAGAACTTCAGGCTGCAGTCGATAACGCCGTCAACCTTGTACTCATTGCAGAGACGAAGGATGTCATCGATACGGCCGGTATTTGGGGTGAAGCAGGCGCAGTTGGTCTTCATGTAGCGCTCGGACAGTGCCATGAACTGCTCGTCCAGAGTGGTCTTGCTTTCGTCCACCAGGTTTTCGAAGTAGCGGGTACCGGTGCACATTTCTTCGCAAACAACGGCGCCGCCGCTGGTTTCGATGATGTTATGCAGCTTCCAGTTAGGTACTGCAAGGGGAGTACCGGTAACAAGGATACGCTTGGTACCGGCAGGAACTACGCTTACGCCGTCCTTGATGCGCTGTTCCAGCTCATCTGCCAGACGGTTGCACATCTGGGCGCAGCGAACGGGATCATCAAAGAAGGAGATCTGAGTCATCAGCAGAGCGTCGCGGCCGGAGATGGGCAGGCACTCGGACTTGCGGCAGTCATATACGCGCTGGAGAGCCTTGCGCTTTTCGTTGATAACGCGGATCGCCTCGGCAAGATTCTCAACGGTGATCTTGTTGCCGGTGAACTCTTCAACCTTCTTTGCAAACTCGGCAATCTCATCCTTCCACTTGAGGATGTCCTTTTCACGCTTCATCTGGGGAACGTCCATGATGTACATGGGAACATCTTCGCCCAGTATCTCGTATGCCTTCTTCTTGCCGTCGCAGGTGGTTTCGCCTACGTACATATCGGCAATGCGGAAGAAGGGGCAGGTACGGCCAAGGCGTGCGCCTACAGAAGCCTTTACCAGGGGGCAGGTAGACTTGGGCAGTACGGTCTCGCCATCGGGTACCCAGAACTGGGAACCGCCGCACAGGCCGGTGACTATGCCGTTGGCAGCCACTATTACTTCATCGGGAACGTATACGCAGAAGGTACCGAATACCTTGCGGCCTTCCTTCTGTGCAGCTATGAGCTCGGCAGGACGTATGCCGTGAACTTCGGAGATCACCAGATCCCAGAAATCCATGGCGGTGGGGCGGTTTTCCTGAGTAAGATAAACATCGCCTACGGCAGTGGGCAGAACCTGACACAGCAGGTCATGGGTCTCAAGATCCATACCCAGATCTTTCCACATCTGTACATAATCGGACATATACGTTCCTCCATCAGTCGAGATTTTTAGTATTTTCAGCGTAACATAAAGAAAAAACCATTGGAAATTCAAAGAACAAATTATACATGCCCGTTATCGTAAAAATAAATATCGAATTTATGCTATACGTGAAAAAGCCCTCTCCCGAAGGAAAGGGCTGTTGCGCTGCCGTTATTTCTTTATGCTTGCTGCGCTGAGCGCCGCGCCGATAGCTCCTGCGTACCGCCCATCGGGATGGGTCAGCACTTGGGACTTAAGGGCTGCGGACAGCTGACGGCAAACGTACTCAAAGTCGCACAGGCCACCGGTAAGGCAAACCTTTGTGCCTGCAAGGTGCAGCCTGCCTGCCTGAGTTGCCACCTTTTTTACTATGGAGTCCACCACGCCAAATGCGATGTTCTGCTTCTGCTCGCCGCGGCCTATAAGGCTTATCACCTCGGACTCGGCAAATACCGTGCACATGGAGCTGATGGAGACCCCGCCCCCGTGGGAGGCCAGCTCACAAAGCTCGTCCAGCTTTACGCTGAGGGTGTTTGCCATTATCTCAAGGAAGCGGCCCGTACCTGCGGAGCACTTGTCGTTCATGATGAAATCCTTCACCATGCCGTCCTCCACGCAGATAAGCTTTGTATCCTGACCGCCAATGTCGATCACTGTGATATCCTCGCTGCCGAATATGTGGCAGGCTCCCTTACCGTGGCAGGTTATTTCGGTTACGCACTTATCCGCATATGGTACGGATATGCGGCCATAGCCTGTGGCAACGACCGCTGCGTCATTCCAGTCTACGCCCAGCTCTGTAAGCTTATCGTGAATGGCTTCCGCCGTTTCCACGCTGCTCCAGCCGGTGGGCTGCAGCAGACGATGGAGTATGTTTTTGTCCCCGTCCAGCACCACTGTTTTGGCGCAGGTGGAGCCGATGTCTATGCCGATGTTGTATTTCATTCCCTCTCCTTATGACATGAGCTCTATAAACGCACCAAGTCTGGTGTCTATCTGACCCTGGTCGGTGGTGGAGTAGTCGGTGGTGATGGAAAGGAAAGGTATGCCTTTCTCTTTGGTGACAAAGTCCTTTACGGTGGAGGTTTCCGCTGCAAAGGTATGGCAGGCCATCAGCACCACTTCAATTACGCCGTCCGCCTTGTATTCGTCTATCATATTGCCAAGGGTTTCCAGCCTGCCCGGGTTGGGGCTCATTACAGAGCAGTTTATCCTGAGGTACTTTTCCGCAATGGCAGTGATGGGGTCCTTGGTTTCATCAACGAGATCCGCCTTTTCACGGGGACCGCAGCAGTTTTCAAAGCCCACAACATCCGCTCCCAGTTCCTCAATGCGCTTTATCACCTTGTCGATAACGCCATGGGTGGGACAGCCGGAAATCAGCACACGGGGCCTGGAGGGCTTGCCCTCATACTCCTTGTGATACTTCTCGGTCAGTTCCGCTGTGCGCTTTTCAAGGAACTCTATCTTCTTTTCAATATCAAAGGCGTACTCGTTGGAGGTAATTATGGTATTCAGCTCATAGCCGGAAAGGGGGCTGGGCTTAAGAGCGCCTACCTTATAGTAGTTAAGTATGGCCTTGCGCTCACGGTTGCGCAGCTTGATCGCCTCTGCTATCTTTTCGTCGGATATGGTTATGCCGTAAAACTGCTCCAGATCCTTGCGAAGGGCTTCAACCTCACTTTTCCAGAAGGCAAGTGCACCCTCGCCGAACTGTCCCGGAGGCAGCTGCATAACGTGGGTGTGCTTTATTTTGCCAAGATATTCATACATTTTCTTTTTGCCGTCGCAGGTGGTTTCCGCAAGGACCATATCTGAAAAATAGAAGAAAGGGCACCTGTCGGTCACCGCGCCGCCAAAGCTTGCCTTTATAAGAGGGCAAAGATTCTTGGGCAGTACCTTTTCTGCGGGGGGAATGTTATCCTCACCTATGGCACAAAGGCTTACAGGGGTGGCGTCCGCCGCATCCACCAGTTCCTGGGGGGTATAGGTACAGAAGGTGCCTACCACACGCCTGCCGCTTTCCTTCAGGGCCTTCAGCTTCATAAAAGCCTGCTTGCGTGCCTCGGGATATGATACAAAATCCTGTGGAAGCTTTATTTCGCTCATTGTTATATCTTCCTTTATTTAATATTGCTATTACGTCATGATTGTATCATCAAGGGTAACTGATAGCATAATTGATGTTTTAAATATTTGTGCTTTATTATTTATTTTGTCGATATCGTTCATCTGTTCCCAGCTGGACACCGACTTTGCAAACAGCATGTGCTGCGTAATGGCTATGAGCGGCAAGTTCGTTCGCGAGAACCCCCTACATGCCAATAAGGTAGCTCAAGCCGTACATAAGCCCACAGCTTCATGCGTGACAACTTCGAAGAAGCCACCTGCATCCTGATGGAGATGGGCTGGAACGGCGGTAACCGCGAGATGAACGTTATGATCAACAACACCCTGCAGTTTGGTCTTTCCGATGAGTTCACCAAGACTACTCCGGAAGACTTTGCCGGCCGCTACATCTTCCCGGACCTCAGCGAGAACATGAACTCCGTTAAGAAAGTAATGGAACTGGCCTGGACTCCCGTTCCGGAAAACTAATAAGCTGAACAGCTTTGGCGGCAAACAGCATGGCTCGCCACTTTTTTTACATAATGAAACCGCATCAATCATTGGGATGATGCGGTTTACTGCTTATGGATGTTTCTCAACAATGCGCATGCTATTGTTTCATCATGCGATTTAGACTTTTTCTCCCGTGGAGATCATTTCAATATTATGGTTCGGACAGCGATTGTAGCACATGCCGCAGGCCACGCATTCCTTAGAATCAATAGCCATCCTGTCACATGATGCCACATAAGGCGCAAAGTCTGTACATATGGTTTTGCACAGCTGGCAACCTTCAGAACAGCCACAGTTAAGACAGCGTGCCGCCTCCTTTACTGCTTCTTCTTCGCTCAAAACACGATGGATATAATTATCCCCTTGTATTTTTCTGCTTTCAATAGCAAGTACTTCCACAGCTGACTGTTCAGGCTGTATATAGCCGTTTCGTTTTAATACCTCTGCCGCCTTTACTGTGATATATCCTGAATCCAATCGTATAGAGGCATTTTCTCCTCTTAGCATTGTATCTATTCCTGCGGCTGCCTTTATTCCTGATGCAACAGTGTCTATAAATTTGCTGTACCCGGCAGCAGACCCCGCACAGAATATCTTTTGCCCGGAGGTTTCCCCTTTTGAGTCTGTAAGGATATATCCATCCTTATCCCTCATGCCGGTAATAGCTTCTTCTTCCACGGCGCAAATATAATCTGTGGCCGCTGCGTTACAGCTAAGTTTTATTTTTGCTCCGTCCAGGTTATTCTGTGTCATCTCAAGCCTGCATACACCATCCTCTGCCACTTCCACGCTATGCAGAGACACTCCTTCTATTATCTTTATTCCCTCATTTACGGCCTGTGTGGTATCTGCGCCGGGCTTGTCATAGGCTAAAATCACAGAATCAGCCCCTTTGCGAACTGCCTTCCTTGCAGCAGTGACAGCATCTATGCTGTTTCCATATATTACATAGGCCTTTGTGGAAATCATATCGTATTTCCCAATAAGCTCTACAGTATCAATCAGCATATTACCGTTAGGTATATCAGGCGGCATTCTTTTTTGCTTTCCCGTTGCTAACAAAACTGCACAATAGCCCTGATTGAATAGACCGTCAGCAGTTATATCACAACCATATGCTGTGTTTAGTTTAAATTCCACACCTATATCAGACAGCGCATTTATCACGCCATCTATCACATCGCTGGGCAGTATATAATCTGCCATTCTCAGCATAGATCCACCCAGAACACCTTCTTTTTCAAATACCGTAACAGAATATCCTGCTTTTGCCAGTTCATATGCCCCGCTTATACCGGCCGGCCCTGAGCCTATTACAGCAATGCGTTTTCCTATGCATTGTTCCCTCTTCCAATCAGGCTTAAGTCCATTACCTCGGGCATAATCCAGAACAAAACGTTTTATTTCCCTGATGGCAACAGGACTATCTGCCCTGCCTCTCACACATGCCTTTTCACAGGGATACTCACAAAGATACTGGCAAATACTCTGTACAGGCCCTTTTGAGCATATCAGTTCATACGCGCGCTTAAAATCTCCCTTTGCCACGCTCTGCACATAGCCTTGAACAGGTACACTAAGCGGACAAGCAGATTTACACGGAGCATAAAGCGGCTGATCCTTTATATGAGCAACGCCGCCAAATAACGTTACTTCAGGCGCCGTCCTCACTTCGGGAACTATACGGCCTACCAATTCCTCAGCCTTGCTATAGCCATGGGTATCCATATAGTCCTTGAGTCCTCTTATCATAGGACGCACAATATCGTATCCGCTTATCAGCGTTTCAGAACATACCCCTACAAGGTTTGCTCCGCACAACATAAGCTCCACAGCATCATGCCAGTTTCGTACGCCGCCCGCTCCTGTTACCACAGGCTCCATGCCGCACACCTTACGTATCTCATACACATCCCTCTGTGCCAGAGGCTTAAGCCATTCTCCACAATAGCAGGACATGCTTATCTCTTGCTGAAGATGATATGCGGACTTTTCAGGAGCATCTATATTTATCGGAGGTATGCCTAATCTATTGGCAGTGGTGCCCACCGCATCAGCTCCTGCTGCATAAAGGGCGCGGGCCACGTTTGCTATATGTCCGCCCTCAGGAGTAAGCTTTACAAAAAGCGGTATATCCACCTCAGCCTTTATCGCCCTGACAATTTCGGATACTACATCGGCATTCTGTCCCAGAGATGCGCCGGTTTGACATGCGGCGTTCTTGCTGCCCCCGGATGTAAGCTCAACATTATAGCTCATATTGGGACAGCACATATTTAATTCTATTATATCCGCACCCACATCACGAAATCTCTTTGCCATATTTACCCATCCGGGTACTCCTTTATCCCCCGCATAGGTTATATTTGCCATAAGGAGAAGGTCATTCAGCTGTTTTTTTCCCTCCTCCACCAGGCGCAATCCTTCCTGAAAGGTAAGGCGTTTTTCCGCCGTGAACGCCAACGCATTATACTGAGGGAACATCGCATAGCGAGGCTTTCTATTTATATATGGAGCCGGATCTATTGATAGCTTTATACTAGCCGCAGCCCAGCCTGTCTCCTCTATACGTTTTAATTGACGCACTGATTTCGTAGTAGGACCGGACGCTACAAAAAATGGATTTTTAAACGTAACTCCGCCTACTGTTACGGGAATATTGATATCCTTCATGATATTCCCTCCGCTACTTTTCGTTCTTTATAAGTACGCCTTCTTTTGCGCTCTGGTATATCTTGTTTATTACCTTAAGAGCTTCAAGACCATCCACGCCTCTAAGTCCTATCCTGGCTTCGCTGTCATTTGCGGCACAATCCACAAAATGAGCTATCTCGGCAACATAACCAAGGTTGTATTTCTCATCCACTGCAGGATTGGACCAGCCTGTGGTAATATCCGCTTTTTCCACGGTATATTCAAGGCCGGGTATGCTAAAAGCTCTGAGCGCGCTTGAGAAGGTAAGATCTACGTGAAGGCAGCCCTCACTGCAGTAAAAATCTATATAGTCTTCCATGCCTCCCTGAGTTACATAGTTGCCTTCCATTACGGCAAAAGTTCCATCCTTAAAGCGCATTATTGCTGCGGCAAAGTCTTCGCCTTCCATTGAGGTGTGTTTAAGATTGTTGTTCAGTCCACCAGATGTCATAGCTACCACAGAATCCCATTCGTTATTCTTCATAGCCAGCATAAACCCTACAGGATGCACTCCCAGATGTATCATGCATCCCCCGCCGCACAGGGCTATCTTCTGGGCAAAAGGACTATGGGAGCCATTGTGACATTCCCTTGCCCGAACATACAGCAGCTTGCCCAGCTTGCCGCTGTTTATTATGTTCAGCGCTTTATTCATAGCAGGAGAGCCCAGCCAATCCTCGGCATAATAAATATGCAGCCCCTTTTTCTTAGCTGTAGCTATCATCTCTTCTCCGTCTTCAACAGTGGTGGCAAGGGGTTTTTCGCATACTATATGGCGGCCCTTATCCAGTGCCAGCATGGCTATCTCATGGTGGAGAAAATTGGGCATACATATATCCACCAGGTCACATTCCGCCTCGGCTATAGCTCGTTCAAAGCTGTCATACGGAGTGTACCCGGTTATACCGTATCGATCTGCCAAAGCGCTTACTCTGCTTAAGTCCCTGTCCGCAATACCAACTATTTCCACCTTGTCCAGCATTCTGGCATATCCGTCCATATGCAGATCCGCACTGAAAGCTGCTCCAATAAGCAGCACCTTCAACTTTTCTTTCATACTACAGTACCTCTTTAAATTTACAACTACATCAGAACCAACTGCCGTTCATAGGCTGTTTGTTCTGCATAATAGCGAATATACGTTCCATCTCAGCAGCAAGCTCATTTATAGAGAGCTCCAGCATGCGTTTTCCCTTTTCTGCCGTGCCTTTTGTTGCCTCTCCCCATACTCCATCAGGGCAATAGCGAAGGAACCCGCCATAATTAAGATCACTGCGCTTTACGCTTGGCACAAAGTCCACCGCCTTGCTCATATCCACAAGCTCGGGATACAGGTGGAGCATCATTGATGTTTCACCTTCTCCCGAGTGAAGCTCTGTATCCGTCTCAAGTATTCCCATGGGCTTAAACTTAGGCCAGCATATTTCAAGCATATCCAGCTGAGCCACCATAAGCTCAGGATTATAGTCCGCATTCAGCTCCCTGACTATGGGCTTCATAACGAATATCCCGCCGTGGGCCTGAACTATACCTATCTTGCGGAAGCCCTGAGCCTTAAGATCAAGGCAGATATCTGTGATCATTCGATAAAAGGTATCGCTATGCATACCCACAGAACCCTTCTTGCCTCTGTTTTCTTTATTTGTGCTGATAGGCAGGGCAGGAATATACATTCCACCGGTTTTTTCCGCAAGGCCTTTGCCAACTGCGTCCGCTATGGCCCAATCCGTAATTACGGGAAGGTGGGGGCCATGCTGTTCTATGGATCCCACCGAAAGTATGGCAAGATCTGTATCCGCAATATCATTTATGCTCCCATTAAATCCGCGTATCATAATACCTCGTTCTTCCTATCAATCATATTTACAGCAATGCCGGTTTAGCGCTGTCCTTATCAAGATACAAGTCTGCACCGGTGCAAGTCTTCAGTATGCTGGCCGGGCAGGCGATGCTTACAGGGCCGTTTATCAACTTATCAATTGCTGCGGCCTTTTTTTCGCCGGGAACCACAGTTATCTTGCGCGGCACACTGGAAATAAGGCTCATTGACAGAGTTATAGCATATTTGGGAACATCATTAAGCTCAGGAAAACATCCGTCATGAACCTGCTGCTGGCGACATACGTCCTCCAGTTCTACCAGCTTTACCGGCAGGGGATCATTGAAATCAGCTGTACTGGGATCATTAAATGCAAGATGGCCGTTTTCGCCAACACCAAGAAGAATAACGTCTGCAGGATGTTCTTTCAGCACATCCGAATAGCGGGCAATAGCCAGCTCCGGGGTTTCTCCTTCTGCACACTTGATATAGTGTATCTCTTTAAAGGGCTTCTTAAGGAATATAGCCCTATCCAGAAAGTTTCCGAAACCTGCAGGATTATCATCATCCAATCCCACATATTCGTCCATATGCAGAGCCCTTACTTTTGTCCAGTCGATATCTGCCAAGGCAAGATTCTCCAGAAGCTCATTCTGAGAAGGTGCTGCAGCAAATATTACAGTAACCTCCCCCTTCTCCTCTATGGTTTCGTTGATATAGCCGGCCGCTGCTTCTGCCGCCGCCTTGCCCATTTCATCCCTTCCATCGAATACGTGAACATCCAACTCATTTACTTTAACAGACTTAAGCTTCAAATCGATTCTCCTCTCCGCCTCGCCCATAGTGGGCATGCAGGATTTTTATTTAATATTAGTTCTTTATGGCCCTTGCAGCCTTTATTACTCTGTATTCCTGAAATACTATTATAGCTATGAGCAATGCACTTTTTATTGTGTCTTTGGCATATGCGCCCATTCCAAATATACTCAGTATGTTCATCAAAACTATTACACAGAATACTGACAGCACCGATCCGGCGAGATTTCCCTTTCCTCCGCTGAAGGAGCCCCCTCCGATAAGAGCGTATGCAATGGAGTCCAGCATCTGCTGTACATTTATTGTAGATTCCATTGCACCTGTACGCCCCAGCACATACATGCTCGCCAGCACCGCCATAATACCGGATATCACAAACGCGGCAAAACGTGTTTTCACCACCGGCAGACCTGACCAATAGGCCGCAGTAAGATTTTCACCGGAAGCATACAGGTATCGGCCAAACCTGGTATGTTTCAGAACAAAACCAAGTATAAGGAACAATGCAGCTCCAATGTAAAGTATTATAGGCAGACCCAGAAAGCTCTTTTTCGCTATAAATCCAAATACATCCGGCGCCGGAGAAATCGGCGTCTTGGATATCAGCAGTGCAACGCCGGTCAGTACGATAGATACGCCATATGTGGATACAAGGGGATTTAACTTAGCCTTTACCACCAAAGTACCGTTAACAAGACTAATGGCTATGCCCACCACAAGCATCACCAGAATCCCCGGCAATACATTGTTGGTAGCCAACATCACCTTCATTCCCAGCAAGCCGGAAACCGTAGATATGGCCACGATAGACAAGTCCGTACAACCAGATATCACCACGAATAACTGTCCCATGGTAAGCAATATGTAGAGGAAAGACTGTCTCAGCATATTTTGAAGATTAAGCTTGGACAGAAATGCATCCGAACATACACAACCAATCACTACCAGCACTGCAAGCGCCATGGCAAACATCCATGTAGGATTGCCAAGCAAACTGCCAAATGAAAAATTCCTGTGCTCTGCGACAGATTCTCCTGCTACATTGGATACTGTAGCCAGTTTCATTATGTTGGCTTCAGATACTTCTTCTCCCTTAAGTTCGCCTACCATTCGTCCTTCGGACATTACTACCAGCCTGTCAGAAAGGGCCAGCAGCTCTTCCCAGTCCGATGATACAAGTATTACGCTCTTTCCCATATCGGCAAGCATCTGTATGGCAGTATATATATCCTCCCTGGCACCTATATCCACGCCTCGGGTAGGTTCGTCAAACATGAATATCTCTGCATCTGTCAGCAAAGCTTTTCCCAATACGGTTTTCTGCTGATTTCCGCCGGAAAGAGTATTTACCTTCTTAGCCAGGCGGGATGTATCAAGTTTTACCCGTTCCGATACCTCCTTAGCATCCTGAATCTCCCTTTTCCGCTCCATAAATCCCAGCTTCTGATGTTCATCCAGTGTCATACTCGCAAGATTGTTCAACACTGTTTCATCAAGAAAAAGGCCTTCCTGCTTTCTATCCTCACTGAGCATGGCAATACCATGCTTAAGTGCATCATACACTCCACGGAACTTCATCACTTTTCCGTTGAGCAGCACCTCGCCGCCATGTATGGGATCTGCCCCACAGATGGCTCTAAGCAGTTCGGTTCGTCCGCTTCCAACAAGCCCTGCAATTCCCAGAATTTCTCCCTGATATAAGCTAAAACTCACATCATGAAGCTTACCCTTCTGGCAAAGTGAACAACAGCTAAGGACCTCCTTATCAGAGCTTCGGATATCCGTTTTCTTTTCCATGGCAACTTTATGGCCTATCATGGCTTGGATAATCTGATCCTTGCTAAAGTTGCCGTCCAGCTGGGCAGAAAGCTTTCCATCCCTAAGAACCACACATCTATCGCACAGGCGTATTATCTCATCCAACCTATGAGATACGTATATTACCGTAGTCCCCGCGGCAGCAAGCTCCCTTACTTTCTTAAACAGCCATTCTATCTGGACCTCTGTAAGGACAGTGGTAGGCTCGTCCAGCATAAGAACCGTGGGTTTTTCATCAATAGCTCTGGCTATCTCTACCATATGCCGCTTGGCCACGCCCAAATTGGCCAGCACCGTCTTTTCGGGTATATCTATCTCCATCTCATGCAGCAACTCCGCTGCATCGTTATTTACTTTTTTCCAATCTATCCTGCCCAACTGCGTCCGAGGCTCCCTACCTAAAAACAGGTTTTCTGCCACGGTCATATTCATAAAAAGATTCAGCTCCTGATATACGCTTATGAGACCCTGCCGCTGAGCATCATGAGGTGTCTCGTTATTCAGTATGCTGCCTTCGTATACAATGCTTCCCTCATCGGCTTTTTCAACGCCGCCAATAATTTTAAGCAAAGTGCTTTTGCCTGCACCGTTTGCACCCAGCAGGCCTATTATTTCACCGCGCTTGATATCAAAGCTTATATCACTCAGGGCCTGTATTCCGCCAAAGCTTTTTGATACATTCTGAATAGAAAGTACGGTATTGTTCATCTTAAATAATTCCTTTGATCTTCGGGTGTTCGCATAGAAAATGCGAACACCCGATTATTTTGTGAATAAAACAGGCTTACTTGCTGAACGCAGGAGTCAGATAACCCTCGAACTCTTCGGGTGTAACAGTGCCGCCAATCCAGTACTGAACAGGCATGTCCTCAGAATACATATCGATCAGTTCCTGGCCGCTGATGGCAGGATTATCATCTACAAAAGTATCCTTCTCATACTCCTCGCCGTTGAGCACCTTAAAGGTCAGGTCAATAGCACCGCTGGCATACTTGAAGTTGTTGCTGATGATGGCACCAAAGTCGTTGTAACCGACCTCCAAAGCCTTACGAATAAAGCCGGTATAGCCGTCGCCTGCAGTAATGGGAGGAATCTCAAGACCGGCATCCACAAAGGCTTCTACTACGCCAACGCCGGTAAGGCCGCTGCACAGTACGCCATCGATCTTTTCGCCCTTGGCAATATAGCTTTCGATAATCTGCTTAGCAGTAGCGGCAGTCCAGTAGGCATATTCATAGCCCAGCAGGTTTACGCCAGGGTGTTCTTCTATGGCACGGTTATAGCCGGCTGCTACATCCTCGGCGTAGCGGCTGCCGGGAGCACCTTCGATTATGATTACATTACCTTCACCGTTAATTCTGTCACACAGCCAACTGGCAGTGGCATAACCATCGCGCTCGTTATCGGACATTATCAGCGCGCTATACTTATCAGTACCGGGAGCGGTATTGTAACAAATAACGGGAATGCCTGCATCATAAACATCCTCAATGATTGATACCAGACCGGTATCATTATGGGGGGCTACTACCAGCGCATCAATTCCCTGTACCATCAGATCCTCGATATCTGCCAGCTGCTGCTCGCCATCCCAGCCATATTCTTTGTAGATTACCTTTTCGATCTGATCGGCATGAGCTTCAAATTCCTTCTCGAAATGTGCAAGGAAGTTGGTTGCCCAATCGTTGTTGGGACCCTGATAGGATACACCGATTACGAACTTTTCCAGCTCTGCGGGAGTCTCCTCTACAGCGGGCTGTTCCTCGTTCACTTCGGGCTGTACAGCCTCCTCAACAGGGGCACTGCAGCCTGCCACAGACACCAGCATGACGAGAAGCATAAAGATTGCTACGAGTTTTTTCATGTTTTCCTCCTTGTTTTGTTTATTTACTAAAATTGCAGCTCGACCAACTATCTTACGCCCGGATGCCGAACTTCTTTGTTCTTAACTTCATGAAGCCCGTATTCCCGGTCAAAGAACTTATTAATACGACAGCCAACAATATCAGTCCTTTGAATACATACTGATGCTGTATCTCAAACCCAAACAGCACCACTACATTCAGTATCAGGGTGGTAGCCAGCGCTCCTCCCACGGTACCTATCACCGTGGCTCTTCCGCCTCCCAGAACAGTGCCGCCAAGTACAACTGCAATGAGAGAATTAAATGCCATTCCGCTGGCCAGCGTTTCCTGGTCCACGTATCCTGTATAACCGGCAATTATAATGGCTGCCAGCAAGGAAAACGCCCCGCTTATGCAGAACACCAGCATTTTTATTCGTTTTACCCGAATACCGCATAGCTCAGCAGCATTGCTGTTTGCACCAACCAGTGACAACTTTCTTCCAAAGGAAGTCATATTCAATATGAAGTACGCTATTATCGCTACAGCAAACAGGATATATGCCGCATAAGGGAATTCACCTCTTTGTTCACCCTTTACAAATACTGCAATTGCCTCTGGAAGAGGCCCCATAGGTGTAACACTTACGATTATCCGCCGTATTCCGTTTATAAACTCGGCAGTAAACATAGTTATAAGGAAAGCAGCAACGTTGAATTGCGTGACAAGAAAGCCATTGAATGCCCCCATAATCAGGGCAGCTATAAGAGCAACCAGAATACCCACCGGTAGCCACTGTGCCCCCAGTTTATTGTGAAAGCTCATAAATATAACCATTGTGGTCATCATGTTGGCATCCAGAGAAAGATCCGTTCCTCCCGAAGCCATCACAAACATATGACCAATGGACAGCACCCCCAGCGCCGCCGCTTGCCTTAACATCATGTATACCATCTCGGCGGAAAAGTAGCCGGGCCTGTATATAGATGCCATTACAGCCAATATCAGTATCACGGCGTATACCGGAATAAACTGACTTACTTTTTCATGCTGATTCATTGTTCCTCTATCCTTTAGTTTAGATGTCCAACATTTTCTTATAAATTTCCGGCCTGCGGTCATTTATATAGCCAAATACAGCACACTTTTCTCTATACTGATGGTCTATCTCTCCGATTATTACTCGCTCACCCACTCCAGCCTTTGCGATAAAGTTACCCATAGGATCCACTATGGCAGAATGACCGAATCCATGCATCCTGTTATCGCCATCGTCCTCGCAGCCGGTTCTGCAAGCCATTGCCACAAAGCACTTATTCTCCAGGGCTCTTACACGAGCCAGCGCCAGAGTATGATCCGGACACCATCCAAAGGGAGTGCTGAAATCATCTGCATACCAGAATGTAGAATTCAGTACAATCTCAGCTCCATTTAGAACCAGACCACGAATAAACTCAGGGAACACAAAGTCATAGCATATGGAGAGACCCACTCTGCCTATCTCTGTATCCACCACTACCGGCGTATCGCCAAAGTAAACATGATCGCGCTCCCCGCCAAATGGATGTATTTTGCGATAGGTAGCTACAAGGCCGTCCTTGGGGGATATCATTACGCTGGAGTTCGCCACTTTCCCGTCCGGCATTAACTCAGGAAGACCACCGCTTAACCATATGTTGTACTTTTTGGCTAGCTTTTCCATTTCCTCGGTCACAGGTCCCGGTATAGGCTTGGCAATGGCGGCAAGATCCGTGCAAAATCCTGAAAGTCCGTATTCACAGAATACAGCCATGCGAACTTCAGGATCATTGATGCTACTTAGCATGCCGTCGATCTTTGCCAAAGTGGCCATCTGATCGCCTAAAACGGAGTCAATTTGCAATACAGCAATTTTCTTTCCCATAATAAATACTCCTCCTGTTTTTTTGCCGTTTAGTGTTTGTTTTTCAAATTTGCATATAAGACAAGCATAAATGAAGACGATTTACTGTCTGTTTTTTGTAAGAAATTCTATTTTGTAATTTTCTGCCAATTTACTTTGCACTGCTTGAATAATTTGGGATCACTACCAATTATTTCAGTAACATTATCTGTTTTTTTCTGTATAATTTTCTGTATTTTATCATATCTGTTTTATTCCTGTCAATACTCCTCTCCCGCAATTCACACATTGTTCAGGTATGAAACAAGCAAAAAAAGGCCCCCCAGACTATCCGGAAGGCCTTTCGTACTATTTATTTTTTAATACTCTTTACGGTTTCCCTTTCTATCAGCTGCGGCTCTACATGCATATTCAAATCCACCGAAGCCCCGTCATTATTTATATTTACCATAAGAAGCGTAGCTGCCAGTTTTCCCAGTTCGTACGCGGGATATTTTATTGTGGTAAGCGCAGGAAGATAGTTTTTCGCAAAGGGAATATCATCAAATCCTATTACTGATACATCGTCCGGAACTTTTACACCACTGGTTGCAAGAGTTCTTATAACGCCAAATGCCACCATATCGTTTACGCAAAGCACAGCCGTAGCTCCACATTCAGACGCAATTATCTTACCGGCAAGCTCCTTGCCTACGTTGATTTCGTAATCCGCATCATCCATACTTGGTTCCATCTCGGATACAAATACCATTGATGCATCGTAGGATATTCCCGCTTCCTGCAATCCTTCTTTATAACCTTTGTGTATTTCCTCTCGCGTCCATCTTGTTAGAGGGGTGGTTGCCAAGGCTATTTTTTTATGGCCGCATTCTGCAAAATAGCGCATTGCCATACGCGCGCCTTTTCTGGAATCAAAATTTATAGAAGGACAAAAACAGCCCTCTACACGCTGATCCAACAGGACAAATTTCATTCCCTGGTCCATATATTTCTGGAGATTGTCTATGGAATTGCTAACCGGAGATATAATAACCCCTTTCACCTTACGCCTACATAGCATGTCCAAATACTCGTTTTCCTCTTCCTTGCTGCAAAAGGCATTAAAAGGCAACATATTGCATTTGCTTTCCCTTATAACAGAGGAAATTCCAAGCAAAGTCTGCATATAAAACGGGTTAGACAGACTGGGTATGCTTATACCTATATCCATAGTATCACCGCGGGAGCCGCTCTTAGTGGATGGACCGGCAGTGTAATTCAGTTCCTTCATTACCTGCTTTATCCTATCGCTCAGTTCATCACTCACGGGATAATCAGTGTTATTAATAACACGCGATACCGTGGCTATGGATGTCCCTGCGGCGGCCGCCACATCCCTTATGGTCACTTTCTTTCTTCCCATTGATACCTCTTTTCTGCAGCATTTGCTTATTATGGAAATACACGTATTACCCAAGCTCCCCGCGCCACTTCTATATATTGTACGATATATGCAATATGGGTTTCACGGTAAAACATTCAGAAAATTTGCAGTAAATATTCAGAAACAGTTGACTTATCATTTCTCACTGAATATAATACGTTGCATAAGAGTTCCCTTTTTTATGAGAAAACAGCTCTATAAATTTCATTTTATGGTGTTGTATATGAAAAGTCAACCCTGAGTTCCCCTCGCCTCCATAAGCCATGCAATCCTTACAATATTCTGTTTCTATACGAAAAGGATTTTTAATTTCTTCCTGCATTATTTAATGCTTTGTCCCTCTCCTATGCTATCAAAAGTACCGTTTATGTCTTAAATATAAAAGAATTAATAAGAAAGGTGACGATCAAATGACAAAAAACCTGTGTGATATTAATGGAAAAATTGCTGTAATTACAGGGGGTGGCGGTGTTATCTGCGGTACCCTCGCTACAGAAATGGCAAAACAAGGTGCCCGCGTAGCCGTTTTGGATCTGTCTTTGGAAAAAGCACAGCAAACCTGTGATGCTATAATCAAGGCAGGCGGCCAGGCTATCGCTCTTAGCTGTAATGTATTGGACAGAGAAAGCACTTTGGCTGCTGCCCAAAGTGTCATAGACACCTATGGCAGGATAGACATCCTAATAAATGGTGCCGGCGGTAATCATCCTATGGCTACTACAGGACCTGACAGCAGTTTCTTCGACCTTCCCGCCGAATCCATACGATTTGTGTTTGATTTGAACTGTTTGGGATCCATCATACCCTCTCAGGTATTTGGAAAATATATGGCTGATCAGGACAGTGGCTGCATAATCAATATAGCCTCCATGTCCAGTTTTCGTCCGCTTACCAAAACTCTTGCCTATAGCTCTGCAAAATCGGCTGTTGCAAACTTTACCGAGTGGGCAGCGGTGCATTTTGCTCAGGAATATTCTACTAATATCAGAGTAAACGCCATCGCTCCCGGTTTTCTGCTCACAGCGCAAAATCACTATCTTCTAAAGAATGAGGACGGCACTGATACCGCCCGTGGCAAATCAATAATAACAAACACACCTATGGGACGCTATGGAGAGCCGTCCGAACTGGCGGGCGGCGTCATATTCCTTTGTTCAGATGCTGCTAAGTTTATTACCGGAGTAGTACTGCCCATCGATGGAGGTTTTAACGCTTTCAGCGGAGTCTGATTCATTTATCACCGTTACATAACAGGAGGATTTTTATGCGAACAATAGAAAAAAGCGAACTCATATCTTTTTGTGCCAAATCTCTGGAAGCAGCAGGGATGCTCCCCTCTGACGCTGCCATCACTGCTCGCGTTCTCACTGAGACAGATGCTCTGGGTATAAACTCCCATGGAACAAAAAATCTCTTTGGCTATATCAAAAAAGCGCGCGCAGGAGGTATGAGCCTTACAGCCCGGCCCGAAATAGAAAAAGAAGGCCCAGCCTATGCACTCATTAATGCTAACAGCTGCATGGGAATGATTTCTTCACACATGGCAATGGAAATCGCTATAAAGAAAGCATCCGAATGCGGTATTGCTCTTGTCACTGTGAAAAACGGCACTCACTTTGGTGCTGCTGGAGCTTACTCAAACATGGCGGCAAAAGCAGGGATGCTTGGTATAGTAATGAGTAACGTTGACCCCAATATGACCATACCCGGCGCACGTGGAATGATACTTGGCAACAATCCTCTTTCCTATGCCTCCCCTCTTGAAAGCATGCCCAGCTGTTTTCTGGATATCGCCATGAGCAATGTTGCCTCCCTTAAGGTTATACAAGCCCGCAGGGACGGTCGTTCCATACCAGATTCCTGGATAGTAGACAAAGACGGCTTACCCACAACAGATCCCTCTCATTATCCTGAAGAAGGAGCTATGCAGCCTATGGCAGCTCATAAGGGATATGGTTTGGCAGTATTGGTAGAACTGCTCACCGGCGCACTGTCCGGCGGCTGTATAAGCAGCCTTGGGGAAATTACATCCTGGTGCTTTGATCCTGAAAAACCCAATAATGTATCCAATACCTTTATTGTGGTGGATGTAGATAAGTTTGCAGGCAAGGAAAACTTCATATCTCGCTCAGAACGCTTTATCTCCGCCCTCCATAATACAGATAAAGCAAAGAATGCACAGCGCATATTTGTTCCCGGTGAGATCGAATGGGAAAAGTACAACGCTTCTCCCGACGTACTACAGCTTCCAGATGCTGTAGCAGATTCTCTTGAGGAGCTTTCCGCAGACTGTGGCGTTTCCCTGCCTTGGATATGCTGAGAAAGGAGATATTCTCATGGATATGATGGATAGACTGAGTCGCTGCGGCATTGTGCCTGTAGCAGTATTGGACAAGGCTGAGAACGCTGTTCCTACCGCAAACGCACTTCTGGCCGGCGGTATAGATATAATGGAAGTTACATTCCGAACAGATGCTGCCGCAGAATCCATACAGCTTATCACGGATAACTGTCCCGATGTATTAGTAGGAGCAGGTACCATAATAACTTTAGACCAGTGCAAAACCGCAGTAAATTGTGGTGCCAGATTTATTGTAAGCCCCGGCTTTGATTATGATGTAGTAAGCTGGTGTGTGGAAAACAGCATTCCTGTAATTCCCGGTTGTGTTACTCCCACCGAAATTACCGCTGCACTGAGGCTCGGACTCAAAGTACTCAAGTTCTTCCCTGCTGGAATATACGGTGGATTAGCCGCTATGAAGGCCCTCTCCGGCCCATTTGGCGGAATTAAATTCATACCCACAGGAGGAGTAAACGCACAAAATATTGGTGATTATATCGCTGCTCCCTATGTACATGCCATAGGCGGCAGTTGGGTCTGCAGCAAGGAGGATATAGCCGCCGGCAATTTTGACAGGATAACACAGCTCAGCCGTCAGGCCAAGGCATCCATGTTGGGCTTTGAGGTAGCCCATATAGGCATTAACTGTCAGGATGCCTCGCAGGCCGATGAAATATGCGAAAAGTTTTGCCAAGCCTTTGGTTTTGAAGCAAAATCAGGCAGCTCTTCAATCTTTTCCACCTCCTCCATAGAAGTAATCAAGTCTGTATTCCTCGGTGAGCATGGCCATATTGCCATACGTACCAACTCCATACAGGCTGCTGTTGCAGAACTGGAAAAAAGAGGGTTCACCAATCTTCCCGATACCGCAAAATATAAAAACGACCGCATGATAGCAATATACCTCAAAGACGAATTTGGTGGTTTTGCTGTACATCTGCTGCAAAAATAAGGAGAACAAATATGAAATACTTAACTTTCGGAGAGATAATGCTGCGTCTTAAAGCTCCCGGAACAGAACGTTTTTTTCAAAGTCCCTGTCTGGAAGCTACTTTTGGCGGAGGCGAAGCAAATGTAGCCGTATCTCTGGCAAACTATGGGCAGGATGTTTCTTTTCTTACTGTCTTGCCCGATAACGCTATAGCTAAGGCATGCAAAGCACAGCTTGCCTCCTTTGGCGTGGATACCGAACGCATACTCTGGGGTGATGGACGAATGGGCATATACTATCTGGAGGCCGGAGCCAATCAGCTGCCCAGCAAGGTAATTTACGATAGAGCATATTCTGCCATCTCTCTGGCAAAATGTGGAGACATAGACTGGGAAAAAGCCTTTGAAGGTATAGACTGGTTCCACATTACCGGTATTACTCCAGCCATATCCCAAAGCTGTATGGAGCTATCTCTCCAGAGTGTAAAAGAGGCAAAAAAACGCGGCATCACTGTTTCCTGCGATTTGAACTATCGCAAAAATCTCTGGAAGTACGGCAAAAAAGCCTCTGAAGTAATGTGTGAGCTGGCTCAGTATGTGGATATTGCAATAGCAAACGAAGAGGATGTTCAAAAGTCTCTTGGCATTACAACAGACGTAGTGGTAGAAAGCGGTACTCTGGACAGAGAAAAATATCGCGTCCTCGGCAGTAAAGTGCTTGACACTTACCCAAATATGAAGATGATTGCTATTACCTTACGCGAGAGCCATAGTGCTGACTGGAACGATTGGGCTGCATGCTTAAATGATGGTACTGATTTCTACGTATCTAAAAAATATGAGATACGCAATATAGTTGACCGTGTGGGTGGCGGCGATTCCTTTGCTGGCGGACTTATATACGGCCTCAATAACCTTGAAAACAAGCAAGCCGCTCTTGAGTTTGCTACTGCAGCCAGCTGCCTTAAGCACTCTATCTCAGGCGATTTCAACAGAGTAACTGCCGAAGATGTGAAAAAGCTTATGGGCGGTGACGGTACCGGGCGTGTACAGCGTTGATGCGTCACCTATTCATATTCAATCTATAGGGCATAATTAATTGAATAACCAATAACCTTAAAGTGCTTCCTCTCTCTTAAAGTGAGGAAGCGCTTTCATTATCATAACTAAATAATTACAATTATAACTTTACTTTTCATATAGACTAAATATAAATTTCTCTTGAAACTGCAACTGCTGTCTTCCCTACCCGAAATATAGCCATTAAAAAATCCATTAGTTCATGGCCATCAAAAAAGTTCAATTTTTTGAAATAAAATGCTGGATATTATTACATTTTGATGTTACAATTCAAATATACAAATTATATATTATGAGGTGACTGCCTATGGAGCATACCAAGCATCCTATTCTCGACAGTTTAAAAGCACTTCTTCGCCTGTTTAAGAAAAAACCCGCCATAATCCAGCTTGAAAGCACAGGCAACCAGCCTACGATTTACGTTGCAAACCATGCCGCTGCAAACGGCCCTTTTACTTATGAGCTTTTCTTCCCCTATCGTTTTGTTCCCTGGGGCACACACGAAATGTGCGGGAATATCTCAGAGCGCTGGAATTATTTATACCATGTTTTTTACAAGAAAAAGCAGGGGTTCAGCCCCCTTAAGTCCTTTCTTATAGCCACTCCCTTCTGCGTTATTTCAAAGATGCTGTATCGGGGCGCGGAGCTTATTCCAACCTATAAAGATCTCCGCCTGAGCACCACCATCAAGCACAGTATTCAGGCCATGCAAAACGGCAAAAACGTGCTCATCTTCCCCGAAAACTCAGAGGATGTAGGATACTGCGAAAACATAGACCGATTTCACCGCGGCTTTGTTCTTCTGGCAAGACGGTTTCAGCACAACACAGGATGCGAAGTGCCCATCTGCCCCGTGTACTACAACGGCAAACGCAACCGCATGGTGATAGGCCGCCCCGTATATTTAAGAGAGCTTCACAAGCAGGGAGTTTGCTCCGATGACATGATAGCAAACTTCTTCCGTGACCGCCTCAATCAGCTTAACCGGGACTATGCAAGCGTGTAATGCATTATTCAGCCAAACACAAAGGGCGCTGACTTCATCAGCGCCCTCTTTTCTTTTACATATTATTTGAATTATCTCCTGCGCCTTATCGCCGCTGCTCCAAGCAGCATCAGCACAGGCATCAACAGGTGTGGCTACAGTAAATGTATCCTCGTCCACAGGCTTGGTGGGATCCAGCTAAAGAATCCATCTGACAGATGCAGATGATATCCGGCTTCATTTTTCGAATGAATTTCTGTATACGCCCTGTATCACGCCTGCATACAAAAAGGACGGGAAATTTCCCGTCCTTTGCTGCGTTTTTTGCGGCTGCCGCTTAATCCATGCCACCCTCGGCGTCCATGTTATCCAGGGCGTAGCGGAGGCACTGCAGCACCAATGAGCTGAAGGATACATTTTATTCCTTCGCAAGGTTATCCATTTCCACCGCCATGTCTTCCGGCATGCGTATGGACTTGGTTACAAGCTCCTGTCCGGATTTGATCTTAAACATGGTCAAAGCCGCCTTTACTTAGTATTGTTTAGAAGCCGAAGAATGCGGCTACAGCTGCCCAGATGGGCATATCGCCGGTCTTGGGGATACCAATGTTGGCGCACTCAACAAGGCCGTCGGGGGTAAAGTTAGTGGTAACGGTGGTGCTGTTCCAGCTTACCTTTATCCACTTAGCGCCGGGGTTGATGCAGCCTACGGTAAAGTTGCTGCCGTTGCCGTTGAAGGTTACGGGCACGCCGTCGATCTCAACGGAGGTGGGCACATCAGACTTGGAAGTGCTGAAGCTGTTGCCGCCGTTGTAGGTGACGCTGATGCTGGAACCGGAGGAGGGCTTGGCAGTAACAGTGAATTTTGCTTCAATAGTTCCAACATTGAGATCAGCAGAAGGACTGGCCTGATCTATGGTTACAGTAAGGCTGGCATCGTGATTACCTGCGGAAAGCCCATCCTTGGGCTGTACGGTAAAGGTATACTTGCCGTTATCGCCCTGTACCTCGCCAATAACATAATCACTGCTGTTAACAGTAACAGTAGGCTTTGTACCTACTCCTTCTATAGTAACGGTCTGAGCGGCAACGCCGGAATAACCCGCCTGCTCACTGTCGAAGTTCAGTTCAGAAGGATAAACCTTATAGCCATTCATCAAAGAATATTTAACGCCGTTTTCGTCAACGATGGTCAAGTTCTTGGTAGTATTAACACTGCTTACGTCTGCGTCAGCCAACAGAGTGATGGTGTCGCCAGCTTCAGCCGCATCTATGGCTTCATCGACAGTGGGATAACCCATACCCTTGGTTACAGAAACAGAGTCATCGTCTACGATACCCCAGTATCCTTCGGTTTCCTTAACCTGAGAGCCATCAGGAACATTACCAGTAACAACCGTAGATTCGCCGTCAAGGGCATCCGCATCAATACTTACACTTACAGGCCACTCGGCAGAACCTGCGGTAACAAATAAGTATACGTCACCCTTCAGAGTCGCATCCTCACTAACAGTCAGGGTTCCGGTATTAGCATTTGCGCTAGGATCCTGCATCCAGATGGACTTGTTAGCGCCCTCAATTGTACCACCGTTGACGGTCAGGATATTCTGAGCTGTACCGGCTCCATTCAAGAACTGACGAATGGCACGATAGGTAGACTTGACGGTACCGCCGTTTATGACGGTTTCGGCATAAGTATCTTTTCCGTTAGTCAGGTTATCGATACCGTAGGCCATGTCGGTGCCGCCCAGATGTTCGATAGTTCCTCCCTCAACAGTCAGTTTACCCCGCTGATTAGATACAACAGAAGAGTATGCGTTCCAATCACGATCAATCTCAGCAGTCAAGGTAATTTTACCGCCACCGATGCTGTCTTTTATGGTAAGGTCAGCACCGAGACCGATATTAATCAAACCGAAACTACCAGTAGCAGTGTCTTTACCGGTGATTGTATAACCTGCAAGGTCAATAACAATAACCTTGCCAGCAGGTATGGTAATGCTGCTACCGTCGCTGACAGTTACATCCCCGTAAGGACGATTTCAGTTTTCACACCGTCAGCGGCATTAGTTATTGCTGTCTGCAGATCGGTTTCAGTTGCCACTGCATACGCTATGCCGGACACTGACATCACCATTGTCAGTACCAGGATAAAGGTTAAAAGTTTCTTCATTGCAAGTGAGAATCCTTTCCTAAAATAATATTTTTGTATAACAAATACACCGTGCAATGTATTATACTGCGCGGTGTATAGTTATCCTGTGGGTGATGGAAGCCATTACAGTACAAACAGAGCAGAAGCTATCCTGCCCGCCCCTTTGCCTATCTGCCATTATCATATGCACGGCATACACAGCGCTGTCATTTCCTTCCACAAATATAATACGCATATAATACGTTATGTTGATTATATACTCCGGTATTTGTCAACTTTTTTCGGAAATTTTTTGACAGACTTTGGTAGTTTTGAGGCGCTTTTTTATACGTATTATTTTTTGTACTGCTCTTTGTGCATTGCTTTGGTATTTTTCAGGTCTGCCTGGGCCTTGTGCTTTCTGCCCACGTTTATGTCCGGGTCATATGTGGAGGCCCGCATAAGGGCCCCGGAACCGAATTTGCCCCGTATGGCGTCCGCCGCTCTGTCCAGCCTTTGCTGGCGCTCCTTCTGTTCGTCTGCAAAAAAGCTAAGCTGGCTGCCCCCTGTGCGGTCTATGTCGGTAAGGGATACGCCCAGCAGCCGCAGGGGGGTCTTTTTATCCCACAGCTCGTCAAAAAGCTGCCTGCACAGGGCGTATATCTCGTTGGTAACATCGGTGGCCTCCTTGATGCTGCGCTGATGTGAGCGGGTCTTAAAGGTATTGTCACGGATGGTGACCGCAACGCAGTATGCCTTGGCGCCGTCCATGCGCATGCGGGCCGCCACGCTGTCAGAGAGGGCCAGCAGTATCCTGTATGCGCTCTGGGGAGTTACCACGTCCTTTGACATGGTGGTGGAGTTGCTGTATCCCTTGGCCTCCTCAGGCTCAGCAAGCACGGGAGAATCTTCTATGCCGTTGGCGTAATCGTGTATGTGCTGTCCCGGTTTTGCTCCCAGGATGGCCTTTATCCTGTTTACGTCCGCTCCGGCAAGGTCACCGATGGTATTTATGTGCTTACGCCTGAGCTTTTCCGCTGTTGCCGCACCTACGGTATACAGCTCTCCCACAGGCAAAGGCCACATCTTTTGCGCCATTTCCTCGGGAAAAAGGGTATGTATCCTGTCCGGCTTTTCAAAGTCGCTGGCCATTTTTGCAAGGAGCTTATTGACGCTTATGCCTACGTTTACCGTGAAGCCCAGCCTGTCCCGTATGGTATTTTTTATGGTAAGGGCGATATCCATGGGGTCGGGATAGATGCGCTCCGTGCCGCTCATATCCAGAAAGCACTCGTCTATGGAGACCTGCTCCACTACAGGTGCGTACTCCCTGCATATGGCCACAAAGGCCCGTGAACTTTCCTCATACAGGCGAAAATCCGGCCTTGCAAGAAACAGCTCGGGGCATTTGCGCAGAGCCATACCCACCGGCTCCCCCGTCTTTACGCCAAACTTTTTTGCCGGGATGGACTTTGCAAGTATAACGCCTGTGCGCTTTTCCCTGTCCCCGCCTATTGCGGAGGGGATAAGGCGAATATCCTCGCCGCCTTCCTTTACCCGTCTTGCCGCCTCCCACGATAAAAAGGCGCTGTTCACATCAACATGAAAAATCAGTCTGCTCACAGGCGCCTCCTTTAATACTGTTTTATTCGTATCGTATTATTTTGTACCGGTGGTATTCTGTTGCAATATTATAATACAAATATCGTAATATAGTTACGCAATAAACTGTAATTTTATAAACCCCGGTTTATACTCATTCTTATTTCATACTTTTATAATACAATACACCAATTAATAGTAATATTTTACGAATATGTATTTAGCTGTATCAGTAAAAGTACCTTATCTCAATCCTTACCGTATACTGCCATAGTGATAATATATGTTGCCGGTTTCGCTGGGGCTGGCAATAGCTTCAGCGTAATCATTAAGGAATTTTTCCACCTTGGATATAAACCATCCACTCTTGGGCTTGTCCTCTTCATTTTCCGTAAGCTCTGCCAATGCCTTACAGGTTTCCAGATAGCCATCGGTAAGGGCACGAATGCGGCCGCTCATCTTTTTCATCATATTCAGCAGCGCATCGGGATCATTGCCGTAGTAATCCGCAAAGGCTTCGCCGGTGACCTTGATGGCCTCAACATCCTCCAGGGCAACCGCTGTGGCAGAGCGGCACATAGAGTCCAGCAGTCCGATGGTGCCGATGGTGGCGCCGGGGCCGCCCTTCACCTCTGTCAGGAGGAACTCGTCCGGCTCGCCGTAACTTGCATAGATGCCTACCCTGCCGCTCTTAAGGTCGTACATCCACATTTCAAAGCTGCCCTGCCGGTATATGACATCTCCCTTTTTGAAGAAACAAACGGTGTTTTCCATCTATGCCTCTCCCCCTTCCTTCTGAAGTTCGGCGGCCTCTGCAAGGGCGCGGCGTGCCTCTATATAGTCGTTTGTGATGTCGCGAATGCGCATGCACATATTCTGTATAAAGGCTATTACCCTTTCCGGCCTCTCATGCAGATAGTACCTGAAGGTTTCCTTTGTAATCACCTCTACCCTTGTTTCA
This sequence comes from Clostridia bacterium, assembly GCA_017547885.1. GTDB lineage: Bacteria > Bacillota > Clostridia > Christensenellales > CAG-138 > SFEL01. The sequence continues at coordinate 544,992 of JAFYOP010000004.1, read as the reverse complement.
TCATCCATGGCCACCGCGGTAACGCTGTGGGGCACCTCATCCACAAAGCTCATTTCGCCAATGACCTCATCGCCCCTTCGGTGGGCAAGCATTTTTTCCTGCTCGGTGCCATAGTGAACAAATATGCCAACGCTGCCCCAGCGGATATCGTATATGCAATCCGAAGGTTCGCCCTGACTGAATATGATCTCGCCTTCTTTGTAGGTTCGGTATTCTCTGTTTACAGATGTCATATCCCTTATACCGCCTTTCCCAAGGTGTGTGCTCTTATATTATCAGTATATCTGAAAAATCTTTCCGCAACAACCACATAAACCCACCATAACGAAAAACAGGGCGGCTTGCGCCGCCCTGCAATAATGCTTGGGTTTACTTTGCAGAGGCTGTTTTTTCCATGTTTTCCCCGGTTTGCATGTTGTCCAGAGCATACTCCAGACACTGCAGCACAAGGTCGGTAAAGGATACATTGTATTCCTCCGCCAGCCCGTCCATCTTCTGAGCCAAGCTTTTGGGCATCCTCATAGATTTTGTAACGGTATCGTCTCCGGGCTTTATTACAAACATAGCGTAAGCCGCCTTTGCTGAAGATTTTTTAGAAGCCGAAGAACGCGGCTACTGCTGCCCAGAAGGGCATATCGCCGGTCTTGGGGATGGATACGGCAGAGCACTCTACCAGACCATCGGGGGTGAAGTTGGTGGTAACAGAGGTGCTGTTCCAGCGAACGGTTACCCACTTTGCGTCGGAAGAGATGCAGCCTACGCTGAAGCTGCTGCCGTTGCCGTTGAAGGTCACGGGCACGCCGTCGATCTCAACGGAGGTAGGTACATCAGACTTGGAGGTGCTGAAGCTGTTGCCGCCGTTGTACTTTACGGAGATGCCGGAGCCGGTGGAGGGCTTGGTATTTACAGTAAAGCTTACTGCAACCTGCTTCATAACTGTTGTAGCAGAAGCATTAGTAGAATCCGAGTAATCAGAAGCATTTATACTAAAAGTTGCATTGTGCTGACCAGCAGAAAGCCCAGTTTCGGGAACCACATTAAACTCTACAGCTTCGCTAGGGTCAAGTTCCAGATCACCTGATGCTATAGTAACTGTGTAGTCATTATCAGTGGGCTGAGACACGTATACCTTACTAGTACCAATATTGGTAACAATTATTTTCTTTGCAGCAGGAGCAGCATAACCTACGGTTTCACTGCCAAAGTCCAAAGAAGCAGGTGTTACGTCAATAGCTACACTATCAGTACTCTTTTCACCGATAACATAACCTTCACCATCATCATCGCCTACAGCTACCTTATCATCGTCTATCATAGTGGCCGCAGGCTTTTCACTGAATTCACCGCCGGAGATAATCCCGGACAATCTACCGCTATAATCCTCTACGACAGTCATGGTTCCGCCAGAAATGCTGACATCGGGTGTACCATTCTTTTGTCCACCCATCAGGCCGATATCACCATTAATAGTACCACCGCTTATATCAATCTCTACATTATCAGTGCTATTACCATAGCTATAAAGGTATATAGCCAACTCACCTTCTGTATTACAAGTCAGCGTACCCCCAGTAACCGTCAGAGATACATCATTAGGTGCAACGCTAGGATCGCTACTAGCCAGTTGCATCCAAACATCACGTTTACCCGTGACTGTACCACCGGTAATGGTAACTTTATTGTTGTTTCCGATAAACTGACGAATGGCTACATTATTATGATTTAATATCTCTCCGCCATTAATCTCAACATTGCCACCAGAATAGTTATCTATTGAATAGCATGCACCACCGACAGAATTGTTTTCAATGGTTCCGCCGTTTACAGTCAGCTTTCCTCTATTTGATATGGTGTTATTGGCATATGCAGGAAACCCAGGTGCCCATACAGTATCTGTATTAGTTGCCGTATTGCTGATTGTACCAGGTCCCTCAATCGTAAGCGTTCCCTTGTTTTCAATAAGAGCTGTTGTCCCGGCAAAATCGGTTGTAAAAGACAAAGTGTATCCGCCCAGATTCAAAGTGACATTAACACCTGCGGGAATTATAAGCGTGTTGTTCAGCGCAATATTACCACCCAAGGTAATATTATTATCGCTCTGGACAGCAGTTTTCAGGTCGGCTTCAGTTGTTACGGTTACTTCCGCCGCCATAGCAAAACTTGACACTGACAGTACCATTGCCAGTACCAGAATAAAGGTTAAGAACTTTTCATTGCAAGTGAAGTTCCTTTCAAAATAATATTTTTGTATAACAAAAACACCGCCCCCGTTACCGGGCGCGGTGTATAGTTATCCCGTAATTATCAGAATTTACAGCATCACAAATAAGGCAGAAATTATCCTGCCTGCCGAAATTATATTATCGGCATACACAGTGCTGTCAATTCCTTTCATAAATGTATTGCATTTATAATGCTACAAGTAGATTATATATCTAAATATTACAAAAGTCAACCTTACGGCTGAAAAATTGCGACAGATTTTGCATAAAAACAGCCTTTCCCTATTTAAAAAGGAAAGGCTGTGGTCAGTGTGTATAATTTTTGCTATACGCCGCTGTCCAGCGCGTCCAGCGCGTCGCAGTATTTATGCACCTGAGCGGCAAGGCGTGCGCCGTATTCATCCCGGTTCATCTGCTTGAAGGTGCGCAGATACCTGTGGGACTGCATCTGGCTGTCCGCCGCCTCAAGGACGGCCACGGCAAGGTTGGAGCAGTGGTCGGCGGTGCGCTCGAAATTGTGTATGCAGTCGTTGAGTATGAAGCCCAGCTCCAGCGTGCACTTGCCTGCCTGCAGGCGGGCGATGTGGCGTTCCTTCATCTTATCGGTAAGGGCGTCTATTACCTCCTCAAGGGGCTCCACCATGCCCGCCTGATGGGGGTCGTTATCCCTCATTGCGGACTGGGTTATATCCAGTATCTCAAGGACAGCGTCTGCGCATATCTTAAGCTCTTGTTTTGCCTGGGGTGAGAAAGATATTCCCTTCTCGTCCAGCTCCTGTGCAAGTTCTGAGAGGTTTACCGCATGGTCGGATATACGCTCAAGGTTGCTTAGGCTGCTGAGATACCTGGCAGAGGTCTGGGTCTCCTCCATGGAAAGCTCTCTGGTATTCAGCTGAACAAGGTATGCGCCAAGGGAATCCTCATAGCGGTCTATCTTTTCCTCGCGGCGCTGCACCTTATTAAAGCCCTCCTGAGAGTAGTTCTCAAACAGCTCTATGGACTTTCTAAGGTTCTTGAAGGAGGTTTCCGTCATTTTCTGCACAGTCTGGCCGCAGCGTTCCAGTGCAAGGGCGGGATAATTCAGGAAGCGCTCATCCAGCAGGTTGTCCTCAATAACAAGATCTTCGTCCGTAACGTTTTCCTTAATAATGGTACATACGGTCTTTTCCAGCAGGCCTGCAAAGGGCATGAGCAATATGGTGGCAACCACCTTATATATGGTGTTTACAATGGCTATGCCCATGCTGGTGGCAGGCGTAGCCATAAAGTCAAAGCCCACTATGGCATTGATAATATAGAAAGGCACCATCAGCAGGACAGAGCCCGCAATATTAAAGATAAGATACACCGCCGCCGCACGCTTGCCGCTTACGTTGGCGCCAATGGCAGAAATAAGCACGGGAGCGCATGCGCCGATGCACATGCCCAATACCATGGGTATGGCCACCTCGTAGCCTATAACGCCGGTAACGGACAGGGCCTGCAGAATACCGATGGAGGCAGAACAGCTCTGGATTATTGCGGTAACGATGATACCCACGCCGATGGCAACAAGGGGATTGGACACGGCGGATATAAATCCAAGGAATGCTTCACTCTGCTTCAGGGGAGCCATTGCACCGCTCATGGACTGCATGCCGCTCATCAGCACAGAGAAGGCCAGCAGTATCATGCCGATGTTTTTCTGGGTGGTCTTTTTGCAGAAGAAATAAAGTATTATGCCGATAAAGGCTATAAAAGCAAATACAGTTGCGGAAGAGAAAGCCGAATTGCCCTCCACACCTGCCAGCACCAGTATCCAGCCTGTGGCGGTGGTACCGATGTTTGCGCCCATGATGATGCCGATAGCGTTGGTAAGCTTCATGAGGCCGGAGTTTACAAAGCCCACCACCATTACAGTGGTGGCGGAAGAGGACTGTATCAAAGCGGTAACAACGGTACCCAGCAGCACCCCACGGAAGGTTGTGGAGGTGAGCCTGCCCAGTATTATCTCCAGCTTTTTGCCGGCAACGCGCTTTAGTCCATCCCCAAGCAAAGTCATGCCAAACAGGAAAAACGCAAGTCCTCCCAGCAAAGCTATGGTGTTCGCTATATCCATATCCGCAGCGTCCTCTCTTTATCCGTTCTGTAATTCCATGGGTATATGTCCATTATATCAGATTTTGACAAAAAGCAAACAGATTCTCAGGGTTTTCCCTGCTTTAAAAATACCCCCATTCTGCTATAAACGGAGGTATTATCGCAACTATTCAGATTTTACCGATATCACAATGGGATCACCGTCACAATGGAGCATGCCGCCCCGCACTGTTACGGTGCTTCCGTCCAGATGGTTAAGGTAGCTGCCGTCGGGCAGATCCACATTTACGTCGGCGCTCATGCCCTTAAGGCTGAATACGCCTACCTTGCGGCTGATGTTGTCATCCCGCTCCAGTATGGCGATGTGATAGGCGTCCTCTGCCCTGCCCTTGAAGTGATCCTCGTGGGAAAGGACCTGCTTCTTAAACCTGTACAGATTTGCAAACATGGGGCTTATGTCCTTATCCATATCCCTGCGGAACACGTCCTTGTCAAAAAGGCTGGGCACGTGGTCCTCCATGTATTCCTGCCCTGCGTACAGGAGGGTGGTGCCCTTGAGGAAGTACAGGAAGGCGGTGTAGTTTGTAAGGGACAGCCTGTCCTTTACAAAGGAGCATATACGGGGCTGGTCGTGGTTTTCAAGGCAGCGCATCTTTATATAGTTAGCGGGATAGGCGCACTCCTGGAAGTTTATCACATCTATATAATTAGATAAGTTGGTCTCGCCGTTGAGATACCTGTCAAATACCTCACGCACGTCGTACTCGTATTCCATATCAAAGGCCCGGAACATATCGTAATCGTTGGCGGAATACATGCCGCTCTTGCGGGCGAACTGGCCAAAGCCCCCGTGCACCGTTTCCGCAAGCCATATGCAGCCGGGGCAAACCTTTTCCACCGCCTCACGGGCCCTGCACCAGAACTCCACCGGCACAAAGGATGCCACGTCACAGCGGAAGCCGTCCACTATGCCTGCCCACATCACAAGGGATCCCACCTGATAATCCCACAGCTCCTTGCAGGTATAGTCAAGGTCCACAACATCTGTCCAGTCCCCCACGTGGTTGCCCATGGAGCCGTCTTCCTTACGGTAGAAAAACTCGGGATGCTCTGCTACAAGGGTGGAATCGGGAGAGGTGTGGTTATACACCACGTCTATTATGCACTTCATGCCCCGGGCGTGTATCTCGTCTACCAGCGCGCGGAAATCATCCATTGTGCCATATTCGGGGTTTACGGTGCGGTAATCCCGATTGGCATAGGGGCAGCCAAGGCTGCCTTTCTTGCCCTTTATGCCTATGGGGTGTATGGGCAGAAACCATATTATATCCGTACCAAGCGCCTTTATGCGGTCAAGGTCGGGGATAACGGCGCGAAAAGTGCCTTCCTCTGTATGATTTCTGACATAAATAGAATAGATAACATCAGAGCGCAGGGCTGTGTTTGTCTGGTTTGCCATGGTGTATTTCTCCTGTAACAGGTAACAAATTTCTACATAATTAGAATAGCATATCAGGGCGAAAATTCAAGGTACTGCGCACTGCATATGCAAAATACAACAGGCGGCATTTCTGCCGCCTGTTATGCTTATCATTTAAGGTTTCCAAATTATGCCTTGGCGCGAATGGCTTCATCAATGGCCTTAGCTGCGGTTTTGCCTGCACCCATGGCGAGTATAACAGTAGCTGCGCCGGTAACTGCGTCACCGCCTGCGTATACGCCATCACGTGAGGTAAGGCCATCTTCGTTGACCACTATACCGCCCTTGCGGTTGAACTGGATGCCCTTAGTGGTGTCCTTGATGAGTGGATTGGGGCTGGTGCCCAGCGCCATTATAACGCAATCCACATCAATATCGAACTCACTGCCTGGTATCTCAATGGGGCGGCGGCGTCCGGAAGCGTCCGGCTCACCCAGCTCCATCCTTATGCAGCGTACCTTATTCACGTCATCGTTTTCGTCGGCGAATATCTCTACGGGGTTGTGGAGGGTCTTGAATATGATGCCCTCTTCCTCTGCATGTTCTACCTCTTCCTTACGTGCAGGCAGTTCTTCCATGCCCCGGCGGTATACGATGTATACCGCCGCACCCAGACGCTTTGCACAGCGTGCCGCGTCCATTGCAACGTTGCCGCCGCCAACAACGGCAACCGTCTTGGGGTGCTGAATGGGAGTGTCGGACTCGGGCAGATATGCCTTCATCAGGTTGATGCGGGTAAGGAACTCGTTTGCGGAATACACACCGCGGTAGTTTATGCCGGGGATATCCATAAACATAGGCAGACCTGCGCCGGAGCCGATAAATACAGCCTCAAAGCCATACTCTTCCTGCAGCTCATCTATGGAGATGGTACGGCCTATAACGGTATCCGTGGCGATGGTAACGCCAAGAGCCTTAAGGCCGTCTACTTCCTTCTGCACTATTGCCTTGGGCAGACGGAACTCGGGTATACCATATACCAGTACACCGCCTGCAAGGTGCAGCGCTTCGAATACGGTTACATCGTAGCCCAGACGAGCAAGGTCGCCTGCGCAGGTAAGGCCTGCGGGGCCGGAGCCCACCACGGCAACCTTGTGACCGTTGGACACAGGCTTTTCGGGCAGTTCTTTATTGTTGCTGTTGTGCCAGTCCGCAACAAAGCGCTCCAGACGGCCAATGCCCACGGGCTCGCCCTTTATGCCGCGAACACAGTACTTTTCGCACTGGCTCTCCTGAGGGCATACGCGGCCGCATACAGCGGGCAGTGCGGATGTTGCGGCAATTATCTGATATGCCTCTTCAAAGTTGCCCTTGGCAACCTCAGCTATAAAATCGGGAATGTTTACCATAACGGGGCAGCCGGTAATGCAGGGCTTATGCTTGCAGTTAAGGCAGCGCTGCGCCTCGTCCATGGCCTGCTCGGCGGTATAGCCCAAAGCAACCTCTTGGAAATTCTTATTGCGTATATCCGGCTCCTGGGAGGGCATGGGGTTCTTTTTCAATGACATATTAGGCATATTACCGCACCTCCTTATTGAGCAGATTGCAGACTTCTTCGTATTTATGCTTTTCAAACTCAGCGTACATCTGGTTGCGCTTTACGGCAATGTTCCAATCCACCTTGTGTCCGTCAAAGTCAGGGCCGTCCACGCAGGCAAACTTGGTTTCGCCGCCAACGCTTAAGCGGCAGCCGCCGCACATGCCGGTTCCGTCTATCATAATGGGGCTCATGGATACGGTGGTGGGTATGCCGTAGGGCTGAGTGGTAAGGCTTACGAACTTCATCATTACCATGGGGCCTATAGCAAACACTTCGTCATACTGATGACCTGCGTCAATAAGCTCCTTAAGTGCCTCGGTAACAAGTCCCTTGCGGCCATAGGAGCCGTCATCGGTGCACACTACCAGATGATTGCTGGCGGCCTTGAACTTATCCTCCAGTATGAGCAGGTCCTTGCTGCGGAAGCCTATGATGGCGTGTACCTCTGCCCCATCGTCGTGGAACTTCTTAAGGACTGGATATGCAATGGCACAGCCCACACCGCCGCCAACCACGGCAACCTTCTTCCTGCCCTCGGTCTCGGTAGCCTTGCCAAGGGGGCCTACAAAATTATGCAGACAATCTCCCTCGTTGAGCATGCTGAGCTTAAGGGTAGTTGCGCCTATGGTCTGAACGATTATGGTGACGGTACCCTTGATGGAGTCATAGTCATGTATGGTAATGGGTATACGCTCGCCGTTCTCATCCACGCGAAGTATTATAAACTGACCCGGCTGTGCCTTTTTGGCGATCAGCGGCGCCTCTATTTCATAAAGGATAACGGAAGGCTGAAGGACCTCTTTTCTTACTATGCGAAACATATTACCTCCTGATTAAAATTGATAGAATATACATTGAAATGTTTTTGGAAGAACACTAATAAAAATATTTATTCTCTATATTACATCCCCCGCCCGCCGCCGTCAACCGTAAGTATGCCATTAAAATATGGTTATTTATACATTCGATGGATACGGCATTGCATATAAAAAATCAGTAGAGCCCCATAAGACTCCACTGATTATATTTTGTTGATTTACTTGTGCTTTTTGCTCCGCCTGCCGCCAGTAAGCATGAGGGCCGCCAAGGCTCCGCAGCCGGCAGCTATTGTAATTATGCTGCTGTCGCCGGTCTTGGGGGTATACAGCTGACCGGATGCCACATTCAGGGTGAATATGGGCTTGCTGACAACATCACAGCAGTTCTGCACGATACAGCGGTACTTATATCCGTCCATCTTGCGGGTCACATTCTTTATGGTAAGGCGGGGGCTGGTTGCGCCGTCAATCTTTGCAAAGCCGCATCCGTCGCCCTTGTCCACGTACCACTGGCAGGTCTCATTGCAGCCAAGTTCCACCTTAAAGGTAACATCCTCGCCGGAGCGCACGGTGACGCACTTGCCGTTGAAGTGATTCTGCCCGCAGCAGTAGTGGGTGGGTTTGCAGGGGGGCTTGGGGGTGCATACGCTTACTACAGTAACCTTAGCCGGAGCAGATTCGGAAGGTGAATAATCTTTTGAGCCGCTGTATTTGGCTCTGATGGTATGCTCACCCAAGCCGAGCTTATTTGCATCTGTGGCCGGAATGCTCCAGGATACGGTATTGCCGCTTACAAATCCCACAGCATAACCGAAAGGCTGACCATCGATGTAAAGCTGTATTGTCCCCTTATGTTCTTTCTGCCCGTAAACAGCCGCTGTAACGGATAGGTTATTACCCTCGGTAACCTTAGTCTTGGAAAGGGAAACAATGGTAGTAGTAGGAGCCGCGCCTGTTACGGAGAATTTTGCATCTACTTGAATCGTTATATTGTTTTCCGTGGCTCGAACAGCTATTTTGTTATCATATGTTGCATCATTTGCTGCAAGCCCCATTGCAGGTGTTACAGTAAAAGTTGCAGATTCTCCCACGCCAAGTTTGGTTTTCGAGAGGCTGCCGATTTCATAGTTAAATGCTTCAGGCTGTATAAGACTTATCTCTTTATCGCTCGTATTGGTTACGGTAACGGTTTCTGTCTTAACATCAGCTGCCGTATATCCTGCCTTAACCGTACCAAAGTCCAGCTTTAAAGGTGAAACCTCTATGCTGTAGGTTGCCTCTTTGAAAACAGCCTTCACTTCCACATTAGCTGTGCCGATTGTAAACTTATTATCCGTAACCGTCACACCGCCGGAAACCACCTGCCACTCTTTGAATACATAACCAGCATTGGGAGCAGCAGTCATGGTGACTTCGGTACCAGTCATGCCGGAAGCAGGATTGGCTGTAGCTTCACCATTGCCATCATTAGTAACAGTTACAGTATAGGTATTTCCATCATTCTGCTGGCTTGTTTTCGCTTTAAACTCAGCTACGAGCGTACAGTCTGCAGAAACCGTAAAACTATAGCTTGCATCGATAATTTCCGTTGTTCCATTTTCTGTCCACTTTACAAACTCATATCCATCGTTTGCAGTCGCAGTAACGGTAGCAGAGGCATTTTCATCATACTCTCCTCCACCGCTCACCGTACCACCTTCTGCAGGGCTTGCACTCACGCTGACGGTGTAAGCGCCAGTTGAAGTGAGCTGCTGAGATTCTGCCGGGTTTGTACTCTTTACAATCACAGGCGTCGGTGTGGGAGTTGGCTCCGAAGTAGGCGTGGGCTCCGCAGTAGGCGTAGGCTCCGCAGTAGGTGTGGGCGTGGACTCGATAGGCTCACCGCCGCTCTCCTCCGCAAAGGCAAAGGCGGGCAGCAGGCTGACCAGCATAAATACACAAATCAGAACCGCAAGAAAACGCTTCATTTTTGTTACCTCCTATCATCATACAAGCTTGCAAGATAACGGCTTGATACTATCGAAATGCCGAAAAAATCCACATGTAAGAGTGTATGATTATACTATCCCCAATTTGCCCCGTTTTCAACAAAATTTGCCAGTGTTTACAAATAAATAATAGACCGGACATATTTATGGAAATCATTGGCAAAAAGGACAGACTCAAGCGTATACAACACCCACGTCTGTCCCTTTTTATGTACTTTATCAAGCCGTATATTAAGCCCTGAAAAACTCCCTGTGGGCCGCATGCACAGCCTTTTCATAGTCCTGCTCGTTTACACCAACGGTTATGTTTATCTCCCTTGTGCCCTGCACTATCATGCGCACGTTTATGCCTGCCCTGCCTATGGCGCTGAGCAGCCTGCCCGCCACGCCGGGCTTTCCCGCCATATGGCTGCCCACCACGGATATCATGGCAAGGCCCTTTTCAATGGAGATGCTGTCGGGATTTACGGCGGCGGTTATGTCCGCAATGAGGGTATCCCGGCAGTCTTCCACGCTTCCCACAGGGGCAACCAGTGATACGCTGCCAAGGCCTGTGGCTATGTGGTCAAATGGCACTCCGTTCTTTTCAAAGGCGGAGAGTATCCTGCGGCAATAGCCAACGGTGCTGTTCATGCTTTCCTTTTCTATCTGCACCGTGGCATATCCCCTGCGGCCGGATATGCCGGTTACCGGCACAGGCGAACCGCCGCCGGAAGCGGAGATAACAGTACCCGGTGCGGACGGGTCCAGAGTGTAGCGCATATGGATGGGAATGCCCATGCGTCTGGCCGGAAACACCGCATCCTCGTGCAGCACGTTTGCGCCCATATAGGCAAGCTCTCGTATCTCCTCATATGCCATGGCAGGTATAACGTCCGCATCCGGCACCGTGGATGGATCACCGTTGAATATACCCGGCACATCCGTCCAGTTTTCGTATACGTCAGAGCCTGAGGCATTTGCAAGCAAAGCTCCGGATATATCCGAGCCGCCCCGGGCAAAGGTGCGTATGCCCCCGCCCGCCATTGCGCCGTAAAAGCCCGGCATGACCCCGCAGGAGGATTCCCCTATCACCCGCTTGAGCTCCCTGTTGGCCATATCAAGGTTTGGTCCGCCGTTATGGTCAAAGAAGAGGCACTGAGCGGTATCAATGAGGGGCCATTTCAGCAGCGCGGACATTATAAGGGCGCTGAAGTATTCCCCGCGGCTGGCGCAGTAATCTATGGAAGCTCCCGCTTCAAGGTCGCTTTCCACGTTTTTAAACTCAGGCTCAAGGTTTATGCTGAGCCCCAGTTCCTTTACAATCTGCCTGAACCTGTCGGCAACCGGCCTGAAGGCATGCTTGGCGTCCACGCCGTGCCTTACAGAATCATAGCAGGCATAAAGCAGATCCGTTATCTTTGTGTCTTCCTTATATCGCTTTCCGGGGGCGGATACCACCACAAAGCGTATCTCGGGGTCAGAGAGTATTATATCCCTCACCTGCAGGAAACGGCCGGCATCCGCAAGGGATGTGCCGCCGAATTTTGCCGTTTTCATAGGCGTCCTCCCTTTATAAAGTCATCCATGCAGTAAAGCCCCGCCGGCTTATCGCAGATAAACTCCGCCACCCTGAGCGCACCCTCGGCAAACAGGGCTCTGCTGTGTGCCTCGTGCTTCAATGTGATGGTTTCGGTACCTGTGGAGATATGCACCTCATGTATGCCAACGATATTGCCCATGCGCACAGAGGATATGCCTATATCCCCCGGGCTGCGCTTTGCAATGCCGCTGCGTCCGCATATGGTCTGTGCCTCAGGCCGCTGCTCCTTAATGGCATTGGCCAGCATCACGGCAGTGCCGCTGGGGGCATCCGCCTTGCGGTTGTGATGTACCTCTACTATTTCAATATCGCCGTTGGGGAACATTCCCGCGGCCTGCCTTGCAATATCGCACAGCAGCGCTATTCCCATGCTCATATTGCCGGAATAAAACACCGGGATGTGCTTTGCCGCATCGAATATATGCGCCCTTTCCTCCTCCGTGTGTCCCGTGGTGCCTATTACTATGGGCATGCCCTTTTCCACAGCATAGTCAACTGCATTTGCGGTGGCAGCGTGAAAGGAAAAATCAAGCACGACATCGGCGGGTCGGGATACGTCTGCAAAGCAGCAGCATATTCCCTCGCCCCCCTCTTTATCCACCATGGGCCCGGGGATACAGCCTGCAAAGCTTTCACCAAGCAGCTGACGCACGGTTCTGCCCATTGCGCCGTTTGCGCCGTGAACCAGTACCTTTATCATGCTTACAGCCCCCACTTTGACATATGGTCAAACAATACCTTTTTCTTTCCCTCCTCCATGGGCGTAAGGGGCAGACGAAGCATATCGTATCCATAGCCCATTCTGGCAAGGGCAGCCTTTACAGGTATGGGATTCACCTCAGAAAACAGAGCATCCACCACCGGCAGCAGCCTGCACTGGAGCTTTGCCGCGCCCTTTATATCCCCCGCGTAGAACAGGCGGCATATTTCCATGGTCTCCTTGGGCAGTATGTTGGACAGCACGGATATACATCCCTCGCCGCCCATTGAAAGTATTGGCACTATCTGGTCGTCATTGCCGGAGTATACGTCCAGAGTGTCTCCCGCCTTGTCAAACAGTGACACTATCTGGGAAATATTGCCGCAGGCCTCCTTTACCGCCACTATGCGGGGATGCTCCGCAAGACGGCTGCAGGTCTCAGGCAGCAGATTGCATCCGGTACGGCCCGGAACGTTGTAGAGTATCACAGGAACGGATGCCGCATCCGCAACTGCAGTATAATGGGCGATCAGGCCGTTCTGGGTGGCCTTGTTGTAATAGGGCGTCACCACAAGGCATCCATCCACTCCTGCGTTGCAGGCAAAGCGGGTCAGCTCAATGGCCTTCTCGGTGCAGTTTGTTCCGGTGCCTGCTATCAGGGGTACCCTGCCGTTGACCCGCTTTACGGCAAAGGCTATGGTTTCCTTGTGTTCGTCATAGGTCATGGTGGCAGCTTCGCCGGTGGTGCCACAGGCCACAAGGCCGTCAATGCCGCTTTCTATCTGCCAGTCTATAAGCCTTCCGTATGCATCATAATCTATGGCGCCGGTCTGTGTCATGGGGGTAGCCAGAGCAGTTGCAATGCCGCGGAACAGAGTTTGCTGTTTCATGTTTGGTTGCCTCCTTAATTTGCTTATATATTTTATTTATTGTTTTCGTATGCCAGCTTATGTAAAAACGCCTCAAGGCGATCCAGCCCAAGTTTAAGCTTATCCTCATCGCAGCAGTAGGACATTCGTATATGTCCCTCCCCGCCAAAACAGCTGCCGGGAACCGCCGCAACACCCGCTTCCCTTATCATCCGCAGGCAGAACTCCTCCGAAGTAAGGCCAAAGCCGCTTATATCGGGGAAAGCGTAAAATGCGCCGTTGGATTCGGGGCAGCTCAGCCCCATTTCCCGGATACGTCTCATCACCATATCCCGCCTTTTGCCGTATATCTCCGCCATGGGAGCGGTATCTGTTTTAAGGGCTGCAAGGCATGCGCTCTGAAGCATTGAAGGCACACAGGTAAGGGTATGGCCGTGCAGCACGGTGAGCTTTTCGGTTATCTGCCTGTCTCCCATCAAATAGCCTATACGCCAGCCGGTCATGGCCCAGGGCTTTGAAAAGCTCTGCGCCACAAGCAGCCGGCTTCTCAAATGGGAAAACGCTGCCATATCCGGACAGGGGGTCCTGCAAAGTCCTCTGTATACATCGTCGCACAGTATGAACACAGGCTTATCGCCTATTGCCCTTGATACCGCCCCCAGCTCTTCTTCGCTGTACACAGCTCCGGTGGGATTGTTGGGGCTGTTGAGTATCAGCGCCTTTGTGCGGGAGGTTATGGCTTTGGTGAGCGCATCGTATGTGAGCCTGAAACCGTTGGGAGCGGTGTCCAAATGCACAGGCACCGCACCTGCAAGCCTTGTTGCGGTATCATACAGACCAAAGGCGGGAACAGGTATAATCACCTCGTCTCCCGGGTTCAGTATTCCGGTCAGGGCGCAGTATATGGCCTCTGTTGCGCCTGCGGTGACTATTATCTCATCTGCGCTGTAATCAAGGCCTCTGGTGCGCGCTTCGTATTCTGCAATGGCGCTGCGAAGCTTAAGCGTTCCCTGATTGGCAGTGTAATGGGTATCTCCCGCCTGCAAGGCTTCCATGGCTGCCTGCCGTATTGGCAGCGGGGTATCCATATCGGGTTCTCCTATGGTAAGGGCAACGCAGCCCGGTGTTTCCATGGCAAGAGCCGTATATCTCCTGATACCGCTGATGGAGAGATTTTTAATGTTTTTATTGATGTGCCCTACCATTCCGTTCCCTCCGCCATAGCTTCAAAATAGCTTACGCCTGTTTCCAGTACGCTTTCGTCAAAGTTGAAATCCGCCGAGTGCAGCTCCGGGGCCGGGCCGCATCCCAGCAGCAGGAATAACCCGGGGATGTATCGCTGATACCATGAAAAGTCCTCGGATATCATGGTGGGCTCAGGCAGCAAGTCTATATTGAAAAGCTTTGATGCTTTATCAAACATATCCAAAGGATTGTTTACCGGAGGATACCCTTCGCTGAACCTCAGAGAAGTTTTGCAGCCTGAGGACAGCGCCACATTTTCGCAAATATCCGAAAGGCCATTCCTCAGCCCGAAGAACACCTTATCCTCCAGTGCCCTGAGACTCCCTTCCAGTACGGCGCTTGCTGCGGTGGCGTTGCGTACGCTGCCTGCCTCCATACGGCCAAATCCCATCAGCCTGCACACATCTGCGGGAAGCCTTTTATCAAGCTCCATGGCCTTGGCATAAAAGTCCACGCATGCGGCAAGTGCGTCCAAGCCGGTTTCCTTTTTGCAAAGGTGCACGCTGCGGCCCTCTGCCGTAAAGGTCACCTCGCCGGACCTTGCCATCATGGGCCCGGGCAGCCCCGCTATGCTGCCCGCTTTAAGGCCGGGCCACAGATGGAGGCCGAATATAGCTTTTACCTTATACTTCTCAAACAGTCCGGTTTCACATATGGGCTTTGCCCCTCCGGTGGTTTCCTCCGCCGGCTGAAATACAAGCAGGATATTGTAGCGCAGGCTGTTTTTTTCCATAAGCCTGCGGCCCAGCTCCAGTACCATGGCCATGTGACCGTCATGACCGCAGGCATGCATACAGCCTTTATGCTCCGAAGCAAAGGACAGTCCTGTCTTTTCGCCGATTGGCAATGCGTCCATGTCCGCCCGGAATGCAATGGTATGCTCTGCTCCGCGATCAATGTAGCCGCAGACTACGCATCCAAAGGGAGAAAACACCGCACAGCCCAGCTCTGTCAGCTCGGCTTCTATGTATCCTTTGGTTTTGGGCAGGCTGTGATCCAGCTCCGGTATACGGTGCAGTGCACGCCTGTGCTTTGCGGTGGATGAAACGGTTGTCATATCTGCGGTTTACTCCGATATTTCTGAATATTTTATGTGCACTGTTGCACGAACTTTCATCTGTATGGTATGCTTTCACCACATTGATCAAACAGGAAAGGGGAACAAACTTGAACGCTGCTGAAATTATTGAATTTATTCGCTCTGCCGAGAAAAAGACCCCTGTAAAAGTATATGTATGGGAAAAAGAACCTACCGTCTTTCCCAACGCAAAGGTATTTCCTGCCGGGGATAATACAAAAATCCTATTCGGCGACTGGAAGGATATCGCCCCCGCTCTGGAGGCCCAGAAGCATGCCATAGCAGACATTGAAATAGAAAACGACTGCCGCAACTCCGCAGTTCCTTTGCTGGATAAAAAGAACTTCAATGCCCGCATAGAACCGGGCGCAATTATACGCGATCAGGTAGAGATAGGCAATGGCGCCGTTATAATGATGGGTGCTGTGATAAACATCGGAGCCATTGTTGGCCCCGGTACCATGATAGACATGGGAGCCGTGCTTGGGGGAAGGGCCACCGTAGGAGCAAATTGCCACATTGGCGCGGGAGCGGTGCTTGCGGGAGTTATAGAGCCCGCCAGCGCAACCCCTGTTGTAGTAGAAGACAACGTGCTCATTGGCGCAAACGCCGTAGTTATCGAGGGCTGCCGCATAGGCGAGGGCGCCGTGATCGCCGCAGGAGCTGTAGTTATTTCGGATATACCTCCCAACACTGTAGCGGCGGGCTGCCCTGCCAGGGTGATAAAGCAAAAAGATGAAAAATCCATTGCCAAGACCGCCATTGTAGACGCTTTGAGGGAACTTTGATTTCTCATAAGCATATTCGACTTTTTTGCAACCAACAATAACAAATATTATGATGATTGTTGCAAAAAATACGATTTGGAAGCATTGTGCCATATGCTATACAGCAGCAGTACGACCAATTGGCATTCCCTGTATTTTTAAAAGACCGGCAGAATAATTCTGCCGGTCTTTTTATGCCTGCCATGCTTTATTTTCTGCGCCCAAGGGCGAAGGCAGCGGCTGCTGTCACAGCCATTGTCCCATATCCCAGCATTATTCCTGCCTGCATTTATACATGCAACGTTGTGCCCGCTTATGGTTTTTCTTTCCCTTCAGCTCTTATACCTCTTATCCCCTCTATGAAATAACGCACAGCCGTATACATCATTATGCAGATAACAATATACAGCAGATAGGTAATATCCATACTCCTCACCAGAAAGTATGCTAGGAAAACACCTATGATGCCAAACGCGCCCAGCATGACCGCCGCCTTGGGATCATACTTGCCTTCCTTGATGAAAATGATGGAAGAAAACGGCATCTGAAGAGCTGTGGAGCCCATCATAATGGGAAATATTGCACCAACGTCCATGCCAAGTGCCAGCAGCATCCCCATGCATGGTGCATATAAACCAAAGCCCAGATTCATCAGCATACCCAGTACAAAATTAATGATAATCGCAGCTATGAGCTTTGTGCCCCGAAGTCCCAGCAAGGCCTCGTTTTCACCGGCATACGGGCCTATGCCGAACAGCTTCATAATTACCACTATGGCCGTGGCCAGCAGGCACACCGCAAGGGATATTCTGACGGTATTAACCTTCCATTTGGATACCCACCCCGCGCCTATCCATCCGCCAAAGCATGCTGCCGCCAGCAAGCCCACCAGCGTAATGGGCTCAACCGCCACAAAGTCCAGAAAAAGCAACGCCTCTGCAATAACAGGCAGGCTATGCCCCACATTAAGCGTTCCCGGCACAAGGTCATCCCTGTCTTTGCCATACTCATCCTTGGGCATGGAGCCGGTTATCTTGAAGGCAAACATAGTAGGGGCAAAGCTGCCTACGCCAAGTGTATCAAAAAAGTCGGTTACAAGGCCGATAACGGCATTTTTAGCATAGCGGTCTTTTCCCGCCATAAGATGCCGCTTATTTTTGATAATATCGCAAGCGGTATACGCCAAGACCCATATAAACTGCAGTATCAATACCATCCTCAGGACCAATACAGCCATAAACTGAGCAACCTCCGACAGCATAGTAATGTGTTTTTTCATCACATTACTATGTTTGGCAGAACAAAGCCTTCCCATGCGGCGGAAAGGTCTGAACTCAGCCGCAATTTCACGTCATTCTTCGCCAATGCCATTGACTATGCAGCGGTATTGTAGTTTACTATATTAACTTGAAATGACACACGATCAACCGAGGTAATCATGAGCAGAACAAAAGACATGACAACGGGAAGTCCCGCAAAGCACATTGTGACCTTTGCGCTGCCCCTGATACTGGCCAATGTTGGCCAGCAGCTTTATATGATTGCCGATGCGGCAATCGTAGGCAGAGGCGTTGGCGTAAAAGCTCTTGCGGCCGTAGGCGCAACAGACTGGAGCTATTGGCTGATCCTATGGACCGTAATAGGCCTTACTCAGGGATTTTCCACCTTTGTATCCCGCAGCTTCGGCGAGGGCAATTACAAGCTCATGAACCAGACCATTGCTACCACCACTATGCTGTGCGGCGCAATAGGTGCGCTTTTTACGATCGTTGGTCTGATCGCGGCTAAGCCGCTGCTGCTTCTGCTTAATACGCCGGATGACATTCTGTCAGGGGCAATCATATACCTTGTTACCATGATCGCAGGTACGCTGGTAGTCGTAGCCTACAACATGGCAGGCTCTATCCTGCGCGCACTGGGCGACGGTAAATCCCCTCTTATCGCCATGGTCATTGCCGCCCTTATGAACATTGGGCTGGATTGTCTGTTTGTGTTTGTGTTCAAATGGGGGATATTCAGCGCGGCGCTGGCTTCTGTTATAGCGCAGGGCATATCCTTCCTGTATTGCCTGAACTGCCTTAGCAGAATAGACTTTATTTATCTGGACAAGGATGCCTGGAAGATAGATATTCAGCTGATGAAAGATCTTATAAGTTTCGGCATCCCTGTGGCTCTTCGCTTTATCATAATAAGCCTGGGCGGCATAATACTGCAGTCCAGCATCAATATACAGGGCAGCGTATTCATAGCGGGATACGCCGCAACCAACAAGATATTCGGCCTGCTGGACTGCACCTCTTTGTCCCTGGGTCTTGCCTGCTGCACCTTCCTTGCGCAGAACTACGGCGCCGGCAAATACGACAGAGTAAAACAGGGCGTACGTACCGCGGTGAAAATCGCCTGCGTTACAGCAATTGCTGTCACAGCGGCAACACTTCTTGCTCGGGAAAGCCTTATGAAGCTGTTTCTGGACGCAAACGAGGCAGGCGGCTCCCAGGCGCTGGCCGTGGCCGTACGTTATCTTACTATAATGGCTGTTTCCCTGATCATACTGTATATTCAGCACGTATTTTCCAGCGCGCTGGAGGCCATGGGCATTTCGGTATGGTCAATGTGGTCAGGCGTATCTGAATTTGTGGGCCGTGTATTTATGGCAAAGGTCGCTCTTGAGTGGATAGGCCCGGATGCGCTGTTTATCTCGGAGCCTGTGGCCTGGCTCAGTTCAACGCTGCTTTTGGTGCTGCCGTATTTCTGGTATAAAAGAAAGCTGTTAGTCTAAACAAAAAGCACCTTTCGGTGCTTTTTTTGACAGGGTAATTACATAAATGCATTCAATATACCGCCAATGCAGGACAGAGCCGCCATAACGTGAGATGCAGTATGGAAGCCGGAGCGCTCCTTGCTCATATGCTTGAGCACTATTGCCGCAACGGACATCGCGCCCAGCACAAGGGCTATCAGCAGCTGACCTGTATAATTGAGCCAGAATATCCTGGTGCCAGCCCATGCGGCACATATTCCGATAATTGCCGCAGCATGCAGGCTAAACGACTTTATCCTTTCCTGCTTTGACAGGAACATTATAAGTACTGCCGCGGTTCCGACCACGGACAGGAACAGAACTGCAATAATCAGCCAATCAAGGTTTGTGTACAAAATTATCAGTCCTCTTTTCTTGGTATTTGTCTTGAAAAGAAAGGCTCTGCCCGGGAATGATTTTTATAGATAATATCGGTAAAAATGCGGCATTTTCGCCTCTCTTCAAAACATGTTCCACATTTTACAATATCTTTTTTCCCAATTCAACAAAATAGATGTTTGTTTACAAAACCACAAAGGACTGTACATATTTGGTTTGTATTGCATTTATCAAGCCGGCATGCAATAACACTCTATTTATTTTTCCTGCACGTATATGATACAATTAATCAAATAAAAATCGGAGAAACCTTTTTATGAAAGAATTTTTGACCTATTTTTTCGGCGTGGGAACCGAGCCGGAATTTGCCATATTCACCCCCGCACACTTTGCGCCCATAGCTTTGCTTCTGGTTGCGCTGTTTATGCTGTACAAATTCCGCGAACCTCTCAGGAACTCCCGCCATGAAACCAACATTCGTTATATTCTGGGTTTCATGCTCATTATATGCGATATGTCATTCTACTGGCGTCTGGCCGCCGCTCCATGGCTTTCCGAGGGGCCAATATCAAGCCTGCCAATAGGTGTATGCGGCTGGGCAGTAATTTTCTGCTCCTTCATGATCATCGGCAAAAGCCAGAAGCTGTTTGACATAGCCTATTTCTGGCTGCTGTCAGGCTCCCTCTTTGCACTGCTCACCCCCACACCCCTTACCTACTGCGGCCCCACCCGCTTCCGCTACTATCAGTTCTGGCTGGAGCACACACTGGGCTACGTAGCCATATTCTACATGATTTTCGTACATGGTTTCAGGCCCAATATACGCTCAATGATACGCTCATACTGTGTGCTATGGGTCATGGCCGGAATAGCAACATGGGTGAATATCATGATACCCGGGGCAAACTATCTGTATATGGCCCGTCCCGAAAGCGCACCCTCTGTGCTGGACATTCTGCCTCCTAACTACGGCCTGCGGGTTGCAGTCATAGTGGTTGTGATCACAGTCATGTTTGTCCTTGCATATCTCCCCTGGTATTTGAAGGACAAAAAAGCCGCCCAAGAAAAAATTCTATCCCTTGAAGCAGATACCGCGGTTTAACCACGCATAAAAACAAAAGCGAAACTCGACAGGCTTTCATTTATACCCTGTCGAGTTTTCTGTTTTGTGGAGATTATGCGCAACTTTCTTTTTCTCTATTCCTTGAACTGCGGTAATTTCAATGCTATCCTTAAAACATACAAATCACATATACATATCAAAATACATAAAATCAGGCAAAGGAGGAACAACATGGACAACAGATACGATGTCATAGTGGTTGGCGCGGGCAACGGCGGCCTTGCCGCTGCGGCAAACACCGCAAAGGCCGGCCTTAAAACCCTGCTGCTGGAAAAGCATAATCTGCCCGGCGGCTGTGCCACCAGTTTCCGCAGAGGACGGTTTGAGTTTGAGCCCTCTCTCCATGAGCTGTGCAGCGTAGGTACCGCTGAAAAGCCCAACACCGTATACAAGGTGCTGGACGAGCTTGGTACCAAGATCAACTGGGAATACGAGCACGACATTTTCCGCGTAATAAACAAGGCGGGCAACTACGACCTTGTACTCAAGGCAGGTATAGAGGACTTCTGCCAGAGCGTAGACGATGCGGTTCCGGGCTGCAAGGAAAACGTAAGGGCATTCCTTGCCCTCAAGCCCAAGATCGACGCGGCAATAGCCTACATATATGCCATGAAGGGCAAGCCCAAGGGCCTTACCATGCTGCTTAAGCACACTGACTTTATGCGTGTGGCAGGCCATACCGTAGAGCAGGTAATGACAGCCCTGGGCATACCCAAGGCTGCACAGGATATCATAAACACCTACTGGGGCTACCTTGGTGTACCCACAGACGAGCTGAATGCCATGCACTTCCTTAACATGGTACATGACTACGTTGTGGACGGCGCCGCAATGCCCCGCCATCGCTCCCATGAAATGTCCCTTGCGCTGGTGGACGTTATCGTTAAGAACGGCGGCGAAGTACGCTACAACAGCGAAGTTACCAAGTTCCTCTACAATGAGGACGGAAGCGTAGCAGGCGTTGTTGCAAACGGCGAGGAGCTGTACTCCAAGGAGGTCATCTCCAACGTTATCCCCAACAACGTATTCAACATGAGCGACCAGAGCGTAATCCCCGAGCAGAATCTTAAGCTTGCAAACGCCCGGGATTTCGGCATCTCTGTTGCCACCATATACCTGGGCCTTGACTGCAGCGTTGAAGAGCTTGGCCTTAAGGACTATACCGTATTCATTCAGGGGCATCCGGATCCCCGCGTACAGAATGATACCCGCCTGGATGACGGCCTGTACATAGTCAACTGCCTGAACAACGTTATTCCCGACAGCTCCCCCGAAGGCACCTGCACCCTGTTCTTCACAATGCCTATCTACGGCGGAGACGTTCCCAAGGACCTTAAGCCCGAGGACTACAAAAAGTGGAAAAACGCCCTTGCAAAGAAGTATATAGAGGACGCGGAAAAGGCCCTTAACATCTCCATTATGCCCCATATCGAAGAGATAAGCGTTGCCACCCCCGTTACCTTCGCAAGGTATCTGGGCACTCCCGAGGGCACCATTTACGGTTATCGCCTATCCGGCTGGGATAACCTTATGGCCCGCACCGCAGGCGAAAAGACAGACTACGCCATACCCGGCCTCAGCTTCTGCGGCGGACACTATATCCGCGGCGACGGATACAGCTGTGCCTACATAATGGGTGACACAATCGGCAAACGTGTGGCAAAGAGAATCAAGGGAGGTGCTTGATATGGCAAGACCTAAGCTGTGGAAACTCAACCCCATGGACTTTACCAAAATGACCCCCGCCCGCAATGAAAAAATAGCGGCGGCCCCCGCCAATAAGCTGCCCGAGGCGGATTCCTATCACCCCAACAAAATAGCCAACGCTCTGCACCCCAAGGTACAGTACCTTAAGGTTGCAAAGATCGTGGATGAAGATGACTTTACCAAGTCCTTCTACCTTGAGGCGGACGCAGAAAAGGGCACTGAGTCCCTTGCATGGTTCAACGCAGGCCAGTATATTTCCATAAGGCTCAAGATAGGGGATATGAGCCTTTCCCGCCCCTACTCCCTTGCCTCCTCTCCCCGTGAAGCACTGGAAAAGGGCTATTACATGCTCACCATACGCCGCGTGGATGACGGCTTGGCCTCCCGGTACATACAGGACAACTGGCAGGTAGGCACCAAAGTGACCGCATCCGAGCCTCTTGGCGTATTTACCTATGAGCCCCTGAGAGACGCAAAGAACATAGTCTGCGTTTCCGGCGGCGGCGGTGTTACCCCCTTCCGCTCCATCGCAAAGGCCATAGCAGACGGCGACGAAGACGCCAACATGATACTGCTCTACGGCAGCGATTCCATAAAGGAAGCCCTGTTCAACGATGAATTTGAAGAGCTTGCTCGCACCTGTCCCAACTTCAAGTACGTAAACGTAATAAGCGGCGAGCCTGTTGAGGGCAAGGAGCACGGCTTTATCACCGCAGACCTTATCCGCAAATACGCGCCCGAGGGCGACTATTCCATATTCATCTGCGGCCCCGCAGCCATGTACAACTTTGTGGATAAGGAAATAGCGACCCTGGGCCTGAGGAAAAAGTTCATCCGCCACGAAATGTTCGGCGAATACTTTAATCCTGCCAAGGAAGCGGATTATCCTGCGGAGGTAGCCCCCGAGTTCAAGCTTACCGTCCGCATGGCAGGCAAGGAGTACACCCTTACCGCTCCCGCAAACCAGTCCCTGCTGCGCACCATGGAGAATGGCGGCGTTGCCGCTCCCGCCCACTGCCGCAGCGGCGAATGCGGATGGTGTCATTCCCGCCTTGTAAGCGGCGAAGTATACACCCCCAAGTCCGCTGACGGACGCCGCGAGGCTGACCTTATTTACGGCTATATCCACCCCTGCTGCGCATTCCCCCTAAGCGACGTTGTAATAGACGTACCTCCCGTGGTGGAATAATCATAGCAAACAAAAAAGCTGCACGGATACTCTCCGTGCAGCTTTTATAATTATGCTTATTTACTGCTGAGCACAGCGTCCTTTTCTATTACGGCACGCATGGCCTCATGTATGGCATGCTCAAAGCCATTGGCCTGAAGGCTCATGATACCTTCTATGGTAGTGCCGCCGGGGGTAGTCACCTGGTCGATAAGGGCAAAGGGATGCTCGCCGCTTTCCGCAACCAGCTTTGCGCTGCCCATAACGGTGCTTGACGCAATGGCCAGCGCCTTTTCCTTGGAAAGGCCGTATTTCACTCCCGCCCTTGCGCAGGCATCTATATACATATACACAAAGGCTACGCCGCAGCCGGCGATCGCCTTGAAGGGTGTAAACTCATCCTCAGTAAGCTCTATAAGCTCGCCCACTGCGCCGAATATCTCGCGCACCATATTCTTCTGCCCTTCGGTAACATCGTCGGAAGGAGTAAAGCAGGTAGTGGATGCGCCAACCTTGGCGTTTACGTTGGGCATTACCCTTACAACAGGCACATCCTGCCCTAAAGTTTCTTTAAGGTATGCTATATCCCGCCCTGCGGCAATGGATATGACGAGCTGATTATCAGCAAGGCATTTCTTTATCTCAGGCAGTACCTGAGGAAAGGACTGGGGTGTTACGGACACCACCACAGCATCTGCCATAGCTACCGCCTCGGCAATGGTCTCAACAGGGGTCACGCCCAGCTTTTCAGCCACAGCCGCGGCCTTTTTAAAAGTACGATTGTAGCAGAGTATATCCTTGGGCGCAAAGCCGTTTTTTACCATCCCGCCGATTATGGCGCTTGCCATATTGCCTATGCCGATAAAGCAGTATTTCATGGGGTATGCCCTCCCGTTTTTTGTTTTATTATAGCATATATTTTTACCGTAAACAGGGGGTATTTGCGCCTTGCTAAGGCCAAATATTTGCAATATAATGTAATGGCGAATGTAAACCATAAAAAATGAGGAGCAACCCATTTGAAAACCAGCGATTTTTACTATGACCTGCCTCAGGAGCTTATCGCCCAGTCACCGGCAGAGGTACGCAGTGCCTCCCGCCTTTTGGTGTACGACAGGGAGCATAAGTCCATACGGGACGGCGTATTTACCGATATACTGGAATATTTTCGCCCCGGCGATGTGCTGGTGCGCAACGTTACCCGCGTGATCCCCGCCCGCCTGCACGGCGTAAGGGAAGAAACCGGCGGCATGATGGAGTTCCTGCTGCTCAAGCGCATTGACGAATTCCACTGGGAATGCCTTGTAAAGCCCGGAAGAAGGGCAAAAACCGGCCTCACCTTTAAGATCACCCACGAGCTATCCGCCACCGTATGCGACAGCACCCCCGACGGCGGCCGTATTATACGGCTCAATTACGACGGCGTGTTCGAAGAAATACTGGACAGAGCCGGCGAAATGCCCCTGCCCCCATATATAACGGAACGCCTTGCGGAGCGGGACAGATACCAGACCGTATACGCAAAGGAAAACGGCTCTGCCGCCGCTCCCACAGCAGGCCTGCACTTTACCCCCGAGCTTATCGCTGAGATCCAGGCAAAGGGAGTACAGATAGCGGACGTTCTGCTGCACGTAGGCCTTGGTACCTTCCGCCCCGTATCCGCGGAAAACCTTGAAGACCACCATATGCATTCGGAATACTACGAATGCTCTGAAGCTACGGCAAACCTCATAAACACCGCCCGCAAAAACGGCGGCCGCATATTTGCCGTGGGCACCACCTCCTGCCGTACGTTGGAAAGCGTAACGGATGAAAACGGCATCGTACATGCCAAGTCCGGCTGGACAGACATATTCATCACCCCCGGCTACAAATTCAAAGCGGTGGACAAGCTCATTACCAACTTCCACCTGCCGGAATCCACCCTGCTGATGCTGATAAGCGCCCTCGCTACCCGGGAGGAGATGCTGGAGGTATACAGGCACGCCGTTGAGGAGCGGTATCGCTTCTTCAGCTTTGGCGACGCAATGCTGATACTGTAAGGAGTTAAAATATCATATGGAAAAATTTGAATTTAAATACGAATTGCTTCACGTATGCAAGCAGTCCGGCGCAAGGCGCGGAAGGCTGCACACTCCTCACGGAGTTATAGAGACCCCCTGCTACATGCCGGTAGGTACTCAGGCCACAGTAAAGGCAATGCTGCCCCGTGACGTTGAGGACATAGGGTCTATGATAATACTAGCAAATACCTACCACCTCTTTGAGCGTCCCGGTCACAAGCTGGTTGCGGAGGCAGGCGGCCTGCATAACTTTATGCGCTGGAACAAGCCCATACTTACCGACAGCGGCGGATTCCAGGTATTCAGCCTTGCGGCGGCCAACAAGATAAAAGAGGACGGCGTGGAGTTCCGCTCACTGCTGGACGGCAAAAAGCATTTCTTTACCCCCGAGCTCGTTATGGAAATTGAGCAGGATCTGGGCGCTGACATAATCATGGCATTTGATGAATGTGCCCCCTACCCCTCCACCTATGAATACGCAAAGGCGGCCATGGAGCGCACCCATCGCTGGGTAGTGCGCTGCAAGGAAGCCCACAAGCGCCAGGATCAGGCGCTGTTTGGCATTGTTCAGGGCAACATGTACGCAGACCTTCGCATTGAAAGCGCAAAGTTCCTCGCCTCTCTTGACCTGCCCGGCTATGGCATAGGCGGTCTTTCCGTTGGGGAGCCCAAGCCCATAATGTACGACATGCTGGAGCAGATGATGCCCTACATGCCTGAAAACAAGCCCCGCTACCTGATGGGCGTAGGCAGCCCTGACTGTCTGGTTGAAGGCGCTATCCGGGGTGTGGATATGTTTGACTGCGTACTGCAGACCCGCATAGCCCGAAACGGCCTTGCCCTCACCGGCACCGGCAAAAAAATGCTGCGAAACGCCACCTTTGAGCATGATTTTACACCTATTGAAGAGGGCTGCGACTGCTATGCATGCAAAAACGGCTTTACAAGAGCATACATACGCCACCTTGTAAAGTGCAAGGAGATACTTGCCTCCCAGCTTATCACCACCCACAACCTGCGCTTCTCCATCAGGCTTATGGAGCAGGTGCGTGAGGCCATTGAGCAGGACAGGCTCCTTGACCTGCGGGACGAGCTTAAGGCGAAAGGCGCACT
The DNA here is from genome assembly GCA_017547885.1 of Clostridia bacterium. Classification (GTDB taxonomy): domain Bacteria; phylum Bacillota; class Clostridia; order Christensenellales; family CAG-138; genus SFEL01. The sequence continues at coordinate 518,311 of JAFYOP010000004.1, read as the reverse complement.
GGACTAATGGAAATTACCCTTAACAACATAACAGAACAGCAGCTTGAGGAAATAGCCCAAGGCATAGCTTCGGGGCTTTTCCCCGGCGCTTTCATAGCACTTTTCGGCGACCTTGGCGCAGGCAAGACTGCCTTTACAAGATACACCGCAAAGGCTCTTGGCATAGAGGATATTCAAAGCCCCACCTTCACCATAGTGCGTGAGCACGATGGCTCCATCCCTCTGTTCCATTTTGACTGTTACCGTCTGGAGGATGAGGAAGAGCTGTACGCCATAGGCTTTGACGATTATCTGGCCCGGGGCGGCGCAATTATCATGGAATGGTGCGAGCGAGTGCCATACGCCCTGCCCGCTGAGCGGCTGGAGCTGCACATAGAAGGCTCCGGCGCCATGCCCCGCACGCTGCGCTTTGTGCCCATAGGCGAAAAATACCATACCCTTTTGGAGAATATAAAATGCTGATGCTTTGCCTTTCCACCTCCGGCCCCGTGGCCTCTGCCGCCCTTATAAAGGACGGAGAAGTCATATCCATTCAGTGTGGCGGACGTGGACTTACCCATTCACAGACCATAATGTCCCTTGGGGAGCAGGCCCTGCTTGCCTGCGGATATACTCCCGCAGATATGGATGCCTTTGCCGTAGACGCAGGCCCCGGCTCTTTTACCGGAGTTCGCATAGGCGTGTGCGCCGTAAATGCCATGGCGGCGGCATTTGATAAGCCCGTTGTAAGCGTCAGCTCCCTTGAAGGGCTGCTGTACGGCCTTGACCACGCCTGTGCCCTTATAGACTGCCGTAACGGCAACGGCTATGCAATGGCTGTATCCGGCGAAATAATCCTTCCCCCTTCCGCCGTGGTAATAAGCGAACTGCTGGAAACCCTACCCGAAAATATCCTTATCGTAGGTGACGGCGCACAGCTCCACCATGACACAATAATCGCCGCCCTTCCCTCTGCCCGCTTTGCAGATGAAAACGAAATAGACGCGGCAAAATGCGGCCTTGCGGCATGGGATAAGCTCGTGGCGGGTGATACCGTAAAAGAGGCTATGCCCCTGTACCTTCGCCCCTCTCAGGCAGAGCGCCTTGCAAAGGAGAAAAAATAAAATGAGCATACAATTTCGCCCCATGCAAAAGGCAGATGTGCCCCGCATAGCTGAAATGGAGCGGCTGTGCTTCCGTTCCCCCTGGTCCGAAAGCTCCCTGCTGGGCGAGCTGAAGAACAACATTGCCCACTATCGGGTTGGCGAGATCGACGGTGTCATAATGGCATACGGCGGCATGTGGGTAATGTACGGCGAGGCCCACATCACAAACGTAGCGGTGCATCCCGATTACCGTGGCCATGGCTACGGCAAAAAGCTTATGGAAAACATGATAGAGACCGCCTTGCTGCACCATGCCGTCAGCATGACGCTGGAGGTTCGCGTATCCAACACCGTTGCACAGAACCTGTATACCTCCATGGGCTTTGAGGTGGCAGGCCGCCGCAAGAAATACTACACCGACACCGGCGAGGACGGCCTCATAATGTGGAATAACAACCTGCCCGCATACAAAAGGGCAGATTGACAAACCCGCCTTTTGGGGTGTAGCATTTTGATAAGATATTCGCATAATAATCATAAGGAGATATTCGCCATGAAGAAGATAGTAAAATGCGACAAGGCTCCCGCCGCTCTGGGTCCCTACAATCACGCCTGTGACGCAAATGGCTTTGTATTTACCTCCGGCCAGATAGGCATTGATCCCGCCACCGGCAAAATGGTTGAAGGCCTTGAGGCACAGACCCGTCAGGCCCTTACCAACCTTAAGAACGTGCTTCATGAGGCCGGCTGCGACGATATTACTCAGGATGTGCTCAAAACCACCGTCTTTATTATGGACATGAATGACTTTGCCACCATAAACAAGATATACGGCGAATTCTTCAGCAAGGATTTCCCCGCCCGCTCCTGCGTACAGGTAGCCAAGCTGCCCGCAGGCGCACTGGTAGAGATCGAAGCCATTGCCTTCCGCGGCATCATGAAGGCTGTATTTTAATGGATACCCGCCAGTCCCTATTCCATTACAGGCCGATGGCTGCATTGGCCTTGGGAGTATGCGCAGGCATAATACTTTTTGACATTTTAAAGGGCACGTGGCTTTTTATCGCCATGTGCCTTTTGCTGTGCTTTTTCGCGATCTGCATGAAGCTAAAGCGCAGCGGCTATGCGGTGTTTTTCCTGAGCTTTGCCCTTGGTATAGTGAGGTGCATGTTCCCTGCCCTCGCTTTGCCCATTGGCATCATGGCGCCCTTTCAGCATACCCGTGACGTGCTTACCCGCATCACCGCTTCCCTTTTTGGTCAGCAGGCACCCATACTTCAGGCAATGCTGTGGGGATACAAGGGCGAAATCACAAACCAAGCCTATGCGGCATACCGCATGAGCGGCGTTGCTCATGTGCTGGCCCTTTCCGGCCTGCATGTTTCCTTTGTGGCTGCCCTTGCGGACAGGCTGACAAAGCGCTGTCCCATCAGGCCAAAGTTCTTTATCACGGCAGCTCTGCTCCTTTGTTACTGCGCCGTTGCGGCCTTCCCCGCCTCCCTCATCCGCGCAACGGTTATGACCCTCTGCGCTCTATACGGAAGGGTATGCGGCAGAAGATACGATATGCTTAGCGGAATGTCCTTTGCGGCGGCTATAATACTGGTAGCAGACCCATCTGCCCTGTTTGAGATAGGCTTCCAGCTTTCCTTTGGGGCAGTGCTGGTCATTGCCCTGCTGATGAGGCCCATATCCGAAAAGCTCAGCTTTCTGCCTGATGATATTGCCGCAATGATAGCGGTATCCATATGCGGTACCCTTGGCACGCTGCCCCTGTCTGTATACTACTTTGGCACAATACCTGTGCTGGGGCTGTTTGCCAATGTGCTGATACTGCCCATAGTTCCATTTGTGTTTGTATCCGCCCTGCTCATAAGCCTGGTGGGGCTTATTGCGCCCGGATTTGCCGCGGCTATTGCCCCCATAGCAGAGTTTCTCACCGCCGCCATGACCTCTGCCGCAGAGATGATATCCTCCGTAAGCTTTGCCGTCCGTCAGGCAAGCATACCCCTTTCCGCCTGCCTGCTCATTTACGCCGGGTATATATGCATTTCTGACTATCCCCTTGTTTCTCTTCAAAAGAAATACGCAGCATGTGCCGCCGCGTTTGCAGGGGCATTGCTGTGCATGATATAATATCGCTATGGATTACATGACGTTTTTCAAATGCATAAAGAACAACTCTCTCAGCGGTATATACCTTATGCACGGCGAGGAGGAATTTATAAAGGACAGCGCCCTGAAGGCCCTCAAGGATACACTTGACGACGTAAGCAGGGAGCTGAATTTGCAAACCCTTGAAAATGCCGCGGCAGACGATATCATCTCCGCCTGCGAAACTCTGCCCTTCTTTGCAGAGCGGCGCATGGTGATTTGCCGCAGCCTTCCCACCGACAGCGAAGGCAAAAAGCTTGCCGCATACCTTCCCTCCATGCCTGAAAGCACGCTGCTGGTGTTCTTTATTCGCGGCAAGGCAAAAGAGACGCCGGCCATTGTCAAAGCCATAAAAGCCCACGGCACGATTGTGGAATTTGACAAATGCTCCCCTCAGGATGCCATAAAATGGGTCATGCAGCAGCAGAAGCGGCTGGATGTGACCATCCCCGAAGCCGCCGCCCGTCACATAGTCAACCTTGCAGGCACTGATATTTCCGTGCTGAACAATGAGCTTACCAAGGCCGCAGGATATGTGGGCCGCGGAAATGAGCTTACAAAGGACGCCATATCAAAGTGCGTAACCCGCAGCCTTGAGGTAAGGATATTTGATATGCAGGATTATTTCCTGGCCGGCAAGGCTCAGGATGGCCTGAGAGCTTATCGCACCATGCTTTCGGACGGGGAAAATCCCTTTGGCATAGCCGCCTTTATGGAAAACCGTTTTAAGGCCATGCTTACCGCCAGAACCTACATAGACAAAGGCCTCAACCGCGACAGAGTCCTTGCCATTACCGGCAGTTCCTTCCCTGCAAAGAAAGCCTATGAAGCGGCTCTTCGCTATTCACGTCAGGAGCTGGTGGAAATACTTCGCCTGTTTGCAAACGTAGGCTATCTTCAGGTTTCAGGACAGCAGACGGATACTGCCGCCCTTGAGATGGCCCTTATACGCTCCATGCCCCGCAAGCGGTAATGCGGCATTTTCCTTCCATATAATTTATTGCTATTTTTTTAACGATAATATTGGTTTTGTTTTTATTTTAATGCTATAATTTTTATATAATACTGCTATTCAATCTATTCAAACTACCCAAGGAGATCAAAGCATGACTGTTTCCATTTGCATAGGCAGCTCCTGCCACATAAAAGGCTCAAATCAGATCATAACCCGATTGCAGCAGCTGGTTTCAGAGCACGATCTGGAAGAAAAGATCCGGCTGCAGGGTTTATTTTGCATGGGGCTGTGTCAGTCAGGAGTAAACGTAACGGTGGATGACGTGCACCATTCCGTATCCCCGGATACAGTAGATGAGTTTTTCCGCAATGTAATACTTGCAGGCATTGAGGCATAGTACCCCTACTCCCAAACATCACACAGCGAAAGGCGATATCCACTATGGAATACATCACTTTTAAAAAATCCAACTGTAAAAACTGCCATAAATGTATCCGTCACTGCCCTGTAAAATCCATACGCTTCTCTGGCAATCAGGCAAACGTTATCCCCGAGGAGTGCATACTGTGCGGAGAGTGCTTTGTTGCCTGCCCACAAGGAGCAAAGGACATAGTTGACGAAACCGAGATAGTCTCCGTGCTGCTTCGCGGAGATGCCCCTGTATACGCCAGCGTTGCCCCATCCTTTTTGTCTTACTTTGAAGGAGTCGGTATAAACTCACTTAAGGATGCCCTCATAAAGCTGGGCTTTACAGACGTTGAGGAAACCGCCATAGGCGCAACAATAGTAAAAAGAGAGTATGAGCGCCTGCTTCAGGAGGGTGTTCAGGATATAATCATTACCTCCTGCTGCCATACCGTAAATCTGCTGGTGGAAAAATACTACCCTCAGCTGATAAACTGCCTTGCCCCAGTAATAACCCCCATGCACGCCCACTGCGACGATATCAAGCGCCGTCATCCTGAGGCAAAGACTGTGTTTATAGGGCCCTGCCTCTCCAAAAAGGACGAGGCCGCCATGGCAAACGTGGATGCTGCTCTCACATTTGATGAGATCAATTCCATGTTTAAAAAAGCCGGCATAGTGCCCGAAAAAGCAATGGACAACTCTCAGCATAGCCTTGCCCGTATTTTCCCCACCTCAGGCGGCGTGCTGGGTACACTATCCTATCGCAATCCCGACTATATCTATCTCACCATAGACGGCGTGGAAAACTGCATTGCGGCACTGGATGATATCGCCAGAGGCGGAGTGCATCGCTGCTTTATCGAAATGTCCTCCTGCGCAGGCAGCTGCATCCGCGGCCCCCTCATGCGCAAAAACAAGGTTTCCCCCCTGAGAGGATACAGGGCCACCTTCGCCTACGCCGGAAAAGATGACTTTGAGGTGTCTCAGCCTCCTCAGCAGCGGCTTTCCGATGCTCACCCCAGCATAAACCTGCACAAGCTTTCCCCATCCACCGCCCAAATAGAAGAAGTACTGCACAAAATGGGCAAGACTTCCCCTGCGGATGAACTGAACTGCGGTACCTGCGGCTATGATACCTGCAGAGAAAAGGCTGCCGCCGTAGTGCAGGGCAAGGCTGAAATAGACATGTGTCTCCCCTACCTTATGGAAAAATCCGAGCGGTTTACCGATACCATTCTGGATAACATCCCCAATGGTATACTGGTAGTAAACGATTCATTTGAAGTACAGCAGCTCAACCGCGCAGCCATGAAAATGATGCATGTAAATAATCGCTCCGATGTGCTGGGCGAGCCCCTTATACGCATAATGGATCCCTCGGACTTTGTATTGGCTTCGGAAAACATTCGCCGCATACGCAATAAGCGTGACTATTACGCGGAATTTGACAGCTATCTTGAGGTAACAATAGTCAGCGACAGCAAGTCAGACAATCTCATAGGCATATTCCGCGACGTTACTGATGAGGAAAACGCACGCAAAAGCCACGATGCCCTCAGCCGCCAGACCATTGAAACAGCCGACCGGGTTGTAGACAAGCAGATGCGAATCGTACAGGAGATCGCCTCCCTGCTTGGCGAGACCGCAGCCGAAACCAAAATAGCCCTCACCAAGCTGAAGGAGTCCATCGATCATGATAACCACCAATAATCTTTGTGCGGATATCGGATATCTCAGCATAAATCACCACGGCGAACAGCTCTGCGGGGATCACGTGGAAATAATCGAGCCGGAGGATGGAAACAGTACCATAGTCGTGCTTGCAGACGGCCTTGGCAGCGGCGTTAAAGCCAGCATTTTGTCCACCCTTACCTCAAAAATACTTTCCACCATGCTGTCCTCCGGGCTAAAGCTTGAGTATGCCGTTCAGACCCTGGTTGAAACGCTGCCCGTATGCTCTGTACGGCAGGTGGCATATTCCACCTTTACCATAATCCGCATAGTGCACAACCGCAGCGCGGAAATAATTCAATACGACAACCCCAAGGCAATGCTGCTTCGAAACGGAGCTCGTGTGGAACTGCCCTTCAAAGAATTTACCATCGGCGACAAAACCCTTATAAAGGCCGAAGTGGATATACAGGAAGGGGACGTATTCCTCGCCTTTTCGGACGGTGTAGAGCATGCAGGAATGGGCCTGTCCTATAACTTTGGCTGGAAGAGCAGTGACATTGCCGAATTTATGGCACCGCTCTGTCTTGTGAGCCACAGCGCAAAGAATCTTTCCACCATGCTCATCAATGAAACAGAGAAACTGTACGGAGGAAAGCCTTCGGATGACGCTACGGCCTGCGTCGTACGTATCCGCCGCCGTGAGCCCGTCAACCTTATTATAGGCCCTCCTTCCAACCGCAATGACTGCACCAAGATGATGTCCCTTTTCTTTGCCAAAGAGGGCAAACATATAGTCTGCGGCGGTACAACCTCGGCGATAGCCTCGGAATATCTGAAGCAGCCCTTGTTCCCCAGCCTTACCTCCAGCGATCCGGATATACCGCCCATTGCAAAAATGGAGGGTGCAGACCTTGTTACAGAGGGCGTTATCACCATCAACAGGGTGCTGGAATACGCCCGGGATTGCCTTGCTGACAATAATTCCTATGAAAAATGGGGTTTTAAGAAGGACGGTGCTTCTTTGATTGCCCGCATGCTGTTTGAGGAAGCCACCGATATAAACTTCTTCGTAGGCAAAGCAATAAACCCCGCCCACCAGAACGTAGAACTGCCCATAAATTTCACAATAAAGATGCAGCTGGTAAAGGAGCTTGCCGAGTGCCTTAAACTGATGGGCAAGCGTATAAAGGTGATATATTTCTAATGAAACAGCTATTTCTATCCATGTACAACGCCCTTATGTCAGGGCAGGATACAGTTTTTTGCAGCATAATCAAAAGCTACGGCTCCACCCCCCGCGGGATCGGTGCCGCAATGGCCGTGTTCCCGGATGGGTCTATCTCCGGCACGGTGGGCGGCGGCCCTATTGAGTATCAAAGCATACTGCATGCTTTGGATGTACTTAAAACCCACCAATCAGGTGCAAAGGATTTTATACTCACCCCCAACCAGATTGCGGATATCGGCATGATATGCGGCGGAAACTCCACAGTATACTTCCGCTATGTACCCACAGGAGATACGACAACGGCAGAGCTTTTCAAAAAAAATGCAGAGCTTTACGATACCCGCAGCAACGCGTGGCTGGCAATTTCCCTTTCAGATGGCGCAATGTCCCTGTACACCCACGAGTATGGCCTCTCATCGGCTTTTCCTCTGCCGGTGGATACAGTAGCCGCTCTGGCCGGCACAAGGCCTGTAATGTCAAATGAGGCAGCCTGCTATGTGCTGCCACTTACCCGTTCGGATACCTTATACCTTTTCGGCGGCGGACATGTGTCTCAGGAGCTTGCACCGGTATTGGTGCATCTGGGTTTTTCAGTGGTGTTGTACGAGGATCGTGTTCAGTTTTCCGATCCTGCGCTCTTTCCCGGCGTCAAGGATATAATCACCGCCCCATACACCGAAATGCTGTCCCGCATAAAGGTTACGCCTGAGGACTATATCGTAATAATGACCCGCGGGCATCAGGGGGATTATGAGCTGCTGGAGCAGGCCCTCCGCACCCCCGCAGGCTATGTGGGCGTTATAGGCAGCCGCAGCAAAATAGTCGCCACCAACAAGCGCCTGCGTGAAGCAGGAATAAGCGATGAAGACATTGCCCGTATACACACTCCCATTGGCCTGCCAATAGGGGCAGAGACCCCTGCAGAGATAGCCATAAGCATAGCCGCTGAGCTTATCGCCCACAGGGCAAAGCACAAATAATCACAGCAAATCACAAAAAGCACTTAAATTTGAACAGTATTGTTAAATGCACGGTTTCCGCCGTGCATTTTATTTATACTATCCCTTTATTTTTACTTCAAAAAATTGTATTATATATTTGGTAAAGGTTTTATATTCATACCCTTTGCGGAGGTATATATGCCGATAAACAATATCTTCATCATTCTCCTGATCGTACTGCTGCCTCGTGTATTGGTGCTGCTTTCAAAAAAGGTATCCTTACTCAATACCCTTGGCCCTGTATTCCTGTGCTATGCTGCAGGTTTTATCTTCAGCATGCTGCTGCCGGACACATCCATTGCCATGGATATTTCCGAGATACTTGTCCCCATTGCCATACCGCTTATACTATTTTCCGCTGACCTTCGCAGCGTAAAGCGGCTGGCAAGGCCCACAATTACCTCCTTCGCGCTGATGATGCTGGCGGTAATAGCTGTGTCATCCTGCGTATTCCTGCTGTTCAGCAATACCATTCCCAATGCGGAAAAGTACGCGGGCATGATGATAGGCCTTTATACCGGCGGCACCCCCAACCTTATGGCCATCGGCGCAGCGCTTAAGGTTGATTCCAGTCACATAGTTCTTGCAAATACCGCGGACGTTGTGGTGGGCGGCATATATTTCCTGCTGCTGATATCCGTAATGCCAAAGCTGTGCCGCAGGTTTCTCCCTGCTTTCAGCAGCAGCCTTTCCGACGATACCTCTACTCAGTTTGAGCAGGATCTTGGGGCAAACTTTATACCTGAAAAGGATATCTTCTCATTCAGGCTCATGCTTAAGCGCGCTCCTATAGTTCTTCTCGGTGTGCTGTGCCTCGGCATAGCCGCAGGGCTTGCCTTACTTATTACAGGTGAGCTGGACGTTATGATAATAATGCTGGTGGTAACCACCCTCGGCATAGGCCTGTCCTTTGTAAAGAAAATACGTCAGGCTCCCGGCTCCTACTCCGCAGGCCAGTATCTCATATACATGTTCTCCGTAGGCATAGGCCTTTCCTTTGACTTCAGCGCAATAAACCTTAACTCCCTGCTGTTCCTGTGCATGTTTGCGGCAGCTCAGTTCGGCTCTGTAATACTCCATCTGCTGCTTGCCCGTATTGCCCGTATAGACGCGGATACCGCCATCATAACCTCCACAGCAGGTATATACGGCCCGGCCTTCATAGTGCCTACGGCAAATGCACTTAATAACCGTCAGGTTGTTCTGCCCGGCCTTATCTGCGGTATATTGGGATACGCAGTGGGCAATTATCTCGGAATTGGCACAGCGCTGCTGCTAAGTATGATACCCTAAAGCAAATTTTAAAACGGATGCATCATATGCATCCGTTTTGCTTTACTTTGTTCCGCCATTTCCCCCACCCATAAGGTTTCCCAGCATCTGCATCAGAGGGTTGCCGCCCTGTCCGCTCTGTGCCCCCTGCAGGCTGTTCATCAGCTGCATTATCTGCATTATGCTGCTTATATTGCCCAGGCCTCCCATATTCCCCATACCGCCCAAAGCGCCAAGAGGATTCATATTAGGGGTTTGCTGTGGCGGTGAATAGCTTTGCTGCACAGGCTGCGGAATGGGCAGGCCAAGGGTATAAGCAATATAGGTGCGCTCCCCCGGTGCAAGGAAGGGCTCCATTGCGCTGAGGTACTGGGCCGCCCGCTCAGGTCCTTGTTCCGCCCGTATGCGGCTGGCCATTGTAAGGGCAGGGGAACCGTTTCCCTCCCGCCGCTGGGGTAGTGATGTTGGGGCAGTTCTCTGCATGCTGTTAGCCCTCCCTTCTGCCGAAGATATCTCCCCGGTACTTTATTGTATGCAAAAAGGCACCGGAATGAACCTTTCACGATTTCTGCGCATATTATTACCCTGAGGTGATGATATGAAGCGTACCCTGCGCAACAGCAAGCCCATGCCAAATATGGATGAAATGAAAAAGGCCGCGGAGCAAATCGACCCCGGTATGCTGGGCAATGTACAGAACGTTGTAGACAAATACGGCAATAAATCCGAAGCAGAGCTTATGCAGGAGCTGGCCGCTGCAAAGCAGAGCGGCCTTATAGACCCCGCTGCTCTTGCCTCGGTGGCGAGTCGCATTGCCCCAATGCTCTCCCCCGATCAGCAGCAGCGGCTGCAATCGGTACTGAAGCAGCTGCAATAAGCAAAAAAGCCGCAATTATGCGGCTTTTTATTGTATTATGCTTAATTACGCAACTTCACCGGTAAGGCCGTACTCAACCAGCCACAGCTCAAGCTCTTCGGCCAGCTTATCACGCTCTACCTGCTTTTCGCTGTCGTTCATGCTGAAGTACTCGGAACCCACGCTGCTCTCGCAGGAAAGCTTCGCCTCGCCGCCATCAAATACCAGCAGAGAAGGAGTGCCGGAAATGCCAAGCTCTGCCTTCAGCGCATCCCAGGTTTCCTGAGCGCCCTCTACTGCATTGTTTATAGCAGTCTTATAGGACTGGGTGTAGAGGTAATATACAGGCAGGTTTGCGGGGCTGGTCTCAAATGCTACCATGAGGCTCTTTACAAAGGGTACACAGTAGGGGCAGGTATCACGGCCAATGTATACCATGAACTTCTCGCCGGAGTCCCTCTTTTCAAGCAGCTGCTCATAGGTCACCAGTTCCCAGCCGTGGTCATTGGTGAACAGGTCGCTTTCAAATACAAAATTGGTAACCTTGCCGGAGATATTTTTATTCTCTTCGCTGGGAACAAAGTCATAGCGGGTGTTCTTTACGGCGCCGTTTTCAAATGCATAGAGGCCCGCATAGGTGGTTACGCCCTCGGCAACCTGCGCTTCCTCTACAGCCAGAGCGCCCTTGAGCATTGCAAATTCTTCCTCGGGGAGAATGCTTGCATCAACGTAGTAGAATTCCTCGGGGAACTCATGATCCTTAAACAGGGTAGCTACACCCTGGCTGAGTGCCTCGTAGTCATAGGGAACAGCCTCGCCGCCATCCACAAAGAGATAGAAAGCTTCGCCGTTATTCACAAGGGTCTGAATATCCGCAACGGTGGCATTGGTCAGGCCCATGCTGTTCTCGGGCATGGTGTACTCAGGAGCTGCTTCTTCTGCGGCTTCGGGTACGGTTTCGGGTTCAGTGGCCACCTCTGCTTCGGGGGCGGGATCTGCTGCGGGGGCAGGGCTTGCACAGCCTGCTGCCAGCAATACTACAACCAACAGCATCACAGTTAAAAGATTCTTTTTCATTGTTTCCTCCTTAGTTGGTCACTTTAAAGCTGTATATTTCAGGATCACTCAAGGAAATCCTTAAGCTTTTTGCTGCGGGAAGGATGGCGGAGCTTGCGCAGAGCCTTGGCTTCTATCTGGCGGATGCGCTCACGGGTAACGTTGAACTCGCGACCAACCTCTTCCAAGGTACGTGCCTTGCCGTCATCCAGGCCAAAGCGCAGGCGCAGTACCTTTTCCTCGCGGGGAGTGAGGGTATCCAGCACTTCCATCAGCTGCTCCTTGAGCAGCGTGAAGGCGGCGACCTCAGCAGGGGCAGGTGCATCGTCATCGGGAATAAAGTCGCCAAGGTGACTATCCTCTTCCTCACCGATGGGGGTCTCAAGGGATACGGGCTCCTGTGCAACCTTTATGATCTCGCGTACCTTGTCTTCGCTTATGCCCATTTCGCGGGCTATCTCATCGGGGCGTGGCTCACGGCCGTATTCCTGCAGAAGCTGACGGTTTACGCGGATAAGCTTGTTGATGGTCTCAACCATGTGAACAGGTATACGTATGGTACGGGCCTGATCTGCAATGGCACGGGTGATGGCCTGACGGATCCACCATGTGGCATAAGTGGAGAACTTATAGCCCTTGCGATAGTCAAATTTCTCTACTGCCTTGATAAGGCCCAGGTTGCCCTCCTGGATAAGGTCCAGGAACAGCATACCGCGGCCTACATAGCGCTTTGCCACGGATACAACAAGGCGCAGGTTGGCTTCTGCCAGCTGACGCTTTGCTTCCTGATCGCCCTCTGCCATGCGCTTGGCTATGTCTATTTCCTCAGCGGCGCTGAGCAGGGGCACCTTGCCTATTTCCTTGAGGTACATACGAACGGGGTCGTCTATGGCAACGCCGTCCGCACCGCCCAGATCGCTTTCGATATCGGCGATATCCTCTGCAACGTCCGCAGGGTCAGTCTCTTCCACTACGTCGATATTGAGTGCCTCAAAGCGGTCGTAGATCTTTTCGATCTGCTCAGAATCCAGCTCCAGCTCCTCCAGGGTGTCCATTACTTCCTTATAGGTGAGCACGCCTTTGTTTTTGCCCAGCTCTATAAGCTCCTCGATCTTATTCTGGCTCTTCTTAGGGTCCTTGTTCTCCAAAACCAGTTTCTCCTTTTGATGTATTATTTAAGTGTCGTTAGGTTTATTTTAATGAGGCTCGAGCCCTTACCAGCCTCATATATTCACTTCTGACCTCGCTGCTGCCATCCTGCTCCATTTGGGCTGCAAGCTCGGTTATTTTCCTGTCCAGCTGTGCCCTTGCCATGGCGTTTATGCAGTCCTCAGCGGTAGCTGCCGGGTCTATCATCTGCTCATCAGCGCTCAGCGCCGCACCTATTGCCTCTGCCGCTTCTGCGGGCAATGCGGACAGCATTACAGGGATATTTGGCTTTTCACCTACAGCATTGACAGCAAGCAATTCCGCCGCAAACTCATCCAGCCCCTCTGAGGAAAACTCAATGCCGTATTCTGCCATTTTATCCATGGCATACAGCAGCGCATCGGAGGAATTTATCATGCAGCTGAGCAGGGATATCTCCGCCTTGTTGGGTCCTTGGGATATTTCCCTTGATTTCTGCTTAGTATTCCGATTATTGCCAATGATATTCCCTTCCACACGGGGGGTAACGCCGCACTGGCGCTGTATGGTCTCCGCGCTGAGGCCTGTCCGCCGGGAGACGGTGGGTATATAGCGTTCCTGCTCCACAGGCTGCAGCTCTGAAAGCAGCGCACAGGCCTTTTTGGCGTATTCCTCACGACCGTCCGCCGTATTCAGATCCAGCCCGTTCATAAGGCTGTCCAGTTTGAAGGCGTTAAGGGTCATAGCCTTGTCCTTCAGGGAAAGATATTCCTCCCCGCCGAACTTTCTGGCGTAGTCATCAGGGTCCATGCCGTTGGGTATGACTATCACCCTTACCTCGAGGCCCTCTTTGGCCAGAATATCAAGCCCTCTGAGGGTGGCGTTCTGACCGGCGGAATCGCCATCGTAGCTTATGTATACCCTTGGCACAAAGCGCTTTATAAGCCGCGCCTGCTGCTGTGTAAGGGCGGTACCAAGGCTTGCTACGGCATTCTTTACGCCGGCCTTATAGAGGCTGATAACGTCCATATAGCCCTCTACCATTATAAGGTCAGCGTTGTGCTCGCCCTTTTGCAGGTTTATGGCGTAAAGGTTATTGCGCTTATTGAATATGGGAGTGTCGCCGGTGTTAAGATACTTGGGAGTATCCTCTCCCATGGTACGGGCGCCAAAGCCCAGCACACGCTTGTAGGTATTGATTATGGGGAAAATAACCCTGTCCCGGTAGGCATCATAGCATCCGCCTTCCTTTTGGCCCTGCACCGCAAGGCCTGCGGAGATAAGTTCCTTTTTGCTGAACCCCTGTGCTGTCAGGTGCTTCAGCAGGTTGTCCCATCCCGGCGGAGCGTAGCCAAGGCCGAACTTGGTGGCGATGGCGCCGTCTATGCCCCGCTTTGCAAGGTATTGCTGGGCAGTTTTCCCCTCGGGAGACATTAGCTTTTCGTGATAAAACATTGCGGCGGCCTTGCATGCGGCATACAGCCGTTCCTTTACCGCCCGTTCCTTGCGGAGCTTATCGTCATCCACCTCTTCGGGCAGCTCCATTCCCACCCGCTGGGCAAGGTATTTTATGGCGTCGATATAGCTGAGCTTTTCCATTTCCATCACAAACTGCACTACGCCGCCGCCTGCATGGCAGCCAAAGCAGTAATACATCTGAGAATCAGGCGTTACGGAAAAGGACGGGGTTTTTTCGCTGTGAAAAGGGCAGCAGCCCCACAGCCTCTTTCCCTTAGGCTTTAGAAGGGTATACTCTGAGGCGATGGCGGCAATGTCGCTCTTGCTCAGCAGCTCGCTCATCCAATGATCCGGAAATCTTGCCATGGCCTCCCCCTTTCTGTTTTTGCGCACAATTTATCTTATTCGATATAAATTGCAAAATTCCTTTAATTTTTTTAATTTATAAGCTGCTCCACTCACGGGGCACAAAAAGCTTTTCAAAGACGGATATGGCATAGGTATCCGTCATGCAGGCGATATAATCCGCCACAACACGCTTTGCCCCGTCCGCCTCAAGGTTCATAAGGAACTCCGGAGGCAGCAGCTCCACGTGGTTGAGATAGTAGCCGAAAAGCTGCTCCACAAGGTGTTTGCCCTTATCTTCCTCACCCTTTGCTTTGCCGTTGAGATACACGTTTTCAAACATGAAGTCCCTAAGCACGTTAAACTGCTCCAGCACATCCTCGCTCATGGTGATGCGGGGCTGCATAAAGCTGTGCTCCAGAAGGTCAAGTATCAGGGTATTTATGCGCTCGCCGTGGCTGTGCCCCAGCCGATCGAGGCAGCTTTTGGGCAAATCTTCAGAGGAAAGTATCCCCGCACGGATAGCGTCGTCAATGTCGTGATTTATGTAGGCAATGCGGTCCGCATAGCTTACAACATATCCCTCAAGGGTCATAGGGGTGCCGCTCTTTTTATGGTGACGTATGCCGTCCCGTACCTCCAGTGTAAGATTCAGCCCCTTGCCGTCGTTTTCCAGCTTTTCCACCACGCGGATGCTCTGCTCGTTATGCTCAAAGCCGCCCTCGTCACGAAGCAGCTCATCCAGCACAGCCTCGCCCGCATGGCCAAAGGGGGTATGCCCAAGGTCATGGCCCAGCGCTATGGCCTCGGTAAGGTCTTCATTGAGCCTCAGCCCACGGGATATGGTACGGGCTATCTGGCTCACCTCAAGGGTATGTGTAAGGCGGGTGCGGTAATGGTCGCCTATGGGAGACAGAAATACCTGGGTCTTATGCTTGAGCCTGCGGAAAGACTTGCAGTGTATTATTTTATCCCTGTCGCGAATATATTCGGTACGCACGGGGCAAGGAGTAAGGGGACGCTCACGGCCCTTGGTATCCGCAGAAAAAGCAGCATAGGGTGAGAGCACGGAGCGCTCGCTCTCTTCAACGTACTGTCTGAATGATTTGCTGTCTATCATAAATAAAAGCCTCCTTACAGGGCTTAAAAAAATTCCCTACTTTGTTTTTTTCTGCGCAAAAGGGCAAATTCCTTTAAACATTTTCGCTTTTTACTTTTATTTCACAAAAAAGTCTAAATTAAAAGCCCGAATTGCTTCGGGCTCTGTGTTTACTGTATTTGATTCTCCACAGCAGCGGGCTTTTCCTTATACAAGGCAATTGTAAGCACTGCACCCAGTATCATTACGATACCGATGAATGCCGCAAGGCTGAGGGGCTCCTTAAATATGAATACGGATACCATTACCGCAAGCACGGGCTCTATGGTAGCCAGTATGCTGGCCTTGCCGTTATCCAGTGTTTCCATGCCTTTATTATAAAGGTAATAGGGCACGGCTGCGCACATTATGCCGCCGATTACCGCCACAGGCAGTACCTCGGGAGTACATACGGCCTTTACAGTCTTTACAGGCCCTGCCATCAGCAGTGAGGATACAGAAGCCACGATAAAGGTGTATACGTTTATGGTCATGGCGCGATACTTGGGCACCGCAAAGCGGGTAAATATGGTATACAGGCCATACACAATACCGGACAGCACGCCTGCAATGAGGCCATATGCCGAAACATTGCCGATGCCCTCGGTTATGCCGCTGACCAGAACGCTTCCGCCTATGGCAACTATCATGGCCCAGCCCTTTACCTTGGTAATACGCTCTTTAAATACTATAGCCGACAGTACCACCACCCATATTGGGGCGGTGTACTGCAATATGCCCGCAACCGCCAGAGAGCAGTTCTGTGTGGCGGTAAAATAGCACCAGCAAAACAGCGTTACGCTGATAAAGCCGGAGCAAAGGAATATCCAGCTGTCCTTGATATTGAGCTTGAACGCCCCCCTGTCGGTAAACAGGGCAAGGAGGATAAAGGTTATTGCGCTGATGGTGGTGCGCACGGCGGATATCTGCATGGCGGTAAAGCCAAATGCGGTCATATACCGCGCAAATATGCCAAGGCTTACGCCCCAGCTTATGCCTGCACCAAGCGCATAAAAAACGCCTTTGTTTTTCATAAAGACTAATTCCTCTCTTTCGCACGAAAAAAACCAACCTAAGGGTTGGCCTTTAACGCGTCTATTAAACGGGCAATTCTTTTGGCTTTATTTTGCCGCCAGCTTTATTGCCAACTGAGCCTTTTTGCGATCAGCAGCGTTCTTATGGATAACGCCCTTACCGGCAGCCTTATCGACGGTGCTTACAGCGTTAACATAGGCGCTATCGATAGCGGCCTTGTCATCGGAAGCCAGAGCCTTATCAAAGCTCTTAACGGCAGTCTTAACCTGAGAAGTGATCATACGGTTGCGAAGATTCTTCTTCTCGCTGACGCCTACGCGCTTCAAAGCGGACTTATGGTTAGCCAAAACAATTCACCCCCTGTGTTTTTTACTCGAACAGAATGCATTATATCACATGAACTTGTCCAATGCAAGCTTTTATTTTTCTGTTCCGCTCATTTTCCGCAAAATATTGTATCCGCTTTTACGCCATAATACAAGTATATTATTCTAAAGGAGGAAAACAAATGGCAAACAGCATATACACAGACCTTGCCATGGAGTCCCGCGAGCTTAATCCGGATATAAAGGGAGTAACCGAGCAAACCGAAGAAACCGAAGGATACGCTGTATCCCGCATAAAAATAGAAACCGACGAAGCAGCAAGAAAACTGGAAAAGCCCATGGGGCTGTACGTTACGCTGGACGCTCCCGCCCTTGCAAGCAGGCCTCTGCCCCTGTTTGAGGAGGTAAGCAAGGCGCTGGCGGAAGAAATAGCCCACATGGCAGGCAGCCTTCCCGACAGGGCCACGGTGCTTGTGGTTGGCCTGGGCAACAGGGCCATCACGCCGGATTCCCTTGGCCCCCGCGTTGCGGAAAGGATATACGTTACCCGCCATATCAACGAATACATGCCGGAGGCACTGCCTCGCCCTGTGCGCTCCGTCTGTTCTGTAGCTCCCGGCGTGCTTGGGGTAACAGGTGTAGAAACCATGGAGATAGTCCGCGGAGTGACTGAACACATAAAGCCCGACCTGATCATAGCCATAGACGCACTTGCTTCCCGCCGCGCCGCCCGCATCAGCACCACCATACAGCTGACGGATACAGGCATAAGCCCCGGCAGCGGCGTGGGCAACACCCGCAAGGGCCTTAACAGCCAGGCCTTCGGCGTGCCCGTTATCGCCATAGGGGTTCCTATGGTGGTTCACGCCGCCACCATTTCTCAGGAGGTCATCTCTCTTATCGCGGATAAGACAGGGCTCCACGGAGACGAAGAAAAGCTCAGAGACCTTGCCGCCCAGGTGATAAGCGAAAGCCTGGGGCCACTGGTTGTGACCCCAAAGGATATCGATGCCATTGCAGAGGATATGTCACGGGTCATAGCGGACGCCATTAACCTTGCCCTGTTTAAGACAGATTACGAGGATGTACGCATGCTGATCGCATAGCATACCCCAAAGCCCTCCCTCATACCATGTATGGGAGGGCTTGTCACGCTATGCAGAAGAAACGCCGCAAAACATATGGGATATCCATTACATCGCTTATATTGTTTATACTGTGCTCCTTTTTCTACGTTTTACGGATAGGTGCTTATTATGGTGGAAACTGTGACCTTGGGCATCTTCTGCTATGCATGGAGTTTCCCTTTTTGCAGGCTGTGCCAATGCAGGATGCCGCGCCTGAACCCACAGCCCAGCCTGACCCTCTGCCGCCCGGCATAAGCATAGAGCTTATACCCGGCGCACCGGACATAGACCTTGGGGGCAGCGAGCCCAAGATACTCATATACCACACCCACGCCACCGAAGCCTACTTCAAAACCAAGGACAGCACATATGAAGACAGCAGCAAGTGGCGCACCAATGAAAACGACAAGAACATGATAGCCGTAGGTGAAAAGCTTGCGGAAGAGCTTAGAAGCTACGGCATTGCCGTACTGCACGACACCACCAACCACGAGCCCCCAAAGCTCGCCACAGCATACTCCCGCTCTGTGGTAACCATGGAAAAATATAAAGAAAAGTATCCATCTCTTACCATGTTCATCGACGTTCACCGGGATGCCTATGGAAATAACCCAAAAGAAATTGCCGACTATGTTACCATAGACGGCAAAGAATACGCACGAATTATGTTTGTGGTGGGCACAGGCAAAGGCGCCACCGGCACAGGATATTCTGAAATGCCGGACTTTGAGGCCAACTATGCCCTTGCAAAGCGCATAACGGAATATGTTGCAGGCATTGACGAGGGCCTTGTCCGCGAGATACGGGTAAAGACCGGGCGATACAATCAGCACATATCCGATCAGTGCCTGCTGGTGGAGGTGGGCCACAACGCCAACACACTTGAGCAGGCGCTGAACAGCGTGGACTTTCTGGCAGAAGCCATCGCCAACTGCGGCGGACTTACTTCAGGTCAGCTTTCGCTTTCTCCCTGAGGAGCGTAGTTCAGCCTGCTGTTTATCTCCCGTACAGCATCTGCATCCACCTTCAATATATCGCGATCATAGGTGAAAATGCCGTTTGTCTCCCCCTCCACGTCGCTGAGCTGGGTATATACCACGGCGGACAGCCCTTTGGGGATGGCGGGAATTATCTCCTGCTCGTACAGCTTTCGGTACGCGGCCATAAGTTCTTCACGGCTTTTAAGCTTTTTGTAGCCGAATTCCTTTGCCGCCTCGCCATTGCCCTCAAGGCGCAGGCTGTAGCCTCCGCACTCCGTAAGGGCCGCTGCTCTGCCCTTATCATCAGCCTTAAAGCGATAAGGTCTGAAATACACATGGCGGCTGTATATATCTCCCGCCCCCTGATCGTGCCATCCGCTGGCGTGGTCTATAAGCCTTGTTGGATCCATGGCCTTTACACGTTCAGCAATTTCCGCCGCATCAAACTGGCCCCAGCCTTCATTGAAAGGCACCCATACGGCAATGGATACGCAATTGTACAGGTGAGTTATCATTTCATCCAGTTCTTTTTTAAACTGCTCTCTGCCATCCTCATCAGCTCGGCTGAAGCGGGAATATCTGTCGTCTTTTATCTTTGCCCCGGTAAACAGTGGGGCTACAACGGTAAGGCTGTCATACTTGCCTCCGCCGTTTACCATATCCTGCCACACCAGCATGCCCAGCCTGTCGCAATGATAATACCAGCGCAGGGGCTCTATTTTTATGTGCTTGCGCAGCATATTGAAGCCCAGCTCCTTCATGGCGCTGATGTCCGCTGTCATGGCCTCATCGGAGGCAGGTGTATACAGGCCGTCCGGCCAATATCCCTGATCCAGCACGCCGTTGTGGAAGTACGGCTTATTATTGAGGAACAGGCGCTTTATCCCCGCCTCGTCCTCCTTTATCTCAAACTTTCGCATGCCGAAATAGCTCTCTACCCTGTCCTCTCCCATCAGCACGGAAAAATCGTAAAGATAGGGTTCCTCGGGGGTCCAGGGGGTAAAGCCCTGCAGGCTCATGCGCATGGGGATGTTGGTATTGCCCTGAGCAACCACCATGCCCACCCTTGCGGTACAGGGACGATCTGCCTGAGAGAATACGGTTATCTCTACCGCCTCTTCATCGTACAGCGGGGTTATACGCAGCCCTGAAATATACTCCTCGGGCACGCTTTCCATCCATACCGTCTGCCATATGCCGCTCTGAGGGGTATACCATATGCCGCCCTTACGGGTCTTTTGCTTGCCGCGGGTATGGTGTGATGTATCCGTAAGGTCCTTTACTTTTACGATGAGCTGGTTTTCTTCCCTGAGCTCACGGGTTATGTCTATGCAGAAAGGCGTATATCCTCCGGTATGGGTACACAGCTCAATACCGTTGAGATACACCGTAGCTATCTGATCCACCGCGCCAAAGTGCAGCAGCACACGGCCAATGTTAAAACCCTCAGGCAGTATAAAGCTGCGCATGTACCAAAGGGTATCCTCAGGGGTTACCCTGCGCATTACACCGGAAAGAGCGCACTCCGGCGAAAAGGGCACAAGAATCTCTCCGTCCGGCTTATCTGGTATGCCCTTGCCCCGAACCATGGCATAGTTCCACAGTCCGTTTAGGTTTATATAGCTGTTGCGACGCAGCTGTGGACGGGGATACTCCATGAGTACGCTATCCTTGTCCAGCTGTCCTGCCCATTTTGTCATCATATTTTGCCTCCTGTTCCCCTTTGCAGGGAAATGAGATGTGTATACTTATAGATAAGTATATTATATTACACAACTGACCTTTTGTCATTGCAGTTTGCATCAGCGGGGTATTTATTATATAGTATCAGTATGAGGAATTTTGTTCAGCTCCGTCCCCGGCTGCAGGCCGCGGCGGACATGATACAAGCGGCAAACCACGCCGCAGATATAGGCTGCGACCATGGCAGGCTCTCGGTGGCTCTGCTTCAGCAGGGCCGCGCACAGCATGTCACCGCATCCGACATCAGCGAACCATCTCTGGAAAAGGCAAGGCTGCTGGCACATAAGTGCGGCCTGCAGGAGCGAATGAGCACTGTTGTATCCGATGGCATAAGCCACCTTTCCATAGGGGATGCAGACGCCATGATAATCGCAGGCATGGGCGGGGAGCTTATTGCAAGGATACTGGGGGCAGCACCCGATGTGGCCCACAGCGCAAACACAATAGTTATGCAGCCCATGCGTGGCGTGGAGGAATTGCGGCGCTTCCTGCGGGAAAATCGCTTTTGCATAACCGACGAAAGGCTGGTGCTGGACGCAGGACGCATATACCAGATAATCGCCGTTACTCCGGGTGAGCCTGCCGCCGTTCCGGCATGGTTTCTCCGGGACGAATATTCCCTTGGATACATGATGTTTGAAAAAAATGACCCGCTGCTGCTGCCGCTGCTGGAGCAGTATAAGCAGGGTCATGTAAAAAGACTGCAGCAGGCAAAGAATAAAGGCGTCTCGCCCGATGCGCTGCTGGATATAATCAAAAGAGCAGATACACTTATAAACTTAGCTACGGAGATGAAAAAATGAAGCTTGCTGACTTTATCGCCGCAATGGAAACCATAGCCCCAAAGGAGCTGGCCTATCCCTGGGACAACCCCGGCCTGCTCATAGGAACGGAAAAAGATGAAATATCCAAAGTGCTTGTCGCTCTGGACTGCTCCGTACAGACCGCAAAGGAAGCAATTGAATGGGGCGCAGATATTCTGCTCACCCATCATCCCGTGTTCTTCGGCGGAGTAAAGCGCATTGCTCCGGATGACCCGGATACGGCAGGAGCATATATGCTTATACGCAATGGCATAGGCCTTTTTGCCGCCCATACAAACCTTGACTCTGCAGACGGCGGCGTTAATGACTGCCTTGCGGAAACCCTGGAGCTTGAGAATATCGAAAAACTGCCCCCTGACAATCTGGGCCGCATAGGTATGTTCTCCTCTCCCATGTCCTTTATCGACTTTGCCCGCACTGTGGAGCGAAGGCTCAGCACCAGAGTACGCATAACCGGCAGCGACAATGCCATGGTACAGCGTATTGCACTGGTGGGCGGCAGCGCCGCAGATGAGCTTTTTGCCGCAAAGGCCGCAGGCGCAGATGCCTTCATTACGGGAGAAATGAAACACCATCTTGCCATACAGGCAGACGCAATGGGCCTGTGTATAGTAGAGGCAGGACATTATGAGACGGAAAAAGTGGTTTTACAGCCACTTATCAGCCGTTTACAAGCCCTTACTAATGATGTACAATATAAGTTGACATGTTCGGAATCGGCATGTCTCAGGGGTATATAACAGGCCCCGGGCTATCACTACAGGAGGTAATCCCATGACCAAGATAGATGATCTCTGGCTGTATGACCAGGCTCAGCAGGCAGTTGCAAAGATAGACAACCGCCTCAAGTCCACCCCCAACCGTGCCCGCCTCAACAAGCTCCATTCCTTCCTTACCGAGCAGCAGGCACAGGCAGCCACCCTCACTAAGAATATCGAAGCAAAGGGTGCCGCCCTCACCAGGCTCACCGCCCTTTGTCAGGATCTTGAGCGCAGGCTTGAGCTGGAGCTTTCCGAGTTCTCCACCATGGAAAAGGACGAAGAATGCACCGCAGCCGAAATGACCGAGGCCCGCAAGTCCATGGAAGGCCTTATGGATCAGATAACCTCCGCCCGCAAGGACATCACCGACGCTATCACCTTCCTTGAGAAGGCCAGCGCAGACTATAAAGAAACCTATGCAAAGGCAGGCAAGGCCAAGAAGGAATACGACGCGGTACGTGCCGCCTGCGAAGAAGAAAAAGCTCAGGCAGCCCCCGAAAGGGAGCAGGCCGTTGCCGCGGCGGATAAGCTGAAAGCGGGCATTGACCCGGCACTGCTTAAACGTTATACAGCAATCCGCTCCAACTATGCCAACCCCATAGCCACGGTGGAAAACAACCAGTGCAGCGGATGCCGCATGTCACTTCCCACCTCAATAGTAAAAAAGGTGGAATCCGGCACAGGTGTGGTAGAATGTGAAAACTGCGGCAGGATACTTTACAATAAGCAATAGCGCACATTTACAACCGCATACAAAATTTGCGAGTAAGACAGGTGACCGCATGCGGCTTTGACCGTATGAGGAAAGTCCGAGCTCCATAGGGCAGGGTGCCGGATAACGTCCGGCGGAGGCGACTCCAGGGAAAGTGCAACAGAAATATACCGCCGCAGTTTACTGCGGTAAGGATGGAAAGGCGAGGTAAGAGCTCACCGGCGGCCTGGCGACTTGTCCGCCATGTAAACCCCACCCGGTGCAAGATTGGAATGAGAGCATTTAATGGCGGCCCGTCACGCTCTTGATAATCGCACGAGCCTGCCGGCAACGACAGGCCTAGATAGATGGTCACCCAAGGACGAAAGTCCCGGACAGAACTCGGCTTACGGCTTGCTCGCACAAATTTTTAAAAGGCACATGAGAAATCATGTGCCTTTGTTTTATTTACATCTGAGAATAGCCAGCACCACCTCAGGATCATTATTCACCCTGAATGGAAAAAGGCTGTTGCCTATGCCTCTGCTCACTACCATTGTACTGCTGCCCTTATGATACAGTCCCCCGTCATATTCCGGGAAAAAGCCCAGCCCCGGCGCATACAGCCCCCCCTAAAAAAGGCAGCCGTATCTGACCGCCATGGGTATGGCCGGAAAAGGTAAGTTCTATGCCCTTATCGGCATATACATCAAACAGCTCGGGTCTGTGTGAAAGCAGCAGTGCACATCCCTCTATGTTAAGTCGATTCAGCATTGCGCTCATCGCCGCTTCAGCATCCTCAGCATCCAGAAAATCAAGGTCGTCCACCCCTGCTATGGTTATTGCCTCCCCATCTTTTTCAACGGATACGGCGCTGTTTCTCAGCACTGTTATCCCGGTTTTTACAAGGCGGCTCTCAAACTCAGCATACTCTTTTATTCGGGATTCATGATTTCCGGGCACGTAATACGTTGGAGCAATGGTCACAGCCTGCTGTGCGATATCCAGCGCCGCTTCCATATTGGTTTTTCTGGAGTCCAGCATATCCCCCGTGATGAATATCATATCGGGTTCAGCATCGGCAATAATGGAAATCAGCTTTTTATTATCATCCTTAAAGGTAACATTGTGCAGGTCGGACAGCTGAACGACCTTTAGCCCCTCGAAGGATAATGGAAGTCCTGTTACTTCCGCCTCATAGGCAGTAAGGCCTATGTTTTGGTTGCCGTGGGCTATCCATATGCACAGCAGCACAGCCAGCACCATGCCTGCAGATATCAGTTTTATCCTGCTTTTCACCACGTCACCTCCCCTGATGAGATTACAGCAATTATATCACTTTCTCCCCTATGATTCCACGCGCCTGTTCTGTACAACCCCTTTGCTGAATATCCATATACCATACCACAAAGGAGATATTGCAATGGAATACGCAAGACGGAGAAAACGCAGGCGCAGAAATTCTTCCGGCGCAGGCAAAGCCCTTGGCGCACTTGTTATGGTGGGGCTTATCATATACCTGTTTACCGCATCCGCCGCAGGCAAGTGGCTGGCTGAGGAGGTTATGGCTCCCGCCTTCAGCGCCCTGTCCGAGCTGCCTGTTTTTAATACCGATGGTTTGGATAGGCTGGAACAGGAGAGTTCTGCCAATGAAGAATCCCTTGAGGTCAGCCTAAACGGCGGCATATCCTCCGTAAACGAAAAGGTTGAACTGCCTGCCATAAGCTGCTTTGCCCTGCAGATGGGCGTATTTTCATCCGAGGAGAACGCCTCCGCCCTTTCCGCCAGCCTTAAGGAACGAGGCGCAGGCGGGTATGTGTATGATGATCAGGGCATGTATCGTGTGCTAGCCTCAGGCTATGGCACAGAAACCGAGGCCCGCACCGTAAAGGAGCGGCTTATCAGCGAAGGGTCAGACTGCGCGGTATACGATATTTCTGCCCCTGCTGTCACCTTCAGCATTACTGCTGGAAAAGACGAAATACAAAACATAAAGCAAAGCTTTTACGCCCTAAACGACGCTCAAACCGCCCTTTGTGCCGCATGCATAGAGTTTGACGAAAAATCCATGAGCCCTTCAGAAGGGGCGGCACTGGTAAAGGAAATACAGGCTAATCTTTCCTCCGCATGTCAGGAGCTTTACAAATATCAGGACGCATCCCCTGCCCTTTCAGCCCTTGTGCAGTGCTGTGATAAATGCACCGCCTCTCTCAGCGCACTTACGGAAACCGGCTATACCGACACAACGGAGTTTTCCTCTGCCATGAAACATTCTATGCTGGAAATATCCGATGCGTATGCATCCATGCTCCGCAGTATAGGCTAAAGCTAACAACCACTAAAAATCCCCCCTGCGCAGGGGGGATTTTTAGTGTATTCATATTTATATTTTTAAATGTGTTCCGGTCGTGCTATTGATTTGCTTTTTTCAATACTGCCACATAATCCTCAACAGCCATGGGTCTGGGGTTGCTTTCGGTGGAAATATTCCTTGCGGATATTTCGGCAATCCTTTGGAAGCTTTCTTCCGGCACGTTAAGAGACTTGAACTCAGGCAGATCCACATCCAGACACAGCTGCTGCACGGCGGCAACTGCCTTTGCGGCACCTTCTTCCTCCGTGGCAAACTCAAGGCCCATTGCCCTTGCCACGCGGGCGTACTTATCCTGACAGCAGCAGGAATTGTATTCCATCATGTGGGGCAGGAAAATGGCATTGCACAGGCCGTGGGGCAGATCATATATGCCGCCAAGGGTCTCTGCGATGCAATGCACAGAGGCAACGTCGGAATGGCTGAAGGCCACGCCTGCCAGCATACTGCCCATAAGCATGGCTTCCCTTGCGCCTATGTTGGCGCCGTCATTTACAGCAGTTTCCAGATTGTTGTAAATAAGCTCTATAGCATAGAGGGCGGCCGCATCGCTGAAGGGCTCGGAGCAGTTTGCGGTATACGCCTCTATGGCATGGGTGAGGGCATCCACGCCGGTGGCAGCGGTAACACTTGCAGGCACTGATACCGTAAGCTCAGGATCGCACAGGGCAACGCTGGCGGCAATAAGGGGGCTCTTTACCGTCATCTTGTACTGATTGGCAGTGTCGGTAATAACGGAAGAGAAGGTCAGCTCGCTGCCTGTGCCGGATGTGGTGGGTACTGTAAACAGCGGCGGTATAGCCTTCTTTACGCCGGTTTTGCCTTCGTAGGGCTTTATCTTATCGGCATCGTGAGCAAGCAGAACGCCTATGGACTTGCTGCAGTCTATGGGGCTGCCTCCGCCCACGGCTATTATGGAATCCGCGCCGAATTCTCGAGCCACCGCTGCGCCCTCTTCCACGTTATAATCCTTGGGATTGGGCTCAATATTGTCAAACACAAGATATGTGACATCCGCCCCATCCAGACAGGCTGTTACCTTGTCCACTATGCCAGCGGCCTTTATGCCCTTATCCGTTACCAGCAAGGGCCGCTTTACTCCCGCTTCTTTGAGTATATCCGGCAGCTTTGCAAGGCATCCGGTGCCGTATTCTATTCTGGTGGGCAGTATAAAGCTGAAGGGTGCGCTGAGATTGGTATTGTTTTTCATAAAGATAAGCTCCTCTTGCGGATAGATATTTATTGTGCCGACCCGGCATTTATCAAATATTATATATTTATTATATCATCAGCCCCCATGTCAGGCAATGAATGTATTGGGAGACAGACCATTTTCACAATATCCCAATATTAAATATTCAGCTGTTTTGCTGGATATTTGCATAATTAATCCATGATGCATCAAAAATAAAATTATTTATGCGCTTGACAATGCGATTCACATAATATATAATTCAACGCAATTGGTATTGAAAAGGCCGTGACGGCGAAATAGTACCATGAACGGAGCCTACAGAGAGTTGACGGTTGGTGCAAGTCAACAGGCCGCCGCTTGGGAATACACGCCATCAGCCTCCCCCCGAAAGGCAACCGGTAGGCGGGGACGGGATTCACCCGTTACAGTGATAGAGTATAGGGCGGCTGTGTCCGCATAGGGTACTCGAAAAGGTCCGGTATCGCGAGAACCGGATAAATTGAGGTGGTAACACGGGATTTGGCGCTCGTCCTCTGCATGTCAGGGGACGGGCTTTTTTGTTCCCGATAATTTTATCGGCCGGTATCGCCGCCAAAGGATACCTCCGAAAATCAATTATTTATTTTTAGGAGGCTCAAAATGACCAAGGTAAAATTCTTCAGCGGCGAAAACATCCCCCTCGAAATGCACAAAGTACGCATTGTACAGAAGCTTAACCTTCCCCCGGTGGAGCAGCGCCTCGTTGCCATAAAGCAGGCCGGCTGCAATACATTCCTGCTTCAGAACCGTGACGTATTCATGGATATGCTTACCGACAGCGGCGTAAACGCCATGAGCGACAATCAGCTTGCCGCCATGATGGTAGCAGACGACGCATACGCCGGAAGTGAGACATTCAACCGTCTCCATGCAAAGCTTAAGGAAATATTTGGCATGGAATTCTTCCTGCCCGCCCATCAGGGCAGAGCCGCAGAGCACATCATTGCAAAAACCTTTGTAAAACCCGGCGATGTGGTGGCAATGAACTTCCACTTTACCACCACAAAGGCCCACATCACCCAATGCGGCGGCACAGTTGAGGAGCTGGTAAGCGACGAGGGCATCAATACCCAAAGCTCCTGCC
Source organism: Clostridia bacterium (assembly GCA_017547885.1). Classification (GTDB taxonomy): domain Bacteria; phylum Bacillota; class Clostridia; order Christensenellales; family CAG-138; genus SFEL01. The sequence continues at coordinate 490,377 of JAFYOP010000004.1, read as the reverse complement.
TTTTCAAGGGCAATATGGACCTTGATAAGCTCCAGTCATGCATACAGCGCAATAAAGGCCACATGGCATTCCTGCGCCTTGAGGCTGGCACCAACCTTATCGGCGGTCAGCCCTTCTCCCTGGAAAACTGCCGCGTCGCCACAAAGCTTGCACACGATAACGGCATCCTGACCGTACTGGACGCAAGTCTCCTTCAGGACAATCTCCACTTCATAAAGACACGCGAGGCAGCCTGCGCCCATATGTCCATCCGCGAGATCGCCCGTGCCCTTGCGGACTGCTTTGACATCGTATACTTTTCCGCCAGAAAGCTTGGCTTTGCCCGGGGCGGCGGCATCTGTGTGCGCGACAAGGCACTGAATGACCGCATGATGGAACTTGTGCCCATGTTTGAGGGTTTCCTCACCTACGGCGGCATGAGCGTCCGTGAAATGGAAGCCATCACCGTTGGTCTTGATGAAACTATGGATGAGGATATCATCAGCCAAGGCCCTCAGTTTATCCGGTTTATGACGGATGAACTCATCAAGCGCGGTATACCGGTTGTAACGCCCGCAGGCGGCCTTGGCTGCCATCTGAACGCCCGCGAGTTCCTTCCCCATCTTCAGGGCAATCAGTACCCTGCCGGCGCCCTTGCGGCAGCAATATACATCGCAGGCGGCATCCGCGGCATGGAGCGCGGCACCCTCTCGGAACAGCGTGAGCCAGACGGCACAGAACCCATGGCAGCCATGGAGCTGGTACGCCTTGCCATGCCCCGCAGGGTATTTACCCTGTCTCAGGTCATGTACGCCGTTGACCGCATTGAGTGGTTGTTTAAAAACCGCCACCTTATCGGCGGCCTTCGCTGGGTGGAAGAACCCGGAACACTCCGCTTTTTCTTCGGTAAGCTGGAGGCGGACAGCGACTGGCAGGAACAGCTTGCGGCTGCGTTCCGCAGGGACTTTGGTGATAGTTTATAAAGCACACAAAAAGGCGCGGCAATATTGCCGCGCCTTTAAATATGCATATTTACGCCTGTACAGCGGTTTCCTTATATTCCCTTATGGCAAGGCTTATGAATACACCCATTACACCAAAGGCAAGTATTACGAGGAATGTGCCCGCATATGAGAGGCTGCCACAGGCAGGCCCAAGATATGAGGCAATAATAAGGTTAAGATTTACAAGGCTGAAGTTAAAAGCGTAGTTCTTAGTGCCGAAGAAATAAGAAGCGTACGCCGAATTTGTGGGGGTAACTCCGCCATAGGCAAGGCCAAGCAGAATAAAGCCCGCCGCCAGCACAGGGATGCTCATGGTACTGTTGGCAAGGAGCAGAGCTGCGGATGCGCAGATAAACATGCCGCACACGCCCAGCATTGTTTTGCGGTAGCCTATCCTGTCAAACAGCTGGCCGAATATTATGCGGCCCACACCGTTTGCTATGGACACCATACCTGCAAGGGCAGCCGCACGGGCAAGGTTCTCTCCCACAAAGCACTGGGCGAAGGATGCGGCCTCATTCATTACCGCAAGGCCTGCCGCAGAAAGTATGATGGCCCATGCAAAATACAGCCAGAACTGACGGCATTTGATCATCTGCTTCCACTCCATTTCCCTGAGGGATGCCTTTGCCTTGCTGCCCGCTGCCATTTTCGCGGCAAACTCGGACGGAGCGACCTTAAGGATAAAGGCGCCTATAAGAATTACCGCAAAGAACACAAAGCCGAAAACCAGGAAGGTTTTGCGCCAGCCAATGGAGCCTATAAGGTTTGCGCTCAATGTACCGAACACCATGCCGCCAAAGCCAAAGCCCATTAGCGCTATGCCGGATACCAGTCCCTTTTTATCGGGGAACCAGGACATTACCACGCTGAGGCAGGAATTGTAGCCCAAGCCTACACCAAGACCGCACAGCAGGCTATATGTGCAGCAGATGCCCAGCAGTCCCTTTGCCATGGAAGCGGCGCAAAAGCCCGCCAGCATGCACAGGGCGCTGCAGATTACGGTTATCCTGATGCTGAATTTTTTCTGCAGCATGCCGGACGCAAGGCCGCCAAGGCAGAACAGCATCATGCTTACAGAAAACACCAGAGAGGCCTGTGAGGGCGTCCAGCCGAATTCTGTTTCAAGGGGTATACGGAATACAGACCATGCATAAATAAGCCCCAGAAACAGCAGCAGGAGGGTGCAGAGCACAAGGTAGCCCCAACGCAGGGCAGCGTAATTCTTTGCAAAGGTTTTTTCGTTATTCATATGCTTCTCCGCAGTATTTGTTTTATTGTCCTCTCATGGTACGGGCAAGCTCATACATGAGTATCCCCGCCGCCACAGATGCATTCAGGCTCTCCGCCCTGCCGTACATTGGCAGGCGGTACTTGCAGCACATATCCGCAACCCGGTCGGATACCCCATTTCCCTCGTTGCCAATTATCAGCACGCATTTATCCCCCACAGGGGGAAGTGTCTCATTTCCCTCCAGATGGCCGCAAACAAGGGAAAAGCCCGCCTGCTTAAGCTTTGAAAGCTCCTGATCAAGCTCTCCCTGCCAGAGTGGAATATGATACAGGCTGCCCATTGTGGAGCGCAGCACCTTGGGGCCAAAGGGATCCGCACAGCCGCTGCCCAGCAGCAGGCCAACCGCCCCCATAGCGTCGGCGGTACGAAGGATTGTACCCAAATTTCCGGGATCCTGCACCCTGTCCAGCGCCACGATAAGGCCATCGGGATAGCTTTCGGGAGGGGTGGTATCCTGAGTGCGCACAGCAGCGCATATCCACTGTGGAGTACCGGTGTCTGTCATGCTCTCCAGCACTCTGCGGGTAACGGTATAAACCCGTGCCGCTGAAGAGGCTATGTCCTCTGCCTCCCTGCCCTCCTCAATAAAGAGCTCGGCAATATCAGCGCCCGAGGCTATTGCCTCCCGCACCAGCCTTTCCCCTTCAATAAAGTGAAGGCCGGTCTCCTGTCTGCCTTTTTTGGCGGCAAGGGAGCGCATGCGCTTTACGGTATCGTTCTGCGTGCTCTGGATAAGCATGGTATATCCCTCCGACGATAATTAAATGAAAAGAGCGCAGCCGGATATTGCGACTGCGCCTTAAATGCTGTTAGTTATGCGCGGGCCTCAACAGCGATATCAGCCAGCTTCTTGAAGGCGGCCATATCGTTTACTGCCAGGTCAGCCAGAACCTTGCGGTTTACATCTACGCCAGCCTTCTTGAGGCCGTCGATCATGCGGCTGTAGGTGGTGCCGCAGATACGGGCGCCGGCGTTGATACGGGCGATCCACAGCTTGCGATACTCACGCTTCTTGAGCTTACGGCCAACATAGGCGTAAGCCATGGAGCGCATTACCTGCTGGGAAGCAGAACGATACTGCTTGCTCTTGGCGCCATAGTAGCCCTTAGCAAGCTTGAAAACCTTGCGGCGTTTTTTAACGGCATTAACTGCTCTCTTAATTCTTGCCATGATTAATTTCCTCCTACTTGTAAGGTATCAGCTCGCGAACCTTCTTGGCTTCGCACTCGGCAATGTAGCCGGTCTGACGCAGTCTGCGGCCGCGCTTGGTGGTCTTCTTGGTAAGGATGTGGCTCTTGTAAGCCTTTGCTCTCTTAATCTTGCCAGACTTGGTGAGGCTGAAACGCTTTGCCGCACCCCTGTGAGTCTTGATTTTAGGCATGGGGTTTCCTCCTGTATTAATTGGTTTTAGGTGTTAATATCATGAACATATTGCGGCCTTCCTGCTTTGCAGGACGATCGATCGCAGCACTGTCCTTGACCATTTCATAAAAGGCATCCATAACATCCAGGCCCAGGTCGCCGTGCTTTATCTGGCGGCCGCGGAAACGGATGGTCACCTTTACCTTGTCCCCGTTCTTAAGGAACTTTTCGGTAGCCTTGGCTTTAACTTCCATATCGTGGGTATCGATAGTGGCGGAAAGACGAATTTCCTTTACTTCGATAACCTTCTGGTTCTTCTTGGCTTCCTTCTCGCGCTTGCCCTGCTCAAACTTGTACTTGCCGTAGTCCATTATCTTGCATACGGGGGGAGTGGCCTGAGGAGCGATCTTGACCAGATCCAGTCCGGCTTCGTCGGCCATGCGGAAAGCCACATCCAGCTGTACTATACCCTGCTGGTTTCCTTCTTCGTCGATAAGGCGCACTTCCTTGTCGCGAATTTCTTCATTGATCTGAAGTTCTTCCTTGGCTATGGTGGGACACCTCCATAAAATAAAATTCAGCGGGCAGAATCTACCCGCTGAACACACTAAACCACATGGTTTATTATTGCCGTGATACCGCGCCTGACTGTGCCGCCGGCGGGTGAGAAGCGGGCTGCTTCTGCTTTTACCGTGGGTTATTATACCACATCACAGGCTTTTGTCAATGGATTTTTTAGATTTCATCTATATATTTTGGCATTTTTAGCCCTTCAGCACAGCCTTGCAGTAGTTCCTTATCTGTTCCACCGTGCCTTCAACATCAGAGGCGCCGCTAATGGGCGCGCTGCCCTGAGCAAAGTCATCCCGTCCGCCGCCTTTGCCGCCCACTGCGGCGTTTACGGCCTGTATCAGTTCCCTTACGCTGTGCTTTACGCCCTTGCCCCGGGCCAGCTGATACATAAGGGTATCGCCGTTCTTTGCAAACAATACCGCAAGGGCATCCGGCTGCTCTGTAACCTTTTCCGCAAGGGTCTTAAGCTCATTCATCTGGCCCCCCTGCTGGAGGCTCATTACAAGGCGGGTGCCGTTGATATTTTCAGCTCCCTCCAGCAGCTCCGCCGCAACGTACTTCTGCAGCTGCTGTGTGCGCTCCCGCAGCTGATGCTTTGCTGCGTTCAGCTCGTCTCCCTGTCGGATTACGGCGGATACCACATCCTCCGCCTTGGCGCTGAACCGCACAGCCAGTGTATCCACTATGTCCTGATTCTTCAGTGAATCCTCCACGGCCCTCATGCCGCAGGCAAACCATATACGGGTGCCGCCCTTGTATTTCATATGTGAAGTTATCTTGATATAGCCTATCTCTCCGGACAACGCCACATGAGTGCCGCAGCAGGTGCAGGAATCCACGTTACCTTCGTCAAAGTAAACTATGCGTATATCCCCTGTAAGGCCCTTTGCCTGCTTGCGCAGGGTAATGTTCTCAAGCTCCTCTCCCTGCACCACAACACAGCTGACAGGCACATTGCGCTGTACCGCTCTGTTGGCCTCGCGCTGAAGCTGCTGTATCTGCTCATGGGTAAGCAAAGTATCCAAGTCTATTGTGGCGTAGTCCTCCGCCATATGAAAGCCTACGTTTACCGCACCGAAAAGCTTGCTGGCAAGGCCGGAAAGTATATGCTCACCGCTGTGCTGACAGGTATGGTCCATGCGGGGCTCCTGGTCGGCCACTATAGTGACCTTGATCCCCTTCTCAATGGCCCTGTCCGCCATATGCCACACCAGCTCTCCATCCTCCCGGGCATGGGATATGACCGCATCCCCTATGCGGCCGGTGTCAGAAAGCTGTCCGCCGCTTTCGGGGAATATGGAAGTAACATCGGTAAGTATCTCGTAGCCGCCTTCCACAGCAACGCAGTCCAGCACCACAGCCTCGCAGCTGAGTGCGCCATCATTATAATAAGCACGCTTAGTCATTTTTCCCTCTCCGTTCAGAGCATTTCATACAGTTATTAGCATACAAAACCACAATAAAAAAAGCAATAAAAAAACATCGCCGCATTTAACATGCGGCGATGCGATTGCAATTGATTTATTACTGATTTACGCCAACGTACTGAACACGCTTGTCATAAGTGACCACGTCAAGGCCTTCCTTCCACTCGGCTACCTTTGCGCTGTACAGTTCGCTCTTCTTCTCGTCCAGAACCAGCTCCTTGATCTCTTCCTTTACCTCGTCCAGAGCTACAGGCTCAGTGCTTACGTCGCCATAGCGCTTGATGATGTGGATACCGTTGGTGCCTTCAACCATGCCGGAAACATCGCCTTCCTTCTTCAGCTCGGCAGCGGCCTTCTGGAAGGGTTCATCATAAACGCCGGTGAAATCAGCGCCTATAACATAACCGTCAGGATTGCTCTCCATGCCGGGATCTTCATTGTATTCCTTAATGAGAGCTTCGAAATCCTCGCCTGCGTTTACCTTGTCCATTACTTCCTGAGCAAGAGCCTTGTAGTCGCGATCCTTATCCTCTTCATCGGCCAGTTCGGCGTTCTTGATGAGGATGTGCTTTACATAGTACAGTCCCTCGGGAGCCTGCAGGGGACGAAGGTTGCCATAGTAGCCATAGTACATACCGTCATTGTAGTACTGGCTGGGGTTGGCGGTATAGGCTTCCACGTCGGCGGCCAGTTCCTCGTCATAACGGGCCTGAATGTCCTCTTCAGAAGGCTCGGCTATTTCTGCATAAACTGCCTCCAGGAGCTTATTGCCCATGGCGTTATCCAGATATTCATTTTCCATCTGGACAAGGAGGTCGGCATATTTCAGGTTTGCTGCCTTGTATGCAGCATCAAAGCCCTTGATGGCGGCAGCCTCGCGCTCGGCCTCGTCCTCGATAGTATCGTCCATATAGCTGGTCAGATAGCTTTCCATCATGGCAACAGCCTCTGCCTTTGCTTCCTCAGCCTCTTCATCGGTCAGGGTGATACCCTCTGCCTTGGCCTGAGCCATAGGCACTACGGAATCAACCAGCATGTCCATGATCATATCACGGCCTTCCTGAGCGGTGACGGCGTCACTGGTGTCGATGATGCCGTACTGGGCATAGGTACTGAAAGCATTGTAGAAGGTGGAATACTTGATCTCAACGTCCCCAACCTTGGCAACCACGGGATCGGAAACCACGGCGCTGCAGCCAACCAGGGCTGTCATCGCCAGGATCAGGGTCATGGCTGCTGCCGCAAGGCGAAGGGTACGGGTGTTCTTACGCATAACTTATCTCCTTAAATATGTGTGTGTTTATAACGCTGACGGCACAGGCCTTTTGAGGCTCGCTGCCGCTCAGGTCAATCCGGTACATAACCTTATTTATTTTATCCTTTAGCACCCGCCCTGTCAACGAAAGAACCCCCCGTGTTTAAATTTTGTACGTTTTTTGTCATAGGTTTTCCACCTTTCGGCGAATTTTACAATTCTTTCACTCTGGGTTCATTGCCATTCCCGGAGTACATGACGTATCTTTAAATCATAATAATGATATTATGCCAATGGCATTGATCACAGAGGAAATGCAATGAAACATCTGCCAAACATACTCACTTCCATCCGCATACTTATGGCGGGAGTGTTCGCCTGCTTCTTTATGGAAGACAACTACACCGCATGCTGTGTATCCTTCGGCGTGTCCATGCTGACAGACATACTGGACGGCGCCCTTGCAAGAGCACACGGCTGGGTATCCGACCTTGGCAAGATACTGGACCCCGTTGCGGACAAGGTGACGCTGCTTGTAATATCCATATGCTTTTACCGGGCGGGCTGGATACCCCAGTACATGATGATTGCGGTAATTATAAAGGAAAGCATAATGATGCTGGGAGGGCTTATAATGCTGCGCTGTCATGCCGTGGCCTATGCGGACACCTTCGGCAAGGCCGCCACCACCCTGTTCAGCACAAGCATTGTAATGGCGCTGATAAGGGAGCTGAACTTCTCCCCCTTCCTTACCCGCATATGCAGCGCAAGCACCCTTGTTTTCGGCCTTTCCGTAGCGTTCTCCTTTGTGGCCCTTGTGCATTACGGCAGGACGCAGTTTGCCCAGCGCAAGGCATGATTACATTAAAAATACAATAATAAATATTCATGCAAAAAAGGCGGCTCTGTGAGCCGCCGTTTTGATGTATGTTATTTTATCTCCTGCTCCAGATCACGGAAGCACTCAGCATTAAAAAGTCCTGTATTGTAATGTTTAATCCGTCGCATATCTTTTTGATTGTGGCAACGGTGGCGCTGTTGTTGCGGCCGGAAAAGATATTATTGAGGGTGGACTGGGTTATGCCGCTGATGGTGGCAAGTTTGTTGACAGTTATGCGGTTTTCCTGACAAAGCTCAAGTATCCTCTGCCTTACAGCCATACCTATTGTCACTTTTATTCTCCTTGCATAAAAATTTGATAAAAGCTTTCTAATATGTATAATGGCGTTTTTTGAGTTGACTTTTGACAATAACCGTAATACCCTTAAAGCACAACTCAAAAAGTTGATTTTAGGAAGGATACATAAAAAATGAAAAAACGTATTTCCATCATGCTGGCCATAGCAATGGTGCTGTGCATGATTCCCGGTATGGCTCTGGCAGCCGAAGTAATTGATACTTGGGACGGCACCGCAGATATTTCTTGGTATAACAATACCGCTACCGAGTTCGTTCTGACTACTGCCGAACAGCTGGCAGGTCTTGCTGAGCTGGTAGACGACGTCAATACTTTTGCGGGTAAGACTGTAAAGCTGGGAGCTTGTTTGGATCTTAAAGAAATAATCTTTAACCCCATCGGCTCCTACAGGCAGGATAAATCCTTTATGGGAACCTTCGACGGACAAGGCCATACCATCAAGAATCTCAGCCAGAATACCTGGGCTTTAAATACAGGCTATGCTTACAGCGATTTAGGCTTGGGCCTGTTTGGAAAAGTTGAAGACGCAACCATCAAAAACCTCAGAATGGACGGCGCAAATATTTCCGGCGAATCTGCAATATGCGGAACTGTTGCAGCCTGCGCATACGGAGATTGCGTATTTGAAAACATCGATGTAGTCAACTCAACAGTTGCAGACTATCAGTACTATGCAGGCGGTGTTGTCGGCTGGGCAAGCGGCAAACATCAGTATATAAATTGCGATGTATATAAATCAACCACCGTCGCAGCTCAGTGGGGCGATTTTGATAACTCCACCGGCGGTCTCATCGGCGGCTGCGGAGGAAACGCAACTATCCATCTCGAAGACTGCGACGTTGCCTGCAGAATCGATGCTTATAACGATGTAACATCTTCCTACCAGTGGTATGCCTATCGCCGCTGCGGCATGCTGATCGGCAACCCCGGCAAAACCATAACAGTTAACGGAAAAACCTATGCAGATGCTCCTCAGCTCACCGCCGAAAACTGCACAGTAACCTATTGCGACTGGGCAAAATATACCTATTGCGAATTTGCAGGTACATCCTGGCCTTATGTAAGAGTGCAGGCAGGTGTCAGCAACTCCGCTTACTCCAACCCCAGATACGGTCATCCTACGGATGCAAACGGCAACGAAGTTGTTGATGATAACCACGTTCATAACGATGGTGAAGACCACCTCATCCTATGTAAATTTAACCAGCTCTATGGTGGCGGTCAGGGCGTTTATGGTACAGATACCCACGAGGGTGTAACTGTTAAAGATGATTGCAGCGGCGCTGACGATCCCACTCCTGGCTGCGAATGCAGATCCGCAAGTGAATCCAAACCCGAAAACTCCGGTTCTTCCAGCGGCAGCGGCATTAAGCTCACCTACAACGGCGGCAACAGCTTCTCCACTTCCAAGAGCGACGTGCCCACCGGCGTTGAAATTGACAACGTGCCCGTATCCTTCTCCGGCGATGGCAATAACTTCACAGTAGGCTGCATCGACCCCAACGCAAAGTGGGTAACTGTACGCTGGAACTCTACTTCTGTTACCACTAACTTCACTCCCGATGGTAATGTGGTATGCACCGAGGTAATAATCCCCAAGACCGGCGATGTGTCCTTCTGGACGGCCATCGCTCAGTTCTTCGGCTTCTAAAATATTGGCGAAAGGCGGCATTGACTATGCTGGAGATTAAGCCCAAGGATAAGACTGTTACAAAGACAATGCGCCTGCCCGAGAATCTTGCAAGCCGGCTGGAGCAAATAGCCAAAGAAAACAACACTACATTTACCTCTGTTGTTGAGCAATGCCTTGAGTATGCGCTGGATAACATTCAGGATGGCTGCAAGGGTAAGTAAACCTCAAAGCATCACCAAAGGACGGGAGATCCCGTCCTTTTATTTTTGCACACTTTTTGCGCGGGCGCATATTATGGAGCAACAAAACAATGGAGGATATTACCGGATATGAAAAGACTGACAGCGGCAGTACTGTGCCTGCTTATGATGCTGTGCCTCTGCGCCTGCGGCGCAGAAAGCGGCGGCCTTCGCACCGTTACCCTCAACGAGGTCACCCGCTCGGTATTCTATGCGCCCCTGTACGCGGCCTGCTCCATGGGCTTCTTTGAGGAGGAGGGACTGCAGGTGGATATCGTCACCGGCGGCGGCAGCGACGCCAGCATGACGGCACTGCTTTCCGGCGAGGCGGACGTTGCCCTCATGGGCCCCGAGACCGGCATTTACGTGGTGAATCAGGGCAAAGAAGATCACCCCATGATAGTTGCCCAGCTCACCAAGCGGGACGGCTCCTTCCTGCTGGGCCGTGAGGCGGATGACAGCTTTGACTTTGAGAAAATGCGGGGCAAGTCGGTGATTGGCGGCCGGCCCGGCGGTATGCCCTACATGACGCTGCTGTACGTGCTGCGCAGCCACGGCCTTGAGCCGGGCAGGGATGTTGAGGTCATCAGCAACATACAGTTTAACCTTATGGGCGGCGCATTTGAAAGCGGCACAGGGGACTATGTTACCCTCTTTGAACCCACCGCCTCCGCCTTTGAGGCACAGGGCAAGGGCCATATCGTCACCAATATGGGCCTTGAAAGCGGCGAAGTGCCCTACACCACCTTCATGATGCGGCAGGAGACCATAGCAGCGGAACCCGAGTTTGCGGAGGCCTTTGTAAGGGCAGTATACAATGCACAGTGCTGGGTGTGGTCCGCCACAGATGAGGAAGTGGCCGCCGCCATGCAGGATTACTTCCCTGACACCGACCTTGCCACCCTTGCCATGGTAGCCAAGAGCTACCGTGCCACCGACTCCTGGACCAAGGTGCCCACCATGACGGAAGACGCCTTCTCAAGGCTTCAGGACATAATGGACGGAGCAGGTGAACTTTCCGCCCGGGTAAAGCTTGACGAGCTTGTGGATAACAGCATCGGCGAAAAGGTAATGGCTGAGGCCAACTGACGGGGTTCAGTCCATGCCAAACAGCCCTGTACACACAGGGCTGTTTTTTGCATATGTCAACCCGTCACACGCAAATGGTTCCCCGCCTTCCCGGGCAGCCCGGCCCTTCTGCCCGCTTCATTTGCTCCGCCTTTATCCGCAGACCTTTTCTGCCTCTGACGCCTGATTTGCCCAGGTTATAAAGGTCTTATGGTCTATCCCCAGACACCTTGCCGCCTCCCGTGCGGATATCTCGTTATTCATCCATTCCTGACGGAACATCTCAAATGCAGGGGGCTTGGGCATGGGGGGCCTGCCAAAGCGCACACCCTTGGCCCGGGCTGCGGCTATTCCCTCCGCCTGACGCTGCCGCATAAACTCACGCTCGGTTTGCGCCACATAGCTTAGTATCTGCAATACCAAATCGGCAATAAAGGTACCTGTAAGGTCTTTGTCCTTCTGCCGGGTGTCCAATAGGGGCATATCCAGCACCACGATCGCCGCTCCCCTTATCTTGGTTATCATGCGCCACTGCTCTATTATCTCCTCATAGTTCCTGCCCAGCCTGTCGATACTCTTTACCACCAGCACATCGCCGGGCTTCAGCAGCCGCAGGACCCGCTTGTACGCAGGGCGGTTAAAGTCCTTGCCGGATTGCTTGTCCATGTAAATGTCTCTGTTGTTTACGCCGAATTCCCTCATTGCGATATACTGCCTGTCCTCGTTCTGCTCCTTGGTAGATACCCTTATATAACCATATACCTTTTGAGTTGTCATTTATCCGGTCCTCCATGCAATATTTATGTTTTGATTCAGATAGGCCTGGTAAATTATAGGGTTCTGTGCGGTATGCGTTTTGATGAGATGAATAGCATAATTGTAATTCATGGATATGGTTACAGGAATCCCGTTTTATTGTTTTGCAATAAAAAATACCGCAGGCCATATCACAGCATGCGGTATTTATCAAATGTATTATTCTATTTGTTTTGCTTATCCGCCTTGGCAAACACGGCGGCCTCTTTTCCCTGTATCAGGCGCACTATATTTTCCCTGTGGCGGTATACCACTATGGCAAAAAGCAGCGCGGCGGCTATTTTGTCCCACAGTGTACTTCCGAATATCAGGGCGATTATAAGGTATACTGTGAACCCGGTAAGGGATGCGGGGGATATTGTGCGGGTGATCAGCACCACCACAATGCCTGCAGCACCCGCTATAAGGCCCCAGAAAGGATTCAGCATCACTGCCGCGCCCAAAGATGAGGCAACGCCCTTACCTCCCTTAAAGCGGAAGAATACGGGCCAGCAGTGGCCTGTAACAACGCCCAGCGCAGCACAGTAGGCGGCTTCCTGCCCACCTATGGCACGGCCAAGCAGCACAGCGCCCGTGCCTTTGATAAGGTCGCCGATAAAGGTGACAACTCCGGCCTTTACACCGTATACCCTAAGCATATTGGTACTGCCTGCGTTGCCGCTGCCATGACGGCGAACGTCATCATTATGCAGTATACGGCTGAATATCACGGCAAACTGTATGTTGCCCATAAGGTATCCCGCTATTGCGGCCGCGCAGTATGTTAAAGCCTGATTCATCTATCCTCCGCTTTTGTGCTTTCTTGTAAAAAGTGCCTGCACGGTGTGCGCAGGCACTTTATTGTTTGATGCTGTGTTGTGGGCTATGAGAGTATTAGTCCTCGTCGTCCTCTTCCAGAACGGGTACCAGAACCGCGTTGCAGTTGGGGCAGAGCAGCTCCTCGCCGCACTCCAGCATGGCCTCGTCAAAATAGATGGACTCGCCGCACTCGGGGCACTCCAGCTCTACATAGTCATCCTCGTCGAAGTCTTCGTAGTCTTCGTCGTCCTCGTCGAAATCGCCTTCGAGATAATCGTCGATGTCGTCCAGCTCATCATAGATGTCATCCAGACATTCGTCGATCTCTGCCATGGCAGCTTCGTACTCGTCGATGGCACCGGCCATCTCGTCCATGGTGGCGATCATTGCATTGACCAGCTTGCCCATGCCTTCTTCGCCGATGTTCATGCCTTCTGCAAGGCCCCTAAGGTATGCCACTTTTTCTTTCATGTAAGCCATAGTTGACCTCCTTGCTTTTATGTTAGGCTGTGCTATACGCGCTCCATATATTCGCCGGTACGGGTATCAACGCGGATCTTATCGCCCTCGTTTACAAACAGAGGAACGGTTACCTTAAGACCGGTCTCCAGAGTAGCAGGCTTGTTTGCGCCGGTAGCGGTATCGCCGCGAACGCCGGGCTCGCACTCGGTGATGGTAAGAACAACGAAGTTGGCAGCCTGTACGGAGAAGGGATTGCCCTTGTAGAAGCGTACGGTCACGTTGTCGTTCTCGATGATGTAGTTGATGGCGTCCTCAACCTGAGAATAGTTGAGGGGGAGCTGCTCGTAGGACTCGGTGTCCATGAAGTAGTACAGCTCGCCGTCATTGTACAGATACTGCATCTCCTTGGTCTCGATGTGAGCCTTGGGATACTTATCGGTGGGGCTGAAGGTGCGCTCCAGCACAGCACCGGTCATAACGTTCTTGAGGCGGGTGCGCACGAAAGCGGCGCCCTTGCCGGGCTTTACATGCTGAAAGTCAGCAATGGACCAAACCTGCCCGTCAATCTCCACAGTAACGCCCTTCCTGAAATCGCCAGCCATGATCATAAGGATTTACCTCCAAAGTAAATTTGTAAAATGTATTTTCGTTTATCCTATCCACACTTTTATCCGTAAGGCATGTGGAGATTATAACCTTAAGTATTTTACCACATATTGCACTACTTCAACAAGCCGTTTATGGCGGAAAAATACATATCCTTCATACTTTTTGCATCTTCTGCCATTGTGCCCTTGGATTCGCAGATAAAAACAGGCTCATATCCGCGCTCCGCTATCAGCTCCGCAAGTGGCATAAACTCAGGGCCGTACTGCACATCCGCAAAGGTATGGTGCATCTTTTCCCCGCCCTTGGTGTACTCTATGCGGGAAAAATGCACGTGCATGGTCTTTGCACGCTCTGTGCCTATACCGTTTTCCAGCTTGTCCAGAATGGCGGCGTAGTCTTCCTTGGAGTTTATCGCCCCAAGTCCGCGGCAATGAAGATGGCCAAAGTCGATGGTGGGCCATACACGCTCGTCCACATTGCACAGCTCTATGACCTCCTCAAGGCTGCCCAGCTGGTTTATCTTGCCCATGGTCTCGGCGCAAAGGGTTACGTTCATAAGGTTCATATCGTCCAGCGTTGCGATTATCTCCTTAAAGAAAACCTTTGCCCGCTGAAGTATGGCCCCCCTGTCGCCGCCGCTGGCGGAGCCGGGATGAAATACCGCCCTCTTTGCACCCAGCGCCTCCGCCACCTTGAGGGAATCCACAAAGTAGCCTATGTTCTTTATCTTCTTTTCATCCTCTTCTGTGGCAAGGTTGATAAAGTAAGGCATATGCACGCTCAGCTGAATGCCGTACTTTTCAGCTTCTGCACGGATGGCCTTTGCGCCCTCCGTTCCCAGGCGTATTCCCCTGCCAAAGGAATATTCAAATGCATCAAGTTCCCTTGCCGCAAGCCATTTTGGCATATCCACGCTGGCAGAGAAACCCTCCTGATAAAAGCTGTCACTGTTGCCCGCAGGGCCGAATTTAGGTTTTATCACGTTTACCTCCGTATATTATCCGATCAGTGTATTTATCTAAATATCCACAAGCTCCCTGTTGAGCTTGCTCAGAGCCTTTTTCTCTATGCGTGACACATAGCTTCGGGATATACCAAGGAGCTTTGCTATCTCCCGCTGGGGCACGGGATGGCCGCCGTGCAGGCCGTAGCGCAGCTCTATGACCTTCTGCTCCCGCTTGGTAAGAACCCGCGCCATTGCAGAGCGCAGGTATTCTCCCGCCACAGAAAGCTCCACAGCGTTGTGAACATCGTCGCCGTCAGAACCCAGCACCTCGCTCAGGGATATCTCGTTTCCGTCCTTATCCACGCCTATGGGGTCGGTCAGGGATACTTCCCCCGCCTGCTTTTTCTCGGAACGCAGGGACATGAGTATTTCATTCTCTATGCACCGCGCGGCATACGTGGCAAGGGTATTTCCCTTTTGGGCGTTAAAGGTGGAAACCGCCTTTATAAGCCCCACCACCCCTATGGATATAACGTCGTCCGCGTCCCTTCTGGGCGTAGTGTATTTCTTGGCAACATGCGCCACAAGGCGAAGATTATGCTCTATCAGCAGCCTTCTGGCCTCAGGGTCACCCTTTTCAAGACGGTCAAGGCACGCCCTTTCCTCCTCCGGTGACAATGGCTCAGGGAATGAGCTTCCGCCGCCAATATGTCCCGCAAAGGCGAATATACCGCCCAGCAGATTAAGTATTGCCTCCAGCATAAAGTCTGTACACCTCCGTTTATTTCCCGGTTGGTGTATCAGTTTATGCTGAAATTTAGAGAGAAATGCCGGGGAACAGTCTTTGTATCCCCTATCAATAATATACAACAGAGAGCCCATGCAGCGCAAGAAATACAAAAAGGGCGGCCAAAACCGCCCCTGCATGCGAATGTTTATTTCCCATTCTTGCCCGATGCCGCCTCTATCACCCTAAGCAGCACAGGCAGCAGCACCAGCACTGCGGCAAAGTTGCCGACACAGTGGGCAATATCAAAGGGTATTCCGCTGAGCCAGTAAGAAAAGCCTGCTGCCCAGCCGCCCGAAATAAGGTAAGGTATAGCGCACAGAGCCCCAAAGCACAGGCCAAACACCGCCGCCACCACCGCCCAGAACAGCCTCGCCCGGGTCTTTCTGAACATCATGGTAATGCACACCAGCAACGGCCATATGTAAAGGTATGATATCCACCATATGCCAAAGCCGTATACTATGCCTTCCAGCATAACATACACCGCTACGGCGTACAGCATGCGCCAGCCAAAGTAAATTGTGCCTGCAATTATAAACACCGCCACGGGATGGATGTTGGGCAGCGCCATCATGGCAGCCTTAAGGGCAAACATCAGCGCCCCAAGCATACCAAGCACCGCCATTTCCCGCACTGTAAGCCTGCTACCAGTCATATCCCACCGTAAGGGTTATCTCATACTTATCTCCGTCAGCGATGACCGTATCGTCCACGCCGGTCATCATGGTCTCGCCGCCCTTTGTAAAGCACCACCATTCCTCGTTGGAGGCATTTGCGGCATAGCCATCCACTGTGGTAACAAACAGCGTGGCGCCGCTGTCATCCCCTTCTATAAGCTTCTGCTCCTCAAGGGCGCCCCTGAGGTTTTCGCTTTCCGTGCTTATTTCCAATACCTTTTCTGTACCATCGGCATGCACTACCAGCACGGTTATGTCCTTGGTTCCTTCGCTGCCCTTGGGCATGAATACCCCATAGCAGGCGATAAAAGCCGCCATCAGCACCAGCGCAACAGCAATGGCAATGATCGTCTTTTTCTTGTTCTGCATTAAAAAATCTCTCCTTTTCTTTTTTTGCACAACCATGCCATGCAAAGAAAAAGAGAGACCGGGCAGATCATCTGCCAGCTTTATACAAATCGGCCGGGGTTCCGCAGCTCCTTGCAGGGCTCTTTGGGCAGGTATTCTGACTTGAGGGTGGTTTTCCCTTTCACAGTGACGGCCTCGCGGAAGAATCTCACTTCCATTCCCCTGTTGACCATGGGCCATGCCCACGGAACCCAAAGATGTATTTTATTCAGTTGTGTTCATGTCAATGATACCGCTCTTTTGCTTCGCCGTCAATCAGCTGCGGCTGAATATCTGCTCCGCACGACAGCGAATTGCCCGGTACAGCAAAATTCCCAGCACACCTGCGGAAAGTATCTCTCCCGCGCCCACAGTGATGATCATATACCACACCGCATCCGGCATGCCGTAGCCATAGCGCAGAACAAAGGGCACTATAAAAGCATTGGCAAGTATAGGCGGCACTACCGAAAGCACATGGCGGCTCCTGAGCAGCCGTGTACCTATTGCGCCTATGAGGGTAGCAATGCTGCCAAGGATAACGTCCAGTATTACGCTGCCTGTCATGGCGTTGGCAAGCATACAGCCTATGGCAAGGCCGGGTATAGCCGCAGGGGTGAATATGGGCAGGATGCAAAGAGCCTCGCTGAGCCTGAGCTGGATCACACCTGAAGACAGCCCCAGCTGAGCGGAAACAAAAGTAAGCGCCACATACAGCGCAGCGATCGCGCCGCCGTGTATAAGGCCGCGCACAGAGTAACGGGTATTCATTTTTTTGTTCTCCTTAGTTTTGTTTTTTCCCCGCAAATATGCGGTTTGGTGAGGATGGTTTCGAACTCACCAAGCGTAATGATAGCAAAAAGCCACCAAAAAATCAAGCATTTCGGGCTTTTCACATAAAAAGCGCCATCAGAGCCTGATGGCGCTTTAACGTTATTCTACCTTTTTTCTAAGGATGTCTCCCGGCCTTACAGGCTGGCCGCATCCGATATACAGCTTTTCCTTGGGATGGGGTGCGCTTTCCACCGCTTCTCCCTCGGTGTTTTTCATGCCGTTTACCACAAAGCTTCGTCCGATATCCCGGGGAGAGAGGATCATCAGCTCTTCCCCATCCACGAACTTATTTCGCTGGGCAATGGCAGCTATCTTGTTCTCTGCGTCATAAGCCTGCACCACAGCGGCAATGGCTCCGTCTGAAATATAGCCGCCCGCATCCGTCTCCTGACCGCCGGGCCCCGGCTCGCCAAAGGCAAAGCCTGTGGTATATGGCCTGTGGGAAGCAAGCTCCAGCTCCTTCATAACCAGCTCAGGCACCTTATAGGGTATGCCAAGCTCCACGCTGCGGCTGTACTCATCCAGTGCCATGCGGTAGGCGTTTACCACCGTTGCCACGTAGGCTATGGACTTCATGCGGCCCTCTATCTTAAGGCTCATTATGCCCGCGTCGATAACCTGGGGAAGATACTCTATAAGCCGCAGGTCACGGGAATTCATTATGAATGTGCCCTTGTCGTCCTGCTCCATGGTAAAGTATTCGCCGTCGCTGCCCTTTTCACGTATCTCATACTTCCAGCGGCAGGGCTGAGCACACTCTCCCCTGTTGGAATCACGTCCGTTAAGGTAATTGCTAAGCAGGCATCGCCCGGAATAGGATATGCACATTGCTCCGTGAATGAACATCTCCAGCTCAAGGCTCTGAGGCAGTTTTTTGCGCATCTCGCCTATTTCGGCAATGGAAAGCTCACGAGCAAGAACTATACGCTCCACACCCTGTTCATGCCAGAACAGGGCCGCCTCGGTATTGAGGGTATTTGCCTGGGTGCTAAGGTGCAGCGACATATCCGGCACGCAGCGCCTTGCCATGCGAATAACGCCGGGATCGTTTACAATGAGGGCATCCGCGCCGGTGCTTTGCAGCTGTTCCAGCAGGCCTGGCAGCTCCTCAAGGTCCTTATCGTGGGCAAAGGCATTACAGGCTACATATACCTTGCCGCTCCGGGCATGGGCATAGTCACAGCCCTCTTTCAGCTGCTCCACGGTAAAATTGTCCGCAAAGTTTCTCAGGCTCATGCTCTGAGCCCCTACGTATACTGCATCCGCGCCGTAGTCTATGGCGGTGACAAGCCGCTCCATATTGCCTGCGGGTGCCAGCAGTTCGGGAAGCTTAATACTCATCAGCTCTTCTGATAAGCCTCCTTGTCTTCTAAGAAGTCGTCATAATCCTTGGAGAATACCAGCTCGGTGGAATCTCTGGACTTCAGCACAAAGTACAGATAGCCGTCTTCCATAAATTCTTCATCGGGATACAAGGCCGCATATATGGCGTTGTTTCCCGGGTTGTCAATGGCGCCTACAGGGAGGCCGTCAACATTATAGGTATTGTAGGGAGAATCCACTTCCATCTGGTCGGATGTAAAGTCCAGTACGTTTTCCGTATTGAATATGTACTTAAGAGGGGCATCGCTCTGCAGGCGCATTCCCTCATCCATACGGTTGTGAAATACGGCGGATACCTTGGCAAAGTCTGCGGTCTTTGCTTCCCGCTCAATAATTGAAGCAAGGGTAACCACATCGTCCACCGACATATTCAGCTCCTGTGCGCGGGCCATGTATTCGTCGTTGAATACCTCATTGAAGCGTATGAGCATCTTGGTGATTATGCTCTTGGGAGATGCGCCCACATAAACCTCATATGTATCAGGGAACAGATATCCCTCAAGGGCATATCTTCTATCGCCCGCATCCTCGCTCTGAAGTATTGCGTTTACAAAGCTGTATTCGCTGAAGGCCTCGCCTGTCTCACACAGGGAGAGGAACTCCGTCTTGCTTTCCAATATTCCCAGCTCCACCAGCCTGTCCGCAATATCCGCTATCTCCATGCCCTCGGGTATGGTAAACTTCACGGTCTGACGGGCGGGGTTGCCTGTGCAGATTATGTCTACCATCTGGGCGATGTCCATATTGCGGCTGAGTACGTATGTGCCGGACTTAAGTATGCTGGACTTGCCTGTAAAGTCAACATATATCTTGAACGCGGCCTTGCTCTTTATAAGGCCCACATTTCCCTCGCCGCCCGCCTCATAGAGAAGCTTGGCTATGGTGGAAGCGCCGCTGCCCTTTTCTATGGTTACGGTTATGGGGGTAGCGTCGTTGCTGTCCACAGGGCGTACATACTCATTAAGAGCGTAGTTGATAGCCACCTTGGCTATTACAAAGCATATGGCTATGCTTATGCCGTATATCAGCACAGGGCGCAGTATACGTATGGCTTTTCTGCGCCTGTACTTCTTCCGCCTTGCGGCGGAAAGCTTTTCGGCAGCCTGATTTTCACGGCTGTTTTCGCTGCGCTCCATTTATTCCTCCAACATGCCAAGGTCCACATCTATGGCCTCGGCAAGTATCTTATAGATATCGCTCACCATACGATTAAGGCGATATTCCGCCATAAGGAAAGCGGATGCATCGTGGTTCATCTGAAGCAGCTCGCCTATCTTCTGCAGCCTCTGGAGGGATTCGTCATCCTTATTGCCGGTGACCATGGCGGCCTGGGCTGTTATCTGCAGCTTGTGATATTCCTTTATGAGGGAAGCGGTGGTCTGGTTTTCAAAAGCCTTTTCCTTGGTGGCCTTATACTCCCTGTATTCCTCGCTGTTCTTTATGTCCTGTGCCAGTTCGTTCGCCTTATCGTATACCATAGCTGTACCTCCAAAGTATTCTTATATTTCGATTATTATGGGCAGTACCATGGGCCTGCGCCTTGTCTGGTCGTAAAGGTAGTTCTTAAGGCTGTTGCGTATGTCGTTCTTTATGGAAGACCAGTTGCTCTTGTGGTTCTTTTCAAACTGTGCGGCCTTGGAGCGCACCAACTCCCTGGCTTCCTTCAGCAGTTCCTCAGAGTTCTTTTCGTATACAAAGCCGCGGGAAAGTATCTCGGGTGCCGCAAGCAGAGCGCCTGTCTGGCGGTTCAGAGTAATAACGGCGGTAAATATACCATCCTCCGAAAGCAGCTTTCTGTCCCTGAGCACCACGTTGCCTATATCGCCTATCCCGCTGCCGTCCACCATTACGCTGCCGGCGGTAACGCTGCCCGCCATACGGCCCTTGTTGCGGCTAAGCTCCACAACATCGCCTATCTCTGTGATGAATACGTTTTCCTCGGAAATGCCCAGTTCCTCCGCCAGCTCGGCATGCTGGTAAAGATGCCTTGCCTCGCCGTGGACCGGAATAAAGAACTTAGGCTTTACAAGGGTAAGCATAAGCTTCAGCTCTTCCTTGCAGGCGTGACCTGAAACGTGCACGTCCGCCATGCGGTCGTATATTACCCTTGCACCGTGCTGATAGAGCTGGTTTATTACCCTGGACACGCTCTTTTCATTGCCGGGTATGGAGGATGCGGAGATTATTACCATATCACCCTTGCCCACGTTTACCTTGTGGGAAGAGTTTGCCATGCGGAACAGGCCGCTCATGGGCTCGCCCTGAGAGCCGGTGGTGATCACGCATATCTGGTCATCCCGGAGCTTTTTAAGCTGATTTACGTCCACTATGCTCTCATCCGGCAGCTGGAGATAACCAAGTTCTCGGGCTATCTCGGCGATCTTTACCATGCTGCGGCCCTGGAAGCATATCATCCTGCCAAAGGATATGGCCACATCCGCGATCTGCTGTATGCGGTAAATATTGGAAGCAAAAGTTGCCACTATCACGCGGCCCTTGGCCTTGTCAAAGTAATGCTCGAAGGTTTTGCCTATGCCCCGCTCTGATGGGGTATGGCCGTCGTTTTCAACGTTAGTGCTGTCGCTCATCAGAGCCAGCACGCCGCGGGAGCCGTAATAGGCAAGGCGAGCGATATCGATGGGCTCGCCGTCGATGGGTGTATAGTCCACCTTAAAGTCACCGGTGTGTATTACCGTGCCGATGGGAGTATTTATAGCAAGGGCACAGGAATCCGCTATGGAGTGGCTGGTCTTTATGAATTCCACATTGAAGCAGCCCAGGCGTATGGTATCCCCGGGGCTTACACAATTAAGGTCCACATGGTCAACCTTTATCTCGCTGAGCTTCTGCTCGATAAGGGCGATGGTGAGCTTTGTGGCGTATACGGGCACCTTCAGCTTCTGCAGGGCATAGGGCACAGCGCCGATATGGTCTTCATGGCCGTGGGTAATAAGTATGCCGCGTATATTCTGGGCGTTTTTTTCAAGGTAGGACATGTCGGGGATCACAACGTCTATGCCCGGCATATCGTCATCGGGGAATGCCAGTCCGCAGTCGATTATTATTATGTCGCTGCCGTATTCCACTACGGTCATGTTCTTGCCTATTTCCCCTACGCCTCCAAGAGGGATTATCTTAAGTTTCTTTGATGCCAATTTGGTTTTCCTTTCTGTACTCAATAATAATGTACATATCAATTTTCAGTATATGTCTTTGTGCCATATAGACACACCATTTCCAGTATACATCAATATTATACTATCCATACCCAATTGCCACAAGGGCACTATTTTGTAAACAATATGGGGTGATATTGTGAACATGGCCATTTATTATTACTTTTGCTGTATAATGCATCGCATAGAATCCACGGCTGCCGGCAGTATTATTTTTCCAGCCCATCAGCCGCCGAAAGCTGTTGATACCCGCCCTGTATTCAGGTATAATGTATAGGTTGAAATATGCACTTACGGAGAAAATAAATGGACAACAGAACCCGCAACCGCAGCAGCCGCCCGGTTTCCGCCGATACGGCGGCGGATATGAATCACAGCGGCCGCAGAAAAAGAAAAAAGAACCCTTACAAGGCGCTGAGCCGCAAGCTGTTCGCATTGGCAGCAGTGCTCATCGCAGCCCTTGCCGTGGTGTTTTTTATACGCTTCCGCCATACCCATATTCCCGGCGAAAAGAAGCTCCGCTCCTACCTTGACGAAGGCACATACCTCAGCGGCATTGTCATCAATGGCAAAAACGTATCCGGCATGACACTGGACGAAGCCCGCAGCGCCATCTCTCCAATGCTGGCGGAGACCGCCAAGGAGGTAAACATAGGCGTATCCTACGGCTCCAGCCTGTGGCTGTTTACCGGCGCGGATATGAAGGTATCCACAGACCTTGAATACGTACTGGCTCAGGCAATGCTGTATGGCCGGGGCGATACAGCTGCCGCCAACAGCAAGGCAAAGAAGGAGCTCAAGGAGCTGGGCAAGGAGTTTGCAGTAAGCTTCTCCCCCGACGTTGCCTCCCTCAAGAACCAGATCGCAAACATTGCCGCATCCGTGGACACCCCTGCGGTAGAACCCTCAGCCGAGGCCAATATATGGGCATCCACCCCCGCTTTCAATTATCACGAAGGCGAAGACGGGCACGTACTGGATCAGGAGGCGCTGCTTGCCTCCATTACCGCAGCCCTCAGCGAAGGAAATTTCCAGGCCCTCATAAAGCCTGAGCTTGTCACTCAGGCCCCCAGCCATTCTCTGGACTGGCTTAAGGAAAACACCCAGCTCAGAGCCACATGGCAGACGGACTTTGGCAGCAGCTCCAGCCTGCGCAATGCCAACCGCGTTGGCAATATTCAAAAGGCTACTACCCTGCTCAACGGCTGCAAGATAGAAGTGGGCGAGGAATTCAACTTTAACGGCTTTATCGGTCCCCGTACCGAGTCCGGCGGATGGCCTCTTGCCCCCGGCATAGTAAACGGCAACACATACGAAATGCAGGCAGGCGGCGGCATATGCCAGGTTTCCACCACCCTGTACAACGCCCTCCTCTGCGGCGGCAGCGAAATAGAAATTACCGAGCGCTACCATCACTCCTGGCCCTCCAGCTATGCTGATATCGGCCTTGACTCCACCGTTACAGGCAGCGTGGAAAGCGGCAAGAGCCTAAACTTTATAAACAACACCGGGGCTCCCCTGTACATATTCGCTTACTGCGACCAGTCCAACCACACCATGACTATCTACCTCTACGGTGAGCCTCTCCCCCAGGGCGTTACCTACAAGACCCGCGGCGAAGTCAAGGAAACCATAGAACCCGCCGAAACCGTTACGGAAGAAAATCCCGAATGGCCCATGGGTTATCAGGAAAAGACCGTAACCGCACGCAAAGGCTACAAGTCCGAGGTATTCCGCGATAAGTACGTAAACGGCACGCTGGACAGCTCCGAGCTGCTGTATACCGACAGCTACCGTGCCGTACAGGGCAAGATAACCATAGGCACAGGCGACCCCAGCCTGCCCAAGCCCACCGCGTAAACCCACAATACATCAAAAGCCGCACAGCTGTGCGGCTTTTTGGTTGCTCCACTCTATTATTTTTAGCTAACATTTCAAAAAACCATCAATACTCCCATACCGATATATTTCCGTACAGGTCAGATACAAGCAGCGTGAGCCTTTCTCCTTTTACCGCCAGCTTTTTTCCGGGCACAGGCGCAGTATCATATGATTCCGCCACAAACGCCCTCTCTTCCATATGTCCTGCGGCAATATATGACAGATCCTCATTGGGGTACAGTATAAAGCTGTCCTTTTCCCGTTTTACGGTCACATCCGGCTTTTTGCCGCCCTGAACATCCGCAATATACCGTATCTCCATGCGATGATCCTCAGCAAACATGCTGGTGTCACTGTGACAGTCCAGCAGGCGCTTTCTCAGGGTCATCAGCGCCGCAGGAGATGCGTCTGCAGCTATCCAGCGGCGTCCCAGCTTTGCGGCGGCTGCGGCAGTTGTACCGCTGCCGGAGAACAGGTCTGCAACTATATCCCCTTCCTGTGAGGATGCCAGTATTATGCGCTTCAGCAGCGCCTCGGGCTTTTGGGTGCTGTATCCGGTGCGCTCTGGATCGCGCTGATGAAGATGTTCTATGTCCGTCCATACATCGCTGGGGAATACCAGAGAATCCTCGTAGTATTTATACACCTTTCCCCCCGAGCGTATGGAGTAATACACCCTGCCTTCCTCGTCCACCTGCTGCTTCATGTGGTTGCGGCGCTCAGGTCCTCTGGGTATGCCCACAGACAAAATGTCAAAATAGTTTGATCCGCCCTTGCGGTATACCAGAATATCATCATGCTTTCTGGAAAAGTGCTTTGTGGCCCTTCCGCCTGATTTATACGCCCATATTATCTCATTCACAAAGTTCTTCCTGCCGAATATCTCATCCATCATGACCTTAAGATACGCGGCCATTCGGTAATCCACATGAAGGTATATGGTACCGTCGGGCGTCAGCAGCTCCTTGCACAAGGTCAGCACCCTGTACATCATCTCCATATATTTGTCCTGGGAAAGGTTGTCGGCATATGCAGGTATCTTTACACTTTTACCTTTTGGGCCGGATTTTACCGCAAAGGTATCCCCTGTGCCAAAGGGTGGATCAAGGTATATTAGTCTTACCTTCCCGGCATAGCTTTGGAGCAGTTCTTCGCCTGCCTTCTCTGCCCTTCCCAGCATAAACAGGCCGGGGCCACCCGCACCGTAAATTTCTCCGCTGCAATCGATACGTGCCATTGTATCCTCCTTGATCTGCCTATGAAAAAAGGGAGATGCTCAGATGCATCTCCCTAAGCCGTCTTTTTACATGGTTGCGCTGTGGGCATTCTTTACGTGGTTCTCCATGGCTTCCTTGGCAGCCTCCGGATCTCCCGCCTTGATTGCGGCAAACACCGCTTTGTGCTCGTTAAGGGAATCATTCGGGCGGCTGGGTATGGTAAGGCTGCTGGTGCGCGCCCTGCGGGTATTCTGGTGAAGTGATGCCAGAATGTGACTGAGCATGCGGCTGTCACAGGCCTTGTAAATAAGCTCGTGGAATTCATTATCCAACCGTGAAAGCTGCTCTGCGCCGCCTCTGCCGGTATAGAAATCCATAAAATCTATCTTTTCGGAAAGGGCTTCCAGCTGTTCCTGAGTTCTGCGCTGTGCAGCCCAGAAAGCCGCAAGGCCTTCCAATATCTGGCGGATATTGTACATATCGTCAATATCGCTCTGCGAAATAGCCTTTACCACTACGCCCCTGTTGGGCATGGACATTGCAAGGCCTTCAAGCTCCAGCTGCTTAAGTGCCTCGCGAATCGGAGTGCGGCTTACCTGAAGCTCGTCCGCCAGACGAGTTTCCACCAGATAGTCTCCATCCTTATAGCTGCCGTCAAGTATGCCGTTTCGTATGTAATCGTACACCTTTGCGGTAAGGGATTGCTTGTCATTGGGTTCAAAAACCACTGTGTTTCCTCCTGAAGAGACAGGTTAATATATTGTCTCTGTGTACAATTGTATACTAAAATACAATGTTTTTCAAGTATATTGAATGTACTTTATTTATGCCAGCTTGTTAACATTTTTAATCAGGTATTCTTTTGTTTTTCATTGCAGATACTACGGCAATCAAGCAAAAAACGAGGATATGTGCCCATGAAAAAAATCGCTTTATACCTGCTGATACTGCTTGCCGCCGCGTCTTTGTGCGGCTGTGCAAAAAAATATACTGACATGGAGGATGCACAAAATTCAGGCGCAACTCTTGGTGAGTGCATCTTTATAGACAACGTGAATGTATCAGGCATGACCCCCGTTCAGGCTGTAAGCGCAGTAGAACAGGCCCACACCCAAATGCTCAAAGGCCTGTACTACACAATTACAGCAGAGGAGGACAGCTTGGATATAAACGCTGCCCTTCTGCCCATAACCTTTGATACACGAGATACCGTAATGGAAGCCCTTTCGCTAAAAAAACACTGGCCCGAGGGCATCGAACCCCGCAAGCTTTATACCTCTATGGGTGCAGACATAGATGAACTGCGCAAAGCCCTTGAGGAATTGTCCTCAGAGCTTCAATATGACGCCACAGACGCCAAAGCCACCTATTCCCCCGAAAATGGCTTCACATACACCGACCATGCGGACGGACGAGCACTGGATTATGAGCATCTGTGCAGCGGCGTGCACGAGCTTATTACCAGCGGCAAAGGTGGTTCTGTTTCTGCGGTTACCTCCGCCGTTCCTGCCAAATACACCTCGGATATGGCCCGCCAGGATACTACCCTTGTATCCGAATTTACCACCTCCTTTTCAGGCAGCACATACGGCAAGGCAAACAGGGTATTCAACATAGTAAAGGCCGCTTCGCTAATAGACGGAAAAACCATTGCCCCGGGCGAAGAATTCGACACCAACGCCATCCTTGGCCCTCGCAATGAAGAAAGCGGCTGGAAAACCGCAGCAGGTATAAGAGACGGCACTTATGTTCAGGAATACGGCGGAGGCGTGTGCCAGGTGTCCACCACGCTGTACAACGCCGCACTTATGGCAGACCTCGATATAACCGAACGGCACCATCACTCCTGGCCGCTGGGTTATGTGGATATAGGCAGAGACGCCACCATTTCCACAGGGGGGCCAAACCTAAGATTTGTCAACTCCGGCCCTGCCCCTATAACCATATCTGCCATTACGGACAAGGGAAATAAAACCGTAACTGTAAGGATATACGGCCGCCCACTGAAGGATGGTATGCGCATTGAGCTGACCTCAAAAAAGACCGCCACCCTTTCCTCGCCGGGCACAGAAACCGTATATGACCCCTCCCTTGCCCCCGGAGAAAGCAAAACTGTACGCAAGGCCCGCCGGGGCAGCGTAGCCGAAACCCACAAACTGTATTATTCCGCCAATGGAGAACTGATAGACAAGGTACTGGTCACAGAGGATAAATATCGCTCCATTTCCGGTATAGTAAACGTGGGACCGAGACCAGAAACGCCCTCATCTGTGCAATAAATAAAAACCGCCGACGACTGCCCGTTGGCGGTTTGGTTTAATGTATTGTTCGGCTAATTGCGTGCCAGCTTTCTGCAATACTGAGTGCATAGCTTATCTGTACAGTTTACACACTTGAGCGCATCGTTTGAATGTTCCCAGAAGCGTTCCGGATACATCAATATAAACAGCTCCCACACCGCAAACACCAGCAGTGCCATAAAGAACAGGCTCCATGAATAAAAGCTCTTCACAAATATCATAGGGGTAAACATCATAAGATGATCCCAGTTAAATATTCTGCAGGTGGTGCAGCAACGAGTCTTCATCAGCAGTCTGAATGGGCACCATATCAGCACACAGATAAGATCACATATAGAAAACGCCGCGGTTATCATAAACATAACTATACGATTTGTTATTTTCGCATAATACAGCCCTGCTATGGTCGCAGCAAGACCCAACCACAGCAGCATAACCTTGTACGCAGACTTTGTGGTGGTGTTTATATACTCCCTCAGTGCATTATGGTTTATTTTATCAAGTATGGGCCTGAACCGCTGCTTAAACAGCTTGTGAGAACCCAGAGAAATCTTTTTCCCTATGGGCATCAGCTGGCAGATCATATCTATTACCCATATAATCCACATTATATGCAGGAAAGAAAACCTATTAAAGAAATTCATCCCATGCAAAACATCAAATTCTTCGGGGTGCTTTATCCACAGATATATGCATACACAAAACAACAAACAACGTTCCACCAGCCTTGCAAAATACGCCTTGCGAAGTCTTGACACGGGCTGCTTGCCATTTGATTTGTAGCAGGTCTGTTCCATTTTCCCTCCTGTAAATTTACATGTCATTAATAAAACATCCATCAGGACAGCACGGCGGCTCTGAGTATGGTAAGCAGGCCGCATAGCCCCACAACTCCGTACACCACCTTGCGAAGGCCATCGGCACTTATCTTTTTATATACCTTTCCCCCTGTATAGTTTGCCGCAACCATAGCCGCCGCAGAGGGCAGCAGCAGCCACAGCACCTGCGGGGTAACAAAGCCGTTTGCAAACCTGGCCACGGTGGATACCGCATTTGATACCACAAAAAAGAACTGAATATTTGCAAGGTACTCGTCATTTGTGTCGCTGCAGCTGAGAAAATACACCATTACCGGCGGCCCGCCCATGGAAAACAGCCCTGACAGCACCCCGCCTATACTGCCCGCTATCATTGCGTTTCTCGCTGTGGGACGTATGCTTATCCTGCCGCTGAAAAAAGAGAGATAAATACTCATACCAAGCAAAGCGATACCCAGCAGCAACAGCAGAAGCTCATTGGCAGCGCTTTTTACAAACAGCATCATCAGGCAGGCTATTATGCAATACGGAACCATGGGCATCATTGCTTTTTTTATATTTACATGCTTTCGCATGGTATACGCCACCACGCAGGAAGCTATAAGCGAACCCATTCCCGAAAGCGCTGTAGCCTCTCCCATACTCAATACAAGCGGGAAAAACAGCATTACTATTATGCCGTATCCTATGCCGCTTACCCTCTGAACAAAGGCTCCCATAAAGCAAGCTGCGGCAATAAAAGCAAAAAGCTCAGCAGAAAAAACCATAATAATCCTATCCACGCTCCGTGGGGGAGCAGCCTTCTTAATATATTTATTATCTCACTTTGCCCCACTAAGTTCAACACAGTTGGGTCAATATGGCTAAGCTGACTAAATTTTCCCCATAAAAGTGACGTCTTTGTGTTTTTTGCGCAAATTGATATAAAGAATATTGCTAAAAAAAGGCAAATAGTATATCATCTATGTGGTGGTAATTGCATATGACTAACCGCCGCCATCCATAGCATCTCATATCGGCTATCCCGATGGTATAATATTAAAAATTCAGGAGGATTTATTTATGAAATTCCGTTGCACCATTTGCGGTTATGTTCACGAGGGCGACGCCGCTCCCGATTTCTGCCCCACCTGCAAGGCCGGCGCCGAAAAGTTCGCTGCCGTTGACGAGACCAAGCTGAGCTGGGCCGCCGAGCACGTTGTTGGCGTTGCCAAGGGCGTTGATCCCGAAATCATCGAAGGCCTTCGCGCCAACTTCACCGGCGAGTGCACCGAAGTAGGTATGTATCTGGCCATGGCCCGCGTTG
The DNA here is from genome assembly GCA_017547885.1 of Clostridia bacterium. Taxonomy (GTDB): domain Bacteria; phylum Bacillota; class Clostridia; order Christensenellales; family CAG-138; genus SFEL01. Next base: position 460,945 of record JAFYOP010000004.1, on the reverse strand, counting down.
CCCATCGCGAGGGTTATCCCGAGATCGGCCTGTACTGGGAAAAGGCCGCCTACGAAGAAGCTGAGCACGCCGCAAAGTTCGCAGAGCTGCTGGGCGAAGTTGTTACCGACAGCACCAAGAAGAACCTTGAGATGCGCGTAGAGGCCGAAAACGGCGCTACCGAAGGCAAGTTCATGCTGGCAAAGCGCGCCAAGGAGCTGAACCTGGACGCCATCCATGACACCGTTCACGAAATGGCACGCGACGAGGCCCGTCACGGCAAAGCTTTTGAAGGCCTGCTGAAGAGGTACTTCAACTAAACCATATCCTTTATAAAAATTGGCCGCTCCAATTGGAGCGGTCTTTTTGTATAACAGCCTTATATATACCGGCCCGCTGCGCATACTAAAGGCATACCATTATTAATTAAGGAGCTTTTGTATGATAGAACAGGATACCGTAAAACTTCTTCGCGAATGCGACGCAGGCATCAAGATGGGCATTTCCTCCATCGAAGAGGTGATCGAACACGTTGAAAGCAAGGACTTTCGGGAAAAGCTTTCCGTATGCAAGGAAGAACACCTGAAGCTTCAGGCCGAGCTTCAACACCTGCTGGAAAAGTATCAGGATGACGGCAAGGACCCCAACCCAATTGCAAAGGGTATGTCCTGGATGAAGACCAACGTAAAGCTTGGCCTTGAGGACACAGACGCAACTATTGCCGACCTTATGACAGACGGCTGCAATATGGGTGTAAAGTCGTTGAACCGCTATCTTAACCAGTACGAGGCCGCAGACGAAGTGTCAAAGGACATTACAAAGCGGCTCATAGACCTTGAGGAAAAGCTGGCCATAGATATACGCCAATATCTGTAAAGCAGTGAAATCCGGGATGTATCTCCCGGATTTTATATTGTGTCGCTTATTGTTACTTTTTATATGTTTGTGTGTTATAATTGCCGGAGATTAATTATTCGGGCGGTATTTTACTTTGCTTTACCTTATTCCGGCTATACTTGGCGGCGCCATGATCGCCATAGTCATGCGCATCAGCGAGGACTACACCTCAAAAAAGACCCCTAAGCTGGCTATCAGCTATTGTACAAGCACTCTTTTGGCAGCCATACATATGCTCATTGCAGGCCAGTCCCTCATTGCAAAAGGCTCCTCTGCCCCAATTATCATAGGCTCCATAGGCGGCGTGCTGTATCTGTCATCCTTTGTGCTGCTGGAGCTGAACGTAAGGAAAAACGGCATAGTCCTCTCCTCCACCTTTATGAAGCTGGGGCTGCTGGTTCCGCTGGTGGTTTCTCTTATTTTCTTCAGCGAAAGGCCCAGCCTTATCCAGTTTGCGGGGGTGCTGCTTGCTCTGCTGGCCATAATCCTCATCAACCTTAAGGATCAGGACAATATCATCCACTGGAAAATAGGCCTCCCTTTGCTGCTTATCATCAACGGCAGCGCAGATGCCATCAGCAAGGTATATGAACAGTTTGGCCCCACAAGCATGTCGGATCAGTTTTTGTTCTATATCTTTGTAGTGGCGGCACTGTTAGCCGGCATACTCACCTTTGTTCGCCACGAAAATGTCGGCAAGGCGGATATACTCTTTGGCCTGCTCCTTGGCATACCCAATTTTTACGCCGCCAGGATAACCCTGAAGGCTCTGGAATACATTCCCGCTTCCATATTCTACCCTTCCTGCCACGTTGGCACGCTGATGGTGGTTACCCTTACAGGACTGTTCTTCTTCAAGGAGAAGCTCAGCAGGCTCCAATGGGCGGCGGTGCTGCTCATATTTGCCGCAATGATACTTCTGAACGTATAATACCCTCACAATAAAAACAAGGCGGCAGTACCGCCTTGTTTTGCTTTGTTCATCAGTTCTTTTTAACTATGATAAAGTAGCATATCCAGTATATGATCATGAACCCCATCATGCACAGGGATACTATGTTTGCCTCTTGTCCCATTTCCAGCATTTGCAGCACAATCACAGCTATGCCCATGGCAATTATGTAAACCACAAAAGCAAGGCTTCTTGCTTTTGTCCACAGCATTACGTTGCGCTCGTCATGCTCCGCTATCTCCCGCCTGCGCATTTCCTCCGGGTCATTCAGCAGCCGCCTGTACTGTATCACCCTCGCAATGCCCATCACAAGGAACACCGCGCCGAAGGTTGAGGCCATCTCCACCTCGGAGAATACAGCGAAAACGGTAAAAATTATTCCGCTGGCTATCATTGTTATGGCTGTATACAGCCTTGTTTTAAGCTTTTTCCTGTAATCCACTGCTATTCCTCCTCAAACAAGAATACATCCTCAATAGCTGACCCAAAGTACTTTGCAATTTTATATGCAAGCTTCAGCGAAGCATCATACTTGCCGTTTTCCAGAGCAATTATGGTCTGCCTTGTAACCTCCACTTCCCTTGCAAGGTCATCCTGGGTTATTTTGAGGTTCTTTCTGTATTCCTTTATCTTATTATTCACGTACTCACCATCCAATGCCAAAATGTAAAATGCACTTTACATTTACAGGATAGCACATGCCTCCCAAAATGTAAAGTGCGCTTTACAATTTAATTATATTTTTATTTTACGCAGTAATCTGCCATGTACTGCTCCATCCTGCGGCGGATGTCAGCATCGATAAGTACCCTGCCGTCCACTTCCTTGCCGCTGAGGGTCTCGAGAATATCCACAACCGTGACGATGGGGAAAGTGGTGATACCAAAATCGCGCTTTATCTCCTGAATGGCGGTAAGCTCACCCTGGCCGCGCTCCATACGGTCAACGGAAATAATAAGGCCTGGTACCTCTACCTTTGCGGCGGCCTGCAGCACCGGAAGAGTTTCACGCACAGCGGTGCCTGCAGTGATAACATCTTCGATTATCAGCAGCTTGTCGCCGTCCTTGGGCTTATAGCCTACCATGGAGCCGCCTTCGCCGTGATCCTTGACTTCCTTGCGGTTGAAGCAGTAGTTCAGGTCACGTCCGCCCTTATAAAGGGCTGCAGCAGCGGATACCGCAAGAGGGATGCCCTTGTATGCGGGGCCAAAGAGAGCCGTGATATCCTCGGGCAGCTCGCCGGACTTGATATGCTCCTCTATGCAGGCGGCGTAAAACTCGCCCAGACGGGAAATCTGACCGCCGGTCTTATAGTTGCCGGTGTTGATGAAATAAGGGGTCTTGCGGCCGCTCTTGGTGGTAAAATCGCCAAAGGTCAGCACACCTGACTGGGCCATAAAGGTAATAAATTCAGACTTATAGCTCATGATTATCCTCCCTGTTATCCCTTGAATGCAGCCTTGAGCGCCGCAATGTTTTCGTATCCTTCTCTTTCCATAAATGCCTTGAGTCCCTCCACCACATCCACGGGAGCGGTGGGGTCAACAAGGGCTGCTGTTCCTACCGCAACGGCGTCTGCGCCTGCCATAAGGAATTCCGCCGCATCTTCGCCTGTCATAATGCCGCCAAGGCCCAGTATGGGCAGGCTTATTGCTCTGCGCACCTGATATACCATGCGTATGGCAACAGGCTTTACGGCGGGGCCCGAGAAGCCGCCTGTACCGTTTGCAAGGAGGGGGCGCTTTGACCTAAGGTCTATACGCATGCCAAGCAAGGTATTGATGAGAGATACGGCGTCTGCGCCTGCGCTTTCAACCGCCTTTGCTATGGCAGTGATGTCCGTAACGTTGGGGGTAAGCTTTACTATAAGGGGCTTCCTGGATACCTTTTTGACCGCCTCGGTAACCTCCGCCGCCATTTTAGGGTCTGTGCCAAAGCCTATCCCCCCCAGCTTTACATTGGGGCAGGATATGTTCAGCTCGTACATTGCAACGTCGGTATCGTTGAGCATTTCGGTTACAGCGCAGTATTCCTCTATGCTGTGACCGGCAAGGTTAGCTATAACCGGTACGTCAAAATCCTTAAGATAGCCCAGTTCTTTTTTGATATATTCCTCTGCACCGGGATTCTGAAGGCCTACGGCATTCAGCATGCCTCCATAGGTTTCCGCAATGCGGGGAGTGGGGTTGCCCTGCCAGGGTTCCGCCGCCACGCCCTTGGTGATAACTGCGCCAAGGCGGGAAATATCGTAAAACTCGCCGCTTTCACGGGCGGCAAATGTGCCGCTGGCGGTGGTGACGGGGTTCTTCATCTGAAGGCCAGCGAAATTTACAGAAAGATCGACCTTAGTCATCAGAATATCACCTCGCTGCCGTTAAATACCGGGCCGTCCTTGCAGACCCGCTTCTGTACGATATTGCCGTTCTGGTTCAGCTTGCATACGCAGCCTACGCATGCGCCAAAGCCGCATCCCATGCGCTCCTCAAGGGACACCTGCACAGGCAGTCCCTTTTCCTCACAGTACTGCACCAGCGCCTTGAGCATGGGCTTGGGGCCGCAGGAAAGGACAGTAGTATCGGCAGGAATATCAGAGCTCCTAAGCAGCTCCACAACCGTGCCGTGATAGCCTGCACTGCCGTCATCGGTGGCGATAAGCAGCTGACCGACACGCTCAAATTCTTCCTTTAAGAACAGTTCGCTGCGATAGCCATGGGCAGCAATTACATTAAGGCCCTTTGCCTTTGCGGCAATGGCAGTACCAAGCATGGGAGGCACGCCAACGCCGCCGCCCACCAGCAGCACGGTGCCGCTTTCGGGCAGGGTAAAGCCGTTGCCAAGAGGATCAGATACTCGAAGAGTATCGCCCTCGGTGAGACCGGCCATTATCTTTGTGCCAACACCCACTGCACGATATACAAGAGTCAGCCTATTATCCTCTGCACGACAGATGCTTATGGGGCGGGGTAAAAGATGCGCGCCGTCATCCAGATATACGTTTACAAACTGGCCGGGAAGGGCATTTATATCCTCTGAAAGCTCAAGCTCCATCCTGTAAATATCCGGAGCTATGAGCATATTTTCTTTTATACCTGCGACTGATATCTTCTTCATCCCATGATATCCTTCTGCATGGCGAGGGCAGCGTCACGAGCGGCGTCCGCAAAGTCCTTTTCGCCATACTTTTCGTTTTTCTTGTAGGCGGCAATTATGCCGCGGGAGGAATTGACTATGCAGCCGCGGCGGTTACTGTCAAAGAAGCCGCGGATATCCTCTGCGGTACCGCCCTGTGCACCGTAGCCGGGCACAAGGAAGAAGGTATTGGGCAGAGCCTGACGCACCTTTGCACCCTGCTCGCGATGGGTCGCGCCAACAACGGCACAAACCCTGCTGTAACCCTTTTCGCCCATTGCATCCCGACCCCACTCGTCAACCAGAGCTGCCACGTGAAGATATACGGGAACGCCGTCAACAAGCTTGTCCTGAAGCTGGCTGCTGGAGGGATTGCTGGTCTTTACCAGTACGAATATACCCTTGTCATTTGCATTGCAGGCATCCACAAAGGGCTTAATGCCATCTACACCAAGGTAGGGGTTTACGGTGATAAAGTCCTCATGCCACAGGTCATACTTTTCGCCCTCAATATCGGTGCCGCCGATATGCGCAGCATATGCCGCAGCGGTGGAGCCTATGTCGCCGCGCTTGATGTCGCCGATTACGATAAAGCCCATCTTCTTTGCAAGGCTGCAGGTCCTTTCGTATGCCATGAGGCCATGGATGCCGTAGCGCTCATAGAAAGCGACCTGGGGCTTTACGGCAGGAACTATGCCCTGAACCGCAAGCATAATCTGCCTGTTAAACTCCACGAACATTTCCGCTACAGCCTGGGGGGTCTTTCCGAACTCGGCAAACTTAGCCTCCTTCAGGTGGCCGGGGATCATCTCGAGGGTGGGGTCAAGACCCACCACGGTGGGGTTGTTCAGCTCGTCTATTCTGTTGATAAGAATGTCTATCATGTCTGCGGTTCCTTTCTTTTTATTTATGCCCTGTAAACTATCTCGCCGCCGCAAATGGTAAGCAGCGTTCTGCCGTATACTTCCATGCCCTCAAAGGGAGTGTTGCGTCCCTTGGACTTGAACGCGGCAGGATCAATTACGTAAGGAGTATCGATATCAAACACCGCCACGTCCGCCGCAGCGCCCACTTTGAGGGTGCCTCGACTGTCATCCCGAAGGATTGCGGCGCCGTTGCAACTCATAAGGCGGATAAGCTTATCAAGGCTGATATGACCACCCCTTACAAGGGCAGTATAGCTTACCGGGAATGAGGTTTCAAGGCCGATTATACCATTCATTGCCTTATCATAGCCACAGAGCTTTTCTTCGGCGCTGTGAGGGGCATGGTCGGTGGCTATAACATCCACAGTGCCGTCCTTTATGGCCTCTATAACAGCCTGCACATCCTCCCTGGTTCTGAGGGGAGGATTCATTTTAAAGTGACCGTGGGTTGCACGGGATTTGTCAAACATAAAGTAATGGGGGCCTGTTTCCGCTGTTACGTCAAGGCCGTTTGCCTTGGCGGCACGTATGGCGTCCAGGCACAGACCACAACTGATGTGGCACAGATGCAGCCTGCAGCCGGTCTCCTTGGCAAAGAGCATATCTCTTACAGCGATGACCGCTTCGCCTGCGGCGGTTCCCGCGAGGGAGTCGTCCTCGGTATGGTCAAATACAGGCATGTCCGCCTTTGCGGCGGCTTCCATCGCCCTGTACATTACGGCGGCATCCATTACGGAGCGTCCGTCTTCGCTTATGGCGCAGGCGCCCGCCGCCTTCATGCCTGCGGCATCGGTTATTTCCACGCCCTTCTGTCCCATAGTTATGGAGCCAACGGGCAGGGCACGGATGCCCTCAGCCCGCTTTGCAAGGTCAGCAACAAGCTCGGGTGTATCCGTTATAGGCTTGAGATTCGGCATCATGCATACGGTGGTAAATCCGCCTGCTGCTGCGGATGCACAGCCGGTGGTCATGTCTTCCTTATAGCAGAAGCCGGGGTCTCTGAAATGGACGTGAAGGTCTATAAGGCCGGGAGTCACAAGGGCTCCGTTAACATCTACCTGCTGAGTATCCCCCTCGGGAATATCTCCCTGTTCAAAGCCCTCTGCCCGTATCGCGGCAATAACGCCTTCCTTTATGTAGATATCTCCCATGCTGTCCAGCCCGATGGTGGGGTCTGTCAGCCTGCCTCCTGCTATGCGAATGTTCATTACCCGGCTCCTTTCCCTTTTTGTATAGTACAAGGGCTTGCTTCTCTTTTTATTTCCCAGGGAAGCAAGCCCGAAGTTTACATTATTCGCCCTTCATGTTTACGATATCGTCGCAGTATTCGCAGCGATATTCGTGGGTCTCGGCGTTCATCAGATGGAAGATGTGGTGTGCGTTGCGCTCTACGCTGGTAACGCAGCGGGGGTTCTTGCACTTGATTACGTCCACAACGGTCTCAGGCAGCTCAAGGCTGATCTTCTTTACTATCTGACCGTTCTCAATCACGTTTACAGTGGCGGTGGGATCCAGCAGACCCAGCACAGTCAGGTCAACGTCAGTTACGTTCTCGATCTTTATCAGGTCCTTGCGGCCATGCTTCTGGCTGTAAGCGTTCATGATGAAGGCCACGGTGTTGTTCTTGGTGTCTATGTTGAGGTAATCAAGTATCCTGTGGCCGGTGCCTGCAGTGATGTGGTCGATTACGATGCCTTTTTCAATGCTGTTGACTATCATTTTCTATTCCTCCTTTACTGTACTTCAATGCCCAACAGCTTCATGATGAGAGCCATACGTACGAACATGCCGTTCTTGGCCTGCTCAAAATACAGTGCGCGGGGATCATTGTCCACCTCTACAGCGATCTCATTTACGCGGGGCAGGGGATGGAGAATCATCAGGTCTTCCTTGGCATTCTCGATCTTTTCAAGATCCAGGATGTAACGGTCCTTCAGGCGGATGTAATCCTCCTCGTTGAAGAAGCGCTCACGCTGTACGCGGGTCATGTACAGAACGTCCAGCTCAGGCATAACTTCCTTCATCTTCTTTACCTCACGGTAAGGAATGTTGTTGGCTTCCAGAACGCCCTTGCGTACGTATTCGGGAACACGCAGCTCTTCAGGGGAGATCATAATGAACTCAACGCCCTCATAGCGGGACATAGCCTTGATGAGAGAGTGTACGGTACGGCCGAACTTAAGGTCGCCGCAGAGGCCGATCTTAAGGTTGGTGAAGCCACCCTTGCGGCGGCGAATGGTCAGCAGGTCGGTAAGGGTCTGGGTGGGATGCATATGACCGCCGTCACCTGCATTGATAACAGGCATATCGGTATTGTTGGCTGCGATGCGGGGAGCGCCTTCCTTGGGATGACGCATTACGGCGATATCTGCATAGCAGGCAATGGTACGAATGGTATCGGCAATGCTTTCGCCCTTTGCAACAGAGCTGGAATTGGGCTCGGAGAAACCTATTACCTTGCCGCCCAGACGAAGCATAGCAGCCTCGAAGCTGAAACGGGTACGGGTGCTGGGTTCATAGAAGAGGGTTGCCAGCAGCTTTCCATCGCAGGCATGGGCAAACTTTTCGGGATCGTCGATTATGGCATCGGCCAGATCGAATATGCCCTCCAGTTCGGCAACGGTCATGTCCATGGGTTCAAGAATACTTCTTCCTTTAAGCATTGTTTTCTCCTTTCGCATGTCAAATAAAAGTTATAAAAAAATCTTCCCATCAAAATGGAAAGATTTAAAAAATAAATATTTTAGGGAAGAATACCGCGCCGCAGATATTAAGCATTTTTATGTTTGCCATATGCTGCTTCATGGTTCTTCCTCCTTTCAGGCTCAAATCTTTGATATGTTATCACAAGGCCATGGCTGCGTCAAGATATCATTCGCCAGATTAATTATATATTTCACTCCAAAGGCAGCTCAAAGCTGAACACGGCTCCCCCGTCCTCCGCATTATGGGCCCATATTCTTCCACCATGGGCCTTTATTATGGCAGAGCACAGCGAAAGGCCTATGCCCATACCCCTTGTGCTGTCCCCGGTATGCTCAGAGTCTATGTGTCCCGCTATCAGCCTTTCCATGCGCTGCACATCAACCCCGCAGCCATGATCCCTTACTGAAAACAGTGCGCTTGTTTCCTGAATGGATGCAGATACATGTATGGGTTCTGTGCTTCCGCTGTGGAATATTGCATTTTCAATAAGATTGATTATTACCTGAACTATCAGCGTACCATCCATAGGTACATCTTGCGGATCATCCTCTACAGATATGGAAATAACCCTGCCGGGAAAGCGCTTGCGCACCTGAGATACTGCATTTGCAACTACCTCCTCTGTAAACTCCGGCACTTTTTTAACAGCAGACACACCGCTCTGCATGCGAGTTACAGAAAGAAGGTTTTCTACCATTCGTATAAGCCACTGGGCGTTATCATGGATGTCGGCAAGAAGTGCTTTGCTGTCTTCGCTGCTTATCCTGCCGTGATCCTCAAGAAGAGCCGCACTGGAACCGGAAATAGTAGTGAGGGGAGTACGCAGATCGTGAGATATTGCCCGAAGCAGATTACCTCTTAGCTTTTCCTTATCTGCCTCCATTACCGCCTTATGCCGCTCACGATATCCTATAACCAGAGTATTGGTAATTATAGAGGTTACAAGCATTATAAGGAAGGTTATAGGATAACCCGTCATGGTGAAATTAAGTGCCCAGAAAGGAGTGGTAAAGAAATAGTTAACGCCGATTACGCTTATAAGGGAAGCAATAACGCCGTAAAAATAATTTGGGACCACACAGGCCACCAATACCACCGCAAGTGCATATATCATGGATACATTGTTATCCATGATAAAGAACTTATGAAGCACAAAGCTTATAAGGGTGGCCCCCATCATAATAAGTATGGTATAAACCATAGGAAGGGCTTCCACCCGGAAGTTCTTTATTCTTTTTAATGTTTTGATAATATCTTCTTTCATGGTTTGATTATATCACAACGATATATGAAATACCTACTGCAATACCTGTTTTTAGCAATTATAAGCCATAATTTTTTATTATTTTTCCATTGCTCCGGCGTATCTTTTTGCCCGGTCAGCTTCAATTTTATTAACGTTTCTTAGCATTTCTTTATATTTCTTAACGTTTCTTAACGCAAAATATATACTGTCTTATTTTATTTCCCATTAATAAAATTGTATAATAATAAAAAACCATTACATGCTTCATATAGCAAGCTATACGGAGGACGCAATGAAAAATCTCCCCATCGTGCTGGTAGTTGAAGACGACAAGGCCATAGTGCATCTGCTTACTACCATACTCAACGCAAATGATTACAAAGTACTTTCTGTAGGTACAGGCCGCGAGGCCATCTCCTCCATATCCTCCCACTGTCCGGATGTTGTATTGCTGGACCTGGGCCTCAGTGATATGGACGGAATAGAAATAATACGCAATGTCCGTCAGTGGTCCCGCGTGCCCATAATAGTCCTCTCCGCCCGCAACAGGGAAAAGGATAAAGTTGAAGCGCTGGACCTTGGCGCCGATGATTATGTCACCAAGCCTTTTGGCACTGCAGAGCTGATGGCACGTATCCGTATCGCTCTGCGTCATTCAAGCGTGGACGGGCCCGACACTCCTTCCGGCAAAGCCACAAACGGTGCCCTTACCATAGACTATGACAAGCGCAGGGTATACGTAAATAATGAGGAGATACACCTTACCCAGATAGAATACAAAATAGTCATGCTTACCATGCTGCACATAGGCAAGGTGCTTACATACGACTTTATCATACGCAGCGTGTGGGGTGCCCGTCCCACGGTAAACAACCAGATACTCAGGGTAAACATGGCAAACATCCGCCGCAAGATAGAAGCCAATCCTGCGGACCCACAGTTTATCATCACCGAAACCGGCGTGGGCTACCGCATGATAGACCATGACGACTGATACACCACATGCCCCCGCCAGCACGGCGGGGGATTTTTTCCGCCGCAAATCAAATTGAATTAAGTATCCATTTATTGTATGATAGCCTTATAATACAGTTCACCCTCAGGAGGATATGATACATGCAGCTTTTCCGCCAGAAGACCGCCGTAAAAAGCTTTGACAGCGCAGCCCAGTTCGTCAGCGAATTCAATCTCTGCGCCAGCGACTTTATGCTCATCAGCCGCCGGGTATACGAAAAATACTTTGCTCATCTTGGCCTCGAATGCCATGTGGAGTTTAAATCCAAATACGGTACAAGCGAACCTACCGACATAATGATGGACGCTCTGATAAAGGATTTCCGACAGAGCGGATGCAGCCGCATCATCGCCATCGGCGGCGGCGGAGTTATAGACATGGCAAAGGTGCTGGTGCTCAAGGACGCACAGTGCACCGAGGACATCTTTATGCGCAGGGTGCCCATAGTAAAGGAGCATGAGCTTATTGCCGTGCCCACCACCTGCGGCGCAGGCAGCGAAGTATCCAGCGTATCCATTACCTCCATTACCAGCCGCAGCACCAAGCTTGGCCTTGCAGACGAGGCTATATTCCCGGACTGCGCAGTGCTCATCCCCGAGCTTCTTGAGGAAATGCCCTACGAGGTATTCGCCACCAGCGCAATAGACGCACTTATACACGCCGCCGAATCCTATCTTTCCCCCAAGGCCAGCCCCTATACCGAGCTGTTCAGCCTTGAGGCCATACGGCTCATCATCAGCGGCTTTACAAAGGTGCTCGCCGAGGGCGAATCCGCCCGCATGGCGCTGCTTTCGGACTTCCTTATGGCCAGCAACATGGCAGGCATAGCCTTTGCCAACGCAGGCACCGGCGCGGTACACGCCATGTCCTACCCCTTGAGCGGCAAATACCACGTTACCCACGGCGAGGCCAACTACCAGTTCTTTACCGCCGTATTCAAGGAATACCGCCGCCAGCGACCCGAGGGCAAGATACTCACCCTTGAGGCCCTCATCGCCAAGGAGCTGGGCTGTGAGGCAGATAAGGTATACGACGCCCTTGAAAGCCTGCTGGACCGCATTATCCCCCGCAAGCCCCTCAGCGCCTACGGCATGACCGACCCTGAGGCGGACAGCTTCGCAAAGGACGTTGATGAGCTTCAGCAGCGTCTGCTGAACCAGAGCTACGTTAAGTTTGATATTCCCACCATGGCGGCAATATACCGCAGTCTGCTGTAAAGCATAAAAGCGCACAAAACCAGCAGAGCAAATGCCCTGCTGGTTTAATTTATAAAGATATTTTATTCTTCCCTGTCAGTCTTCCCGCCTTTAATGTATCTTATGAGATTTGTCACCGCCGCCGCAAGGGATAAGCAGACAACGGCTATATCCAATATGTTCGGCTCCTTTCCGTCATGAACTTTTACCCACAGGCGAGCAGCCCACAGCGCCGTGGTAACAAACCACAGCACCGGAATGTGTAAGGGCACAGTGTATTTCTTATTCATAAGAGCACCTCCGCAAAAATCACAATCAGGCGGCAGACACCGTTTCGTCCCAGTTCTGCTTATTCCTCAGGCACAGCACCAGCACCGCGGTAAAGGCCACTGATGCCACCGCATAGGCTATAAATGCGGGGGCATAGCTGCCCGCTGCATCGTACACAAATCCGCTGAACACAGGGCCAAGGGCGGAAAACACACCGGTAAGGGCGTTGAGGGCACCATTGTATCTATCAAAGTCTCTGAGGCCGAAGGCTTCTCTTGCAATGATGGGAATACCCACCGAGCCAAATGCCATGCCCAGAGAGAAACATACCACTATGCACACTATCGGCCCAACACCGGGCAGGAATATGCCCGCTATGGGACAGGTGGCCAGCATGAGCCCTGAAAGTATAGTGGCAAACTTGCTGCCGAATCTATCATAAATCCAGCCAAGGGATATTTTGCCTATGGCGAGAGATGCCATGGTTGCGGACATTATGCGGGATGCGGTTTCTATAGAGTATCCCCTATCCGACATATGGGCAGGCAGATTAGTGCAGAAGCCCACATTGGCAAAGCATAATACGGATACCGCTATCGCTATAAAAATAAACTTGGCACTATACTTGCCCACGGCAAAAGGTATACCGGGCAAGGTATCCCTGTGGCTCACCTGTTCCTTTTCCTCTTCATAGCCGTAAGGCTCAAGGCCCATATCCTCAGGCTTATCCCGCAGGAAGAATGTGCAGGGGATATGTATTACCGCCATCACTATTGCCATTGTTACCATGGCCTGGCGCCAGCCCGCATTGGCAATAAGTGAGCCTATGATGGGGCTGAATATCATGCCGCCCACGCCTGTGCCCATATATGTAAGGCCGATAACAAAGCCTGTCCGCTTGTGAAACCAGTTGCTGAGTATAACGGCAAAGGGAATATAGGCCAGCAGCCACAGTGCGCAGGCCACAACAACGCATATTGCATAAAACTGCCACAGCTTATTGGCAAAGGAAAATGCAAAATATCCAACGCTTATCACAACTGCGGATACCTGCATGGTGCGCCGCACCGAAAAGTGATGATACAGCTCTGCCGATACCGCAGCTACCACCATGCTGCCCGTGGATATAAGGGTATTAAGCATGGATACGGCCTTTCTTGAATATCCCATCTCCTCGCATATTGGCACAATGTACAGGGATGTACAGTTATTCACTATGCCAACCGATGCCGCCATTATCAATATGCCCAGCGCAACGATTATCCAGCCATAATAGGGTTTTTTCAGGCTCAGTTTCATAAGGTTCCTTCTTTCGCCGTTACAAATATACAAACGCCATTGATTATACTATCACACCGCAGTAAATCTCACAAGAAAAAAGCCGCCCATTCATATGCCTTTGCCATGCCGCGCGGAGAATGGTATAATTTAAAAAACACTTTACTATCCATGGGAGGACAGCCCTATGTCAAAGCCCACACTGGCACAAAAGATAGCATCCCGAAAGCTGCGCCGCCCCCCGGCGGTGATATATCCCCTGCTTGCCAATATATGGAGGCTTATATTCGTAAAGCGGCTGGGCGTCACCTTTGAATATAAGGTAAACCCCAAGGATTACAAAGGCCCCTTTATCGTGGTAAGCAATCACGCTTCCCGAATGGACTATATTTATACCGGCATTCCCTTCCTGCCCCATCGCATGAATTACGTGGCAGGTTATAATGAGTTTTTCCGCTCTCATCTTGCGTTGGTATTCAGGATACTGCAGATAATACCTAAAAAGAATTTCACCGCGGACATGTACTGCATAAAGGAGATCACCCGCATACTGAAAAGCGGCGGAATAATATGCCTTTTCCCCGAGGGCATGAGCAGCATATCCGGCGCAAACCAGCCTGTTGCTCTGGGCTCCGCAAAACTGCTGAAGCACTTTAAGGTGCCTGTGCTCATGTGCCATATAGAGGGCGGCTACCTTACCAACACCAAATACTGCCTGGATGAGCGCAGAGGCAGGGTAAAGGTAACTGTGGATCAACTCTTTACCCCCGAACAGCTCGCCTCTCTCAGCGAGGATGAAGTTACCGATATGCTTCACGACGCTCTCAAGCAGGATGACTACGCCTGGAACAAGAAGGCCCGGGTAGCATATGACGGTCACGGCGAAATGGCAAAGAACCTTCACGATCTGCTGTACATGTGCCCCAAGTGCCGTAAGGAATTCACCATGCTTGGCGAAGACAACCGCATATACTGTACCGAGTGCGGCAACGGCGCAACCCTCAATGAATATTACGACCTTATCCCCTTTGACGATGAATGCGTAATACCCGAAACTCCCCGCGCATGGTTTGACTGGGAGCGCAAAATATGCTCAAGGGAGGTGTCCTTCCCCGGCTTTGAGCTGACAAGCCACGTAAAGCTTGGCATGCTGCCGGAATACAAGCTGCTGAAGAATCAGGCCACCTCTGAGATAGTAGGCGAAGGCACCCTCACCCTTGATTCCACCGGCATAACCTACCGGGGCACCCGCCGCGGCCGGCAGGTTGAGCTACATATGGACAGCTCCAACCTTCCCACATACGGCATGTGCACAGACGTTTCCCGCTTCTACACATTCTTTGACGGCGAGTTTACGGAATTTTATCCGGAAGGTCACTGCGTTGGCAAGTGGCTGCACTGCACAGAGGAAATGCACCGCTTTATGGGCGGCAAGTGGCAGAACTTCAAAGACGCCGCCACCCGGTACGACAGCTGATATCCGCACTAAATAAAAGCCACGCTAAGCGGGGCTTTTATAATTTTCATATCACTTACCGTATTTATCGTATATGGCCGAATACAGCCCATAGTAAACCTCCTCAAGGGCTTTTTCCTTGGCTTTGAACTCCGCCGCATACCTATCCAGCTCCGCCTCAAGCGCCGCCCTGTATTCAATATATTCGGGATCATCCGAGGGCTCTCCCATGAAGTTCAGGTTTTGCTGTACCTGCGCCACCTTGTTCTCATATTCTGCGTAAAGCTTATTCCACTCTTCCACGTATTCGCCATAAACGTCATCCAGTTCCTCCCGCATCAGTTTTTCGGTATTCGGGGTGGGTACAGGCGTTGGCGTCGGCTTGGGTGTAGCTGTGGCCGCAGGCGTTGCCGTTGGCTTTGGGGTGGCAGTGGGCGTTGGTTTAGGAGTTGGGGTAGGCGTAGGTGTTATGGTTGGTGAAGGAGAAGGCGTTATAACCGGGGTATGTTCCGGCTTTACTGTTGCCCTGGGGCGCTCAGTTTCCTCCGTCTCCGCTTCCGGCAATAAGGCGGAAGGTACGGGAGTGCTGTGCATACCCGCCAAATTTGCTTCGGTCATTATTGTCTCCTTTTGCACCGGTACAGGTGTAACCACCGCATCATTGGATGCGATTATTATCTCCACGTATTTATCCGCCCCGGAACAGCCGCACAAAGCGCCCATGCATAATACAAGCAGCACAATAAGCCCCATGGCAGGCAGGGTAAATAAATCGTATTGATTTTTTCTGTTTTTGTTTTGTCTGCAGCGCAACATAAAACACCGCTCTTGATAAATGAATAATATTACCCCGACATGGGTCAGATATGTATAAAAATATAATACTGTGTTTTATATACCTTTTCAACAATTATCTGTGATCATACAACAAAAAAAGCGGCATTGCCGCTTTTTTGTACGTTTTCTACATTTGATCATTTTGGAATATCAGCTCCACCTTAAACAGGTCTCCGTCCAGATACAGCTGCATCCTTCCCTTCATAAGCTCCGTAAGGCTCTGGGCAATGGAAAGCCCCAATCCGCTTCCCTCTGTATTTCGTGATTCATCTCCCTGAACGAACCGCTCCAGCAGCTCCTCAGGGCGGATATTCAATTCCTTTGCGGATATGTTTTTAAAGTTTATGACGGTGTTTTCTTCCCGCTTTTCCGCCCCTATGTAAGCACGTGTGCCACTCATGCCGTGGCGGCATATATTCAGCAGCAGATTATCCACCACCCGCCACAGCAGCCTCCCATCGGCTGTGATATACATATCCTCCTCAGGCAGGGTCATTACCGGCGTTATACCTGCAGCTCCCATCCGCTCGCCGTATTCCGCTGCGGACTGGCGCAAAAGCTCGGATACATTCACCCGCTCAAAATTTACGCCCATTGCACCGGATGATGCCTTGGAGGCCTCAATAAGGTCCTCTGTAAGCTTTTTCAGCTTTGCGCTCTGGCGTGCAATGGTTTCCACATATTCCCCGGCCTGTTCTCCGGGTATTTCCTCCTTCTGCAGAAGGTCTATGTATGTGACGATGGATGTAAGCGGAGTTTTCAGGTCATGGCTCACGTTGGTGATAAGCTCGGTTTTAAAGCGTTCGCTCCTCATGCGCTCGTTTACCGCCCTTGCCATGCCTCGTCCCACGCTGTTGAGGCTTTCGCCGTGCTTCTTAAATTCCCACTTAAGTTTGGATGTATCCATCTCATGGTTCAGGTCTCCCTCAGCTATAGCCGCGGCGGCCTCTTTCAGCATTTTCATCTGGGATATGCACTCAAATATGCCAAACGCCGCAAGGCAGTTAAAGGCAGCAAGCATCATAAGGGCAAAGCCCTCATATCTGCTGTTAAACAGATATGCTGCCATTATGGCATTGATAAGCAGATAGCCAAGAAAAATAAAGGTGGCCTTCAGGTTCATCCCCGCCATATTGAACAGCCTGCCCAGCCATGCGAATATGCGATAAATGATAGTATTCTTAAACAGCGTCTTTGTCTTTATACGTGCGGCAAGGGTCATGCAGAAGGCCATACATACACCCGCTATCAACGCAAAGGCAGCAGCCGCAGAAATATTCACTATAACATCGATATTGCTGTACATATGAAGCATCGCTGTGAAAATCATAAGCAGGCCAACTATCAAAGCAAATGATATCACCAAATAAATATCCAGCGGTATATTGTCCTGACGGATAAGGACATATCCTTCCTCACCCTCCTTATGGGCAGCTGAACAAAGCAAAAATATGAATAAGCCCAGCATACAGACAGCCGCTATGGCGCCCACAATTATAAGGTTATAGCGATTGAGGAACAGAAACGCCCTCACACCCTCCAGCTCAAATTCAGCCTCCACAGAATGCCAGCCGTTCTTGTAGCAATACACTATGGACGTAACGCATGCGGCCGTTATAGCGGAAAACACCGCAAACAACACAAGGCCCACGGCCCTTGCCCAGAATTTATGGGTAAGCTTATTTCCTTTCATCCTGTTTTCCCTCCAGTTTGTAGCCCTTGCCCCATACTACCTTAAGATATCTTGGATTGCCCGGGTCTATTTCCAGCTTTTCACGGATATGGCGAATGTGTACGGCGATGGTTCCCTCGGCACCTATGGGGTCATCCTTCCATATAAGGCGGTATATTTCTTTGGATGAAAATACCTTGCCGGGGTTTTCCATCAGCAGCTTAAGTATGTCATACTCGGTGGGTGTCAAGGATACTTCATCCCCGCAAAGGGTAACCGACTTTCCCTCGTCATCAAGCTCTATATCCCCCACCCTGAGGCTCTTTGGGATGCGCTCCATGCCGCCAAGATAGGCATAGCGGCGAAGCTGCGCCTTAACACGAGCCAACACCTCAATGGGATTAAAGGGCTTTGTAACGTAATCGTCCGCCCCAAGGGTAAGACCCGCCACCTTGTCCATGTCCTCTCCCTTGGCGGTAAGCAGTATCACGGGGATGTTGCTCTTCTGCCGTATTGCGGTCATGGCGGCCATGCCGTCCATTATGGGCATCATTATATCCATCAGCACAAGGTGTATCTCCTCATTGCCGATTATCTCCACGGCTTCTTTGCCGTTCTCCGCCTGAAGCACGCCGTAGCCTTCCCCCGCAAGGTAAATGCTCAGCGCCCTGCGTATATCCCGCTCGTCATCACATATGAGAATGTTGTACATTCCGTCACCTCCGCTGTAACCTGTATAAAGCATAGCAGAATACACATTAACATAAAACACCGTAAACCATTAAGACTTTATTAATATGGCAAATAACGTCACGCAAAAAGCGGCCCGCAGGCCGCCTTTATATTTAGGTTATACGTGATATTCGTGCATTTCTTCCGCTATAAGGCAGTTGGCAAAGTGTTCCCTTGCCTCCGCAAGCATCTGCTCGGTATCCTCCCTGCCGCCCCATACATGGGTGCAGATAAGCTGGCCCACCCCGGCAGCCTTTGCCACCTGTCCCGCCTCGCCTGCGGTAAGGTGCTGAGCCTTTTCCCCGGGCTTCTCCGCATTGAGGAAGCAGGCGTCCGCAAGGAGTATATCCGCCCCGCGGCACTGATTCACAAGGTCAGTGTGCATGCCGGTATCACCTGTGTAGAATATCCGTTTGCCCCTGTATTCTATGTCGAAGGCATAGGTTTCAACCGGGTGTGATGAGCCGTGCAGGGTAACCGTTACCTCGCCAAAGCGAAGCTTCCTGCCCGCCTTTGCGCTGACCATTTCAAACACCCCTGAAGAAGCAAGGGTGCGGTATTCCGTTTCCGGGGTTTCCGGAGCTACCACCGTCAAAGGAGTTTTTATTTTCAGCTGAGGCAGCGCATAGCGAAGCACCAGCATATCCCCCATATGGTCGCTGTGCAGGTGGCTGAGCAGTATGCCGTCCACGTTTATATTGGGATATATCCGCCTGAGGTTGGATAATGCCCCCGGCCCCAGCTCCAGCACAAGGGCAGTATCCCCCGCCTGAATAAGATAGCCTGAGCATGCACCTCCCGGTGCGGGAAATGGGCCGTGACGGCCCAGTACGGTAAGCTTCATAATGGTTTCCCCCTGTAATTCACCTGTTGAGTATGTGCCAATAAACGCAGATCTATTCTGCTCCGGCAATATGCCGTATCACTTCTCCCGCCAGCATCAGCCCCGCCACAGAAGGCACAAAGGCCACACTGCCGGTTATCCTGTGCTTTCCGGGAAGCAGTTCTTCATCCGATTCCTCTTGGGGGGCTATTGCAGGCTCTTTGGAATAGAGCACCTTTACACCCTCTATGCCCCGCTTTTTCAGCTCCCTCCGCATTACCCGGGCAAGGGGACACACGGTGGTTCTGCTTATGTCATCTATGCAGAAGCACTCGGGATGCAGCTTATTGCCTGTGCCCATGGAGCAGATTATTGGCACGCCCGCGTCCTTTGCCCTTTGTATGAGCAGTATCTTTGAAGTTACGGAATCTATGGCGTCTATTATGTAATCATATCCGGAAAAATCGAACTGATCTGCGGTGGATTCAGCAAAGCGCACAGGCCTTGCATCCACCGCTATATTCGGATTGATATCCAGCGCCCTATCACGCATTACCATGGCCTTCTGCTTGCCTATGGTTGAAGTAAGGGCTATCAGCTGACGGTTTATGTTGCTCTCCGCCACGATATCGTCGTCCACAAGCATAAGCCTGCCCACCCCGCTCCTTATAAGAGCCTCTGCGGCATAGCTGCCAACGCCCCCAATGCCAAACACAGCCACCGAGGCGTTCTTCAGCTTTTCCATGGCCTCATGGCCCAGTACCAATTCTGTACGGCAGAATCTTTCCATTCAGCTCTCCTGTCCGCCCGCATAGCAAGCAGCAATCACGTATACTTTATCCGCCCCGGCAGCTTTCAGCGCCTTTGCGCATTCTTCGGATGTGCTTCCGCTGGTGATAACGTCATCCACCAGTATTATGCTGATCCCTCTGCATCTTTTTGAGGCGCTAAAGGCATCCTTTACGTTTGCACGGCGCTCCTCACGGGATGTCATGGACTGCATAAGGGTGTTTCTAATTCTTTTTAGCAGGTCATCCCTTACAGGTATGCCATAGCGCCCGCTCAGCTCCCCTGCAAGGATAAGGCTCTGGTTATATCCTCTTTCTTTAAGGCGCTCGGGGTGCAATGGCACAGGAATGATCACATCCGCCTGCCATTCCTGCGGCAATGTCATAAAAGAAGCAAGGTTTTTACCTAAATAACGGCCATCGAAATACTTGAACCTGTGCACCATATCCGCCGCAGCGTCGTTATATTTTATTCCCGCTGATGCTCCGCTCACAGCCTCACTCAGCGAAAATCCAGGCGCAGGAACAATGAGCTCCTCGCATGCCCTGCATACGCCATGGCTATTCAGAACGGCTTCTTTGTTGCACACACAGCAGGCCACATCCTCAGGATACAATGCAGCGAGAAACAGCTCCTTCAGCTTCATTCCAGCCCTCCTTTTTTAAGAAGGTCGCACAGTGCGCTGTATCTGCGCTTTACCTGGCTGTTTGCAACCATCTGGGCGGGGCATTCCTCATGACCCAGTATGTACACCCTGTTTCTGGCCCTTGTCACAGCGGTATACAAAAGGTTTCTGGTCATAAGCATTGGCGGTCCTCCCGCAAGGGGAAGTATCACCACGGGGAATTCGCTGCCCTGGCTCTTGTGGATGGAGATGCAGTATGCAAGCTCCAGCTCCTCCAGCTGATTGAACTCGTACAACGCAGTACGCTCATCGTCAAAGAGCACTTCCACCGTCTGCTCATACAGGTCTATGTTCATTATTGTACCAAGGTCACCATTGTACACGCCCTCCCCCAGCTCATCCGGCCTGCCGGGGCGGCTGCGCTTCCAGCCCATGCGATAGTCGTTCTTTATCTGCATTACCTTATCGCCCACCCGGAACACCGTATCGCCGTACTGGCGCTCATGCTTTTTATGCATGGGCGGGTTAAGGGCTTCCTGCAGTCTGAGGTTGATGTTCTTTACGCCCAGCGCTCCCTTTTTCATAGGGGAAAGCACCTGTATGTCCTTAAGGGGCTCTGATACCCCCAGGATATTCACCTTGCCTGAGCACAGGGCTGTAAGGCGGCGCATTATGCTTTCGGCAGAGTCTATGGCCTCAAAGCCAAACTCTTCCTCCCCATGAAGTATAGGAGGCTGTCCGCTGTTTATACGGTGGGCGTTGGTTACTATGGCACTGCGCCCGCCCTGACGGAATATGTCTGTAAGCCGCACCACAGGCACCGTACCGGATGCTATTATATCCCTCAGCACATTGCCGGGGCCAACGGGCGGCAGCTGATCCGCATCACCCACCATAATAAGCCTTGTGCCGGGGCGCACAGCCCTAAGCAGCGCCCACATCAGCTGAACATCCACCATGCTCATTTCGTCTATGATTATGGTATCCGCATCTATGGGGTTATCCTGATTGCGGGAAAAGCCGTTTTCGCCATATGCGTATTCAAGCAGCCTGTGTATGGTACGTGCTTCGCAGCCTGTAGTCTCTGTCATGCGCTTTGCGGCGCGGCCGGTGGGGGCGCACAGCTCAAAGCTCTCCCCAAGCTTTTCCAGCATTGTTATCACAAACTGCAGTATGGTGGTTTTACCTGTGCCGGGGCCGCCGGTTATTACCAGCATACCCTTGCTGAGCGCCAGCTGTACGGCTTTCTTCTGCTGCTGCGCAAGTGACACCCCAAGCTGCTCCTCAAGGCGCTGTATCTGACTGCCAATGCTGAAAAAAGGGTTTTCCGCTCTTGGGATGCACAGGGACACCAGACGCTCGGCACACTCCCGCTCCATGCGATACATATAAGGCAAAAAGCAGGCATCTGTACCGTCTACTATTTTGTATATTACGTTTTCGCTTACAATAAGCTCATCCAGTTCCTTTTCCACAGGATACAGCTCTGCGCCAAGTATATCCGCCGCCACCTGCACAAGCTTTTCGCGGGGCAGGTAGGTATGCCCTTCCTGCCTTGCCCATTGCAGTGTATACTTAAGCCCCGCCCTTAGCCTGAAGGGAGAATCCGGAGAAAAGCCTCCGTTTTGAGCTATTTTATCCGCAGTTTTAAAGCCTATTCCCTCCACGTCCTCAATGAGACGATATGGGTTTTCCTGAACCCTTGCAAGGCAATGGGGGCCGTATATCTTATAAAGCTTCATGGCCTGGTTTACGGATATGCCGTACTGCTGAAGGCCCATCATTATCTCCCGCATGTCCTTTTGTGCCATGTAGTATGCGGCGATGGTATGAGCCCTTACGCGGCCTATGCCGTATACCTCTGTAAGCCGCTCCGGCTGATTTTCCAATATGTCCAGCGTGTCCATGCCAAACGTTGCCACTATGTTCTGGGCGGTGCTTTCGCCTATGCCCTTTATAAGGCCGCTGGAAAGGTATGCAGTAAGCGCCCCAAGAGTGGCAGGAGATAACGTCCTGCACTCGCTTACCTTAAACTGAACCCCGTATGCGCGGTGCTCTGTCCATTCTCCTTCAAGCTCTATCCGCTCTCCTACGGCCGCCGAGGGCATGCCTCCAACGGCGGTTATCTCATCGCCGGATTCATCTATCAGCTCAAGCACGGTAAAGCCCGTATCATCGCTGCGGAATATTATGTTTTTTATAGTTCCCTGTATCTGCATATATGTATTATATCATACCGGCATCACATTTTATGGTATAATTTGCCTGACAGCTAGGCAAAAACCGCATCACACCGCTCAATGACATAATTAGTTCACTTTTCACCATAATAATGGCACGATACTGATATAGTGACTTCAAAATCACATACTAAAATAAACCTATAAAGTGCGAAAGGAGTGCATTTTTGCCCCATGGAAAACAACAACTGGTACAATAACAATTCCGGCAACTACAGCTACAGCTCTGACGGAGGTTACGATAACGGAAAGAAAAAGAAAGGCGTTACAATAGGCCAGCTCATAGCCTGCCTGCTGGTTGTGGCTCTCATCAGCGGTGGTCTGGGCGTTTATTTCAGCGACTCCATAGTAAACCGCAATCAGCCCGCTCCCGAAGGCGGCTCCATGATAGTGGAAGAGCCCGACGGCAGCGATAAGGCAACCGACCTGCCTCAGGATCAAGCCGCCACCCCCGCTCCCCAGGCTCAGCAGCCCGGCGCAGCCTCTGATAAGCTGACCATTTCCGACGCAAATCAGGAAGCAAATACCACCAGCATCGTGCAGAACTGCATGGCAAGCGTGGTAGGCGTATTTATAAGCGAAAGCACCACCACCTTCACCGGCGAAACTGAGGAGCAGGATACCGGCGCAGGCTCCGGCGTTATAATCACCACCGACGGATACATTGTCACCAACAACCATGTTGTGGAAGGCCTCGGCAACATAAACGTATACCTGCAGGACGGCACCAAATATCCCGCCACCCTCATAGGCACAGATAACTTCTCCGACCTTGCGGTTATCAAGATAGAAGCAGAAAATCTTCCCGCCGCGACCCTCGGCAATTCCGTAAACACCGCAGTGGGCAGCACGGTATATGCCATAGGCAACCCCCTCGGCGTATTCACAAGCTCTGTTTCCCGAGGCATCATCAGCGGCCTTGACCGTACCCTCACCATTGACGGCGTAAGCATGACCCTCATGCAGACCGACGCCGCAGTAAACCCCGGCAACTCAGGCGGAGGCCTGTTTAACGCAGAGGGCGAGCTTATCGGCGTGGTCAACGCAAAGACTGCCAGCGTTGACGTTGAAGGCCTGGGGTTTGCCATCCCCATCGACTCTGCAAAGCCCATCATCTCCGACCTTATGGATAAGGGCTACGTTACCGGCCGTCCCTATATCGGCATCAGCATGCAGGATGTTTCCCTCCGCTACGGCAACGGCAGCAACTATGGCTACGGTTATTTCGGCTTTGATCCCTTCTCCCTTTTTGACAGCTATATTACCCGCGTTCAGGTAATGGCAGTTGAGGAAGGCAGCGCAGCAGAAGCCGGCGGAATGCTGGTAAATGACATTATCACCGCCGTAGACGGCAAGGAAATCTCCGGCACCTCCCAGCTTGCCGCACTCCTTTATGAATATAATGTGGGCGATACGGTTACAATAACCGTATTGAGAGGCAACGAAACCAAAGACCTTACCATAGTATTAAGCGAAAGGTCATAACGGCGGACCCCCCACTCCGGCCGATGACATATACCCCCAACCATCTGGTAAAAGGGACAGCAAACTCTGTCCCTTTTACTGTGTCAAAAAAAGCTAATTGGATTTTATCACTAAAAAACGGGAAAACGCCGGATACCCTCCGGCGTTTTGTTATATGTGGATTAATATAGTCGGCTCGGCTTCAGCTGCCCGCTTCTGCCGCCATGTCCGCTTCTTCCGGAGCTTCTTCATAGAGTACGCTGTGGATTTCGCCGGGTATATAGCTTATTGCCAGCTGTTCTTCCTCCGTAAGTTTATTGTACTGTTCGAGCCACTCTATGGTTTCTGCTGGCAATTCAGCTCTTTTCAGCATCTTATCGTGAAAATGGATATACTCCTCGCTGTTTCCGCAGCCCGATGTACAGATAGTCAACATCACCGCTAACAGTACGGCTATAAACCTTCTCATTTTATTGTCCTCCTTTGCCGTTCTGCTAGAAAGTAATATTATCCTACTTTATCAGCACGCCGATTATCTTCTGGCTTTCGCCCCTGCCATACTGGCCGCGAGTACCTACTACAAGAATATTATTGAACACCGCGGGGGTGGATTCCACCCGTGAGCCCAGATCCAGCTCGCATATTATGCTGCCGGTGCGTGGGTCGTGCATGCGCATTACGCCGTTTCCGTCGCACTGTATAAGGTAGGCGGTTTCGTTTTCGTCATATATCACCACAGGTGAGCTCCAATAGCCCGCCGCCTGCTCATGCCGCCACAGTTCCTGTCCCGTAGCCTTGTCATAAGCCACTATGCGGCCGCCGTATACGCTTTGCCCATCCGCCTCAACAGGCACAAGTGTCTGGTTGAATATGACTATATCCGATATGCTGCCATGCCCCACGTGAGGTGTGGTCATTGTGCCGCCGTTGGATGAGGTATCTCCCACGCTTGCGGGCCATTCCTGTTTCCACAGGGTCTCACCTGTTATAGCGTTGACCTTGCGGTGTATGGATGTGCCCACTCCGCCGCTTATGCCGGACTGCCTGTCCACCTCGCTGCCAAGGTAAAGATAAACCGTGCCGTTTTCCGGGGACTCCTCCAATACGCAGCTTGAGTCGCTGTCGTCAAAGACATCGGATATGTATACTGTCTCCAGAGTATTTACGTCCACACACTGCAGGGTGCCACCATTGTCCGCAAAGAACAGATAGTTCTTATATGCAGACACCGAGCCCTCTACTCCCCACCATTTGCGGCTGTCGGAATCTCCGTAGCCGTTAAGGTTGTAGCGATACTTTTCAAGGTTTCCGGGGGATACGCTGACAGCACCCGAAGCGCTGTCATATGAGGCGTTCAGCTTTACGGAATAGAGTATGCCGTTTTCGCCGGCTACTATAAGGGTATCCGTCTCTGCGTCAATCAATGGGCTGCAGTCATATGCCTGCCATGCCCTGTATGAATAGGGATCGGCGCCGCCAAAATGCCATATCACCCTGTTTTCCGTAAGGGATACCACCCTTACCCAGGAGCCGAATGTACCGTCCTGAGTTCCGGGTATGCCCTGACCGGTATACAGCAGAGGATAGCCTCTGGGGTCAAGGGTTGCCGTACCTCGGGTAACTACGCCAAGATACAGCGGATCCCTGGTAGCCGCACCTGTGGAAAGCTCCGCGAAGTATATGTATCCATCCATAGCGGGATAAATGACCTCTGTAAAGCCATCCTTATTCCTAAACTGCTCATATACCCCAAGGTGCGGACGCACAGACGCATCCCACTGTATTATCAGGGGCATTCCTGTCCAGCCTGTGCCCGTCCATACGCCGTTCTGTTCCGAAGTAAAGGAGCCTGTGGGTATTTCCCATATGCGGGAAAGGCGCTTCTCATTGACGTATTGCGTACCGTAGGTAAATGTATTTCGATAGTTGTTTCCACCGAATGTGGTTATGCCCGCAAGGCCGGTATACTCCTCATCGTTTCCAAAGGATATGGGCACTTCTCTGGAAAAGCTGTCCACCGCAGTGCGCCTCAGCATTATTTCCGAGGTAAATCCTTTGGCGGAAAGCTCACTTTGACTCATTGCCGCAGGAGCAAGATTATCGGGCAGCTGGGTAGGCGCAGCGGTTTTAACCTCAGGCTCTGCTGTCTGCTCGGTCTCAATCTCCTGCTGTACTGGTTCAGGCTGCTTATCAAACAGCTTTGCTATCTGCTTTACGGCAAATACCAGCAGCCCTATTATCAGCCCCAGCAATATCAAAAGGAGAAGTACACGCCTGAGCACGTACTTCCCGCCTTTGCGTTTTTTTCTTCTGCGGGGATACTGATTCATTTATAGTCTCTCCGTTTGTATTATTCAGGCCTGTACAGGGCCATTATGCGCTCTGCCGCCTGCATGCCGTCCACAGCGGCGCTCACTATGCCGCCTGCATAGCCTGCGCCCTCACCAACGGGATACAGTCCTTCCATACGGGTGGCACAGCCTGTGCTGCTGTCCCGCATTATACGCACAGGTGAGCTGGTTCTGCTCTCCACAGCGGTTATCACCGCATCATTCATATCAAAGCCCTTGAGCCTTCTGCCAAAGGCGGATATGCCCTGCTTTACCCCCTCTGCCACAAAGTCCGGCAGGCACTTATACAGGTCAGCTTTGCATACTCCGGGGTGGTATGTGGGTTTTACTTCGCCAAAGGCTCCGGGCTTATTTCCCTTGAGAAAGTCTCCTACACGCTCTGCAGGGGCTGTAAAGTCCCCACCCCCTGCAAAAAAGGCCGCCCGCTCCAGCTGCTGCTGGAACATAACACCCCCAAGGGGGCCTGCAGGATAATCACGGCTGTCCACCTGCACCACTACCGCCGCGTTGGAATTTTCTTCATCTCGCGCATAGCGGCTCATACCGTTGGTGACCACCTGCTCCTCACCTGAGGAAGAGGCTACCACCACGCCGCCTGGACACATACAGAAGGTGTATACCCCTCTGTCCCCCGACTTATCCGCAAGGTGATATTCTGCCGCGCCAAGGCGGGGATGCCCCGCAAACTCACCATACTGTGAACGGTCGATAAGCTCCCGCGGGTGCTCTATCCTTACGCCCACCGCAAAGGGCTTTGGAGTAAGCTCAATGCCCATGTCGTTTAGCATACGGTATGTATCCCGCGCACCCTGGCCTATAGCCAGCACACAGGCACAGCAGGGAATAGTCTCACAAATGCCGTTATGCTCAACCCGCACTGCGGCTATGCTTCCATCCTCATTTTTATCTATTCCGCGCAGGCAGGTGGAAAAGCGCACATCACCGCCCATGCGGACTATGTCTTCGCGTATGCTCTTTACAGTCTTTACCAGTAAATCCGTGCCGATGTGCGGCTTTGCCAGCACCCGTATACGCTCAGGCGCGCCGTGGTCCGCAAGTATATCTATTACACTGTGGGCTCTGGGATCCTTTATGCGGGTAGTAAGCTTGCCATCCGAAAAAGCCCCTGCACCGCCCTCGCCGAACATGGGATTGCTCTCGCAATTAAGCCCACAGCCTGCCCAGAACCTTTCCACGCTTGCGGTGCGCCTGTCAATATCCTCTCCCCGCTCGATCACTATGGGCTTGTAGCCATACTTTGCAAGGGTATATGCGGCAAAAAGGCCGCCGGGGCCTAACCCCACAACCACAACAGGCTTGCAAAGCGGTTTATCGCCTATCTGGATTTCTCTTTCGCCCTGCTGCTCTGCCCGCTCCACTATGCTTGAGCGCTTGATAAGCCTTGCCTCATCCGCAGGAGAAAGCTCTGCCTCAAGGGCATATATAAAAGAAATATCGTTTTTCTTACGTGCATCCAAAGATATGCGCTTTACAGTATAGCTCTTTATGGCGCTTTCAGGTACGCCAAGAGTCTTCGCCGTGATGCTTCCCAGCGAAGACTCCTGTTCGTTTATGGATAACTTTATGTCTCTTATAGATACTGCCATCCTTGGCCTATTCCTTTACAGTAACCGTTACCTTGGGCACAGACAGTATCCACTCAAGCTCTGTCTGCATTGTCTTATCGGCTATGCCAACGCCCATCTCAATATCATATGTGCCGGGAACAAGGCCGGTAAGATCCACATAGAGGGTAACATCCTTGCGCTCCAGGCGGCGCATATGGCTTATCTTGCCGGTAATGATAATATCGCCCTCGGTATTGGACAGCTCCGCAGTAAGACCATCTGCCAGCCCGCGTATCTCTACCGGCATTCCCTGCAGCTGCATGGACTCCTGCTTTTCCCTAATATCCACATAAATCATCGCCTCGGGATCATCCAGAAGAACCGTGCCCTCCGGCGCTGTAAGAGCCACAGGGACCTGCACGCTGGAATTGCTGCCCGATACATCTATCTGCTCAATATCTATGCCGGTTATCTCGGAAAGCACGCTTTCGTGACCCACAAGCCGTACAGTGGGAGGAGTAGATACTATATCGTACACCTCATAGTTTGCAGGCAGAGAATCCACACCAACAACTGCATCCCTCGCATTTACAGGCACAGTTATCATCCGCATAACGTCCATCTTTACCACCACTGAAGGCAGCTGATTGAGGAAAAGGGCGCTGCTGACATTTTCTCCTGCCGCATCCACATAGCTGAGCAGTATGGACTCATTGCAGGAAGAGGTGCGTCCAGCAAGATCTATGGTACATATTGCCTTTGATACAATCGAGACATCATCTGCGGGGCCGCTTACACTTATTGTCTGGGAGCCAAGGGTAGGCTCGCTCTTCCAGTAGCCCTCCGGCAGCTCACCTGCATAGGCAACCTCGATCGGAACTATTCTTGTGGCCAGCTCATCCACCTCAACAACAAGCTCGCTGGGTGATACGGACAATACCGTGCCGTCTGCGCAGGTGGTATTCACCTTCAGCCTGTATGTACCGGCCTTGCTGATAGAGCGAAGGCTTACAGTAGCAGACACATCAGATGCATCAAGGCCTGTATACTTGGTAAGTTCTACGCTTACCCTTGCGGTAATGCTGCGAAGAATATCATCATGGTCTCCGCGTACGGCAAAGCCTCTTTCCTGCAGCTCGTTTTCTCCGCTGAAGCTTACGGGTATTTCGGTGATAGTCTTGGTACGCTCCGGGTTTGTTTCCATCATTACGTATCCCCAAAGGAGCATGGCAAACACCAGAGATATAACCTTTACAGGCCAATTTTTGGTAAAGAAATCCTTAAGCCTGCTTAAAAGGGCGGCGGTCAATTGATTGTTAGGCGTCATCGCTCACCCCTCCTTTTTTTGAAATTAAGCGTGGGCAGCTGAAATTCCTTATCCTTGCGGATAAATATGGACTCCAGCATATCCCTGAGGGCCTTGCTGTCGATATAGCGTACCAGCTTGCCGTCTCTGGCCATGGATATGACGCCGGTCTCCTCAGACACCACTATGGTAACGCTGTCGGATACCGAGGATACGCCAAGGGCAGCCCTGTGGCGGGTACCCAGCTCGCGGGCAACCGCTATATCCTCCGCCAGAGGAAGAATACATGCCGCGGCCGCTATTTCGCCGTTTTGGATTATTACAGCTCCGTCGTGAAGCGGAGTGTTAGGCTCGAATATGTTCTCCAGAAGAGGAGCGGAAATGCAGCCCTGTATGGGAGTGCCGGTGTTTATTATATCGCCCAGGCCTGTACGCATTTCCATAACTATAAGGGCACCCACCCTGCGCCTTGCAAGGTTGGTTATAGCCTGATGCATCTCATCAACTATTTCCTCCCCATGGCCTGACATAAGACTGTTGAGGGATTCGCGGGAAAAAATCTGTCCGCGGCCTATATGCTCAAGCGCCCTTCGTATCTCGGGCTGAAACAGCACAACAGCCACCACTATTCCCACGGAAATAAGCGAGTTGAGCAGCCAGCTTATGGATTCAAGCTGCAGCGTATCGCTTACCACCGCAGCAAGAAAAATCACGCCAACGCCTTTTAATACCTGATAGGCTCTGGTCTCCTTGGTAAGCTGTATCAGATGATAGAGCAGCACCGCTATCAGGATTATGTCTATGGCGTCGGTCAGCCTGAACTGCTGAAATCCGCCGGATATTGTTTTTGCAAGTACATCGTATGCCAAATCCGATAATACCGCCTTTCTTAGGTTTACTGCCGCAGTAAGCAGCAAGCCATATATTTTTATCTCAGCATACCGATAACGCCTCGCGGCAGGCTCACTTCATAAAATGAAGACGAGTACTTACCGTAGGCGTTGCTATGCCGATTTTTGCCATGGTGTAATTATACTATATTATGGATACACTTTCACCGTATACCCGGCCCAATTAATCGAATATTTACAAAAGAAGTGTTTAAATTATATTATTCTTCGCCCTGAAGCTCCTTGAGCAGAGTCATAACATCCTGTACAGACAGGGCATAGTCATCCATTCCGCGGTTTATCTCGCATATTCTGGCCCCGGTAAGGCTGCCGCTGGAATGGTATTCCTCTGCTATTTCCTGCTCTGCCTCATCCATTATAAGCTGATAATTGGCGGCAAGGCTGCCAGCAATGCGGTCATAGCTCTGGCTGTTTGCCTGCTTAAGTTCCTCCTTGAGGGCCTCTGCCTCAGCCGCGGCACTGCTTAGGCGCTGCACTATATCGTTTTGATTATTCCCTTTGCTCATCGGCCCTGCCTCCTTTACATATGATAGATGCTTATTTTGATGTTATTATATCATATGCCACACCTCAATAAAACAGCTTTTTACGCCACTATTGCAAGCACAACAACAGCCCCCGCTGCAAGCGCTGACATTGTAAAAATACTCATCGCCTGAGAGATGTTTTTGTCCGCTATGCTGTATACGCCATATAGTACACAATACAATACGCACAGTATGCATGCCGTAAAGAAAAATATGCTCATGCTTTATTCCACCCTTCCGCTCAGGCTTTCATCCATCAGCTCCAGCTTTACGCTGAACCTTGCCTGCATTTGAGGATATCTCTGCTTCCATTGATACCCTTCCCAATTCAGGCTGCTGCCAAACTGCTTTACTGCCTGCCTCCCAAATCCAATGGCATCGCAGTTCAGCTTTCTGCACATATTGAACACCCTTTCAAGCTCACCCTCAATAAATTTCTGGGTTGTTTCCCTCATATCTCCCTTCCATTTCATACCTGCCGTATCTCCCACATACTGCAGCACACTGCAGGATAGCTCTATATCCACCTGTGCCGTGGGTATATCCCCAAGGGTCAGCTTTATATCCGGCTTTTTTGCATTGCGGAGGAACAGCACTGCCCACTTGCCCTCTTCATAGGGCACCGTTATCATGCCCTGTTCAAATTCTCCCCTGGCAAGTAGCAGATATTTTGTGTCATTGCCGTTTATTGTTCCCTTCATGTACCAGCCATCAAACAGCGCCGTGCCGGATATATATGGGCTCATTCCTCCGGTACGCTTTACGCCCTCTGTGGTAAATTGCTGCTTTTGCCCTGAACCCTCGCCCGATGAAGAGCCTCCGCCCGAACTGCCTCCGCCTGCGCCTCCGCTTCCGGAGCTTCCGGTGAGCTCCTCTGCCTCCGAATCCTGCTGATGTACTGCTGTGGTATCTATACCCCCCAGCATTACCGCCCCGTCCATCCTTTGTCCTCTTATGCAGGCCATAAACTGGGAATAGTTGGTTACAACTGTTATTCCCTCACCGGAGTAATTCTGAAATACGCTGAACTGCACCTTTGTAATATTAGGAGAATTATCCAAGCACAGTCCCTGCATCAGGTCTTTTGCCTCGCACAGGCACACCATAAGCTTTACAGAGTGACGTATTCTCAGGGCGTTAAAGGCAAGATCCGACAGCTCCTGCATATCCCCCCCACGAGCAATCTCCTCACTGAAAAACAAAGTATTCACCCTGGAAAAATTCATGCGAAAAGGCCCGCCTGCATGCAATGTTACAATTGCATCGTGAACAGTATCCCCCTCCGCAGACAGAACCTCCGCTCCTCCCTGGGCAGACTGGGTGTTTCCACCTGCCTCTGTCTGCACCAAAAAGGAAACATTGTAGCGATACTGCTGTCCCCTGTCAAAGCCTATCCCAACCACATATATGTAATCATCCGCCTGCACAGGCCCCATACACCCGCAAACAGCCACGAAAAGCACAGCGGCCAGCAGCAAAGCAATTCTTTTCATGCCACAGTCTCCTTACCCAGCCTTTTCTTTATAAGCTGTATTACAGACGCACCTGCAGGAAGCAGCATAACCGTCCACGCCCATTTATCCACCGCCTCTATTCCCTTTGCAAACTCCTCATAATAACCCTCCGCCTGTATCTGAATGGCGCAGGCCAGTATAACACACAAAGACAGCACCGCAGGCCGTGTATCCTTTGGCCCATAGCATCTGCACCACATCATGGACGCGGTAAATACATAGTAAGCTGCCGCTATAATACCCATTGTCAGCCAGAAAAACAGAGCAATCTTGTCCATGCGGAAAAAATATCCCTCCTGAAGCATCATCATATCCAGCCGATACAGCGGATATGGTATTTCCAGCAAGTCCTTATACCCATACGCAAGGCTAAGACAAAGCTGAGTAACCCCGGTGGCAAGCAAAGCACACAAGACTCCTATGCCACAGGAATTTCGTGCAAACTTCATGCCGTGCATGCCGTTCGTTATGGTTAGCACGGCAATTATAGACGCAAAGGCTGAAGGAATGTTCTTCCACGCAAGCCTCATCATCTCCATAAAGGTATTACCCGGAAACGGATACAGGTTGCTCCTGTCAAAACTCTTTGCAGGCAGCAGCAGCCACAGCGCCAATATTACCGCAAAGGCGGGCAACAGCAGCCTTGCGGTACGAGCTATGGGCTCAAGGCCAAGATAGCCCAGCAGCGCCACCGTAGCAACTATCCATAGAATGATGTTCCAATAAGGCTGATCATAAAAGACAAAACTATGTATAAGATTTACAAAATCCGCAAGCAGTTCAAAGGCATTTAATACCAGCAGCACAATAACAGCCGCCCCCGCTATACCTCCGAAAAGCTTCCCAAATGCTGTTTTAAACAGCATATCCAGCGTGCTTATGCCGCACTTTTCCATAGCATACATCACAAACAGCACCTCCGCCAGCACCAGCCCTATTGCCGCGGGCACCCAAAGATAAGTGCTGTTGCCGCTGCGATAGGATTCGACAGAACTCAGGGTAAATACCATAGACACATACACGGCGATGCCTATTATTGCCGCGCTCTCCTGCCGTCCTATCTTGCCTTCGCGTATTCTCATCTTTGCTCCTCCATGGTATTGATAAAGTCCTTTGCCCCCGAATGCATGGTAATTGGGCCCCTGAGCACCGGCGGACGCCTGCTGTTAGTTTTGGGCGCAACAGGGGCAAGGAAGGGCACACCATAGCTTTTGAGGCCGCACATCATTGCAAGCAGCCCCGTCATCACGCAAAACACCCCCAGCAGCCCTGCCATCCACGCCGCCGCAACCAGCGCTATGCGTATATATGAGGCGGAAATTTGTGTGGAATAGTCCGGTATGCAGAAATTGCCAAGGCCGGACAGCGCTACAACTATCAGCATTACCGAGCTTGCAAGGTTTGCCGTTACCGCCGCCTGTCCCAATATAAGGCCGCCTATTATGCCTATAGCCTGTCCAATGCTTCCCGGCACCCTGAGGCCCGCCTCACGTATAAGCTGAAATACCGCCAGCAAAAACAACAGCTCAAGGCCTATGGGAGCAAACACCATCTTCCTTGAGGCAACCACTGTGCTCAGCGCCTCTGTGGACATCATTCCCTGATGATACAGTACCAATGATAAAAAGAACCCCGGCAGCAATATGGATACTATTGCTCCCATATACCTTATAAACCTGATTATTGAGCCTGGCAGCTGCCGAAGATACACATCCTCCGAGCTTGCCATAAGGGCGAAAAGCGTGGTGGGCATAATATTTGCAAAGGGACTGCCGTCCAGCAATACTACCACATACCCCTGCATTATATGGGATGCGGCCCTGTCCGGCCGCTCTGTACACAATAGCTGAGGAAAGGGAGAAAACCTGTGATGCTCCGTCAGCTGCTCCAGTATTCCGGTATTCATCACCATGCGGGTATCCACCCGCGCCAGCCGCCTCTTTACCTCCTGCACAAGGGCAGGGTTTGCGGTGCCTTTAAGATATACCACTGCCGCCTTTATGTTTTCACCTGACCCCACTTCACGAAATTCGCATATGAGATCTTCCCGGCGTATCATACGGCGAATAAGAGTTATATTGGTGCGGATATTTTCATTGAAGCCCTCCTGCGGGCCCCTTACCACCTTTTCGTTCTGGGGCGCTCCCACCGGCCTGTACTCATATCCGCGGGTATCCGCAACCATAGCCACCGCCTCACCCTCCACCAGCACCACTGTAAGGCCGTCGTTTATACAGCCCTTCACCTTGTCCCAGTTTTTCTCAGTGCTCATTTCGCAGTTTGACAGCACGTTATTTATAAGATACTGAGCATAGGGCGGAGCATCCGGCACAGGCTTCTCCATGGATTCCCGTATGATAAAGTCGTTTATGGTTTCCCTTTTTGCCATGCCGTTTATAAAAACCGCCGCCGCGGGCAGCTTCCCACCCATGGTAAAACGGCGCACCACCACATCTGGATTTATGTCGGTACAATAGTCATTTTTTATGCGCTCAAGGTTCACCTCAAGGGAGCTGTCCACTTCCGCTTTTCTTTGCCCCTGTTCCGGTGTGCCGTTACTCTTTTCCCTGAAAAACCCCGGTTCCCCGCTTTCGGTTTCCAACAGTTCGAATTCGCTGCGTTTTCTGCCGAATCCCAGTATTCGGCCAAGCTTTTTTATGCTTTCCATAGGCTGTCTCCATAGGCGTAATATGGTAAAAGTATCTGCACATCTCCACGCTATTATTCCGCGGCATAAGAAAAGACCCTTCTCCTGTATGAAAAGGGTCTGATGATACTTGTTTTTGTTTGCCTATCCGGCTCTGCCCGCCCTGTATGCTTCGTTTTCGCACTTCTGATGGCGGGGGCACTCCGCACTGGTCTCGTGTACCTTTGACTTGTACAGGTGCACACAGAAATGTCCATCAAAGCCGTTGCTCTGGGTGGGGTTGGCCATGTGAGGCATGGTATGCATGCTGGCTGCCACGGTTTTGCCGTTATAGTTTATCCATATGGGTCTCCTGTTCCAGGAGAAGCCCTCAAGGCTCTTTATAATAGCTGTGTCGTCCTTGGTAATGGGCTCACAGTCCGCATGATACCATCCGCCAAAGCGACGGGCTCGGAAGCTCTTGCCGGTGCGTACGTCTACAATGGTAAAGCGTGCGCCCTTGTTCAGCCATTCCTTGCCGCCTTCAAACCAGTTCATCCTGATAACGCTGCCCTTAAGCTGGGTAAAGCGTGCATTTTCCTTGGTAAGCTTATTTGTGCTGTCATAGAGGGAATTAAGTGTCTCTGCTCCTGCAATGCCGTCTGCAGAAGACAGTCCCGCAGTCTGCTGATATTCAAGCACAGCCTTTTTTGTGGCGCTGTCATAGGAGCCGGTAAGGTTAGCCTTTGAGATAAAGCCCCTGTTATACAGCTCCCTCTGAAGCTTCTCCACCTCTTCTCCTTCCATGCCGCTTTTGAGCATGCTGCCGGAGGCTATGTTGGAGGAAGTAAGGGTAAGGTGAGTACGGTAAACATATCCCGCCGTCTCATCCGCCACCACGAAAAACCATTCCCCGATTACAGCCTTTATCTTTACGCCCTGGCCTACGGTAAGCTGCTTTATAACGTAGGTATTCTCGCTGGGGCCGCCCCTCATATATGCGCCGTCATCCAGCACATAGGCTCCGCGGCTGCCGGAGGAATTTGAAAAGATATAGTCCTGACGGATATAGCCCACAGTGCCCCCTGAGAGCATTATGCGATACCAGCCGTTTTCTACGGCCAGCA
Organism: Clostridia bacterium; assembly: GCA_017547885.1. Lineage (GTDB taxonomy): Bacteria > Bacillota > Clostridia > Christensenellales > CAG-138 > SFEL01. The sequence continues at coordinate 424,783 of JAFYOP010000004.1, read as the reverse complement.
CCTCTACCTCCTGACCCAGAGACAGATTATCCAGCACGGAAGATTCGGTATCGGGGCTTTGGCGAAGGTTTACGCCGTCCGCCGTGATTATGCCCACATCCGCCGCAAGGGAATATGCCGGGCTAAGCACACAGCACAGCATCAGCAGCAGCGCCACAGTTCTCTTCAACTTCATTCTCTCTCCTCCGTCTCTTTTATGTATCTGCCCAGAGCCGCTATGTCCTCCGCCAGCACATCCAGCAAAGCACGGTTATATATTACGCTTGCGGGATGATACTGGGGAACAAGGGTACAGCTGTGTCCGCTTAATTTAATATCGAAGAGCTTTCCGTGCACATCTCCCACGGTAAGCTTGTCCAGCTCCGCTATGGCCGCAACCGCCTTCAGCGGCGTATTGCCAAGGGTAACTATCACATCCGGCTTTAGCAGCTCTATTTCTGCCCTGAGCAAAGGCAACCCTGCCTTCAGCTCCGCACCTGACGGAGTGCGGTTGGATACTGAGCGGGGCTTTCTGTTTACCGGACGGAACTTTACCGCATTAGTAACATATACCCGGCTCCTGTCTATGCCTGCCCCTGCCAGCAGCTGGTCCAGCTGCTTCCCGGCCTTGCCTACAAAAGGATGTCCTGTGGCTGCCTCTTCACCTCCGGGAGCTTCGCCTATGAACATAACCCGGGGACTGTACGGGCCTTCACCGAATACGGGGTTTTGATAATCTCCCCTGTCATCGCCTATGGCAGCTATGCGAAGCCTTTCGGCTGTATACAGTTGGTTCAGCTTATCCTTTACCATCCTGCCCCCACCGGAGGATATTCCTCGTATATGGCGTCAAAGGTATACTGCAGCTGGCTGGTGGCCCTGAGAATATACTCGCTCAGTGAAGTGGCTATATATGCCCTCAGATCCTCCACTCCCTGTATCAGCGTATCCCGGTAAGAATCCGGAATGTTCTGTACAGAGTTGAGATAGCTGTTTATCTTGTTTATCAGGTTGTTGGCTCCGTTTACAGCGCTCTGCAGCTCACCGCCAACGCCGTATGAATTATACCAGGAGGGAGTGTGCAGCGAGCACATGGAGCCGGAGGCCGCACCGCCGCTCATGGCGTAATCCATGGAGGTCATACCGGTATATACCGCATTGGGCACAGAGGCCAGCACAAGGGTTGGGTCTATATCAGCATACATGGAGTCCGTATGCATCAGCACCACGGAACCTTGGGTCACATTTGAACAATAGGGGGATGCCAGGGCGCCGCTGTCCACGCATACGTTGCTGATAACATGCATATCGCACACCTCTGTGGGCACAGTCCCTTCGGCAAACCAATCCGTAACAGGGGTATGCCCTGCCACATCCATATAGCAGGCATCCGTTGCAAGCTTGCCGGATACGGAACATACCGTACCCTTTACAAGGCCTATCTCATTGGGAGATTCGTCTATTATAGGCTTATCCAGCAGGCCCTCGTGTATTTCCTTCATAAAGGACTGCCACAGGGGCGCCGCATACTTACCGCCGGTGGATTTACTCTTGAGCTTTTGGTTGTAGTTATCATGGCCTATCCACACTGTACCTGTATAGTAAGGCGTCATGCCGGCAAAATAAACGCTGCCGTAGTCGCCGTTGGTACCGGTCTTTCCCGCAACAGTCATTCCGGATATCTTGGCTCGTGTGCCCGTGCCGGAGTTTACGGCATCTGTCAGAATGTCCACCAGCATATAGGCAGTAGATTTTTTGAATACCCTGCGAACATCCCTCACTTCTTCCGCATCCAGTATTACCTTGCCGTCGGCATCCACCACTCTGGTGAAGGACAGGGGCTCCTTGTATTCGCCGCCGCCGGCCACAGCGCCATATGCCGCAGCCATCTCCACAGGGGTAATACCCGTAGCGCCCAAAGCAAGGCCAGAGCCGGTCTTGTTGATACGGGAAGGGTCCACGCCCAGCGCTTCAAGATACGCAGCAGAATTGTCAAAGCCGACGTATTCAAGCAGCGTTCTTGCCGCAGCCACGTTCAGCGAATTTATCACACCATCCCTTACGGTAAGGGGGCCGATATAGTCTTCATCGCCTATTGCGGGATAGCCCTTTTCGCTGTCCCAGCCTTCAATAGCAGAGGCAAAGTTTTTAAGTATGGTGGCAGGCGACGCACCCAGATCCAGCGCAGGACCGTATACTGCAAGGGGCTTGATGGAGGAACCTACGTCCGTGGTGCTTTGGTATGCCCTGTTCCATCCCTTTTTCACGGTGGGGGTGTTTCTTCCGCCCACTATTGCCCTAAGCTCACCGGTATGATAATCCAGCACGACCGCTGCCGCCTGAGGTTGTACCGTAGTTATGGTATTGCCGTCGCTGCCTGTCTCGGTTACTTCGGCAGCAGAAGGATTTGCAAGGCTGGGATACTCATCCCAGTTTGCAAGTGTATCCTGCACCAGATGCTGCATATCGGTATCCACGGTAAGATAAATATGATATCCGCCTGTGCGCAGTTCGTTTTCTATGGCAGTGCGGTTTGCCGCAGTATCCAGCATTTCCCGCTGCTCCAGCAGGTGGGTAACTATATCTCTTATGCCGTATTCCACAAAGTAGGGCATATCATAAAGCTCTGTGCTGGTGGACTTTTCCAATATGGTAACAGTATCGTTAAGGGCAGTATCATACTGCTCTCTGGTGATAAATCCGCCCTCGTACATTGCCAGAAGCACAACGTTTGTGCGGCGCTCCGTAACATACATCTGATTGTTATTGGTAAGGGAGTAGATATACTGCTCTTCGGTGATACCGCCGGACTCATGCAGCTCCTGCAGCTCTGCCGCAGCATTTTCCGTGAGGGTTCGGCTGTATATGTTAGAACGGGGATTGGTATAGTGCGGCTTTTGCACCATGCCCGCCAGCATGGCGCATTCCCTTATGGTAAGCTCGGAAAGTTCTTTGCCGAAATAGTCCTTTGCGGCGGTTTTAAAGCCGTAGTTTGACCCGCCAAGATATACGTCGTTCATATAGGCGGCCAGTATATCATCCTTTTCCATTATCTGTTCCAGCTCAAGGGAAAGATATGCTTCCTTTATCTTGCGCTTGTATGACTGTTCATTGGAAAGGACTTTATTTTTTATAAGCTGCTGGGTAATGGTGCTGCCACCATGGGTATCGGCATTGCGCAGGGTATTTATTACAGCGGAAAACAGGCGCTTGTAGTCCACGCCCTCATGCTTGTAAAAGCGCACATCCTCTATGGATATAAGGGCATTCTTTAGCATATCGGGTATTTCCTCGATATCTGCCCAGTCCCTGTATTCCATGCCGGCAAATGTGGTAATAAGGTTGCCGTCCTTGTCGTAGATGTATGATGTTCTGTCGCTCATGGTAAGCTGAGCGGGGTCTATATCCTCTGTGGTTTCAACGTAGGCCTTTGCAACTCCGGTAACAAGGCCAAGTCCACCGCAGCCCAACAACAGTATCATTACCACCATGACCTTGAGCACGGTAAACAGCAGCTCCAGCCCAAATGGCCTGCTGCCTCGCCGCTCCACAAAAAGGTCATCGGAAGCGGCGCCCTCTTCACCACCTTTTTTAAGCATGGCCTTTATTTTTGATATAAGTTCCTCAACAAAACCTACCACTCCGCTGCGTTCCGCCTGCTTTTTTTCCTTTTCCTCTTTGCGGCGGGAAACATCTATTCTGGTGGTATTCATATTGTCCTTGTTATCAAAGTCTTTCATTTATCCTTTACCTTTCACGCCTTGGCGTATGGTATTATTCCCCACATTTTATTTACAGGGATCACAGCCCCCGCTGTCTTATCCCCATAATTATTCAATGTTATTATATCACATCCCCAATCCCATCCTCAATACGCCCTCCGCCGCATATACTTTAATTAACGATAAGTTCACGGATGACCCAATAGGAAAGGCAGAGGCATATGGAAGAAAACACCCTGTGGCGCAAAAAGCGAAAGCCTTTGAAAATACTGATTCTTTCTGCATGCATTTTTTCGACGGGCTGCATTGCCCTGCTGATAATGATAAACAGCAATATGCGCCCTGCACTGTCAGCCATTGCGGAGGCGCGCATAACCGCCCTCGCCGTATCCGCCATGAATGACGCCATAATGGAACGCATGGACGATAATTCCTACACCTCCCTTATCACCGCCTATGATAACGGCGAAAAGGTATACATGATACAGGCGGATACCCGCCAGATGAACATGCTGGCCTCGGACTGCTGTGCCGCCGCACAAACCCGCATCGCCGCCATGGGCGAGCAGGGGGTATCCGTTCCCATCGGCACCGTATCCGGAATAACCTATCTTTCCGGCCGGGGCCCCGGCATACGGGTGATGTTCACCCCGGTGGGCAGCGTGGAAAGCGACTTTGACTCAGAGCTTATCTCCTCCGGCATAAATCAGTCCCTGTACAGGGTAAATATACGCCTCACCTCCACCATTCGTCTCATAATGCCCGGCGTATCCCGCAGCATAGAGGTAAGCGCAAAGGCAGCCATTGCCGAAAGCATAATCGTCGGTGACGTGCCCCAGGTATATACAAACGTGGCAGATGAAGAAGACATGATGAACCTTATTCCCACAGAGCCTTTATCCTGATTGTTTACATTCCATGCTATGGCGTATAAACATATGGCATGGTATAATGTATACATGAAAAAACTTGCCATGATATTAATGTGTGCCCTGCTTCTTTTCAGCTGCGGCGCCGCATATGCGGATGAGACCGAGCCCACCCCTACGCCGGTCCCAACCCCCTCCCCCAATCCCGTTTTCCCGCCCAACACCGCTGTGCCCGAGCCCTTCAGCGGCCTCATAAGTCTCAGCGCCAATCAGGGCGGCACGGACGAGGACGTGGTTCGCGTGCAGATAAGGCTGCGTGATTTATGCTATTTCAGCTTTAAGCCCACAGGTAAATATCAAAGCATGACGGCAAACGCCGCCAAGGCATTTCAGCTCAAGCACACCACGGACGACGGCGCGGCAATGATATCCGACGGCACCATCGGCGCCCAGACTATGGACATACTGTTCCGTCATAACGTATCCCGCTCCGATATACAGTCCTCCATCCCCATCGGCACAAGTTCCGTAATGGATAACCCCACCACAGGCGAAGCGGTGTCCTGGGATGAAGTACGCTCCACACTGGCTATAGGTTCTTCCTACCTTATTACCGACTATAACACAGGCACCACCTTCTACATGGTGTTTACCGGCGGTGAAAACCATGCCGAAATGGAGTGCAAGGACGCATTCAACGCAGGGGTTCTCAAGGGTGTTTTTGGCGGAGAATTCAACTTCTCCAAGCGTGCTGTTACCGTATCCGTAAACGGCAAGCAGATAGCTGCTTCCCTTCAGGGCTATCCCCACGGCGAGGATACCTATGGAGCCAACGACATGAGCGGCCATGTATGTCTGTTCTTCGATGGCAGCCTGTCCCATGTGGGGTCCCTTCCCGATGCAGAGCATCAGGAGCTTATCTACAAGGCCTCCGGGAGAGGATAAGCTCATCCAAAAGCAAAACAAAAAGCCCTTACGGGCTTTTTTTCTTTTATTTATGTATGCTTTATTTTTCGCTGAAGGCATCCAGCTCTCTGGAAACTATTCCCAGCGCCTTTGCCACTGCCGCCAGCTCTTCCTTTGAAAGCTCTGTGGATATCTTGCCTATTATCTGGTTCAGATCCCCTTCAAACATGTTGGTATAGCTGTAAAACTTATCCGACAGCTCCAGGGTATATTCCCTTCCGTCATCTTCTGAAGGACAGCGCACCAGATATCCCTTGCGGGTGAGGGAGTTTACCTTATAGGTGGCGTTGGACTGGGATATGCCTATAAATCTTGCAAAACGGCTGATGGTAGGCTTATTGAGGGCATATATTACCTCAAGAGAAAATACCTCCATTGCGCTGAGGCTGCCGTCGCGTTCCCTGACTCGGGTAAATACCTTTCGATAAAACTCCAGCCTTATTTTTGCAAAGGCTTCCATTATCTGCTTTTCTATGCTCTTCATATGTCACCCGGAATATTTTTTCTTTGTATTTAAAAACTTTATCATATTCCGGCTGCATGTGTCAACGAGGCCTTATATCCCTTTATATTTCCTGTAGGTTGCCATGCCGCCCCGTATGTGCCTTTCATCCTTGTTATGCTGAAGGACCTCCCTCACCGCCGCCGCGGCTGCCGGGTCTATATGCCTCAGTCTTTCCGCCATATCCTTGTGCACGGTTGATTTGCTTATGCCAAAGCGTGTTGCCGCCTGCCGCACAGTGGCTCCGTTTTCAATTATATAATTGGCTACTTCCATCACACGCTCTTCAATGTACTCGTACATATCCATACCCCCGAATGTGCTTTGTAAAGCTTATGACCCGGGAATGTAAGGTATGCATGGTTACTGCACATAAGAAAAAGGAGACCTGTTAAGGTCTCCTTTATTGTTAAACCGGGGTTAGAGTTATGCCTTCTTCCTGGCCTTAATGGCAGCCTGAGCAGCGGCCAGACGGGCGATGGGTACACGGAAGGGGGAGCAGGATACGTAATCCAGACCAACCTCGTTGCAGAACTCAACGGTGGAAGGATCGCCGCCGTGCTCGCCGCAGATGCCCAGATGGATGTCGGGACGGGTGGTACGGCCCAGCTTAGCAGCCATGCTTACCAGACGGCCTACGCCATGTACGTCCAGCTTGGCGAAGGGGTCAAACTCGTAGATCTTATTGCTGTAGTAGGCATCCAGGAACTTGCCAGCGTCGTCACGGCTGAAGCCGAAGGTCATCTGGGACAGGTCGTTGGTGCCGAAGGAGAAGAACTGAGCCTGCTTGGCCAGCTCATCAGCGGTCAGGGCTGCACGGGGGATCTCGATCATGGTACCTACCAGGTAGGGCAGTTCCATACGGTTCTCATCCATGACGATATGAGCAGTCTTGTCAACAACGTTCTTAACGAACTGGAGTTCCTTCTCTTCGCCTACCAGGGGGATCATGATCTCGGGAACAACAGTCTTGCCGGTTTCGCGGCTTACGTTGATAGCAGCCTCAATAACTGCACGGGTCTGCATCTCGGCGATTTCAGGATAGGTAACGGCCAGACGGCAGCCACGGTGACCCATCATGGGGTTGAACTCGTGGAGGCTGTCGATGGTGTCCCTGATCTCCTGTACGGTTACGCCCATACGCTTTGCCAGATCAGCGATCTCCTCGTCCTTGGTGGGCAGGAACTCGTGGAGAGGGGGATCCAGGAAACGGATGGTTACAGGGAAGCCTGCCATCTCGCGATAGATACCCTCGAAGTCCTTGCGCTGCATGGGCAGCAGCTTGCTCAGAGCGTCACGGCGAGCCTGTACGCTCTTGGCCAGGATCATCTCACGCATAGCGGGGATACGGTCTTCCTGGAAGAACATATGCTCGGTACGGCAGAGGCCGATACCCTGTGCACCGAAGCGAACAGCGATGCCTGCATCGTGGGGGTTGTCGGCGTTGGTACGTACCTTCAGAGTACGGAACTCGTCGGCCCAGGACATGAGGCGTGCAAAGTCGCCGCCGATCTGGGCTTCACGCTTGGCCAGCTTGCCGTCGTAGATCATACCGGTGGAGCCATCCAAGGAGATATGGTCCTTCTCATGATAGACCTTATCGCCGATGGTCATAACCTTATTCTCTTCGTCTACCTTAAGGGTGCTGCAGCCTGCTACGCAGCAGGTACCCATGCCGCGGGCAACTACGGCTGCGTGGGAGGTCATGCCGCCGCGGGCGGTAAGGATACCGTCGGCGTGGTGCATACCCTCGATATCTTCGGGGCTGGTCTCCTGGCGAACCAGAATTACCTTATGGCCGCGGCCAACCTGCTGGAGGGCAGCCTCGGTGCTGAATACTACACGGCCGTGGGCAGCGCCGGGAGAAGCGGCGAGACCGGTACCGATAACGGTGGCCTTCTTAAGTACATCGGGATCAAACTGGGGATGGAGCAGAGCGTCCAGCTGCTTGGGGTCAACAGTCATGACGGCCTCTTCCTTGGTGATCATGCCTTCGTCTACCAGATCGCAGGCGATCTTGAGAGCGGCGGCAGCGGTGCGCTTGCCGTTACGGGTCTGGAGCATATAGAGCTTCTCGTCTTCGATGGTGAACTCCATATCCTGCATATCCCTGTAATGCTTTTCAAGCTTATCGGAGATCTGTACAAACTGCTCGTAAGCAGCGGGCATGACCTTCTTCAGCTCGTCTATGCTCTGGGGAGTGCGGACGCCGGCTACAACGTCTTCGCCCTGTGCGTTCATCAGGAACTCGCCAAACAGCTTCTTTTCGCCGGTGGCGGGGTTACGGGTAAAGGCTACGCCGGTACCGGACTTGTCGCCGGTGTTGCCGAATACCATCATCTGTACGTTAACGGCAGTACCCCAATCGGAGGGGATGTCGTTCATGCGGCGATAGTATACCGCACGGGGGTTGTCCCAGCTGCGGAATACGGCCTTGATGGCGCCCAGCAGCTGCTCGCGGGGATCAGAGGGGAAGTCCTTGCCGATCTTGGCCTTGTATTCGGCCTTGAACTGGTTGGCAAGCTCCTTCAGGTCGTCAGCGGTCAGCTCTACGTCCTGAGTTACGCCCTTTTCTTCCTTCATCTTGTCGATGAGCTCTTCGAAGTACTTCTTGCCGACTTCCATTACAACGTCGGAGTACATCTGGATGAAACGACGATAGCAGTCCCAAGCCCAGCGGGGGTTGTTGGTCTTCTTTGCGAATACTTCAACAACTTCCTCATTGAGGCCAAGGTTCAGTATGGTATCCATCATGCCGGGCATGGAAGCGCGTGCACCGGAACGAACGGAAACCAGCAGGGGGTTTTCGGGATCGCCAAACTTCTTGCCGGAGATCTTTTCCAGCTTCTCAAGGTACTCGTAAATTTCTGCTACGATGCTGTCATTGATCCACTTGCCGTCTTCATAGTACTTTGCGCAGGCTTCGGTGGTAACGGTGAAGCCCTGGGGAACAGGCATGCCCAGACCGGTCATTTCGGCCAGGTTGGCACCCTTGCCGCCCAAAAGGTTACGCATGCTGGCGTTGCCCTCGCTGAAGAGGTACACGTACTTTTTCTTTTCCATACTTTCCTCCGTAAAATTTTATGTGTTTAAATTATAAAGTTGACTATTTTGGCGCAGATTAAACAGCCTGTCCGCGTCAGGCTGTAAGATTATACCTTTTTTTTTCCATATAATCAATAGGAAAAGGCACTTTTTGACGGCAAAACTTCAAATATATTTGTTGATTTAAATATTTGACGTTTTTCCTGCATCAATTGTTATTCAGCTGGGCCAGTGAACGCAATTTTCTCTCCAGCACATGCTCGCTGTAATCCAGCATGACCCGCCTCAATTCCTCCCTGACCTGCTGTGGCAGTACTACCTTACGCATATCCTCCGCAGCAAGATTAAGCATGCGCCGCAATGCCTCCAGAGAAAGCGGCGTGATCTTCAGGCTGTCAGGTGCCATGCATCCGCCGCACACTGCACCTCCCGCTCTTGGCTCAAAGCCCATTCTGGGCAGACCGCGCAGGTCATCGCCGCAGCATGCGCAGCGGGTTATGGAAGGAGTATATCCCATTGCCGCAAGGCTCTTTGCGGTAAACACCACCGCCATATCCATGGGGTGATTGTCGGTATATGCAGTATATGTGAGAGCATAGTAAAGAAGCCTGAGCAGCTCGCCGCAGTTTGCTCCATCCTCCGCAAGGCCGTTTGCCACCTCAAGCATATGGGCGGCAGCATAAAACCTGTCCATATCCTGCCTGAGGGGATAAAAGCTTTCCCTTACATCGCAGGCATTTACGCTGTATTTGCCCTGCTTTTCAAAAAGCACAAACTCACCATACACAAAAAGCTCCGAGCATGGCAAAAGCTGACTGTTTGGCCTTCTGCAGCCCCGCGCCGCCGCGCCTATGCTTCCCTGCTCTGTAAGTATGGTGAGCATCCTGTCGTTGTCTTTATAATTTGCGTAGCGGGTGACTATGCCGCTTAAAGTCACCAGTGACATATCCACCCACCCTTTCCATCATGTTACTGGGTTCAAACCGCCCCATTTTTCGGGATACTAATCACATCAACTCAGGAGGTATCCCAAATGGAGCACCACGACAAACATCACAATAAAACCAAGGACCTTTACTGGCAGGAATTTCTCCGCACAGGCTCGGTAAAGGCCTACCTTGACTACAAGCGATCTACTCCGAAAGAATAGCTATGGCCCTTACGGGGGCGCCGTCCGCATCGCGGTATTTGAGGGGCAGGGCAAAAAAATCCACCATTTTACCGGAAGCTTCTCCAAGATTGCACAGGTTTTCCACTATTACCATGCCCGCATTGAACAGCAAAAAGTGATTTGGCATGGGCCAGTCCATGGGGTCTACAGACATACAGTCTATGCCCACGCCCTTTTTGCCCGTATCTATGGCATACTGAATAACCTCTGCCTCAGGCACGGGAGCATCAAAATATCCCTCCTTGCCCCACAGGGCATCCTGACCGGTATGGAATATGATAAACGCTGCCTTGTCCGCCATATCCCGGCAGGCATTTACCTCTTCCATTGTAATCTTACCGCCAAGGCAGGGTATTACCGCCGCCTTGCCGCAGAAGGTGGACACCGGCAGCTTGTCCAGCTCTGCCGCTCCTTCCAGCATATGGGCGGGAGTATCCATATGGGTGCCGGTATGGGAATACAGGAACAGGGTGGTTTCCCGGAAACCGTCCTTTTCGAGGGTATTTCCCACGGTGAGCCTCGGCGGCTCTGTGCCGGGGAACACCTGCATATCCTCATGTATTACGTGAGTAAGGTCAATGACTTTCATATTCTCTCCTATTCGTAGCCAAGTTCTTTCATAACAGATGTGCTGTTGCGCCAGTCGTTCTTCACCTTTACCCAAAGCTGAAGATTTACCCTGGTGCCCAGCAGCCATTCCATATCCTTTCGGGCTTCGGTTCCGATGCGCTTGAGCATGCGTCCCTGCTTGCCTATTATGATGCCCTTGTGACCGTCACGCTCGCAGTATATGGTAGCCCAGATATCGTACATTCCGTCTTCCCTCAGCTGCATTTTATCTATGCCTACGCCTATGCCGTGGGGTACCTCTTCCTTAAGCAGCATAAGCGCCTTTTCCCTTATCATCTCGCAGCATATCACCCGCTCCGGCTGGTCTGTGACCATATCCTCGGGAAAATACTGAGGGCCTTCCACAAGCCGCTCCTTAAGTGCGGCCTCCAGCTTGTCCAGCCCTCTGCCTTCCTCTGCGGATATTTTGATTATATCCTGTATAAAGTCCTCTTTTTCAAGGCGTTCGCGTGCTATTTCGATATGATCCAAGGTGGCTATATCCGCCTTGTTTATTGCGGCAATAACCGGAGCCTTTGCAGTGCGAAGCTTTTCGATTATTGCTTCGTCCTTTTCCCGGATGCCGGCAACGGCATCTACCATAAACAGCACCGCCTCCACCTCGTTGAGGGAATCATAGGCCACCTTGAGCATGTATTCGCCCAGCCTGTTTTTTGGCATGGTAACGCCCGGGGTGTCCAAGAATACTATCTGATACCCCTTGCGGCTCACTACGCCCATTACCCTGTTGCGGGTGGTCTGGGCACGTTCTGATACTATGGACACCTTCTGGCCCACCAGGCGGTTCATAAGTGTGCTCTTGCCCACATTGGGGCTGCCTATTATGGTTACAAATCCTGAAAGATAGCCTGTCATTATACGAGATCCTCTTTTGTAAAAGCGTAGGGAAGCAGTTCTTTAAGAGACCTTACCTGATATTCCCCCTTGTTGTTTGCGCATATCACCGGCATATCCCCATCGCAGAACTCTGCCAGCACCTGACGGCACACGCCGCAGGGAACGGAATAGGTATCCCCATCCCAGATCACCGCAAGGGCGTCAAACTTGCGTTCCCCTTCGTATACCGCCTTGAACATGGCGGTACGCTCGGCGCAGTTGGTGGGGCCGTATGCGGCGTTTTCTATGTTGCAGCCAAGATAATACGCACCGCTTGCAGCCTTAAGGCAGGCGCCCACATGGAACTTGGAATATGGCACATATGCCCTTTTCATAGCATCCTGAGCCATGCGTATCATGTTGCGAACCTCGTATTCGTGTATCTCTTTCATCGGCTTATCCCCATCTCCTTAAGAATATCTTCCTGCAGGCCAAACATCTCCTTGGCTTCCACCTCCGTCATATGGTCATAGCCTAAAAGATGCAGCGTGCCGTGAACCGCGAGGAAACTCAGCTCCCGCCTGAAGGAATGCCCATATTCCTCAGCCTGAGCCCGGGCCCTGGGCACGGATATAATTATATCCCCAAGGAATCCATCGGGTATTGCGGCAATGCTCTCCCCTTCCTCAGAAGGGAAGCTGATAACATCGGTGGGTCTGTCCACATTGCGGTAGCTGCGGTTTATCTCGTGTATAGCTTCATCATCCACAAGGGTGACGGTTATCATGCCGCTGCGCCCCCGATGAACAAGCGCCGCTTCTATTGCTTCGCTGACTATATCGGAACATTCCTCCGGTGCGGATATCTCCATGAATACCTCTGTCATTCCTTTTTCTCCTCGGGATATTCTATGCGGTCATGCATAAGGCCGCCGAAAGTGCGCAGGAAACTGCGCTCTATGTCGCTTATATCAGCAATGGTAAGCGGTGCTTCGGACAGCATGTTTTCACCGTCCGTCAGCTTGCTCCAAATCACCTTGTGAACCATGTTTTCCCGTGCCTCTGCGGTACATTCCCCAAGGCTCCTGACCGCTGCCTCGCAGCAGTCCGCCAGCATGACGATGGCGCCCTCCTTTGTACCGGGGCGCTTGCCGGGGTAGCGGAAATTCTGAGGATTGGCTTCCCCCGCCTCAGCTGCTTTGTAATAGAAATAAGTCATGAGGGAGTTGCCGTGATGCTCCGCCGCTATGCGGATAACATCCCCCGGCAGCTTATTCTTGGCCAGTATGGTGGCTCCGTCCTTCTGGTGGGATATGATTATGGATGCGCTTTCCTGTGGGGGCAGTGTATCATGTATGTTTTCCCCCTGCTGATTTTCTTTAAAATACTGTGGCCTTCTCAGCTTGCCCACGTCATGATAGGCTGCGCCCACACGGGCCAGAAGCTGATCGGCTCCTATCTTTTCCGCCGCCCCTTCCGCAAGGGCCGCAACGTTCATACAGTGCTGATATGTGCCGGGTGCGTCGTACATGAGCTGCTTTAGCAGAGGGTTATTGGTATTGAGCAATTCGTTGAGCCTCGCGGTGGTGGCTATGTCAAAGAGGTGCTCCCATATGGTAAGAGACCCCGTAACAAGCAGGCCCGCAAAGAGGTCAGCAAACAGCACACATCCGCTTGCGGTAAGCACAGCGCGGGCTGTTTCTCCCCGCAGGAGATATATTACAGCCACAGCAGCAGCGCCTGCAGCGCCGCCTGCCACCGCCGCACCTATCATACCGCTGCGGTTGGATGTCTTTTTAAGGGCAAAGACCGCAGTAACGCCGGATGCCACATTTGCAGCGCACAGCACAAAGGCTGCCGCCGCAAACAGCTCGTCCTCCGCCGCAAACAGGGCAGATTCCGCCGCCAGCAGCATGGCTGTGGCTATTCCCATACGATGATCCACCAGCTCTGCCACCAGCATCACAGCGAACAGCATGGGCGTAATATGAACATTGAGCATATTGCACACCAGCTGCAGCCAGGGCATAACAGTTATGAGTATAGTAACTATGGTCATCCGCTTTGCGTCGCGGAATATCTTTTTTTGCTGGAAGGTAAGATAACCGCCAAACAGCAGATACAGCAGCACAATATATGCGGCAGCTCCTATCTCTTTAAGGGTAGTATTGTCGGCAAGGGCAGTTCCTCCGCGCTTTGCTATAAACAGCAGTGCCGCAAGGCAGGACAGCACCAGCGACAACACCAGCAGCAGGGAGCTGAGCAGCCTGGCCTGATTCAGCTTTGCGCCGCTCTTTTTTTCCCGACTCTGTGCCATATCCCTTCCTCCTTTTGTATTATGAACGGTGTTCGTACCTGTCGTAGGCTGTAATTATCTTCTGCACCATCTCGTGACGCACAACGTCTTTGTATGTAAGGAATACCCGGGCGATGCCCTCCACCCCTTCCAGCACCTCAAGGGCGTGCACAAGGCCGCTCTTTTTCTCCCGGGGCAGGTCTATCTGGGTTATGTCGCCTGTAACTACTACCCTTGAGCCCTCGCCAAAGCGGGTAAGGAACATCTTCATCTGCTCTGTGGTGCAGTTCTGGGCTTCGTCCAGTATTATGTAGGCATCGTTCAGGGTGCGGCCTCGCATATAGGCAAGGGGCGCAACCTCGATAACCCCCCGCTCGCTGAGGCTGTGGAAGTTTTCACTGCCCAGGAAATCATACAGCGCATCGTACAGCGGCCTGAGATACGGGTCCACCTTATTCTGAAGGTCGCCCGGCAAAAAGCCCAGCTTTTCGCCCGCCTCCACCGCGGGGCGGGTAAGGATTATCTTTTCTACCTCTTTATTTTTATAGGCCAGCACCGCCATGGCTACCGCAAGATAGGTTTTACCTGTACCCGCAGGGCCAACGCCGAACACCACCGTATTGCGTTTTAATGCGGAAATGTACTTTTTCTGGCCCAATGTGCGGCACTTTATCTTGCGGCCCTTATTGGTAAAGGCCACCACGTCATCTATAAGCTCAAGGATAAGATCCGCGTTGCCTTCCTTTGCAAGGTCCACCGCGTAGCGTATGCGGCTGCGGTCGATATTTTCGCCCTTGCGCAGCATCATCAGCAGCTTGTCCACCACCACATGGGCAAGGGACGCTTCTTTTTCCTCGCCGGTTATGCTGATACAGTCCGCCTCGGACTTTATGGAAGCGCCGGTCTCCTGCTGGATTATGCGCAGGTTTTCATCAAATACGCCAAAAAGGCGTATGGCCTCATCCATGCTCTCCACAGCCACGGTATACCTTGCTGGTGCAAGGGATTCAGTTTGGTTCAGTGTTTCGATATTGGTTTCATTGTTGTTGGACATCAGGCAATATTTCTCCGATTACTGCGATATTTTGTTCCGCTATCAGCTGTATGGTACAGGTCATACCCGTATCGTCTGTGCTGAAGTCGGTGGTTTTTGATATTATGGTTGCCTCAGGCGGCAGCTGCTCATACATTTGAGCTTCCGCCCCCGCCCGGGTTATCTCCATCAGCTTTGTGGCGGAGGCAAGTCCCCTGCCTTCTTTAAGCTCCATGTACTCGGCACTGCACATGGTAATTGGCAAAACAGAAGTAAATGTATGCCGCACCGTTTCTCCCGTTTGGTATTTATCATATGGGGGTATGCAGGGCAGTATCGTTTTTCCTTTCAGCTCTATCCACATGCCCTTTTGTTTTGCTCCTGTGGGAAGGAGCAGCTCCTGTTCCCAAGGGGCGCAGTATGCATAACGATGCAATACTTCCGCCGTGACAGTTCCCCGGGCTTCAGTAAAAATACCGCTGCCAAGGCTGCCGCTTATGAGTTCATCCCCCGCCTGAACAGCATCACCAACGTTTACCTTTGGATGACCCGAAAGGGCAGTTATTGAGGTTATCACTCCGCTTTGGGAAGCGAATATGCTGCAGGGCTCACCCTGAGTATATATGTGGGTGCCCTCCTGCGCTTCCTTTACTGAAACCTGCAGCACTACCCCTGTAAGCTGTGCCCCTGCCCAGGCTATGCGGCCATCAGATGCCATCACAGCATCTGCTATTGCCGCCGTATCCAGACTGCCGCGCCGCGCTCCCGGCGATACGCCCTTGGCCGCCAGTACCCGCTGAACGCCGGCTTCTTCCACGGCACTGCATCCTTCTATGTCTATTATCCACACAAAGCGGGAGGCTATAAGCAGCACGCCCAGCGCCGCGATCCAGCCAAAAGCCATAACATAGCGCCTGCCCATATGGCACAACGCCACAGTAAGGCCGTGTTTTTCCAGTATGCGTATGCGGCAGGGGTATTCCCGCGCTATGGTCCTCAGACGATAAAATCCGCCGATGCCAACGCTTAAGCGTATGCTTCCGCCCTGCCTTTTCAGGCTCCATATCTCTATTCCGCTGTTGGTTATGTGATTTATAAGCCTTTCAAGATATGCTCCCTCAATGTTAATGATAACATATCCCGCAAGAGAATTCCAGATATTAGCCGCCACTGACCGCCCTCCTCCCCGGGTATTCGCCGCCATTTTACAGTTTATTCATTATTCGTATGTTGCGCCTGTTATATATCCATCCACAAGCATTCTTTCGGTATCCAGTTCCTTTATTTCAAGGTCGTTTCCGTATACGGATACCAATCCTTCCGACCCCGTCAGGGTTATTCCCTTTTCCGTATAAGCATACACACCCTTGTGGTTTTCTATCAGCGCCCGTCTGTGACCCAGCAGCGTTATCTTAAGCACGCTGCTTTCGGTTTCAATGGGCAGCCCCACCGCCTCCACCGCCCGCTCCATGGCATGTATCTTTTTATGTTTTTTCTTTTTCACTGCTTATTCCCCCATAGTGATTCTATGCACGCATGTAGCACAAAATAACAAAAGGGCGGCTTTCGCCGCCCCTGTGCTTTAATCAACTATTTCAGGCCGTAAACAGAGTATTCCTCATCTATCACATAATCCCAGTCCTTTAGTTTATCCTCTGTAAACAGGCAGTATCTGCTGCCGCCGCCGGTATCTCCGTACGTGCAGTCCACATAATAAGTTTCTCCGTTCAGAACTACCATATTCCAGGCATGACCAACATCATCCTGAAAACCGTTTATCATTATGCACTCAAGCCCCATGGCATCGCATATGGCCTTATACGCCTTGGCATAGCCTGTGCACACTGTGCTGCCCTCTATCAGCGCGCCGTATGCGCTGCGAAAGATTCGCATATCATCGGTAACAGATTCCTCCTCGGTAGCTTCAGCGATGTCATCGTCATATTTTGCCGCCTCTGTCACCGCCTCATATGCCGCCCTGTAGCGGCTCTCTGCATCTTGGTTATCCGCTATTATTTCTTGAGCAATTTTATCCACCTCGGCGGCAAGTACATCCCGCATCGGAGCCAGATCCTGCGCATCAAAGGGTACAATAAGCCCTGCGGACAGCACATATTTATCATCGTAGCCCGCATACTGTACATAGCTTACCTCCCCCGCCTCACAGGGCACAAGGGCAGCATTTGCCTCCGCTATCATAAGGGCCGCAAATATCTCTTCCTCTGTGAGGGGAAGGTTTTCCATTATAACATCAGCACTGCTTCCATTGTTTTGGTTCCAAATATCGGATACCGCTTCTACATATTTTCGAATATTGTTTACTCTTGGCAAGTCGCTGAGATTTTTTGCCTCCGTCCTATATTGGGGGTTAAGCTCCAGCTCGGTTACGTCATCATAGGAGGCAACTGACCATGAAAGGCTTCTCACCATATATGGATATGCATAGCTTTTATTCTGATAACCATATAGTATTTCATTGAGTGCGGCGTACATTTCTTCCGAAGGAAGTGAACTTTCGATAAGATATCTTGCCGTATCCGCTCTGCGTTCCATCATATCTGTCACGCATGCATCAATTCCGGCAAAATCAGCAGAATACACCTTGAGCTTATCCCCGTCTCTGAGCATATTTTTCAGCATATCCTCTTCCATGGTGTGTACGGTATAATCCGCTGTCACATAGCCTTTGAATTCCTCATAATCCGCCTCGATATAGTCCACATAGCGATTGTTTACATAGCCTATATCCCACGTCATATCCGAAAGCTCCTCAAGGTCTTCTATGCTGCCGTAATAGGTTATGCGAAAGGCCGCTTCATCCGCAAGCACAGCCTCTTCTATTTTCTTCGAAAGCAGTTCAGCGGAGTACAGCTCGGTATGTATCCCCTGTTCTTCCAGCTTTTCCCGGGATACTCCGCATCCCGTAAGCAGCAGACTGCAGAAAAGCAGTATGGTTGTCATTATGTTTTTCTTCATTCTGCTGCCTCCTGTTTTGATTTTTTAGTCGTGTATAGCTATTTCTCCGCAGTAATCCCTATTCATCATGCGGCGTATCTCTTCCATATCCCGGGTGTGCCCCAATACCCACATAAGCTTGGTAACGGCGGCCTCAGTAGTCATGTCCCCGGCAGATATTACCCCCGCCTCTCTTAGGGAGTGGCTCACCTCGTATATATCCGGCGTGCTGGCCTCATACAGGCACTGGGATGCCAGTATTACAGGTATTCCCTTTTGAATCAGCTTTTTAAGGCTCTCGGCATGGTCTCTGCGGAAGTTGTGTACTCCGCCAAGGCCAAAAGCCTCCACCACCACTCCGTGAAGACCGCACCCTGCAACGCTCTCGAGGAACAGAGGGCTTGTGCCGGGTATAAGCTTGATCAGGGCAACGCCCGGATCTATATCCACAAAGCAGGAAAATTCTCCCATGGCCCGGGGCTCTGTAAGGCTGATAAACCGGTCATTGGCAACTGCCCCCACATAGGGGTAATTTATGGATTCAAAGGCATTGAGGGAAGTGGTACGGGTCTTTACCGCCCGGCAGCCCATCATTACCGCATCTCCAAAGGCTATATAAACTCCGCCCGGCAGGGAACGCGCAGCCGTCACGGCATTTTTAAGGTTTATCCTGCCATCGGAATCCGGCCTGACGATCGGATACTGAGAGCCTGTAAGCACCACGGGTATATCTATATTCTGCAGCATAAAGGACAGCATGGAAGCAGTATACGCCATGGTATCCGTGCCGTGGGTAATTACTATGCCGTCACAGTGTTCCCTTGCCGCAAGCACTGCCTTTGCCATTTGCTGCCATTCCTCAGGCTGTATGTTGGAGCTGTCCATGCTGAAAAGGTCTGTACAGCCCATATCCTCTCCGTTTGGAATATATCCCAGCAGATCCTTTGCTCCAAGGCCTGGTACAAGGCCGTTCTTTGAGGGCATACAGGCTATGGTACCGCCGGTGGCGATAAGGTGCAGCTTTGCCATGAAAGCGATCCTCCCTGACATTTATTATCTTGATTATAATGCACTCCCCGCTTTCTTAGCAACGCCGATATTGCGGCAAAAGCCCTGCCCATGTATAATATCCATGAAACTAACGAGGAGAATAAATTTCAATGAAGCTCAACAATAAGCGTACAGTGCTCATAGGCCTGGCCTTCTTCTCCATATGCGCCTTCTGGCAGATGTATGACAATATTATCCCCCTCATACTGAAATACCGCTATGGCATAAGCGACGGCGCCTCCGGCTACATCATGGCCCTGGATAACGTGCTGGCGGTGTTCCTGCTGCCTGTATTCGGCACCCTAAGCGATAAGAAAGGTTCCCGTATGCCCTTCATACTGCTGGGCACCGCAGCCGCAGTAATTCTTACCGTGGGTCTCTCCTTCGCAAAGTCCTTCTCCGTGTTCTTTATAATGCTGGGACTTCTGCTCATCGCCATGGGTACATACCGCTCTCCCGCGGTGGCCCTTATGCCTGACGTTACCCCCAAGCCCCTTCGCAGCAAGGCCAACGCCATAATCAACCTTATGGGCGCTCTGGGCGGCGTATACACCCTTGCCATGACCGGCGTACTCATAAAGAGCAACGCTGCGGATAATCCAAGCTATCTGCCCCTGTTCGTCGCGGTAGCCGGACTGATGGCGGTGTCCGTAATAGCCATGCGGGCCACCACCAACGAACAGAAGTTCAAAGCCGAAGCCGCCGCAATAAACGACGCACTGGACGCAGAAACCGCCGCCAAGTATGACGAGCCCATTGGCACGGGCCATAAGCTCCCCAAGGATATGTTCCGCAGCCTTATGCTGATACTGTTCTCCGTGGCCTTCTGGTATATGGGCTACAACGCAGTTACCACCGCCTTCTCCCGCTATGCCACCGAAATGTGGGGCCAGAATGTAAGCGGCGCATCCACCTGCCTTATGATAGCCACCGTAGGCGCAGTAGTATCCTACATTCCCATCGGTGCTCTGGCCTCAAAGATCGGCCGCAAGCGCACTATACTCATAGGCGTGGCAGTTCTTGCCGGCTGTTTCCTGCTGGCAGCCCTTATTGCCTCAACCTTCTCCCCCATACTCTATGTGGTATTCGTGCTGGTGGGCTTTGCCTGGGCAGCCATAAACGTAAACAGCTATCCCATGGTGGTTGAAATATCCACAGGCGCCGACGTGGGCAAGTACACCGGATACTACTACACCTTCTCCATGGCGGCCCAGATACTGACCCCCATTCTTTCCGGCCAGCTGCTGCAGCACGTGGGCTATCATACCCTGTTCCCCTACGCAGCTGTAATGGTTGCTCTTTCCTTCGTGACAATGCTGCTCACCCGCCACGGCGACAGCAAGCCCGAAAAGAAAGACAAGCTGGAGGCCTTCGACGTGGAAGATTAAAGCAAATCTTTAAAGCCATACGACTTACAACACAAAGCCGTCCACTGTTCAGTGGGCGGCTTTATTATGCTTTGCTTAATCTTCTATGGGCACGGCTCCCTCGGGAGGAGTGTAATACTTGGGGCTTGCGGTTCCACGTCGGGCTTCCTCGGCATTTCCCTTGTAGGTGTCGGTATAAAGAAGCTCTGAGCTTTCCAGCACGCCGTTTACGTATTTATCCTGATACGCCTCCACCACGTAGCCGTTTCGGGCTTCAAGGGTAACCAGCTTGTATCCCCTTGGAATGGTGTCGTCATCGGTATAGTTTACGTCCTTGCGGCGTATGGTTTCCTTTATCTCGCTGCGGGTCTTGTAGGTTACCCCATCCGGCAGAGATTTGCCGTATATTTCAAAGGTAATGGTCTTATACTTGGTATCCGGCACATCCTCTATGTAGGCGTAAAGGTATATGGGAGCGCCGGTATCGTTGCGGAATTTAAGGTCTATATTGGTTATGGAGTCCACCGTGGCGTCCAGCCCCTTGTCCACATATGTGGAGGGTATGGAATGGGCACGGCGATAGCTTATCTCCACATCCGCGCACAGCAGTGCATTGTACAGGGTAGTGCTTACCTGACATATGCCGCCGCCTGCCTGTATGCTGTAGTCCTTGCCGTCCGCAATGCCGTTTGCGCCCTTCCAGCCCGTATCGTAGGTGCGGGGTCCAACATGGCCGTTAAAGCTCCATTCCTCGCCCGGTGCAACTATGGTGCCGCTGACTATATCTGCCGCCTTTTCTATATTGAATACGCGGTTCTGCACCGTCTCATCGCTGCGGCTGGTGGGAAATTGAGTGGAGTATGATGCCCTCAGGGCAAATCCGCCCTGAAGATCTGCCTGAGTAATGGAAGGGGTAATATTATTGTATACCGCATCCATTGAGAAGGTATACATACCCGTTCCCAGCATGGAGCTGACGTATTCGTAGGTCTGCTCCACGTCAAGCACACGGCCCGCTTTGCCCTCTTTGAAATTGAAGGAAATACCTGTGGGAGCATGGATCGGCTCTATCTCCGCTTCCACCGGCTTTATGTGGAAGGCTTCCGCTATCTCCTCTATCTCCATTCGCAGGTTTGTCTGATTCCAGGTGAATATGTCGTTTATCTCGCCGGGCGCTGAGACAGACGTAACATCCACAACCCCTGAATCCGAAGGCACATAGGCAAGGGCACGCTGAAGTGTACTTTCGATGTCGTACCCCAGGTTTATCTGCTCTGCTCCGATGGTATACTGCTCTCCGTCGGCGTTTATGGTTATAAGGGCGGAGTTTATTATCTCGTCCGCCGCGGCGGATACGGCCTGCCTTGCCTTGGCCTTGGTATCTCCTCCCACGTCTATGCCAAGTATCTTTACTCCATCGGGCAGTACCTGCTCCGTTCCTATTACAAGCTGCTCACTGCCCTTGCCAATGCGGCTCAGCAGGAATATTGCTCCGCATATAATAAGGACAAACATACCCAGCACGGTTATCATCCGCCTGTAATTTACCCTTTTTTTAGGTCTTCGCTGTTCCTGCGCCGTGTGCCTTTGAGCAGGCTGCGCCGCAGCCCCGCGCGTACTGTTTGGTTTTCTTTGAGACTGTGCTTGCTTGCGAGCAGACGAAGAAGAGGGGCTTTTGCTCCTCTGGGTGTTTCCGTTTATGTAGTTGGGCAGCTTAAGCTCGTCCTTTTTGCGGCCCGCCATATGTTCCTCCGTGCGTATTTTATCTTGCCAGCAGGCCAAGGGCCACATCCGGGCTGTTTGTTATCAGTGCGTTTGCTTTCTTTTCAATGAGAGCCGTCATATCCTGCTCAGTATCCGCTGCCCATGCGTTAACATCAATGCCATTTTGAGCGCACCCTTCCATAAGGCCGGGGCAAAGCAGCGCCGCTTTGCAGTGGGGATGTATTGCGTCCGCCTTAAGGTGATCGGCATATACCCACGGATCCACCATAGCATTGGAATACAGCAGGCCTATCCTGGCATCAGGGTCTATCTCGCGTATTTTGAGCAGCACATAATGATTGAAGGATGAGTAAATGATCCTTCCTTGCATGCCCATTTCCCGCTCAAGGCGTATGAGCTTGTCCCATATGCCGGGATACATCACCTCATCGCACTTGACCTCAACGTTTACCGTCATGGCGCTCTTTTTTATCAGGCCGTATACCTCTTTGAGGGTGGGGATCCGGGCTCCCTCATATTCTGCCATGCCATAAGAAAAATCAAGCTTTTTCAGCTCCTGGCAGGTCATATCCACCACCCGTCCTGAGCCGTTTGAGGTGCGGTCCACCGTGGAATCGTGTATTACCATAAGGCTGCCGTCGCTGCTGAGGTGCACGTCCAGCTCTATACCGTCCGCTCCCATTTCCATGGCCATGCGAAAAGCCGGAACGGTATTCTCCGGCGCATAGGCGCTGGCGCCTCTGTGGGCCCATACTTTGCAAGACACAGCGTACACCTCCCCGGATGATTTTGTATACGGTTAGATTATATCATACCACATATTGATTTTGAATATTTTTATGCCCCTCAGCCAAGCTATTGACATGAAAAGCTTTTTTATGTGTTTTATTTTGGGCGGCACGGTCTACGTTGGCCTGGAATACCTGTGGCGGGGCCGCAGCCATATCTCCATGTTCATAACCGGCGGCCTCGCTTTTGCCCTGCTGGATGGGCTGTTCCTGCGATACCATATGCCATTGCCTTACAAGTGCATTACAGGCACCGCCCTTATAACCTCCCTTGAGTTTGCGGCAGGATACATCGTAAACATACGCACGGGGCTCAAGGTATGGGATTACTCAAACAGGCCATTTAACCTGTACGGGCAGATATGCCCCGAATATTCCCTCATGTGGGCGGCCCTTACCCTTCCCATCGCATACCTCAGCCGCCTGCTGCATGGGTGGATATTATAAGCCTTTACTTGCGGTAATATGTATTGCCGCCAATAAACTCCCTCATTATAGATGTGGGCGGTATCTCATCCTCTATGTCTGCATCCAGTATATAGTTGAGAAATTTTACTATATCCCGCGCCATGGCATAGTATCTGCTCTGGGGTGTCACCTCATTGAGCAGAGGATATACGTATTTTTTCAGCACAGAAGGCTCATACAGAAGGGTCGTGTTTATCAGGGCGTCTGCGTTTTCCTGATATGGGAATATCCACTTTTCCTCACCCCGCCTTACGCTGGCCCACATACCCAGTGTTTCCTCCATGGAGGCATTGCGGGTCTTGTAATCCCTAACCAGGCGGCGCAGTATGCGTATATCCGTGGTGCGTATGCGGTTGTGGTCATCAAGGTTAAGGGTGGTAAGAGCACTTACATATACCCTGAATATCTTGCTTTCGTCCACGCCCTCTACCAGCTGGGGGTTAAGGCCGTGTATGCCTTCGATTATCAGGGGCTGATCCTCCCTGAGATGAAGCATTCGTCCCTCAGGGGCACGGCGTGCTGTCTTAAAGTCAAACTCCGGCACCTCCACCTCTTCCCCGCGAATAAGTGCGGCAAGGTCCTGCTTAAAGCGGGGTATATCCAGAGTATTGATATTTTCAAGGTCTATTTCGCCATTTTCATCCGGCAGTATCTTATCCCTGTCGATATAATAATCATCCAGCGACAGCATTACAGGGTCCAGCCCATGCACCCTCAGCTGCGTTGCAAGCCTGTGGGCAGAGGTGGTCTTGCCGGAAGATGATGGTCCTGCCAGCATTATAGCCTTTGCGCCCTTTTCCAGTATTTTATCCGCCACCTCGGCATACCTGCGCTGATGCAGCACCTCGTTTATGCGCACAAGCTCACGTATGCTGCCGCTTTCCACAGCGGTATTGAGCTGATGCACGGTATCGCACTTCATCAGCCTGCCCCATTCATCGCTCTGATGGAATACGGAATGAAGCTTGGGCAGGTCAGGGCACTCCGCCAGCACATCAGGGGCATCTGTGCGGGGCATCATCAGCATCACCGCTCCGTCCCAAACGTGCTTAAGGCGGAACACGTCAACATATGACGTATCCGGGGTCATTTCGCCATAGAAGTAATCCATATGACCTTCCGCCTGATAAACGTCAAAATAGCTGAACCTGCGCCACTTGAGCAGGTCAGCCTTATCCTGCTGACCGTCCTTTTCAAAGAATTCCACAGCTTCCTTTATGGATATGCGCCTGCGCGCAAGAGGCAGCCCCTTGCGCACCAGCAGCCGCATTTCGGTCTCTATCCTGCCGGTTTCCTCCTGAGTAAAAACCTTATCTCCGTCGCTGAGGGTTATAAACAGGCCTGAACCAAGGGAGTACCTTACCCATACACGGGCTGTGGGATACAGCTTGCGCACGGCCACAATGAACACAAACTGAAGGGTGCGCTCGTACACCCTCCTGCCCATCTCATCCCCATAGCGCAGCAGGTGCATAACAGTGTCCTTATTTGGCGTAAAGTTAAGGCTGAATACCTCCCCCGCTATCTGGGCGGCAAGTGGACGCTCCGCAAGGCTTATGCTGTCCAGCTCCGCCATGCGCAAGGCATCAAGTATGGTCTTTCCGCTCTGAAGAGATACGGTTTTCCCGTCCATATTCATATTTAGGCTCATATGCTGTTCTCCTGTTTGTCTGTAAAATTGTACATATGCCGATATGATAGTAAGAATTTAATATAAGTATACTATATTTAGTGGGTGATGAATATGTACGTTAAGAAAACTTTTTGGTTTCCGCGTATTTTTTCATACATACGGCTGTAAATCTGGTATAATAAGTAAGCCTGTGCGCCAAAGTAAGGTACTTGCTTTGCCCGGGCAATATTTCCGGAGCGATATTTGATCATGGAAAAGAAAAAGACTTCATTTGTGCGGGGTGCCGTAATACTTGGCGCGGCAGGCCTGCTGGTAAAAATAATAGGCGCGTTTTTTCGCATACCTCTGGCAAATGCCATAGGTCCCATAGGCGCCAGCTACTACGAGGTGGTATACCCATACTACTCCGGCCTTTTGGTCATATCCTCTTCCGGTCTTCCAACCGCAATATCCAAAATGGTGTCAGAGCGGATGTCCGCAGGGGATTACCGGGGCGCCCACAAGGTATTCACCACCGCCATGAAGCTGCTGATATTCGTAGGCCTTATCACCGGTGCGCTGATGTTCTTCGGCTCCAATGGGCTGGCCTCCATATCCACCCTTGACGAAGCGCATTATTCCTTTAAGGTACTGGCTCCCGCAATGATAGTGGTATCCATAATGTGCGCATACCGCGGCTATCTTCAGGGCATGCAGCGCATGACCGGTACAGCACTCTCCCAGGTGGTAGAGCAGGTAGGCAAGCTTGTAATAGGCCTTACCCTTGCCATAAAGCTGCTGCCCAAGGGCCCCGAATTTGCCGCCATGGGCGCACTGATAGGCGTTACGGCATCAGAATTTCTGGCCCTTATAGTAATAATACTGGTATACAACCGCTATCGCCCCGCCATAAAGAAGCGCATAGACCAGACCGAGCCCTACAGGCCTGCGCCTGTTCTTAAGGGGCTCATACTTCTGGCCGTTCCAATAACCCTTGGTGCCTCCATAAGCCCCCTTTCCGGCATGGTGGACAGCGCCATGATAATACGTATACTGCTCAAGCTGGGCTATTCTCAGGACACCGCCCAGACAGCCTACTCCCTGCTGCGTACCAACGTTACCACCCTTGTGAACATGCCGGGCGTGCTTACCATGGCCCTTGCCATGAGCCTTGTGCCCGCCATATCCTCCGCAGTTGCCCGCAGGGACAGGGACAGCGTAATGAGCATATCCTGCCTGGGTCTCAAGCTTGCCCTTATAATCGGCCTTCCCTGCGCCGTTGGGCTGTTTGTGCTGGCCCGTCCCATACTGGCCATGCTGTATCCCGTGCTTACCGAGGCACAGCTTACCCTGGCTGCCGACCTTATGCATACCGCCTCCATAGGCGTTGTCTTCCTTTCCCTTGTTCAGTCCATGACAGGCGTAATACAGGGCCTTGGCAAGCCCAACGTTCCCCTGTTCAACCTGTTCATCGGGTTCCTGCTTAAGGTGGTCTCCCTGCTGATACTGATGAACATACCCTCCATCAATATCCAGGGCGCATCCGTTTCCACAGTTATCTGTTACGCTTTTGCAGGCCTTGCGGATACGGTTTACGCCCTGCGCAGGGCACGGATAGAGCTGAATCTTTGGGACGTGGTATTAAAGCCGCTGCTTTCATCACTGGTAATGGGCGCAATGGTATACATGTGCCATGACTTCATCGCCCGCATGGGCCACGAAACCATTGCTGTGGTGGGTTCCGTATTCCTCGGCGTATGCGTATACGCTGTGCTTGCGGTATACCTTAAGATGTTCTCCAAGGAAGAGCTCAGCTACATACCCGGCGGCGGCAAGCTGAAAAAGCTCATTTACGGCAATAAATAAGAGGTGAATAACATGAATCATCTTACTATCGTTCCCCTTTCCACCCCCGCAAGCCTTGGCGTTTCAGCCCAGATAGCCATACTGAACGCAGACAGGCTGTTTTTGCAGACTGATGCCCATCACAGCGCCCAGTGGATAAAAGCATCCGGCGTTGCCTATACCTCCATGGACGACCTCTATGGAGAATGCTTTGACTTTGACGAGCTGAATGACGCCATTGCCGCCCGCCTTATGTGCGGACATGACGCTGTATACGCCGTGCCCGGCCGCGGCCCAGGACAGGCTCAGCTAAGCGCCATACGCAAAGCCGCAGAGGAACGGGGCGTTGCCGTTAAGCTCATGCCCGGCACAGGCTACGCGGAAGCCGCCTGCGCAGAGGCAGGCCTTGCATTCGGCAGCATGACTATATGTGCCGCAAATGACCTTCCGGAGCGTATAGACCCCTTTATCCCTCTGTGCATCGAGGAAATAGATACCCCCATCCGCGCAGGTGAAATAAAGCTTGCCCTCGGGGAATACTATCCCGATGAATACACCGTATACTTCTGCAGCATGAATAACTGCGGAACATATAACGTGCAGCAGATACCCCTCTATGAGCTGGACAGGCAGGATGGCTACTTTGCTGCCACCTGCTGCATAGTCCCTCCTGCCGCTGCACAGGAAAACCTTACCCGGGGTGACACCGACGGCCTTATATACATACTGCGCCGCCTGAGAGCCCCCGGCGGCTGCCCCTGGGATGCTGAACAGACCCATGAATCCATCCGCAGCAACCTTATTGAGGAAGCCTACGAAGTAATAGACGCCATCGACCACAATGATCCCGACGCCCTCTGCGAGGAGCTGGGCGACCTGCTGCTGCAGATAGGCCTGCACGCCGTAATGGAGGAAGAGACCTCTACCTTTACCATGAGGGACGTGGCAACAGGCGTTATCAACAAGATGATTTACCGCCATCCCCATGTATTCGGCACCGTTAAGGCAGACACTTCCGATCAGGTGCTGTTTAACTGGGAAAACCTTAAAAAGAAGGAAAAGCACCACGAAAGCTACACCGAGATAATGCAGGCCATACCCAAGAGCTTCCCCGCCCTCATGCGGGCTGCCAAGGTACAGAAAAAAGCTTCCCACGCAGGCTTTGACTGGAGCGATGCAAAAGAAGCACTGTACAAGCTTCCTGAAGAGGTATCCGAGCTTGCAGAGGCCATGGAGCAGAGCGATGCAGACCACATCGACGAAGAGCTGGGCGACGTGCTGTTTGCGGCGGTAAACGTAACACGCCTGCTCAAGCGGGATCCCGAAGGGCTGCTCAACGCCTCCACCAATAAGTTTATTGCCCGCTTCTCCGCCATGGAAAAGCTCATCGCGGAGGATTCCCGCACACTGGAAGGCATGACCCTTGCCCAGATGGACGAATATTGGGACAGAGCAAAGGCTCAAATGCAAAAAAATTAGTAATTCAGCCTGTTTTTTAAACTTTTCCCTTGCGTTTGGCCGGATTTGTTAGTATAATAGCAAACGTCCGTGTTGGGACAATACAGTAAAATAATTATTTGGGAGGATATATTCAATGAATAAGACCGAACTCATCGCTGCAGTAGCAGGTAAGTGCTCCATCTCCAAGAAGGACGCAGAAGCTGTTGTTCTCGCTACCTTTGAAAGCATCACCGACGCTCTCGTAAAGGGCGAAAAGGTTCAGATCGTTGGCTTTGGCGGCTTCGAAGTACGCGAGCGTCCCGCTCACAAGGGCCACAACCCCATGACCGGCGAAGAGATCGAGATCGCTGCCAGCAAGTCCCCCGCCTTCAAGGCAGGCAAGGCTCTCAAGGAAGCCCTCAACTAATCATTTATTTCAGCATAAAAGCAGGCTGTTCAAATACAGCCTGCTTTTATTTTGCTCTATCGTTTTATCTTTTCAGTGTGCACACACACCTTGCGGTGATACATTCAAGATTGCCCTCGGGGCCCGTGTGCTCGGGGGTGGTGGCCTTTACGCTTATCCTGTCCGCAGAGCAGCCCAATACCCTTGCGATATTGTCCCTCATAGCGTCAATATGAGGCGCAAGCTTTGGCTTCTGAGCGATTATGGTGGCGTCGATATTCTCAACAGAATATCCGGCCGCCTTAACCTTATCCCATGCCCTCTCCAGCAGTATCAGGGAGCATATGTCCTTATACTCGGCTGAGGAATCCGGGAACAGCCTGCCTATGTCTCCCATGGCGGCAGCCCCCAGCATGGCGTCTATCACAGCATGGGTAAGCACGTCCGCGTCAGAATGACCTAAAAGCCCCAG
The DNA here is from genome assembly GCA_017547885.1 of Clostridia bacterium. Classification (GTDB taxonomy): domain Bacteria; phylum Bacillota; class Clostridia; order Christensenellales; family CAG-138; genus SFEL01. The sequence goes on along the minus strand of JAFYOP010000004.1, from coordinate 395,627 downwards.
CTCAAAGGGCACATCCACGCCGCCCAGTATAAGTTTTCTGTCAGCCTGCAGCCTGTGGGTATCCTCGCCGTAGCCTGTGCGGCGCTCTGCGCACAGCCCCGTAAACAGCTCCATATCCGATTCCAGCGTAAGCTTTTGATTTACTATGCTGCCCAGGGAAAAGTGTGCCTCACCCCACATCCGCCGATACAGGGCACAGTCGTCTGTGGCCTCATATCCTTCCTCTGCGGCCTTTTTATATGCGGCAAGTATTCTGTCAAAGGCAAAGGTTTGAGGGGTCTGGGCAGCCATTACAGCGGTCCTGTCCAGTATTTCCCCTTCCTTCCACATGGTATCTCTGACAGGCACAGCCGCTACGCCGCTGCCGCACTTTGCGGCTGATGCTACGCTGTCAAGTATTATCTCAGAAGTAACCATACACCGGGCTCCGTCATGTATGGCAACTATATCGCAGTCCATAGCCTTGAGGGCATTATATACCGATTCTCCCCTTGTTGCGCCGCCCTGCACAATACGCAGACCGTATTCCTTCGCAAGGGTCTCCGCCTCGTTTTTCGTCACCTCTGAATATGCCAGCACTATATCCCTGATGCCTGCCCCGATAAAAGCCTCCACAGAGCGGCGAAGCACGGTTTTGCCTCCCAGCTCTATGATAAGCTTATCTCTGCCCATGCGTCTGGAAGAGCCTGCGCAGAGTATCACCGCCGCAACCTTCATGCTACTCACCTCTGGATATAAGCTGATACATCTCCGCAGCGTCCGCCTTGGAAGCATGCTCGTTTATGCTTACCACCTTAACCACGGTATGCTTGCCGCCCATGAGTATATCAAGGGTGTCGCCCACCTTTACCTCGGTGGAAGCCTTTGCCACCTTGCCGTTTATCTCTATGCGGCCAAGGGAAGCCGCCTCGTTGGCCACAGTGCGGCGCTTGATTATGCGGGATACCTTAAGGTATTTATCAAGTCTCATATTTTCCTCCGGAATTTATAGCTGTCAGTATTTTCTCGGTTTCTTCCATATCTTTTTTGATCAGCGGACACATGCTTTCCTTATACTTTGACAGGTCCGCCTCACGAAAGCATGCTAATATCAGCGGAATATACTCCGGTTTTGCCTGTCCCACCCATGCAAGGGCTTTTATGCACTGTCTTGAGGTAACAGGCTTATCATCTGTTACATGGCTGAGCATATCCGGCATTATAAGGCCAATGTGGTCTTCTTCGTCCCACCGGGCATTCGCTGCAACAATGTGAATCGCCCTGTTCCTCACCAGTGATTTTTTATGGTTGATCAGCGACGCAAAATCATCAAAATACTCATACCACTTATTCGTCTCACAGCTTTCAGCTATGATTTTATCTGCCAGAGCGCAGGCGTATTTATCATCTTTTGCCGTTAGCTTTTCTATGATGTTTTCCCGCATTAAAATTTATCTCCGCAGCTTCGCCCGTATATTTATCATCATATTATCATACGCAGCACAAACATACAAGAAAGCCCGCAGCAACAATAAATTGCTGTGGGCCCGGTTAGCTATACTATAAGATTTGTCTGTATCTGCAGCAATTTAGCCCACTGCCACAGGACGATACTCAAGGCTGTGGATAAGGTCATGGTCAAGCTTTACGCTGCCGTCATTCTTCCATGCCTCGACCAGCGCGATCCATTCTTCGTCCTGTGCCTCAAAGAGCAGCTGCTGACGAATGGCATCCTTAACGGTATCAAGCTCAGCATTGCCTGCGGGCTCATCCGCCAGATAGTAAACTATGTGGCAGCCTTCCTCATCCTGAATCACCTTGGAATATTCGCCAACTTTCAGCATCGCAAACTCTGACTTGACCTCGTTGGACCAGTCATAGTCGGAAACGTACTGGTTGCTGATAAGGCGGCCCTTTTCGGTCTGCTCAGTATCCTGAGTGTATTCTGCCATGACAGTTTCAAAGCTTTCGCCTGAATTAAGCTTTGCATAGGCTTCGTCAGCCTTGGCAACGGCGGAAGCAAAGTATTCCTTTTCCAGCTTTGCCATATCCGCCTTGAGCTGCTTGTATTCGGATACTATCTCCTTCATGCGGTCGGCGCCTTCGCCGCCCTCTACATCCACCGCAAAGGCCAGCTCACCGTATTCCGCCTTAAGGGTCTCAATGGTGGTTTCCTTATCGTAATATTCATCCGCCATGGCGTTTTCAGGCATTATCAATATATGCAGCATGCGCTTGTATCCTTCGGGAGCATATACCACAGGATAATCTCCGTAAAGTTCTTCGCTTTCCTTATCATCCTTATAATATTCGGGATTGGCGGCATACAGCTCGGTATCCTCTGCCAGGGCAGCGTCATACCATTCCTTTATTGCCTCATCGGACACGGTAACATCCGCAAGCATTGCCTCGCGGAATGCCTGAGTAATGGCGCTTTCCATGTAATAGTCCTTTATCCACTGGCCCATCTCTTCCTGGGTCATGCGAATACCGGTGTAGTATTCCGTCTCATCCGCAAAAAGCTCTGCAAGGCGCTCTTCAACGTTTATGGTGCTGTCTTCCTCTGTATCCGCTTCAGCCTGTTCCCTGAGCATAGTGACCATATCCTCAAGCTCGGCGGCAGCGGTCACTTCTATCTCGGCCATCTGCTCATCGCTGAGCTGATCATAGCCGTTTTCCTTGGCCTGATAGGCAATAACCTTTTCCTCTACAAGGGTATCCACTATGAAATCCTGCAGGCTCTCAACGGTCTCCGCATCGTTTTCCATATCGTAGCCCATCATGGCATAGTATTCGGCATAGGTATTGAAAAGCTCCTCATATTCGCCAAAGGTGATCACTTCATCGCCTATGGTTGCAATTGGCGCTTCCGGGTCGAATACTACCACCTCTGCCTCGGCAGAGCCTTCTGCCGCAGGTGTGGAGCTGCAGGCCGCTGCGGACAGCGCCATCACAAGAGCAAATATCAACGCAAATATCTTTTTCATGGTATTCTCCGTTTCCTGGGCCGCAGGGTAGAAAAGGCCCAAATTTCACAGGGATTATTATACCCGCTGTCACTTTGCAATGCAATCAAACAGCATGTAAACAATCTGTGTCAGCTCTGTACAAAGCTCTTCAACCGAGGTGCGCGGCCTTCTTATCACCATAGTGGGAACTTCATCCATCACCATTGCCGCGCCGAATATGTTAAGCGCAGTTGAGTAAAGCTTTACTCCGTCAATGGGCGCATCCGGGTCGAATACTATCCTTACCTCGCCGGGCTTAACCGCAAGGCGCTGTATGTGCGCCCGCTTTGCGTCTGCCTTGAGCAGGGCAACGAATACAAGGTTCTGCACCTCTTTAGGTATTTCGCCGTAGCGGTCTATGAGCTCATCCTGCACATCGTACACATCCGGCTGGGAGGTGATCTGTGCAATGCGCTTATACATGGACAGCCGTTCCGCTTCCCTTGGGATATAAGAATGGGGTATGTTGGCGGGGATAGGTATCTCCATAACGGTATCGATATCCTTAGGCACAGGCTCGCCCTTTGCTTCCCTTACGGCGCTGTCCACTATCTTGCAGTAAAGGTCGTAGCCTATGGCCTCCATGTGTCCGTGCTGCTCAGGGCCCAGGAGATTTCCCGCGCCGCGTATCTCAAGGTCACGCAGGGCTACCTTAAAGCCTGAGCCGAACTGGGTAAGGTCACGTATTGCAACAAGGCGCTTTTCAGCAGTTTCGTTCATCACCTTGTTTCGCTTGTACATCATATAGGCATAGCCAAGGCGTACACCGCGGCCCACCCTGCCCCTGAGCTGATACAGCTGAGACAGGCCCATGCAGTCCGCGTCGTATATTATTATGGTATTTACGTTCTGTATATCAAGGCCGCTTTCGATTATGGTGCTGCACAGCAGCAGGTCGTACTTATGCTCCATAAACTCAAGCATGGTCTTTTCCAGCACCCGCTCGTTCATCTGTCCGTGGGCAAAGGCTATCTCCGCCTCAGGCACCAGCTCCTTGAGCTGGGCAGCAAAGCGTTCCATATTGCGCACATTGTTATACACAAAGTACACCTGACCGCCCCGGCCCACTTCTTTGAGAATAGCCTCCCGCACCACAGCCTCGCTGTATTCCATAACATATGTCTGTACGGGATAGCGCTGGGATGGAGGTGTCTCCATAACAGACATATCCCTTATGCCGGTCATGGACATATGCAGTGTTCTGGGTATAGGTGTTGCGGACAGGGTAAGCACGTCCACAGACTGACGGATGTTCTTTATCTGTTCCTTATGGCCCACACCAAAGCGCTGCTCCTCGTCCACTATCAGAAGGCCCAGGTCCTTGAACTTTACGTTCTTGCTGAGCAGCTTGTGGGTACCCACCACAACATCCACGCTGCCCTTCTCAAGGCCTTCCAGTATGGCGACTTCTTCCTTGGGCGTTTTAAAGCGGGACAACAGTTCCACCTTTACGGGGAAGCCGTCAAAGCGGGCGGCGATGGTGCCGTAATGCTGCTGAGCAAGTATAGTGGTAGGCACAAGTATTGCCACCTGCTTGCTGTCCATCACGGCCTTGAAGGCGGCACGAAGAGCCACCTCGGTCTTGCCGTAGCCCACATCGCCGCAGAGCAGACGGTCCATCACCTTGTCGCTTTCCATATCCGCCTTTATCTCTTCTATGCTGGTAAGCTGATCCGGGGTTTCGTCGTATGGGAAGCTGTCCTCCAGCTTTTTCTGCCATGAGGTATCCGGCGAAAACTTAAAGCCCTTGCGCTTCTGCCGCTCGCCGTACAGCCGCACAAGGTCAAAGGCAAGGCGCTTTACGCTCTCACGGGTGCGGGATACCGTCTTTTGCCATTCTCCGCTGCCAAGCTTTGACAGGCGCTGGGTCTCCTCCTCGCCGCCTATGTATTTCTGTACCCTGTCCAGCTGATCCGTGGGGATATACAGCTTATCCCCGCCGGAATAGACAAGATGCAGATAATCCTTCTGCACGCCCCCCACATTAAGGGTCTCCACACCTATAAAGCGGCCTATGCCGTGAAGCTCGTGCACCACAAGGTCGCCCACGGAAAGCTCGCTGAACACAAGCTGCGGCTTGCGGCGCTTTTTCTGCTGGGATTTACGGTTTTCAGAGCCGTACAGCTCGCTTTCGCTTATCACCGCAAGGGAAAGCTCCGGGTACTCAAAGCCCCGGTTTACCTGTCCCTCTATTATCAGCGCTTCTCCCGGGATTATCTCCCTGTCCAGCGCCTCCTTCACTGGGATTATAACGTTAAGGTCAAGCAGCCTGTCCTGCAGACGCTTTGCGTGGCTGCCTGCGTATATCAGCACGGTGGTTTTGCTCTTTTTCCATGCGGCTATATCGTCGCACAGCAGCTCTTCCCGGCCTATGTATTTGGATATGGGACGAGTCTCGAATTTAAATATGCACTTTGGCCCAATCAGTCCGTATGTACGGGTGAGGGCAAAGAACATGCCGGTACGCTTTGTATCCAGCCGCTTTATGGTATCCAGGGGGGATATGGTAAGGTTTGCCTGCTCAGGCTGTGCCTCACCGGAGCTTATCAGAGGAGTTACCCCGTCCAAAAACTCCTGCCACGCTATCTTTCCGCTCTCCTCCACCCGGGCAGGTTCGTCAATGAGTATGCAGCCATCCTTAAAGTAATCAAGGAGCGTGGTCTCCCCGGGATAAAACAGCGGCAGCAGCGCCACGGCGTTGTCAGGCCTTCCGCCTTCACAAAGACGATCCAGAAGTTCTGCGGCACTGCGCTTTTTCAGCGCCTTTATGGCCCGCTCACGCGCCTGTTGGGTTATGGGCATCTCTGTGGCCGGGGGCACCAGTATGCTGTCGATATTATCTATGGAGCGCTGGGTCACAGGGTCATAGGTGCGCAGGGTATCTATCTCGTCGTCAAAGAACTCTATTCGTACAGGATTATCCCCCGTCATGGGGAAAACATCCACGTATCCGCCTCGGCGGCATACCTGCCCTCTGTTTTCGCACACCTCCACACGTTCATAGCCCGCTTCCACAAGGGCCGTCAGCATATCCTTGGGGTCTATTACCTGCCCCGCAGAAAAGCTGTTCACAGAGGAGCATATAACCTCAGGCTCCGCAACCCTCTGCATGAGGGCCTGTATGGACACGGTAACGGCCATCTTCGCTCCCTCTGAAAGGGCGGAAAGTACGGCTATCCTTCGGGCCTCTATGCTGGTGCTGGCGGTATAGCCCTTGCCCGCCATGGGTATCTCTCGGGCGGGAAAATGCACACATGGCACAAAGGCAGAAATATCATCGCACAGCTTGCCTGCCGCAAGCTCATTTGGCGCAACCAAAAGAAGGGGCATATCGCTCTGTGCGGCCAGCGCCGCGGCAACGTGTCCCTTATGTGCATCGCCCAGACCGAATACACCTGCGGGGCCCTCGCCTTTTTGAAGTGCCTGCAGCAGGCGGCTGTATTCGGGGTGCTTATTCAGTATGGAAATAAGCGGATCTGTCACTTTTATGCTTCCTCGGGCTTGGGTTCGTTTTCACCCTCTGCCTTTTCTTTATTTTCTTCCTGCTGTTCTCTGGGTTTCTTTTCCTTCTTAGGCTTTTTATTGAAGCGGGCCTGTGCCTCTTTCATTTCGCCCTTTACTATCAGCTCCGCGGCGTCCGCGGCATCCTTCATGGCCTTTATGAGCAGCTCACGCTCCTCCCCTTCAGGGGCGCCCAGTACATGGGATACAAGGGTGCGCTCTCCGTCTGTACGGCCAATGCCTACCCTTATGCGGGGAAAATCATCATAGCCCAGCTGGTATACGATATTCCGCATGCCGTTGTGAGTGCCTGCGGAGCCGTTGCCCCTTATGCGTATGGTACCCAGAGGGATGTCTATATCGTCGTATATTACGATGAGCTGGTCGTGCTCAGGCTTATACCAGTTGCACAGGTCCATAACGCTCCAGCCGGAAAGGTTCATATAGGTTTCCGGCTTTGCCAGCACCACCTTTGTGCCGCCGATATACCCCTCGCCGAACACGGCGCGGAAATTGTGCCTCTTTATTTCTATGTTGAGCCTATCCGCCAGTATGTCCAAAGTCATAAATCCCACGTTGTGGCGGGTGTTCTGATACTCTCTGCCGGGATTGCCAAGGCCTACGATTATATACATTTAATTCCTCCGATAAAGTAAAAATCCACGCAAACACGCCCTCATGCCGCACGCATGGGGGTATAGGAATATTATAATGCAACTAAAAGGCCCTTAGCAAGGGCAAAAAAAGCGGCCGGGAGCTTATTCCGGCCGCTTTATCATAAGGGCATTTGCCCATATTTATGAAGTTTATCTGTCAGGCTCGATAAGTCCGTAGTTGCCGTCCTTGCGCTTGTAAACTACGTTTACCTGGCCGCTCTCAGCGTTTTCAAACACATAGAAGGAATGGCCCAGCAGCTCCATCTGGAGCACGGCTTCTTCAACATCCATAGGCTTGATGGAGAAACGCTTTACCTTTACCACGCTGCCTGCATCGTCTTCATCATCGTCGTAATCAACGAAGTCTGCCTCGGCAAATGCATCCGAGCGGAGAGTCTTCTCCAGTTTTGTGCGATGGCGGGTGATCTGCTTTTCAACCTTGGCAAGCACAGTGTCGATGGAGGCATACATGTCGCCGCTGACTTCCTCGCCGCGGATTATGCCGCCGGAGTAAGGAATTGTCACTTCAACGATGTGCCTGTTGCGCTCAACTGCCAGCAGTACGTGAGCTTCTGTGTCTTCGGGGAAGTATTTATCCAGCTTGGAGACCTTTTTGGTGACCAAATCTCTGAGATAATCCGAGACCTCGATGTTTTTTCCGTTAATAGAAATGCGCATGATGGTTCCCCTTTCCGCGCCGCCCGCTCTTCGGGAGGAGTTCCCGATGCATGGGACGCCTTCACTTTTTTTAATTATACCATATAATCTAAAAAACAAAACGAACAATTTTGTGAACTGACAAAGTTTTGTATATTTTTCCAGCAATACAGGACAAAAATAAGCGCCCCGAACTTTTTGTCGGAGCGCCCGATCATCACTTTTTATCCTGTTTATGGCAGTTTCCGCTGTACGGGCAGGAGCCGCAGCTGCCGCAGCTGCCCTTTTTGCGCTGCTTATACCATCTGCCGGCACAAAAGCCCGTCCACACCACTATAAGGGCAGCCAGTATATACCAGAATCCCTGACTCATATATAACCTCCTTTTAGCAGAACAGGCCGCTTATAAGGTACACCGCAAGGGAAACCACATAGGCAGCAGCCAGCTGATAGCATATGGCAAATGCCGTCCACTTGCGGCTGTTCAGCTCGCGGCGCATGGTAGCCACCGCCGCCATGCAGGGAGTATACAGCAGCACGAATACCAGAAATGCATATGCGGAACGGGCGGTAAATATTCCGGACAATGCCCCCTGAACCGCGCCGCCCCCTGCGCTCAGGGAGAAGCCGCAGAACATTGCCAGGCTGGATACCACAACTTCCTTGGCGATAAGCCCAGTAAGCAGCGCCACAGCCGCCTGCCAGCTGCCAAAGCCCATAGGCCTGAATACCGGAGCAATAGCCCCGCCTATGACTCCCAGTATACTGTGCTGCGGGTCAGCGGTCATGGCAAAGGAAAGGTCAAAGCTCTGCAGGAACCACAGCACCACGCTCATGGCAAAGATGATTGTTCCCGCCTTTTCCATAAAGTGGCTTACCCTCTCCCAAACGTGGGTAAACACATTCTTTGCCGCAGGCATGCGGTATGCGGGAAGCTCTATCATAAAGGGAGCGTCATTGTCGGTAAACAGGGTCTTTCTGAAAAGGTATCCCGACAGTATACCAACCACTATGCCCAATACATACAGGCTCAGTATCACCATCATGCGCCCCTTGGCAAAGAATGCACCCGCGATAAGGCCGTATACCGGCAGCTTTGCAGAGCAGCTCATAAAGGGCAGCAGCAGTATTGTCATGCGCTTGTCTTTATCGTTTTCCATGGTGCGTGCGCCCATGGCGGCAGGCACAGTGCAGCCAAAGCCCATCAGCAGGGGTATAAAACTCTTGCCGGAAAGGCCGAACTTACGCATGGGTTTATCCATTATAAAGGCTATGCGGCTCATATAGCCGCTGTCCTCCAGTATGGACAGGAAAAAGAACAATATGGCTATCTGGGGCAGGAAGGTAAGCACGCCGCCAACACCTGTAATAATGCCGTCGCACACCAGGCTTACAAGCCATGGCATAGCCCCCGCCGTCTCCATTGCACCGCGGACATACGGCGAGAATATCTCATCCACAAACAGGCTCACCATATCCGACAGCCATGCGCCTACGGTGCCGAAGGTAAGGGCAAATATGCAAAGCATTATGCCTATGAATATGGGCAGCGCCCATATTTTATGGGTAAGCACCCGGTCAATTTTATCCGAGCTTGTAAGTTCTCCGGGCTGCTGCCCCCGCTTAAGGGCCACGGAGCACACCCGGGTAACGTATCTGTACCTTGCGTCCGCTATCATGCTCTCGCTGTCGCCAAGAGGAACGGAGGCAGAGTATTCCTCCACCACATTATCCACCTGCCGCTGAATATCCTCAGGCAGGTTCAGCTCACGGCGGGTCTCAATATCCCCTTCCATCAGCTTCATCTCCGCCCAGTGCAGGGGCAGTCCCGCCTTTTCGGCATACTCATCCACCAGATCGCCTATGCGGTGATGTATGGCATGAGTGTAGCCGTTGTATATGTCATCCGGCTCAATATTGAAGCCCTCGTGATACTGGGCATGGGCAGCGTGTATTACCCGCTGAAGATTGTTTATAAGCTCCTCTATGCCAATTCCTGTGCGGGCGGAAATGGGCACCACAGGCACGCCAAGCTCCAGAGACAGCTTTTTAAAATCTATCTTATCGCCCCGCTTTTCCACCTCGTCCATCATATTCAGGGCGATTATCATAGGCCGTTCAAGCTCCATCAGCTGAACCGTAAGGTAAAGATTGCGCTCAAGGTTGGTGCCGTCCACTATGTTTACGATAGCCTCCGGCTTTTCCCCGGTAATGTACCTTCTGGCCACCATCTCCTCCATGGAATAGGGCGAAAGTGAGTATATGCCGGGCAGGTCCACCAGCACCATGTCATGATTGTGGGTGCAGAGAGAGCTGTTCTTTATGCGTCCCTCTTTCTTTTCCACAGTAACGCCGGGCCAATTGCCCACGTATTCGCGGCTGCCCGTCATGGCGTTGAACAGGGTAGTCTTGCCGCTGTTGGGATTGCCCACCAGGGCTATGCGAACAGTGCCTGAAAGCTCATCCTCCTCGCCGCAGAGACCGCAGCCTGCCTTGCAGTTTTCACAGCTCTGAGGACAGCTCTGCTTCTGCAGGATAAACTCAGTGAGCATTGCGGCCCGCCTATGGTGTTCACTGTCCTCATCCGGGGCGTGGGAAAGGGTCCTGTTGGCCTCCAGCTCAAGCTGTCGCTGGGCTGTTACCATCTCAGCCCTCATCACCTTTGCTTCTTCCTCTGAAAGCAGCTGTATGCTCTTTGCGTCCTCACGGCGCAAAGACAGAGTGTACCCCCTGAGGGATACCTCCAGCGGATCCCCCATGGGAGCGGCTTTTACTATGTGTATTTGTGTACCGGGAGTTATGCCCATATCCACTATGCGCCTGCGGCGGGCATTATCTGCGTCCACTGCCTTTACATAGCCGCTTTCGCCTATTTTAAGGTCTCCCAGAGTAAAAACTTTGTCGTTCACCTATTTCCTCCTTGGATTAGCCATAACTAACCAATCTCTGTATACAATGATAATCCTCCATCACTTTTATGTCAATATATAGGACGCGGAAGGTTATTTTGTCCATGCGGCCTTGAAGTTTCAGATGAATAGCCGTATAATCAAAGCCGACCATGATACACAAGGAGAACCCATTATGGATAAGATAAGAGAACAGGTTTCCTCCGCAATGGACGAGCTTTTTGCGGCGGCAGATACCCTCAGAAAAGGCGATATACTGGTGATAGGCTGCTCCACCAGCGAAATAGTGGGCAAGTGCATCGGCACAGGTTCATCCGAAGAGGCGGCAAAGGCAGTTATGGACATAGTACTGCCCCGCATAAAGGAAAAAGGCCTGTACCTTGCGGTACAGTGCTGCGAACACCTTAACCGCTCTCTGGTAGTTGAAAGAGAATGCATGGAAAAATATGACCTTCAGCAGGTATGGGTAAAGCCCCAGCTCCATGCAGGAGGCGCATTTGCCATGCAGGCTGTGGCCCGCTTTGAGGACCACGTAATGGTAGAAGACCTTCGCGGCCGCGCCTCCGCCGGCATGGATATCGGCGGCACCTTTATAGGTATGCATATGCATCCCGTTGTTGTTCCTATACATGCGCTCACCCGCCATATAGGCGAAGCCAACCTTACCATGGCCCGCACAAGGCCAAAATACGTTGGCGGCCCCAGAGCAGCATACTAAACGAAATCCCCCTTCTTTTGCCAACGGCAAAATGAAAAACTATACGTATATACGGCCTTTATCAAAAAAATTTAGTTGTAAAAAACTATTGTATAGAGTATAATTGGCCTTGGTATCCGGGTTTTCGGGTCTGTGGTTGAAAGTCGATGCCAGTCGCAGGCAAAACGATCCACATAAGCAGATGCAAAGTCATCCGTGAGCATGGTGCGGCTTAGATGTAAGTCCGTCCGGGCATCAGCCCGAGAGGAGTAGTAGTGGGCGGCGTAATTGCCTAGTAGCGAACCTTCCAGGCGGCGAGTGTGGGGGCAAAGACCAGGTCAGCCGAGCAACCGGGATCACTAAATAATTTATTTTACAAGGGGATTTTAAACAAGATGTTCGAAGACAAGACTTTGGTATGCAAAGATTGCGGCGCTGAGTTCGTTTTCTCCGCTGGCGAGCAGGAATTCTACGCTGAGAAGGGTTTCCAGAATGAGCCCATCCGCTGCAAGGCTTGCAGGAACGCCCGCAAGACCCAGCGCAACGGCGAAAAGGAAATGTATGACGCAGTATGCGCACAGTGCGGTGCTCCCACCAAGATTCCCTTCGTTCCCAAGAACGACAGGCCCATCTACTGCAGCGCTTGCTTCCAGGCCCGCAGGTAATAATCCACACTTCGCTTTCCCAAATGGGCTAATTATCCCCTATTCCCGCATGGCGGATATATCGGTAAATTAGAAAAAGCAAAAGCAGACCTCGCAATGTAAAAATTGCGGGGTCTTTTATGTTGACAAAATAATATATAAATATTAAAATAAGAATCATTCTTAATATCGGAAGGTAATCCTTTATGATAAAATCCAAACAGAGAGACTTAATTATGGAAACACTTATGTGTTTCCGCACCCACCCCACAGCGGAGGAGCTTTACAACACAATACGTACCTCCACCGACGGCACAGTAAGCCTTGCAACGGTATACCGCAACCTTAATCAGCTGGTTGACGCAGGCATGGTTTGCCGCATATCCGTCCCCGGTGAGGCAGACAGATTTGACCCCATAAATGACGGACACCTCCACATGCTGTGCGAGCAGTGCGGCGCCATGACGGATATACCCGCCAGCGCCATTCCGGATATATGCCGGGCCGCCTCAGACGCGACCGGATGTAATGTAACCAGCTGCGCCCTGATGTTCAAAGGACTCTGCCCCAAGTGCAGCGCAAGGGCATAACACCCAACCGACAGTTTCTTCCCTCCTTTCATTAAAAATATTTTTCCACACGTACAGAAAAAATCCCTGCCTTAGGCGGGGTTTTTTCTTGCACATTACAGCATCTGGCTCATTTCGCTTCGCAGCACCTTTATGATATGCTTTTCTAAGCGTGATATATAGCTCTGGGATATCCCCAGCATATCCGCCACCTGCTTCTGGGTGTATTCTCTGTTTCCTCCAAGGCCAAAGCGCAGCTCCATTATGCGCTTTTCCCGGGAATTGAGCTTTGTCATGGCAAGCTTTAGCAGCTCCCTGTCCACCTCGTCCTCTATATCTCTGTATATCACATCCGCATCCGTACCCAGTATATCCGACAACAGCAGCTCGTTTCCGTCCCAATCCACATTGAGCGGCTCATCCAGCGACACCTCCAACTTCAGCTTGCAGCTGCGCCGAAGGTACATCAGTATCTCATTCTCTATGCATCTGGAAGCGTATGTGGCAAGCTTTATCTTTTTGGCGGCGTCAAATGTATTCACCGCCTTTATAAGCCCTATGGCGCCAATGGATATAAGATCCTCCACACACACGCCGGTGTTTTCAAACTTGCGTGCAATGTACACCACCAATCTGAGATTTCGCTCTATCAGCGTCTGCTTTACGCTGTCGTTGCCCTTGAGCAGTTCCTGCATAAGGCCGTTCTCCTCCTCCTTGGTAAGGGGCGGTGGCAGGGCTTCTCCGCTGTTTATGTAGTGGATACTGCCGCCAACGGCAATGTACAAACGGAGCAAAGCTTCATATATCCTATTCAGCATGGTATAAGCCTCCCACGAGATGATCAAACAAATACATCCGGCAGCGCCGCCGGGGGTAAAAGTGCTTGAGGGTGCATCGGTTTATCCGAAATGGCAACCAGTATATCCAGTTCGGCTCCGCCATATTCCGCCCTGTCCGGGCGAAAGGCCATAAGTATACCGCTGCCCTGTACGGTGTTTACGGGTACGGGAATACTTCCTGCCTCTCCGGGGATGTATGCCACCGCTGTGGGCAAGCCGCTTACAGGCTCCATGAGGCTGCTGCCGCTGTCCACCATGGCGGTAAGTGTATAGGTTTTACGGTTTCTTATTATGGTAAGGATATGTGTGTTTTGCTCTTGAATTTTTCTTTGTCTCATACGCCTTGCTATTGACGGCATCGCGGCGGCGGCTGACGCGGCAAACAGCATTATCCGCAGAGAAACTCCGCCGATAAGGCTCCCATTTACCGCGCCGCCCGTGGCGTATACCCAAAAGAACGCCGATCCGCCTATGATGAACGCCGCAGCGCACATCCCGACAAGAGACGCAAAATACTCCTTAATTCCCCTGCAAGGCAGCGCAAAGGCCATTATCAAACACAGCAGTATCTTGCATGACAATGAGTTTAGCCGGGGAACGGTATGAGCAAAGGCCGCGTATACCGACCCTGCCGCGCTGAACGTCAACGCCTTCGGTATATGCGGCCTCCTTCCGCACATAGCTGCGGCAAGGCGGCATATCAGCATATCCATAAGCATATTGTCCAGCAAAAACAGCTCAATATACATCCCGCACCCCCCATGACAAAGATAGTAACACACAGGGACAGCGGCACCTGTAGAATCCGTGATAAATATATATGCGAATATTGCGGGATATAGCATATGGATTATTCCACGCAAAAAGCCGTGCAGAAAACTGCACGGCTTTGTTATGTTTTGTGGCTTTATGCTTTTTACAGCAGGGTTATGCCCGCCTTTTCGCAGATGTCAATGGTCTCCGCATCCCAGATAGAGGACTGCACCTCGCCGATGTGAGCCTTGCCCAGCATCAGCATGCACAGACGGGACTGGCCGATACCGCCGCCTATGGTAAGAGGCAGCTCGTTGTTCAGCATCATTTTATGGTAGGTAAGCTGGCGACGGTCATCACAGCCTGCGGCGGTCAGCTGCTTATCCAGAGTTGCCGCATCTACGCGGATACCCATGGAGGATATCTCCATTGCGCAGTCCAGCACATCGTCATAGAACAGTATATCACCGTTCATAGACCAGTCATCATAGTCGGGAGAGCGGCCGTCATGCTTTTCGCCATTGGACAGCTTACCGCCGATGCCTATGATAAATACGGTACGGCATTCCTTGGTGATAGCCTGCTCACGCTGCTTGGGAGTAAGGTCGGGATATCTTTGCAGCAGTTCCTCAGAGGTGATGAAAGTCACCTCACGGCAAAGGTTGGTATCGATGTAGGGATAGCGTGCCTTAAGCATGTCGAGGGTATTGCATACGCAGCCCACGATGGCGCGAACGGTATTCTCAAGGGTTACCATGTTGCGGGTCTCGGGAGTTATGACTTTTTCCCAGTCCCACTGGTCAACGTAAATGGAGTGGAGATTATCCAGCTCTTCATCGCGGCGTATAGCGTTCATATCGGTATACAGGCCATTGCCGGGGTGGAAATCATAGCGATAGAGGGCCATGCGTTTCCACTTTGCAAGGGACTGAACTACCTGAGCGTCCTTTTTTGTATAGGGGATATCAAAGCCAACGGGACGCTCAAAGCCGTTCAGGTTATCGTTAAGGCCGCTTTCGGGCTGTACGAACAGGGGCGCGGATACGCGCTTGAGGTGCAGCGCGCGGGCAAGGCTTTCCTGAAACTCGCGCTTGATAAAGCTTATGGCGTCCTGAGTTTCATACAGAGACATTGTTGGTTTGTAGCCTTCGGGTATGAATATCTTCATGTGATTCTATTCCTTTCTTATCGCTTGAATATTCTATAAAACAAAAAGCGGGAAGATGCGTTTTCCTTAGCACCTTCCCGCTTATCTTTTTTGAAAAAAGAGTATGGCGGGTCAGTGCCCGCTTATGAGTTTAGTCCTTGGAACGCCTCATAAAAGCAGGCATATTGAGATTATTATTGTTATTGTTAGCCTTGTCAGGCTTGGGCAGGTCATCCATGGTAAAGGGAGCAGATACTTCCTCGCCCTCGGTTATGGGAGTGTACTGAGGAGCCTTTTTGCGGGGCTCGCTCCAGAAGGGCTTGTCCGCGGCCTTGTTCCAGCCGTCCTGAGCCTTTACCTCGCCCACGGTGGGACGGCGTGCAGGCTGGGTGGGAACGCTGTTAATAACAGGCTGAGCCTGAGGCTGGCCCATAAAGCCGCCCCTGCTGTCGGACTCAAAGCCTGTGGCGATAACGGTGATGCGTACACCCTCGCCCATTTCTTCGTCTATGCCGGCACCCCAGATGATGTTTGCCTCGGGATCGGCGTATTCCTGAATGATAGAGGCTGCCTCAGATACTTCGTGTATGCCAAGGTCAGAACCACCGGTAATGTTGAGCAGTACGCCCTTTGCGCCGTTGATGGAGGTTTCGAGGAGGGGACTTACCACGGCCTGACGTGCGGCATCCGCTGCACGCTTGTCACCGGTGGCAATACCGATGCCCATGTGAGCCATACCACGCTCCCGCATTATGGTGCGAACGTCTGCAAAGTCCAGATTTACCATTGCGGGCACGGCGATAAGGTCGCTTATGCCCTGAACGCCCTGACGGAGAACGTCATCGGCAATACGGAAAGCATCGGTGAGGCTTACCTTGCCAACGGTATCCAGCAGGCGATCATTGGGTATGCAAATAAGGGTGTCTACGTTGCTCTTAAGGTTGGTAATGCCGTTTACGGCGTTGTTCATACGTACCTTGCCCTCAAAACCGAAAGGCTTGGTAACTACGCCAACAGTCAGTATGCCCATTTCCTTGGCACACTCTGCCACCACGGGAGCAGCGCCGGTGCCTGTGCCGCCGCCCATTCCGGCGGTGATGAACACAAGGTCTGCACCCTTGAGGGCCTCAGAGATAGCCTCTTTGCTCTCCTCGGCGGCCCTGCGGCCTATTTCGGGATCAGCGCCTGCACCAAGGCCCTTGGTGAGCTTTTCGCCGATCTGAATTTTCTGATTTGCATGGGACTGATACAGGGCCTGCTTGTCCGTATTGACAGAAATAAACTCTACGCCCTTAATGCCGTACTGTATCATGCGGTTTACGGCGTTATTGCCGGCACCGCCAACTCCAACTACTTTAAGCTGAGCCAGGTTGCCCCTTTCAAAATCCAGTTCAAGACCGATAGGCATATTGTTTCCTCCTAAAATTATCTGCCGCTTTCAAACAGCCCTTTGAGTTTTTTGATGAATTTGCTCTCCGCTACCATACCCACCAATCTGCCAACGTTATCCTCATCATCCGCATGCATTACAAAATCCATAACGGAAAATGCGCTTGCGTAATTTGGAGAGGACAGCCTGGGCATCCAGGGCATGCGTACCTTTATGGGTGCGCCGATAAGCTTCTCAAGATATTCGCAGCTGCCCCGCATAAGGGCTATGCCGCCGCCGGTAAGGTATATGGGTGGCTTGCCTTTCATATTTACGCCCATTTCCTTCATCAGGGCCAAAATATGCGATGCAAGCTGTTTGGTACGTTCTTCGATTATGTATTGTATTACCGCGTGCTCCACTCTCAGCGCTCCGCGGCCCTCTATGCGGATTATGTCGATACTGTCCTGATAGTCCAGCGAATAAACATATCTGCGCTTTACGTTTTCCGCGGCCGTGTTTGGAATGCGCAGGCCGTATGCTATATCTCCCGCAAAATTCGCACCGCCTATGGCCAGCGTTTCGCATGCGATAAGGGCAGAACCCCTTATAAGGCTGATATCCGTCTGCTTTGCTCCAACGTCTATCAGCACTGCGCAGTCGGTGCGTTCCTTTTCGGGTATGACAAACATAGATGAAGACAGCGGCACGTTTATGTACATGTCTGCGGCAAGCCCCGCCCTGTCCAGCGCATCGGATACCACCCGCTTAAAGGCGGAATCCACAAACACGTGGGATACAGTAGCAGAAACGCTGTCTGCGGTATTTCCTATGGGTGGCTCTGAGGTGACGGTCTCTCCGGTGTTAAACTCCACAGGGGTGGAGTGCATAAGCTCAAAGCCCGCAGGATATTCAAAGGAAAGAGAATCGTTGATAAGATCGTCTATTGTGTCTGCCGTGATCCTTCCTGATCGGGAAGTCACCTCCGCACTGCCTTCCTGCAGCACCAGCTTTGAAAATGAAGCGGGCACACCAACAGAAAGATCCTTTATGCGGATACGAGCCTCACCTTCTGCCATTGCGATGGAATCCACCACAGCGTTGGCAAACTGCTGCTCATCCACAAATCGATTGCCCACAAAGCCATCGTACTCCTTTACGCCTGCGCCACGGACGGTTATGCTGTCCCTTCCCTCTGCGCTGCATATAAGGCATATGACTTTGGAGCTTCCAATATCGAGTATGGCGGTATTGTGTTTCATTCTTCCTCCATAACGCCCCTACTCATACTACGGCACATTACAAATACACTTAATAGTAGTTTAAGAATACCACACCACTATATTTTGTGCAATAGTGTTGTATATATTTTATCCGCTGAAACCGTTTTGTCCCGTGTTTCCGCCTGCCGCAGGCTGGGGCGTTGCCATTGTCTCCGGCGCAGGAGAAGCTTGCGGAGCATCGGTATTTTCGGGCGACTGCTCCTGAGGCATGTCGCCTGTATTTTCTATCTGGTCAGGCTGTTCTGCTGTATCAGGTTCGGTTTCGGCAGCAGGGGGAGCGTATACCGGGTCACCCAAAACTGCCAAATCGATGGTTCCTCCCTCATAGCCCATGCTCATTACCTTGGAAATCACCAGCGGAAGGGCGGATAGTTTTTCACTTATACCCTCGGCCTGTCCCACGTTTACATGTATGCCGTAAACTGTGTTCATCTCTATCCTGAGGGGCTGGGACATATCTATATAGTCTATTATGCCCAAAATATCATAATTGGTAAGGGCGGTAAGTATCTCGAGCAGCGCATCCGCATTAAACAAAGAATCCTTGCTCAAGTTCTGTCCTGCGGTGAAGCCGGATGAGCTTACGCCGTACACCTCCACCATGTTTTCGGGCACCTGTGCGCTTATCTCCATAACACAACCTTCTGCGTCTATTACCGCCACAGTTCCGCCGGATACGATCGCCGCTGCGGCCCGCCGCTCTGTTATCACTATGGATATAGTATCGGGGTAAATGCGTTTTACTGTTGCCTCTTTTATCATTGGGTCTGCCAGCAGCCTTGCCTTTGCGCCGCCTACATCCGCAAACCACAGATGCTCTCCGGGATTAAGCCCCGCAATGGTAAGCACCTCGCCCTTTTCAAGGGCATTGTTGCCGCCCACCTTGATGGTATCCACTATCAGCAGGAAATAAAGCCCTGCCAGCGCCGTTACAAGCAGCGCGCCAAGGAATGCCAGCATCAGCCCACGGCGTTCTCTTGGCGCCTCCTCGTATTCTTCTTCCTCGCCGAATATGTTCAGCTCTATGCTGCTGTCCGCTACCCTGCGGTGAGCCTGCCCCTCTTCATACTGCTGATTCTCAGCATCGTATTCTTCAAACAGTTCATCCTCCTCAGGAAGAGACCTGCCGGCATATCTGGCCTTTACCTTATCCAGGTCGATATGAGACACGGAAACCGGGGCGGTATTCTGCCCGCCCTTGTTTCTGTTTTCTCTTACTATCCTGGTTTTCCTCTTAGCCATCTTCCCTCGTGATTCTGGCTCCCAGTGAGCACAGCACTTTGTCCAGCCCCTGATAGCCTCTGTCTATCAATTCCGTATTATCTACAGTTGTTATGCCTTCCGCACCCAGACCCGCTATGGTAAGGGCAGCGCCGCAGCGCAGATCCCTTGCGGACACGCTTGCTCCGGATAGTTTTTCCACTCCCCGCACTATTGCGGTCCTGTCCTTTTGGGTTATCACCGCTCCCATTTTAGCAAGCTCAGCACAATGACGGAAGCGATTTTCAAAAAGATTTTCCACTATTACGCTGGTACCCTCCGCCACGGTACACAGGGCAAAAAACTGTGCCTGCATATCCGTGGGAAATCCGGGATAGGGATAGGTTTCAATAAGTTTGATCTCATTTGGTCTGCCCTTCATTTCAATAGTAACAGTATCGGCCCTTTGAGACAGCTCACATCCCGCTTCCCTAAGCTTTGCAAAGGCCGCTCCCATATGGTCGCAGCACACATCCGTAAGAGTAACATTTCCTCCCGTCACCGCGGCGGCGCAAAGTATGGTGCCTGCGGCTATCCTGTCAGGCATTATCCTATGCACAGCAGATGGCACATGCTCCATTCCGCCCCGTACATACAGGGTGGAAGTTCCCGCCCCCCATATGCTGCAGCCTATGGCGTTAAGAAAATTCTGAAGGTCTTCTATTTCAGGCTCCCTTGCGGCGTTGGTTATGCAGGTATCCCCTTTTGCCGAAGCTGCCGCCATCATTATGTTTTCCGTAGCGCCCACGCTGGGATAGTCCAGATGTATATCCGCCCCATGAAGGTTTTTCCCCTCACATACTATCCTGCCCCGTTCCTCACGTATATCCGCACCCAGAGCCGCTAACCCTTTAAGGTGCAGATCGATGGGCCTGTGACCTATCTCACAGCCGCCGGGATATGTGCACACCGCCCGCCCAAAACGGGAAAGCAGCGGCCCCAGCATAAATATGGAAGAACGCAGTTCCTTGGACAGTCTGTTAGGCATTACGCAGCGGCTGGCATCCCCCGGGGAAAGCCTTATGGTATCCCCACGGCGCTCTGTGCCTGCCCCCAGCTCTCCAAGTATGTCCAGCATGTTGTCCACGTCCCGTATGCAGGGACAGTTGGTAAGAGTCACCTCTCCGCGGCTCATTATGCCTGCCGCAAGGATAGGCAGGGCGGCATTCTTCGCCCCCTGAACCTTCAATGTTCCGTTAAGCGGGTGCCCGCCCTCTATGATGAATCTGCCCATTCAGCTCCTCCCGGTCCGCCTTGGCGGTACAGTCCATTGTATGCGGGAAAAGCCGAATGGGTGTTAATTACATTGATTCGCCGTTTCGTGAAATATTGAGCAGTATCCCTACCGCCGCCATGAATATTATAAGTGACGTGCCGCCTGCGCTGATAAAGGGCAGCGTCTGTCCCGTAGGGGGCACAGAGCTTGTGGCAACGCCTATGTTTACCGCCACCTGCAGCGCAAGAACGCTGGTTATGCCGGCAGCAAGCAGGCTGCCGAATCTGTCCTTGCAGCGGGCTGCTATGCGTATGCCTCTGCAGGTAAGGAAAAAGTATGCGGCTATTACCACCACGCAGCCCACAAAGCCCAGCTCTTCGCCTATTATGGCAAAGATAAAGTCGCTCTCACCGTATGTGAGGAACAGCAGTTTCTGGGTGGAAAAGTTTAATCCCTTGCCGAAAAGGCCTCCGCTGCCCAGCGCATACAATGACTGTATAAGCTGATATCCCTTGCCCTGAGGGTCTGCCCAGGGGTTGGTGAATATGGTAAGGCGCGCCCAACGGTATTCCTCCATGGAGGCCGCCAGGAAAAACACAGGCACCGCCAGCAGGCACAGGCCCACCAGATGCCTTATATCCGCCCCGCCCAGGAACAGCATTACAAAGCCTATCAGCATTACTATCATCATCATGGACATGTTTCTCTGCATCAAAAGAGTAACGCAGATGGCAAACATGATGATAAGCAGCGGCACCACACCGTGAACAAAATCCTTCATTCTGCCGGGATGCCTAGCCATAAAGGAGGCCATATACAGTATCAGGGCAAACTTT
Organism: Clostridia bacterium; assembly: GCA_017547885.1. GTDB lineage: Bacteria > Bacillota > Clostridia > Christensenellales > CAG-138 > SFEL01. Next base: position 374,304 of record JAFYOP010000004.1, on the reverse strand, counting down.
GCAAACTCTGAAGGCTGAAAGGTAAAGAGGCCGAAAATATTCAGCCAGCGTCTTGCGCCGTTTATCTCCTCGCCCCAGAATACCGTCATTATCATCAGCACTATAGTAGCCAAAAGGGCAACGGTCTTGTATTTTTCCCAGCGATGATAGTCTATATGGGACAGGGTTATCATTACCACAAGGCCTGCCGCAAGATACTTGGCCTGATTTTTAAGGTAGTACAGTCCGTCATAGTTCAGATCCGCATTATTCTGGGCGTAGTAATAGCTTGCGGAAAATACCATTATCAGGCCAAAGGCGCACAGCAGTATAACCGTAATATACAGGGCAAAATCCATTTGTCCCTTGCGCTTTGGGTTCTTTTCCATGGCTGTGCCTCCTTTCCCGGGTAATAATATATGCCGTGATTAGGGTAGATAATGTAATCCGAACCCGCCCAAAGCGGCATAATCGGCGAGCTTCTTCGTTGTCGTCGTTTGAAATAGCACCACTATTCCTGCACTCCGACCCCTTGAATCTCATCCAATTATGCCACTTTGGGTCTATGGAGTTTTTGTGGCCATAGGGTGCGGCAGAGCAAAGAAGACGACAGCAGCAATACTGGATGTATTGCAATGGAGGATGACACAGCTTTGGCGTGCCATATGACCACAAAAACCGTGGTTTGGATTATATTGTTTACCCTAAAGTTTATTCACTATATCCTTGAATATATCTCCGCGCTGTTCAAAGTTGTCAAACTGGCCCCAGCTGGCCGCCGCGGGGGAAAGCAGCACTGTGCTGCCGGAACCCGCCAGCTCTCCTGCGCGGCGTATCATGCCCTCAAAGTCACCGTACCACTCCTCCACCTTATCATATCCGGTACGGGCTGCAGCGTCCTTTATGGCGGGGATATTGCAGCCTGATGCGATAACCGCCTTTACGGTATCGCCGAACACCTCAAACAGCGGAGCGAAATCGCTCTTTTTATCGTAATTGCCAACGCCCAGCATAAGCACCGTAGGCCTATCCATGGCCTGCACAGCCTTGATGGTGGAATCAGGGTTGGTTCCCTTGGAGTCGTTTACATAGCGAACTCCATCCACCTCACGTACAAACTCTATGCGATGCTCTACGCCGCCAAAGGACTTAAGCCCATTACATACTGCCTCCGGATCAAGACCCATGCACAGGGCCAGTGAAGCGGCACACATGGCATTCTCAAGATTGTGGTCGCCGGGTATCCTCAGCTCACTTCTGTGAATAAGAGGAACCTCTTTACCGTCCAGACGCCATACCATGCGGCCATCCACAATGCTCATGCCCTCATCAAGCTGCTGCTTCTGAGAGAAGTATATCACCTTGGCCTTTGTAAGCTTTGCCATATCCCGCACTGTGGGGTCATCGTAGTTCAGCACGGCAAAGTCATCGCTCGTCTGGTTTTCAAAGCCCCGGCACTTGGCGGCTATGTAGTTTTCCATCTTGTACTGGAAGCGGTTCAGATGGTCTTCAGTGATATTCAGCATTCCGAAAGCATTGGGACGGAATTCCACGATGCTCTCAAGCTGCAGCGCCGCAACTTCCGCAACCACCGTATCCCCATTCTGTACTTCCATGGCCTTTTCTGTTATGGGTATGCCGATATTGCCAAGTACAAAGGTATTTTCTCCCGCCGCCTTGAAAAGTTCTCCTGTAAGGGCAGTGGTAGTGGTCTTGCCGTTGGTCCCGCTAATGCATACAAAGCGGCTGCCTCTGCTGCAGTAACGATAGCCAAGCTCTATCTCGCCTATCACCTCTATGCCCATCTCGGCCGCCTTCAGCGCAAAGGGCTTGAATATTGGAATAACGGGGCTCAGCACCAGCATATCCACTCCTTCAAGAAGGGTTTCGGGGTCCTTGCCAAGTTCGTTTTTATATTCAATTTGGGAGAGGGCTTCCTTAAGGCCGGGAATGTCCTCCTTCATGTCGTTTATTATCACATTCCAGCCATTGCGATACAGCAGTATTGCGCTTGCGATGCCGCTTTTCGCCATGCCGCAGATAAGGGCCGTCTTTTTTCCGTCTGTCATAAGCTATCCTCCCGCTAAAGGGCAGCTGCCCATATATTCCAAAGTTTATTATATCACACAACATCCCTGTAAAAAACCTAATAAAAAAGAGCCGCCCGATGATATCAAGGCGCTTGAGGCAGCGAGCCACGTCCTGCCTCAAACCCCTTGCATCCGTCTGCCGTGCCAAGCGCCAAAGAACCACGGCTAACTACGGACCCTTGCCACCGGGCGGCAAATAAACTCAGGTATTGCGGAAGCACCTTCTCCCGCGTTGGGTCTGATGTGTCAAATGTTGGATAGATTTATAGGAATGCCAGCAGGCATACCAGACAAAGTATTGTGGTCACTATCATATACCCTGCAACGATGCGGGTTTCAGAATGACCCAGAAGCTCAAAGTGATGATGCAGAGGCGCCATCTTGAAGATGCGCTTGCCGTGGCGCAGCTTATAGGAGCCTACCTGAAGGATAACGCTCACAGCACTGGCTACAAAGCATGCCCCCATTATGGGCAGCAGCAGCACCGCGCGGGAGAATATGGCCATTGCGGCAACCGCGCCGCCAAGGGCGAGGGAGCCTGTATCTCCCATGAATACCTTTGCGGGGAAGCTGTTGTAGCGGAGGAAGCCAAGCACGCCGCCCGCTACTGCTGCCGCAAACACCGCCATTGAGGTAAGCTCTGCCGCGTACTGAGTCTGCTGAGCTTGTCCCATGTCGGCGGGGTTGGCCGCCATAGCAGCCAGATACAGGAATATCACCGCCATAGTAAGGCTGTATACCAGCGTTACGCCGGAGGAAAGCCCGTCCAGTCCGTCGGTAAGGTTAACACTGTTAACTGTACCGATAACTATAAACACGATAAAGGGAATATACAGATTGCCAAGCTCCCATTCCACATCAAAGAAGGGAAGATAGATTGAGCTGCCCACATAAGGGCTCTTCTTGGCGTATATTGCCAGTATCACTGCAATGAGAAACTGACCGATTATTTTCTGATAAGCCCTGAGGCCATCGGTATTCTTGCGCTTTACCTTAAGGAAGTCATCCAGGAAGCCCACCAGACCGAAGGCTACGGTTACCAGCAGCGCGGGCATTACCATTTCATAGGCAGTGGCACCGAATACAAGGGTTGCCGCCGCAATGCCCAGTATGAACATCATGCCGCCCATTGTGGGGGTACCGGCCTTTTTCAAATGGGACTGGGGACCCAGTTCCCTTTCGCTCTGACCAAACTTGAGCCTGTGCAGCATAGGTATAAACACAGGACCCGCCGCTATGGATACTGCGGCACTCAGCAGCAGCGCGTATATGGCGTACTTCATGGTTTCCTCCTTACGGCTTAGAGACCGAGTATCTCGGCCACGATCTCCTTCTCATCGAAGTGTTGTTTGCCGCCGTTTATCTCCTGATAATTCTCATGGCCCTTGCCGGCCAGTATTATAACGTCGTTCTTATTTGCGTTTTTAAGTGCGTATTCTATGGCGTCCCTGCGGTTTTCTATTACGATATACTCGCAGCCGGACTTTTTAACGCCGTCTTCCACGCTTGCGATTATCTCCATGGGATCCTCAGAGCGGGGATTATCCGAAGTAACAATGGCAAAATCCGAAAATCTTCCGGCTATCTCGCCCATTATGGGCCGCTTTGCGTGATCCCTGTCACCACCGCAGCCAAAGAGGGTAACCACCCTGCCGGTGGCAAAGCCGCGTACGGTTTTGAGCAGGTTCTCCAGCGCATCGGGAGTATGTGCATAATCCAGCAGCACGGTAAATTCATTCTTGCCGGTGGGCAGAGGCTCAAGGCGTCCGCTTACGCTTACCATGTGCTCAAGGCCGTACTTGATGGAATCCAGCGTCCACCCCAGGGAAAGAGCAATACCTGCTGCGCTCATGGCGTTAAACACCGAGAACAGTCCGGGGATGGGTACATTGAAACGGGAGGTAACATTGCGATAGTTAAAATCAAACTGTACGCCGCGTGTAGTAATATCTATCTCGCTGGCGGTAACGTCTGCCTGCTCCCTGACGCCCACAGACAGCACAGGAATATCAAAGCCCGCAACCATATCTGCGGCATAGGAGTCGTCAAGGTTTATTACCGCCTTTTCGCACTGGGCAAACAGCAGCTTCTTGGCGGCAAAGTAGTTTTCAAAAGTTCTGTGATAGTCCAGATGATCCTGAGTAAGGTTGGTAAAGCAGCCCACATCATAGCTGATGCCGTGTACGCGCTTCTGATCCAGAGAATGTGAGGATACCTCCATTATCACCACATCCACATTCTCGTCCTTCATCTGTCGGAGTATGCGCTGAAGGTCCACGCTTTCGGGCGTGGTGCGCTCGGTATCGATTATTATGTCGCCTATCATGTTGCGGATGGTACCGATAAGGCCCACCTTTTTGCCCATTCGCTCGGCAATGGACTTAAGCATGTATGATGTGCTGGTCTTGCCGTTGGTGCCGGTAATGCCCACCATTACCATTTCATCCGCCGGGTTTCCGTAATAGGCGGCTGCCATTTCCGCCATTGCTATGCGGGTGTTTTCCACCAGTACCTGAGGAACATCCAGATCCAGCTGCCTTTCCACCACCAGTGCGGCGGCGCCGGCCTCCACAGCCTGAGCTGCGTACTTGTGGCCATCGGCAAATGTACCTACCACGCAGCAGAACACATCGCCCTTTTCCACCTTGCGGGAATTATATCTAAGCTCATTTACCTCCACATCCTCCCCTATGAGAGTATGGGCGGTGGCCTTGGCCAGACAGCTCAGCAGCATGGTTTTCCTCCTTAATTAATCCTCAGGGTCAGTCAATAATTCTATATGTGAAAACTCCACCAGCACCTCTGTGCCTGCAGGCACCTGTTCTCCTGCCGCAGGCACCTGCCTTATGGCGGTACCGGTCTGGTCTTCAGGCTCTATGCGTATCGCAAGGCCTTTGGCTGCCAGGGCATCATTTGCCGCAAGCCTGGTCTTGCCCACCACGTCAGGTACTGTAACCAGTTCCTGTACGGTCTCGGCCGTTTCAATATTGGTAGCCTCGGTATACAGCAGAACGTCCGTACCCTTCTGCACCTGCTCATTTGCCGCAGGAACCTGAGCCGTTACCATCAGTGTTGGGTCATCCTGATATTCTGCGCTGAGACCCGCATCTTTCAGCATTGCCTTGGCTTCTTCTATGGTAAGGCCCATCACACTGGGTACGCTTACGGTTGAAGAATTTTCCGTGGGCAGATATCCGTAATGGCGGAGAGTCTCCTCCATTACCTGCTTTACAAAGGGAGCTGCTACCGTACTGCCAAAGATAGTACCAACCTTGGGCTCATCCACCAGTATCAGACACACATACTCAGGATCATCCGCAGGCGCAAAGCCTACAAAGGATGCTATCAACTTGCCGTCGGCGATCTGTCCGTTTTCATACTTCTGGGCGGTTCCTGTTTTGCCGCCTACCCGATATCCCGGAATGGATGCGTTCTTGCCGCTGCCCTCGGATACCACGGATTCCAGTATGGTTCTTACACGCTGGCTGGTTGTTTCGCTTATTACCCTGCGAACCACAGTAGGCTCATTCTTCTGAAGCACCCTGCCTTCCTGAGATACTATGCTGTCCACAACGTAGGGCTGCATCAGCTCGCCTCCGTTGACCGCAGCGGATACAGCCGCACACAGCTGTATAGGCGTTACCGCTATGCTCTGGCCAAAGCCTATGCGGGCAAGGGTATTGTCATTTACGTATTTTTCATGGGTCACTATGCCGGAAGTTTCGCCATTGAGGCCGCTGCCTGTGGAGGAACCAAACCCAAAGGCATATATGTAATCGTAAAATGTGGAATTACCCATGGAAAGGGCCATCCTCATAAAGGCCGGGTTGCAGGAATTCTGCACAGCCTTTGCAAGGTCCTGATGGCCGTGTCCGCCGCTCTTCCAGCACTTTATCCTTTCGCCGTTGGCCAGAGTATAGCTGCCGCCGCACTCAAAGGTGCTTTCTTCGGACACAGCGCCGCTGTCTATGGCTGCCGAAAGGGTAACTATCTTAAAGGTGGAGCCCGGCTCATACGCATCTGCAACTATACGGTTGCGGGAAAGGGAATTGAGCAGAGCAACGTCACTTCTCGGAGGGTCGTTGGGATTATAGTCCGGCTGGGTGGACATGGCCACTATCTCGCCGGTGTTGCAGTTCATTATTATGCCCTGCGCGAATTCTGCCTTGTTTACTTCCAGGGCTTCCTTCAGCGCCTTTTCAAGGAAGGACTGTACTACGCTGTCGGTGGTAAGTATTATGTCACAGCCGTCCACCGGATCCAGTATCTCCTGTGAGCCATATGCTATGGCATGGCCTGCACGGTCTGTTTCGGTTATCATGCGGCCGTTTTCGCCGGCAAGGTATTTTTCAAACTTTTGCTCTAATCCAGCCTGGCCTACGCCGTCTACCGTAGTAAAGCCGAGAAGCTGGGAAAAGAGACTGCCTTCGGGATAGTAGCGTTTGGAATCTATTGCGGTGTATACTCCGCTGCCAAGCTTGCGGGATACTATGTCATCCACCACTTCCCTCTCTACCTGGCGCTTGAGCACTACTTCTTTGTAGTATACGCCGGATGAGTTCTGCTTCTGGGTCTGGGCCATAACATAGTCCTGTTCCATGCCCAGTATGCTTGCAAGCTCGGATACAACGCGGGGAAGGTTATCCTTGTTGCTTTCCTGATTGAGACGATAGGGATTTATCAGCACCTTGTAGGCTGTGCCGCTCTGGGCCAGCACTACGCCGTTGCTGTCTGTAATGGAACCGCGGGCTGCGCTGAGGGAGGTGTCCTGAGTCTGCTGATCCAGCGCCATCTGCGACAGCTCTTCCCCCTGGATTATCTGTATCCAGAACAGCCGTCCGATAAGAAGTATGAAGATGAATCCAATACCACAAAGGGTTATGAACAGTCTTTTTTTGCTGGATACTGCCGGTCCGCCCATTAATTCCTCCGCTTACTGCGAGGAACTCCAGCTCCCCGCGCCGGTGCCGTCAATGCTGACTATCTGGGACGCTGCCGGATAGCCCAGTCCTGCCGCCAGTGCGGCCTCGCGTGCTTCCTCAAGGCTTACTGCGGAATTAAGGCGAACCTCCAGCTCCGCAAGCGTCCTGCTGTTTTCTTCGATGGTGATCTTGTGCTGGTTTACCACGGCATACTGTGCGGCAATATCCGCATAGCGTACCATTACCAGCAGTATGGCCGCCGCTGCCGCAAGTACTGCGCAGGTGGTCAGCAGCTTCTGAATGAGGCTGTAGCTGTGAACAGGCTTTGCCGCAGGCTGCGCCTGCTCCTGCTGCTGAACAGCCGGGGTCTCCTCTGTTCGAGGGGCACGATGGGTATACACCCGCATTGCCGGTGATCCCGCGTATACGTATTCGGTATCGATTTTTCGTGCCGCTACTGCCATTGTTATTCAATACTCCGTCAGGTTATTCTAAAGCTTTTGTATGCCTCTGAGCTTGCTGCTGCGGGAGCGGGGATTTATCTCCAGCTCCTCATCCCCCGGGGCAAGGGGCTTTTTTGTAAGTATCTTTGCTGTGGGAACCTTGCCGCAGGTGCACATGGGCGCCCTTGGGTCGCAGGTACAGGGGTTTTCAAACTTTTTAAATGCCTGCTTTACTATCCTGTCCTCCAGCGAATGGAAGGTTATAACCGCAAGCACGCCGCCGGGATTCAGAAGGTCGTGCGCGCTTTCTACAGCTCGTCCAAGCTCCGCAAGCTCTCCGTTTACCTCTATGCGTATAGCCTGGAATGTTCGCCTTGCAGGATGGGGGCCTTCACGTCTGTTGGCCGCGGGTATGGCGGATTTTATTATCTCCGCCAGCTGTACGGTGCTGTTTATGGGCTGCTTTTCCCGTTCCCGTGCTATGGCGTTTGCCACTCTGAAAGCGAAACGCTCCTCACCGTAGTCCTTTATTATTCCGGCAAGCTCTTCCACCCCATAGCCGTTTACCACGTCATAGGCTGAAAGGGCTGCCCTGTCGTCCATTCTCATATCCAGCGGAGCATCCTCATGGTAGGAAAATCCCCGCTCCGGAGTATCCAGCTGATGGGATGATACTCCAAGGTCAAGGAGTATACCGTCCACTCCGCTTACACCCTCTGCCATCAGCAGCTCCTTCATATCGAAGAAGTTGCCACGTATGGCCTTGAACTTATCGCCGAAAGGCGCAAGCCTTGCGCTCGCGGCGGCGATCGCGTTTCCGTCCCGGTCTATGCCGTAAAGGCGTCCGCTGCTCAGCCTGGAAAGTATCCCCTCGCTGTGTCCGCCGCCGCCCAGGGTGCCGTCCACAAACAGGCCGCCCCTTTCAGGCTTCAGCAGCTCCATTACTTCGGGAAGCATTATAGGTACATGGTGAAACTGCATCATATGCCAAGCCCCGCAAGATACGCCATTGTCTCTGCCTTGAACTCATCGCTTGCGCTTTCGGATTCAAGACAGCACTTCTGCCACTGTTCGGCGCTCCATATCTCTATCCTGTTAGCCATGCCGATAAGCATGGCGTCGCCTTCAATACCGGCGTACTCTCTGAGCTGCGCGGGCAGCAGTATGCGTCCCTGCTTGTCCAGCTCACAGTCAGAAGCATTGGCAAACATCATGCGCATGGCATTCTGCGCCCTTACGTCGGTAACAGGGGTCTTTCTGAAGCGCTCGACTATTTCGTTCCATAAACTTAAAGGCATGCCGTAAAGACACCTGCTGTCACCCTTACCCATCATGTCCCGGGTAATGATGATGGTGTCTCCCAGATCGTCGCGCCATTTGGCAGGTATGAACACCCTGCCCTTGGCGTCCACGCTATGTGCGAAAGAATTCATCAGCACAGTGGATGCCTCCAAACCCAATATCGGTATATTTAGATATTTAGGTATCATTATTATAGCAATCCGCCCACCACTTTGCAACACTTTTAACCACTTTTATGCTCTTTTGATGCTATTTCAGTGATTTAAATGGGTTTCCGGTGCCATTTACTATACAGCATGTAAATTCAGCCCTTCATCATTGCGCAAAACAAAAAAGCGGCATTTGCCGCTTTATGCTTTGTTTTGTGTTTTATTGTATTTCGGTTATAAGCTTTGGCGCAAAGCCTATATGATCCGCAGAGCACAGGGTATAGCTTATCCCTTCCCGCACGCCCTCAAAGGCATTGCGGCAGGACTTTCCGTGAAGGTGCCCATATATCACATGCTCCACATTATGCTTCTCGAATAAATCGGTAAATGCGCTGGAATTACGCTTTTCGTTGAAGGGAGGATAGTGCAGCATGGCTATTATACGCCGGCCCTCACCTGCCTTGCTCAGCGACATGCCAAGGCGTATTGCCTCTCTGTCGTATATCTTTCTGTCTGAATCAGGATCAAAACCGGAACTCCCGGGGCACATCCATCCTCTGGAGCCCGCTATCATAGCGCCTCCTATATCCACCGCGTCATTCTGCAGGGCGTATATTCCTTCCGGGAGTATAGCCCGCACCTTGGACAGGGAAGCCCACCAATAGTCGTGGTTCCCCCGCATAATGATCTTTTTACCGGGAAGAGAGGAAATAAAGTCCAGATCCGCCTTGGCCTCGTCAAGATGCATTGCCCAGCTTATATCGCCGGGGATCAGCACAACATCCTGCTCATCAACTGCATTTCGCCAGGATTCGGCTATGCGGGCCGCATGATCATCCCAGGCGGGGCCAAAAACATCCATTGGCTTATCCGATGCATGGGAAAGATGCAGATCTCCTATTGCGAAAAGCTTCATTGGCGGTCATTCAGGGATGAGGTTAGTCCTCTTCCACTTCCTCCTCGTCTTCCAGTTCATCGGCCATATCATCATCGCCGCCCAGCTCCTTGTCGATCTCCTCAAGCTCCATCTCGGGGATATCGTCATCATCCAGGGGCACTTCAAGTTCATCCAGATCATCCATGTCATCAACAGAAGCGTTCAGCTCATCTGCCCTCTTCTCGAGGTTTTCCTGACGGCGCACCTCTCTGAGGCATACGGCACACAGCTCGCTGCCGCGAACAGCAGGATTCTCACCGCACTCGGTGCAGATGGCGATGCTGTCGTCAGCATCAGGCTCGCCCTTCATGCCGCGCTTGCAAACATTGCAGAACTGTTCGTCATCACGGATGTAGTTGAGTTCACACTTGGGGCACTTTTTGAAACCCATATTATCCTCCAAAAACAGCCACTGTCATGGCCGGTTTTTATACTTAACTATTATGCGTATCCTTCTACTCTATGTCAATAGAACCTTTGAGCATTTTAACATCCTCCACCACCTGGCCTATACGCATAAGCATTGCGTCCCTTCCCTCTCCGGTTTCGGAAGAGTAAGGTATGGCGGCCGGGGGAGCGCCCAATAGCTTTGCCGCTGTATTGGCAGCCTGCACCCGCTTGCTCCTTGCCAGCTTATCGGACTTGGTGGCGATAAGGGTATATGGGATATTGTAATAAATTATCCACTGAAGCATCAGCTTATCGTCGGCAGTAGGCTCGTGGCGAATGTCTATCAGCATGAAAAGATGATCCACTCTGCCGCTGGAAAGGTATCCTTCCATAAGCCTGCCCCACTTTTCCTTTTCGGTTTTGGGCGCCTTTGCAAAGCCGTAGCCGGGAAGATCCACAAGATAAAAATCTCTGTTTATCCTGAAGAAATTGATAAGGCGGGTCTTTCCGGGGCTTGAAGATGTGCGTGCCAGCTTTTTGTTGTTGCACAGAGAGTTTATAAGGCTGGACTTGCCCACGTTGGATTTGCCCACGATGGCTATTTCGGCGCTTGTCTTTTCGGGATATACGCTGCCCAATGCCGCGCTGGTTTCAAATTCTGCCTGCTTTATGGCAAATTCCACACTTTTCTCCTCTCCGGGCCATACTATACTTGCCCATCTTATTTGCATATGCATTGTATCAGCACACAGCCCGCAAGGCAACACCATTTTTCAAAAAATTGTTTTATGGCGGTTATATATTTCACACAAAAACAAAGAGAACGGCCATCCGTTCTCTTTGTTTTTTATTACTGCAACGGCACGCTGCCGCTCTTTGTATGGGGAATATGGATATGACGATGGTTTGCCTTTGGGGATGATATCAAAGCCTGCTCCAGCACTTCCATTGCATCGGATACGCATATTATCCTCAGCGCACCCTTTATCTCCTCCGGTACATCCTCAAGGTCCTTTTTGTTCTGGGCAGGTATAAGCACCGTTGTAATGCCTGCTCTGACCGCCGCAAGCAGCTTTTCTCTGAGGCCGCCTATAGGCAATACTCTGCCCCTTAGGGTTATTTCGCCGGTCATGGCAATATTTCCCTTTACAGGTATTCCGGACAGCGCGCTTGTAATGGCAGTGGCCATGGTTATGCCTGCGCTGGGGCCGTCCTTGGGAACTGCGCCCTCCGGCACATGCAGGTGTATATCCTTTTCCTTGAACAGCTTTTCGTCAATGCCCAGAGTTTCAGCGTTGGCATGGACAAAGGTAAGGGCGGCCTTTGCGCTTTCCTGCATAACGTCGCCAAGCTTTCCGGTAAGCAGTATCTGTCCGCTTCCGTTTACAGTCTGCACCTCTATTTCGAGGGTATCTCCCCCCGCGCTGGTCCATGCAAGGCCGTTTACAAGACCCACTGTATCCTTATGCTCCTTTGCAAGGTCCTCAAACTTTGGCTGGCCCAGATATTCCTTCATCCGCTGAGAGTTCAGGCGAATTCGCTTGGCAGCACCGTCTCCTATATCGCAGGCCGCTCTGCAGCAAATGCCTGCAAGCACCCTCTCCAGCTCACGGACACCGGACTCCGCTGTATATCCACGTATGATGGCGGGATACATGGCATCGGGTATGGTCAGCATGCTCTTTTTAAGGCCGTGCTTTTCAAGCTGCCTTGGCAGCAGATGCCGTTTTGCTATCTCTGCCTTTTCGGTTTCAAGGTAGCCCGGCACGTCGATAATTTCCATCCTATCCAGCAGCGGAGCGGGTATGTTGCTCTTATCATTTGCGGTGGTCAGGAACATTACCTTGGAAAGGTCGTAGGGCATTTCCAGAAAATGATCCCTGAAGGCAAAGTTCTGGGCGCTGTCCAGCACCTCAAGCATTGCGGCGGCGGGGTCTCCGTGATAATCTCCCGCAAGCTTGTCTATTTCGTCAAAGAGTATTACAGGGTTCATGGTGCCGGCCTGACGCATTGCCGCTATGACGCGGCCCGGCATTGCGCCGATATAGGTGCGGCGATGGCCCCGTATCTCAGCCTCGTCCCTTATGCCGCCCAGGCTCATCCTTACGAACTTCCTCCCAAGGGCGTCTGCAATGGACTTGACGATGGAGGTCTTGCCCACGCCCGGAGGGCCTGCAAAGCATATTACCTGACCGTTTACCTTGCCCGTAAGCTTTGCCACGGCAAGGTATTCTATTATGCGCTTTTTAACCTTTTCCATGCCGTAGTGGTCTGCCTCCAGCACTTCCCTCGCATGGTCAAGGTCAAGGCAGTCCTCACTGGTCTCGGTCCAGGGCAGCTCCAGCATGCATTCGATATAATTGCGGGCAGAGGGGGCCTCGTGGGATCCTGCGGGAAGATCCCCATAGCGGGTTATTTCCCTCTCCAGCTTTTCCCGAACGCTGTCCGGCATCTGCTTTGCGGCAAGGCGCTGACGGAACTCATCGGATTCGGTCTCCGCGTTTTCTCCCAGCTCCTTGCGTATAGCCCTTATCTGCTCACGCAGGTAATAATCCTTCTGGTGCTTATCCACCTGATACTTTACCTCGGTGGCAATGCGGCGATCCGCCTTGAGTATCTCTATTTCCCCCTCAAAGCACTTGAGCATCATTTTCATGCGCTGTACGGGGTGGCTTTCCTCCAGCACCATCTGGCGCTGCTCAGGCCGTTTCAGCACAGCATTGGCCGCAGTATCCGCAAATTCGCCTATTATCAGCTTTGCCTCAATGGAAGCCAGAGTATCTGAGCTGAACTTCTGATTAAGCCTTGCGTATTCCGTCAGCTTTTTCATTATGCGGCGGCGGAGAGCTTCTCCCTCGGCGGGGCTGCACTCCTCGTCTTCCACGGTTTGGATATCCGCAGTAAAACAATCGCCTGTGTCGTATATCATCTCGGCCTTTGCGCGGCAAATGCCCTCGGCAAACACACGGGCAGACTCCCCCGGAAGGGGAAGCACCTGCCTGAGGGCGCAGAGGGTACCTGTCTGGAATATATCCGCAGAATCTATTTCCGTCTTCTTGGCGTCCTTCTGGGCGCTGACGAATATAAAGCCTTCCTCGTCCATAGCCCTGTTGAGGGCATTGACGCTCCTTGTCCTGCCCGCGTCAAAGTGGATCATTTCTCCGGGCAGCACCACAAGGCCCCTGAGGGCCACGGTGGGTATATCTTTATATGCTGTTTCGTGTTTTATCATAGCTGTTGTTTTCCTCGATGGTTAAGGTAAGTATATTCATTATGGTGATTATACTTATACCAATGGATTTTGACAACAGTATGTAGCTGGTAAAAAATTTTTTTGTACGTCTATGCGGTGGTGCACAGGAAGGGCAGCACGCCGATGGACAGCTCTGTTTCTTCCGGAATGTCAAAGGCTATCCGCATTACCTCGCTTATATCGGACACAGGTATTATTTCCGCATCCATGCCCTCAAATCGGCTCTCATAGTTTGCCGCAGGGATTATTACGGTGTGTGCTCCTGCCTGCACCGCCGCGGCTATCTTTTCCCTCACCCCGCCAACGGGGCGCACCTCGCCGTTTACGGTTATTTCCCCCGTCATGGCAATGCCTGCCCCCATGGCCTTGCCTGACACCGCGCTCATAAGCGCCGTGGCAAGGGCTATGCCTGCGCTGGGCCCGTCCACGGGCATTCCGCCCGGCACGTTAAAGCGGATATCATACGCCCCGCAGTCAAGGCCAAAGCGATTTTTAAATGTACTCAGTACGTTCTCCGCCGATGCGCTGGCGGTGCTCCTTCTGCCCAGTTTGCGGCCTCTGAGCTCTATTTCCTCATGCTCTACGGCGCTGCCTATGTCCAGCCTTCCCCGGCTGTCACGGGCCCTGTCCGCCACGCACTCCAGCTCCATTATCATGCCGCTGCTGCCGGCCACACCTATGCCCACCGCCACCCCGGGCCGCATATGCTCAGGCATGTGCTGTTCCGCCCGCTTTGCGCAGTTGCTTATCTCGGATACCCATTCCACATCCCCAAGGGTTATCCTCTTGCGTCCGTCGGTATACACGGCTCCTCCCGCCAGCTGTATCATGTTCACAGCATCCCTTCCCGACCCGCAGCAGCAGGCGCAAAGCTCCGCCGCCTCAGGGTCTATTTCATATCCCAGCCGCTTTGCCGCGCCCTCCGCAATGCTTATTATGCTCTGCTTTGACAGAGGCTTAAAGAACAGCTCTACACACCGTGACCTGAGGGCAGGGGGCATTTCCTCGGGGTTTCTGGTGGTGGCCCCTATGAGGCGAAAATCCGCCGGCATTCCGTTTTGGAAGATATCGTGTATATGCTGAGGGATGGAAGTATTCTCCCTTGAATAATAGGCACTGTCAAAGTATACCTTTCTATCTTCCAGCACCTTAAGCAGCTTGTTCAGCTGTACGGGATGCAGCTCACCTATCTCGTCCAGGAAAAGTATGCCGCAGTGGGCCTTGCTTACTGCCCCCGGCTTGGGCTGAGGTACCCCCTGTGAGCCCAGTGGGCCCGCTCCCTGATAAATGGGGTCATGTACAGAGCCAAGCAAAGGGTCTGCTATGGAGCGCTCGTCAAAGCGCACACAGGTGGCATCCACCTCCACGAACTTTGATTCCTTATCAAAAGGGGAATCTCTATGCCGCCTTGCCTCCTCCAGCACCAAGCGCGCGGCGCAGGTCTTGCCGCAGCCCGGAGGGCCGTATATTATCACATGCTGAGGGTTCGGCCCGCACATGGCCGCCCTCAATGCTCTGATACCATCCTCCTGCCCCACTATCTCGTTCATTCTGCCCGGCCTTGCCTTTTCCGCAAGTGGGGTATTCAGCGTGCGCTTTCGCATGCTCTCCAGTTCCTTCATCTCCCTGCTTTCAGTGCGGGGAGTGCGCTTGCGCTCGGCAGGCTGTGCCACCCTTCGTACCCCACGATTTCTGTACCACACATATCCAAGCACTGCCAGCTGAAGCAGTATCCATATCCAAATCGCGCCGTTTCCCATACAAATTTCCTCCGAATCTGATTCATTGGTAGTATGTGCAGAGCATGAGCCAAATCCGTCAGTTCCATCAATGGGAAGCAAAGGTAGAATTGTTCATATTTACAGGGTATAATTTATATATACATTTCACTTTACGGGAGGACAGCCATGAAGAAGAGACTATTTGCATTCTGCATGATAATACTGATGCTCTCTACTTTCAGTCTCGCTATGGCAAACTCCGCCGAACCACCGGGGCTCACCGTAATAGTAAACAATCCTCCCGAAGGGCTGAAGCTGTCATTACAGCCGGATCCCGATAACACCGTACCTCTTGTGGCAGAGCATCGCTTTTGGGAAGGGCAGTACAGGTTTTATTATCACGATTTCCCCGGCGGCAAAGATCGGGTAAAAAACGCCGTCCTTACAGTTTCGGGCAGCGGTATCAATACCCAAATCCCAATACCCAAAGAATATTTTGGCTATAACAATCAGGTTACCCTTGACCTTAAAACAAATGAACTGGTACAGGGGCAAGACCCTCTTCGTGCGCCGCTGCTTACAGCAATGCGTGTACTGCTTACCCTCATCATTGAAGGAGCTTTGCTCTTTGTATTCGGATACAGGACAAAGCGGAGCATACTGCTGTTTTTGATAGTAAACCTTTTCACCCAGACAGGGCTGAATATTCTCTTTATAGGCGCCAGAGGCTACTGGTTCCTGCTTTATGTACTGGTTGAGGTGCTTATTTTCATCGTGGAAACCCTCATTTATAGAAACCGCCTCACAGAGCACGGCAAAAAGCGGGCAGTACTTTACGGCCTTGCCGCCAACGCAGCAAGCCTTTTGCTTGGGGGTTGGATGTTGTCCTCACTGCCGGTATAGTCATACACAAACTAAAAAAGGAGCGAAAACTCGCTCCTTTTTTGCTGTATTTGTTTAGCCCTCCTTGGCTATTTCACGGCCCATCAGCACACCCATTACAGAGGCCATCATAAGGCCGCGGGTCCAGCCGCTGGAATCGCCCAGGCAGTGGAGTCCCTGTACGCTGGTGTTGAACTGGGTGTCCATCTTTACCCTGTTGCTGTAGAACTTAAGCTCAGGAGAATACAGCAGGGTCTCGTAGGAAGCAAAGCCGGGCACCACCTCATCCATGGCCTTGATGAAGTTGATTATGTTGGTCATGGCGCGGTAGGGCATTGCAGCGGTAATGTCGCCTGCAACCGCATCGGGAAGGGTGGGCTTTACGTTGGACTGAGCCAGTTCCTTCTGCCAGGTACGCTTGCCGTCCAGTATATCGCCGAAGCGCTGAACCATAATATGGCCTGCGCCCAGCATGTTGGTCAGTTCTCCCACCTTCTGAGCGTAGGCGATAGGCTGATTGAAGGGCTCGCTGAAGTTATGGGATACCAGTATTGCAAGGTTGGTATTGTTGCTCTTAAGGTCCTTGTAGGAGTGGCCGTTTACCACCGCAAGGTCATTGTCATAGTTTTCCTGACTTACAAAGCCGCCGGGATTCTGGCAGAAGGTGCGAACCTTATTTTTATAGGGCTGAGGATAGCCGATGAGCTTGGACTCGTACAGCACCTCGTTCACCCTCTCCATTATCTCATTGCGCACCTCTACGCGCACGCCGATATCAACGGTGCCGGGCTGATGGGCAATGTTGTGCTCTGCGCATATCTTTTCCAGCCAGTCTGCGCCCCTGCGGCCGGTGGCCACAACGGTACGCTTAGCCTCAACATTACAGGTCTCCTCGCCCTTTGCAAGGTATACGCCCTTGCATACGTCTCCCTCAAGGATAAGGTTAGTGCATTCCCAGCCAAACATCATCTCGACGCCGTTGTTCAGCAGATACTGCTCGATTGCATAGTAAAGGTCCTGAGCCTTTTCGGTACCCAGATGACGAATGGGACAATCCACCAGGCGAAGGCCCGCCTTTATAGCACGCTTGCGGATATCCTTTACCTCTTCGGTGTTATTGATGCCCTCTATCTCGGTGCTTGCACCGAACTCAAGGTAAATCTTGTCGGCGTATTCAATAGTTGCCTGAGCCACATCAGCGCCGATAAGGGTAGGCAGATCGCCGCCCACGTCACAGTTGAGGGACAGCTTGCCGTCAGAGAATGCGCCTGCGCCGGAGAAGCCGGTGGTAATATGGCAATAGGGCTTGCAGTTTACGCAGTAGCCGGTCTTATCCTTGGGGCAGTGCCGTTTTTCCACAGGCTGACCCTTTTCAACTATAAGTATGCTCTGCTTGCTGCCTTTTTTTATCATTTCGATGGCGGTAAATATACCCGCAGGGCCTGCGCCGATTATTACTACATCCTTTTTCATTTGCAATACCTCCCTAATCATCCTCAAAAAAGTAAACCGGCAAGGCCTTCCGTGGGGCCCTGCCGGATGGTAAATATGTTTATGCGGCCCCTATATAGCTATTGTGGGGTCATGCTGTCAGCTGGCATCTCCCAGTTGGGGAGCAGGCAGCTGACCAGCATCCTTACGGTATGTGAATACCGGGGGTGCCTTTTTTTCTATTACATCACGCGTAATGGTACAGCTTTCGATCTCGGGTCTTGAAGGAATATCAAACATGATATCCAGCATAACGTCCTCAAGTATAGCCCTGAGGCCGCGGGCACCGGTCTTGCGCTCTATCGCCATATCCGCAACCAGCTCCAGTGCATCCCTATCAAAGGATACCTGCACGCCATCCATTTCGAACAAGCGCTTATACTGACGGGTAAGGGCGTTTTTGGGTTCGGTGAGTATGTCTATGAGGGCGTTCCTGTCCAGCTGATGGAGAGTAACTATAACAGGCATACGGCCAACAAACTCGGGAATAAGGCCGAACTTGAGCAGATCCTCGGGAAGTATTCCCTTGAGGATCTCGCCAACGTCCTTCTGAACCTTGCTCTGCACCTCTGCGCCAAAGCCCATTACGGACTTGCCGGTGCGCTTGGTGATTATATCCTCTATGCCGGCAAATGCGCCGCCGCAGATAAAGAGGATATTGGTGGTGTCTATCTGTATGAATTCCTGATGGGGATGCTTGCGGCCGCCCTGAGGGGGAACACTGGCAACGGTGCCCTCAAGGATCTTCAGCAGCGCCTGCTGAACGCCCTCGCCGGATACGTCACGGGTAATGGAGGGGTTCTCGCTCTTGCGGGCTATCTTGTCGATCTCGTCGATATAAACTATGCCCTTTTCAGCACGCTCCACGTCATAGTCCGCAGCCTGTATAAGCTTGAGCAGAATGTTTTCAACATCCTCGCCAACATATCCTGCCTCGGTAAGTGAGGTGGCATCCGCCACGGCAAAGGGTACGTTCAGTATCTTTGCAAGGGTCTGAGCCAGCATGGTTTTGCCGCTGCCGGTGGGCCCCAGCATGATTATGTTGCTCTTTTGGAGCTCAACATCGTCCTTCTGCTTGCCTGCATTGATGCGCTTATAGTGATTGTACACCGCTACTGCCAGGGCGCGCTTTGCGTTGCGCTGTCCTACAACGTACTGATCCAGAGTGTCTGAAATTTCCTGGGGCTTTGGGATGTCGGTAAGGTCTATCTCTTCGGAGGAGAAGTCCTCATCGATTATCTCCTGACAAAGCTCTATGCATTCGTTGCAGATATATACGCCGGGACCCGCAATAATGCGGTTCACTTCGTCCTGTGACTTGCCGCAAAAGGAACACTTAATGGTTCCTCTTTCGTCGTTTTTGGTCATCAATTACCTCCTTGGGGGTATTATCTCATCCACTATGCCGTAGGCCTTTGCGGCCTCGGCGCTCATGTAATTATCTCTTTCGGTGTCCACCTGTACCTTATCAATAGGCTGACCGGTACGGGCAGAAAGTATTTCGTTGAGCTTTTTCTTGATCTTGAGCAGCTGCTCTGCCTGAATGGCCACATCTGTAGCCTGGCCGCGCGCGCCGCCAAGGGGCTGGTGTATCATTATTTCGCAATTGGGCAGGGCTCTGCGCTTTCCCTTTGCGCCTGCTGCCAGCAGGAAAGCGCCCATGCTTGCCGCCATGCCTATGCAGATGGTGGAAACATCGCAGCGGATATACTGCATGGTATCGTAAATAGCCATGCCGGCAGTAACGGAGCCGCCGGGGCTGTTGATGTACAGGCTGATGTCCTTATCAGGATCATCCGCCTCAAGGAAGAGCATCTGAGCCACTACGGAGTTTGCGGTATCGTCGTTTATCTCGCCGCCCAGAAAAATTATGCGGTCCTTAAGCAGGCGGGAATATATGTCGTAAGAACGTTCGCCCTTATTGGACTGTTCTACTACCATCGGAATAAGGTTCATTTTACTCTCTCCTTTGTCATAACTCTCCGGGAAAAATCACGCCGCCGCACCACGCCTATGATGCGGCGGCGCTCCAATTATTTCGTTATGTCTGTTAGACCGTTACTCAGCCTTGGGCTCCTCAGCCTTTTTCCTGGTGGTCTTCTTCTTGGGGGCTTCTTCACCCTCGGCAGTTTCGGCAGCCTTCTTCTTGGGAGCAGCCTTCTTCTTGGGAGCTTCTTCGCCCTCTGCCTTTTCAGCGGCCTTCTTCTTGGGGGCAGCCTTCTTCTTGGGGGCAGCCTCTGCAGCAGTCTCAACGGCAGAATCCACCATTACGGCCAGGGTCTTTTCAACCATGATCTGGTCTGCAAAGTACAGCTTGTCGTCCTCGCTGAAGCCCTTCTTGATTTCCTCGGCCTTATCGCCAAACTGAGCTACGTACTCGTCGATCTTGACCTCGATCTCTCCATCCTCGGCCTTGATATTCTCAGCCTTGGCAACAGCATCGATAACCAGCTGGCTCTTTACCCTGCGCTCGGCATCTGCACGGCTGTCGGCACGGAAAGCGTCCATGGTCATGCCGGTGTACTTCATATAATCTTCAAGGCTTACGCCCTGCATGCTGAGACGATAACGAATATCGTTGAGGATTGCGTCGATCTGACGCTCAACCATAATATCAGGAACCTGAACCTCGGCATTGTCAACCACCTTGGCAACAACGTCGTTTTCCTTGGCAATCTTTGCTTCCTGAGCATTGCGCTTTTCCAGTTCCTCACGCTTGGATGCACGGAGCTCATCAAGGGTATCAAACTCGGAAACGTCCTTTGCAAACTCATCGTCAAGCTCAGGCAGTTCCTTTACCTGAATGCCGTTTACCTTTACGTGGAAGGTTGCCTCTGCGCCGGCAAGAGCCTCGGAATGATACTGCTCGGGGAAGGTCACGTTGATGTCCTTCTCCTCGCCAATGGTCATGCCGACCATCTGCTCTTCAAAGCCATCGATGAAGGTATGGCTGCCGATCTCGAGGGTTGCACCCTCAGCGGTGCCGCCTTCGAACTTGATGCCGGATACGCTGCCGGAGTAGTCAAGGTTTACAGTGTCGCCGTTCTGAACGGGGCGCTCAACATCAACCATGCGTGCCAGCTTTTCGCGCTCGCGCTGCATAGCAAAGTCAACCTCGTCATCCGTAACATTATACTCGCGCTTTTCTATTTCTATACCCTTGTACTGGCCCAACTTCACCTCGGGACGTACGGCAACCTCAGCAGTGAATACCAGGTTGCTGCCATCCAGGGGCAGCTCAACGATGGAAATGTCGGGGCGATCGATAACATCCAGCTCGTGCTCCTTTACAGCTGCCTGATATACCTCGGGATAAACCACATCAAAGGCATCGTCAAAGAATGCCAGAGGACCGTAGGTGTTCTCGATCATCTTGCGGGGAGCCTTGCCCTTGCGGAATCCGGGCACGTTAAACTTCTTGCCGCTGGTGCGGTAAGCCTGCTGGATCGCCTCTTCGAACTTGTCTGCAGATACCTCGATGGTAAGCTTAACCTTGCTGCCCTCGAGCTTTTCCAAAGTTGCCATTATAAACCTCCGAATACAATATATATAAATTATAACTTTATACGGACATACAGCCGTCAGGTTATAATACCATACAACCGACCTCAATGCAACGATTATTGCCTGTATTACGCACAATTTATACAATTATCGCCACAGTTTCACATCCATGTAAAAAGGACGCAGCCCATAAATGCCGCGTCCTTAATTGGACTTGACTTGCTATCTTTCCTTTGCCCAGAAGAACAGCGCAACAACGCCGGGGCCGGTATGGGCGCCGATAACGGGACCTACGTAATTGATGCGGATATCCTCCACGCCCATCTTGTCCTTAATGAGGGAAGCAACGTATTCAGCATCCTCAAGGCAGTCGCCGTGGGAGATGAATATGGTGGGGTTCTCATCGGGCAGCCAGCTTGCTTCCATGCTGTTTACCAGTTCCTTAAGGGAGGTCTTGCGGCCCCTTACCTTGCCTACGGCTACCAGATGGCCCTCGTTATCCATATGCATAACAGGCTTAATGTTCAGCATAGTGCCAATGGCTGCGGTTGCAGGAGAAATACGACCGCCCCTCTTAAGATGGTTCAGGTCATCCACGGTAAACCAATGGGCCTGATTGAGCTTGCGGTTTTCTACGTAATCACGCACTTCCTCAATGGAGGCACCCTCCGCCTTTTTCTTTGCGGCATAGTAAACGATCATGCCCTCACCAAGGGACGCGCCAAGAGTATCCACAGCGTATACCTTGCTATCGGGATATTCCTCAGAAAGCTCGCGGGCAGCGTTGGTGCCGGCGCCTACGGTGGCGCTGAGGCCGGAAGAGAAGCCAATATACAGCACATCCTTGCCCTCTTCCACGATTGCCTTCATTTCTTCCTTGAAGGTTGTGATATTTGCAGCGGAAGTAGTGGCGCTCTTGCCCTCCCGTATAGCGTCATAGAATGCCTTGAAGCCTATTTCACGGCCGTCGAGATAGTTGATATACTCTTTTCCGTCCAGCAGCAGAGAAAGGGGAACCACACGAATGCCCAGCTCCTGAGCCAATTCTGCGGGCAGATCGCAAGATGAGTCCGTAAGAATTACATAATCGCGCATGATATTAGTTTAAACCTCCTGATAATATCCATATTACACAAATATGCGCCCCCGTATATTGGGAGCGCATTCATTATACCTTGATATTTCACATTTTTCAACTAATTTGCCATTGTACTAACGCCGGGGCTTGCATTCTTAATTATTTATTAAAGAACCTTTCTCCCGTGCCGTAGTTCTCCACCACATAGTCTATATCCTTATCGCCGCGACCGGACAGAGTCACAAGTATAGAGCCTGTATCATGGGTGCGGGCATAGCGTATGGCGTATGCAAGGGCATGGGAGCTTTCGATGGCCGGGATAATGCCCTCCTTGCGGCTCAGCAGGAAGAAGGCCTCCATTGCTTCCTCGTCATCCACCTGCTCATACTTTACGCGGCCCATGTCATGGAGGAAAGCATGCTCGGGGCCAACAGAAGGATAGTCAAGACCACTGGCCACAGAGTAAACAGGCAGGGGTTCACCGTTTTCGTCCTGAAGCAGATAGCTTTCAAAGCCGTGAAGCACGCCGGGAGACCCATATGCCATGCTGGCGGCATGATCCCCCACATTTGGGCCCTTGCCAAGGGGCTCTACGCCAACTATCTCCACCGGGTCTGCAAGGAAGGGTATAAATGTGCCTATGGAATTGGAACCGCCGCCCACGCAGGCACAAACCACGTCAGGCAAAAGGCCTGTCATATCCATAAACTGCTCTCGGGCTTCTATGCCTATTATCATCTGAAAATCGCGGACTATTTTAGGGAAGGGATGGGGGCCAAGGGCAGAACCGATGCAGTATATTGCATCGTGATATTCCTTCATGTAGCCCTCAAAGGCCGCATCCACAGCTTCCTTAAGGGTCTTAAGCCCATGGGTAACAGGAATAACGTTGGCGCCCAGTATCTTCATGCGGGTTACATTGGGAGCCTGCTTGGCTATATCCACTTCGCCCATATAGATATCGCACTCAAGGCCAAAGTAGGCTGCGGCTGTAGCCAAAGCCACGCCGTGCTGACCTGCACCGGTCTCGGCGATGAGCTTCTTTTTGCCCATGTACTTTGCAAGGAGACCTTCACCCATGCAGTGATTCAGCTTATGAGCACCGGTGTGGTTAAGGTCCTCACGCTTAAGATATATCTGGCACTTGCCCAGCTCCTGAGAAAGACGTTCACAATGATAAACAGGGGTGGGCCTGCCCTGAAACTCCTTGCGTATGCGGCGCAGCTCGCTTATAAACTTTGAGCTGTGGCATATTGTTTCGTATGCATAGTCTATCTCCTTAAAGGCAGGAATAAGCTCGGGGGGCAGGTATGCTCCGCCGTATTTGCCAAAGCGGCCGTCCTTCGAGGGGAATTCCTTAATGTAGTTGTTATAGTCTCTGTGAGAATATTTGTTGATTTCCATGTAAATCGTCCTCCTGAATATTTAAAAATAAAAAACGCCTTCGCTGCGGTATTTCTTCACCGTCAGCAAGGGCGTAATAAACGCTGTGCCACCTTGTTTCCCTCTGCACAAGGGCAGAGGCTCATCCGGATGCCATCACATCCGCTGCACTGTAACGGGCGCACGCCGTCGGGAAATACTAAGGGTATTTATCCTTTTCCTCCCGCGTTCAGCAGTCCATTTGAAGGGGCGTATCTGCGGCATTTCCAGCACCGTCCGCTCTCTGTAAGGTCGTATCCCAACGTTATCTCTGCTTCATCACTTTATGTATTCAACTAGGGTATAATATACTCTCACCCCAGCGATATTGTCAATACCTTTTGCAGTATCAGTGCAGCACTATACCCACGATAAAGCCTATTATCATACCCGCGCCAACCTGCACCGGAGTATGTCCCACCAGTTCCTTCAGTTCCTTTTCCGGCAGGGTGGTATGTCCCTCTTCCATTCTCAGATACTTGACTATTTCGTTAAGTATCTCGGCCTGCTTGCCGGTCTCAAGCCTCACACCCCTGGCATCATGGATAACTATTATAGCCAGCAGAAAAGAGATAGTAAATTCAAAGGAATTTGGGCCGTAGTTATAAGCGGCAGCAGTAACCAGAGCGCACACCGTTGCCGCATGGGAGCTTGGCATTCCGCCACTGCCCACCAGACGTTCCAGTTTCCACTCATTCTCCAGCAAGCCGTGCACTATGGTTTTTAGTATCTGAGCCGCTGCCCAGCCTGTCACCGCGCTCAGCAGTACGCGATTTTGCCACAGTCCGCTCATAAACATTCCGAATGTCATATTTAAAATCAATTCCTTTATAATTTTTTATCCTGATCCCGCTTGAGCATTGCTGCGCCGATTATGCCCGCATCGTTGCCCATTACCGCAGGCACTACCCTGCCATGGTTTTCAAAGAAGCTCTTTTTATGCACATTCTGCCTGAGAGGCGCAAACAGGAACTCTCCTGCAGCGCTCACGCCGCCGCCTATGGCAACGCACTCGCAGTCCAGCAGGTTTATCATACAAGCTACGGCAGAGCCCAGATAGTCAACATATTCGTCGAATACCTTTACCGCCGCCTCGTCTCCTTCTCTGGCACAGTCAATAACCACCTTGGCGTTCATGCGTTCCGCCTTGCCGCCCGCCCGCTTATTGAGCATGCTGTCGGGATCGGCCTGCATAGCCTTGATGCCCTCCTGCTTAAGTGCGGTTGCGGAACAATAAGCCTCTACACAGCCGTTATTGCCGCAGGTGCAGTATTTTCCTCCGCTTACCAGCAGCATGTGGCCCAGCTCAACGCCGTTGTTCATGCCGCCGTTAAACATTTTGCCCCCCAGTATAAGTCCGCCGCCTACCCCTGTACCAAGGGTAAGCAGAGCCGCAGTATTGCAGCCCACGAATGCGCCCTTATAAAATTCTGCAAGGGCTGCACCGTTTGCGTCATTTGCAAGCAGTACCGGAGTGTCGGGGAAATACGCCTCTATCCGTTCCTTTAAAGGTTCATCGTGGAAACCCAGATTGTATGCATTAACAACTATGCTGCCCGTGGCGTCTATACTGCCCGGCACTACCACGCCTACGCTTTCAAGGTCTTTTATATCAGCGCCGGCTTTTCCCAGCAGTTCATTAGTTTTTTCCCATATCTGCTTTGCGGTCTCAGGACCGCCACCTGCCTTGGGAAAGGGTATGGACACCCTCTGGACTATATTCAGTTCTTCATCCACCAACCCCATAGCAAGGTTGGTACCACCGATATCAACACCTACATTATACATTTTGCCCCTCCAAAATGTGTTTTATCTTGTTTCCAGTCCGAATTCTCTGCCTGCATCATAGCCCAGCTGCTTAAGACGGAAATTACGTACCGCCACCTCAATTACAACAGCCACGTTACGTCCTGAGCTTACAGGAATAAATGTATTTTTTACTCCCTTACCCAGTATATCCGTTACACCATCCTCCGGATGATTTGCCAGCTTGTACTCATCAAATGACTCAAGGTCTATTACAAAGTCTATATCCTTTTCCGGAAGTATGGCGCCCATGCCGTAAAGGTATCTGAGATCTATAAGGCCAATGCCTCTTATATCCATCTTATAGCGTATAGCATCCGGAGCACGGCCCACCAACCTGTCGCCAACCCTGGATACCTCAACCACATCATCCGCCACAATACGGTGTCCGCTGCGTATAAGGTCCAGCGCCGTTTCGCTCTTGCCGCTGCCGCTTTCTCCCCGTATCAGCACTCCTACGCCATGCACGTCCATAAGCTCGCCATGCAGCAAAATTTTAGGCGCAAGTTCCTTCTGCAGCAGGCTGCTTATCACATGGCCCGCCGTATCCGTATCCAGCGACGTTTTAAATACGGGCACGCCATTTTCTCTGGCGCTTTGCAGCAATATTTCAGGGGGCTGGTTATTCCTTGCGCACACTATGCAAGGCGGATTCAGTCCCATAAACTGGCTCATTCGCTCCCTGAGTGATTCTTCGCTCAGGCTGTACAGATAAGCCATCTCCGCATTTCCTATAAGCTGTACTCTTTTTGAAGAAAACTCAGTATAAAAGCCGGTAAACTGAAGACCCGGCCTGCTTATTTCATGGGTTCTGAAGCATATGCTTCCCATGCCCGGCTCCAGCACCTGAAAGCTAAGTTCCTGACATATTTCGCTGACATTTATGTTTACAGATTCCATTTTCCCTCCAAAGGGTACTATTTTATACTTCCGTCTATAAGTTTGTCTATAAGGTATGCAGCACCACACTCTGCGCAGGAAGGTATAACAATATCCGCAGCAGCCTTAACTTCCTCCTTGCCGTTTGCCACAGCACAACCGAGGCCTGCCCACTGTATCATTTCCATGTCCAGGGAATTATCCCCTACTGCAACTGTTTCCTCGCGCCTTATTCCAAGATACTTCGCTACCCATGCAAGCCCCGATCCCTTATGTGCAGAAAGATGATTGAACTCAATAAACCCGCTGCTGGATCCCGACACCTTGAGTATGCCGCTGTATTTTTCCTGCAGCATGGGCCTCAGCTTCACCGCCTCTTCCTCAGATGTCATCATTAGCACCTTAGGTACATTGCACCAAAACTTGCTGCGTATATCCTTATCGTATTTTTTAGGGAGGTTAAGCTTTGCTGTATAGGCCTCCATATATGGATTTAAATGCTCACCTATTACGGTATCCCCCTGATATATATGGGCATGTACACCCAGTTTCCCGGCCGTTTCCAGTACATCCACAACGAGCTCGGGGGCTATTTCGGTGCCATATACCAAACTTCCGTCATACGGGTCACTGATTATGGCGCCGCCGTAATTTATTACCGGCTCGCATATGTTTAGCTGCTTTACAATGGTGGATGAAGCAAAGTATCCTCGCCCTGTAGCAAGGGTCACCCTTATTCCGGCACTGCGCGCCCTATCCACCGCCGCAACTATTTCATCAGGGGCTGCGGTTGGGATGTGCGTTATGGTTTCATCTATATCGAGCGCTAAAAGCTTGTACATGTGTCCAAATCCCTCCTGTATACAGGATACAACAAACCGGCCCATTATTCCACAAAAAGCTTACTCTTTTGCCTGAGGATGAAAATGATCGTATACCGCCTTTGCCGCGGTTTTTGTCATTCCCCTGGCCGCGGACAGTTCCTCCGTAGTGGCAGCCTTTATGGCATCCAGTGACACAAAGGCATCAAACAGCGCCCGCTTGCGCTTTGGGCCCATGCCCTCTATCTTGTCCAGCTCAGACATAAGGGCATTCTTTGCCCTGAGGCTGCGATGGTAGGTTATTGCAAACCTGTGTGCCTCGTCGCGTATGCGCTCCACTATGTGCAGCGCAGGGTCCCGCCTGTCCAAAGTTATGGGAATATCGCTGTCCGGAAGTATTATATCCTCATTCCGCTCCGCAAGACCTATGGCCGGTATATGTGAAAGACCAAACTTTTCCAGCACCTGCAGCGCAACGTTCAGCTGTCCCCGGCCGCCGTCTATTACAAGCAGATCCGGAAGGCTTGCAAACTTCTCATCCCCGTCCATGGCCCGCTGGAACCGCCTTGTCAGCACCTCTTCCATGGCCATATAGTCGTCTCCGTTTGCCTCTGCTTTTATTCTGAATCGTCTGTATTCCTTAGGGGCGCTCTTGCCGTTTATAAATACCACCATGCCGGATACCGTATCCCGGCCGCGAATATGAGAGTTATCGTAGCACTCCATGCGCTCGGGTATGCAGGTCATGCCTATCACCTCGCACAGCCTGAGTATGGCGCCTTCGCCCCGCTCCCAGTTCCTGTGCTGCAGTTCCCGGGCTTTTACGATGGCCTCTATGCCGTTCTTGTATGCCATCTCCGCAAGCTTTCGCTTTTCTCCCCGCTGGGGGCATATTATGCTTACCCTGTTGCCGCGGCTTTCGGACAGCCAGTCCTCAAGGGCTTCATGCTCCTCAGGCATATGGTAGGTAACCACTTCCTTTGGCACAGGCGCTCCGTCTGCATAGTACTGCTTCAGGAATGATGCTGTTATCTCTTCGGGACTTTCATCCCCGCAGGAAAGGCTCATGCTCTCGGCGCCTATCACCTTGCCGCCCCGCTCAAACAGCGCAAATATCACAGCATCCCTGTCATCCTTCACAAAGGCAAATATATCCCGCTCGCTATGCCCCAGGGATATTGCCTGCTGCTTCTCACCCAGATTCTTTATGGCAGCTATTCTGTCGCGAAGCTGTGCTGCCCGCTCGTATTCCATATTTTCCGCCGCCTCCTGCATCTGGCGGGTAAAGAGCTCAATTATGGGTTCTGAATGACCTTCAAGGAATCCACACACATTCTCAAGCAGTGCATGATATTCCTCCCGGCTCACATTGCCGCTGCAGGGAGCGCAGCACTTGCCAAGGTGATACATAAGACAGGGACGCTCATTGCGGGCAATGGCACGGCTTATGTCCTTTTTGCAGTGGCGCACGGGAAAAGTGTCCCTTATTGCCGCAAGGGAATCCTTTAAGCTCACAGCGGAAAGATAAGGGCCAAAGTACCTTGCTCCGTCCTTTTTTATCTTCCTTACCACCTCAAAGCGGGGGTAATCCTGACGTATATCCAGCCTGACATATGGGAAATGCTTATCGTCCTTAAGCAGTATGTTATATCTGGGCTTAAGTGCCTTAATAAGATTGCTTTCAAGAGTGAGAGCCTCTGTTTCATTGGATGTGATTATGTATTGGAAATCCTTAATATGAGAAACCATGGCCTCCACCTTGGGAGGCTTTTGAGAACGCTGAAAATACTGCCGTACCCTGTTTTTAAGGTTTACGGCTTTGCCCACGTATATTATCTCTCCCGCTCCGTCGTACATCTTGTATACGCCGGGGCTATCCGGGAGCAGTTTGAGTTTTTCTGAAATGATTTCGTTCATAGGCAGCTCCTTTTCATGGATTATACCATTCTGCCGCCTTCAGGTCTATTCTATTTAAAAAACCTTACCCGCCCCTCAAATACCCGCTGAAGGTTGTCAAACAGGGATGCGCACCTGCCCCCCGACAAATCGTATACCGTTATGCTTTCGGGAGCCAGCCCTACCAGCACGCTCATTATTCCATCGCCCGTACAGCGCTCATAGTCTATGCGTATATCCTTATCATCGGTAAAAGTACAGCTGCCGTCCGGATTGAGGATAAGGTATATATCCCCCGCCTGTGGGCTTCTGAGCTTTACAAAGGCCGCCAGCACCCGCATAAGCTCCATATACTCAGCATCCAGCAGCAGCTCATCCGCCGCCTTCAGCACGCATCGTTCCCACTCCCGCCGATACTCCTTCATACGAAACCCCATATACCCTTCCAACTGAAGATGAGAATGCTCCCCGAAATAATCCACCAGCGCATTCTGCACGGCACCTATGCCTGAAGAACGGCGGGCCATGCGTATTGCGCCGGGCAGAACAGCCTTCTTCTCTTCAAGGGAGATAGGCAGCTCGTTTACCATATATGCTATCTCAAACTGAGCAAGGTCCATCATCAGCAGCTCTGCCACCGCCGCACACCATTCATCCATCTGCACCGCCCCGGACAGCTCTGCGCTAACGTATGCCTTATCTCCCTCAGCCACTACGCTGCATCCAAGCTTTTCCAGCCGCTTGCTCATCAGCCAGCCTATATCCGCCTCGTATTTATCCGTGCCGATGGAATAAACACCCATTTGCTTCTCTTCTCCTTTTGCCCTATACCAGCAGAATATGCCCCGAGCTTCCTCCGGGTGCGCCGATTTTGCCATGATGGTATTATGCGCCTGATTCACACACTCTTCGCCCTGTAATTTTTGCCACAGCTATTGACATAAAGCTCGCCGGGACATATAATTTTCATGATATTTATCGTGGGATGATACGGGTTTAAGTACCGTGTGCACCACTTCCATCCAAGAGAAAAAGCGCCGTAGGCTGCAAGCGCTTTTATGGAAAGCACATTGGGAATACCGCCCCGCTACTGCGATCGGGCAGGGCCCGTTACAGCCTGTATCGAGTGGGTTTTATACCAATTAGGGTGGAACCGCGGATTTGTACATTACAGTCCGTCCCTTGCCAAGCACAGGGGCGGCTTTTTATTTTCCGCCCGGAACAATAATTTCTACTTTTTACTTAGGAGGAAACACATGAACATCACTTTCCCCGATGGCTCCGTTAAGCAGTTTCAGGACGGCATGACCGCCCTGCAGATAGCAGAATCCATCAGCCCCCGCCTGCGCAAGGCTACCCTTGCCGCAGAAATAGACGGTCAGCGCGCAGACGCCTTCCGCCCCATCCACGGCGACCACAGCCTCAAGCTCCTCACCTTTGAGGATGCCGACGGCCGCTGGGCAATGCGCCACACCGGCTCCCATATACTGGCACAGGCCGTAAAGCGCGTGCACCCCGAGGCAAAGTTTGCTATCGGCCCCGCCATTGAAAACGGCTTCTACTACGACTTTGACGCAGAGCCCTTCACTCCGGAAGATCTGGTTCAGATCGAAAAGGAGATGGAAAAGATAATCGCCGAGTCCCTGCCCCTTGAGCGCTTTGAACTGCCCCGTGAGGAAGCTATCCGGATGTTCAAGGAGAAGGAAGAACCCTATAAGGTAGAGCTCATCGAGGACCTTCCCGAGGATGCCATCATCAGCTTCTACAAGCAGGGCGACTTTGTTGACCTTTGCGCCGGCCCCCACGTTGAGACCACCGGCAAGGTAAAGTTCGTTAAGCTCATGAGCGTTGCGGGCGCATACTGGCGCGGCAGCGAAAAGAACAAGATGCTCCAGCGCATCTACGGCACTGCATTCGAAAAGAAGGCCGACCTTGAAGAATACATCACCCGCATCGAAGAAGCCAAGAAGCGCGACCACCGCAAGCTGGGCAAGGAGCTTGGCCTGTTCACCCTCATGGAAGAGGGCCCCGGCTTCCCCTTCTTCCTGCCCAAGGGCATGGTTCTGCGCAACACCCTGCTGGATTACTGGCATGATGTACACAAGCGCTACGGCTATGTAGAGATCTCCTCCCCCATTATCCTTAATCAGGCTCTCTGGCACAGGAGCGGTCACTGGGATCACTACAAGGACAACATGTACACCACCGTCATCGACGACATGGACTACGCAGTTAAGCCCATGAACTGCCCCGGCGGCATGCTGGTTTACAAGACCGAACCCCATTCCTATCGCGACCTGCCCCTCCGCATGGCTGAGCTGGGTCTGGTTCACCGCCATGAGCTTTCCGGCGCTCTCCACGGCCTGTTCCGCGTTCGCTGCTTCACTCAGGACGATGCCCATATCTTCATGACCTGGGATCAGATGGAGGAAGAAATCCAGAACGTTGTTCGCCTCTTTGACGAGGTATACTCCACCTTCGGCCTCAAGTATCAGATTGAAGTATCCACCATGCCCGAGGATCACATCGGCGAGAAGGAAACCTGGGACTTTGCCACCGAGACCCTCAAGCGCGCCATCGAGCACATGGGCAAGACCTATGTGATAAACGAGGGCGACGGCGCCTTCTACGGCCCCAAGCTGGACTTCCACCTGTCCGATTCCCTCGGCCGTACCTGGCAGTGCGGCACCATCCAGCTGGATATGCAGATGCCCGAGCGTTTCGAGCTTGAATACGTTGGAGAAGACGGCCAGAAGCACAGGCCCGTAATGATCCACCGCGTGGTTCTGGGCTCCATCGAGCGCTTCATCGGCGTTATCACCGAGCACTTTGCAGGCGCATTCCCCACCTGGCTGTCCCCCGTTCAGGTCAAGGTTTTGCCCCTTACCGACCGTACCGCCGAAGCCTGCAAGAACATTGCAGACGAGCTTGACAAGTGCGGTCTCCGCGTTGAGGTTGATTACCGCAACGAAAAGCTGGGCTACAAGATCCGCGAAGCACAGCTTCAGAAGATCCCCTACATGCTGGTGGTTGGCGACCGCGACGTGGAAAACGGCGTTGTTTCCGTACGCTCCCGCAAGGGCGGCGACCTGGGCGCCATGACTTTGGACACCTTCAAGGAGCTGATCCTCAAGGAAGTTGCAGACAAGACCGTGGACTAAAGCAAAGCAATACAAAGGCCTCCGGAATTCCGGAGGCTTTGTTTTTATGCTTTGCTTATTATTTTTTACCTTACGGTGGTGCCTGCCTTGCCCTCAAGGGCCTCAACGGCCTTGTCAAGGGAGGTGATAATGGATACGCGGCCGGGCTTGCTCTCAACGAACTTAACGGCAGCCTCGATCTTGGGCAGCATGGAGCCGGGGGCAAAGTGTCCTTCCGCAATGTACTGCTTTGCTTCCTCAACGGAGAGGCTCTCAAGGTCCTTCTGGTCGGGCTTCTTGAAGTTGATGCTTACCTTTTCCACAGCGGTGAGAATTACCAGAGCGTCCGCATCCAGATCCTCTGCCAGCTTTTCGCTTGCAAGGTCCTTATCGATAACAGCGGCGGTGCCTTCCAGCATGCCCTGCTCGTTGCGGATCACGGGGATGCCGCCGCCGCCTACGGTAACGGTGATAAAGCCGTTATCCACAAGGCACTTTACGGCGTTCAGCTCTTCTATCGCAACGGGAACAGGAGAAGCGACAACACGCCTCCAGCCGCGGCCCGCGTCTTCCTTCATTACATAGCCCTTTTCTGCGGCGATAGCCTTTGCTTCTTCCTCGGTGTAGAAGGGGCCGATGGGCTTGGAGGGATTCTGGAACTTGGGGTCGTTCTGATCTACCAGCACCTGAGTAACAACGGTGGCTACCTCGGCCTTGTTGCCGCGGCTGCGAAGAACCTTGGTCAGTCCCTGCTGAATATGATAGCCGATATAGCCCTGACTCATTGCGCCGCAAACATCAAAGGGCATGGCGGGGGTAACGGGAACGGCGTATTCATTCTGCAGCACGATGCGGCCTACCTGAGGTCCGTTGCCATGGGCTACCACTACCTTGTAGCCTGCCTCGATTATGTCCGCAATGTATTCGGCAGTTTTTTCAACTACTTCAAGCTGAGCTTCTGCGGTTGCGGGCTTGCCGGCTTCCTGCAGTGCGTTTCCTCCAAGTGCTATCACGATTTTCTTCATGGATGATTCTCCTCGCTGTTTTTAAAATTTTTGATTTATCAGATGACTTGCATGGTTTGGCTTTGTTATATCTATGTTAAACTTATTCTAACACGTACAAAATATTTTAGCAATGCTAAATTTCTTTTTGTGTACAAAAGCCGCCCCCCGATACACTCGGGGGGCGGATATGCTTTTAGCAGTTAATCAGTTTACTGATTATACAAGGCCCTGAGCCATCATGGCATCGGCAACCTTCTTGAAGCCTGCCAGGTTGGCGCCGGCTACCAGGTTGTAGCCCAGGCCGCACTCTTCAGCAGCCTTTGCGGAGGCAGCGTGGATGTTGATCATGATGTTGTGGAGCTGGTTGTCAACGTCCTCGGCCTTCCAGGAGAGGCGCTCGGAGTTCTGGGACATTTCCAGACCGGAGGTGGCTACGCCGCCGGCGTTAACAGCCTTGGAGGGAGCAACGATGAGGCCCTTGTCCATGAGGTAGTAGAGGGCATCGTTGGTGGTGGGCATGTTGGCTACTTCGATGTAGTACTTGAGGCCGTTGGCAACCATCTGCTCGGCTTCAGGCATACGGATTTCATTCTGGTATGCGCAAGGCATGCAGATGTCGCCCTTAACGCCCCAGGGCTTCTGGCCGGGGAAGAACTCTACGCCGAACTTGTCTGCGTAATCCTGAGCCTTGTTGCGGCCGGATGCACGCATCTCAAGCATGTAGTCCAGCTTTTCCTGAGTGCAGATGCCATCGGGATCGTAGCAGTAACCATCGGGACCGGACAGGGTGACGACCTTTGCGCCCAGCTGCATTGCCTTGGTGGCTACGCCCCAGGCAACGTTGCCGAAACCGGACATAACGATGGTCTTGCCGGCGATATCGTCATTCTCATGCTTGAGAACTTCGCATACATAGTAGATAGCGCCGAAACCGGTAGCTTCGGGACGGATAAGGCTGCCGCCGTAGCTGAGGCCCTTACCGGTGAGAACGCCGTTTTCATAGGCGCCAACGATGCGCTTATACTGACCGAACAGGTAACCGATCTCGCGGCCGCCTACGCCGATGTCACCGGCGGGAACGTCAGTGTTGGGGCCAATGTGGCGATAGAGCTCGGTCATGAAGGCCTGGCAGAAACGCATGATTTCTGCATCGCTCTTGCCGTTGGGATCAAAGTCGGAACCGCCCTTACCACCGCCCATGGGCAGAGAGGTAAGGCTGTTCTTGAAGGTCTGCTCGAAGCCCAGGAACTTCATAACAGAAAGATTTACGTGGGAAGCAAAACGCAGGCCGCCCTTGTAGGGACCAATTGCGCTGTTGAACTGTACACGATAGCCGCGGTTTACGTTTACCTTGCCGGCATCGTCTGCCCATACTACGCGGAACTCAATTACGCGCTCGGGCTCTACAAGCCTTTCCAGAAGGCCAGCCTTCTCATATTCGGGATGCTGGTCGATAACAGTTTCAAGAGAATTAAGTACTTCTTCTACGGTCTGAAGGAATTCAGGTTCGTCAGGATTGCGTTTCTTGGTCTCTTCTAATACCCTGTTGATATAAGCGTTCATTACGTGCCTCCTGTAAATTTCTGATGTTGTCACATCGGTTTGCCTAAATTATACCACCTGCAAAAGTGGAAAGCAATATACACAGTGTCTCATTTGCTTTTGTCATGTTTTTATCAATGCCCGCACTTTGGGGCTTTTTGGGTATTCGTCCCACTTTGCTCATACAATATATTTTAGTTTGCATTATAATTTTTGTATAGTTAACAAAGTTTTTATGATGTTCCCCCGCTGCTATGCACAAAACAGACAGCCCGGCTGAACTGCCGGGCTGCTTTTATATTATATTCAGTTTTCAAGAGATTCGGTAAGCAGTGTTGCCAATCCGTCTGTCTGGTAATCTATATCCTTATAAAGCTTCTGTACTCCGGGCAGGGCAAGTATGCTGTCAAATAATGAATCATCATACTCTATGAGGGTCATGCCGCCGTCAGCAAGCAGCTTTTTGTTGTCCTCATCTATCTGCTTAAGCCTTGGATTCAGCTCGTCCAGCGCGTCACTCACCGCCTGCTCCAGAGCCGCCTGATAGGAAGGATGCAGCCCCTCATAGGTTTCCCGGTTTATAAGCATCTGGTTGACGTAGAGTATATGGTTTGTGCAGGCAAGGTATTTCTGCACTTCCTGAAAGTTCGCACCAACGCAGGTATCTGCGGCGTTTTCCTGAGCGTCTATTGTGCCGTTCTGAAGGGCGATATACACCTCCGCCCATGCAAGAGGAGTGGGCTCAGCGCCTATTGCAGACCAGAATGCCATGTGATTGGCGTTTTCCATGGTGCGTATCTGAAGGGCAGAAAATGCACTCAAATCGGACAGATTTACATTTGCGGTGGTAAGTCTGTATGTTCCGTTCTGCATAAAGCCCAGCAGATGATATCCTGCGTTATTATATGCTTCCCGAAGGGCAGCATTAAACTCATTAGCTCCGTTAAGTACGCCGTCAATGGTTTCCCCGTCGTATTTTGCAAAGGCCATGGGCAGGTCAAACACCGCCATTTGGGGTATAAAATTCACCATGGGCGCAGTCTGGCATACCACTATATCTATATCTCCATCCTGAGCCTGACGCAAAAGGTCCGCATCGCCGCCAAGGTCTCCGTTGGGATGATAGTCAATGGTCAGCTTTCCGCCGGTTATCTCTGCCACATTGGCTGCCACCAGCTCGCCAAGCAACTGTCCCGCGGCGCCCTTGCCTGTGGAATCCGCACCTATAAGCTCCACGGCTTCAAGACCACCATAGGGCCCTGTCTCATCCACGGGCTGCTGATGAGGCTTTTCTCCTGCAGCACAGGCCGCAAGGCATATTGTCAGCACAAAGGCTGTTATTGTAATTATCAGCTTTTTAATGGTTATTTTCCGTCCTTTGATGTTTTATATCAGCGCAAGGCTGAACCATGGTATATATGTGATGAGCACAAGAGCTATCAAAAACGCAGCGATAAAAGGCAGCGCCTTTTTGGCCACAGCCATGGGCTGCTCATTTGACAGGTTCCCGGCAACAAAAAGATCCAGCCCAAAAGGCGGCGTAGCCAACCCTATGGAAAGACAGCACACAAGTATAACACCGAAATGCACCTCGTGCACTCCCAGCTGCGCCACGGCAGGCAGCAGCACAGGGGCCAGTATCACTATTGCAGGCCCTGTATCCATCACCATGCCCAGCAGCAGGAATATCAGCACCAACGCAGTAAGAACACCTGCAGGGCTATGGAAGCTGCCCAGCAGGAAGCCCTCTATTGCAGATGTTGCCTTGGTAAGGGACAGTACCCTGCCGAAGGCCGTTGCAAAGGCCAGCACAAAGGCAAGCCCGCCGTATGTTTTTACCGCATCTTTAAGCAACGCAGGGATCTTATTCAGCGGTACAGTCTTATATGCGAATACGGATATCACAACAGCATATACCACCGATACCACAGCCGCCTCAGTAGGGGTGACAAAGCCGCTGTATATGCCGCCAAGCACTATTACCGGGCACAGCAGCGCCCAGAAGCTTTCCTTGAACAGGGTCCACAGCCCCTTGTCCTTAAGCTCACTCATTTTAGCATCTATCATATCCCGGTTTTCGCCGCTTCTTACGCAATGCACAACGGCGTATACCATCATAAGCAGGCCGATAAGAATGCCGGGCAGTATCCCTCCAAGGAAAAGTTCACCCGTGGAAACCCCTGTGGCCAGAGAATACAGCACAAATGGTATGGACGGAGGAATTATGACCCCCAATCCTCCTGCCACGGACACAAGGCCTGCGCTCCAGCGTTTATCATATCCCAGTTCCACAAGGAACGGGATACACATTGACCCTACCGCAGCGGTGGTGGCAGGCCCGGAGCCGGAAATAGCCCCGTAAAATAGGCAGGTAAGTATGCATGCACAGGGCAGTCCGCCGGGAAGCCGCCCCACAAAATACGCAAAGAAGTTAAACAGCCTTCGGGATATTCCTCCCTCCGCCATTATCACGCCCCCAAGTATAAACAACGGTACCGCAAGTATGGGGGTGGAGTTTGCCCCGGAGAAGGTATTGTTCAGCATCTGCGCTATGGAGCCGCCCTTATCCAGCAGCAGTATAGGCGCAGCAGCCCCCATCACCATGCTGATGCCTATGGGAACGGTAGCAATCACACAAAGGAGGAAAACCAATAATACCAGCAATGCCGCCATTACTCATCCTCCCTTCCATCCGCCGGGCAGGCCGCATGGCCTATAAGGCGCTGTATACCTCTGAACACCCCAAGGCCAAAGCCCAGTATCATAAAGGAATACATCACCCATATGGGCCAATTCATAGCGGGGGATGTTTCTCCGCTCAGGTATCTGTCCTTTACAAGGGGAACGGCATAATACAGCAGCATACCCATAGCGGCGATTATGATGATATCCACCATTACATCCAGCACCCTGCGGGCGCCTTCGGGCAGAACATCCCTCAGGGCGGTCACCCTCAGCATGCTGCTATGCTTTATTGTATATGGCAGCGAAAGAAATACGCTCCATATCCATGCAAAACGGCAAAACTCCTCCGCCCACTTGAGCGCAGGTATCCAGGGAAGCTTTCTTATGATAACCTGAATAAACATTACCAAAGTGATCGTCACCAGGCAAAATATCATCAGGTATTCTTCAAAATGCTTGTCCAGCCATCTGATAAGTTTCATCAGCTTTTCCGCCTCGCTGCGATGCGCTTAAGCCGCCGCAAATCGCCAACAATTATATACCTGCCTCAGGAACCCCCGCAAGCACATCCGCAAGCTCCTTTGACATTACCTCAAGAGGGGCATCCTCTCCTGTCCATATCTTTATCTGGGCAGCGCCCTGATGCAGCAGCATACCTATGCCGTTTACCGTAACACATCCCTTTGCCGCAGCCTGCCTCAGGAAGCAGGTTTGGGTGGGGTTGTATGTGGCATCATAACAGATATGCTGAGGGCGTATTATTTCCTCAGGAAATGGGGATTGGTCTATGGTTTCCTTCATGCCCACGCCTGTTGCGTTTATCAGCATATCCGAAGCCATGGCTTTTTGCATTGCGCCTTCTTCAAAGGGCACAAATTCCGCAATACGGCCGTAGTTTTTGTTTATATCCGATACAAGATCTTCTGCGCGGCTGTCTATTTTATCGTATACATATATCTTTTTTGCTCCGTCCATAGCCAGCGCACAGCTTATGGCCCTGCCCGCTCCTCCTGCGCCTGCGCTGAAGAATGTGCTTTTTGTTATATCGATATCCGTTTCTTCCTTTATGGAAACCGCGAAACCTATGCTGTCGGTATTAAAGCCGATAAGCCTGCCGTCTCTTATTGCCACGGTGTTGCAGGCGCCTATGCTTTTGCAGAGGGGATCCGCTTCATCCAGATGCTTCAGCACCTCCACCTTATTTGGCTTGGTTACCGCAAAGCCCGCAAAAGGCATATTGCGTATGCCACGGATAATATCCTCAAGCTGGCTTTCCTCTGCCTCGGTATAGAAATACAGCATATTTTTGCCCATGGCTTTGTATGCCGCATTTTGCATACGGGCAGAGAAGGACTGATGCAGAGGCTTTCCCAGCAGAGTAATAAACCGTGTATTGATATTAATCATCACGCTGCCACACTCTTTTCTTACATAGATAGTTTTATTATATCTCATATTTCCTTCAAATGATATACATATACCCGCCATATGCCATTTTTTAACGCAAAAAAGACAGGTTTTATTCCCTGTCCTCTTTCAGTTATTGTCCTTGTCATTGTACAGGCAGCTTATCACCACGGTTATCGCTATAAGACCCGCACCCGCAAAAAAACCGGGCCGCAGCTGTTCGTTGAGTAATATCCTGCCCAGTATAACGGAAAACACAGGCTGCAGCGGATAAAACATAGAACATACCCCCGCATCCAGCACCGCAAGGCTTTTGCCCCACAGATATTGAGCCACGCCGGTGGTAAATATGCCCATGTACAATACCGCCATCACCGCACCGGCCTCCGGCTGTATCCCGTTTCGGGCAATGTCCGCAGCCGCAGCAGGCAGGTGTATCAGCAGGCTCATAGCCATGGCATACAGCCCTATTATTTCGGGGGGATACTTATCGGACAATTTCTTTATGTATACTGTAGCAATGCTCCAGGTAACAAGACCGCCCAGCATAAAGGCCACACCAATGACCTGAGTGCCTTTGCTGCCCCCCATAACTATCACCGTGCCCGCCATTGCCAGCATTATGCACACTATGTTTACGGGACGTATCCGCTCCTTCAGCACAGCCGCCGCGGCAATGGATATGCCTATAGGCATCATGGAATTTATCACGGAGGATACGGCCGCACCGGAGTGCTTTATGCCTATGGTATTAAAGGTAATGGTCAGATAATACCCAAGCACCGCTATGAGTATAAAGTATTTAACATCTTCTTTTTCTATTTTGCTTTTCAGTTTGTTCCGTGCCATTATCCACAGCACAGCCGTACCTGCAGCAT
This sequence comes from Clostridia bacterium, assembly GCA_017547885.1. Classification (GTDB taxonomy): domain Bacteria; phylum Bacillota; class Clostridia; order Christensenellales; family CAG-138; genus SFEL01. The sequence goes on along the minus strand of JAFYOP010000004.1, from coordinate 334,680 downwards.
ACCTGCCGCAGGCCACCACCACAGGAGAAAACACGCCGGTGGCATAGCTTGATGCAACATATATGCTGCCCCACAGCAGAAATGTCAAAAGCAGACAAATATATGCCGCTTTGTGCTTGTCCTTCATGCTTCCTCCCTTCTTATAAAATGATCCCCGCAACTATATCCGGTCACGGGGACGTTTATTTATTGCCTTTGGTGTTTTACAGCTCTATCACGCTGCCAACGTTCATTTCCTCGGCTCGCTCGTATATGCGCTGTGCGGTAACGATATCCAGCACAGCGGTGCCTACGGATTCAAACAGAGTCATCTCATCGTCGCTCTCTCGGCCGGGTACAGTGCCGTTTATCAGCTGGCCCAGCTCGCCGGTAACGTCGGATTCCTTAAAGGTGCCCTTTTCCATGGGCTGGATAAGGTCGCCGGATTCGCTGATAACGCCCTCGTTGGTGTCGGTGTATATCTTGTTTGCGTGGGTTACTGTGTATTCGCCTATCTCAGCCATATCGGGAGTATAGGAACCCATGGCGTTGATATGTACGCCCTTTTTGGTAAGAGTGCCGTCGAATACCGCATTGTTGGCGGTGGTTACGGCGGTGATTATATCCGCATCCTTTACGGCTTCTTCGGAGCTGTGGGCAGCGGTTATGCTTACGCCGAACTTCTCGCCGTATTTCTCTTCCATTGCCTTGGCAAAGGCACTGGCCTTTTCATAGTTGCGGCTGTATACCATTACCTTTTCAAGCTCAGGACGCACGGTAAGCACAGCCTCAAGCTGACCTTCCGCCTGACCGCCAGTGCCTATAAGGGCAAATATCTTGCTGTCCTTACGGGCAAGAAGCTCCGTTGCGGCGCCTGCGACTGCGCCGGTACGGGCACGTGTAAGGTAAGTACCGTCAAGGAGGGCGCATACCTGACCTGTGGCGCTGTTGAGCAGCACCATTGTTGCGGGAACTACGGGCAGTCCCTTTGCGGCGTTGCCGGAGTATACGGATACTATCTTTACGCCGAGGGCCTGTGCGGGCGCAGCGTAGCCGTACATATACAGGCTGTTACCGCCGTGCTCTGCAACGTTGATATTAGCCCTGAGGGGAATATCTGTATTGCCTGCGGAGTACATGGCAAGGGCATCGCCCGCGGCCTTTATAGCCTCCTTCATGGTAAATACCTTCTGCATATCCTGCTGATTTAAAACACGTATTTTCATTTGTAAGGATTACCTCCCATAAATTGTCCGCACACAAGGCGCTGATTATATTTTATAACCACACCGGCTCTTTAGCAAGGAATGGCTGTAAATGTTTTGTTGTCACTCTTTTATGATGTGTCTTCGTGTCTTCCACTTGCCGCTGATATAATATGCGCCGCCTATCACAAAGGGCATAAAGCCGGATAAAGCATCTCCAACCCAGAATCCCCTTATTCCCATGCTGCACACAAGACCAAGGAACATGGCAAAACCAATGCGCATCACTATACCATCCAATACAGCTATGGAAATATTCAGCCTGAAATTGCCGCTGCCGTTTATCAATGACAGCATGGGACCCCTGAACATGGCACCCATATATGTGAGTATGGCTGCGGGCATATACATAGCCGTCATATCCAGCACTGCGGCCTCAGAGGTAAACAGGCCGAACACCACTCTGGGCCACAGCAGCGTTACCGCAGACAGCACAACGGAAAATATTCCGTCCATCACCATGGATGTACCTATTACCCTCGGCACCCGCTCATACTTTTCCGCACCGATATTCTGGGCTATCATGGAGCCTCCCGCAGTGGAGAAAGCCTGAGCTATTATGTTTGTAATGGTGGCCAGCTTGTGGCCGATACCGGTAAGAGCAGAGGCTACAACGCCATATGTATTTACCCAGGAGCTTATGAAAAGCTTTGAGAAGGTTATGGAGGCAGACTGGAGCATCATAGGTATGCCAAGCTTTATAAGGGGCTTGAATGCATCAGGGAATATGCCAAAGCTTGAAGGCTTAAAGTCAAAGCCAAACTGCTCCCTGTGATGATACAGATACACAAGGGCACATATGAAGCTTACCGCCTGAGATATTACCGTGGCCAGCGCCGCGCCGAAGGCAGCCATGCCAAAGCCCGCCACAAATACCATATCCAGCACCAAGTTCAGCAGCGCCGCAATGGCGATTATTATGAAAGGGCGCTTGGAATCTCCCATGCCGCGCAGCACTGCGCTGACAAGGTTATAACCGTATATAAACACCAGGCCAAATATACATGTTGTAAGGTAATCAAGGCCGTAGTCATATGCCTCTATTGGCATGTTTATCCACTGCAGTATGTTCTCCCGGATAAGGGTGCATACCACCGTCATACCAAGGGCGCATATAAGCAGGAAGGTAAAAAGCGTACCTACCATTCTGCTTACCATGTCCTTTTTGCCTGCGCCGATAAACTGGGCTATTGTTACCTGCCCTGCGTTGGATATGCCGGTAGCGATAAAGGTGAGCATCATAAGCACTTCGCCGCCAACAGACACGGCGCTGAGGCCCGCGCTGCCCACATATCTGCCCACCACTATCATATCCACCATGTTATATACAGTCTGCAAAAGACCTGACATAACAAGAGGCGCAGCAAAATTAAGAAGCTGCTTTGACACGCTTCCCGTGGTAAAGTCCTGTATCATTGTGCCTTTGTTTTCCATATGTGCCGCTTCTTTCGCTGTTTTATAATGATATATGTTGGATCTACTTACAATTTTAACAGCTAAACAGCCTTTTGCAAACACAAAAAGCCCCTTCATTTACGAAAGGACTTTTATATGCGTCTATTTCAGCGTTACGCTGTTGTTCAGCACAAGGGTGCTGTACAGGAACAATACATCCTGACCATGAAAATCCACAAACCTGCCCAGCATATCCGAGGACATGTAACGTATATCCACTACCGTAACGGTGGAATATCCCTCAATAAGCAAGGGCACTATGCTGCTGCCAAATGAATCACGGAACACAATAAGCTCCCTTCCGGTGCTGCAGGCGGGGTTTTCTATTGTCAGCAGAGACTTGGAGCCGGACAGGAATATTTCATATAGATCCTGCCCATTTGCCTTTTCAAGATCGTATACGCCTATATGTTTGCCTGTTTCGTGATCGTATACGCTGCAGCCTTCCAGCACTTCATTTGTAAGATAGTACAGTTCTTCTGCGGGAAGGGGCAGCGCAGCCTGTCCGCAGTATACGCCGTAAAAAGGCTTATCCAGCACATTTTCTGCATATTCACCCTTAAGCTCTACCTCCATGGCCTCGCCCAGATGCTTTGCCACATCCACTATGCGCTCCTGCCGCCAGTGGGTATCCGTGCGGTAGTAATCCTCCAGCTCAAGAAGGTGATCTATGGGTATATACTGCATAAATGGAGTGTTCTGCACCACAAGCTGGGTAAATCCGGCATAATCCATGGCAGGATACCCGCCGCTCTCTGCCATAAAGGCATTCTTGTCAGGTATCAGTGAGAAATACACACGGCTTTCGCCCAGATATTTATCGTATACCTTTTTGAACACCTGTGCCGCCCGCCGGATTGAATCCTCATTCATGGGATACTCCAGCTTTGAAGCATACCCGTCCTGCAGGTAAACGTCGTTGTTATCCCCCTGACGGAACAGGTAGTATACTGCATATGCCTTTATGCGGCGGAACGCATCCCGCAATGGGAACTGGTCTGCCGCATACTCCTCAAAGTCTGCGGTAAAATCACCTGAAATAACAGTATCGGCGCTAAGCTTCGGAAACTGCTTCAATGGCCGCCTTTCGCTTATGGATATATCTCCATCCGGCATCAGTACGCCCCACAGGGCAAAACCAAATATGATTATGCCTGTCAGCACAACGGTGATTATATTCTTAGTTCTTTCTTTCATATCCCACACCCCCTAAAACCTGAAGTACAGGAACGGATTGAAGGAACCGTCCACAAGGTAAGCTGTGCAGACTATCAGCATCAGCGCAAGGAACACAGGTTCCAGCAGGCTCATGATCCTTCCGCCGGTACTATGCTCCGATACAGCCTTTGCCGTCTTTGCCATAATGGGAGTGGAGCCTATTACGCCTATGATCATCACAAGGCCATAGCTCCTAAGATAATACAGCGCCTCGGCAGACACCAGGGGATACCCCCCGCCGCCGAACATTGCGGCAATGGAATGCAGCCCGTCAGCTATATTTGCCGCGTCAAACACCACAAAGCTCAGTATGACGATAAGCATTACGTATATGTGCTTCACAAAGCCCGCACGCTCAAGGGGCTTCAGCAGCCACTGCTTTTCCATCACCAGCAGCACAGCGAACATAAGCCCCCATATGGCAAAATTCCACGCCGCTCCGTGCCACAGTCCGGTGGACATCCATACGATAAATATGTTCAGATACCAGCGCCATTTTGGCACCCTGTTTCCCCCAAGAGGAATATACAGGTAATCCCTGAACCAGGAACCCAGGGATATGTGCCACCTGCGCCAGAATTCCGTTATGCTGCCGGATATATAGGGATAGTTGAAGTTTTCCATAAAGCGGAAGCCGAATATCCTGCCAAGGCCTATGGCCATATCGCTGTAGCCGGAAAAGTCAAAGTAAACGTGCAGAGTATAGGCCACAGCGTACAGCCAGAAGAACAGCACAGACTTTTCCTCCGCCGCCCTGAATATGCTGCACAGCTCGCCCAATGTGTTTGCAATGAGCACCTTCTTGCCAAGGCCCAGCACAAAGCGCCTTACGCCATAGGCACAGCCGGCAGCAGTATGCTCCCTGTGATCAAGGCTATCGGCGATATCCGTATAGCGAACTATGGGGCCTGCAATAAGCTGGGGGAACATGGCGATATAGGCAGCAAGGTTTACAAAGCTGCGCTGTGCCTTTGCGCTTCCCCTGTATACATCCACAGCATAGCTGAGTATCTGGAAGGTATAAAAGCTTATGCCTATGGGCAGGGCTATTTTAAGCAGAGGCAGGGAAAGCCCCGTCACCGCGTTGAAGTTGGCGATGAAAAAATCCGCATACTTGCAATAGCACAGCATCCCAAGGCTCAGCATAACAGAGGCGGTCAGGTATAGCCTTGACCGCCCTGTGTTTTGATGCTTTTCAATAAGCAGGCCGAAAATGTATCCCTGCAAAATGGACAGCACCATGAATATCAGGTACTTTGGCTCCCCCCAGCCGTAGAATACAAGGCTCATTATGAGCAAAACCGCATTCTTAAGCTTTCTCGGCGCCGCAAAATACAGCAGCAGCGTCAGCGGGAGAAAGTAGTATAAAAAGGGTATTCCGGAAAAAACCATTGGCTTCTCCTGTAAAAAGAATTATTTATGCAATGGGCTCCCTGTAAGCTACCTGCATCATGTCGTATGCCTTGAGGGTGTTGGCCTCAAATACGTCCAGCAGATCCTTTGCGCCAAAGGCGGAGATAACATAATCGCCCACGGTCATAACCAGCAGTTCCTCGGGGAAGCCGCACATCCACTGACGGCCGCCGATATTGTTTACGATCTCATCCACGATGGCGGATACATCCTCGGCAGAAACGGCATGGTAAGCGCCGCCGGTAAAGGTATTGGCGTTCATCATGTGCATGAGGGAAGCGGCATCGTCGATCTTTTCGCCGGCAGAAGCGGGCAGGGCCAGCATAATGTCCAGCATTTCCTTATCCTCTACGCCAAACTTGCCGGGAGCATCCATGGTCATGTTTTCTTCAGAAGCGTCGCCGCCCGCTGCAGCAAACTTTTCATCATCGGCATACTGTGCCCAAACGTTATTCAGCAGCTCCAATGCGCTGGCGATCTCAACGGTTTGGGTGCCTTCCTCAGCGGGCTGCTTGGCGCAGGCGGTAAGGGACAGCAGCATGGCTGCCATAAGTACAAAAGCAACTATCTTCTTCATTTTAGTTTCCTCCAAGTGTAAGGTTTATCCTGGCAACAGGCAATTATATGGGTTATTCTGCCCTGTTGCCGCCGGTATATAAACGCATGAACCTCTCAATTGGTTGCATGTTTTATGAAAAAACATCCGAAATTAATATTTCCCAAGAAAAAAGCGGCCCTGATGAGCCGCCTTTGTTTATCGAATAAGTTACTTCCTCAGGCCGAGAGCAGCGCAGATAGCACGATAGCGCTCGATGTCAGTCTTCTTGAGGTAGTTCTGCAGGCCGCGACGACGACCTACCATCTTGAGCAGACCACGACGGGAGTGATGGTCATTCTTGTTGACCTTCAGATGCTCGTTCAGGTGGTTGATGCGCTCGGTCAGCAGAGCGATCTGAACCTCGGGGGAACCGGTGTCGCCTTCGTGAATGGCAAACTTTTCGATGATTTCAGCCTTAGTCATTTTGATATCCTCCATAAATTTTTTAAATCGCCAGTAGCCGAGTTTAGCGTCGGAGAGTCGCTTAAACACAGCCGCCGGTTCTAAAGCCATGTTATTTTACCACAGGGGAATGCTGTTGTAAACCCTTTTTATTGAGTATTTCTGCGGTTTTTTCCGCATCGCGGCCTATCTGGGCAGAAAGCTCCTCCACAGTGGGGAATTTTATCTCGCCCCTAAGGTATTCTATAAATTCCACTGTTAGCATCTCGCCGTATATACCCTCATTGAAATTGAGTATATGGGGCTCTATTGTGATGGTTTCCCCATAAACGGTAGGATTGCAGCCAACGTTTGTGGCTGCACCGTAGCGCCTATCCCCCAGCAGCACATAGCAGGCGTATACGCCGCTTTTGGGCAGCACAAGCTGACCGTCCGCCCTTACGTTGGCGGTGGGAAAGCCTATGCGGCGGCCTATGCCCTTGTTGGCTATCACAGGGCCGGTAATGAAATAAGGCCTGCCCAGCATGCTGTTAGCATCGGATATTTCGCCGCCTTCTATCGCAGCCCTTATGCGGGTACTGGATATGGGCTCGTCCTCATATTCAAGGGGCGGTATTTCCAGTACCTCAAAGCCGTACTTGGCACCGTATTCACGGAGCAGTTCCATATTGCCGCTGCCTCTGCTGCCAAAGGTAAAATTAAACCCCGCAACAGCCACAGCCATACCGTATTCCTCTGCCATGCGGCGGGCAAACTCCTCCGGAGCAGTGGAAGCAAGTTCCCTATCAAAACGCTCCGCAATAACCTCGCCGTACTTACTAAGGCCGGACAAGCGCTCTTCATCCGTCATAAGCCGCTTTGGCGCCATGCCAAAGGCTTCCAGTGGATGGTTTGAAAAGGTATATACCGCCTTATGCAGACCCAGCTCCTCCGCTGTCTGCTCCATGGCCTCCAATATGCGCCGGTGGCCCTTATGGAGCCCATCAAATGTGCCCAGCGCTATCGCTCTTTTATCCATTTATATCCTCGCCTAAAAAAGTGCATATGTGCACAGCCTCTCCGTTGGACTTGGCTATGCCCAGGAATTTTCCGTTGCAGTATCCCCTCAATGGGATATCCACAGGCAGCTCTTCCACCCCCGGAAAAACCACCTCTGCGCCATGGGTAAGGAACTTTTCCCCCTTGGCGTTCAGCTCCATTCTGACTTCGCCTATGTGCATAAGGGATTGCTCAATGGAGGTTACAGCCTCGCTGAGCCTGTCCTGTTCCTTCATTTCCCTAAGCTCACCTATGGTAAAGGCGCCGTCCAGATCAAAAGCCCCTGAGCGGGTGCGCAGCAGGAAGGACATATGGGCAGGAACGCCAATTCTTTCGCCTATGTCGTGACAAAGTGTGCGAACGTATGTCCCCTTTGAGCATGCTATCCTTACAAGGTATCTGTTTGGTGCGGTTTTGGTGATAAGCTCCAGGGCAGGAACGTTTATCTCCCTTACCTTGCGCTCCACCTCAACACCTTCGCGGGCCAGCCTGTACATTTTCCTGCCGCCCACGCTGAGAGCAGAATAAAGCGGTGCGGTCTGGTTCTGTACGCCTATAAACTCAGGCAGCACAGCCTTTATCATATTCTCGGTAACCTCGGCATCCATGCGCTCCACAGCCTCGCCGTAGGAATCCTGAGTATCCGTGGCAACGCCAAAGGCTATCTCACCGATATACTCCTTTTCCTTATCCACAAGGTAGTCAAACAGCCTTGTGGCGCGGCCTATGCATATAGGCAGCACGCCCGCTGCACCCGGGTCAAGGGTACCGGTATGGCCCACACGCTTAATGCCGAATATATGCCGTATGTCGCTTACCACATCGCTGGAGGTAAGCCCCGGCGGCTTCAGTACGTTTACTACGCCTTCAAGCATCTTTGCAATTCTTCCTCTCCCAACCTGACAGCGGTCTCCACTGCCTCTTCCATGGGGCAAACGCAGGTATAGCCTGCGGCACGCTTATGCCCGCCGCCCCCCAGTACAGAGGCTATACGGGACACATCCGCATACCGCTTTGACCTGAAGCTGCCCTTCAGCTTGGTTACGTCTTCTCTTATAAAAATCGCTATTTCAACGGTGTCTATATCCCTGAGCTGCTCCACTATACCATCGCAATGCTCGGACAGCGCTCCGTGGCGAGCCATATCCTCAAGTGTAACGGTGGTCACAGCGATCTTGCCGTCGCAGTACAGCTTTGTGCGGCTTAGGGCATCCGCCTGCAGCATGCTCTTTGCATAGGGCGATGTACGGAACACCTTCATGTTTATCTCTGAATTATCCGCACCCGCCGCAATAAGAGCGCCGCCGATTTTCATGGTCTGCTCTGTAACATTGGAATAGGCAAAGCAGCCGGTATCCGTCATAAGGGCGGTAAACAGGCAGGCAGCCATATCTTTGGTAAGCTCCACCTTCAGTTCCTTTATTAGCCTGTAGATAAGCTCGCCGCAGGCAGCGGTCTCCTCCATCCAGTTTGCGGATGCATACATATCGTTTGTGCCGTGATGGTCTACATTTGCTGTGATTTCCGCCCTGTCAAAAAACTTTGCGACCTTGCCAAAGCGGCACTTATCCGCACAGTCCACGGCGATAACAGCGGGATAGCCAATGCCTTCGCCGCCTGTTTTCACCTCGTCAGCTCCGGGCAGGAAGGAGTATATCCCAGGCACAGGGTCAGAGCATACCGCCTCGGCCTCCTTGCCCATAGCACGGAGCATATGTACAAGCCCAAGGGCAGAGCCCAGGGTATCTCCGTCCGGAGAAGTGTGGGACATGACGGTAAACTGCCTGTTATCCCTTATAAAGCTGAGTATTTCGGACATGCTGCCCGCCATATTTATCCCTCCTTTTTGAAAATGGGGCGATGACACCTTCACCGCCCCTTTTGTTGTGTATTACTTATCGTCCTTGTGCAGGCTGTCGATTATCTGGGAGATGTGTACGCTGTACTCTATGGAGCTGTCCAGCTTAAACTGAAGCTTGGGCAGCGCCCTCAGCTGCATGCGGCGGCCCAGCTCGCGGGTGATGAAACCGCTGCCGTGATTAAGAGCATCCACGGTATCCTTGCGAAGCTGGTCGTCCTTGTCATACACGCTTACCATGACCTTGGCCTGCTTAAGGTCGTTGGTAACATCAACGGACATGATGGTGGTCATCTCGCATATGCGGGGATCCTTCATTTCCTTGATGATCTCGCTTATGGTCTTTTTTATCTCCTCGTTCATTCTTTCGTAGCGAACGGACATTGGCTTTACCTTTCTTTAATACGTATTGTTACCGCTGGATCTGCTCCATTACGAATGCTTCGATAATGTCGCCCTCGCGGATATCGTTGAAGTTCTCGATGCCTATGCCGCACTCGTAACCGGAGGCAACTTCCTTGGCGTCATCCTTAAAGCGCTTGAGGGATGCGATCTTGCCCTCGTGGATAACTATGCCGCCGCGAACAACGCGAACCTGTGCGGAACGGGCAACCTTGCCGTCCTTTACGTATGCACCGGCGATGGTACCTACGCCACTGACCTTGAAGGTATTGCGTACCTCGATGGTACCAAGGGCAACTTCCTTGAATACGGGAGCAAACATACCCTTCATAGCGGCCTCAACGTCCTCGATAACGTTGTAGATTACGCTGTAGGTGCGCATATCCACCTTTTCACGCTCGGCGGCCTCACGGGCTGCTGCGTCGGGACGTACGTTAAAGCCGATCACCAGCGCATTGGATGCGGAGGCGAATACTATATCGGAGCCGGTGATGGCGCCTACGCCGCCATGGATGCAGCGAACGCGAACCTCTTCATTGGACAGTTTCTCAAGGGCCTGCTTTATGGCCTCAACGGTACCCTGAACGTCTGCCTTAACTATTATGTTCAGATCCTTTACGTTACCGGCGGCGATCTGGCTGAACAGGTCATCAAGGGATACCTTGGACATGTTCTTCAGCTGCTCTGCCTTCATGCGGTCACGGCGCTCCTCGGCAACCTGACGTGACAGCTTATCTACTTCTGCTACGTTCATAACGTCGCCTGCTGCGGGGACCTCACCAAAGCCCAGCACCTCAACAGGCTGGCTGGGGCCGGCCTCGGTAACACGCCTGCCCTTGTCGTCCATCATGGCACGAACACGGCCGAATGCAATACCCGCTACGATGGGATCGCCTATCTTGAGGGTACCGTTCTGAACAAGCACGGTAGCCACGGGGCCGCGGCCCTTATCCAGCTCCGCCTCGATGATGGTACCGCGGGCGGCACGGGCGGGATTGGCACGAAGCTCCAGAACGTCTGCCTGCAGCAGAACCATCTCAAGGAGGGTGTCAAGGTTCATGCGCTTCTTTGCGGAAACGGGTACGCAGATGGTATCGCCGCCCCACTCTTCGGTAACCAGGCCGTACTCGGTGAGCTGCTGGATGACGCGGTCGGGGTTGGCGGTGTCCTTGTCGATCTTGTTGATGGCAACAATGATGGGAACCTCTGCTGCCTTGGCGTGGTTGATAGCCTCAACGGTCTGGGGCATTATGCCGTCGTCCGCCGCAACTACCAGTATTACGATATCCGTAACCTGTGCGCCGCGGGCACGCATGGAGGTAAACGCCTCGTGACCGGGAGTGTCGATGAAGGTAATGGTGCGTCCGTTGCAGGAAACGGTGTATGCACCGATGTGCTGGGTGATGCCGCCGGCCTCGCCTTCGGTGATGCTGCTCTCGCGGAAAGCATCCAGCAGGGAGGTCTTGCCGTGGTCAACGTGGCCCATGATGGTAACAACGGGAGGACGGGATACCAGATTTTCCTCGGCATCCGCCTCTTCTACGCTCTCGTTGAGCACATCTTCGGCGGTCTTGGCGATGTTCAGCTCCAGCTCGATGCCGTAATCGGCTGCTATAAGGGAGCAGGTATCGTAATCTATCTCCTGGTTAATGGTGGCCATTATACCAAGGATAAACAGCTTTTTAATTATCTCGGCTGCAGGCTTGCCGATTTTTTCTGAAAGATCCTTTACTGTTATCATCTCTGTTGTAAGTACCGCCTTTTCGATTTTTACGGGTTCCGGCTTGTGAACGGGCTGCTGTTTGCGCTTCTGCTTGCGTCCCATGGGAGTGTCATCGTCCCATCCGCCGGCGCGGCTGTTCTCCTTCATTATGGTTTTCTTATTCTTGGGAGCCTTGCGCTCTTCGTCTCTGTTATTTGTCTTCTGGAAGCCGCGGTTCTTGCCCTGATCCCTTCCGCCGGGTGCGGGTGCGGGCTCTGCTGTACGGGCGGCAGGCCTTGCCTGATATCCGCCCTGTGCAGCGGGACGCTGCTGTCCCTGGGGCCTGCTGTCGGGGCGTGCGGGCCGCTGCTGGTTCTGCTGACCCTGAGGTCTGTCAGAGCGTTCTGTGCGCTGAGGCCTGCTGTCGGGGCGAACATCGCTGCGGGCGTTGTCCCTGCGCTGGGGTTCACGCTGGGGACGCTGCTGTATTACAACGGGCTCTGCCTTGGGCTGCTCCTGCTTTGCAGGCTCTGCCTTGGGGGCCTCGGGAGCCTTTGCTACAGGTGCTTCAACCTCGGGTGCCTTTTCTACGGGGGCCGGCTCTGCAGGCTTCTCCGCAGGCTTGGGCTCAGGCTGTACCCCTATCTCGTCGGTGCCGGAATGGAAAGCAAAGTTGCCCTCACCGGAAAGAACCTCCCTGAGACGCTCGGCACGTTCCCGCTCCATGCGCTCTTTTTCGGCCTTTTTCTCCTTATCCACCAGCTCGCTCTCAGCCCTTTTTACGGACTGCAGCGCGGAGCTCAGGTCGTTCTGCATGCGCTTGACCTGCTCAAACAGCTCCTTCGCCTTAATTTCGTATTCCCTTGCGGAATCAATAGTCTTTTTTGCCATTTATTATTACCCCCAAGTGTAATTACTTTGAAGCCTCCATGGCTTCCTTTATCATGCGGGCGAATCCCGCCTCTGTTACCGCCGCTATCATGCGGTTATCCTTGCCTATGGCCCTGCCCAGGTCCTCTATAAATACGCAGGGTATTCCGGCCCTTTGGCACATCCCCGTATATCTTTCCCGGGTAGCCTCGGAAGCCCCTTCATCCACCGCCACGGCAAGAGCCGTTCCGTTCTTTACCGCCTTTTCGCAGATGAAGTCTCCCGATATGCATTTTCCTGCCCTCATGGCAAAGCCGAGGGCTGTGCGTATCCTGTTACTGTCCATTGGCCTGTATCTCGCTGTGGAGCCTGTCAAAAACCTCATCGCTTACGCTGTGCTCCAGCGCACGCTCGAGAGCCTTTGTCTTTTGGGCCTTATTGAGGCACTCCACACCTACACATATATATGCGCCCCTGCCGGAAGCCTTACCGGTCCTGTCCACGCTGACCTCTCCCTCGGGAGAGCGCACTATGCGCAGCAGTTCCTTTTTGGGCTTCATTTCCCGGCAGCCCACGCACATTCTCATGGGCACTTTCTTTGCCATAGTGTCCTCCGATTATGCTTTGGGATATTATTCCTCGATAGGTTCCACCTGGGCAAGCTGATCCGCCTCGGTGATGTCCATGTCCTGCTCGGCCTGAGACTGGGACTTGATGTCTATCTTCCAGCCGGTGAGCTTTGCCGCAAGGCGTACGTTCTGGCCTTCCTTGCCGATGGCCAAGGAAAGCTGATTATCGGGCACGATGACCTTTGCGGCCTTTTCTGCCTCGTTGATATAAACCATCATTACGCGGGCGGGGCTGAGGGACTTTGCGATATATACGGCGGAATCGGAATCCCACTCGATGATGTCGATCTTTTCATTGTGCAGCTCGTTTACGATGCGCTCTACGCGGATGCCCTTCTGGCCTACGCATGCGCCAACGGCATCCACCTGAGGATCGGAGGAATATACGGCAACCTTGGTGCGGAAGCCTGCCTCACGGGCGATGGACTTGATCTGCACGATACCGGTCTGGATTTCGGGAACTTCAAGCTCAAACAGGCGCTTTACAAGGCCAGGATGGGTACGGGATACCATTACCTGAGGTCCCTTGTTGGTCTTGCGTACTTCCAGAACATATACCTTGATGCGGTCGCTGGTCTCGTAGGTTTCGCCTGCAATGGTCTCGGTGAGGGCCATGAAGCCGTCAGTCTTGCCCAGTTCTACAAAGATGCCGCTCTTTTCAGCACGCTGAACGATAGCAGTGAGAACTTCGTTTTCCTTTTCTACGAATTCATCAAAGATGACTCCGCGCTCAGCCTCACGAATACGCTGAACAACAACCTGCTTTGCGGTCTGGGCGGCAATGCGGCCAAACTTGCGGGGATCAACTTCTTCTTCCAGAACGTCGCCCACCTCATACAGCACGTTTACCTTCTTGGCCTGCTCAAGGGTCAGCTCGCAGTAGGGGTTTTCCACTTCTTCAACAACGGTCTTGGAAGCGAATATCTGCACCTCGCCGGTGTCGCGGTCAACAGTGGCACGCACGTTGCCCACTGCACCGTAGTTACGCTTATAAGCGGCAATAAGGGCGGATTCAAATGCATCGATAAGTATATCCTTGCTTATTCCACGTTCTTTTTCAATGGCGTTAAGGGCCTCGATGAATTCGGCGTTCATTATTCCTTCTCCTCTTCAATCTCTATATTGTCGTAATCATTGATATCCACGGTGGCAAGACTGTTAAAGTCTATGTAGGGACGCACGGAAGAAGCATCCTTGCGGAGTATCTTCATGTCAGAGCCGTTCACCTCAATAGTGAAGCTGTTTTCATCGAAAGCAACAAGTTCGCCTGTGTATTCCTTTTTGCCCTTAAGGGGGGCATAGAGTTTGGCGGTTATCTTGCTGCCCAGATTGCGCTCATAGTCCCTGTCCTTTTTGAGGGGACGGTCTATGCCGATGGAAGATACGCTGAGGTAGTATGCCTGCTCGATGGGGTCCGCCTCGTCAAGTATGGGATCCACAGCGCGGCTCACCGCCTCGCAGTCATCCAGCGTTACGGTTCCGTCGGGCTTTTCGATATACAGGGTAAGTACCCAGTTGCCGTGTTCCTTGATGAACTCCACCTCATCCAGCTCATAGCCCATCCCGGCCACAACGGGGCGAAGCAGGGCGTCAACTGCATCAACGGTTTTCATGAAAATCCTCCACCTTCAAAACAAAAGAGCGGGAATAAACCCACTCTTAAACTCAAATACGGCTATGTGCCGTCCAACAATAGAAAAATTATACCAGAGAGCAGCCTTTTTTGCAAGCAAATTCTGCTAAAACAGGCTCAGCTGGTCGGTTTGGGGCAGGCCTTCAAGGCAGCCAAGTTCACTCAGAGCCTTTATCACCGCAGAGTTGGCTCCGGTGCGGGCCTGGAAGTTCTCAATTGAGGTATATTCCCCTCCCTTTGCTCCTTCAGCTATGCCTATGGCGGCGTTTTCGCCAACGCCTGCAATGGCCGAGAAGGGAGGCCGTATCTTATCCCCCTCTATGACAAACTCGGAGGCCTTGGACTTGTAAAGGTCCACAGGCAAAAGCTCTATGCCTCGCTTGTTCATCTCGTATACCACTTCCAGTATTGTGAGCAGGTCTGCCTCTTTATTATCCATATCGTTGCCTTTTTTCTTTATGGCGTTGATATTGGCAAGTACCCTCTCGGCACCGCCTGATGCCTGAGCAATGTCAAAGGCGTCCGCACGGACGGAATAATACACCGCATAGAAAGCTATGGGCAGATGCACCTTATAATATGCCACTCTGAAGGCCATCATTACATAGGCCGCCGCATGGGCACGGGGGAACATATATTTTATCTTTTTGCAGCTGTCGATAAACCATTCGGGGGTATCTATGGAGCGCATGTGCTCTTCCATCTCAGGGTTTACGCCTCTGCCCTTTCGCACGCTCTCCATGGTTTTAAAGGACATGGAAGGATCTCCGCCGCGAAGGATAAGGTAATTCATAATATCGTCGCGGGTGCATATTACCTGAGAAAGGGTAGCCGTGCCGCTTAATACCAGATCCTGTGCGTTGCCCAGCCATACATCCGTGCCGTGGGAAAGGCCGGATATGCGTACCAGCTCCTCCATGGTGGTGGGTCGGGTATCCTTCAGCATCTGGCGAACAAAGGTGGTGCCGAATTCGGGTATAGCAATGCTGCCCACGTCACAGTCCAGCTCCTCAAGGGATACGCCCAAAGGCTCGCTGGAGGAGAATATGCGCATGGTCTCAGGATCATCCAAAGGTATACTCTGGGGGTCAAGGCCTGTTATATCCTTCAGCATCCTTAGCACCGTAGGATCGTCGTGGCCCAGTATATCCAGCTTTACCAGCCTGTCATCCATGGCGTGGAAGTCAAAGTGGGTGGTTATGGTATCACCCTCAGAGCGATCCGCCGGATACTGTATGGGGGTGAACTCCATTATGTCGTTTTCCTGAGGTACGATAACTATGCCGCCGGGATGCTGACCGGTGGTTTTTTTTACGCCTGCACAGCCCTGCACCAGCCTGTCCATCTCGTCCCGGCTCACCATAAGCCCATTATCCTCGCAGTAGGCCTTTACATAGCCGTATACCGTCTTATCCTTTATGCCGGATATGGTGCCTGCGCGGAACGCATGGCCTTCGCCGAACATTACTTCGGTGAACTTATGTGCCACGGGCTGATATTCGCCTGAGAAATTAAGGTCTATATCGGGAGTCTTGTCTCCCTTGAAGCCAAGGAACACCTCAAAGGGTATTTCATAGCCCAGCTTGTTGTAGGGCGTACCGCATACAGGGCAGTTTGCATCCGGCATATCCACACCGCAGGCGTAAATAGTACGATCCACGTCAAAGTCGCTGTGGCGGCAATTGGGACATACATAGTGGGGCTGAAGTGCGTTTACTTCGGTTATTCCTGCCATATTGGCAACAAAGGAAGAACCGACCGAACCTCGGGAACCTACCAGATACCCATCGCTCATGGACTTCTGCACCAGTCTCTGTGCCATAAGGTACAGTGATGCGTATCCGTTGCCGATAATGGAGTTAAGCTCCTTATCAAGGCGCTTTTGGACCACCTCAGGCAGTTCATCTCCATAAAGCTCATGGGCCCGCTTCATGGACATATCACGAAGCTCGTCGTTTGCTCCGGGGAAGCTGGGGGCATATGTGCCCTTTTCCGAAAGGAACGCCTTCATCCTGTCGCAGCTGTCTGCGATCATGTTGGGATTGGTGATTACAACTTCCTTTGCCTTTTCCTCTCCAAGGTACGCAAACTCATTGAGCATATCATCCGTGGTGCGGAAATACAGGGGAGCCTGCTCCTCTGCGTCCTCAAAACCGCGGGCGTGCATTATGATGCTGCGAAACTGGGCATGGTCAGGTTCAAGGAAGTGTACGTCACCTGTGGCTACCACAGGCTTGTTCAGCTCCTCGCCAAGCTTCACTATGCGGCGGTTAAAGTCCCTGAGGCCCTCTTCATCCTTAACTGTGCCGTTTCGCATAAGGAATGCATTGTTGGCGATGGGCTGTATCTCAAGGAAATCGTACATATCCGCAATGCTTCGAATGGCATTGTCATCCGCGCCCTTGAGCATTGCCCTGAACAGCTCTCCAGCCTCGCAGGCAGAGCCCACTATAAGCCCCTCACGATGCATCAGCAGCAGGCTTCTGGGTATCCTTGGCACCTTCCTAAGATGCTCCAGATGGGCATAGGAAACCAGCCGATAAAGGTTCTTGAGCCCCTCGTGATTTTTCGCGATTATGATTATATGGTATGTCTGCCGCTTGCCCTTTGTCTTTTCCGCAGGTATAGCCTGGGTCAGGGACAGCTTTGATATTCCCTTCTGCTCCATTTCCTCAAGGAGCTTATTCATAACGGCGGCCTGCGCCTTTGCCCTGTCAAGGGCGCTGCCTGTGGGCATATCCAGCCCGTAGGTATTGAGGGCAGCAGCTATATCGGGATTCTTGCTTTCTCTATGGAGATAATGATACAGCATACCTGTGCTGACGCAGCGGGTATCCGCAGTCAGCTCAAACCGCTCTGCATGCTGGCGCAGCAGGTCAAGGCAATCGGTATCCTGCACCACCTTTACGCTGTCTCCCACGAACTTCGAAAGTCTCCTTATGGCCTCTCCCATGGGGATGCCCTGAGACAGCGCAGCTTGGGTAAGGCCTGTGGCCTCCGCTATGCTGTCGGTAAGGGTTGCGCCGCTGTCTATTATGAATACGGCGCTGTCCTTTTCACCATTGCCGTCAAAACGCACCGCCGCTATTTCAAACACCTCGTCCAGCTTTATGCCGGGGGCGGAGGTTATGGCAACGGATACGTACTCATCCTGTCTTTCTATCAGTTCGCTGTCCGGCAGAAGATACCCCTCTACGCCCAGCAATACCTTTATTTCCTTGCCGTCCTTTGTAAGCTTGTCCGCCTGAGCAACGGCATCCGGGAAGGCATGTACCACGCCGTGGTCGGTTATGGCTATGGCTCTGTGGCCCCATGACGCGGCGGTCTTTATGGCATCCTTTACAGAGGTAAGGCCGTCCATGCCCGACATCTTTGTATGCAGATGCAGCTCAACGCGTTTTTCCTCGGCGGTATCCTTGCGGACTTCCCTTGGCAGTCTGCCCATATCCCTTGGATATACGCACATACGCCTGAGCCACGCATCCATGCTGTATCGCCCCGCAACCACCAGATAGTCGCCTTTTTTCTTAACGTCAGACAACGCCTTGTCCACTTCCGCTTCCTGATTGTCCTCAAGGAATACCTTGCAGGGCAGGGTATTTGTGTGGTCGCTGATGACGACGGTAAGTATGCTGCCGCCGTTTTTGCGCTTGGTCATTTCCGAGGAAATAACTTCACCCTGTATGGTAACAAAGCCCATGTTTTCATCCACGGCGCTCTGTTTTATTATGGCGGCCTTGCGTATGGCCTTGCCCAGTATTATTTCAGCTTTGTCAGAGTCTTTCTTTTTGGGAGCAGGCTTGTGCTCCGCCTTGGGGGCAGAGCGCACAGGCTCCGGCGGCTGCTCCGCTATCACGGGCTTTATTTCCTCATCTGCCGCAAGCTTTATGTTTACCTTTACTCCGAATACCCTCTCATAATACGCTTCCGCGCTTCTTGCAAGGGCCGGATTATCTGCAAGAGCCATAAGAGAAGATGGCACCTTTACGGTTATATCGCTGCCTTCCGCCTGCCAAACGGAATTCGCCATGGCAGGGCGCACAACAGGCTGTATATCGCACCAGCTGTCCTTCAGTGCATCCAAAACTGCCTTATCACCGGATGAGATCAGCTCCGCAATATTGTCGCACTTTATCCGCACCTCAACCTGACAGCCCGGCATAAATTCAGAAAGATCACGCTCCAGAGCAAAGAGATTGCCTGCACGGGTAACAGAGCCTGCGTTTATTACCACCGCAAGCTTTTTATCCCGCTTATTAAGGTTTGCCTCGGCAAGCACAGCCCCCGGCAAGCCGTATTTTTCAAACAGGCTCTCCAACCTCTGGTCCATCTGTTATTCCCTTTCCTTCAGCATAGCCGCAGCCTCCGCTATAAGGGCATCCACCGCCCCCTCAAGATGCACTGTCTTAAAGTGCTCGCCCTTTTTAAACAGGGCGCATCCGCCCTTTCCAAAGGCGATGCCTATGTCCGCTTCTCTGGCCTCTCCCGGGCCGTTTACCACACAGCCCATCACTGCCACCTTAAGATATCCTTTATCCTGAGGC
The DNA here is from genome assembly GCA_017547885.1 of Clostridia bacterium. GTDB lineage: Bacteria > Bacillota > Clostridia > Christensenellales > CAG-138 > SFEL01. The sequence continues at coordinate 315,674 of JAFYOP010000004.1, read as the reverse complement.
AGCGCCTTTTCCACCTGATGCACCGCGGCTAAAAGATCTGTGCAGGTGCGTCCGCAGGTGGGGCAGCTGACTATCTCTATGCCTTCCCTGCGTATGCCCACGGCCTTCAATATTGCCTTGGCGGCGTGTATCTCCTGCACGGGATCCCCGGTCATTGAAATGCGCATTGTGTCGCCAATGCCATCCACAAGCAGCGCACCCATTGCAGCGGCAGACTTAACAAGGGCCATTTCGCCCCCGCCCGCCTCCGTAACGCCTATGTGCAGAGGATAGTCGCACTTTGTGCTGATAAGTCTATATGCTTCCACTGTATCCTTTACAGAGGAAGATTTTATGGATATTACAGAATCATAGTAGTGCTGCTTTTCAAGGATCGCCGCATGGGCAAGGGCGCTTTCCACCAGCGCCTGAGGTGTGGGGCCGCCGTATTTATGGAGCAGCTCCTTTTCAAGTGAGCCTCCGTTCACCCCTATGCGCATGGGCACACCGTTCGCCTTGGCACAATCCACAAGCAGGCGTACCTTATCCTCGCCGCCTATATTGCCGGGATTAAAGCGCAGCTTATCCACCCCATTCTCCATGGCTCCTATGGCAAGGCGATAGTCAAAATGTATATCCGCAACAAGAGGTATATGTATGCGCTTTTTTATCTCAGATATGGCCTTTACGCAGTCTTCATTGTACACCGAAGAGCGGACTATCTCACAGCCCGCCTCCTCAAGGCAAAGTATTTGCTCCACCGTGGCGTTTACGTCCGCAGTGTCGGTGTTTGTCATGGATTGTATTGTAATAGGCGCACCGCCGCCTATGGCAGCGCCCCCTGCAATTACCTGCTTTGTTTTTCTCATAATACCCCCACACAAAACAGCTTATATGTTATCCGAAAAGGTTTTTAACGTCCATAAATGTAAGGAGTATCATCAGCCCAAACAGCAGCACGATACCCGCAAAGTGTATCATGCCCTCCTTTTCGGGAGGTATAGCCTTGCCGCGAACCGCCTCCACCACCATGAACATCAGCCTGCCGCCGTCCAGTGCCGGAAGGGGAAGTATGTTCATTATGCCAAGGTTTATGCTGATAAGCACACCGAGGCGCAGCACCACCTCAAAGCCTGCGCGCACCGCCTGACCTATAAGGCTTATAGTGCCCACAGGGCCCGCCACGTCGCCGCTTTGTATACCTGTGGTAAATATGCTGCCCAGAAATCTGAACATCTCCATCATGATATCCCATACATATCTGAAGGAATGGGCTATCGCCCCAAACAGGCCGTACCTGAGCCGCACGGGGGATATCATAATACCAAGGCGGTTTGCTCCTGTTTCGGGGTCGTATATGTCATTGACTCTTAGGACGATATCATCATCTCCACGACGCAGGGTTATATCCGCACCTGCAGGGTCTGCATTTTCGATGGCGGGGATACAGTCTGTATAATAGGTTATCTCGGTATCGTTAACGGCCAGCAGAATATCCCCAACCTCAATGCCTGCCACAGCTGCGGGGGCGTTGGCGTCGGTAAGCTCCACTATGCCCGGCATGTATTCGCCATAGCTCATGAGTATTACTATGGCAATAACCACCGCAAGCACTATATTCATAAAGGGGCCTGCCGCTACTACTATCATGCGCTTCCACACAGGCTGAGCACTGAAGCAATCAGGGTCCTTACCTTCCTGATCTTCCCCATGGAACATGCAAAGTCCGCCTATGGGCAGCGCGCGTATAGCAAACTTAGTGCCGTCCTTTTCCTTGCTTACTACCGTGGGGCCCATACCTATGGCAAATTCGTCTATACGAAAGCCAAGCTTTTTGCCCGCATAAAAGTGGCCCAGCTCATGAAAAAACACCAGCACCGTAAGCACCAGCAGCGCGCCGATTATAGATATTATACCGCTCAATTATTTTCCCTTTCTAAATGCAAGCTCCCTTGCCAGTTTATCTGTCTGCTCGATATCCTCAAGGGAGGTTACCTCTCCCCTGTCCATATGGGCCATGGTATATTCCACCACTTTCCATATATCCGTAAACTTTATCTTTTCCTGTAAAAACAGCTCTACCGCTACCTCGTTTGCCCCATTATAAGCTATGGGCAGACGCTGTCCGTCCTTCAGAGCCTCATACGCCAGATCCAGTGCAGGGAACTTATCCCTGTCCGGGGCATAGAAAGTCAGCCTGCCGGTCTCCTCAAGACGCAGCCTGCCGAACTCACCATATGTGCGCTGTGGATATGTGAGGGCATACTGTATTGCAAGGCGCATATCCGGCTTTGACAGCTGTGCCATTGTGCATCCGTCTACAAATTCTACCATGGAATGGACTATGCTTTCGGGATGCACAAGCACGCTTATCCTATCCCCCGGCACATCAAAAAGATAACTGGCCTCCATTATCTCAAGGCCCTTGTTAAACAGGGTAGCAGAGTCTATGGTTATCTTTCTGCCCATGTTCCAGGTGGGATGATTTCCTGCCTGTTCCGGCGTAACTGTATCCAGCTGCTCTTTAGTATATGTACGGAATGGGCCTCCGGATGCGGTGAGTATGAGCCTGTCAATCTCGCCGTGGCTCCCCGCCGCAAGGCATTGGAATATGGCGCTTTGCTCGCTGTCCACAGGCAATATTTTGCCGCCGTAGAGCTCAAGAGCCTCTTTTACAAGGCCATGGGCGCATACTATGCTTTCTTTATTTGCAAGCGCCACGGGCTTGCCTGCCTCAAGGGCCGCAAGCAATGGCTTCATGCCGGAATAACCGCTTATGCCGTTTACTATTATATCCGCTTGTTCAAGGGAAGCCACCATGCAGGAGGCGTCGGTACCGGAAATTATCTTTCCTTTTACACCCATGCTTTTAAGCTTGTCTGCGGCAGCCTCATCCTCCATCGCAATATACTCAGGATTAAACTCCGCCGCCTGAGCGGCGACCCTGTCCGCATCCCGCCCGGCGCATATTGCTATGGCCTGAAATTCATTGGGATTTGCCCTTATTACATCCAGAGTCTGCCTTCCTATGGAGCCGGTACAGCCCAATACAGCTACGTTTTTCATATTTTTATACCAAGTAAATATACCAAAGCACTATGGGAGCGCACATCAGTACGCTGTCCAGCCTATCCATAACACCGCCATGACCGGGGAAAAGATTTCCGTAATCCTTTATATCCGCCCAGCGCTTAAGCACAGAGGCAAACAAATCGCCGATCTGACCCAGGCCTCCGCAAACAAGCCCCACTATAAGCATGGGCACAAGCTGATAGTTCATTCCCCATATGGGCTGAAGCAGCCAGCACAGTAATCCCCCCAGCGCACCGCCTATAAAGCCGCCAACACTGCCCTCGATTGTTTTCTTTGGGCTGATATGGGGGCACAGCTTATGCTTTCCAAGGAAGGAGCCCACAAAAAACGCCAGGGTATCCCCGATCAACGGACAGGCAAACACCATCAGCATGCCCAGCATACTGCCCGCTGAGCGCACATTGCCGGAGATCACCAGCGCAAGGGCTGCAAACAGCATCAGGGGATAAGCCATTATCACAAGGGATGCCATTGCGTCCTCAGTGGTGCGATGCTTTGAGAATATCCTCTCCACCGCTATTGCAACCACACAAAGGAACCATATCAGCAGCATCAGCGGATAGCCGAAACGAGCTATTGCAAAATAATGCAGCGCGCCAAACACGTACAGCGGCATCATAAACGGTTCATATCCCTTTGCGCGGAACAGCTTTCCCATTTCATAGGCAGCCACTGCCGCCGCAAGGGAAAACACTATCATGCGGAACTCTTCACCGAATACCAGCAGTGCCGCAAACAGCCCTGCCAGCAGCATTCCCACTATTATCCTCTTAATCATTATTTCTTCTCCACCACCGCGCCGAACCTTCTCGTTCTGCGCTGATATTCACGGATGCAGCCGGTATACAGCTCCTCAGTAAGCTCAGGGAAGGTTTCATCGGTAAACACGAACTCTGCATAGGCCGCCTGCAGCAGCATAAAATTGGAAAGCCTCTGCTCGCCTGCTGTGCGTATCACAAGGTCAAGATCCGGAAGGCCCGCAGTATACAGGGCATTCATAAGAGCCTCTTCATCTACTTCTTCGCCCTTTTTCACAAGTATGTTTGCCGCACGAACCACCTCTGCGCGGCTGCCGTAGTTGAGGGCTATGTTTAGCTTGAGGCCGGGGTTGGAGGCGGTTTTTGACATTGCCTCTGCCATAGCGTCCTGCATGCGCTGAGGAAATGCGGACATATCCCCCATTATGCGTATACATACGCCGTTTTTATGAAGCTCATCCAGCTCGCTGAGAAAATATTCCATAAACAGCTCAAACAGCGCCCCCACTTCCTCCTTGGGGCGCTTCCAGTTTTCCGTTGAAAACGCATACAGCGAAAGGGCTTCTATACCTATATCTGATGAAAAGCGTATAAGTCCCCTGAGCCGCTCCATGCCAGCCCTGTGGCCAAGCTTTCTGGGCAGTCCCTTTCGGGTGGCCCAACGTCCGTTGCCGTCCATTATTATGCCTATGTGCTTTGGCAAGTCTTTTCCAAGGTTAAGAGTCTCCGGCTGAATTTTTGCCATTTTGGATGCTGTCCTCCGATACAAAAGGGGACGCGGAAAGACCGCTATCCCCCATTTTCACATTCTGTTTTGAATACTGCAAAGACAAGCTCTGCCTGTCCATCGCTTATGCGCTGCCGAATCACGCGCTTTTCGCTGCCATCCACGCCCTTGCGGCTACGGGTCTCTACGCAAGTTACGGCATACCCCTGGGCCTCAAGCAGCTCTGTCGCCCGACTCAGCTCATATCCAAGCACGGAGATCAAACTGTCATTATCTCCTTTTCCTTATCGGCGATTATCTTGTCGATATCCTTGATGAAGCTGTCGGTAGCCTTCTGGGCCTGATCTTCCTGCTTCTTCTGATCGTCCTCGGTAAGCTCGCCGTCCTTTTTGGCCTTCTTGATGGCATCGTTGGCATCCCTGCGAATAGCACGGATGGCAACCTTGGCCTCTTCGCCCTTCTTACGGACTATCTTAACCAGTTCCTTGCGGCGCTCTTCGGTGAGCTCGGGGAATACCAGGCGGATAACACGGCCGTCGTTGTTGGGGTTGATGCCCAGGTCGGACTTCTGTATGGCCTTCTCGATTTCCTTTATCATGGATGCATCGTAGGGGGAGATGACCAGCAGCCTTGCCTCGGGGGAGGAAATATTGCCAAGCTGGTTGATGGGCATGGGAGAGCCATAATAATCTACAAAAATTCTGTCCAGAGCCTGAGGATTGGCACGGCCTGCCTTGAGGGTACCCAGGTCACGCTCCAGCACGGATATGGTCTTGGTCATTTTTTCCTTGGCAGTTGCAACAGCGTCCATATTTGAACCTCCTGAAAAGTTTGGTAAAATTCACAGGTATATTTTACAGGAAACAATCATCTTGCACAATCCCCAAAAGGAGAATGTTCACATTGTCCTTATCTATTTGACATTATCTATGAGGGTACCCACGCTCTCGCCCTGAACAGCCTTTACGGCATTGTCGGGGTCTGCCATGGCGAAGGCAAGTATAGGTATATTCTGTTCCTTGCAGAGGGTGATGGCGGTTAGGTCGGTAGCCTTCAGCTCCCGCTCTATTACCTCGTCATATGTAAGATGGGAATAGCGCACGGCATCGGGATTCTTTTTGGGATCATCGGAATAGATGGCATCCACATTCTTGGCCAGCAGCATGGCATCTGCGCCAATTTCCGCGGCCTTCAATGCCGCAGCGGTATCTGTGGAGAAGAAGGGCAGCCCGCTGCCGCCTGCGAATATGACCACCTTGCCCGCATCCAACGCAGCATGGGCTGCGCGGGAAGAATAGCCGTCCGCTATGCGTGGCATATCCACAGAGGACATGACCACCGTGGGCACCCCCATCTTAAGGAGGCAATCCTGCACAGCAAGGGAATTGATCACGGTGGCCAGCATTCCCATCTGGTCTGCCCTGTTGCGATCCATATCGCCGGAGGAACGGCCGCGCCATATGTTGCCGCCGCCGATGGTAATGCCAATTTCTACGCCCAGAGCATGAAGCCTTGCCACCTGGGAAGCTATGGCCTCTGCCTTGTCAAAATCGATAGCCTGATCGCCGCCCATGGCTTCACCTGACAGCTTGAGGGATATTCTCTTGTATTTAAGCATAGTACACCTCTGTAAAAGATATAATTGAAAGTTTTCTCTTATTATATAACAAAAAAACCCTATAGGAAAGATGGAGCGATAAATACAAAAAAGCCCCGAACAAATCGGGGCTTTTTATTATGCTTAAGCAAGCATTACTTCTTCATCTGGCCCATAACTTCTTCTGCGAAGTTATCCTGACGCTTTTCAAGGCCTTCGCCCATCTCAAAGCGTACAAAGCCCTTGATCTCTACATCGCCCAGGATCTGAGCAACGCTCTGGTCGGGATCCTTTACGAAGGGCTGCTCAAGCAGGCAAACTTCCTTGAAGTACTTGGCGATACGGCCTTCAACCATCTTCTCGATGATGTTGATGGGCTTGGGCTTGGGCTCGTTGAGAGCCTGAGCCTTGAGGATCTCGCGCTCCTTCTCGATATCAGCCTGGTCTACGTCCTCGCGGGAGAGGGCGGTGGGCTTTGCAGCGGCGATGTGCATAGCTACATCGTGGATAACAGCCTTGGCCTTATCGCAGTCACAGCCGGCCTCAACCAGAACGCCGATCTTGCCGCCCAGGTGAATGTAAGTATCCACGAGAGCGCCTTCCTTGCGTGCAAAGCGACGGATGGTGATCTTTTCGCCGATCTTGGCTACGGCGCGGGTTACCAGCTCAGCAACGGTGCCGTCGCCGGTCTCGATGGCCATGAGGGCATCAACGTCGGCGGGGTTCTTCTCAACTACGAGCTTTGCAACCTGGGCTACCAGAGCCTTGAAGTCATCGGTCTTAGCTACGAAGTCGGTCTCGCAGTTCATCTCTACGATGGCGGCTACCTTGCCGTCCTCGGAGATGCAGCTGGCTACTACGCCTTCAGCGGCGATGCGGGAAGCCTTCTTGGCAGAAGCGGCAAGGCTCTTCTCGCGGAGATAGTCCATGGCCTTATCCATGTCGCCATTGCACTCGGTGAGGGCCTTCTTGCAGTCCATCATGCCGGCGCCGCTCATTTCACGAAGGTTCATTACGTCTTTAGCGGTAAACATTATATCTGACCTCCTGTAAGTGTATGTGTGGTGTTAAATAGTCGAATTAAAACTCGTCGCCGGAAACTGCCTCTTCGGCTGCATCCTGCATCTGCTCGCCCTGACGGCCTTCCAGAACGGCGTCAGCCATCTTGGAAGCGATCAGCTTAACCGCACGGATAGCGTCATCGTTACCGGGGATAGCGTAATCTACTTCGTCGGGATCGCAGTTGGTATCAACGATAGCAACAACGGGGATACCCAGGGAGCGGGCTTCCAGAACAGCAATGTGCTCCTTGCGGGGGTCTACTACGAACATGGCGCCGGGGAGACGCTTCATTTCCTTGATACCGGAAAGGTTCTTCTCCAGCTTTTCCTGCTCGGCCTTCAGCTTGATAACTTCCTTCTTGGGCAGCAGAGCGAAATCGCCCTCGGCTTCCATCTTCTCGATCTTGCGGAGCTTGGCAATACGGGTCTGGATAGTCTTGAAGTTGGTGAGCATACCGCCCAGCCAACGCTGGTTTACAAAGTACATCTCGCAGCGCTTAGCTTCCTGCTCGATGGACTCCTGAGCCTGCTTCTTGGTGCCTACGAAGAGAATGCTCTCGCCGGCCTCGGCAACGCTGCGGATGAAGTTGTAGGCTTCTTCTGCCTTCTTAACGGTCTTCTGCAGGTCGATGATGTAGATGCCGTTACGCTCGGTGAAGATGTATTCCTTCATCTTGGGGTTCCAGCGGCGGGTCTGATGACCAAAGTGTACGCCTGCCTCGAGAAGCTGCTTCATGGAAATAACTGACATTTTAAAATCCTCCTTGTTATTATTCCTCCCCGGGGCTCATCCCATGCGGCCCACCCATGTCAAAGGCACAATCCGCCGGTCCACCCGAGTGTGTGATATATGCGTTCCATAGCGCATACCCATACGGGTGGCATTATAGCACAATCCTCCACCCCTATGCAAGCAAAAAAATAAGAGAAACAGGCTTTTTTCACCTGTTTCTTTCATTATATATGATTCGGTTTAATCTTCGTCAAATTCCATCAGCTCTCCGCACTTGCGGCAATAGCCCGCATCCGGCTTTGATGCATTCAAACCCCTGAAATGAGCGCCGCAATGGGGGCACTTGCATACCTCGTCAGCATACTGCGCCGCAAAGAATGTAAATACAATAGCGATAAGCATGATATACCACTTTACGGTCAACACGCTACCCACAAGGGCGACTACCGCTATTCCCTGCAGCCTCATTGCCAATCTCGCATTGCTTCTGCTAATCTTTGGCTCCATTACTCCTCCTCGTCTTCCTCCTCTATCTCCTCCATGAGCTCAAGGAACGCATCGAATACTTCATTGAGCAGCACTTCGCTCTCGATGCTCTTATAGGTGTCCTCGCCGTTTTCGCTGACGATCTGCAGTATGATCACCTCTGCCTCATCCTCTTCCATGGAGCTGTCCTCCTGAATGGGACACAGGGCAACATAACGGCCGCCTTCGTAAAGGAAGGTAAGTATATGTTCGAATACGGTCTCCTTGCCGTCCTCGTCCAGCAGGGCCACTTCGCGGATCTCTTCGTTCATTTTGTATATCTCCTTAATAAAATAATGAAATTACAGCTTGGGATTGGTGGCAAGGTAGCCCTGAAGTATCACGACCGCGGCCACCTTATCCACTACCTTTCTGCGCTTGCGCCAGTCCAGCTCCGCCTCGCACAGCACCCGCTCCGCCTCAACAGTGGTAAGGCGCTCATCGTAAAAGGCATGCTCGCCGTCCCACTTGGCGCATACGGCGGCGGCAAAGTCCTTTACCTTTTCGCTGGCAAAGCCATAGCTGCCGTCCATATTACGGGGCATACCGAAAAGCAGGCGGACAGGCTTGTATTTGTTGGCAAGGGCCACAAGATAGTCCGTGTCCTTATCCAGATCACCTGTACGGGTATATGTTTCCAGCCCCTGGGCGGTTATGCCCAAGGGGTCGCTTACAGCTACGCCTATGCGCTTATCCCCTATATCCAGGGCCAGCACTCTCATCATATTGATAATCCTTTCAAAAAGGCCGCAGTAATATGCGGCCCGTTTATGCTGAGTTAAAAGATCAGTCTTCCAGCGGTCCGTGATTGCTGATGTAGAACTTTACAAGCTCCTCAAGCAGCTCGTCCCTTTCCAGCATGCGGATAAGGTAGCGGGCATTGTTATAGCTGGTGATGTAGGTGGGGTCGCCGGAGATAAGGTAGCCCACTATCTGATTTACGGGATCGTATCCTTTTTCGGACATGGCCTTATACACCTGCACCAGCACATCGCCTGCCTTGGTGCGCTCGTTCTGGATCCTGAAATGTACGGTTTGGTTGGTCTGGTCGCTCATATGCATAAACCTCCACTTATTCACCTAAATTATACCCTCTTTACCATATTCTTGTAAACACGCAATGACACCTGCCGACAAATTTTGCCTTCATATTTACATACCGTACATATTCTCCCATACATGCTCCATAAAAGATTGGCGGCCCGCCTTTTATAAGCGAGCCGCCCTCGTCATTTTCCCGTTCCATGCGGCGTTTATTCAAACATTCCGCACATCATTCTCTTGCCGCAGCGTATCACCTTGCGGGCATCCCGGCTCATGCGCCGGGGCACATCGGGGTACGCGGTAGACAGTACAGCCCCTGCCATTACCATGCCTGCAGCGATACCTGCCATAAATGTTGCAGTCTTCATAAACACACTCCTTTCGGAAATAGTATGCCCCGAAAGGAGTGATGATGGTGATGTAAAGTTATGTAAGGAAGCTTACTTTGCCTCTTCCTTGCGCTTGTAATAGTCTTCCAGCGCTGCCTTTACCGCCTCTTCGGCCAGTACGGAGCAGTGGATCTTTGCGGGGGGCAGACCTTCCAGCGCTTCCACTACGGCGGAATTGCTCAGCTGCAGGGCTTCCTCTATACTCTTGCCCTTTATCATTTCGGTGGCCATGGAGCTGGTGGCGATTGCCGCGCCGCAGCCGAAGGTCTTGAAGCCAACATCCTCAATGATGCCCTCGTCATTTATCTTGAGAGAAATCTGCATTATATCGCCGCACTTGGCATTGCCCACGGTGCCGATGCCGTTTGCGCCCTCTACCTCGCCCATGTTGCGGGGGTTGCTGAAATGATCCAGTACTTTTTCGGTATACATATTATTCTATCTCCTTGAAGAATTTATCAATATTAGCCCTTGTACAGGGGAGACATCATGCGAAGCCTCTCGGCGGTCTTTTTAAGCACATCGATAACATAATCGATATCCTCCTCGGTGGTCTCATCGCCCAGAGTCAGGCGAACAGAGCCATGGGCAGTCTCGTGGTCCAGACCCAGCGCCAACAAAACGTGGGAAGGATCAAGTGAGCCGGAGGTACAGGCGGAGCCGGAGGATGCGGCAATGCCGTTCATATCCAGCATCAGCAGTATGGACTCGCCCTCGATATAGCGTATGCTGTAGTTTACGTTGTTGGGGAGGCGCTCAGTGCGGTGGCCATTGAGCTTTACCTCGGGTATCTCCCTCTCGATGCCTTCCATGAGCCTGTTGCGAAGGGCGGTCATGCGCTTGGCATTTTCTTCCATATGTGCACAGGACATCTCAACCGCAGCGCCAAGACCAACCACGCCTGCAGTGTTCTCGGTACCTGCTCTGCGGCCCTTTTCCTGGCCGCCGCCCATTACAAAGGAGGGCAGACGAATGCCCCGGCGTACATACAGCGCGCCTACTCCCTTGGGACCGTGGAACTTGTGGGCAGAAAGGGACAGCATGTCGATGTTCATGGCCTTTACGTCGATGGGCACATGTCCTACAGCCTGAACGGCGTCGGTATGGAACAGCACGCCCTTTTCGCGGCATACGGCACCGATTTCAGCTATGGGCATTATGCTGCCCACTTCATTATTTGCAAACATTATGGACACCAGTATGGTGTTGTCCTTTATGGCAGCGGCGACCTGCTCGGCGCTTACTCTGCCGTATTGGTCAACGGGCAGATAGGTCACTTCGCAGCCGTTCTTTTCAAGATATTCCGCGGTATGCAGTATTGCGTGATGCTCAATGTTGGTGGTGATTATGTGGTTTCCCTTGGCCTTATACTTGGCAGCAACGCCAAGGAGAACGGTGTTGTCGCTCTCGGTGCCGCAGCCGGTGAAGATTATCTCGTCCACCTCTGCGTTAAGGGCAGCCGCAACCTGCTGGCGTGCCTTATCGATTCCGGTCCTTGCTTCACGGCCAAAGGCGTGAACGCTGGAAGGATTGCCAAAGGTTGTGGTAAGATAGGGCATCATCTGCTCCAGTACTTCCGGGGCAAGGGCTGTGGTAGCCGCGTTATCCATGTATACTTTTCTCATTTATTATTCCTCCTCCGCCTTATCAAAGCGGTTAAGCTGCGTTTTATAGTCCACCGCCATATCGGCAAGTGTAGTGGTATCCAGTACTTCGTCTATGCGCTGCTGAAGCTTCAGCCACAGTGGCCTTGCGCTGCAGCTGCAGGCGTTGCTGCAGATGACGCTGGTGCTGCTTACGCAGTTCATAACGTCTGTGCTGCCCTCAAGGGCCCTGAGCACTTCGCCTACGTTTATCTCATCCGGCGGTCGGGAAAGGCTGTATCCGCCCTGAGCTCCCCGCACAGAGGTTACAAGGCCCGCCTTTTTCAGGGAGGCTATGAGCTGCTCAAGGTAGGATTCGCTTATGCCCTGCTGCTGGGCAAGGTTTGCGGTGCTCATATGTCCGCCGCCGAAATTCATGGAAAGGTCAACCATTGCCTTCAGGCCGTATCTGGCCTTTGTTGACAGCTTCATGCGCGCCTCCAATTCCCACTTATTCGCTGTGATTTCCTGTATCTAATTTAGCATACCCCACTCTCCCTGTCAATAATTCCTATAATATTGGTGGGAATTATTTTACAGTGATGTCCTCCCCTTTAAGAACCGGCAAAATACGCCAATTATCGCAATATACTTGTTAGATTTTGCTTATTGTGTTAAAATGTACGATGTGTCTTTGCGCACATGAGCAAAAATATAAAATACAACAGTGAAAGGATATAAGATATGGCTACCGAAACTCCGGTAAGGGAAAAAGAAAGGATCCTCACAGAAGAGGAAGCCGCAGAACGCGCAGCCCGAAAGGAAGCCGCCCGTGAAGCACGCCGCAAGAAGAAAAGGCGCAAGAAGATAATAAAGACCACCGTTCTGGTTGTGCTTGCTGTAATACTTGTTATCGCAGCGGCCCTGGCCGGCTTTATGCTGTATCTGCAGAAGTGCGGCGGTCAGTACGACAATATTACCGAGTGCGTACAGAGCCAGCCCATGGATGCCGCCACTCGTTACAGCTTCACCTCCGACGGCGCAAACCATTCCGTCTCCATGAAGCTGGACAAGAACGATATCTGGTGGCTGCTGTATCAGACCGGCGCCATTGCTGAGCTTGAAAAGCTGGATACCACTCTGGCTGCAGCAAACGCCCGTCTCTCCGGCATGGGTATCTCCACCGAAACCGAAGGCGCACTCACCGCGGACCTTGAGTTCTCTGTGCTGGGCAATCTCAAGATACCCCTCAGGGCTGTATGCGACATCTCCGCAGATGCCAGCGACGTCACCCTCAGCGTAAAGGACCTTAAGCTGGGCAACGGCTGGAGTCTCCCCCTCAGATGGATCTGCGCCCGTTTTGATGCTGACCCTTCTGCTCTGGCAGTAAAGGTAAGCAAGAGTATTCATCCCTACCTTGAAAACCTTCAGGATGTTTCTGTTACCGGCGGCAACGTGGTTGTTACCTACGGCGCAGGCTCTGCAATGTTTGCAGAAGCCAATACCGCAGAAAACAAAGCTGCTGTAGAAGAATATGCAAAGTACGGCATTGAAACTGCGGCTCTCCAGTCCGTTGTTCACGCTTCCGGCTCCCTCACCACCGCCTTTGACGAGGCATTTAACGCCTTTGCAGCTGACCCCAACGCATATGTTGACTTCCGCACCAGCGCTCTGGCTCTGGCATCCGAGTCCGCCGCCAACGAGTATATGTCCGGCGCATTCGCACCCTATGCTCAGCGTTTCCTGCCCAATCTGACCATCGAGAACATCAACGCTCTGCGTCAGCAGTTTGCAGACCTGTCCTCCAACCGTGCTCAGCTGCTGTCCGTGCTGGCCACCAACCTGAACACCGCCTACACCAAGGGAACCATCGTAGAGCCTTCCGCACTTGCCAATGATGACGATGACAAGAAAAAGAAGGATGATGATAAGAAGGAAGAAGCCACCGAAACCGCTCCCTCCGCAAACTTTGTAAACACCGCCGTTGAAGGCAATCCCGCCCTCACCATGGAGCAGATGGCCGCAGGCAACTGGGCCTCCTATTCCGAGTGGATCGCCGAGACTGACATGCGTGTGGTATACCTTACCTCCTTCCCCAATGTTTCCGTTGAAACTCAGGTAGAGTCTGACGGCAAGAAGAAGGACAAGGAAGAAACTCCCGCCACCGTAATGACACCCGCAAAGCCCATCGGCCTGCTGGTTCGCATGAAGGACGGCAGCTTCCGCCTCTTCTACCACACCGCAGAGCTGGCCCCCGGCTCCACCACTCAGGTAGCATATACCCAGGCCTACATTGACCTGGACAGCGCCACCGGTGAAGACTACATGGGTCTCTCCTTTATCCCCTCTGTGACCTATGTGGCTCCCGCCGCAGGCCAGACCACTGAAGCTCCCGCCGCAGAAGCCCCTGCCGGAACAGAAGTACCCGCTGAACTTCCCGCTGAGGCTGAAACCGCAGCATAACCCCACAGCATATCCGCCTTTATTGCACCCGAAAGGTCCCAGTATCTTTCGGGTGCTTTTTAGTTTGCTTTGCAGGTTTCCATTAGCCGGCTTTGTTTAATTCTTTTTATCCATGCAGTTTTTTCATGTTTTTCATTAAAAAGTAACAACTTTACAAATGTCCTTTTCCCTTGCCTTAACCCGTTCGATATTTTATAATTAATAAAAATACATAGTTATATTAATTATCTTCATGTTTTATGCGATTTATCTTATTTATTCCTCATCTTTATGCATTCTTTATATAAACGCATGAAATCTTTATACTATTTTAACAGTGCTTTTCATTAGGCGTGCTGTTGAGCTGTGGTTATGTTTTAATGGCATTAATGCCTGAATCATACATTATATTATTTTAGTGAGGTATTCTTATGGAACAGAAACAACAATGGGGCAGCCGTTTCGGTTATCTGATGGTAGCCGCCGGCGCATCTATCGGTCTGGGCAACATATGGAAGTTCCCCTATCTTGCCTATCGGGGAGGCGGCGGTGTATTCCTTGTGGTATATCTTCTTGTAGTATTGGCCCTTGCTAAGCCCATGGTACAGATGGAGACCGCCATAGGTCGTCACAGCGGATTGGATACCGTAACGGCCTTTGAGCAGATAAATCCCAAGTGGGGCTTTATCGGTTGGATAGGCAACCTTTGCACCATCATGATAAACTTCTACTACGTGGTAGTTGGCGGATGGGTGCTTCGCTATCTGTGCCAGTTCATATTCGTAGGCGACTTTGGCGGCGATCCCAGCGCATTCTTCCAGACATTTACCACAGACCCTGTGGCTCCCATTGTCTGGTCCATGATACTGCTGGTGTTCGTTTCCGTGATGATGCTCTTCGGCATAACCAACTCTGTTGAAAAGCTGTCCAAGTACATGATGCCCACCCTAATCATAATGCTGATAATCTGCGGCGTATACGCCTGCACCATATCAGAAGGCGCTATGGAAGGCCTCAAGTACTATCTGCTGCCCAATTTTAAAAACTTCACCGTAAAGGTATTCGCAGACGCGGTTACTCAGGTTCTGTTCTCCGTAGGTATCGGCTGGAGCCTGTTTATCACCCTCGGCGCCAACGTACCCAAGAAAAACAACCTCAAGAGCGACGCTCTCTTCATCAGCTTTGCAGATACCTTTGCGGCTGTTCTTGCAGGCTTTGTTATCATCCCCTCCGCCTTTGGCGCAGGCATAGACGTTCAGAAGGGCCCCGCTCTGGTATTCGAAGTTATGTCCGGCATATTCCTGAACCTGCCCGGCGGACGCATTATCGGCAGCTTCTTCTTCCTGGCCCTTATGTTTGCGGTAATGTCCTCACTGTTCAGCTTCTTTGAGACCAACATCCGCACCTGCGAGATCAAGTTTAAGATGAACCGCAAAAAGGCCACCATTATAATGGCCGTCATAATCGGCATTGCCAATATCTTCGTATCCCTTGGCTTTGGCCCCATGAGTGATTTCAAGATTCCCTGGCTGTACTACGGCAGCACCGAGTTTTACGGCCTGTATGACTGGCTGGATTGCTTCAGCGGCTATGTGCTGATGCCCCTTGGCTGCATACTGGTTTGCCTGTTCGTATCCAGAGTTTGGAACTGGAAGAGATACGAAGCAGAGCTTACTCACGACGGCAGGGACGGCAAGCTGACCCTCTGGGACAAGGTAAGCGCATACGTTGTCATCCCTCTGTTCATGGTAATCGTAATACTCAACGTATTCGGTTTCATAAAGTAAATCAACCATACAAAAACAGCATCCGAAAGGATGCTGTTTTTTATTGTATTGTTGCTTATTTTTCCTTTACAGGCAGCCATATCTCGCTGAAATACTCGGGAGAATCCACCGGCATATCCGGATACCACTCTATATTGGCGCCAACGGCAAGCTCATATGTATCGTTATTGGGAAGCCACTCTGTGAATATCTCTGTATTCAGCTTCTGCAGCGCCTGGGGCATAGGCCCTACGCAGCGGAACTTTATCCAATCCATCTCAGGAAACTCTATAACCGTCATATCCTCCGGCACAGGGCCGCCGGTATATTCGCCCGCTATCATATAACGGAATTTGCCGTTGCCCCCTATATCGTCTATGGATATACCCATCTGGCCTACGCCATAGTCCTTTACGGCCTGAGTCTGCTCATCCACAGGGCTTGCCCCCATCATCAGCAGCTCAAGGTATTCCTCACTGAACTCCGCCCAAAACTTTGGTATCATATCGTAGGCGCTTTCCACAGAAAAGCTCCTTTCAAAGCCGATTACCTTAAGGCTGCTGAGCCGTTCCATCCTGTATTCCATATGTGACCCTCGCTTATGTCCACGTATTTTGTACAATTATACCACAATCGCTCTACTCCGCAAGCATGCGCATGGCGTTCAGCACCGCTATCACCATTATTCCAACGTCCGCAAATACCGCCGCCCACATGCCTGCAAGGCCCAGCGCGCCAAGGGCCAGTATGATCCCCTTCACCCCAAGGGTCATGGCGATATTCTGCTTCACTATATTTCTGGTTTGCCGCGCTATGGCTATGGCCTCCGGCAGCTTATCCAGCCCGTCATCCATTATCACCACATCCGCCGCCTCTATTGCCGCATCCGAGCCCATGGCTCCCATGGCTATGCCCACATCTGAGCGGCTCAGCACGGGTGCATCATTTATGCCGTCGCCCACGTATACGAGTTTTCCCCTGCACTGTATTTGGGTCAGCATATCTTCAACAATTTTCACCTTGTCACCGGGCATAAGCTCAGAATACACGGCATCTATGCCAATGGCCTCCGCAGCCTTCTCCGCGGCTGCCTGCCGATCCCCTGTAAGCATGGCAGTTTTCCTTACCCCAAGCTTTTTCAGCCCTTCCAAGGCCTCTGCGGCCCCCTCTTTAATGCTGTCCTCAAGGCTGATACATCCCTCATATGCTCCATCCCGGGATATATGCACCACAGTGCCGGTGTGCCCGCCTTCTTCTATTCCCACAAGCTTTGAATTGCCCGCAAGTACTTTACTGCCATTCACCATGCATTCTATGCCCTTGCCGGGTATTTCCCGGTAATCGCTTATGACATCAGCATCTATTTCCCCCTTATATGCTTCCTTTATGGATTCCGCAATGGGATGCTGTGAATAGTATTCCCCATATGCCCCAAGGCGCAGAAGTTCCTCCTCTGATATTCCATGAGGATACAGTCCGCACACGCTGAACCGCCCCTCTGTAAGTGTACCTGTTTTATCGAACACCACAGCATCCGCCACGGCCAGCGCTTCAAGATAATTGCCGCCCTTTACCAGTATTCCCCGGCGGGAAGCCTTGCCAATGCCCCCGAAGAATGTAAGGGGTATCGATATCACCAGCGCACAGGGACAGGAGATAACCAGGAAGGTCAGCCCCCTGTATATCCACTCAGCCCAATTACCCACAAACAGCGGCGGCACTATGGAAAGCAGCACAGCGCAAACCACTACAGCAGGAGTATAAACCCTGGCAAAACGGGTAATGAAGCTTTCTGTCACAGCTTTATTTGCGGCGGAATCCTCCACAAGCTCCAGTATGCGCGACACCGTGGAATCCACATATTGGCACACCGTGCGCACCCGCAATACACCGTTTATATTGATACATCCGCTTATCACCTTATCCCCCACAGCAACATCTCTGGGCAGGGATTCACCTGTCAGGGCCATGGTATTGAGAGCAGAGCTGCCCTCTATCACTATACCGTCCAGCGGCACCCGTTCGCCGGGCTTTATCACTATGATGCTGCCCACAGGTACATCCTCCGGATCGGTTTCGGTTATGCCGTTCTCCCCTTCAAGGTTTGCGTATTCCGGCATTATATCCATAAGGGCCGCAATGGAGGCGCGGCTTTTGCCCACCGCCATATGCTCAAACAGCTCTCCCACACGGTAAAACAGCATTACAAAAACCGCCTCGGGATATTCCCACGTGGCAAAAGCACCTACGGTGGCTATGGCCATAAGGAAGTTTTCATCGAATATCTGTCCATGGGCAATACCATATGCTGCCTTGGATAATGTATCGTATCCGATGTATACGTAGGGTATAAGATAAGCTAAAAACGCACCTATTCCCTTTAAGTCCAACAGCTTTACAGCTGCTGTTGATACCGCAAAAAGCAACGCGGCCGCTATTATGCGTATAATTTCTTTTTTATGCTGTATGTACATATCTATAATACTATTTTTGCATTGCGGTCTATCTTGCGGCAGGCATCGCCGGCCTGTTCCAGTATACCGGTCATATCCTCGGCATCGCTGTCTATGGAAAGCTTGCCAGTGATAAAGTTGACCCTTGCACTGTTCACGCCGGGTATGCGGGATATTGCCTGCTCCATCTTCAGGGCACAGTTGGCACAGTCTATGTTGATTATTTTATAGTTCCTTTTCATAATATGCCTCCTATTCATCAAGATGGGCCACTGCCATTTCGAATATCTCTTTTACATGGTCATCCGCCAGAGAGTAGAAAACCACCTTTCCCTCCCGGCGATACCTTACAAGGTCGCTGTCCCTCAGCACCCTCAGCTGATGGGATACTGCGGACTTGCTCATGCCCAATAATACCGCAATATCGCACACGCACATTTCTCCATTGTCCAGCGCCCAGAGTATCTTGCTGCGGGTGCTGTCACCTATCACCTTAAAGAAATCCGCCAGCTCAAAGAACCTTTCCTCTGTGGGCATTACCGCCCTTGCCCTGTCCACCGCCTCCTGATGGAGAACGTCGCAATCGCAGGATATATCGTTTTTCGCCATAGGCCGCTCCTTTCAGTTGAATGCTCGTTCAATCATATTATAGTTGAATATTCATTCAACTGTCAATATGTACTGCCGCATATTTTCATTTATTCCTGATCATGTCACGTCCTACGGTAGTTTTTGCATATTATGCCATATATAAATGCCCTGTAACAACACGGGGCGATAAGGAGGCAACTATCGTGTATTTAAGAAAAACCGCCGGCCGCTGCAGCGCCGCCATATGCTGCGATGACGCCGGAACCATGGTTGCGGCAGGCACCGCAAACACCCAGCCCTGCGGCGGCTGGGCAGGTGACACCGTTACCCTCGCCACCATATACTTCCCGGATCAGGACTACACCAAGGGTTTCTGCCCCTGCGAGGCCCTCTGCAACGGCACCCTGTTCCCCGAGCTGGTAATGTGAAGGAGGAACACATGAAGGACATGACTAAATGTGAGCTGCTCAAAAAGATCAGCGAATACCAATTCGTAACCGTAGAGCTCAACCTCTACCTTGATACCCATCCCTGCGACGCGGATGCCAGAAACGACTATCTCTATTACTCCACCAAACTATGCGAGCTGATAGAGGCATATGAGGCCCAGTACGGCCCCCTGATGAATTTCGGCCATTCTCCCACCGAAACCGGCTGCTATGTATGCAGCGAATGGCCCTGGGACTAAGGAGGAACAAAAAACATGTGGATCTATCAGAAAAAACTTCAGTACCCCGTTAACATCAGCCGTCCCAATGCCCGCATGGCCAAGGCCCTCATGGCGCAGTATGGCGGTCCTGATTCGGAACTTGCCGCTGCGTGCAGATACCTTACTCAGCGCTTCTCCATGCCGGATAACCGGGTAAAGGCCACCTGCAACGATATCGGTACAGAGGAAATGGCACACTGGGAAATGATTGGCACCATGATACACCAGTGCATGCGCAACGCCTCCCTCAAGGAAATTGAGGAAGCAGGCCTTATGGGCTATTACACCATGCACTCCAAGGGCATATTCCCTGCCGACCCCAACGGCGTTCCCTTCACCACCGCATATATCCAGTGCACAGGCGACCCCATCACAGACATTCATGAAGACATGGCGGCAGAACAGAAAGCCCGCGCCACCTATGAGCATCTTATGACCCTTACGGATGACCCCGCACTGCTGAATCCTTTGCGTTTCCTCAGGGAGAGAGAAATCGTTCACTTCCAGCGCTTCGGCGAGTGTCTGAACATACTGCAAAGCTGCACCACCGCAGGCATGACCATAACTGTCCCCGAAAAGGACTGCTGCTGCGAAGAAAAGCACATGGACTGATATTGCACAAAAAACAGGCCTGCTTATGCAGGTCTGTTTTATGTTTGGCTATATTATTCGGCATAAAGGTGACATGCCACCATCCTGCCCTCCACAGGCTTCATTTCGGGCTCCTGCGTTCTGCACTTTTCAGTGGCATAGGGGCAGCGGGTATGGAATCTGCAGCCGGAAGGCGGATCCACAGGGCTGGGCAACTCTCCGCTGAGCAGCATGCGCTCCTTGCGCCTCCGGTGGGGGTCTGCCTTTGGTATGGCATCCAGCAGGAAGCGGGTATAGGGATGCAGAGGGTTTGTATAGATGGTCTCGGTATCTCCCAGCTCGCACAGCTTGCCAAGGAACATTACGCACACCCTGTTGGCTATAAAGCGCACAACGGACAGGTCATGGCTGATAAAGAGATAGGTAAGGCCAAAGCGCTCCTGCAGGTCCTTTAAAAGGTTCAGTATCTGGTTCTGTACAGATACATCCAGCGCGGACACAGGCTCATCACATACTATAAAGGATGGATTCAGCGCTATTGCCCGGGCAATACCTATACGCTGACGCTGACCGCCGGAAAACTGATGGGCATAGCGATAAAGATGATCTGCGCTGAGCCCCACCGCCTCCAGCAGCTCCACCACCCTTTCGGTGGTCTCTTTGGGAGTTGCGCATACATTATACGTCTCAAGGGGCTCCGCGATTATATCCCTTACGCTCATGCGGGGATCAAGGGATGCATAGGGGTCCTGAAACACAATCTGCATCTGGCGGCGATAATCACGGAATGCTTTTGCGGGCATGTTGGTTATAACCGCATCCTTAAAGCTGACTTCGCCTGCAGTGGGCTTTATCAGCTGTATCATGGCCTTGCCAAGGGTGGATTTACCGCATCCGGATTCCCCTACCAGCGCCAGCACCTCGTGCTCCTTTACTTCAAGGGAAACATCCGACACAGCATGTACCTTTTTCTTGGAAGAGAGAGGAAACTCCACGCTGAGGTCCTGTACTTTTATCAATGTATTATCCTGCATATCACACCTCCTGCCCGCAGGCATGGCAGCGCACCAGATGACCGGGGGCTATCTCATGGAGCTCCGGCACACACTCTACGCACTTTTCGCACCTCTTGCCACAGCGGGGCTCAAAGCTGCATCCCTCGGGAAGATCAAGCAGATTGGGCACTGTGCCGGGTATGGTATCCAGCACGCCCTGCTTTTTCTCAAGGGAATCCACCGCATTCATAAGGCCTATGGTATATGGGTGCTTTGGATTGTCAAACAGCTCAAAGGTCTCTGCCTGTTCCACTATGCGGCCTGCGTACATTACATGCACATAATCGCACAGCTCCGCCACAACGCCAAGGTTATGGGATATAAGTATTATGCTGGTGCCTATTTCGTCACGAAGGTTCTTCATAAGCTCCAGTATCTGTGCTTCCACCGTAACGTCCAGCGCGGTGGTAGGTTCATCCGCTATCAGCAGCTTGGGCCTGCATATCATGGCCATAGCTATCATCACCCTCTGGCGAAGGCCGCCGGAAAGCTCGTGAGGGTAGCACTCATAGCGCTTTTCGGGCTCGGATATGCCCACCTTTTCGAATATGCGTATAACTTCCTTTTTGGCTTCCTGCTTAGTTACCTTCCTGTGCAGCAGCACCACTTCCTGCACTTGCTTACCCACCTTCATTACAGGATTAAGGCTGGTCATGGGCTCCTGGAATATCATGGATATTTCCTCTCCCCTGACGTTGGACATCTCAGCCTCGGTGAGGGCAGTCAGCTCCTTGTCCTCAATGGCAATGCTGCCGCTGACTATTTTGCCGGGATACTTCAACAGGCGCATCACAGAGCGGGCGGTCATGCTTTTGCCGCAGCCGGATTCTCCCACTATGCCTATGATACTGCGCTTTGGCACGTCAAAGGATACATGGTTTACAGCCTTTATCTCGCCTTTGTCAGTAAAAAAGCTGGTACACAGGTCATTTACCTGCAAGGTCATTTTTTCCATAGCGTCCTCCTTTTTACTGCTTCTTCAGATGGGGATCCAAAACATCGCGCAAGCCATCCCCCAGGAAATTGAAGGCCAGCACTATCAGCATGATGGCTATGCTGGGAACAAGGCTAAGCTCGGGATTGTTGTAAAGATACTGACGGCCTATGTTTACCATCATGCCCCAGGATGCCATGGGCTTCTCAATACCCAGGCCAAGGAAGCTCAGGGAACTTTCGGACAGTATGGCAGAGGGTATGTTCAGGGTGAACAGCACTATCATGGAGGGAATGCAGTTGGGCATTATGTGCCGCCACATTATTTTAAAATTGCTGACGCCTATAGAGCGTGCCGCCTCCACAAACTCCGCCTCACGAAGCTTAAGCGTCTCCGCCCTCACTATGCGGGCAACGCTTGCCCAGTTTACAAGGGCCAGCGCAAGGAATATGTTAATTATGCCGTCGCCAAGGGTATACATAATTACCATGGCCAGCAGCATTGAGGGGAAAGCCAGCATGATATCCGCAAGGCGCATTATCACGGAATCCACACGTCCGCCCATGTAGCCTGCCACTATGCCCAGCACTGCCCCTGCCAGCATGGATATTATGGTGGGCACTATACCCACAAGCAGGGATATTCTGGAGCCGTACAGCAGCCTTGTAAGCACATCGCGGCCCAGCTCATCAGCACCCAGAGGATGCTCTTTGGAAAGACCGGAAAGGCGGTTTATGGGGTCTATATCCTCATATCCATACGGCGTGAGCCAGGGGGCAAACACTGCGCCTATCACAAATATGGCAATTATGACCAACGACAGTATGGCCAGCTTATTTTCCCTGAAAAGCCTCTTCATCACGCCGCGGAAGGTATTCTGTTCATCGTAAAGCACGGGGGCATCCATAATATTCTTCTTTTCCATATGGTTACACCTCCTTGCGTATTCTGGGATCCAGCAGCGAATACAGACAGTCCGCCACAAGGTTGCCCAGTATTACCAGCGCCGTGGAGAACAGTATTGTTCCCTGCAGCAGCGGTATGTCACGTCCATCAATGGCCTGCACCGCAAGGCGTCCTATGCCGTTGATGGAGAATATGGTTTCGCAGATAACAGCGCCGGAAAGCAGGGATGACAGCTGTACCGCCATCATGGTGATAACCGGCAGCACCGCATTCCGAAGGGCGTGCCGCATGATTACCGGCAGCTGCTTGTATCCCTTTGCACGGGCGGTATCGATATAATCCTCCTGCAATACTTCCAGAAGGGTAGAACGGGTAAGCCTTGATATGCTGCCCGCAGAGTTCCAGCCCAGGGCTATTGCAGGCAATACATACCCTATAAGCCCTGCAGAGCCCGAGGATATGGGGAACAGCTGAAGCTTGTATGCCAGCAGGTACTGCAGCACCATGGCCACCATAAACACAGGCACAGATACACCCAGAAGGGATACGCCCATAAAGAGATGATCCAGTATTCCGTTCTTTTTAACTGCGGCTATTATGCCGCAGACTATTCCAAGGGTCCACGCAAACAGCGCTGCAAATATGGCAAGCCGGAAGGTATTGGGGAAAGATGTGGCAATAAGCTCAGACACGCTGCGGTTAAGGGAATAGCTGGTGCCAAGGTCACCGGAAAACACGCCTGTGATATACTTCCAGAACTGCACATGTATGGGCTGATCCAGCCCCAGCTCTGCGGTCATGCGAACTATGGCCTCAGGGTTGGCATGCTCGCCCATCATAGTGACTATGGCGTTGCCGGGAATAATGCGCAGCATTATAAAGATAAGCATTGCCACGCCTATCAATATGAGCACCGTCTGTCCTATTCGCTTTAATATACTTGTTACCATTGTCATATCCCCTCACATGAGCATAAGGGCATCTGCTTTCAGATACCCTTATGCGCACTTTTAATGCTTATTTTAATGTATGATTCTTAGTTGAGCACTACATCCTTAGCGTAGAAGTTGCTGTAGCCTGCCCAGTAGGGAACAAAGTCCGCTACCCTCTGGCCCAGTGCAAACAGGTGCATATTGCCAAGAAGGGGTACCCATGCAGCGTCTTCCACTACGATCTTCTGCTCCAGGGCCTGATACTCAGCCATACGGGCTGCATCGTCGGTGATGGAAGAAGCTGCGGCTACGCGGGCCATGATAGCTTCATCAGCATAGTTGAGGCTGCGGATCTTGGTCTTTTCCTCGCTGCCGTAGAAGGTATACATGATGTTGGCGGGGTCATTGTAGTCCATGGTCCAGTTTGCGATGAAGGCATCCATCTCGCCGGACTTGCGCAGATCCAGCCAGGAGGATTCGTCATAGGTGCCGATCTCGGCGTTGATGCCGATGGCCTTCAGGTACTGCTGAACGATCTGGTATACCAGCTGAGTGTTGCTGGAGGAGGAAGAATCCATGGCAAGCTCGAAGGAGATCTGACCCTCGGCATAGCCGGCATCTGCCAGCAGAGCCTTTGCAGCTTCTACGTCGTATACGGGACGCTCAAGGGCATCGTTGTGGCCCCATACGCCGGTGGGGATAATGCCGCTCTCGGGAATAGCATCGCCAGCGTATACGGAAGCAATTATGGAGTCAACGTCGATAGCCATCTGTACGGCCTTGCGCACGTTTACATCGGAAAGGAACTCATTGTTTGCGTTCATGGCCAGATAGGTAAGACCAACGCGGGAACCGGAGATGATGCTGTCAGCGTAGTTGGTCTTGTAGGTGGACTCTACGATTGCGGAATCCAGATACTCAAGGTCAATAATATCCAGCTCGCCGTTCTGATACATAAGGTTCTGAGTGGAAGCGTCGGGAATGATGGAAACTATCATCTTCTTGACGCTGGGCTCTTCACCCCAGTAGTTTTCGTTGTACTCAAGGGTATAGTGATCGTTTACCACCCACTCGGTGATCATGTAGGGGCCGGTGCCGATGGTATCTTCGCAGGCGATACCAAAGTTAGTTACCTGCTCCATGGTCTCCTTATCCACAACGGACATGGCGGGGCCGGTAAGCTCAGCAATAAAGCCTGCATTGGGGGCTCCGAGGGTGATGGAGAACTCGTAGTCGCTGATTACGGAGAAACCTGCAAGGGTATCGGCCTCGCCGTTCTTGAGGGCTTCTGCGCCGGCAACTTCCAGAGGAACGTCGTCATTTACGCCGCCGGCGGTGAGCAGGCGCTCAAAGGTATACTGAACGTCAGATGCGGTCAGTGCGCTGCCGTTGGAGAATACCACGCCTTCACGGAGGGTAAAGGTGTAGGTAAGGCCATCCTCAGAGGGGGTGTAGCCGGTGCAAAGGCTGGGCACTATCTCGGTGCCGCCGTTGTCCTGAACCTCTACCTCAAAGAGACGGTCAAAGATATTCATGGGAACCATGTAGTTGTCGGTGGTCTGTGCCACGTCCATGGTGCTTATATCGTACAGGGCCGCTACCCTGAGCAGTCCCTCTTCCACCTCAGCAGTGGGAGCGGGGGCGGGAGCCGCTTCGGATTCAACGGGTGCTGCTTCTTCTACTGCAACATTGCTCTGGCTGCATGCGGTAAGGCTGAAAAGCATCAGTGCAGCAAGTACTATTGCAAAAAACTTCTTCATTGGGTAAACCTCCCGATCTTCCTGATTTTTTACCATTATACACGACCCCTTTAGCTATTAAAACTATATTTTCTGCTCAAGATATTGCAAAAAATATTTTAGGTACTATTTTTTACTATAATTCAGGGCTGTTTTCGCAAAATACTGCATAAAAAGCTGCACCATTTGCCTCTCCCCCTGCCTCCGGATACGCAAAAAGCCGCCCGTATAAAGCACGGGCGGCTTCTGATACTGTATTTATTTACTGTACCTGACCCTTGAAAATAACAGTACGCAGGGACAGGTCCTTCTTATTGAGCAGCAGAATGCTGGCTTCCTTGCCCACATCCAGTGTGCCCGCTCTGTCCGCTATACCGATGGCCTCAGCAGGATTCAGAGAGGAGGCACGTACCGCATCCGCAAGGGGAATACCAAACTCAACAGCCTTGCGCATGCAGCCCATAAGGCTGGTAACAGAGCCTGCAAGGGTCTCGGGATGGCCGGCTATGGTGGCACGGTTGCCGTGAACCTCTATTTCCTGACCACCGAAGGGATAAATACCATCCGGCATACCTGCAGCCCGGAGGGAGTCGGATATAAGAACCATGCGCTCTGCACCGAACATTGCAAAGGTAAGGCGCACAACGCTGCCATGAATGTGTATACCGTCGCAAATCAGCTCTGCCCTTGCGCCTGCGTCAAATGCTGCACCTATAACGGCGGGCTCCCTGTGGTGGAGGGAAGGCATGCCGTTGTAAAGGTGGGTGGCATGGGAAGCACCGGCAGCATATGCGGCAGAAGCCACATCATAGCCCGCGGTGGTATGTCCCAAGGATACGGTAATACCCATATCCACAGCTGCCTTGATAAACTCTATGGCGTTGGGCTCCTCGGCCGCCAGCGTTACCAGCCTTACGCTGCCTTCTGCAGCATCCTGCAGACGCCTCAGCATATTGGCATCCGGTTCGTGGATAAATGCGCCATTTTGGGCGCCCTTCTTTGCCATGGAAAGGAAAGGACCTTCAAGGTGAGCGCCCACCACCTCGGCGCCGCCGGAATTATTCTTCCTGTGGGCGGCGGTGTTGCGGCAGATGGCAGTAAGCTGATCCTCTGGCAGAGTCATACCTGCGGGGCAGATGTAAGTAACGCCCTCGGACAGCTCATAGTCAGCTATTTTCTGCAGGCCTTCCGGAGTAGCGTCGCTGAAATCCTCGCCTACGCAGCCGTGGAAGTGTACATCCACCAGGCCGGGGATAACATAGCAGTCGGATGCGTCTATAACAACGTCATCTCCGCTCTTTTCAGCAATATACATGCCATCGGTATATACATCCCGGCTTACAAAGCCTTCTTTAATGTCAAATACCTTTCCGTTGATTATCTGCATACGGCTACTCCTGCAGCAATTACCTTGCTCAGAGCTGCCTCGTCTGCAACTATTACAACATCCTTATGGAGCTGAAGAATAGTGGCGGGGCACTCAGGAGTGATGGGACCGCATACGGTGTTGTAAAGGGCGTCTGCCTTGCCTGCACCATTGGCCACCAGCAGTATACGGCGGGCTGCCATGATGCATCCAATGCCCATGGTAAGGGCCTGGCGGGGCACCTCGTTTGCGCTCTCAAAAAAGCGGGCATTGGCGGAGATAGTGCTTTCAGTAAGATCCACCACATGGGTAGCCTTGGTAAAGCTGCTGTCAGGCTCGTTAAAGCCGATATGACCATTGTTGCCGATGCCAAGGAGCTGCAGATCCGCATAACCGAAAGATTCCACCAGCCTGTCATAAGCAGCACACTCGGCTTCCGCATCCTCTGCAAGGCCATTGGGTACGTTTGTATTGGCAGGGTCTATATCCACATGGTTAAAGAGATTATCCTGCATAAAATAGCGATAGCTCTGATCGTGAGTGGGGGCAAGGCCCTTGTACTCATCCAGGTTTACACTGTGCACTTCCTTAAAGCTCACATCGCCCTGCTGATACATTGCGATCAGCTCCTTATATGTGCCAACGGGGGTAGAACCGGTTGCGAGGCCCAGTACGCAGTCGGGCTTACGTATAATTTCGGCTGCAATAATATTGGCAGCACGGCGGCTCATTGCCTGATAATCCTTCTCACAATAGATCCTCATTATGGCTGTCTCCTATCTTTTTAATTTATTATATTAGCGTAATCGGGTTTCTATTTGGATTCCGCAAGGCTGGCTGCGGCCATGGACTGGCCAACGCGGCGGAACTTTTCATCGGGCAGAGCAAGGTTGATAGCCTTATTTACTTCGGGATATTCGCTCTCAAGCACCTTTCTGCAGTTCTCAAGGAGCAGATCGCCGCCCTTGCCGCTCATTACTCGGCCCAGCAGCAGCACATGCTTAAAGCCATACAGGTCAAAATAATATGCAAGGGTATGGCCCAGATATACGCCGATGGTGCAGTATACCTTTGCTGCGCGTGGATCATCCTCAGCCATGAGGCCCTGAACTACCTTAAGTTTTTCCGCGGGGGACAGGCTTTCATCCAGCTCAATGCCTGCGCGGGGAGCAAGTTTTATTACGCTGTCCTGAGAGAAATACTTTACGCCGCAGCCAATATCGCCGGACCACTCGTCACGCATGGCATCGGGAGCAGCATCAACAGGCACAAATGCAAGCTCATTGAGCCAGCCGGTGATGCGGCCTTCGCCGTCCACATAGCCTACAGCCTCGCTGGTGCCCATGGCAATGCCAAGTACGTTGTTGTCGTTAAGGCTCATGGTGCCTGCAAGGGCAGAAACGTCGCCGTCGTTATATACAGCATAAGGAACATCGCCAAAGGTATCCTTGATGGCGCGGATATAGATATCCTTTACCTTTGCATCAAAGTCTTCCTTGCCAACCTTAAGGAACAGGGAAGCGCTCATGGTTCGGTCGTTGATATATACGCCTGCGGAGGATACGCCAACGGCATCCACACGGGGCATATGCTCTGCGGCGGACTTGAGAGCGGAAACTATTCCGTCATAGTGATAGTCGGGATCGGAATTTATTTTGGGGAACCAAACCACTTCCTCGGAATATACGGTTTCGCCGTCTATAACAGCGGAAACCTTGCGATCGGATCCACCTGCATCAAAGCCTATGCGGCAGCCGTCCAGATGGCCGCCCACACGCTTGGGGGAATCCTTTGCCTCAGGCACCTTTTCTACAAACACTACTTCAAAGGGACGCTCAAATATGTTTGCCATGTAGTCCCAGTCAAACTCCTGCTGACCGCCTGCATTATATGCCTTGCTGAGGAAATCATATACCCTTTCATCACCGGCAACGTATACTTTAAAGCCGCCCTTCATCCACAGGATTGTCTTTACCAGGCGCTCTACATAATAGCAGTCTGCCTGCAGCATCTCATCGGTGCCGTGGATAAAAGTATGATGGGTGGACATCTGGCCGTCCGCACGCTCAACCGCTATGGAGAAAGGCTTCTTTGCGTCCTTCAGGAATGCCTGATTGTACTTGAGCAGCGGGATAAAACCGGGATCCAGCTCGGGGGTATTGAGGATATTGACAGATACGCCGTAATGTTCCATTTTATATGACTCCTCCGCAAAAAATGTATTCAGTAATGTGACATCATTTAACAGATATATTATACCACTTACATTCACATATGTTTAGAAAGTTATTTATATTTTTTGCTGATTTTTTTGCACGTTCAAAGCCCCTGACATAAACTTTTTCGCAAAGCTGAAGATTGCAGCTTAGCAGGTCATAAAATTTGCACTTACAGGATATTAAAATATACGGCGCCATATAGGACGCCGTATATTTGGGCAGGAGTTATATATCAATGTGGCTCAATGATATTTTGGATTAATAGTTTTCCTTGCGTACTTCGAAGTAGCTCTGGGGATGTGCGCATACGGGGCACATGTTGGGAGCAGCCTTACCTACTACAAGGTGACCGCAGTTACGGCATTCCCACATGGTCTCGCCGGCCTTCTCAAATACGGCCTTCATCTCTACGTTGTTCAGCAGAGCAAGATAGCGCTCTTCGTGGGTCTTTTCGATGGCAGCTACGGCGCGGAACTTGTAAGCCAGCTCCTTGAAGCCCTCAGCCTCAGCCTCTTCGGCAAAGGTAGCGTACATATCGGTCCACTCGTAGTTTTCGCCTTCGGCGGCAGCCTTCAGGTTAGCAGCGGTATCGCCGATGCCGCCCAGATACTTGAACCAAAGCTTTGCGTGTTCCTTCTCGTTGTCAGCGGTCTGCTGGAAGATAGCAGCGATCTGCTCATAGCCTTCCTTGCGTGCTACGCTTGCAAAGTAGGTGTACTTGTTCCTGGCCTGAGATTCGCCGGCAAATGCAGTCATGAGGTTCTGTTCAGTCTTGGTGCCCTTAAGTTCCATTGTTTTATTCTCCTTTAAGCAAATTTATTTGTTTTTTAAGATTAAGAACAATTCTTAATCTTATTATAATCTATTTTTTTGCTCTGTCAATAGTTATTTCCCACTTTTTTCTATTTTAAGCAAAGTTTTTTTAGAATCCAGCCCTCCGGCATAGCCTGTCAGGCCTTTTCGTCCTACGACCCTATGACACGGCACTATTATAAGCAGCGGATTTGCTCCGCATGCGCTTCCTGCCGCTCTGGCGGAATTTGGGCTGCCTATCATTTTGGCCAACTCTCCATATGTAATTGTTTCGCCGTACGGTATATCCATAAGTGCCTTCCACACTTTCTGTCGGAAAGCTGTATCCTCCATATATATCGGCAGATCAAACCTCCTTCGTTCTCCGCGAAAATACTCCATAAGCTGACTTTCGCACAAATCAAGCAAAGCTGTCCGCCGGCATTGGCCGGGACAGCTCATATCAAATGTCAGCCCCGTTATACAGCCTCCATGCTCAGTAACAGTTATATCTCCAACAGGGGTATTTCTTATGTGTATGTAGCAGGTATGCATGTATCTATAACGCGAACTTTGCCTCATAGCGGGCAATTATTTTCTTCTTCATCAGCAGATAGCACAGCCCCTGTCCAATCAGAGTAACAGTCCATGACACTGGATATCCCAACATCAGCATGGCAAAGGTAGGCTCCGCAGCAAAGGCTGTATACAGCCACAAAATCCTGAAAGCGCATACGCCGAATATGCTGATTATCATAGGAAGTGTAGAATTGCCCATTCCACGCACCACTCCCACAATGGTATCGGAAATACCAAAGATAAAATACGGCAGAGCTACAATGAGCATTCTTTGGGCGCCCCAGTATATTACCTCAGGATCGCCATTAGCATATATATTGATCAGTCCGTTTCTGAACAGGCTGCATGCCGCTCCCATCAATCCGCCTACAATGGTAACCAGCAGTATGCAGCTGCCCATTATACGGCCTATGCGCTGATACTTTCGCGCTCCCATGTTCTGTCCTGTAAAGGCCATGGCTGTCTGGGTCACGGCATTCATAGAGGTATAAATGAAACCATCTATATTGCTTGCGGCAGAGCTTCCCGCCATTATGGTGGAGCCAAAAGTATTTACCGAAGCTTGTATCATAACATTGGTTATGGAAAAAAGTAGACTCTGCAGCCCTGCGGGTAAGCCTATCCTGAGTATTTCAATAAGCTTCTCTTTATATATTCGCATTTCCTTCACCTCA
This sequence comes from Clostridia bacterium, assembly GCA_017547885.1. Classification (GTDB taxonomy): domain Bacteria; phylum Bacillota; class Clostridia; order Christensenellales; family CAG-138; genus SFEL01. The sequence goes on along the minus strand of JAFYOP010000004.1, from coordinate 284,437 downwards.
AGATGAAGGCAGCTTTCGGTTGTAACGAGGCTCATCACGATGAAAGCCGCAGATACATACTGTGATACCGCCGTGGCTATTGCCACGCCTGCAACGCCCATCTTAAAGCCAACTACGGTTATAAGGTTTAATATAACGTTTATAATGCCCGCTATGGTAAGGAACTTCATAGGCCGCTGAGTATCTCCCACCGCCCTAAGCACCGCCGCACCAAAGTTATACACCATAAAAGCGGGAATGCCCATAAAGTATATGCGAAGATACAATGCCGCCTGATCCAGCACGTCTGCAGGTGATTCCATCATAACCAGCATCGGTCTGGAGGCCACTATGCCAAACACGCAAACGAACAGGCCTATTATTACGCTCATGGCCATGGCAGTGGATACGGTTTTACTTACTTCTATTGGCTCATGCGCACCGTAATAGCGTGCTACCGCCACATTTACCCCTATGGAAATCATCATGAACAGGTTTACCAGAAGGTTTATAAGCGACGTTGTGGAGCCAACCGCCGCCAATGCTGTGCGTCCCGCATAGCGCCCCACTATTATAACGTCCGCCGCATTGAACATCAGCTGCAGTATTCCCGTTATAACCACAGGCACGGCATAAGCCACCAGCTTTTTCATAAGAGGGCCGGTGGTCATATCCATTTCGTTTCGCTTTACCAGCAGCATAATGATACTCCCTAATCTAACCGATTAAAAGCTCCTGTGCGCCGTCAGTGTACTCCATAGTGCCGTCCGAGTAAATTATCACAGCCTCCGCACCCATGCTCTCGGCAAAGGCCAGTCCGTCACTTCCCATTGCAAAGCACGCCGTGGACAGCGCATCCCCCAGTGCAGACCCGTTGGATATTATGGTTACGGAGGCCAGGCCGTTCTGTACCGGATAGCCGGTTTGGCTGTCCAGTATGTGATGATACCTTACGCCGTTCAGGTCAAACCCGCGCTGATACACACCGCTGGTTACCACACTAAGGTCCTTCACGCCCAGCACCAACGCGGACTCTCCCGTTGGGGCGGCAGGGTCCTGTATGCCTATATTCCATGCCAAGCCGTCAGGCTTTTCTCCCATGGCGATAACATTGCCGCCAAAGTTCAGCGCGGCACTTTCCACGCCCTTATCCCTTAGGAACTCCTCCACCCTGTCGGCTATGTATCCCTTTGCAACGGCGCCAAGGTCTATCTGCATGCCTTCCGGAATCCTTACGTTATTTCCATCCAGGGTGATTTTTGTATAGTCCACCTTATCCATTGCAGCGGCTATGTCCTTATCCGCAGGCAATGCGGCTTCCCCGGACTTAAAGTCCCACAGATCCACTGCGGGGGCAATTGTTATATCCAGCGCTCCGTCGCTTTTTTTACATATATCAAGAGCCAGCTCCAGCACACGGGCGGTGTCATCGCTTACCGTAACAGCCTCGCCCCTTGCGTGGTTTATGTTCCATATATCACTGCCCTCCATAGTGCGGCTCAGCAGCTTTTCATATTCCCCGCAAAGGCCTATGGCCTCCTTCAGCAGTTCTTCATCACAGTATCCCGTAAGGGTTATGACCGTATCCATATGAAATCCCACAGCGGAGTTTTTTTGAGGCACAGAACCACACCCCGCCGCCATAGTGAGCGCCGCGCACAGCAGCAATATTGATACCACACGAGCAAAATATCTCATATTGAAATTATAACACTATTTTTATGCCTGTGATATGTCTTTTTCATAGTTTCATATATAAAAAAAGAACGGCCTTTAGGGGTGGAATTTAGTTTCTCAGTGTGCTATAATAGTTCAGCGTGAAAATAAAACATGTTGCATCTGCAGGAGGTTTTCTAATATGAAGAAGCAAATGCCCGCTTGGCTGGTACTGGGTCTTATCGCACTCATCGCAGGCTGTGCTCTGGGCTTTACCAACGAGCTCACTTCCCCCATCATTGACGAGCAGACTCTCGTAGCCGCTGACGAAGCCCGCAGGGCAGTTCTTCCCGGCGCCTCCGAGTTTGAAGAGCTCACCGTTACCGATCCCGCCATCGACAGCTGCTATGCAGGTTCTGCCAACGGCGCAGTTGTAGGCCATACCGCACAGGTAACCGTTAAGGGCTACGGCGGAGATGTTGAAATCGTAGTTGGCGTTGACGCTGACGGCGTTATCACCGGCCTCAACGTGGGCGGCGCAAACTTCTCCGAGACCGCAGGTCTGGGCGCAAAGGCCAAGGAACCTGCTTTCACCGAGCAGTTCAAGGGTCTTACCTCTCCCCTGGTACTCAAGGATAACGTAGACTCCATCACCGGTGCTTCCATCACTTCCGGTGCAGTTGTAAACGGCGTTAACACCGCTCTGGATTACGTTGCATCCATCAAATAGTTATCTTTACAAACTGAAAGACGGCTTTTAAGCCGTCTTTTTTGTTTGCATTTATTCAGTGTCGGTCCGCCTTGTGCCGTCTTTATGAAAACTGCGCTTCAGCGCCCTTTCCGTCATTATTATGGGAATGCACATCACTATGGTCTGTATCAGGCATACTATGCCTCCGCACAGGCCTACCTCGTCTTCCGTACCGCCCATACAGTACAGCATAACCGGCACCGTGCCTGTCAAAGTCCATATGCCCCACCTTTTCCACAGCCTGCCCATATAGCTGTGGGCAAAGGCCCATGTGTCGGCGTTTTTCATGGACATGGCGGTACGGTATCCCGAAAGCCTGCTGAACTTAGGCGTCTTTTTTTCATAGCTTGCGCCGCCGATAATCATGCTCAGCGGTATCGCCAGACAGCACACCGTCATGAACAGCCAGAAGCCCATGGGCTACTCCTTTCCAAAGCCTGCCTTTACAAGCCCCTCTATGGCATACTTTGCAATCACGCCGGTAAGCACGCCGGTTATCACCGCTGAAATCATAAGCACAGGCAGGTAGCTCAGCACAGCCCTTGACTGCACCACCATGCAGGCCACGGTTATCTGCCCGATATTATGGCATACAGCACCTCCTGCGCTTACGCCAATCGTACCCATATCCTTTGCCCTGTGGAGCAGCAGCATAACGGCAAGGCTGAGCACACCGCCCGCAAAGCTGTAAAGCATGCCTGAAAGACCCGCAAACAGGAAACCCGACAGCAGCACCTTTGCGCACATCAAAAGCCATGCGCTCTTTGCATCCATGAGATATACAGCGTACAGCAGCACGGTATTTGCAAGTCCCAGCTTTATGCCGGGAATACCCGGGGCTATGGGTATAAATCGCTCAAAGTAGCCCAGCATCAGCGCCATTGCGGTGAGCAATCCAAAGCGGGCTATGCTTCTGGTGTTCACAAGGCTACTCCTCCCCCAGCTCCACCGTTACCCTGTTTGGCAGACAAATTATCCAATTTGACAGGGCACGGGAGGCTATATTATCAGGTGTCATTTCTCCCTGATTTACGCAGTTTTGATTTTCGCAGGTGGAAAAGGCCATATATACCCTTCCCTTTTCAATGCGCACCTCATTGCGGCATCCATCGCTCTGTTCTATCACTATGGTTCTGTCCATATAAAGGGAAGCCTCTTCATATAGCTCCTCCCCCACATATACTCTTACCATACTGCCGGATGGGCCCAGCAAAACAAGGGCCGCAACTATGCATACAGCCAGCGCCGCCCCTATTATAAGCATGTCCTTTTTGCCTGCGAGCTTCACGATAATACCAAACGCTATTTCTTAATATAAAGAGCGCAAACTATACCCGCCATTGCCATGCCGCAAACATAGGCCAGCATACGCAGCTCAACAAATATCATGCGGCCAATCAGATAGCCCAGCACAAAGCCTGCTGCCATCAGCAGAACATTGCTCTTAAAATTCTTTTTAACAGCTTTTCTTTCCTCTTCGGTCAGCGGCTTTTCTTCCGCAACAGCTTCAGCTGCCTTAACTTCTTCCACAACCTGTTCTTCCAGCATTTCTTTCTTTACTTCTTCCATTGTTACTCTCCTAAAAGTTATTTTTAAGGTGTTCTGCAATATGTTCCAATCCCATGCTGTGGGATGCCTTTACCAGCACCACATCGCCCGGGCGTATTATATCCTTCAGCTTTTCCGTAAGTGCTGCCCTGTCTTCAAAGTGAATGGTATCCACTCCTCCCTCTGCAGCGCCCCTGTTTATTTCCCGGGAAAGCTCCCCTACGCTGATAAGTATATCCGCTCCGGCCTGAGCCGCATGCTGTCCCACCTGATAATGATACTGGGGAGCGTTATTTCCCAGCTCCAGCATATCCCCCAATATAAGCACGCTTCTTCCCTCAGTCCTGCAGGCTATATCTATGGAGCCCTTCATGGAGGTGGGGCTTGCGTTATATGCGTCGCTGAGCAAAGTTATGCTGCTGCACTTTATTATGTCCATCCTGCCTGCCGCAGGCCGGTACGCAGCAACGCCGCTTGCTATTTCTTCTTCCGCCATGCCAAGGGACAGGCCAACCGCCATTGCGCACATGGCGTTCATTATCATATGCCGTCCGGGGGCAGGAACAGTGAGCCTCAGGGACTTATCTCCATATACGGCGGTAAACTCGCTGCCCTCAAGGCCCTTATCTGTTATATCCTTGGCTTGGATATCATTTTTTTCGCCAAAGCCATAGGTTATAAGGTTATCCATTTTCCCTTTCAGGGTACACAGCTTATCATCGTCGCCGTTTACTATGGCCTTGCCCTCAGAACCTATATTCCTGAATATGTCGCTTTTTTCCTTAAGTATGCCGTCCCTTGAGCCAAGGTATTCTATATGGGATTCACCGATGTTGGTTATCACTCCTATAGTGGGGCGCACTATGTCTGCAAGGGCTGCAATCTCGCCATGGTGATTGGTACCCATCTCCACCACTGCCGCACCGTGGTTTTCCATCAGGCGAAACAGCGTAAGCGGCACTCCGGTCTGGTTGTTAAGGTTTCCCTGGTTCTTCAGGGTATCAAACCGCTGGGACAGCACGCTTGCGATGATCTCCTTTGTGGTGGTCTTGCCAACGCTGCCGGTAACGCCTATAACGGGAATATCAAACCTTGCCCTGTATGCTCCCGCTATGGCGCGGAAGGCTTCCTCTGTGGATTTCACCCTGATAACAGGGCAGCTCCACTCGCCCTCCTTATGTGACAGGGAAGCCACAGCTCCCTTTTCTGCCGCAGAGGCAATAAAGTTATGTCCGTCAAACCTTTCGCCCACAATAGGTACAAACAGGCTGCCCGGCTGTACCGCTCGGCTGTCTATGGTTATGCCGTTTATTTTTGTATTGAGCATTTCGGCGGGGCCATAGTATTCCCCGCCGGTTATTTCAGCTATCTGTTTTAAGGTAAAGTCTATCATTTATATCCGATCCTACTGATACTTTTTCATGGACAGGTCTATTATCTTCATGCACAGGTCCTCATAGCCGATGCCTGCGGCCTTTGCCTCCTGGGGCAGATGGCTGGTGGGAGTCATGCCGGGAAGGGTATTTGCCTCCAGACAGTAGAGATTTTCCCCGTCATAGAGGAAGTCCATGCGGGAATACACTTTAAGCTTGAGGCATTTGAAAACCTCCATGGAAAGCCGCTGTATCTCAGCGGTAAGCTCATCGCTTATCTGGGCGGGGCATATCTCTGTAATAAGACCGTCCTGATACTTATGGGCATAGTCGTAAAAGTCGCCCTTGGGTATTACTTCGGCAGGAGGAAGCGCTCCGTCCTCCAGCACGCCGCAGGTAAACTCGCGGCCGGTAATCACCTGCTCTATAAGTATCTCATCCTCGCAGCGGAAGGCTTCCGCCACGGCAATATCCAGCTCTTCTCTGGTAAAGGCTTTCCTTACGCCTATACTGGAGCCGCCGGAGCAGGGCTTTACTATGCAGGGCAGAGGGAAGTCCACTTCCTGTCCCTTGCTGAATATCTTTCCCACAGGAGTGGGTATGCCGTGGTTTATAAACAGCTGCTTTGTTACGCCCTTATCCATTGCAAGGGCACTGCCAAAGTATCCTGCGCCGGTATACTTTATCTCCATCATGTCAAACATGGCCTGTATCATGCCGTTTTCTCCCGGCTCACCATGCATTGCCATGAATACTATATCCGCCGCCCGGCACAGCTCTATAACATTGGGGCCTATACCGCCAAGTCCATCCACAGTTCTGGAGGCGCGAATGGCGCCAAGGTCCGGAGCCGCACTTTTTACCCGGTACGGTTCAAGGGGAGTTTTATCGGCAAAGTAAGCAGCTATATCCTCAGGCATATGCTCAAGGCCGTAAAACAGGTCTACCATCACTGCGTCCTGTCCTGCGCTCCTGAGGGCATTGCATACCATGGTACCGGTGGAAAGGGACACGTCCCTCTCTGCGCTGAGTCCGCCTGCCAATACCACTATCCTCATATCCGATTATCCTTCTTTCGTCAAATTTTATTGTACTATATCATATGTGGCGCCGCAGCAAAACATCTCAGGCCGCCACACCGCCCTATCCCGTATCATTTGCAAGAGGCCGGGCAGTTTTTGCAATGGTTACAGAGCCTTTATATCCTCGATAAGCTCCTCCACGTCGGCAGGATTGGTTGCCCAGCTGGTGCAGAAGCGCAGCACGGTATGATTTTCATCATATGGCCCATTATTGGAGGATACGTATTTTTTATTGAGCTTTTCCACTGCGTTATTTGGCACTATTACGAATATCTGGTTTGTGCCGCTCTCCACAAGGAACCTGTATCCCTTGTCCTCAAATGCCTTGCGTATACTATCCGCAAGCCTGTCCGCATGCTCCGCAAGCTTGAAGTATGCTCCGTCCCGGAACAGCTCCAGGAACTGTATGCCCAGCAAGCGCCCCTTGGCAAACATGCCGCCCCGCTGCTTTATCATGTATCGGAAGTCCTTTTTAAGCGCTTCATTGCGTATTACAACAGCTTCGCCCATGAGAGCGCCCTGCTTTGTACCGCCAATGTAGAACACATCGCACACATTATACAGGAAGGGCAGGTCAATATCGTTTGCCCTGTCGGCCATGCCGTAGCCCAGCCTTGCGCCGTCAAGATACAGCAGCAGGCCGTACTTATCACACACCTTGCGCAGGTCGCTCAACCCCTTGCGGGTGTATATGGTGCCCAGCTCGGAAGGACTGGAGATATACACCATGCCTGGCTGCACCATGTGCTCAAATGCCTCATCCGCAAAATGATCATGGCATACCTTTTCCACCATTTCAGCGGTAAGCAGGCCATCCTCGGTATTGATGGAAAGCACCTTGTGGCCAGTGGCCTCAATAGCGCCGGTCTCGTGGACGTTTATATGGCCGGTGGAGGCGGAAATCACCCCCTGATGAGACCTGAGGGCCGCAGAAATAACCGTAAGGTTTGCCTGAGTGCCGCCCACAAGGAAATGCACAGCCCCATCCGGTGCCCCGCAAAGGCTACGGATAATATTGCGGGCTTCCTCGCAGTATTCATCCTCGCTGTAGCCTATGCTCTGGCACAGGTTGGTCTCGATCATCCTCTTGAGGATAGGAGGATATGCGCCCTCGTTATAATCGCAATTGAAGTACTTCATGCCGTGTTCCTTTTTAAATTAAATGTATATCTTGTTCAGTGCTCCGTGGAGGTTGTACAGGTTTTCGTCAAAGCTGTCGCTGTGACCGGAGGCCTCGCAGATGTCCACGTCTATTATGTGGTTATCCCTTATGCCCACGGCACGGTTTTTCTTGCCCTCGTGGATGAGCTCAACAGCCCTTGCGCCAAGGCGGGTAGCCAGCATTCTGTCCGACGCAGAGGGAGAGCCGCCGCGCTGGATATAGCTGAGCACTACGGGCTTGATATCCACGTCTGTGGTTTCACGAACGAACTTTGCAAAGTCCTCTGCCTTGCCTGCGCCCTCGGCTATTACCACAAGGCTGGTATAACGGCCAAGCAGCTTGTTCTGTACCAGCTGTGCAGCTGCTTCTTCCCAGGGCTTGGGGCACTCGGGAGCCAGAACTATGTCGGTGGGGCCAACCATGCCTGACCAGAGGGCGATATCGCCGCAGGCCCTGCCCATTACCTCAACAACCGCCACGCGGTCATGGGAACGCATGGTGTCCTTTATCTTTTCCAGTTCGCCTATTACGTTATTTACCGCGGTGTCAAAGCCAATGGTAAAGTCGGTATAGCCCATATCGTTATCTATGGTACCGGGTATACCCATTACGTTTACGCCATGCTTTGCAAGATCCTGCGCTCCTCTGAAGCTGCCGTCACCGCCAACTACAATAAGGGCATCCATCTCATAGGCCTTCATTATCTTTACAGCCTTTTCCTGACCCTCGGGAAACCTGAAGTCATCGGAACGGGCGGTGCGAAGAATTGTACCGCCCCGCTGGATTATGCCATGAACATCTGTGGAATGAAGCTGCTTTACATTGCCGTTCATAAGGCCCTCATAGCCATGATATACCCCCAGCACCATATCGTCCATGCTGAGGCCGCGCCTTACCACTGCCCTTACTGCGGCATTCATGCCGGGAGTATCTCCGCCGCTGGTCAAAACACCTATTCTATGTACTGCCATTGCTATACCTCCAAATATGCTGTATTGGGCACAGGTTGGAAAATATTGCCCTGTTATCCCATATTAACCTGATTATATTATACTATCACAGTTTACGATTGGCAATGTAAAACCCTATGCTATTGCAAAAGCCGCAGGATTGATATAAACTGTTATGGCTGTAATTTTACTTATGTTTATATTATAAGGAGCTTATATGCTTAAACGATATCTGGGAGACAGGACATTCTGGCGCACCGCCCTTACCCTTGGCCTCCCCATAGCCCTCCAAAACCTGCTGACCAGTTCCTTTATTCTGGTGGACACCCTCATGGTGGGCCAGCTGGGAGATATTTCCCTTTCTGCCGTGGGCATGGCAGGCCAGTTCGGCTGGTTCATGAACATGATAGTATTTGGCATCAGCTCAGGCGCCGCCGTGTTTATCGCCCAGTACTGGGGAGCTGGAGACATAAAGGGCATACGCCGCTCATACGGTATCGCCCTCATATCCGTAATTGCCGTGTGTTCCCTGTTCTGCGGAGCTGCGGGGCTGTTTCCGGAGTTTGTCATTAAGATATTCAACCGTGAGCCTGCGGTGGTCACCGCCGGTGCGGATTATCTCAGGATCGCCTGCTGGTCATACATTGCAACCGGTGTAAGCCTTGTTCTGTCGGTAGTGCTGCGCTCCACAGAGCAGGTAAAGCTGCCCATGTATGTTTCGCTCTTCACCACAGTGCTCAATGCATTCCTTGATTACGGCCTTATATTCGGCGCATTCGGTTTGCCTGAAATGGGAATAAAGGGGGCGGCGCTGGCTACTGTGATCTCATCCTGGTCAGGGCCTGTTATCACTTACATTATCTCCGCCTTCAAGAAGAATTTCCTCATATCTCCCCTCGGCGAGATGTTCAGCTTTGGTAACGGATTTGCTGTGCATTTCTTCCGCAAGGCTATGCCCGTCATCGCCAACGAGACTTTTTGGGGCCTCGGCACGCTGCTTTTCAGCGTAATATTTGCAAACCTTGGCTATCAGAATTACGCCGCCGTAACCATATTCCGCACCTTTGAAAACTTTGCCTTTGTGTTCTTTATCGGCCTGTGCAGCGCCTGCAGCATAATGGTAGGCAAGGACATAGGCGCAGGCAACATAGAACAAGCCGTGGAAAACTCAAAACGCTTCAATATAGCTATGATCCTGGCCTCTGTAGTAGTAGGCGCTGCCATAGTACTGGCACGCCATCCCCTGGCCGGCATATTCAATCTGAGCGACACCATCACTCCCGAAACACTGGCCACCACAGGCGTTCTGATGCTCATATACGGTATAGAGCTGCCGGTACGCAATATGCCCTACATTCAGATAGTTGGTACATTCCGTCCCGGCGGAGATACAGCTGTGGGCGTAAGGCTGGATTTATTCTCCCTGTGGCTGCTGTCCGTCCCTGCCACCGCCCTTGCGGCCTTCGTATTAAAGCTGCCCTTCCCCGCTGTATTTGCCATAATGTACATTGCGGAGGACTATGTAAAGACATTCCTGTGTCTCAGGCATTTCTTCACCTATCAGTGGCTGCGCCCCGTAACCGAGCAGGGCAAGGCCGGCCTTGAGCGGTTCTGGGAAAATCGCCGCCAAAGCCCAAAGACTACAGCATAAAACCACGCACACAAAAACCCGGACTGCCGTCCGGGTTTTATTTTGCTTTGTATTATATCTTGTATGCTACCCTGTCCTTAAACTCCTGCAGTTTTCCCTCGTTCCAGTTGTCCACAGGACGATAATAGCCTGTTATGCGGCTGAACACCTCTGTTTTTTCGCCGCACTTGGGGCATGTGGGCTGAGCTCCCTCAACATAGCCGCATACGGGACATATGGAATAGGTGGGAGTCAGCGTGTAATAAGGAAGCTGATATCCGGTGGCTATGGCACGGACTATCTCCGCGGCCCTCTGCCAATCCGGCAGCTGCTCATCGGTATACACATGGAACACGGTGCCTGAGGTATACAGGGTCTGCAGCTCGTCCTGAGCCTCAAGGGCCTCGGTAAGGTCATCGGTAAAGTCAACAGGCATGTGAGTGCTGTTGGTGTAGTAGGGAGTTCCGCCATTGGCTGCGGTGATTATGCCGGGATACCTTTCCACATCCTCACGGGCCATACGGTATGCCGTGGACTCTGCAGGGGTAGCCTCCAGATTGTACAGATAGCCTGTGCGCTCCTGATACAGCCTGAGCCTGTCCAGCATATGCCTGAGCACATCCTTGGCAAAGCGCTGTGTACGCACATCCGTGAGGCCCGCCTTGAGCCAGCGGGCATTCAGGCCCGCCTCGTTCATGCCCACGATACCTATGGTGGAGAAGTGGTTATCGAAGGAGCCAATATAACGCTTGGTGTAAGGATACATTCCCTCGCTCATCAGCTTGTTTACTATGCTGCGCTTTATCTCAAGGGAGCGGGATGCAAGATCCATGAGCTTATCCAGCCTTGCGTAAAACTCATCTTCATTATCAGACAGGAACGCAAGCCTTGGCAGGTTCAGCGTTACAGCGCCTACAGAGCCGCTGTTTTCGCCGCAGCCAAAGAAGCCGCCCGCCTTGCGCCTAAGCTCGGTGGGGCCATAGGAGGGGCGCAGCATATCCCGCACCTCTGTTTTGCTGCGTCCGCTGCTGATATAGTTTGCAAAGTAAGGTGTACCGTACTTTGCCGCCATGCCGAACAGCAGACGGTTGTTTTCGGTATCAGACCAGTCAAAGTCAGGGTCTATGGCATAGGTGGGAATGGGATAAGCAAGGCCGCTGCCATTGGAATCCCCGTCTCTCATTACCTCCATAAAGGCACGGTTGATGATATCCATCTCCGCCTGACAATCACCATAGGTAAACTCCGCAGGCACGCCGCCTATTACGGGATGCTCATTGTAAAGGTCCTCGGGCACTGTCCAGTCCAGAGTGATGTTGCTGAAGGGTGCCTGAGTGCCCCAGCGGCTGGGAGTATTCACGCCGAATACAAAGGTTTCGATGCAGTTCTTTACATCCTTGTAGGATAGGCTGTCCGCCTTTACAAAGGGAGCAAGGTAAGTATCGAAGGAGCAGAAAGACTGGGCGCCCGCCCATTCGTTCTGCATTACGCCAAGGAAGTTTATCATCTGATTGCAGAGGGAATAAAGATGCTTGGGAGGCTTGGAGTCGATCTTGCCCATTACGCCGCCCAAGCCCTCGGCGATAAGCTGCTTCAAAGACCAGCCTGCACAGTAGCCCGTAAGCATGGTAAGGTCATGAAGATGCATATCCCCGCTGCGGTGGGCATTGGCTATCTCCGCGTCGTAAATTTCGGAAAGCCAGTAGTTGGCGGTTATGGCGCCGCTGTTGGACAGGATAAGGCCGCCGACGGAATAGGAAGCGGTTGCGTTTTCTTTCAGGCGCAGGGACTTGGTTCGAACGTAGTTGTTTACGGTTTCCTTGTAGTCCAGTATGGTAGACTTCAGGTTTCTGAGCTTTTCACGCTCACGGCGGTACAGTATGTAGGCCTTTGCCACATCGGCATAGCCTGCGTGTATCAGCACCTGCTCGGCGCTGTCCTGAATATCCTCCACCGCAATAAGGTCATTCTTTATTTTTGCGTCGAAATCTGCCGTCACCTTTAGTGCGAGAAAATCTATCTCGTTGCGGTCGCATTCCTTCTCCATGGCGTCAAAAGCCTTGGCTATTGCCCCGCTTATCTTGGTGATATCAAATTCCGTTACGGTGTTGTCTCGCTTTAATACCTTGTACATGAATGACCTCCCAATTTTCCGTCTATTATAATATACAATATTTCGTATCCCCTTTTCAAGGCAAAATACCATATATTGTTGTTATGGCAGGTTTTATGCTGATATTTGCGCCTGATTATGCTGTGGACGGTGCTTTATTTTGCCGCGGTATATGGTATAATTTCTAATATGAACGGTACTTTTTTCGGAAACATTATATCTGTGGCATACCTGATGCTGTTTCTTGCATCCGGGTATTTTATCGCGTTCAACGTATTCCCTCGTGAAGGACGTCTGCTGCATCTGACCCTCGGCACAGCCGTAGGTCTGCTTATGCTGATGTGGCTGCCTGCGCTGTTTTCCTTTGTGCTGGGGTTTGGGGTGCTGTCCCAGCTGCTGGCCCTTGCGGCGGCGCTGGCGATAGGCGCAAAGGCACTTTTCCGGGGCGTACGTCTGCTGCTTTTGCCCCGTGAGCCTGCACTGAAGCCCTACCTTTGGTGCGTGGTGCCCACGGTAGTTCTGCTGTGCGTGCTGCTCTGCACCCATGTTCTCCCTCTCAATGAATACGGCGGACTATCCTCCGGTCAGTCCACCTATGGGGATATGTGCATGCATCTTGGCATAATCTCCAGCATATCCCGCCAGGGCTTTTTCCCGCCGGAGTATTCCATATTCCCCGGTCAGGCAATGAGCTATCCCTTCCTGTGCGACAGCATAAGCTCCACCTTTTACACCCTTGGGGCTTCATTGCGCTTTGCCTATATGCTTCCCATGATGCCCGCATTTTTCTCGGTGGTATCAGGTGTGTACCTTTTCTTTGAGGACTGGTTCAGGGACAATAAAAAGGCCGTGCTGGCCTTTGTGCTGTTCTTCCTTGGGGGTGGTTTCGGCTTTGCATACTTTATGAACGGCATAGCCTCAGACCCATATAACTTTACCCGCATATTCACCGCATTTTACGAAACTCCCACCAACCTTGTTGGAGAAAATATCCGCTGGGTAAATGTTATCGCCGACATGCTCATTCCGCAGCGGGCCACCCTTTTCGGCTGGAGCATACTGTTCCCCTGCCTGCTGCTCCTGCGCAGGGCTGCACTGGATGAGGAAGACTGGATGTTCCTTCCCCTTGGTGTTATGGCGGGGCTGCTGCCCCTTATACACACCCACTCCTTCCTAGCTCTGGGCCTTGTAAGCGTTCCATGGTTCATAAGGGCCATATATAAGAAACAGTCTCCCAAGAAGTTCCTGCTGTATGGAATTATCGCTGTAGTTCTGGCGGCTCCTCAGCTGCTGCTGTTCACCTTCAAAAGCGCCAACAGTTTCCTTACGCTGAACTTTAACTGGAGCAATGAAACAGACACCTTCCTGTGGTTCTATGTAAAGAACCTTGGGTTGATATTTATACTGCTGCCCGTGGCCTTTATTTCCGCAGAGGATAAGGACAGGCTCACATGGCTCGGTATACTTCCCCTGTGGATACTGTGCGAGTTCATACAATTCCAGCCCAACCCATATGACAACAACAAGCTGCTGTTTATATGGTTTGCTTTCTCCTGCGGCCTTGCGGCATCCTTCCTCATCGACGTTTACGCTAAGCTTGATGGAATAAAGGGCCGCAGACTGCTAGCAGGAATAGTAGTGATCGCCATGACCCTGTCAGGCATTCTCACCCTCGGACGAGAGCTTGTAAGCGAATACGAAGTGTTCTCAGAAGGGGAGGTCGAAGCCGCGATGTTCATTGAGGAAAACACACCCGCGGATGCGGTTTTCCTTACCACCACCAATCACAACAACGCCGTTGCCGCCCTTACGGGACGCAGCATAGTGTGCGGCTCCGCATCCTACCTGTATTATCACGGCTATGATATATATCAGCGGGAGCAGGATATACGCGCCATGTTTGAATACCCTGCCGATTCAGCAGAGCTGTATGAAAAATATGGCGTGGATTACATCTACATCGGCCCATATGAGCGAAACGGATATCTCCTTTCACATATAGACTTTGCCCACCTTGAGCTGATATTCGCAAACGATACCGCCGCAATATACAAATATCAATAATATAAAATGCCCCGGAAAATAATTCCGGGGCATTGTTATGTTTAGTTTTGTTCAGATTCCTTGTTTTCTGTTTCTTCCGCAGCAGGCTTCTTTGTCTGAGTCAGTCTGCCGTAAAGCTTTGTGGTGCTGTACAGCTTTTCTGCCAGCGCCTCATCTGCCTCACCGGGCAGCATACGCCATGTCCAGTTGCTGCCAAGGGTACTGGGGGTGTTTATGCGGTGCCCTTCCCCAAGTCCCAGATAATCCTGCATCTGGGCTACGAAAAGCCTTGCCACAGAGCTCATACCGCCGCGGATCATGCCCCAGTTAAAGCCTTCAGCTTCATTGATACCCAGATACCTTTCACAGTAGGCAATATCCTCAGGACTGGCCTCATTGCGCCAGAGGGCAATGGGACTGTTGTCGTGGGTACCTGTATAGCATATGCAGTTTTCGGTGTAGGCATGGGGAAGGTAACAGCTGGAATCCCTTGAGTCAAAAGCAAACTCCAATACCTTCATTCCGGGGAAGCCGGAATCATTCAGCAGCTGCTCCACATCCGGAGTTGCAAAGCCCAGGTCCTCAGCAATAAACTCGAGATTTTTAAACCATCCCTTCAGCACGCTTATCAGCGCCATACCGGGACCCTTTACCCACTTGCCGCTGCAGGCGGTAGTCTCGCCGTATTTTACAGACCAATAGCTTGCAAAGCCACGGAAGTGGTCAATACGTATCACATCGTACATTTTGGACGCACCGTCCACGCGGCGTATCCACCAGCCAAAGCCATCCTGCTGCATCCTGTCCCAGGCATAGAGGGGATTTCCCCAAAGCTGACCGTCTGCACTGAAGGCATCGGGGGGCACACCGGATACTTCCACAGGCATGTTCTTTTCATCCAGCTGGAAAAACTCAGGCTCCGCCCATACGTCTGCAGAATCCATAGCAACGTATATGGGCAGGTCGCCTATCACGCCTATGCCCAGCTTGTTGATGTAGGCTTTCAGCTCTGTCCACTGCTTGTAAAACAGATACTGTATGTAAATGAACAGCTCCACATCTTCCTTAAGCAGCATGCGGTACTTTTCCATGGCGGCGGGCCTGCGCAGGCGGATATCCTCATCCTCCCACTCTGTCCAGCTGTGCATGTCAAAGTGACGCTTCAGCGCCATGAACAGCGCATAGTCAGGCAACCAGCGGGAGTTTTCCCCCATGAACTTCTTAACCTTTTCGCTGTCCCGCTGCCAGCCCCGGCTCTTTGCAAGGGCCAGCACGTCAAACCGGTTACAGTATATGGTGCCGTAATCCACATTGCGCTTATCCTCCCCCCACTGATGGGCGTTTACCTCA
This sequence comes from Clostridia bacterium, assembly GCA_017547885.1. GTDB lineage: Bacteria > Bacillota > Clostridia > Christensenellales > CAG-138 > SFEL01. The sequence continues at coordinate 268,800 of JAFYOP010000004.1, read as the reverse complement.
TCAGCAGTGAGCAGGCCGTCCTCTATCAGCAAATCAAGGTCGATAAAGTAAGGGTTGCCCGCATATGTGGAAAAGCTCTGATAGGGAGAATCTCCATAGCTGGTGGGGCCAAGAGGCAGCATCTGCCAGTATGTCTGGCCTGAGTTATAAAGAAAATCAGCAAAGTCGTATGCAGCCTTTCCCATGGTACCTATTCCATATGGGGATGGCAGTGAAGATATTGGCATGAGTATGCCGCTGCTACGTTTCATAAATATGCCTCGTAAATTCTTTATATTGTGAGGTTATCCCTTTACCGCGCCTGCAGCAACACCCTTGATGATGTGCTTCTGGCAGAAAAGGTAAACAACGATTATGGGAACAATGCTCAGCATTATTACTGCCATGGTAGCGCCAAGGTCAACAGCACCATAGCTGCCCTTGAGATACTGTACATGGATGGGGATAGTCATGTACTTGGTGCGGTCCAGTACCAGATAGGGCAGGAGATAGTCATTCCATACCCACATAAGCTCCAGTATGCCCACGGAGATAAGGGTAGGCTTAAGCATGGGCAGAACCACCCTGAAGAAAGTCTTAACAGGGCCGCAGCCGTCTATTGCGGCAGCTTCTTCTATTTCGATGGGCAGGCTCTTTATAAAGCCTATGAACATAAATATGGCAAGGCCCGCGCCAAAGCCCAGATATATGATTGGGATAGTATAGGGGGTATTAAGGTTCAGCTTGTCAGCGGTAAAGGTCAGGGTGAACATTACCATCTGGAAGGGAACTATCATGGAGAACAGGCAGAGATAGTAGAATATCTTTGCAAAGGTGCTCTTTACCCGGGCAATATACCATGCGGCCATGGAGCAGAACAGCAGTATCAGCGCCACGGAAACCACAGTGATAAACAGGCTGTAAAGCACTGACTTCAGGAAAGGATAATTGCCAAAGGTCATGCCCTTGACGTAGTTATCCCAGCCAGCAAAGCTTTCCGCATTGGGCAAGGCAAAGGGCTCGAGGCTTACAAAGGTATTGCCCTTGAAGGAGTTGATAAGCACCTCAAATACAGGAATAACCCACACGAGGCACAGCGCCGCAAAGAACCAGGTAAGTATCTTGCTGCCGAGGGTGTACTGATTGGTCTTTTTCTTCATTACTGCTCAACCTCCTTGCTGCGGGTAGCCTTTTGCTGGGCTATTGCCAGCACAGCCACAAGGATAAAGAATATAACAGCCTTGGCCTGTGCTACGCCGTGGTAATTCTTGCCGATGTTATAGGTGGAGTAAATATTAAGGGCCAGCAGCTCGGTAATATTTACCTTTGCTCCATTCTGGATAACACTGGGCAGACCGCCTGTAAGGGCAAGGTTCTGGTCAAAGAGCTTGAAGGAGTTGGTAAGGGTAAGGAAGGTGCAGGTGGTAATGGCAGGCATCACGTTGGGAATGATTACCTTAAAGAGGGTCTGAGAGCCGGTGGCACCGTCTATCCTGGCTGCCTCCAGCATATCCTCAGGCACCGCCTGTAAGCCTGCGATATAGATTATCATCATATAGCCTATCTGCTGCCATGCAACCAGTATTACAAGGCCCCAGAAGCCAAATACTCCGTTTGAGGTAAGGTATGTGCCGTAGTTTTTCAGTATGCCGTCAAAAATCATGCTCCAGATATAGCCCAGTACCACGCCGCCGATAAGATTGGGCATGAAGAATACGGTGCGGTAAATATTAGCTCCCCGCATCTTCTGAGTAAGAGCATAGGCTATGGCAAAGGCTATTACGTTAATAAGAATGATAGATACGACAGCAAAACCTGCAGTATTCCAGAAAGCATTCTGGAAGCCTGCGTCGCTAATGGCCTTAACGTAATTGCTTATACCTTCCCACTTGGCATCCTTAGGTGTATTAAACTTGCAGAAAGACAGGTAAATACCCTGAATGAAAGGCCATACAAAGCCTATTACAAACGCAAGGAATGTAGGCCAAATAAAGAGCGGAGCCCACTTTTTAATGGGACGCTGTACTAAGTTTATGTTCTTATTCAACTGATTTTCCTCCCCCTGATATCAGCTATGCTTGCTTTCGAGCAAGGCAAAATCCCTTGCACCAAGGGCCTTTGCTTTGCCCGCAGCAAACTAATGGACTAAAGGGGCGAGCTCAGGCTCGCCCCCAGTAAAGTCATAATTTAGGAATTAACCGTGCTGTACGCCATATTCGATTGCCCAACCGTCAACGAAAGCGGATACAACGCCCTGCCAGTTGGCGTCGGACTGATCTGCAGAGTATGCAGCCAGAGCGGAAACAACGGTGGCTCTCCAGCTGTCTACGTTGGGAGTGTGGTTGAAGGCCCAGGTTACAACGTAGTTGCCGGCGGCGGTGTAGTCGTTAGCAGCGGCAAAGAATACGTTTTCGGGGGTCTTGGCAGCCTTGAAGGGGATGGGGCCAAGCTGGTCAGCCATCATCTGAGTGCCCTCGTCAGAGGTTACTACCCAGTAGATGAAGTCCAGAGTAGCCTGGATGTCAGCCTCGGAAGCCTTGGCGTTTACTGCCCAGCAGTTTTCAGTACCGCAGCACAGGCCGGCCTTCTCTTCGCCTTCAGCACCGCAGTAGATGGGGATCATAGTCAGGTCAGCGGGATTCATGCCAGCCTCTACCAGGCCTGCAAATTCCCAGGTACCGTTCTGATAGAATACGGCCTTGCCTTCCTTGAATTCGCCGGTGGACTGTTCGCCGGTGCCGGTGGACAGGGTCTTAGGATCTGCAGCGGAGTTGTTGATGTAGAGATCCCAGATGTTCTTGAACAGATCCATGTACTCGCCGGTGATGGTGGCGGGCTGCTCGGTTACGCCGTTCTTGGCAAACTCATAGTACAGGGGCATGTTGGCAAGGTGGCCGGAGAAACGCCAGGAGGAAGAACCTTCCAGACCGGCAGCGGAGAAAGCGTCGAAGCCCAGCTCAGCGGAACGAGCGTGGATGTCCTCAGCAACAGCCTTCAGGGAAGCGAAGTCCTTGATGTCTTCTACGGCATAACCGGCCTGAGCCAGCAGAGCCTTGTTTACGATGATACCGAATGCTTCGTAGCAGTAACCAACGGCCTTGAGAGCGCCAGCCTCATCATAGAGGTTGAAATCGTTGGTGGTGAGCTCGTTGGCGAAAGCAGTGCCGGTCAGATCCAGGCAGTACTCGCCCCAGTCAAGCAGGCCCTGTGCATTGCCGCACTGGAACAGAGTGGGAGCTTCGCTCTTAGCCATCTCAGCGGTCAGGGTATCGGAGTAGGTGCCGGAAGCGGCGGTAACAACCTTTACCTCTACGCCGGTCTGCTCGGTGTACAGAGCAGCAAGCTCCTGCCAAGCGGCGTCAGCTTCGGGCTTGAAGTTGAGATAGTAAACAGAGCCGCCTTCGGCGGGAGCTGCTTCAACTTCTTCAGCGGGAGCTGCTTCTTCAACGGCGGGCTCTTCAGCGGGAGCTGCGCAAGCTGCCATGGAGAATGCCATTACAACAGCCAGAAACAGTGCAAAAAACTTCTTCATTGGTGGTTCCTCTCTTTTTTTATATTGTGCGCCATAATTGAAGCGCAAATTCAATTCAGTTTACGGATGGACGCGCCCTCCCTAAAGCAGGTCGGCAGCACCACATGTCTGTTGCCGGAGCGTCCTTCTATCATATCCAGCAGTATGTCAACGCTTTTTTGTCCCATCTCCTCCACAGGCTGGCAAAGAGTGGACAGCATGGGATGTATATATTCGGATACCGCAATGCCGTCTATGGCTATTACGGAGCAATCCTCCGGAACTCGCTTTCCCCTCTCTCTGAGAGCCCGCATGGCCCCCATTGCCATAACGTCTGCTATGGTAAAAAGCGCAGTAAAGTCCATGTCTTTATTATCAAGCTTATTCTCCATGGCCCTATAGGCATCCGCTATGGAGAAGCCGTCTGTTTCTATTACCAGCTCTGCATCCCGCTCTATGCCGTTATCACTCAGCGCTTTCAGATATCCCTGATAGCGCAGCTGGCTTATGGAGCCGTCATACGTGGAAGAAACCAGAGCCGCTATGCGCTTGTGTCCGTTTTTAATGAGTATATCCACTGCGCGATAGGCTTCATCCTGGTCCTCTATGGACACGGAGGAATACAGTTCACTGTCCAGCGTGCCGTATTTGTTGCTGTAAGAGCAGCATACAAAAGGAACATTCAGCACCCTGAGCCGCTCCGGGGTATAGTCCTGACATCCGCCTAAGAATACTATTCCCAGCAGGCGCTTTTCCCGCTCCATCTCGGCACCGCACTGTATTTCATCCGCATCTGAGGCTATCTGGCGCATTACCATAGTATAGCCCGCCTGCTCGATTTTCTTTTCTATTGCGGTTATTACATCGGTGTAGAATGGGTTTGATATGCCTCGTACCACAAGGCCTATTGTGTCTGATTTGGTTTTTACCAGATCCCTTGCTGTATTGTTTGGTATATAGCTTTCGTTTTCTATGACATTGCGGACGCGCTGACGACTTTCTTCACTGACATCCGGCCTGTTGTTAAGTACTCTTGATACGGTACTTACGCTCACTCCGCTGAGCCTGGCAATGTCCTTAATAGTCATAAGCTTTATCCGCCTCAATTGCGATATGAATTGTGGAAACCTTACCGGGAATGTTACCGGTAACGTTTCCGGTAATCTGCAATATTATGGTAGCAACTTTATCATCAAAAGTCAACGGCAGTTTGTTATAAAATAAACATATAGAAGTAAAGAAAAAAGCCCGAATCATAGGGTGATTCGGGCTTTAGCATTAAGCTGTGGTTATGGCATTAGATAAGGTTCTTTTCGGTGGCCTTATCGAACATGTGGATTACGTTGCCGCCAAAGGTGAAGCTTACGGGAGAACCGTATGCAAAGCCGTTCTGCAGCTCGCCGGTAAGGTCGATGGTGGGGATAATAACAACAACGTCCTTGCCGTTTGCGTCCACGTGGAGATGTACGGAGCTGCCCATCATCTCGGATACGTCTACGGTACCGGTGAGGTTAGCCTCGGCAGCATTCTCGCAAAGGGTTACGTGCTCGGGACGGATACCCATGATGATGTCGCAGGGTTCTGCACCCTTCTCGCGCAGGGCAGCCTGCTTATCTTCGGGCAGCTGAACCTTGGTGCCGGCAATAGCTACATAGTAGCTGTCGCCTTCCTTCTCAAGGCGTGCATCGAAGAAGTTCATCTGGGGAGTGCCGATGAAGCCTGCTACGAACAGGTTGGCGGGATGATTGAACACTTCCTGAGGAGTGCCGATCTGCTGGATGAAACCATCGCGCATGATTACGATACGATCGCCAAGAGTCATAGCCTCGGTCTGGTCGTGGGTAACGTATACGAAGGTGGTGTTAATGCGCTGACGCAGCTTTATGATTTCCGCACGCATCTGGTTCCTGAGCTTGGCGTCCAGGTTGGACAGAGGCTCGTCCATAAGGAATACGGCGGGGTCACGGACGATAGCACGGCCGATGGCAACACGCTGACGCTGGCCGCCGGACAGAGCCTTGGGCTTGCGGTCAAGGTACTGGGTGATGTCCAGGATCTCTGCGGCTTCCTTTACCTTGCGGTCGATCTCGTCCTTGGGAGTCTTCTTGAGCTTAAGGGAGAAGGCCATGTTCTCATATACGGTCATATGAGGATACAGAGCGTAGTTCTGGAATACCATTGCGATATCCCTGTCCTTGGGAGCTACGTCGTTCATCAGCTTGTCGCCAATGATCAGCTCGCCGCCGCTGATGTCCTCAAGGCCTGCGATCATGCGCAGGGTGGTGGACTTACCGCAGCCGGAGGGACCAACCAGAACGATGAATTCCTTGTCGGCTATTTCCAGGCTGAATTCCTGAACAGCTACGACGCCCTCTTCGGTGATCTGCAGATTGACCTTCTTTTCTACCTCCTGCTCGCCCTTTTTCTTAGTCTTCTTGACTTCGGCGTTGGGGTAGACCTTCTTGATGTTTCTCAGGCTAACTTTTGCCATAGTGCTTATTTGGCTGTAACCGTTCTGCCTCCGCAATGAACGGCCTCGGGACAAAGGCATTTCGTCCCATTACGACAGGTCTCCACGCTGCCGCACCGCCAGCCGGGCGGATTTTCCTCCTTTGTTTCTCCCCTGCCAATTAGTAAAGTGGAGTAACGGGCAGAAGATAAATTAAGGTACTTTTCATAATATAACACAGCCCCCCGCATCGGGCAAGGCATTCCCGTACATATTTAAGGAAATTTCCAACACTTTTTGTCGTCAAATTCCCCCCATTTACTTGTTAAAGGATAAACATTGCTTGAAATAGTTTGATTTAATGTTATATTATTAATGGTACGACATTATTTTGCCCTGTTAAGGGTTTCCAATCTGTGCCGGGCAAATTGCCGCCCGATAGATTTAATAAATTACACCCATACGGAGGAAAACCGCCCGATGTATTGCCTCGACAATATCGACAATATAAAAAATACCGTTCGCCCCAAGAAAACAGCCCACGTATACGTCCCCTACAACTGCGGCCGCAAGTGTCCCTTCTGCGAGTCCAGGCTCATGTACGATACCATGGATACTTCCCTGGACAAGACTCTGGATGTGCTTCGCCGCATTGCGGATTCCGATATTGAGGACATAATGATAACCGGCGGCGAACCCTGCGCCGATCTTGACGCACTGTCCAAAATGTTAGAAGTGCTTAAGGACAAAATAGTATACGTAAACACCCTTTTCCCCTCCGAGACCGCAGCGGACATCGCAAAGCTTTTTGATGAGGAATATCCCTGCGTAAAGGGCATCAACGTATCTCGCCACTGCAATTCCTACGAAAAGGATTCCGCTTTCCTTGCTGCACCCGCAGAGGACAGCGTCCTTGGCAGCCTTAAGGTCCCTGTCCGCATTAATTGCGTAATTCAGAATAAAGAAGCCACCGCAGAATGGGTGGATTCCGTGGTAAAGCGCTGGGAGGTCCAGTACGCAAACAAGAAAAACCTTGAGCTGCACTTCCGTGAGGACTTCAACAAGGTTACCGCTGAAAACCTGCACGTGCAGGACAGCCCCTTCCTTAAGACCCTCTGCGAGAATTATCGCTACCACTACTACAACATGGGAACCTCCTTTGACGATGTATCCTTCCTGGCAGATTCCGGCATGACCGTTTACTACCACAAGATACTTCCCTACAGCATCTGCAAGATAGGCCCCCTCACCATACTCCACGAAATGGTGGTATTCCCGGACGGCGATGTATGCACCGACTGGAATCAGAGCAAGGAAGGCCTGGAGCAGTACTGCCAGTGGGTAAACTTCAAGCTTTAAATCAAAAACACACAGCAAAAAACGGAGAAGGAATTTCCTTCTCCGTTTTTATTGTTGTTTTACGCTTCTTCCCTTGCGGCAGAGCGGCGCTTTCTCCTGCCCCTGAGGCTTGCGTCCATCTTAAGGGCGGAATGGGGGCAAACAGTTATGCACTTGCCGCAGCGTATGCAGTCATCCGAGTTAGGCTCCTTGTATACCGGTATATCCAGCCCGCAGGCTCTCTGGCATGCGCCGCAGGATGTACAGCGGCTCTTGCTTACCTTTATGCGAACCAGTGATACGGGATTCATCAGGCCGTATATAGCTCCGAGAGGGCAGAGATATCTGCAGAAGGGCCTGAACATAAGCACTGACCCCACCAGTATAACCACCAGCACAAACATCTTCCATGTGAACAGCCAGCCCAGCACGCTCCTGAGGTTTTCATTGAGAGCTATAAGTGGCAGACCGCCTATCATAGTGCCGGAGGGACATATCCACTTGCAGAACCAGGGGCTGCCCACGCCAATGTCACCCTTGGCAAAAAGGGGCAGTATGATGCACATGACAACAAGCACCACATAGCGAAGCTTGCGCAGGTACTTTTCTCCGGGCAAACGGCGCACCTTTTTCTTAGGAGGTATCTTGAAGAACAGATCCTGTATCCATCCGAAGGGGCACAGGAAGCCGCACACTATGCGGCCGCACAGCGCGCCTATGGTTATAAGGGTGCCCACCACATAAAAGGGGAAACCGCTGACCCTGCCGGCAAAGGCGTTCTGCAAAGAACCCATAGGGCAGGCGCCCCATGCACCGGGACAGGAATAGCAGTTAAGGCCGGGAACGCATATGCTCTTAACGTTGCCCTGATATATGGTGCCGTTTATAAAGCCGGAAGCATAGCTGTTTGTAATCAGCGTCCAGCAGGCCTGAATATACATCCTGGCCTTAAACAGGGGGTAATTTTTCTTTTTCTTCTTATCCAAGGCCAATACACTCCATGCATATCATAATAGCTTTTTGCAGCACGGCATTGGCCTCCCCCTTTACAGCGCCTATCACTATAAAGGCAAGACCTACCGCCAGCAGCACCAATGTGTAAATACTACGCTTTCTCATTCATCACCGTCTCGATTATATTAATCCAGCCTTCCTTGCTCTTGGCTCCGTGAACCACAGTGAGCAGGCGGCCGTTTGAATCGTAAAACTTTGTGGTAGGCACCACGTTTACGCCTGCCAGCATGGTTTGCACCACGCTGTCGGTATAGGTAAGGTTTGTAAACTTGCCGCCGGAAGATGTCATCATTTCTTTTGCGGCAGCTGCAGTGGAAGATCCGGACGGCACATCCGCTGACAGGCCCACTATGCTGAAGCCTGTCCCCTTGTATTCATATGCCAAATCTGAGAGAGTACCCATCTCTTGCAGACAGCTCACTCAGGTCTGTGTCCATATGTTTACCATTGTTATTTTGTTTCTGCCAAACAAACTCTGGCTTACGGCATCGCCGTCAAGGGTAGTGGTTTCGAACTTTATTCCATCGGAAGAGGATTCATAGTCAAGGGATACCTTTTGGTATTTACTTGCATAAGGTGTCTTCTTTCCGGAGGGCTTAGGCGTAGCTTCAGCCTTTTTTTCCTCCTTCTCCTTATTTTCCTTGTCCTTTTTATCTTCCTTTTCTTCCTTATCTGGCTTTGGAGTTTTCTTGGGCTTTTTGGTAGGCTCGGGAGTAGCCTCCGGAGTGGGAACAGGGGTAACCACAGGCTCCGGGGTGGCAAAACCGCTTATGGCCACATAGGTGCCATCCTCGCCGTATTTCTCAATAAACTCCTTCTCGCTGTCGATATATCCAACGTCTATCATGACGAAGGTATCGTCATCGGCTTTTTTCGCGCATCCCATGGTACACAAAGAAGCCGCCGCCATAACGGCCGCAAGCATCTTTTTGCCAAGTATGCGCGTTTTTATTGCTTCTGCCCTCAAAAGGCCCTCCGATGACATTATATTTTTCTTTAATTGATTATAGTGTTTAACAAATTCTCTGTCAACAAAGCTTGTCCGCCGCTGTATAAAGTTAACAAACAGGCCATATTACAGCACAATGATACCCAGATGCTCCAGCAGTATCTTCGTCCCCAGCAGTATGAGTATTATGCCGCCCACAAGCTCAGCCTTTGCCTTGTACTTGGCACCGAATACACTGCCCACCTTTACCCCTGCCATGGACAGGATAAAGGTAGTGACGCCTATAAGGCTCACCGCGGGAATGATATCCACCGTAAGGAAGGCAAAGGTTATTCCCACCGCCAGCGCATCAATGCTGGTGGCCACCGCCATGGTAAACATCTCCCTGAAGGCGAGACAGCCGCAGCTTTCCTCGGCTTCACAGGACCTTGATTCCTTTATCATATTAAGGCCGATAAGGCCCAGCAGCACAAAAGCTATCCAGTGATCCACAGACTGTATGGCATCCCTGAAGCTGTATCCCAGCAGATATCCTATCAATGGCATAAGTGCCTGAAAGCCGCCAAACCACAGACCTACTATGCCTGCGTTTTTTACGCTGATCCTTTCCATTGCAAGGCCCTTGCACACGGCCACCGCAAAGGCATCCATGGAGAGTCCCACCGCCAGAAGAAAAAGTTCACCTATGCTCATGCGCTATACATCCTCATACAAAAAATTCGGGAGCATCCGCACCCGAAACTTTACGGGCAACATGATGTTTTATACCCTATATGCCCAGAATAAACTCTATACATGTTTCAATAGTATAAATAATCTTATTTTTCATATTATATTCCCGTACAGAAACAAAGTCAATTATTGTACACAGCCTGTCCTTTATGATATGAATTATAATGAGGGAGGATGCGGATCAACCTGCATTCTGCGTTAAAACCAAGGTTATCACACTTTTCGGAGGTTTTAAATATCATGACTATCTTCAACGTCCTGTCTCTTGTGGGCGGGCTCTCGCTGTTCCTGTTCGGTATGAACATAATGGGCAACGCCCTTGAAAAGCGGGCAGGCAGCCGTCTTAAAAAAATACTCGCATCCCTCACCAGCAGTCCCATAAAGGGCCTTATGCTGGGCCTTGCAGTAACGGCGGTGATACAGTCCTCTTCCGCCACCACCGTTATGGTAGTGGGCTTTGTAAACTCAGGCATCATGACACTGCGCCAGGCCATCAACGTAATAATGGGCGCAAATATCGGTACCACCGTTACCGCGTGGCTGCTGAGCCTTACCGGCATTACCGGCGACAGCCTGTTTATACAGATGCTCAAGCCCACCTCCTTTACCCCCATACTGGCCCTTATCGGCGCAGTAATGCACCTTTTCCTTAAGGATGTGCGCAAAAAGGACACCGGTGAAGCGCTGCTGGGCTTTGCCGTGCTCATGTTCGGCATGGATGCCATGTCCGCCGCCGTAAAGCCCCTTGCGGATATACCCGAGTTTGGCAATATACTCATAATGCTGTCCAATCCCATATTCGGCGTACTGGCAGGCGCGCTGCTCACCGCCATAATACAAAGTTCCTCCGCTTCGGTAGGTATCCTTCAGGCACTTGCAGCCACAGGCAGCGTGACCTTTGGCAGCGCAATCCCCATTATAATGGGCCAGAACATAGGCACCTGCGTTACCGCTCTGCTGTCCTCTGTGGGCACATCCAAGGGCGCGCGCCGCGCCGCCATGGTTCATCTTTACTTTAATATTATCGGTACCGTGGTGCTGCTTACCCTGTTCACCATTGCCAACGCTATATTTGACTTTGCCTTTGTGGAGCAAAGCGCCAATCAGGCAGGCATAGCTTCCGTTCATACCGCATTCAACCTTATCTGCACCACCATGCTGTTCCCCTTCGGAAAGCAGCTTGAGCGGCTGGCCTGTGCCACCGTTCGTGAAGACGGACAAGCAGACGAGCTGCAGATGCTGGACGATCGCCTCCTTGCAACACCCGCTGCCGCCATAATGCGCTGCACCGATCTGACTGCAAAGATGGCTCGCAAAAGCTGCACCGCCCTTAAGGATGCCCTTAACATATTGCGCAATTATGACTCCAAGGCCGCGCAGAAGATATACGACGCGGAAAACAAGGTGGATGAATACGAAGATAAGCTGGGGGACTACCTTGTGAAGCTCAGCGCAGAAGACATGAACGCGGACGACAGCCGCGAAGCCTCCACCCTGCTGCATCTTATCGGTGACTTTGAACGTATAAGCGACCATGCGGTAAACCTGGTGGAATCCGCAGAAGAGCTGAACGCCAAGGGCATATCTTTCTCTGAGCAGGGCAAGAAGGAAATAGAAGTGCTGTACAACGCCCTTGAGGAGATACTGGAGCTCACTCTTTCCTCCATGTGCAGCAGGGATATGACCGCGGCTGCTTTGGTTGAACCCCTTGAGCAGGTCATTGACCATCTTAAGAAAACCATCAAGATGCAGCACGTTATGCGGCTAAAAAACGGCCAGTGCACCATTGAGGTGGGCTTTGTGCTCAACGATATCCTCACCTGCATTGAACGCACCTCTGACCACTGTTCCAATATTGCCGCCTGCATACTGGACATGGCCTCCAATAACTTTGAGATACACGAATATCTCCGCCACGTAAAGGACGGCAGCAAGGAAGAATTCAATACCAACTTCAAGATGTACATGGAAAAGTACGCCCTCAGGGTATAGCTTTTAACCTGACACAAAAACAGACGCATCATACGGTGCGTCTGTTCTTTGTTATATGGTTTTACTTTTTACTTCTTAAGGTCGGCCAGCCTCTGCTGAAGCTTTGCCATCATGTCCCTGGCAACCGCCAGCTTTTCCCGCTCCTCGTTTATTACCTTTTCGGGAGCCTTGGCAACAAAGCCGGGATTATTCAGCTTGCCTTCGGCCCGGGCGATCTCGCCTTCCATGCGGGCGATCTCCTTGGTAACGCGCTCGATTTCCTTATCCACGTCGATAAGCTGATTCATGGGCACAAATGCCTCACCCATGGCGCACACTACGCTTACGGCGCCCTCGGGGATGCCCTGCTTATCCTGCTGAACCACAACGCTCTCGGCGCCTGCCAGCTTCATCAGATATGCGGACGCAGCCTCAAAGTAGGATACGTTTGCAGCCTCAGTCACCACGTACATGGCAGTCTTCTTGGCGGGGGGAACGTTCATTTCGGCGCGCATATTGCGTATGGCGCGGATAACATCCATTATGCCTTCCATCTTTTCGGCTTCTGCGGCAAACTCAAAGGCCTCGGTGTACTTGGGCCATGCAGAGCGCATGATGGTCTCCTCTGCGCCGGGGAGGTTAAGGTACAGTTCCTCGGTGATGAAGGGCATGAAGGGATGCAGCAGCTTCATGGAATCGCCAAGAACGCGAACAAGGATCGCCTTTACGTTTGCCTTGGCGGACTCGTCCTCGCCATAGAGGCGGGGCTTTGCCATTTCGATGTACCAATCGCAGAACTCTGTCCAGATAAAGTCATATACCTTCTGGCAGGCAACGTTCAGGTCGAAGTTGTCCATGTTCTGGGATACTTCCTTAGCGATGGTATTCAGCCTGTGGAGTATCCACTTATCAGCGATATCCAGTGCGGACATATCTATATCGCCAACGGCCTCATCGCCGATGTTCATGAGAACGAAGCGGGAAGCATTGTATACCTTGTTGCAGAAGTTGCGGGCGGCCTCTACCTTTTTGCTGGAGAAGCGCATATCGTTGCCTGCGCTGTTGCCGGTAACAAGGCTGAAACGGAGAGAGTCCGCACCGTATTCGCTGATAATGAGAAGGGGATCGATACCGTTGCCCAGAGACTTGGACATCTTGCGGCCCAGCTCGTCGCGGACTATGCCGTGTACGTATACGGTATTAAAGGGGATCTCCTTCATTACTTCCATGCCGAATACTATCATGCGGGCGATCCAGAAGAAGATTATATCGTAGCCCGTTACGAGAGTATTGGTGGGATAGAAGTACTTGAGCTCCTCGGTATTTTCAGGCCAGCCCAGGGTGGAGAAGGGCCACATGCCGGAGCTGAACCAGGTATCCAGTACATCCTCATCCTGATGCAGCGCAGCGCCGCACTTGGGGCATACGGTGGGATGATCCAGAGTTACCTCAATATGGCCGCAGGCCTCATTCTCGCAGTAGTATGCGGGAATACGATGGCCCCACCACAGCTGACGGGAAATGCACCAGTCACGGATGTTGTACATCCAGTTGTAATATGTCTTGTCAAAGCGCTCGGGTACGAACTTGATTTTGCCCTCTTCCACTACCTTTATGGCAGCCTCTGCAAGGGGCTTCATCTTTACAAACCACTGGAGGCTGGTGAGAGGCTCAACGGTGTGGTGGCAGCGATAGCATACGCCTACGTTGTGGGCGTAGTTTTCGATCTTTACCAGATTGCCGCTCTCCTGCATATCCTTTACGATGGCTTCGCGGCATTCCATGGTGGTAAGGCCGGTATAGGGTGCGCCCAGCTCATTGATATGGCCGTCATCGGTGAATACCCTTATGCGGGGCAGGTTATGACGAACGCCAACCTCAAAGTCATTGGGGTCATGGCAGGGTGTGATCTTAACTGCGCCGGAGCCGAATTCCTTTTCTACGTATTCATCCGCAACGATAGGTATCTCACGGCCGATAACGGGAACAACTACGGTCTTGCCGATAAGGTCTGCATAGCGCTCATCCTCGGGGTTTACTGCGATGGCGGTATCGCCTGGGATGGTTTCGGGACGGGTGGTTGCGCAGATGATGGAATAGGACTTATCGGGGGCATCATAGCGAACATGCCACAGATGGCTGGCCTGCTCCTCGTATTCTACCTCGGCATCGGAAAGTGCAGTCTGACACTCGGGGCACCAGTTGATAATGCGGTCATCGCGATAGATAAGTCCGCGGTGATACAGGTCCACAAATACCTTGGTAACAGCCTTGTTGCAGCCTTCGTCCATGGTAAAGCGCTCACGCTCCCAGTCGCAGGAGGAACCCAGCTTCTTAAGCTGCTGAACGATGGCTCCGCCGTACTCCCTGCGCCAATCCCATGCGCGCTCAAGGAACGCTTCACGGCCGATGTCACGCTTGTCCAGGCCTTCCTTAGCCATTTCGGTGATGATCTTTACCTCGGTGGCAATGGAGGCATGGTCTGTACCGGGCAGCCACAGGGTCTCGTAGCCGCACATGCGCTTATAGCGAATGATGGCATCCTGCAAGGTATTGTCCAGGGCATGGCCCATGTGCAGCTTGCCGGTGATGTTTGGCGGGGGGATAACTATACAGTAGGGATCCTTATCGGGGTTGGGCTCGGCGTGAAAATAGCCGTTACTTTCCCACTTTTCATACAGACCGCTTTCCACTATGGAATGGTCATAGGTCTTGGGCATTTCTTTTGCCATATTTGTTCCTCCTTGGTTTGGCCTTGAAGTTTGTTTGCAGTTATTGTCCGGGCAATAAAAAAGCCCGCGCATCCTCATTCAAAGGACGAGCGAACCCGCGGTACCACCCTTGTTGGGCATAATATGCCCCTCTCTTCGCCATAACGCAGCGCATGCGCCCCGTGCTGACAGCACTTCACCCGGGGGGCTCGGAAGCGACCTTCTGTTTTCTCCTTGCAGGCAGCCCTTTCAGCCGGTGGGGCCGCCTCTCTTATGCGGTGTGAAAAACATACTCCTCTTCGTCTTTGCCTATTAAATTGTAGTTTATTTGAAAAAGCGCTTTTTGTCAAGTGGCCGCAGGGCTAATTTGCCCCCTGCTTATTCATCGACAGGCTGCCCGCAATGCTGGCAGTACTTTTCTTCATTTCTGCCCAGCTGCTTGCCGCAGTGAGGACACCGGTTATAACGAAAATGCGGAATAAGGCCGGAAAACATCACTATGGCACCGATTACAATTAACGGTTCATAAATATAAGCTGCCAGCATTATTATAAATCCCACGACAAAGAGGGTATCTCTGAGCACGCATGCTTTTCTGGGGTTCATTTTTCCTCCTGAATATTACGGCAGGCACAGCATAAAAGCCGTGCCTGCAAACACATTTACGCTTCGGGGATTATCTTATACTTGCCTATAAAGGGTATCTCGTAATACTCCCTCCTGAGGGTACGGACGATGGCGATAATGGTAAACACTATGCCCGCAACCACGCCCACAGCGCCGGCGATCCAGCCCAGTATGGGAACGATGAATACTATGCCGCTGAGCGCAAACCACAGCATAAGGCATATGGCCTGATTGGCATGGTGGCGGATATAGCTGCTGTCCTTATCCAGCAGCAGCATGATGAATATACCCAGGGGACAGATATAGGTCAGCGCCGCAAGGTAGCGGTACTTTTCCACAGCAGTGCGGTTATCTGTATTGTTATTGGGGGTATAGTTGTTCTCCATGTTATTCCTCCCTTAAATATATCTTCTTCAACAATAAAGTACTCTTTTATCCACCCCGCTGCAATGGGCAGTAAGCATTGTTTGCAGTAAATTCAAACTTTACGCAAACCCTTGGGCAGGTGGTTTTTCATTGTTCCCTCAACCGCCTTGCCAAAGCCTACGGGATACCCATCCGCCAGCACAGCGGCATATCCCTTCATATCGGTATCGGCAGGCACGGTATTACCCCTGAGGTATGCGTCCATCTCGGGGCTGTCCGCCGGCAATGACAGTGTGTTCCGGTACTTTCCGCCATGCTCCGCCATAAATAGGCTGTGGGCAGGAATAAACCTTCCACGCTGAACGTCACCCACATATACGCCTGCGCTGAGCATGCGTATGCTTGCAAGTCCCTCGGGCAAGGGTGTGCGCAGCATGATTATTCGCCCGTCCTTCAGCCGATAAGCCTCGCCCTTTGGCGGCTCATCAAAGGTTTCCCTTACAAAGGCAAGGTATTCCTTATCCTTGCAGGGTTCAAGCTTCATATTCCGCTGAGCCGCTCCGCCCTCTCCGGCCTTTGCAAGGCGGGCGATAAAATGCCCCTCACCCTTGCAGGTGTGCGGATACAGCCTGTGGGTAAACTCCACGGTCATATCAGGATGAGCTTTTGCCAATGCCTCCACCGTCTCCTCGTTTTCCTCAGGAGAGAATGTACAGGTGGAGTATATCAGCTTGCCGCCGGGGGCAAGGGCGGTATATGCGCTTTCAAGTATTGCCTGCTGACGCTGGGCGCAGGCTGTCACATGCTCCGGCGACCACTCGGCAATGGCGGTATCATCCTTGCGGAACATCCCCTCGCCGCTGCATGGAGCATCCACCACCACGCGGTCAAAATATTCGGCCAATGCGCTGCACAGGGCGTCCGGATGGGCGCTGGTCACCACGGCGTTGCATACTCCCAGCCGCTCCATGGTAAAGGCAAGGGTTTTTGCCCTGTTTGGCACTATCTCATTTGATACCAGCAGCCCCTCTCCCCCCATGCGGGCAGCGATTCCGCCGCTTTTGCCGCCGGGTGCGGCGCAAAGGTCAAGGATCTTCATGCCGGGCGCCGCCTCAACCGCCTCTATTGCCGCCATTGCGGAGGGCTCCTGCATGTAGAAAAGCCCCGCCATGTGGTAGGGATGAGTTCCTATGCTCTGCACCTGGGATCGCAGCACAAAGCCCTCCTCAAGGGTATCCGCGCTCTCCAGCTCAAAGGGACAAATCTCCCTCAGTTTATCAGGGGATACCTTTAAAAGGTTGGCTCTGAGGCCACGCACAGGAGGTTTATCGTATTCGGCGATAAACCCGTCGTATTGCGCTCCCAGCATGGTTTTCATGCGGGAGGTAAAGTTTTCAGGCAATGTTTTCATATAGAAATTATACCATACTCCTTGTATATTTGACAGCGCCGCCTTTTGCCCATATAATCCTTGGTGGACCATCAAATACACTATAAATAAGAGGACTCAATGCAGAACAAAACACACATGGGCATGGCTCTTACCATACTGGGCGCCGCCCTGTTCAGCCTTAACGCCATACTGCTCAAAACCATATCCGTGGACGGCCTGCTGCTGTCCGCCCTCAGGGGCGCCATAGGCGGCATTGTACTGCTGCCCTTCCTGCGGATAAAAAAGATAAACTGGAACCTTAATACCCTGCTGCTGTTCATCGCCTTCACAGGCCAGTGCACCCTTATAATCTACTCTGTGCGCATGACCAGCACTCCCGTTGCCATAGGCATACAGTTCACCTCCCCCATATGGCTGTACCTTGCAGAGCGCAAAAAGGGCGAGCGTTTTTCCCTTGAGCGCACCTGGCCCCTTATCGTGCTGCTGATAGGCATAGTACTGTTTATGTTCTCAAGGGGCGAAGGGGTTACCATGGCGGGCAATCTCATTGCACTTTGCACCAGCTTTACCCACGCCGCCATGACCTACTTCAGCAAGCGTGTAGTTGGCGACTGCCCCATCGGCACAGCCTCCCTCTGCTGCCTGTTCCTTTCCATCGTGATATTCATCTTTATGATACCCGCCCCTATGCAGGCAGTGATGTCCGTGCCCTCCTCCGCGTGGTTTATGATACTGGTGCTGGGCATAGTGCAGTTCGGCGGCGGATACGCTTTTTACTACATGGGCGTGCGGCACATCAGCAGTAAGACCGCCGGCATGCTGGCTCCCATTGAGATGGTGCTTGCCCCCACATGGGTTGCTCTGTTCCTGGGCGAATGGACAGACACCATCGGCCTTATAGGGTTCGTCGTAGTTATCATCGGCGTTATAGGCGAGGTAATGGTGGTAAGCAAGGAATCCAAGGAAGTTGCCCCCCATTAACTCAGCGCAAAGAAAAAGCCCGGCTCATGCCGGGCTTTTATGTTGTTGTATTAAAAATCAGCTGTCTTTTTCCGCCAGTTTTTTGATAAAGTGGGAAACCTCCACATAGGTTTCCACATATCCGCACTGAGGGCATACGGCGCATTTTATCTTTTCCAGGGGCATTTTGAACATGCCCTGCTCACGCACCTCAATGCCGATGGGCTTGTTTGTTACCATCACAGCCAAATCCTCAACCATCTGCGCTTCGCATCTCAGACATTTTCTCATATATTCCTACTCAACTCCCTTACTGACTGATTTCTATATCGACTTCATACTCACCGTCGATAAGCACATAGTTTACATTGTGCTTTTTTGCAAGTGCCAAAGTTCGCTCGTTATCCTCTGTCACGCTTTCCCTCGTGATATCACAATCCAGCCGCTGTTCAATAACGCAGGCATATTTTTTGATATCATCAAAGTGATTCTCTATGTATTCCCTACTCATTACAAGGCAATAGTACTTTATATTGTTCAGATATTCTTCCGCAAAGTCCTTTTGCCAGTCAAAGGGAATATAGCAGCCTTCAACAATAAGATTCTGCTTGTTTTCAATTGCCGTTTTGATAATTTCCCGCACAATGGGCCACAGGTATGCGGTTAATTCGGCATCTTCGTCCATAGGCGTAAGCTCGGTATTTCCGCTGCGTATCAGGCCCATTTTCAAATGGTCTATGGAAAGATAAGGATATTTATATTTTTCCAGCAGCCTTTGGGCAAGGGCGGTCTTGCCGGTATGGGATGCCCCCGCAATCAATATAACCATGCCTTTTACTTCCTTGCTATAACTATGGGCTGATAAAATCCGGTTTCCTCGGGGAACTTCCACTCAACCCTGCCGCATCCATTGGAAATAAGCAGTTCAGTCAGTTCCTCCCTTCGGGTGGCCCTGTATTCGCATTCAAACTTGCTTATGTTAAGGTTTTCCTCATCCTCAATGATATACTGGGTAAGCCTGTAATTGTCCCCTTCCCAGTTCCAGGTCTGGAAGGATACCTTTTGTCCCTTTGGGGTCTTATGGATATACGGAGGAGAATAGGGCGGCTTATCCTTAAGCAGCGCGTCATAGTCCCTGATACTTGCAACAAACATACCGCCTGGGGCAATTTGACCCGTAATGCTTCTTACGGCGGCCTCCAGCGCTTCCCTTGAAAGCATATGTGGCAGGGCGTTATCCATGGCAATAACAATGTCAAACCGCTCTGAAAAGGTATCAGACAGGGCGCAGAAATCGGCGTATTCAAAGCGTATATTCACGCCATTCCTTGCTGCCCGCTGCTTCGCCTCCGCCAGCTCTCCTTCACTTATATCCGAACCGGTCACATTATAGCCCATCGCCGCAAGGCCTATGGCCTGTGTGCCTATTCCGCAGGCACAGTCAAGAATTCCGGCAGTGCCGTCAAATCCGTTATCCTTAAATATTTTATTGAGAATTACAGCCTGCTCCTGTGTTGTGGCCTGCCAGTCCAGAAAAAGCTTGTCGTATTGGGAAGCCAGATTATCATAGAAAGTCTGGATAATATCCACGGCAATGTCCCCCTTTTCTGCTCGATTTGTCATGCTCATTTAATAAAGTATACCACATGACTGCAAAAACACCATTGCATTACATAAATAAAAACGCCGAAGCATAAGCTTCGGCGTTTTGCGCATTGTTTTGGTTATTCCTTGGTATTCAGCTTCTTCAGCTCGTTCTGGCGTACCTTTATGGAGTAGATTACCAAGCCCACAAGGGTTGCAAGGTAAGGCAGAGTGGTAACCAGCTGATCCGGTATGTTCAGGGTCCTTGCATAGGTGGACAATGCATAGAAGAAACCGAACAGTATGGAGGTGAGCATGGAGCCCAGAGGATTCGCGCTGCCCATGGCGCAGGCGGCAAGGGCTATGTAGCCGCGGCCGGCGGTGATACCCTTTGCAAAGTAGGACAGGTATGCCATGGACATGAATGCACCTGCGAATCCGCCCATAAGGCCGGATATAGCCAAAGCGATGGTCTTGGTCTTGTTTACGCCAACGCCAACGGAGGCTGCCGCATCGGGATTCTCGCCCACCGCCCTGATGCGAAGGCCAAGACAGGTCTTATACATCAGGAATGCCATAATGGCTACCATGATGTAGGAAAGGTAGGTGAGTATGTTATGGCCGGAAAGTATGCTGCCCAACACCGGTATATCCTGAAGTCCGGGGATATTAAGCTGAGGCAGCATACCGCTCTGGAGGGAGGTGGTAGTGGAACGGTCGCCGGTAAATACGTAAATAAGGAAGCCCGTAAGGCCTGTGCCGATAAGGTTTACCGCTATACCGACCAGAATAATATCAACCTTGAGCTTAAGGGCAAAGTATGCTACCACAAGGCCCATAAGAACGCCCGCGATAAGGGCGGCGATAAGGCCCACCCATACGCTGCCTGAGAAGGCGGAGGCAATAACGCCGGTAAAGGCGGAAACCAGCATTATACCTTCCATACCCATGTTGGTGCTGCCTGCCTTTTCGGCAATGGCACAGCCCAGCGTGGCAAAGAGGATAGGCGCGGTTACGCGGATAACAGCAAAGTAGAAGTTTGCATTGGTGAATATGCCAGCTAAATTTTCCCAGAAGCCAGTCATGCCTGTGCGCCCTCCTTATCCATATTGTTCTCGAGAGCCTCGCGCTCCTTGCGCTTGCGGTCCGCATCCTCGAATACCATCTTCTTGTAGGTGCCTGCCAGGAATCTTTCCGCCAGCAGGAACAGTACCATTATACCTTCAAATACGGATACAAGGTCTATCTGTACGCCGGCCTTAAAGGACATTACCCATGCGCCGGTACGGAAGTAGGCTATAAACAGGGTGGCCAGAGGCAGGTACTTAGGGTTGTTCTTTGCGAATATGGCAATGGTAACACCGTCCCAGCCAAAGTTGGTAAGGTCTACCCACTGGAAACGCTCATACAGACCCAGCATCTGAACTGCGCCGCCCATGCCGCCGATAAATCCGCCGATGATCTGGCTGAACACGGCGAGAGCTCCCACATTAAGTCCGGAATACTTGGCAAAAATGGGGTTCTGGCCGGTGGCTCTCAGGGAGTAGCCGGTCTTGGTGCGATACAGCAGCAGATAGGAGAATACCGTCACCAGCGCAGCGATAATGATACCGGAATGTATCTTTGTGCCCTTGAAGAAGGAGGTAAGGGCAGCCGCATCACCGATGGGGTAGGAGTGCTGGCTGGATGCGGGATCCTTGAAGTAATGGAACAGCAGGAACAGGCCAACGTAAAGGCAGATGTAGTTCATCATCAGGGAAGATACCAGTACGTTTGCGTTCCATTTATACTGAAGCAGCGCAGGTATCATTGTGATGATGGCGCCTACGATACCGCCCAGCAATATGCCCACAAGAGGACTGATAAAGGGCACATCGGTTACAAGGTAAATGCCGGATACTGCCGCAATAAGTCCGCCCAGATAGAAGGAACCCTCAAGACCCAGGTTAAACTGATTTGCAGAGAACATAATGCACACGGCGCTGCCGGTAAACAGCAGGGGGATTATGACCTCTATCAGATGGGAGAAATAAGCCTTGCTCATGAAGGGGGCGGCAAGGAAATACTTTACCGCCTGGCCGGGATTCTTTGCGGTGAGCAGTATCAGCACCAGCGCCACGCTCAGGCCTATGCCTATGGCGGCGGCAGTGCGCAGCAGGTTATGCTTGGACTTAACGCTAAGGCTGTTGTAGTCCAGCATCTGCCTGATGGTCTTTGTGTTCTTAGTCTTTTCAGCCTTACTCAACGTAAGCACCTCCAATCTCCTCAGCGGTCATCTTCTTGATGCCCAGCATATAGAAGCCCAGATCCTCTTCGGTAATATCTGTAACATCCGGGAAGTAGGCTACTATTTCGCCGCCGTACATTACGATAAGCTTATCCGAAAGGTTCATTACCTCGCCAAGGTCAGCGCTGACCAGCAGTACAGCGTTGCCTTCGTCACGCTTCTGAACCAGGCGCTTTCTGATAAACTCGGTTGCGCCAACGTCTATGCCTCGGGTAGGCTGATCGCACACGATCAGCTTTGTGTAGCTGGTAAGCTCGCGGGCTACTACCACCTTCTGAACGTTGCCGCCGGACAGCATGCCCACAGGCTGTTCGCTGCCGCTGCAAACCACGTCAAAGTCCTTTATCCACTGCTGAGTGTCCTCATCGATGGCATCGTCGTTAAGGGTAAGCTTTTTATTGTATTTGGGCAGGTTTATCTTGTCCGCAATGAGGTTTTCGCGTATGGACATATTCTTTGCCACACCCATTACGTTGCGGTCTTCGGGAACATGTACAAGGCCCTCCTGACGCAGCTGCTTTATGTTGAGACTGCGGATATCCTTGCCGTTGATGCTCACTTCGCCGGAGCCGCCCTCGCCAAAGCCGGTTATCATATTGATAAGAGCGCGCTGACCGTTGCCCTCTACGCCGGCAATGCCCAGTATCTCGCCCTCGCGAACGGTGAAGGATACGCCGTTAAGGGTCTTTTTTCCAAGCTCATTGTAGGTGACAAGGTTCTTTACCCTGAGAACCGCGTCCTTAGGCTTGGCTTCGGTCTTGCTGATGGTCAGTTCAACGTCAGCGCCCACCATCAGGCGGGAGATGTCTGCCTCGGTAACGTCAGCCACGTTATGAGTCCCCATGGTGCGTCCGTGACGGATGATAGTAACACGGTCGCAAAGGTACTTGACCTCGTTAAGCTTGTGGGAGATAAAGATTATGGTATGACCCGCCTCGCGCAGCAGCTTAAGCTGCTCAAACAGCTCCTTGGTCTCCTGAGGAGTAAGAACTGCGGTGGGCTCATCCAGTATGAGTATCTCGGCGCCGCGTATCAGCGCCTTTATTATTTCAACCTTCTGCTTGACGCCGACCGAAATATCCTCGATCTTTGCCAGAGGGTCAATGTCAAAGTTATATTTTTCGCATATCGCACGGGTCAGCTCCACGGCCTTGTCCTTGTCGAAGAGTATTCCCTTTTTGGGTTCTATGCCCAGCATTACGTTTTCTGCAATGGTAAGAGAGGGCACCAGAACAAAATGCTGGTACACCATGCCTATTCCCATTTCGATGGCCTTCAGGGGGGAGGTGAGCTTTACTTCTTCGCCCCTTATGATTATTCGGCCCTGGTTAGGCTGCTCAACGCCGAAAAGCAACTTCATCAAGGTGGACTTGCCGGCGCCGTTTTCGCCGCAGATAGCGTGTATTTCGCCCTTTTCCGCGGAGAAGCATACATTGTCGTTGGCCATTACGCCGTTATCGTATACTTTTGTGATGTTTTCCATCACAAGGAAGTCCTTCATCTGCCGTTCTCCTTTTGTTTATTTAAAAAGGAACTCTGGCCGTCAGCACATAGTGTAACGGCCAGAGCTTTTCTCTTTACCGTTTGGTATTTACGGTGAAATCTCCGGTTTTAGCTTTAGAAAGCGGTATCTACGGCGATAGCGCCGCTTGCAATATCAGCCTGAGCCTTTTCCATCTCAGCGATCACTTCGTCACCCAGGATGGCCTTGGTAGCATCGGTTACGGAGAAGCTTACGCCGCCCTCAGCCAGACCGAGGGTCTCATTGGTGCCGTAGGGGCAGGTGCCTTCCAGATGGAGGCCGGCAGCACGCAGGAAAGCGTTGTTAACGTTCTTCTGCATGGAGGTGATGGTGGCAGCAGCCTTGGCAGTTTCGCCGATGGACTCCCAATATGCGCCCTGGTTGCCGTCAACGCCGATTACATGGTAGCCTTCGCCCATTTCTACAACAGCGTCAAATGCGCCGAGGCCGCAGTTGCCGCAGCAGGAGAATACTACGTCGTAGCCCTGCTGATAGAGGCCCAGGGAGATGTCCTTGCCGATGGAAACATCGTCAAAGCTCTGGGTCCAGCTTACGTTAACATCGATATCGGGGTTAACAGCCTTGGCACCCTGAGCGTAACCAACTGCGAAGTCCTGCAGAACGGTGTTCTCATAGCCGCCCATGAAGGCAACCTTACCGGTCTTGGAAGCGCGGGCAGCAGCCATACCTACCAGGTAGGAGCCTTCGTTCTGAGCGAAGAGCATACCGTAGGCGTTGTCTACGGGGCTGGCTTCAAAGTCCCACTGCTCATCGAAATACCAAACCTTGGTTTCGGGATATTCTTCAGCGATCTTTGCTGCGGTGGCCTTCATATCCCAGGTACCCATTACGATGATATCCCAGCCCTCGGAAGCGATATCCATGGCGGAGGACTCCCATACGGAGGAATCATAGGACATTTCACGAACTTCAGTATAGAACTTGTCGCCATACTGCTCGTTGATCATGTCAAGGCCTTCCTTACCGGAATCAAAGAAGGACTTGTCACCCAGAGTACCGTTGATGATGTATACCAGACGGATCTTGTCGGCGGCTTCTTCAGCAGCGGCACCTTCTGCTACGGGTTCTTCAACAGCGGGTTCCTTGGCACAGCCTACAAAGGCCAGTACCATTGCCAGTACCATCAGGACAGCAATCAGTTTCTTCATTATTTTTCTCCTTTCAATTTGCGCCCTTTTCGGGCATTATAACATCCGGTTTCCGGATATTAACGTAAGTTATTCAGCCAGAGCTCTGGCTACGTTTGCGGTGCGCTCGGACAGCTTCTGTATGCTCAGAACACGCATGCCCCGCACATATGTATCCAGCTTGTCCCCAATGGGGTCTTTCCAATAGGAAGGAATGGCATCCAGACCGAATATGGTGCCCCATACAGTCATTATCTGGGCGGCGTTGCAGTCAACGTCCTGTCCGCACAGACCACATACTTCAATGGTACGGGTAAAGTCCCCTTCACCGAACCAAAGAGCTATCACCTCTGCGGCGGCGTTGGGATAGCTGTGTACCCAGTTATAGCGCTCAACCTTCTTTTCGCAGGGCTTCCATGCGTCTTTCCAGTTG
This sequence comes from Clostridia bacterium, assembly GCA_017547885.1. Classification (GTDB taxonomy): domain Bacteria; phylum Bacillota; class Clostridia; order Christensenellales; family CAG-138; genus SFEL01. Next base: position 243,826 of record JAFYOP010000004.1, on the reverse strand, counting down.
TCGCTTTCCTTGCAGCGGTCAAGGGCAAACCTGACTATGCTGTAATACTCTGTATCAGAGGGAATAAGGGCGATCGCCTTTTCAACCAGAGTCTTTATATCCTTCTCGTAGAAGGCCATGGAGCACAGCACAGCGTTGAACACTTCGCCCAGTATGCCGTTGTGGTAGTGGGATATCTCGGCATCCTGCCATGCGGCCCTTGCAGCTTCGCGGGGATTGCCGGGATACAGCTGGCCAAGTATTACGCCGCGCATCTGGGCGCCTATCCACTCGCGATAGGGGTTGTTGAAACGGCCGCTCTCAGGGGGCAGTATGCCGCAGCGCAGATTGCGAAGAGCCATGTCCTCCGCGGACCAACCAAAGCCTATGCGTGCCAGCCACTCGTCTGCTATATCATGGCTGTTGGTGGCCTTGCCGTGCTTTTCGTATGCGCAAAGCAGCGCAAGCTCATAGGTGATATCGTCGTTATAGGTATTTGGCTTGCGAAGATACTTGTCGATGCGGTTGTATGCCTTGAGTATGTTGTCGGTCTTGTAGCCTTCAAGGCAAGTGCCGTATGCTCCGCCAATTATCTGGCAAAGCCAGCCGGCGTGTATGCGGTTCATAAGGTCATCTCCCATATCCACCTTTACAGGCTCGGGGAAGGATACTGCCTTTTCATAATCTTCAAAGGTCTCGTAAAAATTGAAATTCCAGTAGTCGGAAGTTTCATCCTTTACCGCATTGCGGCATCCCTCAAAGAGGGCATATGTGGCTCTGTGGAGACCGGAAATATCGTCCTCGGTAACGGCTCGGAAGCCTGCCAGCAGCAGCTGCTCCGCATTGGGCACTATTGTGCCCTGGTTTTCCTGAGCCTGTATGGCAGCAACGGCCATGGTATCCCGTGCCAAGGAGCCGGGCACCCTTGAGCCCCAGTAAATCTTAACGGCTGCATCCAGACGCTCTTCTACGGAATTGGTCTGTTCCTCCCAGAGAACCTCGTTGTCATCCTCAAGCCTGACGGGGATCTGGCTTTCGATTGACATTTTTTCGATTTCCCATGCTCGCATTGATGCGACCTCCGTGTTTCATTTTATGTAATAATTAATAATAAGGATTTTTCAAACAGACATATCTTGGATATTTTATATTAACTATCAACATATATATTTTGCCCTATTTCAAATGTAAAGTCAATAGCGGTGACCGGTTGTGTGCATTTGGATTATATTAGATTTTGACTGATTTTCCTCTGTTATCTTTGACGTATACAAGTTGAAAGCATATGGCAATCCACCTTATTTTTCTCTCTTATTTAAGTTTTTACAGTCTGAATTTTTTCTCAGCTTGCCCCTCTTATGTTTCTGATATAAAAACACTTGTATTTATTTCGCAAACATCGTATAATCATTTCATTGCTGTGAAAATACATGGAGGACTTACCTTATGAAATACACCTGCACCCGTGACAGCGGCGTTTCCGTATCCGCATCCAAAGCCATACTTACCGGCATTTCCCCAGACGGCGGCCTGTTCCTGCCCGAAAGCTTCCCTTCCTTCAGCCAGGAAGAGATAGCGGATATGGCAAAGCTTAACTATGCCGGCCGCGCCGCCATGGTAATGGGAAAATTCCTTACGGACTTCTCCGCCGAGGAGCTTGACCGCTATACCAAGGCAGCCTATGCAGAGGACCGCTTCGGAGAAAATACTGCCCCTGTGGTAAAGCTATCTGATTCCGCATACATTCTGGAGCTGTTCCACGGCCCCACCTCCGCCTTTAAGGACTTTGCCCTGCAGATACTCCCCTATCTGCTCACCGCCTCCGCAAGGAAAAACGGCGTAAACGAGGATATAGTTATACTGGTAGCCACCTCCGGCGATACCGGAAAGGCTGCCCTTGAGGGCTTTGCCGACGTTGAAGGTACCAAGATCTGCGTATTCTATCCCAACGGCGGCACCAGCCCCATACAGAAGCTGCAGATGACCACCCAGAAAGGTGAAAACGTGCTGGTCACCGCCGTAGACGGCAACTTTGATGACGCACAGACCGGTGTAAAAGCCATATTTACCGATGCAGATTACAACGCAGAGCTGCTGAAATCCGGCCTGCGCCTTTCCTCCGCAAATTCCATCAACTGGGGACGCCTTGTTCCTCAGGTGGCATATTACTTCTCCGCATACTGCGACCTTGTAAATCAAGGCTCCATCTCCCTTGGCGACAGCATTAACGTATGTGTTCCCACAGGCAACTTCGGCAATATACTTGCCGCCCGCATCGCCCAGGCATGCGGCCTGCCTGTAAGCCGCTTCATCTGTGCCTCCAACAGCAACAACGTGCTGACGGACTTTATCTCCACCGGCGTATATGACCGCAACCGCCCCTTCTACCTTACCACCTCCCCCTCCATGGATATACTCATCTCCTCCAACCTTGAGAGGCTGCTGTACATGGAGTGCGGCGATTCCGATGAGGTAAAGGATTACATGGCCTCCCTCTCCAAAGATGGCAGGTATCAGGTAAGCGATTCCCTCAAGACCGCCATTCAGGCACAGTTTGACTGCGGCTATGCAGATGATGCCATGGCTGCCGAAACAATAAAGAAGGTATTCGCAGATAAGCAGTACCTTGCAGACCCCCATACCGCTGTGGCCATAAACGTATACGATGCCTACAAGGCCCGCACCGGCGACAGTACCCCCACCGTTATCGCCTCCACCGCCAGTCCCTTCAAGTTCCCCCTCAGCGTACTGAAGGCGCTGGATGCTGACTGCTCCGGCGAAGAGTTTGACCTGCTGGATAGAGTATCCAAAATATCCGGCCTCAGCGCCCCCGCCGCCCTTGCAGGCCTCAGGGAAGCAAAAGAAAGATTCACCGGCTCCATCCCCCCCGCCAATATGCGTGACTTCCTCTCCGAGGGATTTATCGGTTAAACAGAAAGGATACCGCCTATGAAATACATCGTACTGCTCTGCGACGGCATGGCTGACAGACCCATACCAGAACTCGGCAACAAAACCCCCATGGAAGTGGCTCACAAGCCCCACATGGATGCCCTTGCAAACGGCGGCGTATGCGGCACAGCCCGCACCATACCCGAGGGCATGCACCCCCAGTCCGATATAGCAAACCTTGCGGTAATGGGCTATGACCCCGCCATATACTACCGTGGCCGTTCTCCATTGGAAGCTGTCAGCATGGGCATTGACCTTGGCCCCGACGACATAGCTATACGCTGCAATATTTCCACCGTATCCGATGAGGAAGACTATAATGACAAGACCATGATAGACTACTCCTCAGACGAAATATCCACCGAGGAAGCAAAGGAGCTGGTGGAATATGTGGCGCAGCATCTCAATACCGACGACATGCGCCTGTATACCGGCATAAGCTACCGCCACTGTCTGGTGATAAAGGATGCTCAGGTAGGCACAGACCTTACCCCTCCCCACGATATCACCGGCAAGCCTGTCCGGGGCTGTCTTCCCAAGGGACGCTACGGTGAAAGGCTTACAAAGTTCATGCTGGATTCCCATGAGCTGCTGAAAAACCACCCCGTAAACCTTGCCCGCATAGCTAAGGGCGAAAATCCCGCCAATACATGCTGGTTCTGGGGCGAGGGCACAAAGCCCGCACTTTCCCCCTTTGAGGAGCTTTACGGCCTTAAGGGCGGCGTGGTATGCGCCGTTGACCTTATCAAAGGCCTTGGCATATGCGCCGGCATGAAGGTTCCCTTTGTTGAGGGAGCTACAGGCGCCAAGCGCACAGACTTTGCCGCAAAGGGCAGAGCAGCCCTTGAGCTGCTCAAGTCGGATGTGGACTTTGTATACATCCACGTTGAAGCCCCCGATGAAAGCGGACATGCAGGAGACGTGCAGTGCAAGATAGATGCCATCGAGGCAATCGACAAGGATATACTGGGCTATCTGCAGGATGGGCTCAGTGCTGCAGGCGAAAACTACGCCATAATGCTGCTGCCGGATCATCCCACCCCCATTGAGATACGCACCCACTCCACAGACCCCGTACCCTTTGTGCTGTACAGGTGTGACGCTGAGCGTCAGGGCCCCGCAGTTTACACCGAAGCCTCCGCCGCTGCCTGCGGCCTCCATGTGGAGGAAGGCTATACCCTGATGAAGAAGTTTACCGGGCTGGATTTTTAGGAGGTATCCAAATGCAGAGCAATTATCTTATAGTAGATAAGCGAATACTTCCCGACTACTACGAAAAAGTAGTGGAAGCCCGCAACATGCTCCGTGAGGGCAGGGTGCATGAGGTAAGCGAAGCGGTAAAGCTGGTGGGTATATCCCGCAGCACCTATTACAAGTACAAGGACTATATCTTCTCTCCCAGCAACGACACCGCCTGCAAAAAGGCCGTATTCTCCATGATGCTGTCCCACGAGCAGGGCATACTCAGCGAGGTGCTCAACGGCTTTTCAGGCATGGGGGCAAACATACTTACCATCACCCAGAGCCTGCCCATTCACGGCATAGCAAGCGTAGTGCTGTCTGTGGATATGACCAACATATCCATGACCACCGAGGCAATAGTTGCCCAGCTGCTTACCCTTAAGGGCGTACGCAGCGCAAAGCTGGTTGCAATAGAATAGGTAAGCTTCCATGCAGAAATAAAGGAGTTTTTCCATGATAACCCTGTTCAACAGACGCGAGCTTATAACCACCTTCAGCATGGACGCTCAGGCTAAATTCCGTAGCATACTTTCGCAAAACGGAATTGATTACCGCATAAAAACCAAAAGCAATTCCTCCGTAAGCTATGCCCGCGGCCGCACCGGCACCTATGGACAAAACCCCGGCCTTGCCTGCCAGTACACAATATACGTTCATCGAAACGACTACGAAAAAGCCCAATACCTTATAAGCAAATAACCGCAATACATATAAAGGCCGTTCCATTGGAGCGGCCTTTATATGTAACAGTATGCATATGTGTAGAATATCATATTGTGTATTAATCCATAGAAAGCTTTGGAGGCAGACAGTATGAAAAACAGACTGTGCGATATTTCTCCCGGCGATACCGCCGTTGTATCCGGCATGCACGCTCAGGGCAGCATAAGAAGACGGCTGAGGGACATAGGCCTTGTAGAAGGGGCTGAGGTGGAATGCCTTATGAAAAGTCCTCTGGGCGACCCGGTGGCATACCTTATTAAGGGGGCGGTAATAGCGCTGCGCCGTGAGGATGCGGCTTCCGTGACCGTCGAGGAGATACGCACATGGGAGATGTGACCACCATCGCCCTCATGGGCAACCCCAACGTTGGCAAAAGCACGCTGTTCAACGCCCTTACCGGCATGCGCCAGCACACAGGCAACTGGCCCGGCAAAACCGTTGCCCGGGCAGAGGGCAGCTTTTCCTATAATGGGCGGGATTATCTCATGGTGGACCTGCCCGGCTGCTATTCCCTGATGGCACATTCCGCTGAGGAAGAGGTGGCACGTGACTACATACTGTCAGGAGCAGCGGACCTTATCATCGTGGTATGCGACGCAACCTGTCTGGAGCGCAACCTTAACCTTGTGCTGCAGACCCTTGAGATGACGGACAGGGTGCTGGTATGCGTAAACCTTATGGACGAGGCAAAGCGCAACGGCATATCCATCGACCTGCCACGCCTCAGCCACAGGCTGGGCGTACCTGTGGTGGGCCTTACCGCCCGCTCAAAGGAAGGTCCCTCCCTGATACTTCCCGCCATAGACAACGCCCTCAAGGCGGAAAACACACCCCTTCGTCCAAGCTATCCCCAGCCAATAAGCGAAGCGGTGAATCGGCTTACGCCCTTTATCCCGGAGCGAAACAAAGCACAGCGAAAATACATCGCCCTCCGCCTTCTGGACGGCACAAATTACCCGGGAAATGACGATTTTGCACTAAAAAAGCAGTTGGGATCCACCCGTAATGAGCTCCTCGAAAAAGGGATGGATATTCAGGCCGTAAATGATCAGATAACCGCCGAAATATCTGGACTTGCGCACTATATATGCTGCAATACCGTATGTCGACAGATTTCGTCATTTTCCCGGGATAGGCGCATAGACAGGCTGCTGACGGGGCCTGTGCTTGGTTTCCCTGCCATGCTGCTGCTTTTGGCAGGCATTCTGTGGCTTACCATTATCGGGGCCAACTACCCATCACAGCTTTTGAGCAGCCTTCTTTTCGGCCTACAGGACAGGTTGCTCGAAGTATGTCAACATACAGTACTCCCCCCCTGGCTTTATGAAATGCTGCTGCTTGGGGTATACCGCGTGGTTGCATGGGTAGTGGCGGTGATGCTGCCTCCCATGGCAATATTCTTCCCTCTTTTTACCCTTCTTGAGGACCTTGGCTATCTTCCCCGGGTGGCCTTCAATCTGGACAGATGCTTCAAAGGCTGCCGTGCCTGCGGCAAGCAGGCCCTGACCATGTGCATGGGGTTTGGCTGCAATGCGGTGGGCGTCACAGGCTGCCGCATAATAGACTCTCCCCGGGAACGGCTCATTGCCGTTATCACCAACAGCTTTGTGCCATGCAACGGACGCTTTCCCACCCTCATCGCCATAATATCCATGTTTTTTGTATCCGCCCGGGGTGGCTTCAGGTCTTCGGTCACCTCCGCTCTGCTGCTGACAGGGGTTATCCTGCTGGGCATACTTATGACCTTTGGGGTATCTCGTCTGCTGTCCGCAACGCTTCTTAAGGGCGTTCCTTCCTCCTTTACGCTGGAGCTGCCCCCATACCGTCCCCCGCAGATCGGCAAGGTAATAATACGCTCTGTGCTGGACAGAACCGTATTTGTGCTGGGCAGGGCGGTGTGCGCCGCCGCGCCCGCAGGCCTTATCATATGGCTCATGGCAAACCTGCAGCCCGGCGGTATATCCCTCCTCAGCCATTGTTCGGCTTTTCTCGATCCCTTTGCAAGGCTCCTTGGGCTGGACGGGGTCATACTTATGGCCTTTATATTGGGCTTTCCTGCCAACGAGATAGTGATACCTGTAATGCTTATGGCTTACATGGCGCAGGGAACCCTTATAGACTACACAGGCCTTGAGCAGCTGAGAGCGCTGCTGATACAAAACGGCTGGAGCTGGACCACAGCCGTGTCCATGCTGCTGTTTTCCCTTATGCACTGGCCCTGCGCCACCACCTGCATGACCATAAAAAAAGAGACCGGAAGCCTTAAGTGGACTCTGGTCTCCATACTCACTCCCGCTATTATAGGAATGGCTCTGTGCTTTGTGTTTAATTTGGCGGTAAGGCTTTTTATACCCTGACCACGTAGTTTTCCTTGCGGGGCTTTGCCTCGGGATGGGGGCAGTCAGGATAGCCCAGTATGCAGTTGCCCACACCTGTATATTTGTCATCTATGCCCCATGCCCTCAGCATAGCCCTGCCCTCTTCGGTTTCAAACATTTCGCGGGCGCGGTTTATCCAGCATGAACCCAACCCCACGGCATATGCGGCGTTCATAAGGTTGCCCATCACAAGGCAGCCATCCGCAAAGCCGTTGTAATTTTCGCTGTCCGCCAGCACTATAACTACAGTAGGAGCGCCGTAGAAGGGATCCCCCTCCGTCTGGCCCATTACGGCGGCGTTCATGCGGGAAAGCTTTGCAATGGTTTCCGCATCCTGCACAACCACCATCAGGGGAGACTGACGGTTCATGCCGGTGGGGGCAAAAGTACCCGCCTCAAGAACCGCGTTCAGCTCCTCATCGGTTATCTGCTCTGCCTTGTATTGACGTATGCTTCGCCTGCTTTTCAGTGCGTCCAGTACAGTATTGGTCATGGCGTCCTCCTTATCGGTTTATCACGTTTACCTGTATGCCTTCAAGAACGTCCAGCGCCTTGCGGTTCATATCGGGATCGTGAGACGCTGTAAGGGCCGCATTTACGGTAACGATTGCCTCGGGAAGGGCAGTCTTAAGTATTGCGGCGTTGGTCATCACGCAGATATTGGATACAAGACCCACCAGCTCTATTTCATCATATTCACCCTCAATTGCATACTCGCCAAGGGCCATGCTGCCAAAGGTGGGCTTGTCTATTATCTCGTCCCCCTCCCGCACTTCCTTTGCTGTCTCGCCGTATATTTCCCAGCCCTTTGTGCCCTTTATGCAGTGCACCACGGGCAGCTTTTTCCCCTCCTGAGTTTCAAGGTAATCCTGATAGTGGGTATCTCTGGTAAAGGCCACATCATACCCATCGGCACGATACTGACGTATGCGCTCCGCAATGGGCGCATCCAGCTTTTCCGCTCCGTCAAAGCCCAGAGAGCCGTCTACAAAGTCATTCTGATAATCTATAACCACCAGCAGTTTTTTCATCTCTCATATCCTCCTGTAAAAAATATGTTTTCTCCGCGATATTATAATACCGCAGTAACAGCGCACCATACCAGAGATGCCGCCATCAGCACGCTGAAGAACTTGATATGCTGCTTGTATACTCTGCGTATGGCGCTGCCGAATGCCGCCCACAGAAGAGTACTTGCCACCATTGCCGCAACGGCAATAAGAGTACCTATTATGATAGCCCTGAAGGATGTATCATACGGCACCACATAAATAGAGAACAGGCTCAGGGCAAACACCCAGCTCTTTATATTGAGGCACTGCAGCAGTATGCCGCTCTTGTAGGTGGATTCACCATTCTGTATGCCGTCGTCCTGCTCCTCCTGCTGTGGCTTGAAGCCATCCAGCAGCATATGCAGGGCAAGGTAAAGCATATACGCCGCGCCTATCCATTTTACATAGGGCACAGCCGCAGGTATGGCCTCTGCCAGCACAAGATTAAGGCCGCCGCAAAGCAGCATCTTTACGGTAAAGCCCGTGCCGCTGCCTATCATGAATTTCCTTGCACCCTTAAAGCCATAGTGGGCGGAAAGATACATAGCCATTATGTTGTTTGGTCCCGGAGTAATGCACGCCACAAGAACGTATACCAGCATTGGCGCATAATTCATATCGGATCATCTCCTGCATAAAGTGATTTGATTTAATATATTATACCACATACAACAGGGAAAAACATCCTTTACACGGGCATAACAATACCATTGCAAAAACCGTCAAAAAAGTTGTTGACAGATTCAAAAAAAACTGTATAATGGAATGCGTAGCTTATGTGCTCGGTTCGTCTAGTGGCCTAGGACACCGCCCTCTCACGGCGGGAACAGGGGTTCGACTCCCCTACCGGGTGCCAAATAAAACAACTCCCATTCATGGGGGTTGTTTTGTTTTTGCAATAAACAGGTAGGGGAGTCGAAGGGAACGGCCTGCCCGCAGGCAGGTAAAAAACCATCCTGTGAATGGTTTTTTAGTTCCCCGGGCTGGCCCCGACACTGCCCCAGTGGCGGGGGGACTCCCCTACCGGGTGCCAAAGCCCCCAGTATTCGGGGGCTTTTTTTGATGCATGGGTGCAACGGGGGTGTTACCCACATCTTCCACTAATCACAAAAGCTCCCTTTTCACAGGGAGCTTTTATCATATCAGCATTACATTATATCGTCGTCCACGCCGTCAAAATCGCCGTCATCCGCCATCATATACTCGCGGCCGGCAATGCGCTTTTCATTGCGCTCCTTTTCCACCAGATCGCTGAGCAGCTCTTTGAACTCTCTGGAGTTCTTTACACGCTTCACATCCATTTCGGGGGTGGTTTTGTCTGCGGTGCAAAGGTGTACTGTGCCAAGGCCCCACAGCCGCTGCCCCAGAGGGCGCTTGAGGGTAATATCCAGTATGCGGTACAGGCGTATTTCCTCTTCCTTGCGGCTGAGAAAACCGGTGTCTATTATAAGCTTCTCTTCGGTAAGATAATAGCGGGTAAAGGTCCAGGGCAGGCCGAATATTATGCGCTTTCTGTCCTTCCATACGTAATTCTGTTCCATATATATGCTCCTTTTCCCATTATTTCTATTTTTATATTATACCATACCGCAATCTGAATAAAAGCCCCGTGCCTTATATGATACACTGTGTTTTCAGTTTGTTTGCATTAAATGGCCATTTGGCATACGAATACAGTATTGACATAAGATCACCGGTAAAATATATTATAATTGTCTCAGGTGAGACAATTATAATGGTAATTTGGAGATTGCATGACCCCCGCAGAAATAAATATCTACACGGATACCATATCCGCCTGTCCGCTGTTTGCAGGCATGGAAAAGGCAGAGCTTGCCACTCTGCTGAAACATACCGGCTGCAGCCTTTGTGACTATCCCCCCGGAACAGTTCTGCCGTCCGACGGCATGATAATACTGCTTTCCGGCCGCGTGCTGATAGAAAAACCCGCCTCTGACGGCCGCAGCATCCTCATGCGGGAGGCGCTGCCGCCCGAAGCGGTAAACGCCGCCTCTGCTCTGTCCCGCTGCGACAGCATGAGCAGGCTTACTGCCCCCGGCGGCTGTAAAGCGCTGCACGTTTCCGGCGGCGCGCTGTATGATGCCATATCAAAGGGCGGGACATTCGCCGTCAACATGACGGAATTTCTGGTGGGACGGGTGGTGTTCCTCAACAAGAAGATAACCTCCCTTGCAGGCTACACCGCATCCAGCCGTTTGCATCTCTACCTTGAAGAAAACGCAAAGACGGAAAACGGCATATGCACCGTTACCCTTCCCTGCAGCCTTACGGAATTTGCGGAATATCTGGGCGTTGGGCGTGCCTCACTGTACCGTACCCTGGACGCAATGGAGGCCGAAGGCACCATATCCCGTAAGGGCCGCGTAATTCGCATACTAAAAGACATTTAATCCACACACAAAAAAGGAACCACAGCCATGAATAAAGCCCTGCTGTTCACTCTCGCACTGCTTCTTATTATCCTTACCGCCTGCGCCAAGGCTGAGGATACCCCCATAAACGCCGCCGCCATGAACGGCCCCACCGGCATGGGCATTGCCCAGCTCAACTCCCGCGCGCTGGATGGCAGGCTTGACTATCCTCTGTCCGTTACCTTCGCAGGCAGCCCGGATCAGGTATCCGGCGGGCTCATCTCAGGAGATATACAGATCGCCGCGGTGCCCGTAAACCTTGCCTCCGTCCTTTACAATAAAACCGAAGGCCAGGTGCTCACCGCCGCCGTAAACACCCTTGGCGTGCTGTATGTTGTGGAAAGGGGAGAAAGCATCCGCTCCTTTGCCGACCTTGCAGGCAAAAAGATACTTGCCGCAGGCCAGGGCAGCACTCCTGAGTATATCGTAAATCACCTTATAGAGCAGAACGGCCTTGCCGGTCAGGTGGATATAGAATACGCTGCCGAACATGCCGAGGCTGTTACCCAGATGGCCGCAGGCAATGTGGATGTTATCATAGTACCTGAGCCCTTTGTGACCACTGTGCTCAGCAAGACAGAGGGCGCCCGCATAGTGCTGGACATTACCGAGGAATGGAGCAAGGTATCCGACGCAGAGCTGGTACAGGGCTGTCTGGTGGTTCGCCGCGACTTTGCCGAGGCACATCCCAAGGCGGTTGAAGCCTTCCTGAAGGACTATGCGGAATCCGCCGCATATGCGGTCGAACACCCTGCCGAGGCCGCTGCGCTGATTGAAGCCTACGGCATAATGGCCTCCGCCCGGCTTGCCGAAAAGGCAATACCCAACTGCAACATAGTCTGCGTTACCGGTGAGGATATGAAGGCCATGGTAAGCGGCATGCTGTCCATGCTCCACGCCGCCAATCCCCAGTCCGTAGGCGGCACACTGCCCGGCGAGGATATGTATTACATGGGGTAAAACGCATAATAAAAACCGCCGCCGTAGCCGCCGCGTGGCTGGTCATATGGCAGCTGATACACGCTTTTGTTGGCAAAGAGGTGCTGATACCTGCACCTCTTACGGTGCTTTCACGGCTTACCGAGCTAATGGTTCAGAGTGAGTTCTGGCACCATATAGGCTCATCATTGCTGAGAATACTTGTGGGATATCTCTGCGCCCTGCTGGTTGGCGGTGTACTGGGTATATTCACCGCCCGCTCAAGGCTGCTGGACGCACTCCTCTCCCCCGCAGCAAAAATAATACGGGCCACCCCCGTTGCATCATTTATAATACTGATGTTCGTATTCCTTTCAAAGGAGCATATCCCCGCCGTAACATCCTTTTTGATGGTGCTGCCTGTGGTATGGTCAAACACCTATGAGGGAATAAAATCCACCGACACAAAGCTCCTTGAAATGGCAAAGGTGTTCCGCCTTGGCAAAACCAAAACGCTGATGCGGATTTACCTGCCCGGCATATTCCCCTTCATCATGGCTGCGGCGAAATCCGGCATGGGCCTTGCATGGAAGGCGGGCATAGCCGCGGAAGTGTTGGTCCCCATCTCCATGGGCATAGGCTCAGAGCTGTACAATGCAAAGATTTACCTTGAAACCGTGGATCTTTTTGCATGGACGGCGGTAATCATAATCATCAGCATGATATTGGAAAAGCTGCTCGTGCGGCTGGCAAGGAGGCTGCATGATACGCCTTAGCAACGTAACCAAAGCCTACGAAGGCAAAACCATACTGAATGGATTTTCCGCAGAGCTTCCGGATAAAGGCTTCTGGGCGATCACAGGCCGCTCCGGCGCAGGCAAAACCACACTGCTCAACATCATAGCGGGGCTGTGTACCCCCGACAGCGGCACAGTGCAGTCCACCGATCAGATAAGCATGGTGTTTCAGGAGGACCGTCTGCTGCCATGGGATACGGCCCTGAGCAACGCCGCAATAGCCTCGGATGAGGAAAGGGCAAAAAAGCTGCTGTGCGAACTGGGCCTTGGATCCGCACTCCATCAAAAGCCAAAGGAGCTTTCCGGCGGCATGAAGCGCAGAGTGGCCATTGCCAGAGCGCTTGCGGCAAAGGCAAATGTGTACATAATGGATGAGCCTCTCAAGGGCCTGGACTCCGCCACCCGGGCCAATACCCTTGAAGTGATACGCAGATATACAAAGGATGCTCTTCTCATAATGGTAACACATGATGAAATGGATGCCGCAGATGCGGACATAATAATAACGCTGCAATAAAGCAAACTGAAAAGTCCCCAAAGGGACTTTTTTATTTTTCACTGAAAACAGGATTAAGTTTTATTGGCGGCGCCGGATGTATGGCCACCCTGGGTTCAAAGGACATATAGTCATAATTAATATTATAGTATGGATCTCCCCGCACCATGCTCTCCCTCATGGCATCATAGCAGCGCTGTATATCCTGCTCCTGTGCTTCCGCTATGGAGGCAATGGGCACATGTGACTTTACCAGCACCCTGGGGGTAAACACGCTTGCATATCCTCGTCCCGCCATGCGCAGACAAAACTCAGTGTCAAACCCCGTAAAGCAAAAGCTTTCATCAAAGCATCCCACATTAAAGAAGGTTTCCATTCGCACCATCATGCACACAGAGCTCAGCGCAGATACCCTCCTTACGGTTTGGGTAAACGTTCGCTTTGGTTCGCCTCCTCTGTCATCCTGGCTGCCCTGATAGGGCGAGCCTCTCCATCCTCCCATTCCCACCACCGTGCCGCAGTGCAAAAGCCTGCCGTCAGCGGATATTATTTTTGGCCCCGCCGCCCCCACTCCGCTGCGCATAGCCTGAGAAAGCTGCTCCCCTATCCAGTTGTGGCTCAGCACCTCCGCAGTGTTTTCCATAAATACCGCCACATCCGCGTCCGCCTCTGAGGCAGCGGAATTCAGCAGAGCCGGTATGCCCACATCGCCGCCGTAATACACCTTTGCAGCGCCGTTTCGCTTGAGTATGTCATAATACCTGAGGGTACGGCTGTCTGTGCTGCCTCTGTCTGCAATAAGTATGTTTATCTTATGCTCTTTCGCCGCACCGTCTATGCTCATCAGCAGCCTGAGCAGCGGCTGATAGCTGTCCCGGTTGCTGATTATCACCGCGACGCCCGGCTTCTTTACCGCCGCCTCCACCCTAAAGCTCCCCTGCCACTCTCCCGGCATAACGTAAACGCCCTTGCCTGCGGCTTTCTCCACATGATATCGCGCCTCTGCGGTCGTGTTTCTCCGGCTGCCGCAGGTGTACAATACCCGGGCAATGTGAAATGGTGCCTCCGCTTTTTTAAGGCAGCGCAGATTGTATCCGTATCTGTCATCTGCCGTATCCCCCACCATTGCTCCGGCAGCGCCGTACAAAACACGGCTCACCGCCACGCCGCTGCCCAGCATGTCATATGAAAGCTGGGTCAGCATGTCCGGCTCAGGCTTAAACACAGGCCTTTCCCTTCCGCTAAGGCCCAGGGTATCTTCATCGCAATACAGAAGGTCCCTCCCTTCAGCGTGCATGGCATACTGATACAGCGCATCCGCAGGCAGGATGTCCCCCGGATACATGTACATTATAAACTGCCAATCCTCCCCGTCCGTACCCTCCACCAATGTCCATCTGGAATAGGTCTGGGCGGCAAGTGAATCCTTGGTAACCTGTACATCCTGCTCATTTTCACCCTCACCCACTATGGCAATGGCAAACACCGGCAGGCCGTTTACCGCTGCCCGCCGCTGCCGTTCCAGCTCCTCTGCATTGGGGGAGTTTGCCTCCAGATATTCCTTATAGTTTTCTTCTTCATGGGGCAAAACGCTCCCGGGCCTTTCGCCCAGGAGCGTTTTAAATGAGGTATATATTTTTTTGCTGCTCCTGCTCATAGCAGAAGTTTGCCCCAATGTGAAGCAAAAAATGCGCCGCTTTTTATTTCTTTGGATTATTGCGCTTCCAATGGAGTATCACTCACGGCGCCATCCTTTTTCTGTATTTCCCTGCACGCATTTACTATGCACATCATCACAGCCTGAGCATCGTCAAGATACAGGCTGTTTTTGCAGTTAGCCCTGCAGTTTGCCTTTACCTGTTCTTCGCGGCTTTCATTCTTTATGGCTATATGGTTTTCTCTCTTTATACAGCCTATGGCTCGGGCAGTATCCATGCGCCGTTCAAAAAGAGCCACGATTTCCTCATCTATTTTATCTATATCTTTTCTGAGTTCGTCTATGCGCTCCAGGGCTGACATTTTTCCCATGGCTATACCTTCTCGGGCTCCTCCACGGTTTCATCCACCAGCGTCATGGACTTTATGCGCATATCCATCTGAGGCCTGTCGCGGAAGTCCGTGGGAACAGCCGCGATCTCATCCACTATGTTCATGCCTTCCACAACCTCGCCAAAGGCGGCGTACTGTCCGTCCAGATGGGGAGAATCCGCATGCATAATGAAGAACTGGGAGCCTGCGCTGTCGGGATGCATTGCCCTTGCCATGGAAATAACGCCCCTCTTGTGGCGAATGGGGTTATTTACGCCGTTCATGGCAAACTCGCCCTTGATATGATATCCGGGGCCGCCCATACCGGTGCCGTCGGGGCAGCCGCCCTGTATCATAAAGCCGGGGATAACTCTATGGAAAATCAGGCCGTTATAAAAGCCCTTGTCCACCAGATACTTAAAGTTCTTAACGGTATTGGGAGCGGCTGAAGGATCCAGCTGGATCTTAATGAGGCCGCCGCCTTCCATTTCGATGATTACCATATTATAGTCTCCTTTGCGGTGCTGTTTTTTCTATTATAGCATCATATCCATGCCATTTCCACAGCCCCGGCAAAGACATGTTATTTTCGCCCTCTGCGGCACATTATGCATTCCGTCATTACCGCAATAAACTCGCTTGTAGTGGGAATACAGCCTGTTTCATATGCGCCAAACAGCTCCTCCAGCATGCCGATATTGCCCGTTTCCCATGTGCGGCGTATGGCGAAGCGTATACATCTCTCCACGGCTGCGCGGGTCACCCCGTACTTTTCCGTTACCAGCGGATAGAGCACAGATGATATATTATACACGGACTCCGGTTCCACCTGTGTTTTTTGCAGCATCAGCAGCATATAAGCGTAACCCTTGTATTTGGGATGCATCCCCACCGCCCTGAGCAGATTAGCCGCATTCCTCATGCCCCGCATATTATTCCCCCTTCAGCGGAGAGTTTTCTCTGTGATTTTTTCAACAAAATGTGACGATGTTCTGATACTATATCTGCTGTTTTTGCCACGCAATACCTTCGTCAAAATATAAAAGAATATGACTTTTATCGTTATTTTTCCACAATTCGATCAACGGTATTTCCCTTGTTAAAAAAACAACCATGAATATTTGTCATGCTTATAACAAGAAACCCCCATGCTACAAAAGCTCCCGCAGGGTTGAATAAGAATATTCATAAGATTATAATGAATATAAACTTTATACAATTTTTATATATGTAGTAAATTTTGTATAAAGGTTTTCTATAAAAGTTTACTCATTTAGCTGTGGTTCGCATATTTTTCCTTTCTCGATTTTTTTGATTTTTCTTTTGCGGCCTACAACTTACGCATTTGCAAATGCAGATTTTTATCTGCATCTGTGTTTTTATATTCTCTCGTTCCTTCACTATGTCAGGTTAGTGCTTTGTGCCTGAAAATATTTTAATTGATTCATCCAATATTTTTACAGAAAGAAGGTTGATTTATGAGCACTCATACCGAATCAAAACAGCAATGGGGAAGCAGAATGGGCTTCCTGCTGGCCTGTCTGGGCATGTGCATAGGTACCGGTAACGTTTGGCGTTTCCCACGCGTATGCGCAGCAAACGGCGGCGGTTCCTTTGTTATCGCATGGACAATAGCCATGCTGATATTCGCGGTACCCCTGCTGATGAACGAAATGGTAATGGGCAAAACCAGCCGTCTGGGCAACCTTGGCGCCTTCCGCGATATGGGCGGCAGGAAGACCACATGGATGGGCTTCTTCGTAATCATGACATGCCTGGGCATAGCCTCTTACTATTCCGTACTGAACGGCTACTGCTTCCGCTACGGCGTATCCTCCCTTATCAGCCGCCCTGCCAACCTGACCGTTACCGAGGCAGAGGGCATCTGGAATGCCTTCCTTGACAACAAGCTGGTGGTTATTCTGGGCCACACCGTCAGCATGGGCATAGGTTTCTTTGTACTTTACAAGGGCGTTGCCGCAGGTATTGAAAAGGTATGCAAGGTACTCATTCCTCTTATTTTCGTAGTTCTCATTGGCATGGCCATCTACGCATGCTGCCTCCCCGGCGCCGGCGCAGGTATCGAGTATCTGTTCCACATTGACATGGCTGACCTCCTTGACCCCAACACCTGGCTCCAGGCCTTCACTCAGGCCGCATGGTCCACCGGCGCAGGCTGGGGTATGGTAACCGTATACTCCGTATACACCAGCGCAAAGGAAGACATCCCCAACAACTGCCTTATGATGGGTATGGGCGACAATCTGGGCGCCATCATTGCAGGCTTCCTGGTACTCCCCGCCATCTTTGCCCTCTCTCCCTCCCCCGATGCAGCATACGAAGCCTGCGGTCAGGGCAACTTCGGCATCACCTTCATCTACATGTATCAGCTGTTCAGCACCTTCAAGGGCGGCTGGATCCTCTCCGGTCTGTTCTTCATCACCCTGGCCATGGCAGCGGTCACCTCCCTGTTCAACATGCTTGAGGTTGGCGTATGCAACCTGGTAGACCTTGGCATGAAGCGCAAGGGCGCAGTTGCCGCCATCTGTGGATTCTGCTATGTAGTAGGTATCTTCTCCTGCCTCAATATCAACTTCCTGATGAATCAGGACTGGGTATGGGGTCTGGCACTGCTCATCACCGGCCTTATGTACGGCTACGTAATGCTCAAAAACGGCACCGAAAATATCCGCGTCAACTGCATAAATGCTGACGGCTGCGACTTTGAGATCCCCAAGTGGTATTACAACTTCTCCATGAAGCTGGTTCCCATCTTTGTTATCATCATGGTAGCATGGTGGTGCATCCAGTCTGTTGGCTGGTATCCCGATTCCTGGTGGAAGATAACCGAGATCGAAAACCTTGGTACCGTTGTATTCCAGTTTGGCCTTGTAGCCATCATCGGCCTCTGCCTGCAGAATTGGTTTAACCGCAAGGTAGCAGCCGGTCCCATTACCAAGCAGGACTAATAGGAGGTAAGCTAATATGTCAGTAAGCACCTGGATTTTCATGATCCTTACCCTTGTATTCTACATTGGCGGCTTCGGCTACCTGTTCAACATCATGATCCACGACGACAACAAGTAAACACCACAATAAAAAGGACCGCCCCATGGCGGTCCTTTTTTGCTGCCGCATAGCCTATACTGCATAAAAATGACCGTTCACTTATTGAACGGTCATTTGATACGGTGCTATATTATCTGCTTACCTGTAACGTGCTCATAGGCGTGAACATATTTAAGTGCATTCATACGCTCTGTACTGCGCAGCTCATAATGATCTCCCGCATACATCAGCACCATCTTGGCCTTCGCACAGAGTCCTACGCCGTCCAGTTCCTCCAGAGGGAAAGAATACTTGCCAAAGTCCATTCTGCCCTCAGAAAGGCTTACAGCGCCGCTGTATATATGTTCCATACGATGGTCGGGAGTTACCTTGTACAGAGACACGTTGTCATCGCCTATTTCTGTACCGCCGTTATCAAGATATTCTCCCAGCTTTTTCCTCTGCCAATCGTTCCATTCCGTGGTCCTTGCGAACTTTGTGCCGTTCAGCAGGCCGTATTGGTCATATGTTGCCTGCATTCCGCAGGAGCAGAAGAGCTTGTCATCCTTGGTGTAAAGGCCGCCTGCCTTTTCGCACTCCGGGCAGAAGTACAGGGTGTGTTCCAGCCCTTCGGCCAGTCGCTTGCCCTTGAATGGCCTGGGGTGTTTTTCCTGCTCTTCAAAGGCATCCTCGTATATATCCCTGCATATTGCCTCATATACCTGCTCCGCAGTCATCTCGGCAAGTTGTTCCTTCGTGTATACGTTTACTGCTCTGCCTGTCATTTTTCCTCTTCTGAGGAAGTATGCCCAGCGGGGCGAGGTAAGGTATCCGCCCTCCAGCCTGTATGTTACAAGGGCTGCACCGCCCGCCTTGGCAAGCTTGCCTGTGGAAGGCAATACGTAACAGGTACGCCCGTCATAGGAGCGGTTGCCCTCTGCGAATATGCAGATATTCTCGCCCCTTCTCAGAGCCCGGGTAATGCTCATTACCGTGGTGGATGCAAGGCCGCCCTTCTGGCGTATTATGGGAGCCACAGCCCACATAAGGAGCCTTGCCGCCCAGCCCTTCTGGAAGATATGCTCGCTGCCTACAAAGCGCATAGGACGCTTGCAGCTGCCCGCCACCATTATCATGTCCACGTTTGTGTTGTGGTTTGAGATAATAAGGTAGTTGCCGTCTATCTCAGGCAACGGCTCGCTTTTGCAGCCGTACCACCGGTTAACCACTGGGTACACAATTGGTCTGAGCAGCCCGTAAAAGAAATCTGCCCGTTTAAGGTTTGGTTCGTTTTTTGTCTTGCTGTTCATGGGTGTCTCCGGGGAAAGGTTATTTTCCCGTCATTATCTTAAGTATGGTTTTGTCGGTTTGGCGCATGCCCTCGCTGGCAAGACGGCCTACGTTTACTATGGTCTCCTCCACGCCTTCGCCAACTATGCCGTCGCCGCCGTTAAACCGCTGGTCGTTCATGCACATCTTATAGCCCAGTATACCGGCCTCTACCGCAGAGGCTATCTTGGCCGCACAGGAGGGCTTTGCTCCATCGCAGATGGTGCCGGAAAGTATTGCTACCGCATTAACCACGGTCTGAGCAATTACCTTTGCGTCTGCGCCGTGAAGATAGGCAATACCGGCGCCTGCGCCGCAGCCTGCGCTGATGGCGCCGCAGTATGCGGACAGCCTGCCTATGCCGGTCTTCTGATGGATGGTGATAAGGTCGGATATCAGCAGGGCGCGATAAAGCTGCTCCTGAGTGGCACCCAGATGCTTTGCATAGCGAACAACAGGCATAGATGCGGTAATGCCCTGATTGCCTGAGCCGGAAACTATGGTAACCGGCATTTCACAGCCGCTCATACGGGCATCAGAACCTGCCGCAGCATAAGCCTTTGCTTCGGTCTTTATATCGCTGCCGTATTCCTTCAGCAGGACGCTTCCGATGTTTGCGCCCCAGTTGCCCCTGAGGCCTTCTTCGGCGATGGCGGAGTTGCAGTTTATCTGCCTGTCCAGAGTTTCCGCAACGCGGCTCACATCCACAGTATTTGCAAACTCAACTATATCTTCAATGTTGAGCACGCTCTTGTCCTGAAGGTTGTCCTCCGCGGACTCCACAAGGGGCTTCTGCAGCAGGATATCTCCGTTCTTTTCCTCATAGATAATGTTGGAGTGGTTGTTTGCGATATGTACCACAGCCTTGTCCGCTCCTGCGTAGCCTGTAAGGCGTATATCCAGCATACGGGGAGTGTCCGGGCAGCTGATATCTATGGATACGGTATCCAGATATGCCTTTATGTCAGCGTGCTTTTCCGCAGGAACAGAAGATATTACCTGAAGTATCCTGTCGGTCTCGCCTGCCACTATGCCCACCGCTACGGCCGCCTTTATTCCCTTAAGGCCGCCGGTATTGGGCACCACCACGCTCTTTACGTTTTTAAGTATATTGCCGCTTACCTCAGCGTCCACTCTTTCAGGCATGGCGCCCAATATATCCCTGAGCCTTGAGGCGCAGTAGGCTATGGCAATGGGCTCTGTGCAGCCCGTTGCCAGCTGCAGTTCTTCTTTGAGTATTGCGATATAGGCGTCGGTTATTTTGGCATTCAGCATATTTTTACCTCCGTAAATATCAAAAACCAAGCCGGAGAATACACCCCGGCTTACGGTTTTTTATTCGATTTTGCTTCCACACTGGCTACAGAACTTTACGCCGCAGGCAGCTTCTGCACCACAGTTGGTACAGAACTTCTTTGCTTCTGCTTCGGATACGGCGGCTTCCAGCTTGGTGCCGCACTGGTTACAGAATTTTACTCCATCTGCCACAGCAGCGCCACAGCCGGGACATACTGCGCCTACGGCAGCAGCCTGTTCCTGCGGTACAGCCTGTGTTCTTGCTTCGTTTTCTGCCTTTATGGCCTTTATCTTATCCTCAGCCTCGGCTATATTGGCCTTGTGCGCATCTACAGCGGCAAAAAGCTCTGTCATATCGGCATCCTGATATGCGCCGGCTGCGTATTTTTCGTATACCTTTTCACCAAGCTGCTTATAAAGGTCTGCTATAGCGGACTTTTCGCCGGATATTTTAGCGTTCAGTTTGGTAATCTCAATAGCATCGCCGGTCTTTTCGCCAACGTTTTTTGCTATGGTGTTTATCTTGTCAAAAAGTGCCATGAATAATTACCTCCTGATATAAATTATACTTGAACCATTATATATTATCATACCACCAAAGGCCGTTATTCGCCATAGTTTTATACAATAATTTAAACAAATATAAAAGTGGCCTCTTCATTTCTGTCAATTTGACTGACAAATTTTCAGGTGGTATAATCTATCAATAATTTATCCTATTGTTCTTATCGGAGGATCTATGCTTGCAGTTATAAAGGGCGCAGGAGACCTGGCAACAGGCATCGCACAGAGGCTGCGCCTTGCAAATATTCAGGTGGCCATGACAGACATAGAAAAGCCCTCTGCCATACGCCGCACCGCCGCCTTTTCAGAAGCCATATACAACGGTACGGCAACCGTAGAAGGTTTCACAGCAATAAAGGCAGACAGCGCAGAGCACGCAAAGCAGATACTTTCTGCAGGCAGCGTGCCTGTTCTTATAGACCCCACAGGAGCTGAAGCCCTAAAGCTTGATCCCGAAGTTGTAATAGACGCCATAATAGCAAAGCGCAACACCGGCACCGCCATGTCCGATGCCCGCCTTGTGCTGGGCGTGGGCCCCGGCTTTACCGTGGGAACAGACTGCCACGCCGCAATAGAAACCAAGCGGGGCCATCACCTGGGCCGTGTATACTATGAACAGGGCCAGAGTCCCATACCAAATACCGGCATACCCGGCATGATAGCGGGCTACGGAGCAGAGCGCGTAATGCACGCCCCCGCAGGAGGCATCTTCCATTGCCTGCATCAGATCGGAGACACCGTCACAGCAGGCGAAGTGGTTGCCACAGTGGGCGGCGAAAACGTAATAGCCGCCATCCCCGGCGTCCTTCGCGGCCTGCTGCCCGAGGGATACGACACCCCCAAGGGCATGAAATGCGCCGACGTTGACCCCCGCTGCACCAAAGACCACTGCTTCACCGTATCCGACAAGGCAAGGGCAATAGGCGGCGGTGTGCTGGAGGCCATACTGGCCTTTGGGCTGCTGTAATAACAGGCAAAGCTCCTCTGAAAACAGAGGAGCTTTTATCATTTCAATATTTAATCAAACAGCGGTTCCCAGTTTTCCGCATCCTTTGCCTCAAAGCACATTTGGATATGCTCACGGGTTGTCTTCCCTTCGTCAAGAGGCGGAAGCTCGTCCAATGAAAAATAACCCGAGGAAAGTGTTTCGATGTTTTGCTTAAATTCGCCTCCCAGGGCTTTACAATGAAAAAACACGGTACATATGCCGTAGGCACGGGGCGGATCGCAGTACTTTTTCCAGTCCAGCAAGGCTATCAGCTTCTCCGCAGTCACCTTCAGCCCCGCCTCTTCCCACACTTCCTTTTCCACGCCTTCTTTAACAGATGAATATACGTCCACCCAGCCTCCGGGCAGGGTCCATCTGCCGTCGCTTTCCTGCACCATAAGTATCTTTCCATCCTCAAACACAGCAGCTCTGCAGCCTATCTTTGGGGTCTGGTATCCTGTTTCGCAGCAAAAAAGGTCCTTGACCTTTTCAACGGGCAGGCCGGAGCCCTCGGATACCATCTCCGCAGCAATCTCCCGCACACGCTCAAAGCGCTGTATGTCAAACACATCCTTGCCATAGTAAAGGCCCGCCTGAGCTATGCTCTGCAGCTCAACTGCCCAATCCAGCCACCTGTTATCCCGCATTTGCCTTCCTCCCAAAACAACATACGCCGCCCTGTACATTTTGGCGGCGCATATTTTATTGCACTTATTCCACGTCGAATTTTATTTCATCGGGCCGTACATAGCCCAGCTTTTCCCTTGCGTACTGGATAAGGTAGGACTCGCTGCCGGTGTATTCTATCATGTACTCCAGCCTGTCCATCTCCTCCTCCTGCCCGGCTATTACTTCCTCAAGCTCCGCCTGCTCGGCATATATGGCCCTGAGCTTCATTTCCTGAGAATACAGCACCACCGCTATTATAACCACCGCGATAAGGCCAACCGCAGTGGCTGCCCTTGCACGCTTATTTTTTTTGCGGTGTTTTTTTGCCATTTGCCGCTCCTGATAACATTTTTACAATTATATCGTAATGCATCAAGGTTTGCGGTGCAACTGTTTTTTTGTAAACTTTCCCATTCCCAGCTTTATCAATCTGCCGGGATAACGTTTGTACAGCAGTATTCCCAAGCCTATTGCAATGTATATGTACAGCCTGAAAGTACCGCAGTTTATATACAGCATGGCCACTGCCGCTATGCATACTACAGCAGTATAATACAAAAGGTCAAATATCCCCATTATCCACGGGCTTTTGAATGGCATCCTCAGAATGCAAAATACATCATACAGCATCCCTATCAGTATGCCGCAGTACAGCGCAGCTGCAAAGGAGGCCAGCTCTCCCAGCCTTCCCGGCTCAAAGGGCATCATCTGAAGATCCTGCCAAACAGCGAGCCCCTCTCCTCCGCCTCGGCATATTCCATAGCGGTTATCTCTCCCTCCAGCATTATCTGCCCCTCGTCAAGGTTCAGCTTGGTTATGTGCAGATCTGCCCCTTCGATGCGCAGTTCTCCCGCTTCGGTCAGAAGCTGAACAAACTGCTCGTTAAAGCTGTCCACATCCTTTACCCCGCTTACGCTCATCAGCCGCCTGTCGTCAATATGTATGGAATGGCTGCGCAAACGCCCACCCTCAAGCAATCTCTGATCCTGCATTCCTTCTGTCCTCCCCTTGTTTATATTTCGTAAAAACATATGCTCCGCAGGCTTCAATAATGCAGAAATCTTTTTTTATATGCAAAGGTCTTTTTTTACAATTTATGCCCTTGACAGCTGGCATTTTTGCAGATACTATTAGTATAAATAATTATGAATTTCTATCTTTATATTGTATAGTTTGTTGCCATCTCATCGATTCTGATCCGCTGTCAATATCAGCTACCGGATTCCAAATGACCAAATTATAAATACAATGTTTTGATTTGCCGGTCCTTGGGCATACTATGTTTATGTGCCCCGACGGCGTCTATAAAATGCAATCATATTTTCAAATTTATAATACATGACCTATCGAAAGGAGTTATCTGTCCCGTGACACGAGAAATGCTTCAGGAAAAAAGCTTAAATGACCTTAGGGAGATCGCCAAGCTGCAGGGTGTAAAGTCCCTTACCAAATACCGCAAAAATGAGCTTGTGGACATAATAATGAACGGAGGCGCATCCCCTGCAGAGCCTGCGGCGGAAGAGATCGCGGCCCCGGAGCCCGCTGTCGCTGTCTCCCAGCCGGTTTCTGCCCCTTCACAGGACAGCATGCCTGCCGAGCAGATGCCCGATTCCATGTCACAGCCGCGCAGCCAGTATGCGCCCTCCTATCAGGCGCAGAACCGCCCCATGGGATATCAGCAGAATAACTACCGCAAGCCCTATCAACAGCAGGGCTATCAGCAGCGGCAGTATGGCTACAATAACCAGAACCGCTACCAGAATCATAACCGTGACTATTCTCAGGCCGGCTATCAGTCCAATTACCAGCAGGGCTATCAGGCCTATAACCGGGACTATTCCCAGCCCGGCTATCAGGCCAGCTATCAGCAGGGCTATCAGTCCTACAACCGAGACTATGCCCAATCCGGCTATCAGACATTTGAACAGCAGAACGAAGAAGCCTACCGCCGCCCCGACAGACCGGAGGGCTACTACAATAAAGAATACGGTACCAGCAATCCCGCTGTGCCCGGCCTCCTTGAAGGCGGCGAATGCGGCGACTGCGAAGGCGTTCTTGAAGTGCTGCCCGATGGTTACGGCTTTCTCCGCAGCGAAAACTATCTGCCCGGCAACCATGACATTTACGTTTCCATTGCCCAGATACGCCGTTTCGGCCTGCGCACAGGCGACCTTGTAACCGGCAAGACCCGCCCCAGCAAGGAAGGCGAAAGATTCCTCGCCCTGCTGTACATCACCGCCATAAACGGCATAGACCCTGAAGAAGCCATAAAGCGCAAATCCTTTGAAGAGCTTGTTCCGATTTATCCCAACGAAAGGCTTACCCTTGAGGGCAGCAACGACATAGATTCCCGTGATCAGAACCTGGCTATCCGCCTTGTAGACCTTATCGCCCCCATCGGCAAAGGTCAGCGCGGGCTTATCGTAAGCCAGCCCAAGAGCGGCAAAACAACGCTTCTCAAAAACATCGCAAACGGCATAACCAAGAATTACCCCGATGTTACCCTCATCGTTCTGCTTATCGACGAGCGCCCCGAGGAAGTTACCGACATGCAGCGCAGCATAAAGGGCGAAGTGCTGTATTCCACCTTTGACGAACTGCCCGAGCACCACACCCGGGTTGCTGAAATGGCTCACGAGCGGGCCATGCGCCTTGTTGAGCAGGGCAAGGACGTTGTGGTGCTGATAGACTCCATCACCCGCCTTACCCGCGCCTACAACGTTACCATTCCCGCCACAGGCAAAACCCTTTCCGGCGGTATGGACCCCGGAGCTCTCCACAAGCCCAAGCGCTTCTTTGGCTCTGCCCGCAATATTGAAGACGGCGGCAGCCTTACCATAATCGCCACCGCCCTCATCGAAACCGGCAGCCGCATGGACGATATAGTTTACGAGGAATTCAAGGGCACCGGCAATATGGAAATTCATCTGGACCGCAAGCTGTCCGAGAGGCGCATATTCCCCGCCATCGACATCTACAAGAGCGGCACCCGCCGTGATGAGCTGCTGCTCACCAAGGAGGAGCAGGAAGCGGTATCCAACATGCGCCGCATCCTTGGCACAGGCAACGCCGACGTTACGGAACAGCTCATCGCAATGCTGGAAAAAACCGACACAAACGAGGAATTTGTGGCAAAGCTTCAAAGCTGGTCCAATGCCTATGAAAAAGACGGTTTTACAATGGGCAAAAGTTTTATAAAATAGCCGAATATATTTAAAAAAAGCCTTGATTACGAACGGAGTATAGGATATAATTACTCCGTTCGAGTCTTGTACTCAGGGGTATTGTGCCCGTATGCAGCAGGAGGGCGGCTAATCGCCCTGCGCCCAGCAAAAAAGGAGGATAAAATGAAGAAGGATATCCATCCCACTTATGGTGAGAGCATCGTTCGCTGCGCTTGCGGCGAGACCTTCAAGAGCGGTTCCGTTAAGGGCGAACTCAAGGTCGAAATCTGCTCCAAGTGCCATCCGTTCTATACCGGCCGTCAGAAGCTGGTAGATACCGGCGGACGCGTGGATCGCTTCAAGAAGCGCTACAGCATGAACTAATTAAAACGACCGTTAAAGGGCCGCTTCACTGTGTGAAGTGGCCCTTAATCTTTGTGTCTGTGTATAGGATTGTGATGTTATCTATTCGTTAAATTGGAATTTGTTTATTTAACGACAACCTCGACAGCTGTGCATTTACCACTGTTGCAAGAACTTTCCGAAACGCTGCAAGCAGCTATACCGAGTGTCACGTCAGCTAAAGCCTCAAGTACGACCTTATCGTTGGCTTTTGACAGTGGTGTGCACACTTCAATACTTCCGTCTGCATTGATTTTCGTATACATAAAAAGATTTATGGGACGAATAATAGGATGTGATGTGCCGATTGCGCCGTTGATGTTATCAAGGCAATTTGGGTGTTCTTTACCATTATGGTAAAAGAAATTATACATTTCCGGTCTGCAACAAGGATGTATAAGATCGTGTTCCTTTACATCATCATAAACGATCTTAAACATCGGTGTGTATTTATTGGAGTAGATAATATCTCCCACATTCAACCGCAGGGATTCATTACAATCAATAGTCACGCCGGGAGATACAAACTCGTCCGAATTTGTTCTCATTTCTGCGAAAAAGTCAACGACCTGCCCGCCATCGATATCTACGATTTCAATTATCTGGCCTTTAGCCGCTTCTATTTTCATACCACTACAAGGGTTAATGATATATTTGCTCATTTCATTTTCTCCGTCAAATTCTTATTTATCGACCTGTTTACATACATACTACTAAACAAAACCCCATTTTACAAGGACAGGCACAGCAGATAAATCCGCTGTGCCTGTTAGCTGTTTTTTCAAACATTGCCCATTTTGTGGAGCACTATTGTATTATGCGCTACACCCCGTAAAAATCAAGGAACTTTGCGGTTTCTTCCCTTTCGGGGAAGAAAAGCACCTTTTCCACGGGCCCCTGTTCCCATAATTTCCCACCGTGGAGGAATATGGCTTCGTCGCCCAGCCGCCTTGCCTGGCGCATGCTGTGGGTCACCAGCAGCATGGTGCAGCCTGTCTCTTTGCAGTAGTCCTTTATCAGCTCCTCGGAAAGAGCCGTGGATTCCATATCCATTGCGGCGGTGGGCTCATCCAGTATCACAAGGTCATATTTGCCCATCATAAGCCGGGCAAGGGCCATTCGTGCGGTCTCGCCGCCGGAAAGCCTGTCCGCCCTGTTTTTGGCAAGGCTCTGTATGCCAAGGCGCTGCATAAGCTCCTCGGCTTTTTTCTCGTCCCCGCCCCGGAGCAGTATGTTCTTTTGCGTGGTCATGCGGAAGGCATAGCTTTTCTGGGGCATATAGCCCACGGATATACCCTTTTCCAGGGGAAGAATGCCGCCGTCTGAAGGCAGCGCCCCGGCAAGTATCTTTGCCATAGTGGATTTGCCGCTGCCGTTTGCGCCTATCACGGCGTATATGCTGCCCGTCTTCAATTCAAACTCAGGCACATCCAGCACTTTTCGGCCGCCGTATGTTTTGGTAAAGTTAGCTATCTTCATCGGCCCACCCTCCTTTGCAGCAGGGATATGGCAATGTTGACTATAAGTGATGATGTCATGAGTATTATGCCCAGAGCTATGCCAATTGAAAAATCACCACGGTTGGTATACTGCATTATGGCGGTGGTCATTACGTTGGTTTTCCACGCTATGGCGCCGCCAACCATGCTTACGGCGCCCACCTCGGCGATAGCCCTTGCAAAGGCCAGAAGGTATACCGAGAATATCTGATAAACGCATTCATTCAGCAGCAAAAGAAGCGTTTTTCCCTTTCCCAAGCCAAGTCCCCTTGCGGTTTCCCGCACAGGTGCAGCCACAGCGGCCACATAGCTTTCCATATTGCCTATGACTATTGGGGTTATCAGCACCACCTGGGCCATTATCATTATCTTTACGGTAAACAGCAGCTTCATGCTCCTGAAGGGGCCAACCCCTGAAAACAGCATATAAAACAGCAGACCACACACCACAGGGGGCATGCTCATAAGGGTGCGGTTTATCACCACAAGGCTGCTCCGCCCGCGAAAAGAAGCAGAGCCTAAGGCAATGCCTATGGGCACGCCTATAAGCAGCGCTATCAGGGAGCTGCTTATGCTCATTTTTGCGGTTACCGAGAGTATGTTGATAAGCTCACGGTTGCCGGATAATATCAGCTCAATGGCCTTTTCCAGCGCGGACTGCATGCTGCGACCTCCAAAATGTATCATTGGGCAGAAAGCTCTGCCCAATGCAGAGTTTCGAAAAAGTGGCCTATAGCCACTTTTTCGAGTTTTTACTGGTTTTGCCTCTCGCTTTCGTTCCCGGGCGGCAAAACCGGCAATGTACGAAAACCTAACAGTTTTCATCCGTTCTGACGCACTTGTCGTCAGAGCCGGAATTAAAATCAAGGGGTTGCGACCCCTTGATAATCCCCGAAAATTTACTTTCTGATAGGTACATTGGGCAGAAAACTCTGCCCAATGATATTATGCTTTATTTATGCTGCTTTTTCAATACCTTACATCACGCCGTCATTGGCAACGAAGGTAAGGAAGGTGGCCTTATCGGTAAGGATGTAGCCGCCCATTTCCTCTGCCATTACAAGGCATGCGCCCATACCGGTGTTGGCGGAAACATACCAATCGGTGTAAGCTGCAAAGGAGTCAGCCTCAGCGGTGATGCCGAGAGCCTCGGGCCACAGGGACAGTTCCTTGGTGTGAGTGCCGGAGGAATCGCCGCGGGAAATGAAGGTGTACTTGCCGTCGGCAATGGATGCGAAGGCGGTGAGAACATCGGCGGCAGTACCTGCGCCAGCGGGGTCAGCGGAAGGACCGCAGAGTACAAAGTAATTGTAGATGAAGGAGAGACGCTCGCTGTCAAAGCCTTCCAGCACGCGGCCGAAGCCTTCCTCAACAAAGGCCTCTTCCTGGCTCTTGGAATGTACGAGGATAAGGTCGGCATTGCCGTACTTGGCGGCGGCGATGGCCTTGCCGGTACCAGCGGACTGTACTTCTACGGTATAACCATAGGCCTCTTCAAATGCGGGCAGCAGATAGCCCAGCAGGCCGGAGTCATTTACAGAGGTGGTGGTGGAGAGGCGGATAACCTTGGTCTCCTCGGTGGCAGCAGCGATCTCGCCCTCATAGCGGGGAGCATCTTCCTTTACATAGAACAGATAGTCGCCATACTGCTCAACGCCGTATTCGCCCGCAAGCTTAAGGCCTTCCTCGCTGAGGAGGAACTGAATGAGAGCATCGGCACCGGCGGTGTTAACCGCTACATCAGCAACGGGGTTGCCGTCAGCATCCGCAAAGGGAGCTTCGGGATTAACAGCGATTGCGGAATAGGTATTGATCATCTTGTCATCCTGCTCCTTAAGGATAACGGTATCCACAACAACAGCTTCTTCAGCGGCTTCTTCTGCAACTTCCTCAACCACTTCTTCCACTACTTCTTCTACTGCTTCCTCAGCGGGAGCCTCAACAGCTTCCTGCTTGGGAGCGCAGCCTGCCATAAGGCCAAGCAGCATAATAGCAGTCATAAGGATTGCCAACAGTTTCTTCATTCTCAAATTCCTCCTGTTTTTTCTAAATTTATCAGCAACAGTCCATAAGGACGTATTGTCTGCCAAATAAATTTATTGAGGTATGGTCTCTATGGTGTCGCCCGCCTTTGCGGTGCCTCCCTCAAGCACCTCCACAAATATACCCTCTCTGGGCATTACGCAGTCGCCTGCAGCCTGGCGTATTGCACAGTCCGCATGGCAGGCCTTGCCTATCTGGGTCACCCGGCAGATGGCTGTGCCTATGCGCATGACAGTGCCCACAGGCAGACGGAAAAGACATATGCCCTCGCAGAGTATGTTCTCGGCAAAAGCGCCGGGCTCCAGCTTAAAGGAAATCTTTTCCTGCAGCTTTGCAACGCTCTCTGCGCCCAATACGCTTACCTGACGATGCCACTCGCCCGCATGGGAATCATTCACTATGCCGAAATTGGGCTTAAGCTCAATGGAATCCACAGGATGCTTCTGGGTGCCCTTGCGCTCGCTGATGCACACGGCTTTTATCACCGCAGTCTGCACGCCGCAATCTGTGGGCATTTCCGCCCGGAGCACGTCCAGGCCGTGACGGATGGGGACTATTACAGAAAGCAGATTTTCCCTTGCTGCCTTTTCGCTGCCGGGAAGGTTTACAATGAGGCTGTTGCCCCGTATGCCCGCGGCAGAGCGGGAAAGGCAGCCCCGGTTGGTTATTGCCATGGATGCGGCACGCATGGCCTCGGGTATCCCTCTGGTCTCACGCTCTATGACTGCCAGTGTGGCCTCGGGGGTAACATCCCGGGGCGCAAAGCCTGTTCCGCCGGTGGTAAGCACCAATGCGGTCTGCCGCCTGTCGCAGCAGTCTATAAGCTCTGCCTTGATGGTTTCCATATCGTCGGGCAGTATTGCGGTGTATGTAACGTGGTATCCCTGTTCGGTAAGTATCTTGCAAAGAGCGGGGCCGCTGGTGTCAACACGCTCCCCCCTTGAGCCCTTGTCGCTTATGGTCAAAACAGCTGCTGTATACTGCATGTTATTCCTCTCTTTCATAGTCGCCGTGGGTGCCGCCTGTTTTGCTCATCAGGCGTATGTCGGTTATCACCATATCCTTCTGCACAGCCTTGCACATATCGTATACCGTAAGAGCGGCGGTGGATACGGCGGTAAGGGCTTCCATTTCAACCCCTGTGCGGCCTCCGCAGTTTACCGCGGCCCGTATCTCAACACTGCTGCGCTCATCATCCAGCCAAAGGTCCATCTCTATCCCGTCGATTATCACAGGATGGCACATGGGGATGAGATGGGGAGTGTGCTTTGCGCCCATAATCCCTGCAATACGTGCTACCTGAAGCACATCCCCCTTCTTCATTCCCCCGGTCTTTATGAGTTGAAATGTATTATGGTTTACCAGTACTCTTGCGGCGGCTACGGCGCGGCGGCAGGTAATGTCCTTTTCGCTCACGTCCACCATTTTTGCGCCGCCTTTATTGTCAAAGTGGGTAAAATCTCCCATTGTTATCCTCCTATGCGGTTCATGCTCCGCCCGGCGTTGCTGCGCTGCGTGGCGGAAAGCTCATCGTGGCAGGCAGGCTTTGAAAGTATCGCCCGCTTCATCTCCTCCGCCATCTGCTTCTGAGTCATTCCCTTTATGGGGTATTCCACAGGGGAATGGAGGCAGGGCTTAAGCTTGCCGTCCGCGGTAAGGCGGAGCCTGTCGCATGTGCCGCAGAAATGGGCACTTACCGGGCTTATAAGGCCTATCCGGCCCAAAGCGCCGGGCAGACGATACATTGCCGCCACGCCCTCCTGCTGAAGCTTTTGCGCCTCTGGCAGGTATTCCAGCACCTTTGAACAGGGAAGGTACGCTGCTTGTCCAAATTCGCCGCCGTCATGCATTGGCATAAGCTCTATAAAGCGCACATCCATGGGATACTTGCGGCTCAGTTCTGCCATTGCGGGTATCTCGTCGTCGTTAAAGCCGCCTATCAGCACCGCATTGAGCTTAACCTTATCAAAGCCGGCACTAAGGGCCGCTTCCATTCCCTCCAGGGCATCCTTAAGCTCGCCCCGCCGCGTGATATAGCGGTATTTTTCCTCGTCCAGCGTATCCATGCTGAGGTTTACATGGCTCACCCCCGCTTCACGAAGGGGTATGGCCATATCCTTCAGCAATGTGGCGTTGGTGGTGATGCACACTTCTTCAATACCGTCAACATTTGCTATGCTGCGGCAAAGGCTTATCACATCTCTCTTAACCAGTGGTTCTCCGCCGGTTATGCGTATTTTCGTTATGCCAAGGGACGCTGCCGCCTTCACCGCCATTATCATTTCCTCGGCGGTGAGCATGTCTGCGTGGTTCTTTTTGCATACCCCGTCCTCCGGCATGCAGTATCTGCATCTGAGATTGCAAAGCTCCGTTATGGACAGGCGAAGGTATTTTATCTCTCTGCCGAAGCTGTCCTTCATGGCCTGTCCTCCTTTGTGATGGGGTCGTTTTCCGCTATAACGCCGCCGGTCTCTACGGTAAGGTATCTGCAGCTGTGCAGCGGGCAGGGTATGCCGCTGCGGAAAAGCTCACATTCCTCTCCAAAGCAGCGCTTTCCCTCAGGGGCAACCTGTAACACCGCGTTTCCCGCAAACAGGATATCTCCGCCGCTCAACGGAATATCAAAGCTGTCTGCTATTATGTTTGCGTAGAACCTTTTTGCACAGAGGGCCTGCTCCTTTACAGGCTGGAGCCGCATTCTGTCCTCTGCGCTCCACAGCCCGGCCTGATGCTTGCCGTGTGCTTCTCCTTTGGGGCCTGCTCCTTTTATAAGCTCCATCGAGCTTACTCTAAGGGGCGGGCAGCCCTTTTTGCCCCCTATGTAAAGTTCCTTGATCTTCATATTTCGGCACGCCTCCTGTCGCCTATGATCATGCAGTAAAATGCATAAATAATAAATGCGCCCCTAATAGGGCGCAAAGCAAACATTGAACAAACACACGCCCTGCCATTACGGAATGACGTTATGTTCAATATATGCCCAACAGTTCCTTTGCGCACCGGCAGGCACAGCAGTTTGCTGCTGTACCCTATCGTTCCACATTCCATGGCGAAAAGCTTTAGGAAAAGAGGAATCGGAATGTTGATGTATGCACTTATGGGCATAAGCCCATTGTCTTGTTTTTAACATCATACTATTTTTGTGCGAATTTTGCAACAGCAGTATTTTGCCATGCCAAAAAAGTCAGTCAATACAATGCTTTTTCCTCTCATCCAAACTTTATCAATCATTTGACAATCTGCTTTGGTACAGGTATAATTAACATGTTAGCACGTGAT
Organism: Clostridia bacterium; assembly: GCA_017547885.1. Lineage (GTDB taxonomy): Bacteria > Bacillota > Clostridia > Christensenellales > CAG-138 > SFEL01. Next base: position 210,548 of record JAFYOP010000004.1, on the reverse strand, counting down.
TATATCGTTTATTCCACAGGATACAGCTTTCTCTTTATTATTGGCTTATTTCCCCCTTCGGAAATGATGGCCTTATATTCTTTTCTTTGATTTCATCCAAATAAAAGAGAGAAACCTTTATCAAACCGCAATGGGCGCATGGGGCGTTCATGCCGGTTTTTTGTTGTTTATAATTTTGCACTATTTTTTATAGTGGATCACACCATTATGCATCATAAATTCAATGTTTAAACAAATTCAGTGAGGAGGAAACTATGCTGAACGTAACCATTGACGGAATCAAGCTGCAGGTACCTGAAGGCACCACGATTCTGCAGGCAGCAGAAAGCGTTGGGGTAGAAATACCTACCCTGTGTTACCTTAAGGACCTTACTCCCGAGGCATCCTGCCGTATGTGTCTGGTGGAAATAGAGGGCATGCCAAAGCTCTTTACCGCCTGCTCCACCCCTGTGGCAGAGGGCAATGTGATATTTACCAAGTCCGAAAAGGTCATTGCCGCCAGAAGGAGCGTACTGGATCTTATCCTTTCCACCCACAACGCAGACTGCTTCAGCTGCGCCAAGAACGGCGAATGCCAGCTGCAGAATCTCTGCTATGAATACGGCGTGGAAAAGACCAGCTTTGCCGGCGTAAAGAACAACTATCCCATCGACGATTCCAACGAGTTCTTCACCTATAATCCTCAGCAGTGCATACTCTGCCAGCGCTGCGTTCAGGTTTGCCAGAACCTCCACGGCGAGGCTGTAATAGGCGTAGTAAACCGCGGCTTCAAGGCAAGGGTATCCACTCCCTTCCAGAATCTGCTCAAGTCCAGCAACTGCGTATCCTGCGGCAACTGCGTATCTGTTTGCCCCGTTGGCGCGCTGCTGCCCAAGTCCAAGGAACGCTTCCGTTCCTTCGAAACCAAAAAAGTCCATACCACCTGCACATACTGCGGCGTTGGCTGCCAACTTGACCTTATCGTTAAGGACGACAAGGTAGTAGGCGCTCAGCCCCTGTACGGCCCCGCAAACAAGGGTCTCATGTGCGTAAAGGGCAAGTTTGGCTACAACTTCATCAACCATAAGGATCGCCTTACCAAGCCCCTTATCCGCAAGGACGGCGAACTGGTTGAGGCAGAATGGAGCGAGGCAATCACCTATATCGCCGACAAGATCAAGGCCATCAAGGCCGAAAGCGGCCCCGATGCCCTGGCAGGCCTTTCCAGCGCCCGCTGCTCCAACGAAGATAACTACGTATTCCAGAAGATGATGCGCGCAGCCATCGGCACCAATAACGTCGATCACTGCGCACGGCTCTGACATTCCCCCACAGTTGCCGGTTTGGCAACAACTTTGGGCTCCGGCGCCATGACCAACGCCATCGCAGAAGCCGCAGATCAGGATGTAGTATTCGTCATCGGTTCCAACACCACCGAAAATCACCCCGTTATAGGTTCCCTTATCCGTCAGTCACACAAGAAGGGCGGCAAGATAATCGTAGTTGAACCCCGCCGCATCCCCCTCTGCCGCGATGCGGACGTATTCCTCCAGATCAAGCCCGGCACCAATGTAGCCCTCCTCAACGGCTTGATGAACGTCATCATCAGCGAGGGTCTGCAGGATCAGAAATACATTGACGAGCGCACCGAGGGCTATGCGGAGCTCGTTGAAATGGTTAAGGATTACACCCCCGAGGTGGTTGCAGAGATCTGCAATATCGATGCCGAAGACCTCAAGAAGGCCGCCCGTCTCTACGCCAAGGCAGACAAGGCAGGCATCTACTACGCAATGGGCATTACCCAGCACATCACCGGTACCGAGGGCGTTATGAGCGTCTCCAACCTGGCTCTGCTCTGCGGCAAGATCGGCAAGTACGGCTGCGGCGTAAACCCCCTGCGCGGCCAGAACAACGTTCAGGGCGCCTGCGATATGGGCTGCCTGCCCGCCGATTATCCCGCATACCAGAAGGTATTCAAGGATGAGGTCCGGGAAAAGTTTGAAAAGGCATGGGGCGTAAAGCTGCCCTCCAAGCCCGGCCTCACCGTAACCGAAATAATGAACGCCGTTGAGGAAGGCAAGGTTCGCGGCCTGTATATCATGGGTGAGAATCCCATGATGTCGGATCCCGATCTGGCTCACGTTGAAAAGGCGCTGAAGAAGTGCGAGCTGCTGGTTGTTCAGGATATATTCCTTACCGAGACCGCAGCCCTTGCAGACGTAGTTCTTCCCGGTTCCTCCTTCGCAGAGAAAGACGGCACCTTCACCAATACCGAGCGCCGCGTACAGCGTATCCGCAAGGCCATCAAGCCCGTTGGCGACAGCCATGCAGACTTTGAGATCCTCTCCGATATCATGGCAGCCCTTGGCTACGGCAACAGCTTCCGTACTGCGTCCGAGGTATTCGATGAGATCGCCAAGGTAGCGCCCTCCTATGCAGGCATGAGCTATGAACGCCTTGAAAACGGCGGCATCCAGTGGCCCTGCCCCACCAAGGATCATCCCGGCACTCCCATACTGCACGTTGGCAAGTTCAGCCGCGGCGAGCGCGCCCTCTTTAAGCCCGCTCCCTATCGTCCTTCCGCCGAAGCTCCCGATGCTGAATATCCCATGATCTTCACCACCGGCCGTATACTTTACCACTATCACACCAGCACCATGACCGGCAGGGTACAGGGCCTCATGAATATCTCCGGCCACTCCTACGTCGATATCAACCCCGCCGATGCCGCCAAGCTGGACGTGGTCAGCGGCGACAAGGTAAGGGTCACCTCCCGCAGAGGCAGCCTGGTAGTAGACGCAAAGGTAACCGACACGGTAGCCGAAGGCGTGCTGTTCATGCCCTTCCACTTTACCGATGGTCCCGCAAACGTGCTTACCAACACCGTTATCGACACCACCGCAAAGATACCCGAACTGAAGGTCTGCGCAGCAAGGATAGAGAAAGCATAAATGAACTTCATCAATACCCAAACTTCTCCCGGGGCGGCCTCGCCCCGGGAGGATACATACAGGGAGCTTTTCGCCACGGCAGCAATACTTGCCGGGGGCAAGTCCTCCCGCATGGGGTTTGATAAGCAGCTTTTAACAGACAGCAACAGGCGTATACTTGAAACGGTATCGGATACCCTAAAAAAGGAATTCTCAGATATACTTATAGTGACCGCCAAGCCTGAGCTATACGAGGGAATGGACGTTCGGGTGTGCTCGGATGAATTTGAGAACATGGGCCCCCTTGCGGGAATACATGCTGCCCTTTCCAACGGTCACAGCAAATACGTTTACCTTATCGCCTGCGATATGCCCATAATCAGCCTGCCCTACATCCGCCATATAAAGCAGCGCATAGCAGAAACCCAGGCAAAGGTGTGCGTTTGCCGCAGAAACGACCGGTTTGAGCCCTTCAACGGGTTTTATTCCCGGGAGCTTTTGCCGGATGCCGAGCAAAGACTGAAGGAAGGCAGCAGCTCTCTGTTCCGCTTCATAAGCGCAGCAGATCCTCTGATAATTTCAGAGGAAACCGCAAAGAGTTTCGACCGGGATTTTCGCATGTTTACCAACATCAACACCCGCAGCGAATACGATGCATATCTGAGCGGAATGATCAGATAACACTTTAGGGGGATTAAGCAATGCTCCTTGCAGACAAGCGCGATATAGTCCGCTACATCAACGGAGAATACGTTGAACTCAGGGACCTTATGGTCCATGAGCTGACTTTGCATCTCAATATTGTGGATGTGGCGTACAAGACGCTGTATTGCTCCCCAAGCGAGCTTCCCGAGCTGGTGCTGGGTCATCTTTATACCCAGCGGTATATCCGCCGTCTCGCGGATATAGAGACCCTGGACGTGGACGAAGAAACAGGAATTGCAACCGTAAGGCTTAATACCGCATGTGCCAACCGCATAGTGACAGAGGATATCCCCCTGTCGGATAGGATAGTGTTTGACCCGGAGGCTCTTCTCAGCAATCAGGAAAGATTTTATGACGAATCCACCCTGCAGAAGGCTACCGCCGGAATACACCGCAGCGCCCTTTGCAGCGATACGGGTACACACCTTGCCTGCATAGACGTAAGCCGTCACAATACCATAGACAAGGTCACCGGCAAGGCCCTCATGAACGGCATATCCATCCACGATAAATACATCATCACCAGCGGCCGTATCCCAAGGGATATGATACAAAAAGCCGTTGCTATAGGCATCCCAATGATAGTTTCCCGCTCCACCCCCACCATCGCAGCGGTGGATGTGGCAAGAAAAGCAGGCATAACACTTCTGGGCTTTTCCAGAGAAAATCGCTTTAATATCTACAGCGCACCTCACAGGCTCAAGGGCTGTCCCACGGGCAGCATTTCCTAAACAGCACAATCAAAAACCGAATACATTCAGGAGGTTTGATATATGGAAGCCAACAAAAACACTTCCAAGGTATTATACATATTCTTTTTGGCCTTTTCTCTGGCGCTGATAGCAGCCGGATTCCTTACAGGTCCGGTAAACGAAATGTTCCGCGGATTCTGGGCCATACTTACCAGCCCCCAGTCCCTCACCGTGGACGCACTCCTTGTAGGCGGTCTTAACGGCGGCCTGTTCCAGGCCGGCATGCTGGGTCTCATTGCTATTGCCATACTGAAATGCGCAAAGGTAGAGGCCTCCGGTATCACCGTCGGCGCATTCTTCCTTACCATAGGATTCAGCTTCTTCGGCAAGAACTGCCTGAATATGTGGCCCATCGTACTGGGCACATGGGTGTACTCAAAAGTAAAAAAGGAATCCTTCACCAAGTATGCACACTTTGCCCTCTTTGGCGGCGCACTGGCCCCGGTGGTCAGCGAAATGCTGTTCAACAGGTTCATTGATATTCCCCTTCCCCTTGGCATAATCCTGGCCATAATCGCAGGCGGCCTTATCGGCTTTATCATCCCCGCTGTATCTGCCCATGCTGCAACCATGCATCAGGGCCATAACCTGTTCAATGTGGGCCTTTCCGCAGGCCTTATAGGCGTACTGTGGGGCGGTATTTACAAAAATGCAGTATTGGCTCCCATGGGCATTGAATTCACCACCAACAGCATAGTCAGCGATGGCTACCGCACTTTCTTCCTGCTGTTCCTTGGCGGAATATTCGTTGCCTCTGTAATAGCCGGCGCAATCATAAACAAGGGCTTCAAGGGCTATGGCAAGCTCATCATGCGCACCGGACACAGCTGCGATTTCTCCAAGCTGGACGGTGCAGGCAATGTGCTTATCAACTTTGGCTTTGTCGGCATAATGTGCCTTGCATACTTTGCATTGGTGGATGCCAAGTTTACCGGCCCCATAATGGGTTCACTGCTGTGCATAACCTGCTGGGCAGGCAATGGCTCACACCCCCGCAATGTATTCCCCATCATTCTGGGCTATATGCTGGTTTCCCTTATAACCGGCACCCCCCTCAACACCACCGCATGGGCTGTCGGCCTCTGCTTCGCAACCGGCATGTCCCCCGTTGCAGGCCGCTGGGGCATAATATGGGGCGTTGTTGCAGGCGCTCTCCATGCCTGTCTGGTATTCAATACCGCTGCCTTCCACCTTGGCTTCAACGTTTACAACGGCGGTTTCACTTCCGGTATAGTCACAATGGTACTGGTGCCCATGCTGAACGCCCTCTGCAAGGATATTCCCACCAAGCAGGCAGAAAAGGCAGCAAAGCTTGCACCTCAGGCAGAAAACGTCTGATACCATTTATAATCAGCATTGATATCCGGCGTGTATTTCAAAAAAATAAACCTGCCCTTTTTCACTGCCCGGCAGCGAAAAAGGCACGATCCTCAAGGAGATGTTGTTACAAATGGATCTTTTGCATCATGTTGAAGGAATTTTCAGCATAATTGTTCAGTACGGCGTTATATTGATCGAATGCGCCGGTGTTATGATTCTTATGTCCACCGCGATAAAAAGCATACGAGGCTACATCAAACACGACCCTGATGTTCGCCTTGCCCTTGCAAAGGGTATAGCGCTTGCATTGGAATTTAAGCTGGGTGGAGAAGTGCTGCGCACCGTTATAGTACGCGAATGGAGCGAACTGCTGATATTGGGTGCCGTAATACTGCTGCGCGGCGCACTTACCCTCATTATCCATTGGGAGATAAAAAACGAAGAATCCCACATGGAATAAGCACTTGCACAGGCATAAGAAAGGAACGGAAATCCTCCGTTCCTTTTTTATGCTGCAAATACAAAACCGCCCGGACAAAGCCGGGCGGTATGTTATGTGTGTTATTACTGCTTGGAGATAGCGCCGAATTTGCAGGTTGCGATACATGCGCCGCACTTGACGCACTTGTCGGTATCGATAGCCATTGCAGGCAGCTTCTTGCCGGGGGCAGTGTAGTCTGTCTTGGTGATGGCGTTTGCGGGGCACTGACGTGCGCACATTCCGCAGCCGATGCACTTTTCCTTGTCGATAACGTACTGCATAAGGTTCTTGCAAACCTTTGCGGGGCACTTCTTATCCACAACGTGGGCAATGTATTCATCCCTGAAGTGCTTCATGGTAGATACAACAGGATTGGATGCGGTCTGACCCAGCGCGCAGAGGGAGCTGCTCTTGATAAGCGCGGAAAGCTCTTCCAGCTTATCGATATCTTCCAAAGTGCCCTTGCCTTCGGTTATCTTGGTCAGTATCTCAAGCATGCGCTTGGTACCAACGCGGCAGGGGGTGCACTTTCCGCAGGATTCGTCGCAGATGAATTCCATGTAGAACTTTGCAACGTCTACCATGCAGTTGTCTTCGTCCATAACTATGGCGCCGCCGGAGCCCATCATGGATCCCTTTGCGGTGAGGGAGTCAAAGTCAATGGGTTCATCCAGATATTCTGCGGTAAGGCAGCCGCCGGAAGGACCGCCGGTCTGTATAGCCTTGAACTTCTTATTGCCGGGGATGCCGCCGCCGATATCGTAAACCAGCTCGCGGATGGTGGTACCCATGGGGATCTCAACCAGACCTACGTTATTTACCTTGCCGCCCAGAGCAAATACCTTGGTACCCTTGGATCTTTCGGTGCCGCACTCTGCAAACTTGGCCGCGCCTTCACGGAGGATGTAGGGTACGCAGGCCATGGTCTCAACGTTGTTTACGATGGTGGGCTTTGCCCACAGACCCTTGACCGCAGGGAAGGGAGGACGGGGACGGGGAGTACCGCGCTTACCCTCGATGGAGTTGAGCAGCGCGGTTTCCTCGCCGCAGACGAATGCGCCTGCGCCAAGGCGGATATGCAGATCAAAGTTGAAGCCGCTGCCCAGAATATTTTCGCCCAGCAGACCCAGCTCGCGAGCCTGATTGATGGCTATCTGGAGGCGGTTAACAGCTACGGGATACTCAGCGCGAACGTAGAAATAGCCGTTCTGTGCGCCGATGGCGTAGCCGGCGATCATCATGCCCTCGATAACGGCAAGAGGATTACCTTCGAATATGGAGCGGTCCATGAATGCGCCGGGGTCGCCCTCGTCACCGTTGCAGACCACGTATTTTACTTCGCCGGGGGAATTGTAGGCAAACTGCCACTTGCGGCCGGTGGGGAAGCCGCCGCCGCCGCGTCCGCGCAGGCCGGAGGCCAGTATCTCGTTTATAACCTCCTGACGATCCATCTGAAGGGCACGGGCAAGGCCCTTGAATGCGCCATAGCCCATGGCTTCGTTAATGTCTTCGGGATTGATTACGCCGCAGCCGTTAAGCGCAACGCGACGCTGCTTCTTGTAGAAGTTTATTTCGTCCTGCTTGATTATCTTTTCCTTGGTGGCAGGGTCTACAAACAGCAGACGCTCTACTACTTCGCCGCCGATAAGGTCCTTTTCAACGATCTCCTCAACGTCCTCCATCTTTACAAGACGATAGAGAGTATCTTCGGGATATATCTTTACGAAGGGACCCTGGGAGCAGAAGCCGAAGCAGCCTACCTGATTTACGGTAACCTTATCAGAAAGGCCCTTTTCCTCTACCATTTTCTGGAACTTTTCCCTTATGGCAGCAGAATCTGAGGAAAGGCAGCCGGTACCGCCGCAGAGAACAACGGCGCGCTTGCCGCTTCTGCCGTCCAGCTTCCATGCAAGGGCGGTGGTACAGCTTTCTAATTTTGCATAAAGCTCTTCATAGTTTTTTATCATGATCATGCACCCTCCATGCTGCGATATTCCTTAACCACTTCGGATACCTTGTCTACGGTCATCTTGGGGTATACCTTGCCGTTTATGGTGACGGCGGGCGCAATGCCGCAGGCACCGATACAGCGCAGCGCGTCAATGGTAAACATGCCGTCTGCAGTGGTCTCGCCGGGGGCAATACCCAGTATTTCGGAGAACTTGTCGATTATCTGCTGAGCGCCCTTAACATAGCAGGCAGTGCCCAGGCAGCAGCCGATGATGTACTTGCCCTTTGGCTTGAGAGAGAAGAATGAATAGAAAGTGACAACGCCGTAGATCTCTGCTACGGAAATGCCAATTTTCTCAGACACTATTTCCTGAGCCTCCAGAGGAATATAGCCGAACTTCTTCTGGATGTCGCTGAGGATCATCATCAGGGGGGTAGTTTCATCTGCGTACTTTTCACATATAGCGCAGATTTCCACCCTTCCGTTTTCACTGATTTGAGCCATAAGCAGTTCCTTTCTTCTAAAAAATTTGGAGTACATCTATGATATTGCAGGGACGCATTATCAGCAAAACAAGCTATATAATAATATGCTTAATATTTAAATGTGTAATTAGTCTATTGATAATTATTAGATTAACAAATATATGCTAATATTATAAAGTAAAAAAACTGCAAAGTAAAGGCAAAACCACAATTAAACTATTTATTGAAGAAGCAATGTACCAAACCGAAACAGAGCACAGGACATCCAACAAAAAAAGAGGATGTATCACGCCATCCTCTTTCGTAAAATAATCACATCAGTCTATTATAAAGGTATTTCCTCTCCTATGCCGTCTAACGTGTATCCGCCCAGTACCTCAAGACGTGCCTTAAATTCACTGCTTGTCATGGTATCCAGCATTTGCCTTACCATGGGAGTATCATAAGCGAAATCCGGTATCAGCAGGTCATATTCCTCTATGCACACCGGCAAAAAGTCCAAATCGTAAAGCTTTGCGGCAGAGTATATGCCCATGCCCGCATCTGCAGAGCCGGAGGCTATCTGTATTGCAACGGAGGTATGTGTAAGTTCCTCCCGGTCATATCCGTATACGGAGGATCTGTCTATGTTTTCCTTTGTGCACAGATAGTCCGCAAGTATACGGGTACCGGAGCCCTTCTGACGGTTCACATAGCGTACCCCATCCTTCGCCACGTCTGCAAAGCCTTTAAGGCCCAGCGGGTTGCCCTTCTGTACCATCAGGCCCTGCTGACGGCCCACGCAGCGGATAAGCTTTACGCCGCCGTTGGGGAAGTATTTCCTGATAAATGATAAATTGTATTCGCCTGTTTCAGAGTCCAGCAGATGGCAGCCGGCAGCATGGGCTTCCCCACGCTTAAGAGCCATTATGCCGCCCATGGAACCCACATGGGAGGAGCTCATGTACATGCTCCTGTCCTGACGATGCATCATGTCCCCCAGCTCATCAAGAAGGGGGTCATGGCTGCCTATCACCACAAGGGTATTGTCAAGGCGTGCTTTATCCGTAAGCAAACGAACATTTACTTTTTGCCCCGCCTCATAGCCCTCCAGACCCTGGGGCACTTCCAGTACGCCATCCGCCTTCATAAAGGATGACACAACTCCGCTGCCCCTGTTCAGGGGAGATGCGGTCAGCTTATCACCCACCCGCCCCAGACGTACGCGGACAAACTCCTGATACTTAAGACCGGATACCACAGGACGTGTAAGCACCGCCTCTGCGGTTTGGCAGGCTGCCTTTCCCCTGCCCATGCATATGTCTATAATGGGCCTGAGCAGCTCCTCTATTACAATTATGCCGGAAACGGGATATCCCGGCACGCCCAGTATGGGCTTATCCTCCCTGCAGCCCAGTATGGCGGGCTTGCCCGGCTTCATGGCTATGCCATGATACAGCACCTGTCCTGCCTGAGCGATGGCCTTTGCGGAATAATCGTCCCTGCCTGCGGAAGAGCCTGCGTTGAGCAGCACTGCGTCGCACTCATCAAGAGCCTTATTAAGCGCCTCAAGTATCATGTCATACTTGTCCGGCACAATTGGGTAAGTTACCGCCTCCGCTCCCCAGGCCTTCAGCATGGAGGAAAATATGGCGGAGTTGAATTCCAGTATCTGCCCGGGCTCAGGATTGGGACAGGGAGGAATAATTTCGTCCCCCGTGGGAATTATGCCCACCACAGGGCGCTTTATCACCTTTACCTCTCCTACGCCGCCCGCTATCATTGCGCCTATTGCGGCAGGCGTAAGCTCTGTATAGCTGCCCACTATCATTTCGCCCGCACATATATCCTCGCCTATCTGGCGGATATGCTGCCACGGTGCGGCGGCAGAATGTATCGTGACCGAACCATCGGTATTTTCAACAATATCTTCCACCATTATTACGGCGTCGCATCCCTCGGGAATAGGATCGCCTGTATCCACCACTATAAATTGACCCGCAGTCAGCGTGACAGGTGTGGATTCCGTTGCGCCAAAGCTGTCTTTTGCAAGCACAGCTATGCCATCCATGGCACTGGCGGCATAGTGGGGGGCGCTGATGCCGGCATACACCGCCTCTGCGGTTATCCTCCCCCCTGCCTCAGCCACAGGTATGGTTTCCGGCACAGAACCCATGCCTTTTTCAACCAGTAACTCAATATAATCATGACGCGCCTGCTCAAGGGGCAGGTTGGTAAGGTATTCAAAAGCCATGTTTTACTCCCTCGCACATAAAGTTATTTGTACCGCCGCTCCCCTGGGAAGCCCTTCACAGTCTCTGGGAATGCAGAAATACCCATCCGCCCCCGCAAGAGTGGTTATGAGGCCGGATTTGCTGCGTATAGGATAGGCAATGAGTCTCTCTCCCTCCCTTTGCAGCCGCACGCAGTGATACTGTGCCCTGCCATGGTTTGCGCTTACGCTTTCGCTAAGCTCAGCAGCTATTGTATGGCTTGGCATATCCAGCCCGGTAAAATATCCCAGCAGCGGCAGCACCACCGCACGGGATACAAAATACACCGCCACAGGATGCCCCGGCAATCCTATCACCGGCTTCCCCTGCACCCTTCCCATTATGGTGGGCTTGCCGGGCTTCATGGCTATGCCGTGGAGCAGCATTTCCCCAAGGCTGCCTATCACCTTTGCGGCAGCGTCCTTTTCCCCTACGCTGCTGCCGCCGGAAAGCAATACTGCATCGCAGCTCTGCACTGCGGCGGATACCGCCTTTCTCAATTCTTCCTCGTTATCCTTTATTATGCCCAGCGTTACAGGCTCCGCCCCAAACGAAGTGAGCATTGCCGAGAGCAGCGCGCCGTTAACGTCACGCACCTGCCCCGCCTTTGGGGTCTCTGAGGGCAATACCAGCTCATCTCCGGTGGATATCACGGCGATGCGGGGCTTTTTCGCAACCGTCACATTGGCTTTTCCTATTGCGGCAAGGGCGCCTATATCCTGAGAGGACAGCCTGCGTCCTTTTTTAAGTATGGTTTTGCCGGGGAATACATCGTCCCCTTTGAATATCATATTTTGCCCCGGGGCCGCCGCCTTGCCTATGCCCACGGTGCCGTCTCCATAATCCTCGGTATATTCCACCATCACAACGCTGTCAGCACCCTGTGGGACTGCGCCTCCCGTGGGCACGGCACAGCACTGTCCTTCAGACAGTATAATGTCCGCATCTTCCCCCATAAGCACCTTGCCCGCCACCTGAAGTATTGCGGGTATGGCATCGCTGCAGCCAAATGTATCCGCCGCTTTTACGGCATATCCGTCCACTGTGGAGCGGTCAAAGCCCGGCACATATTCCGTGGCCGCCACGTCCTCATACAGCACGCGGCCCACAGCAAAGCCAAGCCCCACAGTTTCAGGCTGCGGCGCTATGTGTGCAAATTCTTTTTTTATAAGCTCAAGGGTTTCATCAGGCGTCAGTACATTGAGCATGGCGTATCTCCAAAGAATTGATATATACAATAATATTATCAAACATACCCATCGTGAGCAAGCCTTGCGGAAATTTGCCGGATACACCTCAATGTTTAACCGGGTTCTAAAAACAAGCTCATATAAAAAGCAACTTTTATTTTCCGTATATTTCCGCAAGGTTTGTCACGGCTTTTATCTTGTTATGATGCAAATGCTATTGTATAATTACACTATATTTTCGTACAAAAGGCCGATTCTATCTTTTCGGAGGACAGCATGGCAAGAAAACATGGTGAATACCCAAGCGTAAGGGAGGCAATACTTGCCACCGCCGCTTCCCTTTTTACCCGCCGTGGCGTCCACGGCACAAGCCTTGGCGATATCGCCGCCGAGGCAAAGCTAAGCAAGGGTACTCTGTATTACTATTACCCTGCCAAGGATGAGCTTATCCTCACCATTGCCGAGGGCTGCCTTGCCCATATGAGCGACATACTGCTCACCTGGCTGGACGGCCTCACCCGTGACGAACCCCTTGCCCCTGCCATAAACCGCCTGTTTACCTCCATAATGCAGGACGAACAGCACGCAAGGCTGTACGCCGTCCTCTGTGCCGAGTGCTCCACAGAGGATACCCCCATCCGTCAGCTGATGGCAGAGCAGCGCCAGCAGTGGAAGCTGATGCTGGAGCTGGGCGCTCTGCGCATGCAGTCCCGCAACGCCCGCATCCTTGGAGACAGGGCAGAGCTTTTCTTCACCCTGCTCACCGGCCACATGCTGCAATCCTTCGGCGGCATGAGCAGCATACCCATCGAGGCGCTGACAGAGGCGCTGGTGTGTGAGTAAAATAATTTTAGGCCGCTATGCGGCCTTTTAATTAATTATCGTTATATCCATTACTTATCGTATTTAAGCACTTTTTCCAATACTGTTCTCTCTGTATTATTTTATCATGATCATATGATAGACCAAAATATTCAAGCAAAGTAAATGTGAAATACTCCTCAAAATATTCTTTTCCTTTTTCATTAAACAGTTGCCTTAGTTTAACATTGCCCCCATGCTTTGTTTCAAGATAATTGCCCCACCGTTGCGCTACGCCGCCTTCTCCTGTTGCAGACCCAATATAAAGTTTACCTGTTTTTGTATCCGTCAAGCAGTAAATTCCAGTTATTTTTTCCAGCGCCTGCTGATATGTCGGCATTATTTTCCCTTCGAAAACTGCTGACAGCTTACGAAACTCAAGATGAACATTATCATATCCATTAAATTGTTCTCCACTGTATATGCTTGGCAATATCTCCTTTACGACAGCAGAATTTATGAATGTGCTGATATTAAATGTATACCTTCCATATGTATTTCCTTTTTTACAGTGGATAATAAGGCGGCCAAAAAACGGTTTTACTTTTTCAATAATCTCAACTTTCGCCCAAGTTCCTTCTGGTACATCTAAAACAGTGCCTGCTGAAATAAAAAGCCATTCTTCATCCCTTATGCGAATAAAACTAAATACTTTTTGTCCCGGGAGAAAATTTCTTTTATCACCATACCATCCCCAAAACGAACACTCCTTACATGTCCCATTTTCTTTTTCTTCATGGCTTGCCCGCAACCAACGGTCAATAAACAGTTCACCTCTAACTCCTGCTTGCATATTAAACTCTATTTTACTGTTTTGAATATCCTTTTCAGATAATCCTAAAATAGTATTCAGCAATAAGTCCATTTTATCTCTCCCATACATTTATTATTCTTCATATATTTTTCTTAATTATATACTAAACAAAAATTCCTTTCCACCATCGTATAGTAGTTAATCCCTTTCCCTTTCAATTAAATTCCTGTATAATTATGGGTAAACTTTACCACGAGGGTGCACCTGATGAACATAAAACTTTCCGCACTCCTGCTTGCGCTTATATTGCTGATATGCGGCTGTACACCCATACAGACCGCACCCGAGCCCACTCCCATACCTGCCCCCACCCCCGAGCCAACTCCCGCCCCACTGGACGGCGAGGCTCTCTGCGCGGAGCTGCATGCGCTGTGGGAACAATCCGCTGCCCCGATACTTGGGGATTATCTGCCGGAAAACATGTTTGCGCAGGAAGAAAGATGGCAGATATTCGGCACAGATGATGAGGACCGTGCATGGCTGCCTGCCATGACGGCGGATATTGTGACCCAGTTTAAGCAAGCGCTGGACGCAGCAGCGGATCAGCTTGCCGCCCACCCTCAGGCTCCGAGCTTTACCTTTGCCGCTCATATGGACGCTCCTTCTTGGCAGCTTCTCTTCAGCCTGCTGCTATCAAGCGGCAGCCCCGAGGAGGCGGCAGGATACATTAAGGCAGCTATGGCACTTTCTGCGCAGGCTCAGCAGCAGGCCGACGGCAGCTACCAGCTGACTGCACAGCTCAGCCCGCTGCCCTATAAGGAGGCTCTTGCTCTGCCCGACAGCGACCCTCAGCGTATAATGAGCCGAAGCTTCTCGTATTCCTACACCTTTACGGTATTCGATGAGAATGCCTGTGAATATGAAGAATACATACAGCCCCCTGCGGAAGGCAATCTGGCAAGCGGCATAGTATGGCCCATGGGCGAGTACACCCGTCTGCGCAAGACATGGTACGCCGACCGGGCAGGCGGCATACGCAAGCACACCGGCACCGACATATGGGCCCCCGCGGATGCGGAGCTGTACAGCTGCACTGACGGTATCATAACCTACATAGGCTACAGCGACGGTACCGGCTATGCTGTAATAGTAACGGATGAGTACGGCTATGAATTCCATTACTATCACATGATTCGCCAAACCGACTTTTTGCAGGTTGGGGATTCCGTCAATGCCGGCGACCTCATAGGCCACGTGGGCAACACCGGCAACAGCGACCTTGACCATCTGCATCTTACAATAGTCGCACCGGACGGGCTGTACATCAATCCGTATCCCTATCTTAAGGCAGTTGAACCGTAAAGCACGCACCACTGCATTCAGCAGTTTATACAAAGCACAGGAAAGGAGATACGCAGGAATATGAAAGACAGCAAAACTATTATTATGACATGTTTGGCTATCGTTATACTGTTGTTTTGTATGCATAGTTGTTTATACAACGATCACGACGGAGAAATGATTTATGAACCATACGCCGGGGGCTTATATACCGAGGTGATTGCAGATAGCAGAGAAAGCACAACCGTTCCCTGGGAATACATAAACCAGTTTCAAATATTCTATAACGATAAAGCCTTGGACTCAAACCATACAAATCAAACCGAATACCTGAACATAGCGGCATCCGTGGAATCTGTACTTTGCAATACCACTCTGCATCCCATTGAGTACGATGGGCTCACCGAAAAGGAATATCAAAAAAACGCCGAGGCATTGTTTGTTGAAGGGTATCTGAATGGAGCTGTAAAAATACAGCTGAGAACAGAAGCAAAGCAAAACATGCTGGATGATAAGCTGGGCCTGATTATGATAAGAATAGGGATAGATGACCAATCAAGATGCCATGTCTTTACTTACTATAAATACAGAAGCGACATAAGCCTTGACTGCATATGTAATGTTTATACCATACAGGATGAATCGGCTATAAATAATCTGATAAAATGGACGAAAATGGTAGTCCCTTTAGCATAGTATAGTGTAAATAACAAAAAAACAAGCATCCGATGGATGCTTGTTTTTTATTGTGGAGCATAGCGGAAGCTCTGCATCCCTGCGACTACCGTTTTTGCTGCGCCAAAGGCTTGCAAAAACAGAGTCTCCGGTAGCTCTGCATCCCTGCGACTACCGTTTTTGCTGCGCCAAAGGCTTGCAAAAACAGAGTCTCCGGTATCTCACCGCTACGCGGTTCTCGTCCGCTTATTTTTACAGCATAAACAAAAACAGCACCCTTCGGATGCTGTTTTGTTTATGGTGGAGCATAGCGGACTCGAACCGCTTTAAACGGCTTTCGGCTAAAATCCTCATGCCTTTTTATATAGATATTTAGGGACTTTTTACGCTTAGGCAAGCCCCCACGCCTATGACAAAAAGCATTGAAGTGGCATCAAAGTGGCATCAAGACAGGGGCGGGAAAGCGCAGTCCATTCACAGTGACAGCGGCTATCAATCCTGTATCATCCCATTCGTATTGAACGTCAAAGCCCATGCTCCGCAGGGCCATCCCCATGCCCAATAGTTCGTGAGTATGCCGGAACCAAGCGCAGGCGGGGCAACCTTTTGCCGTGAGTGCGGCGTTCGTGATGGACGCTTTACATGCCATATAGCGGCCTACATGCTCGATATTTTCTTTCATGGCAATTCCTCCGTTTTTGTTAATTGTACCACAAAAAGAAAAGCCGCCACTATGGGCGGCGGTGGGGTTAAATGCTCCGGGCCTTTTCCATTGCTATGGCGTACAGTGTGGAGTAATCGGTGTTCGTGATGCTCATATCATCAGCGGCGCGGTCTATGATTTCATCCAGCTCGTCAATGCTGTCGGCGTACTTGATGCGGTCGAGATAGTATGACATGGTGTACCTCCTTTATGCCTGTGCCGACAACACGGTTATTTCAAATACAGGCCTGCCACGCTGGATGAGCTTGATTGTACTGCCTGAAAAGTCCCAGTCTGCGGCTTTTCCGTAGGACAGCCAATATCCCTTCCCGTAATTAGCTGTTGATACAGGACTGTTGGGTTTGCCGTATTCGTGGGTATACAGTCCGTTTGTCTGTACAATATTGGGGACGCGGATTTGCCCGTTCATTTCAGGGTGAAGATGGTGTTTTTCGATGCGAAACATTGCACCAGCCGCCAGTGCTTTTTTTAGCTGAGAAAGATTTTTTATAGCCATGGTGTAACCTCCTATATTGCAGATAAAAGTATGATATTGAGATACATAATGCCGATGCCCATGAGCAGCTTAACGCTGCCCACGATGCACCATGCGATAGAATAGGAACGGATACGGTATTTAGTCATTTACGCCACCGCCTTTACCTCAATGTCCCTGTAAAAGTTGGTGTTGAAGTAGTCAACCATACCGTTGCTGTCATCATAATGATATGTATCCAGTATGGCATTAATCTTGTGCAGCTTTGCCCGGAATGCTTCGGTATATTCCGTGTATCTATCAATGTAATAGTGGTTAATATCGTTATCGTGGTTATAACTGTAATCATAGGAGCGGGCGGCATGGCTGCGGAGTGTGCGCTGCTGTTCTGCTCCGTCCAGAGTATACCACTTATCACGGTGTATCTGCTCGCCGTCCTCGGTGACGAGCCAATAACCCAAATCATTGCAATCATAGTTATTAATATAATCCTCGCGGTTTACAAAGTCCGCCGCAGTAGTGGCAACCTTAACCCTGACAGTCTGGCCGCCGCTGTAAGTCTTACAGGACACAGAGCAGCCTTTAACGCCCTGACGCTTCAGCTCTTCGCGGATAGCCTTTGACAGCTCCGCACCGTGCAGATACTTGTGGGACTTGTTACCGTCCCAACGCATAGCACCCATATATCCATCGGACACCACGCCGCCCAGCTCGTCATCATTTGCACCAATAGCGGCAACAATAGCGTCCTGGGTTACGAAGCCATACCAGCAGCCTTTACGGGGATTCCAGCGCATCCCCAGACCTTTTAAGGCGGTCAGCACATCGGCGGCGGGCTTGCTGTCAAAATAAATCTCATTGCTGTTATACTGGGTATTCTCGGTGATTTTGTAAGTTGCCATAATTAAAGCCTCCTATCTTGATTGTAGGGGGCAGATATGATAGAATTTATCTGCCCCGGGGTATGGGGTTGCCCGTTTGACTGTGCAGAGTCGGCGGGCTTTTCTTATGCGTTCAGCTTGCGCATTGCATCGGCTATCATATCAAGGTGTGCGGGGTGAATTTCGCTGGGATAGTATATCAGACACTGTTTATCGAGCTCGTCGGCAAAGGGATATATCTCGTCAGCCCAGCGGCGATTAGCTGCGGAAATGCGCCCATCAAACTGTCCCTTGAGATGTACGGCAATAGCTACAATCTCGTGCGCCGATGCTTTACCGAGTCTGTCAACGAGCAGTGCCGCCGTATCGCTTGGCTTGTTGGATGTACTGCGGATTTCTGCGTGGATATCAACAAGGGTCTCAATGCCTGCTTTCATTGCTCTGAGTTCATTGCGGGTGTAGATTGCCATCTTTCTTTCCTCCCTGTTTAATATAAATCGCAGTCCATTATGGCCTGTTCGCCCGTGGCGTATCGTGTGCCGTTGACAAAATCCCACTGATAACCAGCTTTTACCTCAACAGCCAAACGCCAAACGCGTTCGCCATCCTCTGTGCAGGCGATAGCCCTAAAATTGCGGCCAGCATCGTTTGTTGCGTAAACGTTATGCTCAAGCATCTTTACGTTTTTCATCTTTTCCTGCCTCCTGTTTGGTGTGTCACGGCGTGCCGTGCTTTGGTGTGCCATTACATTATCACGGCGTGACGTGCCGTGTCAATAGGTTTTTTAAAAGTTTTTTCGTTGCACGGCGTGACGTATCGTGTTATAATGGCGAAAAAGGTAGACGGGAGCTGGACAAAATGACTGTGAGCGAAAGCAAAAAAAAATCCAATGCGGCGTGGGATAAGGCCAACATGGAGCGCATCACTATAAAGTATCGCAAGGGCATGACGGACAGGATAAGAGAACGGGCGGCAGAGCTTGACAAGCCCGTGAACCGTTATATAGTAGACCTTATAAAGAACGATTTGGGGGATGAATAAAATATTTCCCGCAATATTTCCCACATTTACGTAAACCACATTCCGGAAAGTGTGGTATAATTGCTACTGTGGAGAGCCGCAAGGGAACAGCCTTGACGGCTTTTTTGTTGCCACGAAATACGCCAGAAAGGGGGTAGAACCCATGAGCCAGAAAGCATTTAGAGACCCCGTGGAGCTTGCCGAAAGGGTTGAACAGTATTTCGCCGAATGTGAAGCCAGCAGGACAGAACGAGAGCTTAAAAGCGGCGATATCAGGGTACGCCAGACTTTGCCCTCTTTCGTGGGACTTGCAAATCATCTCGGAGTAGCTAAGTCTACACTTCAGCTGTATGCCGATGGTAAGTACGAACTGACAGCCGAACAGCTTCAGGAAATAGCCGATAAACATGGTATAGGGCTGGAAGATATACAAAACTACTCGGCTGTTCTCGCACGTGCGCGCGACCAAATCGAGCAAACCGTACTGACGGCGGCAATCAACGGCGATACGGATAGCAGGATAGCCCTTGCCATGCTTGCCAAATTTGGCTATTCCACCAAGGTTGAGACGGAGTCCAAGGCCACATTGACGGTACAGTGGGAAGGTGCAGACATGGCAGAGGTTAGCAAGTGGGGTAAGTAACCTCTTATACCAACGCCAGAAAAGCCAGACAAACAGGGCATTAAACGGCTGTCAGCCTGTCAGCTGATACCATTCCTGATGCCAGCCCAGCCACAGAGACAGCCCACAAGCCATATGGGGAGGGAGCGGTACTTATTTTTCTTGCGGTGGAAAAATTGAAAATGAAAACCAAAAATCCGAAAGCATCCCCCCGATAGCCGGGGTACGCCGCACCACACACACATATATATATGAGCGAAGAGAAATATATCCTCTCACTCATATAACACAAAAATCTGTAAAACCCGATTAAGGAGTCAGGTAGTAAATCTACCCGGCTCTTTTTTCAGTTTTGGAGGAAGTAAATGGCAGATAAAGACACCATGACGACCATATATGAGGGGTTGAACATAACACCCTCCCCCGGTAACGGAGCGGAGGAATTTGTAGGAGCGATACAGTCCCTTTACGATGAGTTCAAGACAGCGTATACGGCTGAATGGGACAGGCTGAACGACAATGAGAAGATGTATCAGGCGAAGCACTGGGACACTTCTGAAGCGAAAGTCACGAACGCCAACGAGCCGCAGCCTGTTACTCCAATCATCTTTTCCACCGTTGAAAACGTTAAGTCCGACCTGATAGATGAAATGCCCGAAGCCGTTATCATGCCGGAGAGTACCCGTGACGAAGTGGCCTGTAAAGTACTGACAAGAGTAGTTGCACAGAACCACGAAGCCTTTGACTACCCTCTGGAGCTTTTCAACCTGACCCACGACCTTTTAGTGGGCGGCTACATGATACAGGAAGTCGGATGGGATAAGACGATGCACAACGGTATGGGCGGCGTGTTCATCCGTCACGTGTCGAATAAGAACATTATGTTTGACCCCCTTGTGGCGAACATACAAGACGGACGCGCTGTATTCAAAATCGAGAGACTTCCCACCTCTTGGTTCCAGTCCCACTATCCTGAGTACGCCGAGCATTTCAGCGGCGGCACTGACCTTGTTCCCAACGACCACTTTGCTTTCGGCAATGTTGATAGCAAGGAACAGCAGTACATGATACTTCTGGAAGTGTGGATAAGGACGTTTGACCCTGAGAACCAGAGGTATTCAGTCCACATGGTTCATATCGCCGGTGGACAGCTGTTGGAGAACAGTTGCGTTGAGAAGCCCGAAGGTTATTTCTACCACGGCGAATACCCCTTTGTAGTCACTCCGCTGTATCCAATCAAGGGTTCTTCCCTCGGTCACGGTATCGTGGATATGTTCAAGAACCCTCAGCTGTATGCAGATAAGCTGAATCAGATAATCCTTAAAAACGCTCTTATGTCGGGACGTACAAGGATACTTATTCGGAACGGTGCGGCTGACCTCGACCAGATAAGGGATTTCAGTCAGGAAGTTGTCGAAGTAAACGACCTCAACGGTATCAACTGGTTTCAGGATAAGACCCTCCCCGGCTATCTGATAACCCACATGATGAACATGCAGCAGGCCATTAAAGAAGAAGCCGGAAGCAATGACTTTTCCCGTGGCAATACCACAGGCGGCGTAACTGCGGCAAGTGCTATCACAGCCCTTCAGGAAGCGTCCAGCAAGAGAAGCCGCATGGAATCTCAGGTGATTTACAGCGGATTCAAAAAGGCCGTCCGCATGGAACTGGAAGTCGAGAGAGAATTTGAGTTCCAGACCCGCCGTGTAGAAATCACCGTGAACGGAGAGAAAAAGGAATTTTCCGTATCCGAAGCTTTCTTCCAGAACGCAATGGACGGCTACGACAAACTGCCTGTTGAGTTCATCGTTTCCGTTAAGCCTATGCGTGAGAGCCGCTTCACCAAACTGTCCAACAATGAGCTGATTCTTCAGATAATGACTATGCATCAGGGCAAGGACATCGACACCGCCATCCTCATGGAAGCCATGGACTTTGAGGGTAAAGACCTTATCCTTGAAAAACTCCGGGCGGCGCAGGCGCAGAGCAAGGCACAGCTCATGGCGCAGCTTGCGGATTCCGAAGCAAGGAATCGGCAGTTGACCGATGAAAACAACGCCATGAATGGTGCAGTCAACGAAATGCAGATGGCCCTCGGAGGCGGGCTTAATATGGACGGTATTAGTGCGGAGGCGTTCTGATGCTGAGTTGCAGAATACCGATACTGTACAATGCGCCGGCCGAGCAAGAGGAAATTACCCTGTATCTTGCGTCTGATATGCATGTCGGCAGCATGTCGTTCAATGAAAAGAAATGGAGCGGATTTGAAAAACTCTTATCCGCTCCCGATGCTTATGTCATATTCGCGGGCGACCAAATGGAAATGGCGACCCGCTCCAGCAAGTCCGATGTATATACACAGACTATGCGCCCCCATGAGCAGAAAGTTTGGTGGAAAGACCATCTTCTGCCATTCAAAGATAAAATCATCGCCATCGTAGACGGTAATCACGAGTTCAACAGAGCAAGCAAAGATGCTGATATGTACCCTTTGTATGATATAGCTTTTGCCCTCGGCATAGAGAACAGATACCGTTCAGAGTGCGCCTTTGTAGATATAGGCGTTGGCATGAGAAAGAAAGAACAGGGCCTGCGCCACAGATACGTTGGTTATGTAGTGCATAAAGCCCAAAACCTTGCAAATTACGGAACAGCCGATGCCGTTGACGGTATCGACTTTTTTGTGTCCGGGCATACCCACAAGGCCATGGATAAACCCCTTGGGAAACTGGTGTATGACCCACGAAACAAAAAGGTTACTGAGCGCAGCGTTGAAAACCTCGTTTGCGGCAGTTTCCTCACATATGACGGGTATGCGGCACGAAACGCATACCGCCCCGGCAGTCAGAAGCTTTACAAGCTCATTTTGGATGGCAAAGGCAAATCCATTACGACTGTCGGTTTTTATATCTAAAACATTTTGGGGCTGCAAGGTGCATCAGGGTCAAGCAGCAAGGCCGTAAGGCGGGAGACGGCAAATTTTTAAGCTATCGTAGCTCAACGGTAGAGCGCACGGCTGTTAACCGTGTGGGTGAGAGTTCAAGTCTCTCCGGTAGCTCCAATGCCATCATAGTTCAACCGGAAGAACTGCTGCCTTGTAAACAGCGTGTTGCGGGTTCGATTCCTGCTGATGGCTCCAATGGAAGGTTGGGAGAGAGGTTAAATCCACCTGATTGCTAATCAGGCGTGTGACTGTAAAGCAGCTTGCACCGAAGGTTCGAATCCTTCACCTTCCGCCATACCCAAACTGGTGCCGCCGACCATAAAGGGCGTGTGCGAAAGCACTTAGGAGAAACCATGAACAAAGAAATTTCGGGCGTTGATGAAGCCATCGTTGATAATTCCGCTCAGGTCGCCGCTGAACAGGAAGACGATGTAGTTACCATTGCAGAGTTGCTTGAGGAATCAGACGACTCCGCAGCCGTTACTGAAACGGGCGCAGAACAGCCGCAGGAGGACGCTCCCGAAGCTGAACAGGGTGTCGCCGACCAGCAGAAAACGGTAGAGCAGGCGCAGCAGTTGGTTAAGGAGCGTGAGAACAACGCCTTTGCCAAGAGACTTGCCGCCGAACGAAACAAGTTTGAGCGTGACCCCGTCTATGTGCTTGGTCGTGAACTGGCTGCACAGCATGGCGGTGACGCAAACAAGGCTCTTGAAGCCATGAGAGAGAGACAGGCGCAGGAACTCGCAAAAGACCCCGCCGCTCTCGCAAAGTACGTTATGGAGAAAAGTTTCGCTCCCGCTCCTGCCCCTTCCCCCGCTCCTGCTCCCGCCGAAGATAACGGCGTAGAGACGGACAAGCAGAGGGCGCAGCGAATCGTTGACGACATCCGTAATGTCCTCGGTGATAACGCACCCGTCAAGGCGTACATCGAGATTGACCCCGACTTCATCCAGAACTGCGACCTTTACGGTACGGCAAAGGCCGTGCTTATGATGGCGCAGAAATCAACCGCACAGAATCAGGCAGCGGCAACGCGTGAGCGGAATAACCGCCTGCCCCAGTCTATAAGACCGTCCGGCAATGCCCAGCCCAAGGCTGTGGATTTCTCCCCCGACAAGATGTCCTCTGAGGAATTCAGAGCCTTTGAGGAAAAGGCTAAAAAAGCAAGAATGGACGGCAAAAGAATCACATTCAAGTAAGGAGATTTAAATTATGCCTACCATGACAACCGCAACTTCCGGCCTTGCGCCCACAATGCAGACCTACTATGACCGCAAGATGCTTGAGTACGCAAAGACTCAGTTCGTCTATGCGACTTACGCTCAGAAGCGTTCCATTCCCAAGAACAACGGTAAGGAGGTTCAGTTCCGCCGCTGGAATCTGTTTACTCCCGATGCCGCCCAGCAGGCACTTCAGGAGGGCGTAACCCCCAATGCGCAGAACCTCTCCATGACCGAAATCAAGGCGACTGTCGCCCAGTACGGTGCATTCGTAGAGGTTTCTGACTTCCTCGACCTGACCGCCATCGACAACGTCATTTCCGACAGTTCCGAACTGCTTGGTGAGCAGCTGGGTAACGTACTGGATATGATTACCCGCGATGTTATGCACACCACTACCAACGTTCAGTATGCCAATGGCAAGGTTGGCGACAACAACATCGCCGCTGCTGACGTGCTGACCGTTTATGAAATCCGCAAGGCCGTTCGTACCCTCAAGAAGAACAAGGCCCGCAAGTTCACCCGTAAGGGCGGTAAGCCCCACTACATCTGCATCTGCGATCCCGATGCCACCTACGACCTCCAGAGCGATGCTCTGTGGCAGGACGTATCCAAGTACTCCAACGCAGAACAGATTTATGACGGTGAGCTGGGCAAGATGTTCGGCGTCGTATTCGTAGAGTCCACCAACGGCAAGTCCGTAAGCAACGGTACTGTTGACGTACACGATACCTTTGTTTTCGGTGCTGATTCCTACGGCACTATCGACATCGCCGGTTCTGGCGCAATCAAGGCCATCATCAAGCCCCACGGCTCTGCTGGCTCTGCTGACCCCCTCGACCAGAGGGCTACCGTTGGCGCAAAGGTAACAGCTTTCGCCGCCGCTCTTCTAAACACAGAATGGCTGCTGTGCATCCGTCACGCCGTTACCGCTTAATTCAACAAACAAAACAGGGGGCAGAAATGCCCCCTTAATTCTACTGCGAAAGGAATAATTTTATCATGGCAAAGATAACCAAGCCCACCAAGTCCGTAAAGGAAATTCTCGATGCTGAACCCAAGGTTAAGATAATAATCCCCTCCACCCCCGGCCTGAAGCCCGCAGAGGATATTCACGTTGTCCGCATCAACGGCTATGGCTATAAGATTATGGCAGGCCAGTACGTTGAAGTACCCAAGACCGTTGCCGATATTCTTGTGAACAGCCAGAAGGGTATCGCCGAAGTAAACGCCAACTATGCTGACATGACTATCGGCGGCGGTAGGAATCTGACCGACCCTGACGCTGGTGCTGGCGACAAGGCCGCAGAGGAGTAAATCATGGCAGCACCAGTCCCTAAGTTAGTCCTTCAGGGATTGCCCAACCCACGTCAAAGAGAGTTTTTTGAAACCACTGCCCGACATACTTGTTATGGCGGTGCGAGGGGCGGCGGCAAATCTTGGGCCATGCGCAGGAAGATGGTGCTGCTGATGCTGAACTATGACGGATTAAGGGGGCTTATCCTGCGCCGTACTCTCCCGGAACTGAAGGAAAACATCATAAACCCCCTCCGCATAGAACTTAACGGGTTTGCGGACTACAACGAGACAGAAAAGGTGTTCCGCTTTCCCAACGGCAGCCGCTTGAAGTTCGGTTACTGCGACTCTGAAGGTGACGTTTACCAGTATCAGGGACAGGAATATGAAGTCATAGCACTGGAGGAAGCAACGCACTTCACAGAAGCTCAAATGCGTTTCCTCACCACTTGCAATCGAACCACAAGAACGGACTTCTCACCACGGATGTTCTATACGTGTAACCCCGGTGGCGTAGGCCATGACTGGGTAAAGCGGCTGTTCATCGACAGGGAATACCGCAAGGGGGAGAAGCCTGAAAACTATGCATTTATTCCTGCCAGAGTGTACGACAATCACGCACTGATGATTGCTGACCCTGAGTACGTTGAAAACCTTGAAGCATTGCCTGAAGATATGCGCCGAGCGCATCTTGACGGCGACTGGGACGTAATCGAGGGCCAGTACTTCAAAGAGTGGCGCAGAGAACGTCACGTGTGCGAACCCTTCACCATTCCCGCCTACTGGCGGCGTTTCAGGGCAATGGACTGGGGCTACAACGACCCTTGCTGCGTCCTGTGGTTTGCCGTGTCCCCTGATAAGCGCATTTATGTGTATGACGAATACTACCGCACACAGCGGAACGTCAATGAGGTTGCGGCTTCCATCAAGCAGCAGACCGGCGCACAGAAGATAGCTTACACCGTAGGTTCTCCCGATATGTGGCAGAGGCGTGGTATGCAAAACGTCACCCGCAAGGGCATTGTGGGTGAAAGTATAGCAGAAAGCCTTGGCATATCCGGCGTTCCCGTAGAGCCCGCTGATAACTCCCGCATTGTGGGATGGCAGCGTGTCCGTGAGTTTCTCGCCGATGCCCCTGACGGCAAGCCTTGGCTTCAGGTATTCCCGAACTGCACGAACCTTATCAAGTATATGCCGCAGTTGCAGTATGACGAACATAACCGTGAGGACGCTGCTGACGGTAACGACCATGCCCCCGAAGCACTCCGTTACGGCCTTATGTCCCGTCCTTCCCCCGTGCTTGCTGCCAAAGAGAACAAGCGCAAAGTTGTTGACCTTTCCGACCCCTTCACAGAACTTCCCCGGCGCAGAGCCAGCGGCTTCCTGAGCCTGTAAAGGAGAACAACCATGACACTGAACGATATTATTTATTCTGCGCTCCGCATGCTTGAGCGTGGTAACGATACACAGACGGTAGACAAATACCGCAAAGTGTTTACTGACTATGCCAATACCGCAATCGGAGATATAGCCGAACGCATTAAGCCTACCTTCATCGAGGAAGTGACCCTTGATGAAAAGGGCCGCCTTGACCTTAGCTCCACGTCCCGCAGCTGTATACGCATTGAGTCCATCAAGAACTCTGCGGGTTCTGAAATGGCGTGGTCTGAAATTGCGACAGGCATTATTCAGGTAACAAACGGCGAAGGTGCAACCGTAGAACTGTTGTATAGATATCGCCCCGTGCGTCTTTCCTCTACTACCGATGTACCCCAGCTCCCCGCCTTTACTCACGATATTATTCCTTATTTTGTAGTAGCTTGCCACAACAGGGATAAAAACGATACACCTGAGTCCACATATTACTTCGATATGTTTAACCGTGAACTGGCTCAGATACACAACGACCACTACGGCGATTCCGCGAAGAACAAGCTGATAAATTTGGGGTGGTAGCATGGGCGTAGAACTGTATAACATAAGCGAATTTCTTGGCATAGCGCAGCACCGGGACGGCTCTCTGCTGAACACCGGCACTGCGATAGACGCCCGGAATATGGATACCTCGGACGGTAATCTTTCCGTAGCCAAAGGCTATGAACGCCGCTCAGTAAACGCCATCCCGACCAGTTCCGACAGGCCGCTCCGTTTGATTCCCGTTGACGAGTCCAACATTCTTGCCGTAACACAGAACCACATCTACCACGGCACATACAACGAGTGGAATCTCACCCCTGTTTATTCCTTTGATTCCCCCCTCCCTGCCGACAGCCAGATAGGCTATGCGCTGGGCAAAATCAACACTACCAACGTAGTTGTTATCGGCACAGGCAAAACACAGCTTATCAAAGTCAACATGGAGGATACCGTTACGGCTGAACTGTTCGGCTCTGGCCTGTACATCTACGAAAGCACAGTTAAAAGTTACTCCAACAAAGTAGTGACTTTGACCGATGCCATGAGTCAGGAGGTACAGATAAAATTCACCGTTGAGGGCGGTATATACATCAACGACATGTTCCGCAAGGGTGAGGTCACAAGCGACACCACCATTACTCTTGACGCAGAACCCGGCATTGCTCCTGTTGCGGGTGATACCGCAAAGATAAGGGGCGGTGCTTCTGACGCACATTGTAATTTTGTCTGCATGCATAACGGACGCTTGTTTGCTGCTGGCGACCCCGAAAACTCCAACCGCCTGTACTGGTCTACCGTCCCCGGTGATGGTCGCACTATTGAGCATTGGCTTGCCGTTTCTTCCTCCGTGGACTTGAGCGGCGGCTATGTAGATATAGGCGATACCACCGCCGACCCCATCATCGGCATATGCGAACTGGCGACGCAGCTTCTTATCTTCAAGAGATACAGCATCTACCGCTTGTACGGTGACAGACCTTCTTACTACACCGTAGAGCGCGTAGAGAGGTTTACCGAGAATATGAGCAATGCGGGTGTTGCCGTAAAAGCCGACATTCCGTATTGGCTCACCAAGAGCGGCGTAAAGCTGTTCAACGGCGCAGACATGGAATTGCTCGATAACGGTCAGAACTTCCTTTGTAGCTTTATTGATACGGTCAAAAGCATATCTGCAAGCAAGGGCTTTACCGCAAAGAACAAGCTGTACTGGACTTGCCGTGTAAACGATGGCGAATACGATGATTCTGTCATTGTTTACGACACCACCAACAGCACTTACATGGTACGTGATGGCTTTAAGATTGCCGATATGTGCGCCTTTGAAAACACTATATACATTGTGAATGATACCGGGTATCTGTATGAGTTTGACAAGGGAGATAAGTATGACGGCAAGGCAATCACCGCCTACTGGCAGACGCAGCCCACCGACCTTTCCACCAAGTACCTTGATAAGCAGCTGAAGGAACTGTTCTTTAGGGGCGAGGGAACTGTTGTCATTATAGAAGCAAGTAACCGAGGGATTGCGTTTACCAAAGAACGAAAGGTAATCCAGAACGAGGATATGATAGATATCCCTCTGAGAACCACTCCCTGCCGCCGCTTTAGCGTGAAGCTGTCCAACGAATCGGGCAGCTATTTTTCTGTACAGGGCGGCTTGCAGATTTTCTACGAAGGGAAGGTACGGCCTTAATGAATAAAGCCTTACAGAACATAAAGATACCGCCCCCTAAGGATTCCACCCTTGAGGAAAAGGCGAAATACGATAAGTTGTCAAGCTACATCAATGAGAACTTCAAAACCGTGTTTGACGGCGTGGACGAACTGTCCCGCTCCATGAAGACGCAGGAAGAACTCAATAGCCAGATGAGCGAACTGAAAGCAACCCTTGATGAAATAAACAAGAAGCTCGATGAACTTGGAGGTAACAGCTGATGATATACAAAGTCTTTGACGTGGCTCTGGAACTCAAACAGACCTCCACCAACCCCCCGTTTACAGTTATTGAGGGCGATACCGGCAATCAGCTTCACGTTACCGTAACTGACGGCGGTTCTGCCCTTGACCTCACCGGCTGTCGTGTCATTGCCGTATTCTCCAAGCCCAACGGTGTATCCATGCAGGACAACGGCGTTGAAGACAGCGGCATAGAAATAGGCGGCACATACAACAACGAAGTAACCATTTCTCTATTCCCTTCCTCTATCGCTCCCGGCAACGTTGAGTGCGAATTACAGATATACAGCGGCGAAAGTATGGAAGTGCTTGTCACCACCGCTCGTTTCAACTTCGAAGCCAATCGTGCCATGATGAATGAAGACGTTCTTCAGAGTACAAACGAGTATCCGCTGTTGGTTGACCTTATCTCAACCGTAGAGGGTTTTGTTGACGTTGAAGCGGCTCGTGTACTGGCAGAACAGGCAAGGGAGCGTAATGAAGCTATCCGCAATGACAACGAGGAAATCCGCAATCACAACGAGCTTGAGCGCATCCGCGATGAAGCTAATCGTGACAATGCAGAAGCCACCCGTGTGTCCAACGAGAACGCAAGGATAGAAAACGAGAACTTGCGTAAGGGCACAGAGAATCAGCGTGTCCTTGTAGAGAATGACCGTGTTACCGCTGAGACCGCAAGAGTGAACGCCGAAACCGCAAGGGTAAAAGCGGAGCAGAATCGTGCTACCGCAGAGTCCACTCGTGAAACCGCTGAACAGGCAAGAGTTAGTGCCGAAAATCAGCGTGTACTTGAGTTTGCAAAATGGCTTGCGGCTAACGCTACCGCTGAAACACTTCCTGCGGGAAGCCCCGCTACCGTGACTCTCACCGAGGCGGGCGGCGCAAAGCGTTTCACCTTCGGTATTCCCAAAGGCGCAGACGGAAGCGGTACTGGCGACATGAGTAAGTCCACCTACGATACGGACGGTGACGGCATAGTTGATAAGGCCGCAGACGCCGAAAAACTTGGTGGCAAATCCCCCAAAGAGTATCAGGAAGCAGGAGATTACGCTGCCCCCGCCATTCTTCGTACTGTAACTCTTGGTGTAGCGGCATGGACAGGAGTAGAAGCACCTTTTCAGCAGACCGTTTCCGTACAGGGTGCAACGGCTACAAACGTAAAGGTAGTATCCCCTGCTTATGCATCGGTAGACGAATATGCCGCCTGTGGTGTAAAAGCCGCCGCAGAGGGAGCAGGAACAATTACCTTTGCCTGTACTACTGCGCCTGAGAACGACCTAATCGTAAACGTGGCGATATTGGGGTGATGATATGTTATTTAACATGATATTGCCCGGTGCGGTGGTAACGGCGAGACTTCCTGCTGAGTATCAGGAAGTTGAGTATATACAGAGTAGCGGGACACAGTATATAGATACCGGGGTCAAGCCAACAGCAAACACTAAAGTGCTTGCAAGGGTAAACGTCCTATCCAATCCAAACCGAAACGCGTGGCTGTTTGGTTCTCGAAATGCAAACGCAAGCTCACGTTATGAAGTGATATGGATAAGCGGCTCAAGTGCCTATCGGTTTTACTACGGTACAAGTAACTATACCTTTTCTGGTGTTTCGTCTACTGGCGAACTGACTATAACAACAGCCGCAAGTGGTGCAACCATAAACGGTGTTTCCGTAACCCCCGCCGCCGCAACAATCAGTAGCGAAAATACCATGTATATATTTAGCTGTCACGGTGGAACGGCAAGCAACGAAACTTCATACATGCAGTTGTTTAGTTTCCAAATATATGAAGGGAACACATTGGTTCGTGATTTTGTTCCTTGTTATCGCAAGGCAGATACGGTGGTTGGTTTATACGACCTTGCCAACGGTGTGTTTTATAGCAATATAGGGACGGGTACTTTTGCTAAAGGTGCTGATGTTAGCGGCTCTGTTACCCCACCCGCCACAGGCGATTTTGCTTTTACTTATTCCGGAAACTACACCGACAACAGAGTAAACGGCATAGGAGATGTAACGCTTAATACATCGGGAACGCTGACCGTAACAGGACAGACCGTGAAAGTAAAGGTGTATATACTTGCGGGCGGTGGCGGTGGCTGTGTTGACCCTGTTGCGTATTGCGGCGGTGGCGGTGGCGGCGGTTATCAAACCATTGAAGTGGAACTCGTACCCGGCACTTATGAAATTGTTATAGGTACAGGCGGTACAGCCTTAAAAGGGAATGGTACAGCCGGAAACGGAGGAAATACTACCGCTTTCGGCGTAACCTCTACCGGTGGCAAAGGCGGATACACTGGCTCAACTTATGGGGGTGGTGCAGGTGGTACACCTAACGGCGTTGCTGGTATTAGAAGCGCAACGGGTGATGCGACAGGTGGTTCTCCTAACGGAGGCTCGGTAGTAGATGAAGTACCCCAGCCCGGCGGCAACGGCCTTGTACGCATAACCTTTAGTTAAGAGGTGACTTTATGATAATCCAAGCAACACCTTATGGCACAAAAAAAGAAGAACCCTTTGCCTTTACCTATTCGGGAGACTTTACCGATGAACGAGTGGACGGCATAGGAGATGTAACGCTTAATACATCAGGACAGCTTGTTACCACAGGAAAGACCGTGACCGTGAGCGTGTATATACTCGGTGCGGGTGGGGGTGCGGCGTATAATTCGTATCGCCGTGCAGCAAGCGGCGGTGGTGGCGGTAATCAAACCGTTGAAGTAACACTCGAACCCGGTACTTACGAAATTATTATAGGTACTGGCGGTGCTGCGGTTTCCGCGCAATATGACAAAGCTACTGGCGGCAGTGGCGGCAACACTACGGCGTTTGGAAAAACGTCCACGGGCGGCACGGGTGGTTTTGTAAATTATTCGGGTGGTTCTCCGTCTTATACAGGGGGTAGCGGTGGCTCACCGAACGGCAGCGCGGGAACAACAGGCACGAGTAATAATGCTTCCGGCGGCTCCCCCAATGGCGGTGCAGTTATCAGCGGCGTCGCACGAAACGGCGGCAACGGCCTTGTCCGCATAACCTTTAGTTAAGAGGTGACAACATGAAATACGCATTAATCGAAAACGGTGTAGTAACAAACACTATCGCCCTACTTCCCTACAACGCACAGGACTTCCCCAACGCCATAGACACAGGCGAACGCCCTGTACAGATAGGCGATACCTTTGACGGTGAGAAATTCTACCGCAACGGCAAGGAAGTCCATACCGAAATAGAGGAAAAGGACATAACCATTGATAGGCTGAACACCGCAGGAGCAGAAGCCATGCAGAGCCTTAATGCCGAACCGCCTGTATCTGCAGGAGTGTTTACCTACGGCGAGTGGATGCCCGACACATGGTATGAGCGGTACGCACTTTTCACCTACAACGGCGTAGCGGGATTTATAAGACAAGCGCACACAAGCCTTGAAGTATATCCGCCCTTCTCCGTAGGCACAGAAGCCCTGTACGGCGCACGTCCTTCTCCCGATACCGAGGGCATTTACCCTTATGTCTACAATATGCGGGTTGAGGTTGGTATGCGGGTACGAAGCGAAAAGGACGGCAACGTGTATATCGCCATCCAACCCGCTGACCCTCTGCTCTTTGATCCTGCTGACGCTGTGTCAATCTTCGTATTGGCCTAACCGCAATCTAACGCAGATTTTAACGCATTAGATTTGCGTTAGAACGTGTTATACCGCATTAAAAAGTTATTAAACGGATTACCGTTGCAAGGGTAGCGGCTTAAGCCGTTGCCCTTGTTTATCCCTTCAGTCAAGTACCAGTCAAGTAAATCTGCAAGTTACCGCAAGTTAAAAAACGTAGGCATTTAGCCAAAATTGAGCCGAAAGGCTCTTTTTTAATACAAAAAATCAAGTTAAACGAAAGGAAACGATCAATGAAAAAAACACTTGCAACCATTCTTTCCATCCTGCTGATATTTAGCATGACCTCTGCCTTTGCCCTCTCTTGGGTAGACGTGGAAACCGAATCCTGTGAGGAATACACCCTCACCGCAACCAAGTACGAACGTGTAGAGGGCGATATCGGCGCGACCTACACCAAGTCCCCCAATGCTACCGCCGCCATCGGCGATACCGTCTACTTTGACCTTTCAGCCGTAGATACCAACGGTGAGGAAGTTGAAGTAGAAATCGAATACCACAACCTTGGCAACATTGAAGTTGTCGGCAATCTGTTCCGGGCAAAGGTAGTTGGTGCAAAGCCCTATGTAAAGATAAGCATAGAGGAAAAGACCCCCATCACCGAGCTGATCTACAACGGCGAATCCATTGTAGTTGACGAAGATACCGTAATCATCGGCGAACTGGCCTTCCTGCGTGACGCTGACGGCAAGGTGCTTGACGTGGCCCACGAGGATAATACCGCCGAAATGCTGAAAGACCTTGCGGCACTGGGCATTGTTATTGACGATATCTACAACGGTAAAATCTGCATGACCGATGATATTCTCATCTCCAACTTTGGCAAGGTGTGCAAGACCGAAGCCGTTGCCGCATGGTACGTGGTGGAGGATGATGTGCTGTCCATCCCCAAAACTGGCGACTATACCGTGACAGGCGTTATAATTCTTGGCCTTGCCGCTCTCGCCGCCCTGTCCCTCTGGAGTACCGCTAAGAGGGCAAGGAGGTAAATATGAGCCGCCGAACCGACTTTATTTCGTATCTCAAATCCCATATAGGTGACATGTACGTTTGGGGCGCACAGGGCGAAATGATAACCGGCATGGCTGATGTTGAAAGGTGGATAAAGAAGAAAGAGACATCAGACGAAAACGCCGAGCGTGCCATCGACTTTATGAAGAAGTCTGCCAAGAACCCCCTGCACGCCTTTGACTGCTCCGGCCTGATAATGCAGTTCCTCATGGAGCGGGGCTACTACAAGTCCGACATGTCCAGCCGTGGGCTGTACTCCGCAGCACAAAAGCTGGATAAGCGAACAGAACTTCAGCCCGGGGACCTTGTGTTTCGCCACAACGGAGAGAGGATACACCACGTGGGCGTGTTCGTGGGAAACGGTATGGTAATTGAGGCAAAGGGCAGGGATGACGGTGTGGTGCTGAGGCTCATGGACGCCTCGGGCAAGTCCTACTGGAATCGCTACGGCAGACTGGCTGTTATCACCGATGAAGAAATGCCCGATGTATCCGCTGATGAACCTACCGTAATTACGCTCACCGACCCTTACATGCGCGGCGAAAAAGTCAAGGCTTTGCAGTCTGCGCTCAATGCGTTGGGTTACGATTGCGGTTCAGCCGATGGAATTGCCGGAAAGAAAACCCTTGCCGGCATCGCCGCTTTTGTCGAAGCCCATGACACCGATGGCGAAGACGTACCTGACGTAGCTGAACCTGAGTACCCCACTACCGCCGAATGCTCCGTAGTAATCGGTGGTCGCAAATACATCGGAGATATTGACTTGGAGGTATAGGCCAATGCCCAAAGCCCTATTGTGGTTTCTGGAACTGCTGCCTGCCATTATTACGGGCTTAGTTCTCTATTACTGGCAACGGCAGCAGAAAAAGCGTGACGATGAGGCCAATGAAATAGCCAAAGCAAGACAGCGGGAAAGCCTCTTGACAATGCAGCTTATACAGGCAACCGCTAAACTATCTTTCGCCGTGGCTACCGCTATAAAGCGTGGATACCCGAACGGCGAAGTTGAGGACGGTATCACTGCTTTCAACGAAGCAAATGAAGCATACGAAACCTTCCTCCGAGAACAGACAACTACCCATCTTCACACATAATTCATAATGGAGGTATAAACACATGAAGATTAACTGGACTGTACGATTCAAGAACGAAGTATGGCTGACTTCCTTTATCAGCTTTGTCGTGGCAACTCTGTATCAGCTGCTTGCCATGTTTGACGTAGCCCCCATCGTCACTCAGGGTGAGGTCATGCAGATTGTAGCCGCCGTACTTCAGCTGCTGAGTCTGCTTGGCGTAATCGTTGACCCCACCACAAAGGGCATGGGCGACAGCGAACGTGCGCTTGCTTATACCGAACCCAACTAAGCCCCTTCAGGGGAAATCCCTTTCAAATGCGCCCCGCTGTAATGGTGGGGCGTAATTCTTTAAGTAAAGGAGATAACGAATGGCAACAACAGACTATTCCGCTATACTTGCTACCCTTGGCCTTACCAATGAGGACGCTATAAGGGCATGGCAGAAGCAGTACGGCCTTGAGGAAACAGGCGTGTGGGGTGAAGTCGAGCAGGCTGCTTATGATACCTACGGTGCACTTCCCTTCAAGACCGCTCAGGCCATCAAGGACTATCAGCTTTCCCGCGGTATCGAAGATACCGGCGCATGGGACGATGCAACCAAACTGGCCTATCGTCAGGACTTGGCGGCAAAGGGCACATACTCTGATGTGACGGGGCTTGCCGACCTTGTTCTGTCCACTTATAACCTTCCCACTACCAATTTGGACGAAATCACAGCATCCGTAGAAGCCTACATGCGGAACGCCTACGACCAGTCTATCGCAGACCGTAAAAAGGCCACCGAGGAACAGAGGGCAATGATTGACCTTGACGCTTTCTCCCGTGGCATGGGCGGCTCTACATGGGTAACTGATGCCAAACAGCGTCTGGAGGATGAGGAAGCTGACGACATCGCCAAGATTGAAGCCAACTATCAGGCGGGTCTTTCTGAAGCCGTTCTCAACCAGTACAACGCCGCAGTCGCACAGGGACTTGCCGCAAAGGACAACGCCTATGCCCTTGCCGCACAGCTGTACAATCTCGGTCAGTCTGCCAAGTCCAATGTGGGTGGCATATCCTCCGGCGGCGGTTCTGGCGGCAGCGGTGGTGGTTATGTATCTACCGCAAAGAAGAAGTCCAGTAGCGGCAGTTCGTCCAGCAAGTCCAGCTCCGGGAGTTCCGGTATCTACGACAGCAGTAACCTTTCTTCTGGCTTCAGCAATAAGGACGTGCAGGATGCAGCTTACAAGGCCATTGGAGCAACCAACTATCAGACCAAGACCGGCACATACATAGGCAACGATGCTTATGATGCTGCCCGTGAGTCAGCAAAGAAAAACAATGATAACACTACCACAAAGAAGAATGTCGGCAACGGCGGTAGGTAGTAATGGAGGTTAATGCATGAGCAGCATAGTTGAACAGGCGATAAATGCAGTTTCTAAGGGCGGTACTGATTACGGCCTTTACGAAAAGCGAAACAGTGACGGTAGTTATTCTGCCACCGACCGTGTAGGTCAGGTAGTACAGCAGGCTACCGCCGACTATCAGAGCGGCGCAAAGACCGCCCCTCAGTCTAAACTCCAGAGCAATGCTCAGCTTATTCTGGACAGCAACCCCGGCTTTGTGCGCTATGATACCAAGGTTTCTTTCGGCTCAAGAGAGTTTGATAAGGAAGCCTTTAACCTTGCCGCACAGAAACAGAAAGACTGGTGGGAAAAGACAGGCTCTACCCATAAGTCCTACGGCTACGACATGACCGACCCCGAAGATATCCAGAGGGCACAGGAAGGTCGCTATTCCAAGGCTTATGAAAAGAGCTTTGGTGACGATGAATACTCTCAGTGGCTTCTCTCAAAGGGTCAGGCATCCGGTGGGTACTTTGAAAGCAAATACTACAAGGAAGCCTACGACAGCGTAATGCTTGAGAGGGCAAAGCAGGAGGGCGTAAGAAATTTTAATCAGGCGGTAGTCAAGGAACTCTTGGCTACCGCTGCTGATGCAGAAAACCCTACCGCTGAGGAAATCGCTCTGGCGGCAGACCGTGTAAAAAAGACAAACCCTTCTTTCACCAACATAGGTATTGCCGACTTCGGTGAGGATGAGGCTGACGGCAATTTTGCCACCCTTCACCTTGACGATGTGCAGGATGAGTACATGGCTATGTGGGGCAAGAAGCGTTTTCAGGAATCCGTAGACCAGCGCAGACGCACCGAGCAGCGCAACGCCCGTATCGAAGCCGCCGTTGCTGCAAGTGGATATGATGCCACCATGGGGAACGCCACTGGCCTTGCCTACGACAGTAAGCGCAAGCAGTATGACGCCAACCAGAAAAAGAAGGTAGCGGCTACCGATGCCATTGTTGCGGAACTCCGCGCAGAGGGACTTGCCACCGAGGAAATACGTCAGTACCTTGCCGAGGATGGTCGGCTCTCTTATGACGAAAGTACCGAAAAGGCAACAATAGACGCGCAGACCAAAGCGGAGAAAGCCGCTATGGACAACTCTGTTCTTGGCAGCATCTTTTCCGACACCCGGCGTGGTTCCAGAATGAGCAAAGCGGAGGAAAGCACCACCGGCTATATTCCCGCTACGGCTTTGGACGTCACCACTTCCCTTTTGCAGAAAGCAAAGGACGCAGCCAACAATCGGAAGGCGTGGGAAAACTCCCCCATCGCCCAAAGCGCAGAATGGGTAGCCGCCAACACTCTTACCGAGGAAGAACTTACCGAGGTTAAAAACATCATGGCAAACGCCCGTGAAGCCTTTATTCTTCAGGGTTATTCCCATTTTGAAATAGACAACTTCTTCAGGCGCAACGACCTTGGGGAATATCTCGACCCTGTTGCTGCCGGTGATAATTATATGACCTATACCCTTGGTGAATGGGGCTATTCCGACATCGAGATACAGGCAGTTATTGACGGCCTTACCGATGAAGATTACGAAACCATCAGCAAGGATATGTTTCTCTGCGACTATGTGGATACCAGCACTACCGACCAGATAGGCTATACCATGGCTGCTATCCCCGCTATCGCCGCATACCGCATGGTGGGTGACGCTGTGGGATTCTTCGACATGGTTACAGCCGGAAACCGTGAAGAACTGTGGGGGGCTACTCAGTGGCTTAATGACCGTGCTGCCTACTGGACAGCCATCGGCACAAACGGCAACCATGAGTTTCTTTCCAAGACCGCCGAGTACGGCTCTGAGATAGTGCGCCTGCTGGCAATGCAGGGCGTGGGTCAGCTTGCGGGTGCTGCTGTGACCGGCATATCCGCAGCAAGCAAGGGTACAGCATGGCTTACAAAAGCCGTGTGGGCAACCGAGAGCGTTCCCTTTGTAGCATCTGCCATGGGCGGCTACTACACCGAAGCAAAGGGACAGGGCGCATCTACCGCTGACGCAACCAAGTACGCCGTTGTCGCCGGTGCTGTTGAGGGTCTGCTTGAAAAGCTGTCCATGGGTGAGTTCGTAAAGGGCCATTTCGGCAGCAACCTCATCGGCAAAAAGCTGATGAACGGCAATACCTCCGGCATGGTGAAGCAGCTGTTCAGCCGCTATGGCGCACAGCTGGCAGACGTTCTTGCCAGTTCCGTGGGCGAAGGTCTGGAGGAAGGTGCTTCTTACGTTGCGTCCTCCCTCATGCGTCAGGCCACATGGGATGAAGATTACGCTATGACCGGGCAGGAGTTCGGGCAGAACTTCCTTGGTGGTCTTATCATCGGTGGTATCTTGGGCGGCTTGTCCGCTCCCGCCGACTCTCAGCGTTATAAGTACGCCATGGATATCTATAACAGCACGGGCAGCTACACCATGAACATGGACAGCCTGTACGCCGCTTCATACTATGAAACCCTCCCCGAAGGTCAGAGGCTTGCCCTCAAGGAGAAGTTCGATAGCGGCGAAATCATTGCAGACAATTCCACCCGCAAGGCCGCCATACAGGCTGAAGGTGAACTGGCGAACATGGATAAGGAGATAGCCGCAAAGCATAAGGCTCTGGAATCCGCAAAGGCTGATGGCGAAAACAAGACCAATCTTGCACAGGAAAAGATTGCAAACATCGACCAGCGCATTGCTGCTTATCAGGATGCCGACCTTGTAAAGAAAGCCCGGAAGATAACCGAGCTACTTCAGCAGCGTCAGGCAGCGGAGAAAGCATATAAGACTGTTCTCTCCGAAACCGAAAAGAAAACCCAGCAGGCCGAAGCCGACTACATTGCCATCAAGAACAAGCAAACCGAAAAGAGCGTGGCCCTCACCGAAACCATTGCCAACTACCAGACAGCCAAGTATTTCACCGACTTTTATGGTATCCCTCAGAAGCCCGCCCAGAACGCCCCTGTGGGCGGTCAGGTGGCTATGCCTATAACTAATACCACCGACATGGCAAACGTGGCTCAGAATCCTATCAATACGGTCGAAATGTATGTTGCGGGGGTTACTGATGTGGAACAGCTTCAGGAAACCACGGAAGTTGATGTTGAGAGTGCCGACCCCGGCTATCTCGAAGCGGTGGACGGTAGGATAGTTGAAATGGTTAAAGCCGTGCGCCGCAATGACACCAAATATATGCCCCCTCTTATAATCAGCGATGTAACCCCCGACCTTGCCAGTGAGGTTAATCGGATTACAGGGATTGATGTTTCCGGATTCAAGCACGGTTTACAGCGAGACGGAATAGAGCATATAGAAAAGAGACACGGCGAAAACGGTGAAGCCGACAGCAGCATGGCAAATACTGAAGACATTGCCAGAATACAGTATGTATTGGACAATTTCGATTCGGTAGACATAGCCCGCAAGCAGAATGGCAAACCCGTATATAGCAAAAAATACAAGAACAAGGACGGTAGTCCTGCTCCTGTATTGGAGTTCGTCAAGAAGGTTGACGGTCATTATTATGTTAGCGAAGCTATCCCGGATGCAGCCGCACAGACGCTCTGGATTACAAGCGCACGAATAGTTCCAAATAAAAAAGGAGCTTACCAAGTGCCCGATGCCAGTGCACTGACCCCCGGCTTACGTCCGAATGCTGAGCTTGGATTCACTCCTAATAACAGTATACCCAGCTCTGCCAAAAATAGCAACCCCGAACTCAAAGACCTTGGCGCAAACACACCTACTCCTGTTGAAATGGCACAGTCAAAAGTGTACACCAATACCTATGATAAGTGGTTGACCGAAGCCGAAAAGGCAGCGGACAACACCAACAATTCTTGGTATGCACGTTCAAAGGAAGTGGATACCCTTGCTACCGCAAAGTCCGTTGTAGAGGGTTCTATCAGGCGTAACGGAAACCTTGACAGCGTAATGGCTCAGCTTCAGGATAAGAACGCTTGGGATGCAACAGACGTTGATACCGCCATGCTCGTTGCCGAGACCCTTCGTGCAGAAGCCGCCGACACAGGCGACTATTCCAAGCTGAATGAATGGAAAAACATCATCCGGCAGAACATGACGCAGAGCGGTCAGGCTATTCAGGCCCTTGCCAAGTGGACACGCAACAGTTCCATCGGTGCTGAAAATGCGCTCATCAAGGCCGTAACTGACATCAACAAGCAGAACAAAAAGAAGATAGAGTCCGGAGCTATGGCTCCCATTGAAATTGACCCCGCTCTGCTGACTGAACTTCAGAACGCTCAGACCCGTCAGGAACGTGACGCTGTCATGGAGAAGATTACCGCTGACATCGGCTCAAAGATGAAGCCCGGTATAGTGGATAAACTTAATGCATGGCGTTACCTCTCCATGCTGGGCAATCCCCGCACCATCCTCCGCAACCTCATCGGCAACGAGATAATGTCTGACGTGCTGTGGGTTGGCAAGGATGCTGTCGGCAGCGTTCTTGAGCGTGGACTCGACCAGTCGCAGCGCACCAAGGCTCTGCCCTTCAGTGAGGAATACAAGGCCAACAAGGCGTATGCCGCAAGTACTCTGGAGGACGTTCGCCATAAGCTTGCGGACGGCTCAAGGTATGACACCAAGACTGGCATCGAAAAGGCCATCGAGGACGAAACCCCCGTGTTCCGTTTCAAGCCCGTTGAAGCATGGCGCAAGGGTACAAACTACGCCCTATCCAAGGGTGATACCGTTTTCCTTGAGAAGCAGTATAAGCGTTCCCTTGCTCAGATAATGACCGCAAGGGGTTATACAGCTGACACCATGACAGCGGCGCAGAAAAACGAGTGCATCAACTACGCCATTGAGGAAGCCAAGCGTTCTACCTTCCATGATGCCAGTGCCGTAGCCGAAGCCATCAGCAAACTGGAAAAGCGGAATGTCGCAACCAAGGTTATTGTAGGCGGCGTTCTGCCCTTCAAGAAGACCCCCATGAACGTTCTTGCCCGTGGCGTGGACTTCTCCCCCATCGGCTTGATACAGGGTA
Organism: Clostridia bacterium; assembly: GCA_017547885.1. Lineage (GTDB taxonomy): Bacteria > Bacillota > Clostridia > Christensenellales > CAG-138 > SFEL01. The sequence goes on along the minus strand of JAFYOP010000004.1, from coordinate 169,693 downwards.
CTACGCAGATGCTTACCAAGGTTAAGTCCGGGGAAGTATCAGCGGCACAGGCCGTGGATAAGATTTCCTCCGGCTTGACTGGTTCTGCGCTTATGGCCCTCGGTATGTTCCTTGCGAAGTCTGGTATCATTACAGGCGGCAATGAGGATGAGGATAAGTACTATATGTCCGACCTTGGGCATCAGGAATTTGCCCTTAATGTCGGCGGCGGTCATTCCGTAACTATCGACTGGGCGGCACCCGCTACCATCCCCCTGTTCATGGGCGTAGCACTTAACTCCATCATCGAGGGCGAAGCTGCCATCGAGGGTGATAACTTGGGCGGCAAAATTGATGCCTTTATCAACACCCTTTCCGGCATCACCGACCCCCTTGTGGAAATGTCCATGCTTCAGGGCTTGCAGGATACGCTTGAATCTGCGGCAGACGCTAATAAGGACGGCGAATCAATGCTGTGGGGACTGACTAAGAACTCCGGCTATAACTACGTCAGCCAGTTCGTTCCTACCGTGGGCGGTCAGGTAGCCCGCACCATCGACCCTGTGCGGCGTGATACCGCTGGCGACCCCACCTCTGAACTCGGCAAAGAACTGGACAAGGTAACGAATAAGATGCAGGCCAAGATACCCGGCATTGCCGACAATCTTGAGCCTTACATCAATGTTTGGGGCGAACAGGAAGTCAACGAACACCATTGGACTGTGCGTCTGCTCGAAAACGCCATCCTTCCCGGTTATCTGGATGAAACCGACATGACCGATGTAGACGTGGAGATTACCCGTCTGTACGGTGAGACACAGAATCCCGCCGTAATACCTTCCAACTATCCGTACAGGACACTGAAAGACACCAAAACAAAAGACAGCTATATACTCACCAACGAGGAATATACTGCCTTTAAGATTGCCAACGGTAGAGCCATGTACGCCGCTGCTCTTGATGCCATCAGCGACCCCACCTATTCGTGGATGGACGATGATGAAAGGGCAAGCTTTATCGCTGCCGCCATCAGTGAAGCACAGAACAGCGTCCTCAGTGAGTACAAAAAGAAGTACCTCAACAAATAACTCCACAACAAAGGGGCGACCATTACGGTTGCCCCTCTTTTTTATTTGCCTTGTATTTCTTGTTGTAAGCCTTGAACTCCAATGCGGATTCGATTACGGCATTGATTACCTCTTGCCGGTAGGCGTAGTAGGTAGGAACTCTGTCAATGAACAAGTCTGCCATTATCTCGTCCCGCACACGTCCGGCGTTCTTTTTGTGTACCTTCTTCCCGGTCAATCCGAACGCTCTTTCCATCAGACGTGCCATAGCCAAATCCTCATGTTCGTAGGTGGCCCACACGTCTTCTATCGCCCATATCCACATCTGCTCTACGGCGGTCAGTTCCTTGCCTTTGGCTGCCGCAAGCCGCTCTCCCGCTCTCTCGGTCTTGCTCCCGGTGTAGCTGCTCTTTACCGGGGTATTGTCGCCTGTTCCGTATGCGGAATAGTAGGCATCGTCCTCCATCTCACGCTGAGTCCTTCTCAGCTTATCCTTGATTTCCCGATAGTGGTATAGATGCCATTCGGCCTGCTTATACATCTTACCCATGAAGCTTGTCCCTCACGGCGGTTACGATGAAGTCCGCACGGCTAATATATTGACCGTTGGTTATCAGCCTGTCCACTTCCTCAGCAAGGGCTACGGGAATCTTTATGGAGACCGTGGTTTTAACCTTGGGCTTGGGCGGCTCTGCGTCTATGCCGTATACTTCCTTGAGCAGCCATACGGGGTATACGTCTTCGGGCTTGACATCGTAGTAAGCGCACAATTTCCACAAAGCGGGAAACGGCAATATGCCTTGCCCCGTCTCTGCCATGGAGTAGGTTGACTGCGATACGCCTATTGCGGCGGCGATTTCACTTTGTCTGGTATCCCCACGCAGTTTGGATAAATTGTTCTTTATAGTCACTGCTCTACCTCCAAAATTTGCTACCACCCAATCCCTTTACCGCTATTCCTCTGTTGCCATTCGGCTCTCTATCTCTCCACCACAGGCAAGGTAGCCTGCGCCATCTACCCAGTTGTCTTCCTTGGCATTACCGCTTGATATCCTTGCTATCTTCAGCAGAGTCATCATACAGGCCACGTCCGCGGCGTTAATTCCGTTTACTGCTCCTTCAGCCCGCCACTTGCCCATCAGGTAGTCCCACCACAGGGCGGCTATCGTGGTGAAGTTGTCCTCCGGCTTGCCGTAATCCTGTTCACGTTCGCCGCAGACACACACTCTTGCGGCTTCAAGTATCTGTTCTCTCGTCATAATCCATTCTCCTCTTTATCTTTCTCACAGTCCCAAGGCTCACACAGCCACAGGACGGACAGCTGAAACGAAACAATCTCCACAAAATCTGGTACACACCAGTCCTACCACATTCGGGACATTCGCCCAATACTTCAACTACCATTTATTCCTCCTTTACAGGCCATTCAAAGCCAAAGTCTGTACGCTTAATCTTGCACTGGGGTTCTCCGTCTTTCCAGAAGACTATGCCCTCAACAATGTGGGTCTTGAGATATTCACGAATAGAAACAAAATCCCTTGCGACATCTCCCATCTCTCCCGCTCCATGCCTGATGAGAATATCTTTATCAAGCCCATAAGGATTCCCCTGAAAGTGAGGCCCAATAGCTTCGTATGTACCATCCCTTAACAACAGGGCTTGGTTGTACGCTTCTATAAACCATTTGTCGGCCGGGTTGTTTTCGTCCACCTTTACCCAATGGGGCCAATGCCCGGTTATGGGGTCAGGCTCACAACAAGGTATTGCACCCTCGGGGATTTTCCGGCCCTTCTTAGCGTCAAACCGCTTGTAAAAAACGCCGCCGATAATGGCACAGCAGGCGCCGTCAAATTTAATTGTTGCTTCGCCTTCGCCTTCAAGTACCCATTCCATACCGGGGGTTACTTCATCCGTTATGCCAACCACTTTATGATTGGCAAACTCACGTTTAAACAGGGTGGGTATCTTTTTCATTATTATTCTTCCTTATCCATTTTGCACCCGCAATGGGGGCAGTAATTAGTTTTTTCATCAGTCACATAAAAACAAACTGGGCATTCTGGTCTGCCATTATACTGTTCGCTGCTTACCCACTTTGCGTGCCGCACTTCCACTACATCAGCGGCGGGAAACTTACTCACTACTAACCCGAACAGCGTGAAATACCGCCTTCGCCTGTACGCATCCCACCACCTTCTTATAGCCCACCACGGGTCATTCTCGCGGTATTCTTTTATTTCTTTTAAGAGCAACTCCCTGTCTATGTATTCTTTCATACGTCCTCCAATGCCTTTTCGGCGGCTTCTTTTGTCAGAAAAACGATTTCGCCAAAGTGTTTGACATTTATGCATCCATCTTTGACATGTGCATATACACCATCAGATTCAGTGCTGAAATATCTTATACGGCGTTCAATCGGGGATGATAATTTCGACACCCATTTGCATGCATCCCACCATCCAGTTAGCCAAATCGTATCCCCTACCTTACAAGGCAACCTTACAAGCAAGCCTTGTTCTTCGGCTTCTCGATAGCGTAGTAATTCCTCTGCCTCGCTCCATGTTAAACCCTTATAACGCAATACGGATTGAGCGCCTAAGTCATACGCTTCGTTCAGCTTTTCGTTTAGTTCTTTAGGTTCAAGCCCTGTATCCTCGTATTCGGCAAGGCGGTTGGCTATTTCCAACAAAAGTTCATCACTGCCGTGTTTACCTATATCCCGCAAGTTGTACATACCTTCTGCATCGTCAGGGTTTAGAAATGCGATTGCGTCAAGCAGGTCATCGCCCATACCTGTTCTGAATGTTAGTCTTTTCATGCGTCCTCCTTTATAAGTCAAAAAAACAACGACACACACCCGATACAAAGGGAATAGAAATGATGAGCATCCATAACCAGTTGCTATTTTTTGTTGCCACCATAATGAAAATCGGAAAGACTGCCGCTGCTACAATTAACAAAAAAAGTATTGTGCCAAGCACATAAGCTACACCTTCACGTAATGCTACTAAAATATCGTCTTTCATTCTGCCTCCTTTGGCGGCTCGGGTAAGGGCATCCAATATAAGGGTTCACAATCACAATCCGCATACATTCCATCATCGGTATAAGCACTCCAGAATGTGATAGTTTCATCGCCAGTGTACCAGAATCCTACCGCCATATTTCCTGTATCAAAGTACATCAATACATCTTGCTTGCGTTCCGGCAACCTATCATTAACGCTTATCCATGTCAGCTTTTTTTCTTTTTCCTTGCTTTTGTTTTCGGCTGCATCAAGCATCATTCGCACAATAAACCACATATCCGCCTTGCGAAAATGCTCTAAGGGTACAGCGATAACAGAGGTGTACTTTTCGTCTTCATACTGCCAGTCCATCTGAATTTCGATGCAATTACTACCTTTGCAAGTCCTTACTTTGACTACATCCATCGTTATGCCTCCTGTTCCATGCTTCGATTGCTTCTTCGGGGCTGTCATAACTGTAAGATACTGTAAGGCATTCCACGCACCGCACCTTGAATTTCTCGCCCCCATCATATCTACCAATCGGTTCTACTCTTGCTCTCCCCCCACAAAAGGGGCATTTATCAGGCTTCTTCATTCTTCCTCCTGCCAACACGCCACATAGTAGTTCGTTATCCCCATCACGGGCAAATCCTTCAGCACATCCCGCAGGGGGCAGTTGTGCTTCTTACCGTCACAGGCGATGCACTCGGTTCTGGTAGCGTAATCTGCAAGGGTAGCGGCATCAGAATAGGACATTACCCAGTAGTCTTCGGGTTTTCCCGTAGGCTTCTTGAGTCCAACGTGAACGTCCGTCATTCTCATCTGTTGCACGATTTTGAACAGCTGGTCGTTTGGAACGGTCTGAGCGATTTCCTCCAGTAAGCCGGATATCGTCTTTGACATTCTTGTTATCTTGGCTACCCCATTAACTCTGCGGCACAGATTTTTAAGCCGTCCCTCATAGGTTGAGAACGCTCTGACAACGCCCTCAAGGAAACAAATCATCTCCCGCTCATCGGGTGTCATTCGTTTCTGGTTCATTTCACCCTCGCTTTCTATTCCAGTGCGGCAATGGTTTCCACGAAACAGTTGTAGTAAATGTACCGCTTGCCGTCAAAGTCAAACTTGATGTACCCGCCATCATTAGCCGCTATGTCAATTTTGCCTTCGTACTGAGCTATAACATCGCCATTGGCCGTGTATACTGTAACTGTTCTCTCGATGCCGTTGTTCAGGTTGCTCCGCTGGTCTGTCAAAGCTCTCTGCCCTGATGCGGTGTTTGCGAAATACCACCGCATAACCAGCATGGCTACGATTGCAACAACAAAAGTTGCGGAGAAAATCAACCTTCGTGCGGCCTTTGCATTTAAGTCCAACTGCATTGCAAGCGCACCACAAACAAGCACCGTCATTATCACGACAAACGCATAGCCTATCCATCCAAGTATTGTCATTCTAAGTCCTCCCTCTTTCTTGCTTTCCTGCACATGGCGGCGACCTGAATAAGCTCCGCAGCTGCCTTTATCGCCCTTGTTTCCACCCCATCAGTGCACAGCAGCGCACTCTCAATGTCATTTTCCTTAGTCTCAAACCACACGCAGTGCATTGGGTACTCCATGAGGTCAAACTCTTCCTTGGCTTCCTCGTATTCCTCCAGTATCACAGCATACGCTTCGTGCATGGAGTTAAACTTCGGCGGGTGTATCGTGTTAGCTCTCGCCAGCTCAAAAGCAACGAGTTCTTGTACTTTGTTTATTAGTTCTTGCATTGTTCCTCCCAATATGTCACGCCTACCGCTATTGCTTGCCATGCGTCCTTAGAAACGCCGTAGAACGTGTCTTGATTCTTTTTTGTCCCCTTGCCTGTTTTGAAGTCAAACTTTGCGTAGCGGTCTATCAAGGCCTGTCTGATATTGCTATCCTTGGCTTTCAGGCTGCCGCATAACGCTATTTTTTCCTCCTTGCGGTAGACGTAGGCTACGTTCCCTTCCATCACTTGCGTGAATCGACCTATCCATACGCAAGTTTCAAATACGTCTTTCCCTACTGCCATGCCCTGAGATTCCACCATTTCGATAACTATTTCATCAACATAGCTATCGCCATCAAATGGAACAAGCTCGCAAATCAATTCTATGATTTCCCTGTTTTTTACCTTGCCGAAGTCAATCAAACTAAAATCAGGCATTTCGATAACGGCGTATCCGCTTTCGATATTGCCGGGGTCTATTGCAAGGATTCTCATTCGACCACCTCAAGCCACTGACAACAGAGCTTTTTCTTTAAATCCTCGAAAGACTTAATGGGAATACCGGTGGCAGGTCGCACTTCATTATCGTCATCAAGCATGAATCCCTCTGCAAACCGATAAATTTTTCCCTTCGTGAATCCTGCACATCCTGTACTATAATAAGATGCTTCAATACAGACCACCTTGCCGCTGTACAGCTTAGGCTTATCCTCTGCCATCAGCCTTTCCATTGCCAGTTTCGCACCAACATCAAAGTTGAAGGTATCATCCTTGGAGCATACGGCCTTGGCTTCTTTGACAATCTTCTTACCGTCATATTTCCTTGCGGTGGTAGTTACTCCATCAGTGGTGATAACGATTTTTTCAGCACAGGCGGGTTCAAGCATTTCGTCTGTCCACGACCAACCTGCACCGTCTCCTTCAATGCGATAAAAGTTAAAACCAACGGCTGCAATCGTGACCGTCATTCCCCTATATTTCATCATAGCGTCAACAACTAACCAGTGGTCGTATGCTGAACCCACGCGCAAGTCCTTCCTTACCCTTACCTTGTCGCCAACTTTGTATTTCATTTACAAATCCTCCCATTTCATCTTTATTTCTTCAGGCAGCGGCACTTCTTCAAACACGGTATCGTTATAGCGGAAGTGTTCGCCGTCCCACTCTGCATCAATTTCACCCGTATCGCCGTCACGGTTTTTGGCAACAATAATAACGGCTTCTTTCGGGTCGGCCTGCTTATCGTATACATACGGCCTGTACAAGAATATTACTTCGTCCGCATCCTGCTCTATCGCTCCAGATTCTCTCAGGTCGGCAAGGATGGGCTTATGGTCTGAACGTTGTTCCGGCGCACGAGAAAGCTGACTCAGCAGCAGTATCGGGCAGTCCAGTTCCCTTGCCATCAGCTTGATGGAACGGGACAGTTCTGCTACTTCCTGCTCCCTTGTGCCGTTCTTTCTGCTCCGGGGCTTAATCAGGCCAAGGTAGTCAATCACCACAAGGTCAAGGGCCTTGGTCTTTCGCTTGACTGCATAGCATTGTTCCTTTATGGCATCTACCGAATAGGCATCATCTATAACCGCAAGCTGCCATTTGCCTACATCCTCTAAAACGCCGCCTAAGCGTTCCAGTTGGGTTTCATTCCTTGCATGGGCATCGTATTCGGAGCAACCCGAAACAGCTATCATAGCCCTTTTAATAACATCAATACGGGGTTGCTCAAGGGAGCAAAACACAACGGTCTTTCCTTCCTGCGCTACCGATGCCGCAATGTTGGTTGCGAATGACGTTTTGCCCATGGATGGCCTACCCGCTACCACGCAGACATGGCCTTTCTTCAAACCGCCAAGGGTCTGGTCGAGAACGATAAAGCCGGTTGACATGCCCCGCTGTTTGCCCTCAACGATTTCAGTAAAAGCCGACAAGGCAAGGTCGCCTATCATTTCCACCTTTTGGGCAGTGCGGCTATGAGCGTTCTGAAGTGCTGCTTCAGTTTGCTCAAGGTAGTCAACATCGTTGTCGCCGGACTGGATGCCGGTTATTACCCGCTCCAAGTCCTCAGCAAGGTGGCGTTTCCGGGAGTGTTCCCGTATAATCCTGATGTAGTGTTCCACGTTTGCGGCTGACGGCACGAACAGGGAGAGTTCTGTAATGTACATTACACCTCCGGCTGCTTCAAGGCTTCTTGCTCCGTCCAATGCGTCTATCATGGTGACGCTGTCCAGTGCCAAGCCCTCATCGTGCATGCGCTTCATCGTGGAGAAAATCAGCTGATGAGCTTCAGAAGTAAAATCATCCACGCGCAGTTCGGTGGTTACTCTCGCATAAGCAACCGCAGATACTAACGCAGAACCAAGGGCTGATTTTTCAGCTTCAATGCTTTTCATCTCTTAGCTCCTTAATTTCAGTTTCTTCGGCTGTGGCCTTTCAGGTTCACGGGATACAACCGTTTTTACCTCATCCTCCCAGCGGCGACCGTTGAGCCATGTTGAAGGATATGGAACATAGTCGCCGTTATCCTTCAGCCACTCCTTTGTTTTGCAGTGAAGGACTAATCCCCGCATGATGGTGTTGTACAGTTCGCCATCAACCTTGAGTTTGTCCCACGCTTTCTTTGCGTTCTGCTTGTCCTTCTTCTTGGGGTACATCCTCCAGAAGGATTCAAAGCGTTGAGTGTTGAGGTCAGGTTTGCTTTCGGCTTTACCCTCGGGCTTGTCCTCAAGGGGGGATATAGGGGGGTTATTATTTATATCTTTATATATATCTTTATTATTGGGTAAAATTTCTTTACCACCCCGGTTAAATTTTTTAACCACCCCCGGTAAAATTTCTTTACCCCCGGTAAAATCCACGCAACGGTAGTGCACAACCCTTACTCCGCTTATATCCTGCTCGATGCGCTCCACAAGATTCTTCTCTGCAAGGGACTTGAGGGTGGCTATTGCCGTAGGCTTTGTGCAACTCAGCCAGTCCTGCACATACTGCAAGCCGCCTGTAAAGCTTCCCTCAGCTTGCGAGAAGCCGTATACAAGGGCGTAGAGCAGAAGCTCATTGCCTTTAAGCCCAAGGTCAGTTACCATCCAACCCTGTACTGTGATGTAGTTTTCAGCTTTTACTTTTGCCATACTCTACGCCCTCCCCACTTGCAAGCCGTTTAATCAAACGGCAGTTTATCATCTTCCAGTTCTGTGAATCCTTCTGCTTCCGGGAATCCTACGGCTGCGGAGCTGATTCCGCTGTTCTGTGCCGCTCTATATATGACGGTCACATCCGCCGCTACCAGCTCGGCGTTCAGGAACCACCGCTTCTTACCTTCCTTGTTCGTCCAGTTAACCAGAGTTCCAACTACGATTACCGGGTCGAATTTCTTCAGCTCCTTGCAACGGTCAGCCAGTTCAAATACGGTTTCCACGTCAATAATGTCCTGCTTGCCCTCACCGTACCTTACGGTAAACCGTGTCTTGCTGTACTGTTTCTCCCCAAACGTGGATACCTTCGGGTCGGCTATCAGCTTGCCTACATAAAGCCTTTCAAAGCCGTTTCCGTTAACTACCATTCTTCGTTGTCCTCTTTTTCGCTTTTCAGCTCTTCCCTCTGTTTCTTGAGGTCTGCTACATCCTTTTCAATAACCTGAAATGCAGAATCCAGTGAGCCGGTCTCAAGCGTGGACGCAAACGCTGCTATGGCGTGTCTCTTGATTGCGTCCCTCAGTTCATCAGGGGCTTCTTCGCCGATAATTTCCCTTGCCATGCTGCCCATTGCACCCGCCATTACTACAAGATTTGCCATACAAGCCTTACGGCTGCCCTTGATTTTTGTGGTCGCTCGTCCGCCGTCTTTAACTTTAATCTTCAGCATATTTCTTCTCCTCTCTACTTACATACTGATTACTGTTTTTTCGCTGCTGTTGTCTTCGTAGCCTTTAACATCCCTGATTTCATCCACTGTCTGCAAACCAAACAGAACTTCAGGGCAGAAGGTTCGGGCAAAGAATGACGCTGCCCTGTAACGTGCCATCTGCTCGGGCATGGTCTTCCATTTACTGCCGTTCTTATCGAGCCACCCTTCATCCTTGGCAAGCTGCATGGTAATAGCAGGAGAGCAGCACACCTCACCGTCAGAGAGCCTTGTTGCCATTGCATAGCAACCGCCGCCGCCGTCACTTACATCCACGAACTTCAGGGGTGAGAACTTCCCGCAGGCGTTTATGGCGGCAATGCAGAACTGTCCGCTCCAACCGGGTTTACCCTTGATAATGCTGAGATTCTGTACTACCAAGAACAGGGAATACCCGCCGCGGGACGCAATGTCCATTGCCAGTAGAATGTTCTCAGGCTTTCCCTTGTAGGTGTCAGGCATCAAGTCGGACTTCGATAAAACGGCGGCGGTCTTGTATGCCTTGTTCATCCCGCTGGAATCAAGGTAGTTAATTGCCGTAGGGGCTACGGCCTGTGGCTCTGTGGTCGCCATTTCAAGGGGTTGTTCCTGTCTTACTTCTTCCATTACTTTTTCTTCCTCCTTTTCTTCTCTGTGGCCTTATGTATTCGATAACAAGCCATAAACAACGAATCATCGTCACCCATGACCTCAAACTTGTATGTGCCGTCCTTCCTGAGCTGGAGAACAGCCCTCTTATGAACAATAAGGCCGTTGGCCTCTGCAATCTTCTGGTAGCCGCAGAGCTGGGCTTCTTCCCTCAGTTTGTGGCGTGTTGCCGTGGTCTTAATGTCCACAAGGTACTGCTCCCCGTTAATCGTGCCGTAGCGGTCGAAAGTTCCGGCAAACATCATTTCGGGGTGATAGCAAGCGTATTCGATGCGTGTCCACTGGGGACAGTAATCTTTGCAGAACTTAACGTAGGCTTGCACATAGGGGACGATGTCGTTGTCAACCTGAGCCTCTCCGTAACGGTCAAGGTTCTCTGTGGCTTTGTGCACCCGCTTTCCCCGGTCGGCGGCGTTGTCGAGGGTGTACTGCGAGACGCTGTCATACATTTCCCTCGTTAAGAATCTGAGTATTTCAGAGACGGACGGGAGGACTTCATTACCTACCCGGTATTCATGGTTATCATCCAGAAATATTAGCTTCGCCATAGTTCCTCCTAAAAGTCCAACAGGAATGACAGAACGGCGTTGTCGGCCTTATCGCCGTGGGCTTCCACGAACTTCTTCAGCTTTTTCACCGATTCGTCAAAGCACTTTTGACACATGTCGTCTACCTCGGAGAACTTGCGGATGTGGTACGCCGTCTCGCAGTATTCGCAGTAGTACGCATCCTCAAGGTCAGGTTCGACCTCACCACAGCAAGGGCAGCGGGTAACATATTCGGGTGGAGAATATCTATCACCATGGGATACGCAGACGTTTTCCAGTTCGTCCTCAAGGAACGTATTCTCGCAGGAATAACACCATTTGTAGCTCATTACATCAGTCCTCCCAGCAGTTCCAACAGGCAAAGCCCAATAAGATAAAGGGCAAGCCAAGTGTAAAAAATAGTCCGAACATCAGTCATAATCCCCCCTCAAGACTCTCTGAAGCGTTGTCCATCCAATGCCTAAATCCTTGCGGATTTGCTTGCCGCTTTTACCCTGTTTTAAAAGGGCCTTGGCGTTGGCAACCTTTTCACTGGATATAACGATTCTGTTCTTCCGGGCATCCGTCTTCTTGACCTTCTCCTTGGGTGCTTCTCCGACAGCTTCTCGGCGCATACCGTCAGGCATTTGGGGAAGTTCTTCGTTTGGTATATATCCCCATCTCAGACGGCAACCCTTGTCTATTGCGGCGCGTATCTCCTGCGTGGTCTTGCCTGTATACTGCCGTATCTGGCCTATTGTGCGGTTACACTGGTGTACCCATACGTAGATTTCAAAATCTGTTGCACCTTGCATAGCTGCGGGAGTACTCATGCCTGTTTACCATCCTTTGGGAAGTATTTATTCAGTGTTTCATGTGGTTCGTGGAACATATCAAGGATTTGATAACAATAATCCAGCCGCCACGGCGTTTGTCCGTTGATGGCTAAGTTGAAGTATGAGCGGGAGCAGCCAAGGGCCTTGTAGATATCCTCTTGGCGGTAGTTATGTTTGGAAAGCAAACCCCGCAATTCGCCAAAAGGTTTACTGCGGGGAGCGTCAAATACGGTATTCATAAATTATCCTCTCTTTCTTATGAGACACGGCCTTTTAGCAGGCGGACGGCGGGAAGTCATGCCGTCCAGCCCACTGAGGTGATTGAAAAGATGGCGTACATGGGCACGTAGCCCGCTAAAAGACCGTATCGGCTATGTTTGTCACGACCCTTGGGAGGACTGGCGGGTATGTGCCGAAGTACCCGCCATGCCCAGTGCCAAAATAATACAAGGAGGCAAGTAGGGCTGCTGCTGCCCTCCCAAGAGTCGTAACAGTTCTCTCACAGCCTTTAAACGAGCGGACGGCGGCTCTGAAACGCCGTCACGCCCTATAAGGATATTTATCATGGGGCGGGCATCCCCCATCGGGCTTGCGCCCGTTTAAAAGCTGTGAATAGTGTTCCCCACGGCTCTTAGGTGGACGGCGGGAAAACAGTCAAAAACCCGCCGCCCATGTATGGAAAGAAAGGATGGTGCATGGGCTTTCGCCCACCTAAAAGCCGTGAGATTATGTCACTATTAGTGTCACGCTGGGTCAAAAAAAATTGCCTGTACTGATTGATTATAGTAATCGGCAAGCCTAATCTTCACTTCATCCCTTGGGGTTCGCTCACCGCTTTCATACATTCTCAGCGCAGATGCTGAAATATTAAGGTCGATAGCCGCTTTCTCACGGCTTATACGCAGTTCTTCACGAAGTTTGCGCAGCCTTTGACCTATATCGGTTTTTGTGGGCATGGTCTCTACCTCCCCTCGTTTGGTATGGTTACATTATACATCATGTCACTATTAGTGTCAACACTATTTGTGACATTTTTATGTTGATTTTTGACACGCAATGTGTTATAAATAATATGAGGTGATAAACATGGCAACTATTGGACAGCGGATAAGAGAACTACGAATCCGACATAAGCAGACACAGGATGAACTTTCAAGGCTTACCGGGTTATCCCGCAGCTACATTTCAATGATTGAGTGCGGCAAAAGGGAGCCTGACAGCGATGCTCTGGAAGCGATTGCTGACTTTTATAATGTAGACATGAATTTCCTTTATGGTAAGCAGACTGAGGAAAACGCCCACCGTATCATTACGGATAAAGAGTTTCAGCTTATTCTTGCTTATCGTTCCGCTTCTCCTGAAGTTCGGGCAATAATTGATAAGATTGTAGAACGCTGATAATCTCGGCACACTTCTCCGGGTCTTTCAGGGCTTCAATAAAAGCTATTTCCTTTGCAGTTAATTCCATGTATGCCACCACCCTCCAAACAAATGTTCGCTTTCATGGATAAATTGTACCGAAGTGTCGAAAACTATACAAGGGTAGTTTATGGGAGAGTCCCGATTATGGGACTGTAAACAGGACAACTGCACAGAATGTGCATGAGGTGATGCAATGAATAAAAAGTATACGCTGAAGCAGACCAAACCCCCTGTGGTGGAAAAGGTGCAAGAGAAGGCCGCACCGGCTAAGTCACGTAAGGGTGTTATAATCTGCCTATCCCTCCTTTGTCTGTTGCTTTTGGGCGGCGGTATCTATATGTATCAGGCTATGAACATTGAGATAGAGAGCCTTGAGAAAAGCCTTGAGTATAACCGAACCCGTTGTATTGAATTAAATGAACAGCTAAAAAAGACTGAGACGGAGCTTACTGAGACTAAGAGTGATTCAGCCAACTACAAGCGTCTTAAAGATTATTACGCACCGTATGAAAAAATGTTTGACGCTGTGTTTGCAACGGTTGGTTCATCGGAAATTAAAGAGGTTTCTGCTTTAATTAAAGAATGCGTCAGCGATTCTGTTTACAATGAACAGATGGCAAAATGGGAGTCATGGCAAAAAGAATCGGTCGTAGGTTCTCTCGTTAAGCCCGGAACTGATTTGGGACTGTATTACGAGTGGAACAGCGATGGTGAAATTGTCCCTACCGATAGAGTTTGGGATAAAGTGTTAGATAATCGTGAAAAGGGTATAAATCCCTCAAAGTAAAATAAAAAATGCCGCAGTGCGGGAACACTACGGCGGGGTGCAAAATGGCCTTGGACGGGGCTGTCTTTTGCATACCCATTATATAACAAAATGGGAGGAAACACAATGAAAAAACAGAGAACGAGCGAAGCCACATGGAATGAATCACAGGGCCGGTGGTGTATCCGTGTCCAGTCGGATGGAGTGCGCAAGGCGTTTTACAGCAGTAAGCCCGGAAAGAAGGGCAAAATTGAGGCTGAGCGCAAGGCTGACGAATGGCTGGAGCGTGGCGAAATAAAGGAAATGCGGTTTGCTGCGGCCTACGATGCTTTTATTGCCGCCAAGAAAAGGGAGTGCGGCACGTCATGGGTAACACAGCTTACCACCACGGGCAAGCTGTATCTCAAGCCAACGTTGGAACACAAGAAGGTATCCACCATCACCATGCAGGACTGGAAGGGTTGTATCCTCGATGCCCACGAGAAGAAGTTAAGCCGTAAAACCCTGATGAATATCCGGGCGGCAATCACTAATTTCCATGCGTACTGCGAAGATGCAGGAATTGAGGTCAAGCCGCTGAAGCAGCTGAAGATTCCCGATGATGCTCCCACCAAGGAGAAGGTCATACTCAACGCTGACGACATCAAAACCCTGATGTCTGTGGATACCCTCAAGTGGCGTGGGCAGGATTCCCGATGCTGGTACATCAACGCATGGCGGCTGATGGTGGTATTAGGCTTGCGCCGTGGCGAAGTGTGCGGCCTTCAGCGGGACGATATAAAGGACGGCAGGCTGACGGTCAGCCGCTCGGTAAACTGCCATCAGGAAGTCACTAAGGGCAAGACAAGAGCGGCACGGAGAACCATTGTCATTCCGGCTCATGCTCAGAAGATACTGGACGACCAGTTTTCTTTGCTCCGGCAGGCGGGTATTGTTTCCCGGTGGCTATTCCCGGATGGTGACGGCAATATGTCAGACCCCAACAATGTCTATGCCCGGTGGAAGTCATACGCCAATCAGCACGGCATCAAGTCCAATCTGCATGAGTTAAGGCATACACACATCAGTTTAATGCAGGATACTGTGCCGGAAAACATGTTGAAGCGCATGGTTGGACACACCAAAACCATGGACACAATCGGGGTCTACGGTCACGAGGTTGACGGAGAAGCGGCTAAGGCTGCGGCCCTTGTGGATGGTGTATTCGATGGCCTGTATTAAAAAGTGGCATCATTTGTGGCATCACGGAAAAGAGAAACGCCCGATTCCCTTAGAGAATCAGGCGTTTTTTAATGGTGGAGCATAGCGGACTCGAACCGCTGACATCCACACTGCCAGTGTGGCACTCTACCAACTGAGCTAATGCCCCGTGCTTTTCGCAACGGTATTATTATAGTACATGACTCAGTATTTGTAAAGTGTTTTTTTAAATATATCTTTCGCGAAAATATTGATACAGGGTGCAGGTCATTCCGCCGTTGCTGAGCTTGCGGCGCTTGTCCGCCCGCTTGCCGTATACCTTTTCAAACTCACGGTATGCGGTAATAACGCTCACCTGCCAGTTGTCCAATGCATCGAACTTTTCCCGCATCTCACGATAAAGGTTCTCTGCCTCCCGTTTTTCCAGCATACGCTCGCCATAGGGAGGATTGCATACTATAAGGCCGTTTGACGCATTGGTGGACAGCTCCTTAAGGGGTCGTACCGCCCAGTTTACCATTATGCCTGCCTTCTTGGCATGCTTTTTGCATAAGTCTATACTGCGCTCGTCTATATCGCTGCCCAGTATTTCAGGCTTAACGTCCCTTATGCTGTCACGGGCATCCGCTCGAACGTTGTCAAATACGCGCTTACCGCTTGCAAAGTCCCACTGTTCACCGGCAAAGGGTCGATTCAGGCCGGGGGCAATGTTATTTGCTATCATTGCCGCCTCTATGGGCATGGTACCGCTGCCGCACATTGGGTCGATAAGAGGTCTGTCCCCCTTATAGCGGGAAAGCAGCAGTATGCCTGCGCCAAGGCTCTCCGCAATGGGCGCCGCCACATTATATGTACGGTATCCTCTGCGGGAAAGGCCTGCGCCGCAGCAATCCAGCGCCACGGTAACCACGTCCCGCAGTATGCCTATCTCTATTATCACCTCATCCCCTGTTTCGGGCAGGGTGGTTTTATAGGCTTCCTTAAGGTTTTCAACTATTGCCTTTTTGGTTATGCGCTGGCAGTCGGACACGCTGAACAGGGTGCTCTTGGCGCTCTTGCCGTTTACGTGAATAAAGGAATCCCGCTTTAGGTAATCCTTCCAGCGTATGGCCCTGACCCCCTGAAACAGCTCCTCAAAGGTACGTGCTTCAAAGCCGGCTACCTCCATCAGTACCCGCTCTGCGCTCCTGAGCCACAGGCAGGCACGGGCCATGTCCTCATACCCTCCAAGGAAAAGGACACGGGCATCCTCCACCTTTTCAACCTCTATGCCAAGCCACTTGAGCTCAAGGGATACCACGCTCTCAAGGCCCATTTTACAGGTAGCTATAAATCTCATTTTTCCTCCTCCTGCTTGCCAAGCTTTGCAAGGGCATTATTGAAGCGGGCCACGGATATTCCGTACTTGCTGCACAGCTCCCACTTGGTGATCTCTATGCCCTTCCTGCGGCAGGCAACGTACTCTATGGCCGCCGCAAGGCCCAGCACCTGCCCTCTGGACAGGGGGCGATAGCCGCTGAGGCCTTCCACATAGGCCGTCCATATTTTCACCGCCACAGACATACAGTCATTATCCCGTATGCCCCGCATATAGCTCAGGCAATTTTCCAGTATTTCGCCGTATGCCTTGGGCGTGCCCTTTGGCAGCACCGGCACAAGGCTTACGCGGCTCTCCATAAGTTCGCCGTTTACATAGCTGAGATAGGGCTCCTTTGCCCCCATATTCTTAAGCAGGGCAAATGCGTCCCTCTTGATATCAACGCCGTGCCCCCGCTGAAGGGCAAAGTCCCTTAGGATATTCTCTGCCGCTTTGTCCTTAAAGGAGGCGATAAAGCTTAGCATGGCCCGCTTTATGGATACATCCGGCAGGGTCAGCGCCCATTTGGAAAGTATCCGGAGCTCACTTCCCACATACCACTGCTTTTGCAGCTCCTCTCTGGGGGTGTGTATGCTGTCATTTATGCGGCGTATGCGCTGAACCACCTCTTCCGGGGGCACCTGATAGTTCAGTACAAGGCTCATCTGCTTTTTCTCCCCCCGCTCCGCTGCTCTGCATACGCTGCGGTAATAGGAAGCTATGCTGTCATGTTTGTCTATCTGCAGCAGCTTATCGTATAGCTTTACCGCGGCAGTATAGTCACCGGTATAATAATGGCACAAGGCAAGCCTGTGCAGCACTCCCGCCTCATAAGGGCGGGACTGCTGTATTTTTTTAAACATACCCAGCGCCGTTTCAAACTCCCTCACCTCCATAAGGGTAACACCCAAATGGTTAAGGTCATCAAGGTCATCGGTATGAAGTGATTTCAGATATTCCACCTGACGCTTCAGACCAAGGTCATCCCTGGCGCCCCGCATGAACACCGCCAGATTGCAGTGGGCCTGTATGTTGGCCGGGTCTTTTCTAAGCACCTGCCCCACCTGCTCGGTAGCCTTATCATAGTCACGGATGCAATAATATGCCAAAGCAAGGTGATTTCTTGGCTGTATCAGCTCCGGCTGCTGCTCCAGCAGTTTTTCAAGGGACTCTATAGCCCCATTAAAGTCCTCCTGCTCCATCATGCGGCGTGCGATCTCAGCGCTTTCTTTTGCCTTGTCCTGTACTCCGCCAAATACCTGTGCGCTGCCGTCGTCTATGGATTCCGCCATATCGTATGCGGAATAGGCAAACTCTCCGTCAGGCTCCAGCTCAAGATACTTATCAAAGCTCATGCGGGCCTGCTCGTATTCCCGCTGGGCCATAAAGTTGCATCCCATGCCGAAAAACGCCTCGCTGGGCCGCTCATCCACGCAAAAATGGGACATAAGCAGCCTGTTTGATTCGTCATAGCGCTGCATGGCGGTAAGTATCTCAGCTATAGTAAGGATTATCTCGGGATTGTCCGGCTCCTTATCCAAGGCGATACGATAGCTTGACATTGCTCCAAGCAGGTCATTTTTATCCAGTTTTGTCATGCCGCTGCGCAGGTAGAATTCTCCCCCCTGCTCAAAGGAAAGCACCTTTCCTCCTTTTGCGGCCCTGAGATTATGGGTCATTTTGATATTATGCCTTTCCGGCCTCCACAAGCAAATCGCTCAGCTGGGCCTCGGTGAAGCTGTATGTTTTATTGCAGAAATGGCAGGTCAGCTCCGCACCCTTTTCCTTTTCCATCATGTCCTTAAGCTCTTCTTCCCCAAGGGATATAAGCACACGTTCCAGCCTTTCACGGCTGCAGTCGCAGCGGAATTCCGGAGTAAGGTTCTCGGTGAAGTTGATGTCTATGCCGTCAAATATTTTGCGAATGGCGTCCTCCAGCTCCATGCCTTCCTCCAGCATGCCCGCCAGCATCTTTACCATTGCAGCCTTTTCCGTAAGGGTATCTATCACCTCATCAGGGCAGTGGGGCAGGGGCTGAACTATAAGGCCGCCGCCCGCAAGCACATGGCCGTCGTGGGGGTCTACCCTGACGCCAAGGTATACCATGGAGGGCTGCTGCTCGCTGACGGTGAAATACTGGGCAAAGTCCTCGGCTATTTCGCCGGAAACTATGTCGCACTTGCCAACGTAGGGCTCCTTCATGCCAAGGTCACGCACCACGGTAAGGTCGCCGAACCAGCCCACCGCCATGGAAACATCCAGCTTGCCGTCGGGGCCCAGAGGCAGCTCAAGATCCGGCACCTCGATATAACCCTTTACGTGGCCCTGATTATCTGCGGTGCATACGATATTGCCTGCGGGGCCACCGCCCTTTACTATGGCGGTCAGCTTATGGTCTTCGCCCTTGAGCTGTGCGCCCATCATATCGGTAACAAGCAGCGTCCTGCCCAGGGCTGCGGTGCAAACCCTGGAAAGGCCATGCAGCTCCCTTGCCGTTTCACATATTTCCCTGCCTGATATGGCTATGAGCTTTACAGTATCCTCTGCCATCAGTGCTCTTACCAGCTTATCCATTTTATCCTCCGTATCATACGCTTTTAAAGGGCAGCTTTTCCCTTTCGGCGCATTCTTTCAGTCTTTTTATATGATACTCCATAAATTCCTGAGCATCCCCTACGCGGTACATTATATCCCTGTCCGCAACAGAGCTTTTGCTCTTTACAAATTTATGTTTTTTATGCCTGTATTTATCCTTGAAGCCCAGCACATGGCCAAACTCATGCTGCACCACCGATGCCAGTATAGCCTGATTGCGCTCCTGAGTCATGTCCCTTCCGGAAATATTTATAAACACATCCGGCATCTTCCACAGGTATCTCGCCAGCTTCATCAGCCCCTTGCGCCTTGTGCCGAAATATTCCCGGCTCACATTCATGCGCGGGCTGTACCATTTGCGGTTTACAGGATACTTATCCTCCACCCGCACATTTACCGCCCCAAGGGAAAATTCATCCGCAAAGTCAACCTTTACGCCTATCTCCACAGGGCCGATTTCCGTAGGGTATTCCCCTTCCATGCGGTTCAGGCCCCGGCGTATGATATCCTTCATAAGCTCCGGCTCCCCCGCCCGCACATCTATATGCAGAGTAAAGGCGCACATAACCCTGTTTTCTTCCATGTACAGCCTTAGGGGCTTCACGCTCTTTTCCTCCCTATGAACTGTATTCGAAGGTCATCTTCCTTTGGGCTTTCCTTTGTAAGGAATCCATATGCCCTTGCGTCAAACCCCGCCTCTTCCATGGCGCGTATAAGCTCAGCCCCATCATGGGCCCGCTGTATGTGCTTTTCCTCAAAGCGGCGATACATATCCCCCTGCTTTTCATAGAAGCTCAGCTCCATGGATATAAGCCGGCTCTCGGGATCATAGCAGTTTTTCCAGATGTATGCCCTGTCCACCTCATCCTCTGCAAAGGTGTTGCAGTCCAGTACCTTTTCCAATTTATATTTTGAGGATATATCAAACAGCAGCATTCCTCTGGGCTTTAACGCGTTATACGCCGCACCGAAAAACTCCGAGACATCCTCAGCGCTGTCCAGATAGTTCACCCCATCACAGGCACATACTATGGCATCCTGAGGACGATGAAGCGTAAGCTTTGCCATGTCCTGACAGATGAAGGGTATCTTCAGGGCTGCTTTTCTTGCCTTTTCCGAGGCCACCCTCAGCATATCCTCAGATATATCCACACCGGTAAGGATATGGCCGCGCCTCGCAAGGCGAAGGGTTATCTCGCCGGTGCCGCAGGCACAGTCCGCAATGCGCAGGCTGCCTTCCGGCAGAAAGGAGGCAATGTATTCCGCCCATCTGTCGTAGTCAACGTCCTTCATGAAGGGGTCATACAGCCCCGCGAATTTCCCGTACATCTGCATAATACACCTATGTTATCATTTTACCTTATAATATACCCCATCTTTTACCTGTTCGCAATAGCCGCAGGAACCGCAATAATTGCTATACACAGTCGAAAGTAGTATAATCATGGTGATGTAATACCACACTATATGTACAGGACAAAGGTACAATGAAAAAAGAAAGATTTGACCAAGAAACAGAAGAAATAAACGAAAGCCCTAAGAGCAAAAAGATAATATGGATACTGCTGGCAGTGATAGGTGTTGCCTTCATCGCTGTGGTAATACTTGGCATGAGCCTGCTCAACAGCATAAACAGGCCGGGAGAAACTCCCATATTCGAAGCAACTGAGGATGATATCCTTATCACCCCCGCCCCTCTTCCCACATCCGATGCTACCCCTGCCCCCTCTGCCACCCCCGCTCCCACTCCTATTCCCATGAGCGAGCTGTATGAGCAGACCTGGCTGGACCCGGTAACCGTATCCAACATGGAAAAGAACAAGGCGGACGAGCGATATATACACATTCTGCTCATAGGCGTGGACAGGCGCACATCCTCAGGCAATTCCAACACCGACACCATGATGATAGGCACCATAGACACCGTCCACAACAGCCTTAAGCTCACCACCATCATGCGGGATATGCTGGTAAACATACCCGGCCAGGGCTACGGCAAGCTGAACTCCGCCGCGGTAAAGGGCGGCACGGAGCTTCTGTTTGAAACCCTTAACAGCAACTTCCACCTTAACCTTACGGAATATGTGCTGGTGGATTTCACCATGTTTGAAAAAATCGTGGACGAAATGGGCGGCGTAACAGTAAGGATGACCGCCGGAGAGATCAGCGCCACAAACGACTGCATAGCCGGCCTCAATAAGCAGCGGGGCATTACAGGTACCTGGGACGGCTTTATCTTTGCCGATGCGGGCAACGTAAAGCTCAGCGGCAAGCAGGCCCTGGGCTACGCCCGGGTACGCAAGATAGACAGCGACTTCAGCCGCACCGAGCGCCAGTACAAGCTGCTGAACAACATATACGCAAAGTTCCGCTCGCTGGATACCGCCAAACAGTATGCCCTCATTCAGGATATACTCCCTCTGGTGGAAACCAACATGTCCAATCAGCGCATTATAGACTGCGCCACCAAGGTGCTGGGAATGGATATCGGCGGAATGCTGTACTGCCGCATACCTGCTGACGATACCTACAAAGCTGACAAATATGACAGAAAGTCCGTGGTGCTTGCGGACATGCCCGCAAACGCCGCAGCTCTTCACCAATTCATATTCCTCTCTGCCGAAGAAGCAGAAGAAGCTGCGGTGCTCAAGCCCGGCGCTTCACTGCCTCCCCGCACCCCCACCATATATCAGGGGGCAGACGGCAATTATTACTACTATTCCAATAATATGCCCGCCTATACCGTTACCCCCGTTCCCTTTGAATAGGCTAATTTATACCATCACAAAACAATCTGCGCCGCCATACACTAAAGCATGGCGACGCTTTTTGTTTACAGCAAATCAAATGATATCTTTTATACAGCATCATCGTCCCTGCACAGCATCAATGAGCATACCGCATGGAGCGACGAAAGGTTTATCCACGCCTGCAATGAACTGTGTGCAAGGTTTGAGCTGAGGCTCATTCGCTCATTTGTCCCGCTGCTTCCCGGATATCCCCTTCATTTTTCCCCTCATCACGCAGGCCTTGCCGGAGATTTCGCCTTGCCCGATGCCTGCACGAATATCATTTCCCGTCAAAACGAAATACGCCGCTGGTGCGTAAGCAGCGGGCTTTTTTCCTACGTTCAGCCCCAATACATAACGCCCACATGGATACATGCAGAGGTATCCGTTGCCTCTCCGTCGTCAGTTTTTGTACCATATCCTGTTATTTTCCCGGGAAATACCGGCGTGCATTGCTTTATTCTGCAAAAATGCCTTAATATTATGGGCTTTCCCTGCCTGCTGTCCGGCCGATTTACAGAGGATACCCTTACAGCCCTTTACAGGTTTCGCACAGCAATCGGCCTTCCGCCCGAAGGGTATGTGGATGCCATATGCTGGCAAAAGCTGATGAGCGCCGTAAGCACAGCGCCGAAAAGATAAAACACCGCAGCATTGCGGTGTTTTGTCTGTATGGCTATATAAAATTTCTTTGCTTCAGCAGGTTCAGGGTTTCCGCCGCTATGTCATCTATGGTGCGGAATCCCCCGGGCCCCATGCACTGTATCACTGCGATGTCGTCCCTGCGCTGCGCGGTCTCAAGGTACTTGGCCCTTGCCCGCTGCTGTATACCGCCGGAGGATTCGTATACATCCTTTTTCTCTCCGCCCACGTAATCCCTAAAGCCCTTTTTCATAACGTTTTCCCCCGCCTGTGCGGTGGCCACGTCATAGAACAGAAACAGATCCGCCCTTGGCAGGCCAAAGTGATTATACTCGAGGTCGAATACCCAGTCCACAAGGTCTTCCCTGCCGGTGTCTATTATGCTCTGATATACAGCGTTGCTGAGCACATAGCGGTTTATCAGCATGTAGTCATATTCGCCGTCACGGTGACTCTTAAGGTCTTCCCATCTGTCCAGCGCAAACCACAGGGCCATGCTCTTGCCGTCCACCGTATCCGCCTTTACTCCGCCGGAGCCGGACAGATATTCCCCCACAAGGGAGCCAAAGTAGGAAGAATACACGGGGTATTCCCTGGCCTCCACGGTATATCCCATGGCCTCGATTGCGGCCTTGAGCCTTGCAAACTGCACGCTCTTGCCGCTGCCGTCTATGCCCTCAATGGCTATGACTTTAGTTTTGCCCATACGCTTCCCCCAGTATCTTTCTCAGCTTCCACATGGTGCTTTCCTCAAGCTGTGCCTTTACGTGGGTGCCGTCCGCTTCATGCTCCTCGGAAAGTATCCTTCCCTCTGCTCTGATCACCGTCATGGCCTCGTATTTGTCATATGGTATGCACAGCTCCACCTCAATGCGGGAGCTGTTGAGCCTGCGCTCTATCTCCTGAAGCAGCTCTTCTATGCCCTCATTCTTTGCGGCACTTATGAATATGCCATCTGTAGGCGTGCGCTCTGCCACAAGGTCGCGCTTGTTGTATACGTTTATCCTTGGCACATCTCCCGCGCCAAGTGAGGAAAGAACCTCCTCAACCACGGTCATCTGGCTCTCGTAATATGAGGATGACCTATCCACCACGTGAAGTATAAGATCCGCTGCCGCGGCTTCTTCCAAGGTAGAGCGGAAGGCCTCAACAAGGTCGTGGGGCAGCTTATTTATAAAGCCAACCGTATCAGACAGCAGCACAGGAGTGCCGTCCGGCAGCGCCGCCTGACGCACAACAGGGTCTAGGGTCGCAAACAGCATATTCTCCGCCATTACCCCCGCCCCCGTAAGGGCGTTGAGCAATGTGGACTTGCCTGCGTTGGTGTATCCCACCAGCGCAACAAGGGGCACGGTATTCTTCTGCCGCTTGGAGCGCCTGAGGCTTCGCTGTTTTTCCACCTCTTTAAGCTCCTGGGTAAGCTCGTTTATCCGGTCTCTTATGCGGCGCTTGTCTATTTCCAGCTTCTTTTCGCCGGGGCCTCTGGTACCTATGCCGCCGCCCAGACGGGAAAGCACAGTGCCCTGACCTAAAAGCCTTGAACGCCTGTATTTCTGCTGGGCAAGCTCAACCTGCAGCTTGCCCTCCCGGGAGGTGGCACGCTGAGCAAATATGTCCAGTATAAGGGCAGTGCGATCTATTACTCTTGTGCCCAGTATCTCTTCAAGGTTGCGGTTCTGTATGGCAGAAAGCTCATCGTCAAATATGAATATGTCCGCCTCCAGCTCGCTGCCCTTGAGGGACAGCTCCTCCGCCTTGCCGGAGCCTATGTAGGTGGCATTGTCTATGCCGCCCCTGCGCTGAGTGAATTTTCCCACCACCACAGCGCCTGCTGTCTTTGCAAGCTCGCCAAGCTCATCCAATGTATCATAAGCCTCGTTGTTTTCAAGGCCCACAAGTATTGCCCGCTCGGGGCGGCTGCCCTCCGCCTCATAGGTGGAAGACTTAAGCCTGTCGTCCGATATGTATATTTCCTTTATCAGCAGCCGCTGAGGCAGCTTATATGGGCGCATGGGGCCGTATATCAGCACGCCCCGCTCCCCCGCCTCGTCCGCATCGCCGATGTAGGATGCGTACATGGAGGTGGCTTCGCCCTCGGCGTTTACGCCAATGGCCGCCATGCTGTCCAATCGCATGCTCTTAAGGGTGCCAAGGTCTACGCCGGACAGTCTGCCGTCTCCGCTGGGGTGGGTATGTATGCAGCGCACGCCGCAAAGCCTGTCCTCGTTGCGCACAAGGCGCATATTGGGCATGGAGACCTTGCCGCTGTCGCCAATGGATACGTCGGCCACTCTGCCGTCACGGCCTATGTAAACGGAAATCTCCCTCCCAAGAATGCCGGTAAGCTCTGCAAGCTCTGCCACAAGCTCGTGGGACGCAAACTCCTGCTGAGCCATGCGGATATCGTATATGCCCTCTATCCGCTCCAGCAGCGTGTTTTTGATCCCTTCGGTGTTTCCGTTTACCTTTGCCATTGTGTCTCCGTTAAGTCTTTAAGTAAGTTTTATGCCGTAAATGAGGCCGCCTCTGGTGCCCACCACGATAGTATTGTCAAACACGGCGGGGGATGCCTCTATATTGGAGCCCAGGTTCATCTCATCCAGCAGGTTGCCCTTGTCATCAAAGAGATGGATATAGCCGGACTTGGTGCACTGGATTACATAGCCTGTACCGTTTTCATCGTATACCGCAACAGGTGAGCTCCAGGGATAGCCCTGGAACTGATACTTCCAGGCCACCGTGCCGTCATTGCGGTTAAAGGCCACAACTTCGCCCTTCATACCCTCGGTCATGGCGATGGGGGCAAGCACATAATTGGACAGGCTGCCCCTGCCGGATACCAGAGAGCCCTGTACGCCGCCGGATACCTGATTGGGTTCGGCTATGGTCTGGCAGTTGTAGTCGTTGTTTGTCCATACCTTTTCGCCGGTAACTGCGTCTATCTTCCAGATGGGAATAGGCGCTGTCTGGTTGCCGGGCTTCCTCCAGCCGGGATGGAAGGAGGTAGAGGTATAAACATAAGGATGATTGGTCTCGCCCTCAAGGGCAAGTACACCTGTGCAGTTGGTATCGTCCAGAGTATCCTGCACCCACTTTACCTGCAGGGTGTTCAGGTCAAGGCAGATCATGTGTCCGCCGTTTTCAGTGAGTATTACATGGCCTCTCCATACGATGGCGCTGTCCTCAAAGCCCAGCCACCAGCCATTTGAGCCGTCCACGGCGGTGGTATTGTTCTTTGCGCCCTTATAGCGCCACTTTACCACCCTGCCGGGGTTGATGGACAAAGTGCCTGCCGCCTCATCATACTGGGTATTCAGCTTTATAAGATACAGTATGCCGTTTTCGCCGGGATATATGAGGGTGTCGGTTTCCGCATCCACAAGAGCGGAGCTGTCAAAGTACGAAAGCTCCCTCAGCCGGAAGGAATCCTGCAGACCAAACTCATACATTACAGAGCCGTCCACAAGGCTGATTACAAAGGCATGTGAGGAATCCTTGCCCTGAGTGGGACTGTCATCGCCGGAGCCAAGGTACATTATGGGATAACCACGGGGGTCAAGGGCTCCAGCGCCCTTGAATGGGAAGCCCAGACTTATGGATTCACGGGTCTGCTGTCCGCTTTCAAGGTCAAGGAAGTATATTCTGCCGTCCAGCGTGGCGTAAATGACCTCCACAAGGCCTTCCTTTGCCTTGGCCCAGTCATACATGTTCATTATACGTTTGGTGCTTTCCGGCCATCTTACGATAAGAGGCTGTCCCGTCCAGCCGCATCCGGTCCATGAGCCGGAACCGGACATTTTGCTCATGCTGCCTATGGTGAATGTCCATGGAGTAGTGCTGAACTTCTTGGCGGTCATGGACACGGTACCATAAGAAGAGCTGTCGCGGAAATTATTGCCGCGGAAGGAGATAACGCCCTCCACATCGGTATATTCATGGCCTTCGCCAAAGTCAATGGTCTCGGTTGCCACATATGCGCTTGCATCCATCACACTGCCATCCACCTCAACGGCGGTCTCAAGGCCAAAGTCTCCCGGAGAAGTGCCGCTTACAGCATAGGGATTAAACTCGGGGAGCGGCGTGGGAGTAGGCTCGGGCAAGGGAGTGGGCTCTGCCTCTTCCTGAGTGAATATACTGCCGCCATTTTCCTTTTTGCCAAACAGGCGTGCAAAGAAGCCCTTCTTTTCTTCCTCGGGCTGCTCCTGTGTCTGCTCCGTTTCGGCTCCCTCAACGGAAGGCTCGGCAATTTCGTCATCCTTGCCGAAAAGACGACCGATAAAGCCCACCTTTTCTCCCTCGGGAGCAGGCTCTTTATCTTTATTGATAATACCGGATACCAGCAATACAATGCCGGTGATTATGGCCGCAACCACCAGCAGCGCAAACGCTACACGCAGCGCATTACGCAGCTTCCTGTATTTTTTGCTTCTTCTTCTGCGCCGTTTTGCCATTATGACATACCTCGCCTAATATACATTAAAGTTATTGTTTATTATACTTCAATTCCCATAAAGCTACAAGCGGGGCGGGAATAAGTTTACACTTCCATAAGAAACGGCATTATTCGCAATAACCAAAGCCAATGCAAAAGCGCCGCACAATATGTGCGGCGCTTCTACAATGGCGCATATTGAATTATTGTATTTTTGCCCATAAGGGCAAAACTTTATTACGCAAGTGAGAATACCCCGCCCCAAGGATTAAGCTGCCTTTGCCTCCTCCTGAAGGGAGCAAACGTAAAGCTTATTGCGGGGCACGGCACGCATAGCGGCACGGCGGGCCATTACGGCCTGACGGCGGCGCCTGTCGGCGGCCTGCTTGGCTGCAACGGCAGCCATAGTGCCGATGATGATGCCGGGGATCATAAAGGTGAAAAACAGACCAAAGTAATTCATAGCGCACCTCCGAATTTATATCTCTTGCGGAAACGTTGTGTTTTCATCTCCGCTCCAAAGTGTCTTGTTGGGTTACATTTGCATTATAGTATCTTGTTCAGATACTGTCAATACCGTTTTCGGTACTTTACTGACATTATTTCAGCTTGATTTGTATTTCTTTTTAAGATACAATAGATTCAGATAATAGCGGGGCATATGCCCGGAAGGAGCGCCATCATGAACAGACTGCGTGAGCTTAGAAAGCAGCACGGCCTTACTCAGGACGATATGGGCCAGCGGCTTGGAGTTCAAAAGGCCGCCATCTGCAAATATGAAACCGGTCGTGTGCCCATACCCAACGAGGCCATCATGGAGCTATGCGACATGTTTGACGTTACGGCGGACTATCTGCTGGGCCGCGATACCGTTACTCCCATCTTTAAGGAGCGCAGCAGTGTTTCCTCCATGTTCATGCCGGTAACGGATACAGTAGGCGTTCCCCTTGTGGGCCGCGTTCACGCCGGCCTTCCCATACTGGCGGATGAAAACATCACCGAATACATCCCCCTCCCCTCCTCAGATGTTATCGCAGGCGAATACTTCTATATGGAAGTAGAGGGCGACTGCATGACAGGTGAATTTATCCCCGAAGGCGCGCTGGTGCTGGTAAGGATGCAGAGCAGGGTGGAAAACGGCCAGATAGCTGTAGTTCGCATAGAAGATGAAGTGCTGCTTCGCAAGGTAAAGTGGATGCAGAGCCACCTTGTGCTTATCCCCTCCAATCCCAAATATGAGCCCATGATAGTTTCCGGCGGCGATGTTGAGATAATCGGCAGGGTACTGGAGGTAAGGATAAGAGGGCTGTAACAAAAGCAGGCTTAAATAGCCACCGCTTCTTGGCGGTGTTTAAAAACATTATCCAAGGAACAAAGGAACGATACGAAGCAGGATTGACTGGGGTATCGCTCCTTTTTATAATTTTCTTGAAAAGTGTAACCTTTCTGACATAAACATCGCTTATTAGTATGAAGGCCCTTCAATACGGAAAGAAAGGAGGCCGGGGCTTTGGAGGATAACATAATCGTTGAATTATATTTGCTGCGTGACCAAGCCGCAGTCAGGCAGACCGCGGAAAAATATGGCAGCCGCCTGCGCTCTCTGGCCTATGGAATAGTCAAAGATACCCAGACAGCGGAAGAATGTGAAAACGATACTTATATACAGGCGTGGAACGCCATCCCACCCCATGAGCCGAGAAGCTATTTATACGCGTTTCTCGCTCGTATCACCCGTCACGTTTCCTTGAACTGCTGCCGCAGCCGCAGCCGGCTGAAACGCAGCGCATTCATATGCCAGCTCAGTACAGAGATGGAGCAATGCATTCCCGCTCCCGACGATGTGGAGTGCCGCATAGATGATATGGCTTTGAGTGAAGCGATCAACAGATTCCTCGCTGCGCTTCACCAGGAAAAAAGGAATATTTTCATTCGCCGATATTGGTATATGGATTCCATAGCAGACATCTCCAAACGCTTTGCTTTATCCGAAAGCAAAGTGAAAACCACGCTGTTCCGCTGCCGCAATCAGCTCAGGGAACATCTTGAAAGGGAGGGCTACACCATATGAGAGGAAATGAACTTTTAGATAAAATGGAGCTTATCCATCCGGCTTATATAGAAGCCGCCGACGAAAAGCCTGCCGGCAAAAAACACGCCTGGGGAAAATGGGCGGCTGCCGCGGCCTGCCTTTGCCTGATAATCGCGGCAATTCCATTTTTTGCAAATAAGCCGTCAACCCCCCATGGGGGAATGGATGGGGAAGGCGGCCCTCCCCATATTGTAATAGATAACATAAAATATTATATTTCAGCGCATCTGTCAGCTTCCGACGAATTGCCCGATGGCTTTGTGGCCGCCGGAAATAAAGATATTGATGGAGGCTATGAAAACTGTCCGTATTACCTGAACCCGGATATGCCGGAATGGGTATATGTTTATCATGAGGTGCAAACGTATGGAAATGTTGATGATACCGGAACCCTTATAAATATCCCTCCCAATAATGCCTATGTCCGCTATGTTGACGAAAGGCTGAGAAACGCAGACTTGGTCTGCTTTAACGGAAGATACTATATCTCAATGTGGAGCGCGGACTGTTATAGCGATAACCCGGATGTAACAAAAGAATATTATGACAAGATCTATTCTCTGTACGATTTGCGCATGGAAGGCTCTGTACCCGACGGGTTTGAGCTTGCAGGAACGGCTGCATTTACCGGAGATGATACCATTCCTAAAGGGAACCTCGCAAGCAACCAAGCGGAAGCCGCTGTATATTTTAATCCCGATGACCCTTCTGTAATTCTTGTGGAAACTCATTGGTTTACGGCGACCGCTGAGGAAAACGGGCAGACGCGACATGATGGATACGATGTGTATATTCTCTATGATTGTCCCTTCATAACGGAAGCCGAAACAATACAGTTTCACGATAAGTCATTTAACCGCTCGGATTTATCACCGGAAACAATAGAGTGGCTTGAATGGTACAACGGACTAACCCAAGATGAACAGCTGTCAATAAGTAGCATTCCTTCCGACCTGTATAAGCTTTATGGCTTCCCCGATGCAGAAACCATTGAAGCCGGTAATTGACTTTCATTTTGAACAGGGGCGCGCCTTTATGCAAAGGTGCGCCCCAACGGCTTTCAGCGATTTTTTGAATCCCCCGCATCGCGTATCTTGTTTTTTACCCTTGGCAATGATATGTTAATCATGCCAGCGTCATTGGAGGAAACAGCGCAATGGATAAAACCATAACCGTAAACAAAAAAGAATATGCCGTCATAAGGCTCCTTGGCAAGGGCAAGGGTGGCTACTCATACCTTGTAAGCGCAGATGGGCAGCAATACGTCCTCAAGCAGATACATCACGAGCCCTGTGACTATTATCAGTTTGGGGATAAGCTCGCCTCCGAAACAGCCGATTATGAAAAGCTTTGCGCCATAGGCATACCCATGCCCCGCCTTATAGAGGTTGATAAGGAAAACGAGCGCATACTCAAAGAGTATATCCACGGCGATACTGTTTTTGAAATGGTGCTGAAGGACTCTCTGCCCCATATGTGCAACGAACAGGTAAAAAAAATGTGCGGACTGCTGTACGCCGCAAACACCAACATAGATTACTTCCCCACCAATTTCGTACTTCAGGGTGACATTCTCTACTATATAGATTACGAATGCAACGACTATATGGAGCAATGGAACTATGAAAACTGGGGAGTAAAATACTGGTCAAAGACCACTGAGTTTATGCAGTATGTCAATGAATACAATAAATAGAAAGCTTAAGCCCTCCTTCGCGGAGGGCTTTTTGCATCAGAAAACCTCATATATGTCCGCGTTTTCCACGGACTCCATATGCTCCAGTATCTGCTGCAGCTGATTAAGTTCGCAGATAAGGTTATCGCTCTGCTCAAGCTTTATAAGGTCTCGGCAGCAGTTTATGCTTTTTTCCATATCGTCTATGTTGTCATGATGGCACATCAGCTTCAGCTTATGCTGCTTTCTCTGAAATTCCAGATATATCTCCTCTATGCTGTTTTCAGCCGTGTACATATCCTCCCCCATGACCGCATCCTTTGCCTGCTGTATGCTGAAGCCCATGGTTTCTTTCATTTTTCCTATATACCGCGCAGGTGCAATAAACGCAAACATCAGCATCCCCACAGCTATTATTACAGACAATGCGCTCACTATGGTATATTTCCTTCCCTTGCTCATTTTTCCGCCCCCGTGTCAACAAATACCGCCTTGCCGCCCCATCGTTCCTTGGCCTGCATATGCAGGGTTTTTCCGCTGACAAAAGCAAACAGCAGCTGTTCCGTATTTTTCACTCCCGCGGCGGGAAGCTTGGACAGCAGCCACTTTTCATCATAGCCTGCCTGCCTCAGCGCGTTTTTGTGCACCTTTCCGTCCTGCACCACCATAAAGGGCGGAGCGGCCTTGGGCGCCTCCAGTGAAAGCGCTCCATATGTCACCTGCTGCTCCGGGCCCTTGAGCAGCACGGAAAGATCCCCGTTTGTCTCCAGTATTGCGTATTCCACATCCGCCACCTGAAAGGTACCGTTTGCCCTAAGCTGCTCCATAAGGTCATTGAGGGTATACCGTGCGTCCCTGAGGGATTTTTCCTGCACCTCTCCCTTTGCTATCATCAGCAGCGGTCTTCCGCACATCACATACCTGAACCCCTCCCACTTCATGGAAAGAAAGGCCACACCCTGCTGCACAAGGAACAACGTAAGTATGGGCACTATGCCATAGGCCAGAGGCATACCGGTATCAGATGCCGGCACTGAGGCAAGATCCGCTATCAGCAGCGTGGTTATCAGGTCAAAAGGCTGCAGATCAGACAGCTGCCTCTTGCCTGTGAGCCGTATCACCAGAAACACCAGCACATATAAAAATATCGAACGAATAAAAAGTATAAGCATAGTGATATGATGTGCTGATAACCCGCTCCGTAAACAAAAAAGCGCCGGGATCTTCCGACGCTTGTATGTTTTTTTATTTTGAATACAGGCTGCGCTTTTCCTCTGCCACCGCTTCCACCTTGGCAATGTATGTGCCAATGTCCTTGGGATTTGGTATGCGCTCCACCCGGCACTCTCCATCGAATATACGCTTTGTCATGGCACCTGCGCCATGGGCCATAATGGATACCGTTTCCTCCATCATGTCTATGTTGTACATGCACTCTGTACCCGGCTTTGCATAGCCCACGTTTTCCAGGTTGCCCCGCATGTACTTCTGGCGGTACATATAATAGGGCTTCATGCCCATATCCGCCGCCGCCTGCATACCTGCGTTTACCATTGCCTCTGCCTCCTCAGCATCCGGCAGTGAGTATTCATCCAGCATTCCCTTCAGCTTGGATGAGCGCTTTATTGCAAGGGTATGCACGGTAAGGTTGTGGGGGTCCAGCTTTTTTATCTCCTCAAGGGTATGCTTTACGTCCTTAAGGTTTTCCCCGGGAAGCCCCGCTATAACGTCCATATTTATGCTGTCAAAGCCCAGCTCCCGGGCATCGTGGTATGCCCTTATTATTTCCTCCGGTCTGTGGCTGCGGCCCACCAGTTCAAGGGTGCGTCCGCACATGGTCTGGGGGTTTATGGATATGCGTCCCGCACCCATGGCGCGTATTACCTTCAGCTTTTCTTTGGTAATGGTATCAGGCCTTCCCGCCTCAACGGTAAACTCACTTCCGTATCCGCCGTACTGCTCAAGGGCATACTCCAGCACGTCCTTAAGCTCATCCTCTGTAAGTACGGTGGGAGTACCGCCTCCCATGTACATGCTGCGGATATGGTAGCCGCTGTCCTTCAGAATTGCGGAGCCCAGACGTATATCCTTTTTAAGGGCCTCTATATAGGCCGCCATGTCTGTCTTTTTGGTGCGCACCTCCGAAAGGAAGGAACAATACAAACACCTTGTACGGCAGAAGGGTATGCCTATGTAAACATCCGCTCCATTGCCAATGTTCTGCATAAAGGGGCGCTGTATGTCCACTATTTCCTTGGCCAGTGCCAGCTTCCGGGGGGATACATCAAACTCATCGCCCATAAAGCGAATGGCTTCAGCCTCTCCCTTTTCATCTATCAGCTCACGCAGCAGCCTTGTGGGACGTATGCCCGTAAGGGAGCCCCATGGAAGATTGCCCTCAAAAAGCTTTGCCATAGCACGGAACACGCCTATCTTGAGGCAGCGCTTAAGGTAGCGCTTCTGCACAAGCTCACCGCCATCCACTGCAGGGTGAACGTAAACGTACCGGCTTTCACCTTTGGGGGCAATGCAGCGGCATACCGCCCGCCAGTCCTCTCCCGGTTCCATAACCGCAGAGATAAAGACCTCATCTCCCATGCTTTGGTTTTCCTCTGCGGGAATAACCTCTTCCATGTGGAGATAAAGCCTTATAACATCCGCTATATCGTTTAAAAATTCCGGATGATCCGTATATATCCTTACCATCTGGCACCTCTGCCTGCGTATGGGTTGCCCTGTCTTTCCTCATCAAGGGTGGTTGCCCTGTCATGGCCCGGCTTTACCTCATAATTCCCATCAAGGGTAAAGAGCTTGTTTTTTATGGACGAGATAAGCTGTCCGTAATCGCCGCCGAGGAAATCCGTGCGGCCTATGCTGAATCTGAACAGAGTATCCCCCGCAAATATGACCTTGCTTTCTTCCAGTACATAGCAAACGCCGCCTGCGGTATGGCCGGGGGTGGAAATAACCTTTACAGAAAGGCCTGCCTCCCTTACGGTATCCCCGTCCCTGAGCAGTACATCAGGCTTCATCTCTGGCAAAGCCATAAAAGCAAGGCTGATGGAGCGGTCGTTAAGGCCTGCGGCGTCATTCTCGCCGATATACAGCTTTGCGCCTCCATTTACAAGCTCCGGTACGCCCAGTATATGGTCAAAGTGGCAGTGGGTGAGCAATACTGCGGCTATTTTCAGCCCATTGACCTGTGCGTATTTTTTTATGGGCGCGGCATCTGCAGGGTCTATCACCACGCAGCTGTCAGCTCCCTGTGCATATACAACGTATGTATTTACCATGAGCGGACCTGTTTCGATCCGCTCTGTTATGATTTTTCTTATTTCGCTCATTGGTATTAAAAAGTCCTCTTGCTGTCCAGCAATATGGTTACAGGGCCGTCATTTACAAGGGCAACCTTCATATCCGCGCCAAACTCGCCGGTCTCCACGTGCAAAGTTTCAGACAGCCTGCGTATGGCTTCCTCATACATGGGGATGGCCTTTTCGGGACGCGCAGCCTTTATGAAGCCGGGACGTCTGCCCTTTCTGGCATCGCCATACAGGGTAAACTGGGAGATAAGCAGTATTTCACCGCCAATATCACGAATATCAAGGTTAAGCTTGCCGTCGGCATCTTCAAATATGCGAAGGCCTATGAGCTTATCGCATATATAATCGAGATCTTCCTGCTCGTCGATATCCTCAACGCCCAGCAGCACCATATATCCCTTGCCTATGCTGCCCTTTACCGCGCCGTCTATTGTGACGGAGGCCTCACTTACCCGCTGTACAACTGCCCTCATTGCCTTCCTCCTATGCGCTTACTCTGTATACGTCCTTTACTTTGTTTATCTTGCGTATGCTCTTGATTATATTGCTCAGCTGATCCGCGCTGGTAACAGCAAAGGAAAGCTGAACATAAACCGTATCCGCGTCTTCCTTGTCCGCCTTTACCGTCATTGCGGATATGCTGATATTCATGCCTGCCAGTATCTGGGATATATCCAGCAGCATGCCTGTGCGCTCGCCCGCAACGATTTGTATGGTAACATTGTAGCTGCTCTTCGCATCCTTTGCCCAATCCGCCCTTACCACTCGGGCAGGGTCTTCCAATAGATCCATAACATTGGGGCAATCCTTGCGGTGTATAGACACGCCGCGGCCGCGGGTGATATAACCGAAAATCTCATCTCCGGGAAGAGGTGTGCAGCACCTTGCAAACCGCACCACCATGCCGGTATCCCCTTCTATTATTACGCCCTTGCTGTCCGCACTGCTTTCGGGCTTTGCGGCCTGCTCTTCGCCCAGCTTTTCCAGCCTTTCGGCTGCGGCTGCGGCCTTGGCTTCCTTGCGGGCCTGCTCCAGCAGCTTGTGAGTAACCTGTCCGGTGGATACTCCGCCATAGCCTATGGAGGCATACACATCCTCCACATCCAGCATATTAAAGCGCTTTAGTATATCTTCGAAGTATTCTTTTTTGCCGGTAAAGTCGCTGAGCTGTGCCCCCTGGCGCTTCAGCGCCTCAGACAACATATCCTTGCCCCGCTGTATGTTTTCTTCCCTGTTGGCCTTTTTGAACCAGGAGCGTATCTTGGACTTGGCCTGCTGGGTCTTGACTATCTTAAGCCAATCCCTGCTGGGGGCAGCGTTGGGGGAGGTGACTATTTCCACAACGTCGTTGGTCTTAAGCTTGTAATCAAGCTTTACCAATGCACCGTTTACCTTGGCGTGCTGGGTATGATTGCCTACGTTTGAATGTATGCGGTAGGCAAAATCTATGGGGGTGGAGCCCGCCACAAGGTCAATTATCTTGCCCTGAGGGGTGAGCACGTAAACATAATCGCCAAAGAAATCCTTACGGATATTCTCAATGAACTCACGGGTGGTATTGGAGTCTGCCTCCATGGCCAGAGCCTCACGGAGCCAGCCCAGCTTGCTGTCCAGCTCATCCTGGCTGCTGCGGCCTTCTTTATACATCCAGTGAGCCGCTATACCATACTCTGCCGCCTTGTGCATCTCGGGAGTACGAATCTGTACCTCAAAGGGCATCCCCATGCCTTCATTTGCAAACAGTGTAGTGTGCAAAGACCTGTACATATTGGTCTTGGGCATTGCGATGTAATCCTTGAATCGGCCCGGCATAGGACGCCACAGGGAATGTATTATGCCCAGCGTGGCGTAGCAGTCGTGCACTGTATTGACTATTACACGCACAGCTATCAGGTCGTATATCTCGTGTATATCCTTCTGCTGACGAACCGTCTTTTTATATATGCTGTAAAAATGCTTTGGCCTGCCGCTTAATGTGGCCTCTATTCCCGCATCCTTCAGCGCCTTGCCTATGGTTTCCATAGCTATGTCCAGAGTGCGCATACGCTCCTCGTTATATGGGATCATAGCCTTTTCCAGCTTTGCATAATCCTCCGGCCACAGGTACTTCATGCAGAGGTCCTCAAGCTCGCACTTGAGGGCGCCCATGCCGAAACGGTGGGCAAGGGGAGCATATACGTCAAGGGTCTCCTTGGCCTTGCGTATCTGCTTTTCCTCGCTGCAATACTGGAGGGTGCGCATATTGTGCAGCCGGTCGTTGAGCTTTATGATAACCACGCGAACGTCGTTGGCTATTGCAAGGAACATCTTTCTAAGGCTTTCTGCCTGCATGTCCTCGCGGCTTATCATTTCGTTTTTACCGGTTTTGGTAAGCTTGGTAACGCCATCCACCATGCCGGCTATATCCTTGCCAAACATGGAAGCCACTGTATCAAATGTAACGCCCTTGCCGTCCTCAATTACATCGTGGAGCAGGCCGGCTATTACAGTGTGACTGTCCATGCCCATCTGGGCAAGCATTATGGCCACATTTTCCGGATGGATGTAATATGGTTCGCCGGAATGGCGCACCTGATGGGAATGGGTTTGCTTGGTAAACTCTATTGCCTTATCCAGCATCTCCATATCCTGAGGGCTGAATGTTTTTGAGCATATTTCCCTGAGCTTTTCCATGGCTTTTCCCCCTTTCCTAAAAGATAAAAATATAAACACAGAAATCAACGGAAAACCGTTGATTTCTAATTTTTGCGGAATAAATATTAGTATACGATGGTGGAGTATACGTCGTAGTCTTTAAGGGTTTCACGGCCGTTGCACTCTTCCGCAAGCTCAATTGCAAAGCGTGCGCCAACCACTTCGCCGCCCATCTTTTCCACCAGCTTAATAGTTGCAAGGCAGGTGCCGCCGGTAGCCAGCAGGTCGTCAACCACAACCACCTTTTGGCCGGCCTTTATTGCGCCAACGTGGATCTCAAGGGAATCTGTGCCGTATTCAAGGGCATACTCGTAGCGCAGAGATTCACAGGGCAGCTTGCCCGGCTTTCTGGCCAGCACCAGACCTGCGCCCAAAGCATAGGCCAGCGTCGCACCGACCACAAAACCGCGGGCTTCGGGGCCGACTACCAAATCCACCTGCTTGCCTTCAAGGCTCTTTACCAGGTCATCTGTAAGCTGTTTGAGGGCCGCTGCATCCTGAAACAGGGTAGTAACATCCCTGAACAGTATGCCGGGCTTGGGATAATCGGGGATAGAACGCACTACGGTCTTAAGATCCATTGTTATTTCCTCCTGTTTTGGTGAACAGCCTGTATTTTAAGTTAACTTATACCTTTATCCTTTGAAGCGCGGCATAGGTGGCGCTTTGTTCCAAGCCGGTACGCTTGGGATCCTTTACCATGGTTATGCCCTGATCTTCTGAGGCAAACCCCAGCTCAAGCATTATATCCGCCGCTAATCGGGCCATATACAGCGGCTTTCTTGCAACGCCCGCAAGATAGTCCGCAAACTCACCGCTGTTACAGAAGCGCCTTTCGCTGCCCTTTGCCGCCCGATAGAACACCGCAAAGTCATCACGGCTCATAACAAGCTCCTCAAACCCGTCAAGGGACTTTGAACTCCCAAGGTGTATCTTTGCCCCCGGTGCAAGCGCAGCTATGCGCTTCGCCAAGCCTTTATCACGGCTGTCGTAAAGCATTATATCCCTGAAGCGGGAAAGGTCCAGCCAATCCAGTACCGGCGCCAGCACTGCGGTATGGTATGCACAGGGAGAGTGACGGTTTGCCGTGAATATCACATCCAGTCTGTGCTCCAGTTCTTCCTGCCGCAGCTGCACCATAAGCTCCGCGGCTCCGCAAGGGGTAAAGCACAGTATCATGGAACCGCCTATGGGATCACAAAGCAGCTCTTTAAGGGAAATTATTTCCCTTTCCTCAATATCACCGCAATTTATATTATACAATACATTCCTTGAGAATGCATCAATAAATTTGCCCTTACGCCCCTCCACATAGGCTTGAGGATCCTCTACAGAATCCGCTCTCATATCTCGTATTCTCAGCTGAACGGAACGCATTCCGTTCCATCTGTTTACGTTGGGGGTGTATATTGCATCACAGCGGTCCATGTCGTTAAGTTCATCAAACCGATGACCCTGCGCAAAGGCAACAAGGTCTATATACCTGTCTGCCTTTACCGCCGTTGCCTTTATATGGCTGCCTGTAGAGCCTATCCTGCGTATTCCCCTGAGCAGCATGCCTTTTGTGCGGAAGCTGGGCTCCGGGTTGCCCTCACCAAAGGGAGCCAGCAGCTCCAGCTCCTCCGCCATGGGCAGAGTAAGCTCCGCAAGCTCCACCTCCGCCTCGTATGTGCGGCGAGGAATAAACAGCTCATCTGCCACAGTTTGACGGAAGGTATCATTGAGAGCTTCCGAGAATTCTTGAAAGTTTTCAGCAGGCATGGTAACGCCCGCCGCAAATGCATGGCCACCAAAGCGAGTGAAAAACCGAGAATTTGCATTGAGCGCACTATAAAGGTCAACCCCCGGCACAGAGCGGGCAGAGCCCGTAAGCACCCCATCCTTCTCGGTAAAAAGCAACGTGGGGCGGTAATATCTTTCCGCTATGCGGGATGCGGCTATGCCTATAACGCCGGGGTTCCAGTTTTCGGATTTAAGCACTATGCAGCGCTTTACCGTCAGGTCGTCCCCCTCCGTCATTTCCGCCGCCTCATCCACAATTGAGCCCTCCTCCTTTTGGCGCAGACGGTTAAGCTCGTCCAGCCTTCGGGCTATATCTTCCGCCCGCTGCATATCCTTTGTGCACAAAAGCTCCACGCAAATCGAGGCATCCTCCATGCGCCCTGCGGCATTTAGCCGCGGAGCAAAGCCAAAGGACAGATCCCGGGCAGCAAATGTATCGTTTTTTTCGTTTACAGCCCTGCCAAGGGCCTTTATGCCCGCACAGCCAAGGCCGTCGTTTATCATATTGAGGCCAAGGGCCACTATGGCGCGGTTTTCTCCCAGCAGCGGCACAACATCCGCCATCGTGGCTATGGCGGCTATGGGCAGGTATTTTTTTGCCTCCTCCCGTCCTGTCAGGGCCTCCGCAAGCTTCCATGCTATGCCTGCGCCGCACAGGTCTTTATTGGGATAGGTATTGTCATCTCTGGTATGGCATACCACTGCACAGCACTCGGGTATGCGGCCGTCGCAGCGATGATGATCCGTCACCACCACATCCATGCCCAGCTCACGGCAGCGGTCGATTTCACCGTATGCCTTAACGCCGTTATCCACGGTCACTATAAGGCCCACGCCCTCCTGATGCAGCCGTTCCACAGCGGCAATACTGAGGCCGTAACCTTCCTCGTGGCGGGAGGGTATGCGATATATCACATCAGCCCCCATGGAGGCTATACAGTGATAAAGTATAGCTGTGGCACATACGCCGTCTGCATCGTAGTCTCCGAATACACATATGCGCTGATTGCCAACAGCGGCCCTTATACGCTCCGCCGCCATGTCCATATCCTTAAAGTCGAATGGATCGCAGAACTGTCCCTCTCCCGGATGCAGAAACTGTTCCATTTCCTCAACGGTTTTTGCTCCGCGGGCATACAAAAGCGACCTTAGGCGCGGAGAAATACCGGGGGCCTGAGGTATGTTTTCGCTTATTGCAGATGACAGTTCATATATCAGCATACTTTAATTTTACACCTGTCCCTATCCTCTTGACAAGGCGGCGCAGAGCAATGTATGCACAACTATTTGAGCATCTGCATTATCATAACGCTCAGCAGCCCCGCAAGGCCCCCCATGCCTATATCCGACAGCAGCGCAATGCTGACACAAAGGCTGCCCGCCACAGCAGAAAAAACGCCGAAGGACAGCAACGTAAACAGGCCGCCCCCTGCCGCGCCGTAAAGCCACAGCCTTCGCCTGCACCTGCGCACTGTCAGCAATCCCGCAAGCGCCGCGCATATCACCTTTATAACGGTGGTAAACAGCGTCATGGTAGTGGTGGCCAGAAGCTCTTCTTTCAGCGCCACAGCGTACAGCACCACCAGTATAAAGCTCACTATCAGGCTTATTATCACTGCCTTTATCAGCTCCGCTGTCATGCTTATGCGTTTTTCCGTAGTACGTGCCGTGCGCATAGCCATATCATCTCCTTGATTGTAGATATAGCTATATATGCGGTAAAATAAAAAATATGCAGGCAATCGACCTGCATATTTTTTATTAGATGTTTTTTGACGTTAGTTGTTGAGCTGATCTTCCATAGTATTCTCCACAGGAGAATCTTCTACGGTAGCGATGGCGCCGCGAACAAATACCAGACGAACCTTGTCGGGGCCTACAGAAAGGGTCACAACATCATCCTTGATGGCAGAGATGGTGCCATAGATGCCGCCGATGGTGCGTACGCGATCGCCGGGCTTAAGGTTAGCCAGCATGTTCTTGATCTTCTTCTCACGCTTGCGCTGGGGGATGATCATAATAGCGAACATGGCGATCATCATGATGATGAGGAAACCGCCGCCGCCCATGAAACCAGAGATACCGGATACTGCTTCAGTGCTCATGTTTTACCGTCCTTATGTATTTGGGCACATGCCCAGTCATTTTACGTTAACATTCTATTAGAAATATTTGTCTGCGTCAAGGTATTTATGCCTTTATTGCAACAATGTCACATTTTCAGTAGTGCTATCTGTATATTTTCGCCTGTAACGCAGCAGTGCTAATCAATATTCACACATGCTTTTTTGCGCTGTACTTCTCTACAAACCTTGCAGGATAATATGAAAGCTTAGCCTTTCTCAATCCCTCTATGCCCATATCCTCTTCCCTGTTGATAAAGGATACGTCGCTTAAGAGATTTTCTGCCATCTGCTGGTTCATAAGGGGATACAGGCCCGGTATATCTCCGTCCGCCTTTTCAAAGTATACTACGGCAGTATCCGCAAAGGGTTTATCCGCCGCGGAGAAAGCCTTAAGCTCTCCGTCTATCTCTATGCCGCCCATCACAAGACCCAGCTCCTTGGCATACTTTATTCCGGTGCGCATGGCGCTCTCTTCCCAGGGGGACTCCTCCTTGCCGTCAGCCCACTTGTAATATATGGCCATGCATCTGTCTATGTCCTCAGGCCCCAAGGTTACAAAGCGAAAATCCCGCTCATTCTTAAGGCGGTTTATGAAGTTTCGCTTTGCGTGATACTTTTTGCCGGTGAGAGAGCGCAGGTCCTCCATGTCGTATACATAGTCGTAGTTATCCCTGTCCGGAGTAATGACATAGCCCGCTTGTCTGAAATACTCGGCATTTGCATCCGTTACGCCTTTAAACATATGCTCGCAGCAGTTCTGGGAGGTCATAAACTCCTCTGCCCTGGCGATAGCCTTTGGATAGTCCGCCTCATTCAGGCACAGTGGCGCCAGCATAAAGCGCTGATAGCTGGGGAAGCAATAGCAGGTATACATTATTCCATCCTCAAAGGCGATGGTTATTTTGCCTTCCACTCCCCACATCATGCTTGTGGTAAAGGTATACTCCGAGCTCTGTATGCCTGAGGCGGCAATATACTTTTCCACCTCTGCCCGCATATCAGTGGTTATCATATTAAATTGAAGCTGTTTTATGTTGTTATTTTCCATAGCGACTACATTCTATCCCCTTATGCCGCCACTTTCAACCGGAAAAACAATTATTGCCATTTTTGTTGCGATATTTTTCCACTTAATGCACAAAGGAGCGGCAGCTTAAGCTGCCGCTCCTCAAAATTCTACATTATGTTCGCATATGGTATGTTAACGTATTATCTGATATACACCGCTTACTGTGGCGGTTATTTCTATCTTGGGCACCACTGTTTCCGCTGCGGCCAGTCCGCTCTCCGCAGCCTCCTCCATAGGAGCCATAGCCACGGCATTATCCGTTGCATAGGTACGCACAGCGTAGTTTACCCCACCATATTCGGACAGGGATATGGGGAGGTTTGCAAGCCTGCCGCCCGCTCCTGCGGCGATGGTCTCAGCCTTGGCGTTGGCAGACTGCACCGCAAGGGTAAGTGCCTCAAGATACGCCGCAGAATCATCCTCAACGGAATACTCGGGCCCGGAGATAGAGCTTGCACCGGCGCCTATGGCATCGCTGATAAGGCTGCCCAGCACATTCAGATCCCGCACCTTTACTTCCACGCTGTGGTATACATTATACTCCACTATACGGGCGGGAGATTTGTCATAATCATATACCTCGTTGATATTCAGATTGCCGGTCTCAATATCCTCCTCGGCAACGCCCTTTGAGCGTATTACATCCAGTACCGCCGCCATAAGCTGGGTGTTCTGCTGCTGTGCTGCAGAGGGGTCTTTGGCAGCAGAATACACAGTGAATCCTACCGTTGCCAAGTCCGGCTCAAGCACCACTTCGCCCTTGCCTGTAACGTTGATGGTGCTGCGGGTGTCGTAATAATATGCGTTCTCCGCGGCGGCAACTACCTGCTGCTGTGCGTCTATCTGGTCCTGGCTCTTGCAGCCGGATATCATGACCATCGCCAGCAGCAGTGCCAGTACTATTGCAACTTTCTTCATGCTTATTTATTCTCCTTGTCATTCTGTTCTATTTCCTTCATTTTTTCCTTGCGGGCCTGAGCCTTTGCCATGCGGCGAGCTTTGCCCTTTGCGCAGTATTTTTTAAGCAGGCGGATAAGTATCAGCACGACCGCCGCAGCCGCAGCAATCAGTATCAGGGCAGGGATAGCACAGATAAACCATACCAGTGCATCCTCAAGGAATACCCCTATGCCCGCCAGGCTCTCGCGGAAGCCCTCGCTTATGCGCTGACCAAGGGTCTCCTTAGCGGCAGGGCCTGTGGTAAGGCGGTTTTCGCTGATGCTGACATGAACGGTGGTAAAGTCTATAAGGTCATCGTACTTGCGCAGCTGTGTGGTATACTGCTCTATTTCAAGGGTGGTTTCGGATATGGCCCTTTCCAGCTCTATTATATCCGCAAGGTTGTCCGTTTCCACCAGTATGCTCTGCAGCCTTTCCAGCTGGGTGCGCAGCACCTCAAGGCGGGTCTCGGTATCGTAATACCTGAGAGTAACATC
The DNA here is from genome assembly GCA_017547885.1 of Clostridia bacterium. GTDB lineage: Bacteria > Bacillota > Clostridia > Christensenellales > CAG-138 > SFEL01. The sequence goes on along the minus strand of JAFYOP010000004.1, from coordinate 126,577 downwards.
CTCGGTGTCACAGTTGGCATAGGTGATTTCCCCGGTGCCCTTGGTGTATTCTACAAATTCCTCTGCCCTGTTGCTGGGCACACGGAAGGAATAGTTTGCATATCTGCCGCGGTCACTATAGGTTTCGGGCTTTGTGCCGCTCACGTTGGAGGACTGGATATACCCGCCGATGGCTATGGCCTTTTCCTGCAGCATCTGCACATGCAGGTCAAATTCATCGGTGTTCATCTCGATGCTGTATGTGGAGATTATTTTATGATTGCCATAGCTTCCGCTCTTTGCGGACTGGGTCTCGCCGAATACTCCTCCGGCGGTATCCGCAGCCATCTCATATTCCATGGACTCTTCAACAATAGCTTCCTCCATGGGCTCAGCCATGGGGGCCGCCGCCTCGGTTGCGTATGCATAGTCGGCTTTCTGGCTACTCCCGCCGCATCCGCTCAGCAGCATTGCCGCCGCCAGAATTATACAAAACAGGGATTTATTTTTCATCATGACAAATACCTCCATTGTCCTTATATAAAAGAAACGAACCTGAAAAGAAAAGGTTGCATTGTTTTATAAAAAAATTATATCAGACCCAATTACATATTTAAAGTACAACGGCTATGTATCACTTCAAGAAAACTATGTCAATATCCCGTTAAATGTGATAAACTTTCCATGGATTTCCAAAAATACATCAAAAGGCGGATAAATCCATGAAAAACCGCGGCTTTTACATCACAATGCTCACCTATACCATATGGGGTCTGCTTCCCCTTTACTGGAAGCTTCTATCCCATGTTCCCGCTGTGCTGATACTGTGCTGCCGCATAACTTTCAGCCTTGTATTCACCTCTGCCATTATCCTGCTTACCCGCAGGATGGATCAGTTCAAGGCTTTGCTCAGGGACAGGCCCACCATGCTGAAGCTGACCATAGCTTCCCTGCTGATAACCGTAAACTGGGGAACCTACATATACGCCGTAGCTTCTGGACACACACTTGACGCAAGCCTTGGCTACTATATGAATCCTCTGGTGGTGTTTGCCGCAAGCACCATAATATTCAAAGAAAAAACCAGCCTGCTGCAGGTAGTCTCCATATGCGTCGCAGCCTCCGGCGTAATCATCACACTGCTGATATTCGGCACTGTTCCCATCACCGCTCTGCTTCTGGCGTTCACCTTTGCAGCATACGGCTCCGTAAAAAAGTTTGCCCATGTGGATCCCCTCCTCAGCATAGCTATTGAAACGCTGGTCATGGCACCTGCAGCACTGATAATTGCATTCACCCTGTTCGGCAATACCATAGCCGCCCTTACCCTCAAGGATGGGCTGCTGCTTATGCTGGCGGGACCGGTCACTGCCGTGCCCATGATACTTTACTCCATCGGCGTAAACCATCTGGACTTTAAGACCGTGGGCATACTCCAGTACATCTCCCCCTCCCTCATGCTGCTCATCGGCCTTATGAGCGGAGAAGCCCTTTCTCTGGAAAAGCTTATTCCCTTTATAGCTGTAATCGTAGCGCTGGTGATATACTCCATCGGGCTGCTTAGCAAAAAGCCAGCTCAAACCAAAGCCGAATAAACTTTTTGTAAACACAGAACCTCCCTGGCCACAAGGCCTGGGAGGTTTATTGATTATACCAATACCCAATGCTATAATAAGCTCAAATTTAAAAATGAATCACACCATTCTAATAGCCATACCACATCAAAACAAAGGAGGACCATCATGGAGCGGATAAAAAAGCTAAACCTTTACCAGAAAGTCATTTTGCTCCTTTTAGCCGCCATGCAGGTGGCTTTCACCATTGCATATTCCATAGTAACCTCCCGCGTAGGCTATGCCTACAAAAAAGCCATACTCGTTCCCAATACCGAAAACGGCAGCACAATATACACGGGCCGAGTACATGGAGAAAAGGCCACAGTTACGGTATCACCGGATAAAGCAATTACCTTCAGCTACGAAGAAAAATCGTACGGCCCCTACACCGTCTTGGAAGACCCTTCCGCCGTACCCGATAAGCAGGAATGGGCAGACCTCATGACCGGAGTGGAGATACTGGAAAAGGGCAAAGAATTTTTCCGCGGCGGAGTTATGGAAAGCGGCGGCCCCTCCTCTGAACCCCTGCTGTTTGATGAAAATGGAGACCTTCACGGCTTTACCATCAGCTATACAGGCAGTGACGGCATTGAGCGTGACATGGACGGCAACCCCATAGATGAGCTTGCCCCCTCCGCCACAGATATTCTGCAGCTTGCAAATGGCCCCGAGCTGACCTCAAAGGGCAATTGGGGCATGTGGTTCCTTTCGGTTTTCGTTTCAATCTTTGCGGCCGTTGACATACTTTATGCGGATGAGCTTTTCCGCTGGAGCATGTCATTCCGTATACGCAGCGCAGACACAGCAGAGCCCTCAGACTGGGAAATAGCCATACGGCATATCGGCTGGACCCTCTTTTCCGTAATAGCTCTCGCAGGATACATTGCAGGGCTGACACTATAAGTTATACGCTTGTTTAATTTTAAAAACCGCATCCCAATGGGTGCGGTTTTCTATGTTTTCGTATTATATTGGTTTTACTCTGCAGTCATATCCTCCGTCTGCTCCTCCACATCTTCGGCTCTTCTTCGCTCGGTCACGCCCAGCACCACGCCGCCGATTATCATCACCGCGCCTATGATGCCCATCACGGTAACAGGTTCGCCCAGGAATATTCCCGCGGTTATCATGGTGACAAAGGGGTTAACATATATGTAGGCGTTTACCTTGATTACGCCGAGAGTTCTTGTGGCCATGTTCCACAGCACGTAGCTTACGCCGCTGCCAAGTATGCCAAGGAATATTATGGAAAACATGGTATCCCTCTGCAGCAGGCACTCAAAGGGCATATCCGCCTGACCCGAGACTATCAGCATAGGTATGCTGGCGATAATAGCGCACAGGGTGGAGCGGCGCATGAGGAAAAAGCTGCTGAACCTGTGAACGTACTTTACCACGATTATGGAATACACCGCCCAGCACAGCGCCGCGCCAAGGGAAAGTATATCTCCCAAGGGGTTGAACTTAAGCACTATGGTTCCGTTGAACACCACCAGCGCGACCCCCGCAAAGGCAAGAACAGAGCCGTATATGGTATTGCGGCGGATCTTTTCGCCCTTTGAAAAGAAGTGGGCAAGTATTGCCGTCCATATGGGCGCGGAGGCAACTATAATACTTACATTTGCCGCCAGGGTATAGCGCAGGGCATTGTTTTCAAAGAGGAAGTATACCGTATTGCCGAAAAGCGACAGCACGAATATGCCAAGGTTGTCCTTAAAGGTAGTCTTTTCCACCTTTGGATACAAACACCACAGCACCACATATGCCACCACAAAACGCATGGTCATTATCTGAAGGGGCGTAAAATCCCTCAGCATTATTTTACTGAATATGAAGGTGCTGCCCCACACGCATATGGCTATTGCCGCCATTACATGGCCCACCAGCTTTCCCTTTGTTTTTTCCATTGTATTTTCCTTTCGGCATTTTTGCATACGCTGGACATTATATCACAGATTTTACTCATATACTTTACTTTTTGCAAAAAAAAGGATAAAGTATTATTTGGTTAAGTTTGCGCTTTGCTGCAGATTTGCCCGACTATATGGATCATTAATTTATTTTACGGAGGTCAATTGTGGACATATTTACCGTAATAACCATGCTGGGCGGCCTTGCAATGTTCCTCTACGGCATGGAAATAATGGGCGACGGCCTTAAGAGCAGCTCCTCAAAAGCCCTTAAGTCCATGCTGGAAAAGGTTACCCAGAGCGTGATAATGGGCGTAATTACCGGCACGCTGGTAACCGCGGTTATCCAGAGCTCCACCGCCACCATCGTGCTGACAGTTGGTCTTCTTGGTGCAGGCATACTTAACCTTCGCCAGGCTATCAGCATCGTAATGGGCGCCAACATCGGCACCACCGTTACCGCTCAGCTTATCCGCCTTATGGATATTGATTCCGGCGGCAATTTCCTGCTTGAGCTGTTCAATCCCGACACGCTGGCTCCCATCGCCATGATAGCAGGCATTATACTGCTGATGTTCATCAAAAAGAAAAAGACCACCGGCGTGGGCACCATGCTTATGGGCTTTGGTCTTCTGTTTACCGGCCTTATGCTGATGAGCGACTCTGTTGCTCCTCTGGCTGAGTCCCCTGCATTTGCAGGCGCCGTACAGAAGTTCTCCAACAATCCCTTCCTGGGCATACTTACCGGCCTTGTTACCACCTTCATCATACAGAGTTCTTCTGCTATGACAGGTATCCTGCAGGCTCTGTCCTCCACCGGAGTTCTTACCTTTAACATGATATACCCCGTCATAATGGGTATAAACCTGGGTACCTGCATAACTACCGCCATCGTCTGCTCCATCGGCACCGATAATGACGCAAAGCGCACCGGCTTTGCCCATATCGCCTTCAATACCATCGGCACCATACTGTTCATGATCGTCATGACCCTGCTGCACCGCACCGGTGTGCTGGATGGCATCTGGAACAGCGTAGTGGACAGCGGCGGCATAGCCGACTTTACCACCCTGTTCAATCTTGTCACCGCTATCGTGCTGATCCCCTTCTCCAATCAGCTGGTTAAGCTTACCACCATGGTAATCAAGGATAAGGATGACGATCCCGATGAGTATCCCGAGATCCGTTCTCTGGACGAAAAGCTGTTCATCTCTCCCCCTGTTGCCCTGGATCAGGTAAAGGTAACCACCGTAAAGATGGGCGAGCTGGCACGCAAGAACTTCCGCCGCAGCATACAGCAGCTTTCGGAATATTCCCCCGATCGTTCCGCCAAGATAGCCGCCGCAGAGGACCGCCTGGACGGCTTTACGGACGCCGCGGAAAACTATCTTATCCATCTTTCCAGACACATTGAAACGGACGACGACAATAACGAGCTGAACATGCTCATCCAGTCCGTTACCGACTTTGAGCGCATAGGCGACTATGCCAGCAGGATAGACGAGCTTGCGGGCAGGCTGGTACAGGAAGGCATCACCTTCTCCGCAACCGCCAGAGAAGAGCTTACCATAATGACCAACGCTCTCCTTGAGATCATCGACACCACAGTGGAGGCTTTCTCTACTGAGGAAGAGTCTATTGCCAAGAAGATAGAGCCTCTGGAAGAGGTTATCGACGAAATGGTTGCCTCCCTCAAGGACAAGCACCTGCTCCGCCTTAAGAACGGCTCCTGCACCATCAGCGCGGGCCTCATCTTCATCGAAGTGCTTACCTTCATGGGCCGTGCCGCCGACCAGTGCTCCAGCATTGCGGTATTCCTCATGGGCCGCCGCCACGCAGAGATACTGTCCAATCACCACGCTTATCTCCACGAGCTCCACAAGGGCAACGACGCAGACTACGTTGCCGTGTTCAACGAAAAGCGCAAGCAGTATCTGGATCCCATATTCACTATCTAAGCAAAAACACAAAAGCACCCGCAAGGGTGCTTTTTCTTTTGCTATATACGTCCCATAAGCCCGGGTATTTCCTCAAGGCTGTATACCTCATGATCCGGCACGATGCTGTCATCACGGCTTTTCCCTTCGTGATTGAACCACACCGTCCTTATCCCGGCATTTATGCCGCCCTTTATGTCGGAAGTAAGGCTGTCCCCTATCATGACGGTCTCTGCCGGGTCAAAGTCAGGTATATCCTTAAAGCAGGCCTCAAAGTATCTCTTGTCCGGCTTGTTGTATCCAACGTCCTCAGATATGTATATCCCCTGAAAGTATTTTGAAATATCCGCGCTGCTTATCCTGCTTTTCTGCACGTTGGACGTACCATTAGTGGCAAGGTACAGCCGATATGCTCTGCTTAGCCTTTCCAGCAGCTCCACAGCCCCGTCCATAAAATAATGGCCTATGCCCAGCAGGCCTTCGTAAACCTTGGCCGTCTCCCTTGGCGATGCCGCTATCTCCATCTCATCAAACAGCAGCTCATACCGTCTTACCTTTACCTGCTCCCGCTCAAGCTCCCCCAGTTCAAACAGCCGCCACTGTTCTTCGTTTATTTGGTGATATCTTTTCAGCAGCTCATCCGTGGGCTGTATTTCCATGGCGGCAAGAGCCTTTGAGGCCGCCACACGCTCGGCTTTGGTGAAATCCAGTATGGTATTGTCCATATCCAGCAGTATGTTTTTTATCATATCCTTTTCTCTCCAAATAGCAGACGCCGTCCACCGGACGGCGTCTTTGTTATTAATGTTATTACTTCATTGCCCTTTCGGCTGCGGCAACTACGTTTTCTACGGTAAAGCCAAACTCCTTGAACAGTATGCCTGCGGGAGCGGATGCGCCGAAGTGATCGATGCATACCACTTCGCCGTCAAGGCCAACGTACTTATACCAGCTCATGGAGCAGCCGGCTTCCACCGCTACGCGGGCACGAACTGCGGAGGGCAGTACGCTCTCTTTGTACTCAGCGCTCTGCTCATCAAATATGTTGGTGCAGGGCATGGATACTACGCGAACAGCCTTGCCCTTCTCGTCCAGCATCTCCGCTGCCTTTACAGCAAGCTCAACCTCGGAGCCGGAAGCCATAATTATTACTTCGGGATCTGCGCAATCCTTAAGCACATAACCGCCCTTGAGAACGCCCTCTACGGAAGTCTCAGCGTACTGGGGCAGGTTCTGGCGGGTCAGTGCCATTGCGGCGGGCCTGTTGCCCTGAAGGGCGGCCATGTAGCAGCCTGCAGTCTCCTTCATATCTGCGGGACGGAACAGGTTGGTATCGGGTATTGCCCTGAGGCTTGCAAGGTGCTCAATGGGCTGATGGGTGGGGCCGTCCTCGCCTACGCCGATGCTGTCGTGGGTAAGGATGTAGATAACGGGCAGCTTCATCAGCGCTGCCATGCGCATTGCGGGCTTAAGGTAATCAGAGAATACCATAAAGGTGGCACAGTATGCCCTGAGGCCGCCGTAAAGCATTATGCCGTTGCATATGGCAGCCATTGCAAATTCGCGAATGCCAAAGTGTACATTGGCTCCGTCCCTTTCCTCGGCAGAGAAGTATGCCTTGCCCTTGAGCTCGCTCTTGTTGGAGGGAGCAAGGTCGGCACTGCCGCCAAACAGATTGGGCATGTACTCTGCTATAACGTTAAGCACGTTGCCGCTGGTGGCGCGGGTCGCGGCGGGCTTATCCGCTGCGGTGAGGCGCTCATCCTTAAGCAGAGCCTGGGGCAGCTCTGCGCTGTGCCACTGCTGCCACTCTGCGTACAGCTCAGGGTAAGCGGCCTTGTAGCCTTCAAACATCTGGTTGTACTTGGCTTCTTCCGCTTCATAGCCCTTCTTAAGCTCATCAAAGTGTGCGTATACCTCGGCGGGCACCTCAAAAGGAGCGTAATCCCACTGATAGAATTCACGCATTGCCTTTATGTTTTCCTCGCCCAGAGGCTCACCGTGGGCGTTGGCCTTGCCCTGTTTGGGGGTACCGTATGCTATTTCAGTATTTACGATTATGATGGAAGGCTTGTCCTTTTCGGCCTTTGCAACATCAATGGCCTTTGCCACAGCATCCATATCCTCGCCGCAGGGCAGCTCCTGAACATGCCATCCGCAGGCGGCAAAGCGGCCATTTACGTCCTCATCAAAGGTGCTTTCAATGCGGCCCTCGATGGTGATGCAGTTGCGGTCATAGAACAATATCAGCTTGCCAAGCTTTTGAGTGCCGGCAAAGGAAACAGCTTCCGCAGCAACGCCCTCCTGCAGGCAGCCGTCACCGCAAAGAGCATAGGTATAGTTATCCACTACTGGATATCCCTCACGGTTAAAGTGGGCCGCCATACGTGCTTCTGCCATTGCCATACCTACCGCCATGGCAATGCCCTGGCCCAGAGGTCCGCTGGTGGCTTCTACGCCCACAGTATGGCCATATTCGGGATGACCGGGGGTAAGGCTGCCCCACTGGCGGAAGTTCTTTATATCATCAATGGTTACCCCATAGCCAAAGAGATGCAGCAGCGCATACTCCAGCATGGAAGCATGACCGGCGCTGAGTATAAACCTGTCCCTGCCCTGCCAGGAGGGATTTGCCGGATTATGCTTCATCTGCTTCCAGAGAGTGTATGCCATAGGCGCAGAACCAATGGGCAGGCCGGGATGACCGCTTTTTGCCTTATCGATGGCATCTGCTGCCAGAAATCGTATGCTCTTTACAGCCATGGTATCCAAAGTATTCATGTTTCAGTTCCTTTCTTTATCCCGTATTATTAATATAGAATTGACTCCTGAGAAAATGTGTACTCCATATATGTCTTATTATATTATACCCCCATCCATTAATTTTGTGAAGGTAAACACACCCTATATTTACTGCAAAAAAGCCGCCCAAGGGCGGCTTTTACAATAATACGCATCAGTTTGCAATATTGTGCATAATCTCTGTGATATCCGTAATTCCGGAATCCACCAGTGCCTTTACCTCGTCGGAATATACTACCATAGGCTCAATGGATACCTTTTTTGTCTCACCGGTTTCCATAAACTCCTGGGCCAGCTCCAGCATAGCTGCCGCGCCTGCCTCCATGCTTACACCCACGCATACGCCCATGCTCCAGTGATCCTCTGCCATAAGGGCTATAAGATTTTCTGTAAGAACAGGGCATATTACCTCTACGGAGTCATTTCTCTCGGCGGCTCTCAGTGCGTTGTATGCGGCAACAGCAAGCTCCTCGGTATCGGCATAAATGGTATCCAGCAAACCCACCGGTATATTGGACAGCCTCTCCGCTACCCATTCTTCAGCGGCCTGCTGGCTCTGACTTTCTATATAGTTTCCCTTGTCCTGCAGCTTGCCCTCTGCCAGCATGATATCAAACAGCTCCCGGGAAAGACCCGCACCGCTTTCTGTAAGGGTAAGTATGCGAATAGGAGCGCAATGTGAAGGATAGCTGTACAGGGCATCCCATGCGGCACGAACAGCCGCGTCGTTATCTACGGCAACAGTGGATACATTATCCGGAATAAGCGCGGTGTCATCAGTCAATACAATATCCTGCTCCGTCAGCTGGCTCACATCGCCGGGTTCGGGCATGTATACCAGCGCAACATCGAAATCCGCATCCACATCATTATCCGCAGCACTTATCTGCACCTGCACTCCGGCCTGAGCCTCCACAGCCTGTGAGAAGTCCTCATTTGCGGATATAACGGTCATCTTCACGGGAACAGGCGTAGGTTCAGGCTCGCTGTAAACCATTTGGGTGCATCCGCTCAGCAGCAGGACAGCAAGCATAATGGATATTATATTTATCTTTTTCATGCCTGCTCCTCCTCTGTTTCATATATGGTGGCCCAGCCGGTCTTTATATATCTGCGCTGCATATAGCCTTCTGTTCCCCAGTAGTTTACCTTTACCCACTTGCCATCCTCATCCACATCTTCCTCTGTAACAACGATGGTGCTGTGGCGGGCGACCTTATACAGTTTTTCCGCCTTGGTATCTGGTTCTGCGTACAGATACTGGGTCCCTGCTACAAAATAGCCGTCTTCTCTGGACTGCATAACGCCCTTTTCATAGGTGATATAGCAGCGGCGCACATAGCCCTCGCGTTCGCCTACCGCTACCTTTACCCAGGGGTCGCCTTCCTGAAGGACCTTTACTTCTGTATCCTTGTCCAGCTTCTTTATCAGCTTATCATTGGTGCCGTTGCCGGTGCGCATCTCCGTCCTGTCAACGGATATCCACGCAGTCAGGTCCTCAAGGGGCTCTTCATCGTATATGTTGGCCTGAAATTCCACATATTCGTCAAAGTCCATGTCAGTCTTAAGGGAGGAGGTAAGGCCTTTCTGGCGGCTGCGTGTCACGATATTTACAGTGGTACCGAAGCAGGCATTGTCATACAGCCACTTGGCATCCTCTATGTACAGCCTTATGCAGCCATGGGATGCTGCATTGCCCAGGTTGCGGAATGGAGATTTTTTAAGCTCATTCACATCCCTCTTGCCAAACATTATGGAGTGGAAGTATATGCCTCCCACCACCTGTGTCCAGTATCTGGAATATTCCCCCTCAAAGGCCGCAAATTTGCCGAAACGCTCCCTTGCGCCTATCTTCCATTTGCCGCCGGGTGTGGGGCTTGCAGGGTCCTCTTCGGTACCCTTGGTCTTGCCTGTGGTGCATACAAAGCGGCGGACTATGCGGGTATACTCTCCCTCGTCGTCCTTTTGAAATACCGTAACCACCTGATTGCCGGTATCCACCTCTATATAATACTTATCCGGGTCCGTGTTCTGCATCTCGTCTCTTGCATAGGCAGGGGCGGGCAGCAGCATGGCAGCAGCAAGCAGCAGCACCATGGCGTTCCTCAGCGTTGACTTTATCATCTATTCCTCCGCAGGTAAATTTTTATATGTAATCTTTAATATTATAGTGCATAGGTCACATTTCGCCAATATTCTTTTTATTCTTTCATTACCCGCAGCGCCCGATATACCGCAAAATATTGCGCAAAGCTCTTTTGTGTGGCATAATTACCTTGCTAAAACAGTATACCCGGGAGGAAAAGAATGGCCATTTTCAATAAAATCGGCAGCTTTGCCCGCAGCGTATCGGACAAAACCGGCGACAAGCTGGAAATAAGCAAGCTGAAAGCCCAGATACGAAGCAACCATGACGATATCGAAGAGCTCAAGCTGCAGCTTGGCGATTACATATGGACCAAATTTGACAGCGGCGTGATAATGGACGAAAAGGCCACAGAAATATGTATGGCAATACGTCAAAGCGAGCTGGATTCTGCCGCCTGCCGTCAGGAGATAGCAGCCATCAGAGCTGCCCAGGAATCCGCCCGCTATCAGGCAGACATGGAAGCCGAAGCGCGCTCTGAAATGCGTGCACAGTCCGCAGAGCTTTTCAACGAGGTTCGCACCTTTGCCGCCTCTTCCAATCGTCCTTTCTCTGCCTGCCCTCTTTGCGGCGCCCCCGTCAGCAACGATTCCCGCTTCTGCGGAGACTGCGGCACAAGGCTTTATTAACCCATATTACATATTTATATGCACAAAAAAAGCGGCACAAGGCCGCTTTTTTATTTTACTTATTAGTCTTCCAATACTACCAGCTCTGCATCGGGAGCGTTCTTCTTTACGCTTTCGATACCGTTCATGCAGGACTGCTTGGCCTTGTAGCCTTCGGATACGGCAATAACTTCGCCGTTGCGTGCCTTGAGGCGGAAGCGGAACTCGCCTGCCTTGTCGGCATATACTTCAAACTTGGGATGGGTAAGCTTTTCGAAGCCTTCCACGGTCTGGTCTTCCACGCCGCCGGCACAGCACTTGCGTACGCTCTCTACGCCGTTAAGGCAGGCATCCTGGCTCTTGTAGCTCTCGGAGGTGGCGATAACTTCGCCGTTACCGGCCTTAAGGTTGAAAACAAAGCCGGACTTGGTGGTCTTAACTACAAATTTTCCCATTTTTCTGTTTCCTTTCTAATATTGGATATTTCGGACTTGCTGTATACTATGGATATTCCTGAATACGGCTGTGGGATGAATAACATAATGCTCAGCTTCATCCATATATATTAAAGATATATTATTTGATGGTTCATGTCAATATCCGTACATGAACACCGTCGCTCCATATGTTTAACAAAAATTTATCATTCTTTTTTTGGCTAAACCTACAACTTTTTTGTTGCCATGGATAATAGGCTGATGTATAATTCAAGTAACATCAAAAGGACTCATGTCCCTTCTATCGTTTTATTTATTGCAGCTGATTCAACACAAAATAACTACAACATAATAAGGAGATGTCCAATGAAGTACGATCGTATTTACAATTTCTCTGCAGGCCCCTCCATACTGCCCGAAGAAGTACTGGAAAGCGTTCGCGATAATCTTTTAAACTACCAGGGCTCCGGCATGTGCGTAATGGAGATGAGCCACCGTTCCAAGGTATATCAGCAGATAATCGACGAGGCCGAGCAGGATCTTCGCGATCTGATGAACATACCTGACAACTACAAGGTCCTCTTCATTCAGGGCGGCGCGACCCTTCAGTTCGCCATGATCCCCATGAACCTGATGAAGAACGGCAAGGCCGTTTATGTTGAAACCGGCGCATGGAGCAAGAAGGCCATTGCCGAAGCCAAGAAGTACGGCGAAGTTATCGTTGCCGCTTCCAGCAAGGATAAGAACTACAGCTACATTCCCGATTGTTCCGATCTGGACATTCCCGAAGACGCAGACTACGTATACATCTGCGAAAACGAGACCATTCACGGCACCACCTGGCAGAAGCTGCCCGATACCAAGGGCAAGATACTGGTATCCGACCAGTCCTCCATGTTCCTGTCCAAGCCCTGCAATGTAGCCGATTACGGCCTCATCTACGGCGGCGTACAGAAGAACATCGGCCCCGCCGGTATGGTTATCGCCATCATCCGCGAGGACCTCATCCGCGATCCCGCCGAGCTGCCTGCATGGGTACCCACCTACTGCGCATTCAAGACCCACTCCGATAACGGCTCCATGTACAACACCCCCAACTGCTGGTCCATCTACGTATGCGGTCAGGTATTCAAGTATCTGAAGAAGATCGGCGGCCTGGAGGCCATGGATAAGATGAACATCGAAAAGGCCCAGATAATGTACGATTTCCTGGATCAGTCCAAGATGTTCAAGGGCACCGTTGAAAAGGAATTCCGCAGCCTCATGAACATCCCCTTCGTAACCGGCGATGCAGAGCTCGACGCAGAAGTTGTAGCCGCCACCAAGAAGGCAGGCTTTGATAACCTGAAGGGCCACAAGAGCGTTGGCGGCCTCCGCGCCTCCACCTATAACGCAATGCCCAAGGAAGGCGTAGTTGCTCTGGTAGATTTCCTTAAGGAATTCGAAGCCAACTACAAAAAATAACCTAACGACCACAGCAAAGGAGAATCATTATGCGTATTCTTGTAACCGACGGTATGGATAAATCCGCCCTCCAGTCCCTCAAGGACAAGGGCCACGAAGTAGTAGAACAGTTCTACGCTCCCGAAGAGCTGGGCGAGGCTCTCAAGGGCTTTGACGCGGTAGTAGTTCGCAGCGCCACCAAGGTTCGCGCCGCTCATATCGACGCAGCCAAGGGCGGCAGTCTCAAGCTCATCATCCGCGGCGGCGTAGGCGTGGACAATATCGACGTTAAGTATGCCGAAGAAGCAGGCATCACCGTAAGGAACACCCCCCGCGCCTCCAGCAACTCCGTTGCGGAGCTTGCCATGGCTCACATGTTCTCCTGCGCACGCTTCATCTCCGTGGCAGGCCACACCATGCGCGAAGGCAAGTGGGAAAAGAAGGCCTACGGCGCAGGCATCGAGCTGGGCGGCAAGACTCTGGGCATCATCGGCTTTGGCCGCATCGGTCAGGCGCTGGGCCGCATGGCAACCGCTCTCGGCATGAAGGTCATCGCTCAGGATATCTTCCATGTGCCCGGCATCGAAGAGCAGATGGGCATGAAGTACGTAGAACTTGACGAGCTGTTCGCAGAGGCTGACTTCATCTCCCTCCACACCCCCTCCCTTAACGGCGTAAAGCTCATCAGCAAGGAAAACATCGCCAAGATGAAGGACGGCGTGGTATTTGTAAACACCTCCCGCGGCGACAACGTAAACGAAGATGACCTGCTGGAAGCTCTGGAATCCGGCAAGATCCGCGCCGCCGGTCTGGACGTATTCGCAGAAGAGCCCGCCACCAACGCCGCTCTGTACAGCCATCCCCGCGTATCCTGCACCCCCCACATCGGCGCAGCCACCAAGGAAGCTCAGAAGCGCATCGGTGCCGAGATCGTGGACATCATCGAAAGCTTCAAATAATCGATCCACACATAAAAGCGGATGGGAAACCATCCGCTTTTTTATTTATGTTTACAGTACTGTTCTTGCGTAATATCATGCGCTGTGATAGTGTGTAATCAGCTGAAGCGGCAAATACGAATTTGGCGAGGTGATATAAATGATTGATTACGGATTAAAAGATAAGGTGGCTATAATTACAGGCGCAAATAATCCTTGGGGGATCGGGGCAACAACAGCGATCGCCTTTGCTCGTGAAGGTGCGAAAGTTGTTTTAGTATATAAGAAAGTATTCAGACCATTTGATGCAACCAAAATGGATAGAAATGGTGTGGATAGATATTACGGAGCAAATGCAGGAAATGCAAACGCTGTAGAATCTAAACTCAAAGAAATGGGTGCCGATTACATTATTTTGGAAAGTGATATTTCCAGCGAAAATGCTATAAAAGAAATCTATTCTACAGTTCTTGAAAAATACGGTCGAGTTGATGTTTTATTTAATAATGCGGCAACAGATGATGAAACGGGTTGTGATACTATAGAAACCATTACACAGGATGTGATTGATAATACATTTGCAGTCAATGTTCGTGGAAGTATTTTGATGACAAGAGAATTCATTAGACATCATAGCGATTATGGAAGAATCATCAATACTTCTACAGATGCATCCCAAATCTTTGCTGGTCAAATTACTTATGGGGCAAGTAAAGCAACTTTAGAAGCTCTTACTCGCAGTATTGCCCTTGAGGTAGCACAGTATGGAATAACTGTGAATTGTGTTTCTCCTGGTCCAACGCAAACAGGATGGATAGATGATGAGTTTGAAAAAGTGGTCGTTCCCTTGATTCCAATGGGAAAATTAATTCAGCCTGAGGATATAGCAGAAACTGTTTTGTTCCTTGCAAGTGAGCAGGCAAGAATGATTACAGGTCAAGTAATAAAAGTGTCCGGTGGTAAAGCTTTATAATTCCAATTTATCTAATAACGTACTTATGCCTATATACATCAGCTAAATATAAAAGCCAAGAGGCCTCACTCCTCTTGGCTTAAATTATTGCGTCCTGTTACTTGCTCAGTTCTTCCGCAAGGGCATCCAGCTGTGCTTCGCTTGCTTCGTTAAGGGCGGACATTATCTTTACCTCGGTTTCTGCGTAGGTAAGGTTCTTGCTCTTTGAAAGCATCTCCTTCATCACCTTGGTAGCCATGGGCGCCCAGCTGCCGTTTTCAATGAAGGCAACGGTGCGGTTGCTGTAATTGCGCTCGGTAAGATGGTCTATGAAGGTGCGCATAAAGGGGAATACGTCTGCGTTGTAGGTGGTGGTTGCCAGCACCAGCTTGCTGTAACGGAAGGCATCCTCCACCGCCTCTGCCATATCGCAGCGCGCAAGGTCATTTACCGCCACCTTGCAGCCCTTTTCTTCAAGCTTTGCCGCAAGCTGCTCCACCGCCTTTTTGGTATTGCCGTAGATGGAGGTATAGGCTATTACAACGCCCTCTTCCTCTACGCGGTAAGAGGACCAGATATCGTAAAGGTTGATGTAGTATCCCAGGTTTTCGGTAAGCACAGGGCCGTGCAGAGGGCAAATCTTGCTGATTTCCAGCCCGGCGGCCTTTTTCAGCAGGCTCTGCACCTGTGCACCGTACTTGCCAACAATGCCGATATAGTAGCGGCGGGCTTCGCATGCCCAATCCTCTTCCACATCCAGCGCACCGAACTTACCGAAGGCATCTGCGGAGAACAGTACCTTTTCAGTGCTTTCGTAGGTCAGTATCACCTCGGGCCAGTGCACCATGGGGGCGGTGACAAAGGTAAGCTGATGCTTTCCCAGTGAAAGGGTGCTGCCCTCTCCCACCACCACCTGCCTGTCCTCAAATGCAGTGCCGAAGAAGTTCTTCATCATGGCAAATGCCTTGGCAGAGGCCACTATCTTTGCCTCGGGATATGCCTTGGCAAAGCTGAATATATTTGCGGAGTGATCCGGCTCCATGTGCTGGACCACAAGGTAATCAACCGTCTTGCCGCCTGCGGCCTTTTGGATATTGCCCAGCCATTCCTCGCCGAAGCCCTCGCTGACGGAATCCATTACGGCTATGCTTTCATCCAATATAATGTATGAATTGTATGCCATACCGTTTGGCACTATGTACTGACCCTCAAAAAGGTCCACCTTATGGTCGTTTACGCCGATGTACTTAATGTGGTCGGTAATATTCATTCGATTACTCCTTATCTTATCGCTTTTTTTGATTATATCCCAAACAATCCGTGTTCTCAATAACTCTTAATGGTTATTCTTCTTATTATCCCCACACTGCCATTATTACAGTACCTACCAGCATAAGGAGCAGGCCTATGGCCGCCCTTCGGCTGAGCTTTTCTTTAAATACGATGTATGAGAACAATACCGTTACCAATATGCTCATCTTATCTATGGGTACAACCACGCTGACTATGCCGTTCTGTATGGCGTAATAATAGCACAGCCATGATGCCCCTGTGGCAATGCCTGAGAGGGCAATAAAAAGCATTTCCTGCCTGTTTACCTTGCTTACCTGATGCTGCTTACCCTTCATGAAGACTATGGCCCATGACATGATAAGCACAACGCCTGTACGTATGGCTGTGCCAAGATTTGATTCCACGCCCTCTATGCCTACCTTTGCCAGTATAGAGGTAAGCGCCGCAAACACCGCCCCAAGCACGGCGTAAAGTATCCATTTGGAGCTGTTTTCATGCTGCTCTGCCTGCTTGTGCTCAACCATCATCAATATGCCTACGCCAAGCAGCAGCGTGCTGCCCAGCTTTACAGCAAGGTTGTGAGTTTCGCCGAAAAGTATGATGGCCAGCAGTACAGAAAGCACCGTACTGGACTTGTCCACAGGCACTACTTTATTTACGTCTCCCATGGAAAGGGCGCGGAAATAGCATATCCATGATGCGCCCGTGGCAAAGCCGGAAAGTATAAGAAACGTCAGTGACCTTGTACTGACCTGGGTTATCCCACCTGCGGAGCCCACCACAAATACCATTATCCAGGAAAACAGCAGAACAACCACAGTTCTAAGCGCCGTTACCACGTCCGAATCTGTGGTCTTTACACCGCATTTCACCAGTATTGAAGTTATTCCTGCAAATACGGCAGACAATACCGCCATTATAAGCCACAGCATATTAAAAACCCCCACAGATATACATTATCTTTATTATACAACCACCCAATGACGAATAAAAGCATCCCGACAAAATATAAAAACGCCCCCATCATTATCACGAAGGAGGCGTAAAAATACATATCTACCAAATCATAGCCACTGCAAGCAGCACAGCAAGCCCTATTATATTGGCAACGGTAAACACGGCAAGGAACCTGCCTGCATTTGCCTTGGGCCAGCGCAGATACAGCTTAAGGGTGATGAGACTTGCAAGGGATGCAATAGGCGTACCCAGACCGCCTATATTCACGCCCTCCAACAGAGGCTGCCACTGCCGGGTAAACTCACTGAGCAGCACAGCCGCAGGAACATTGCTTATCACCTGGCTGGTAGCCGCAGCTGTCAGCAGGGTATTGCGCTCAAGAAGGGTCTGTAAAAACCCGCGCACTGCCTCCACCCTGCCAAGATTGCCGGACACAATGAAAAAGCATACAAAGGTTGCAAGCAGCGCTATGTCCAGTTCCTTAAGCTTTTTAGGCTCCATTATGGCTATGCCGATGATAACCAGCGCCGTCATTATGCCATAATGCAGCACCCGGAACACCGTAAGCAGGCACAGCAGGAACAATACCCCATACACAATAAGCTTTTGCGGCTGCTTCAGGGTTTCTTTCTGAAGCTCATACTCATCCATAGCCTTTGGCAGCACGGGTACAGCCGCCGCCGTAAGGCACAGCAGGCTAACCGCAGTCAATGGCAGCATTGCGGAGAAAAACTCTCCCGCGCTAAGCTCATATGCCGCATACAAAAACAGATTCTGAGGATTGCCCACAGGAGTTGCCATGCTGCCAAGATTCGCGGCAATGGTCTGCAATACAAGCATGGGTATCACCGCATTTACGCAGCCTATCTGCTCCATAAGCATCAGCGTGAACGGCACAAAGGTAAGCAGCGCCACGTCATTGGTAACCAGCATGGAGCTGAAGAAGGGCAGCAGCACCAGCACAACGCTCAGCACCCTGCCGCTTTTGCAGCGGCGCAGCAGCTGATACGCAAGCCATTTGAATGCACCGCAGCCCTCAAAGCCCGCCACCACCGCCATAAGGCACATCAGCAGGCACAGCACCTTAAGGTCGATATACCCGATATACGCCCCGTCCGGCGGCACAAGGAACATTGTAGCCACAGCACACACCGCCGCCACGCACAGCACGGTTTCTTTTTTTATAAAATTGCGAATGCTTTTCAGCATAAAAACTCCCCTTATATCTATAAAATCCGACGGTAAGAATATCATAAAGAGAGGCTTTTTGCAATAATATACCTGTGTATTTGCCTTTTTCCCTCCCAAATGCCCGGGCGCAGTGACCACTCCCCAGATTACCGCTGCCAAATAAAACACAGTCCGGGAATTCTGCAAACCCGAATCCGCTTACCTGTTTTCACAACTTGCCGCAATATAAACCCCTTCCTGAATTGCCGCGAATGTTGCTATGGAGCATACTGCCATAAAACTGTATTTCAACTTTGCAAAAGGCAATTTTATTTTGCATCTAATTTTCTAATCTCAGTTATCATTGGGCAAACTATTGCAATGCAAATAATTAAAATACCTGATAGTAAAAACCAATGATTTACACCGATTCTATCAGCAAAGAATCCAGAAAGAATTAACCCCATTGGCATAGCAAGAGACATGATACTTCCAGTTAAAGAAAATACACGTCCTAAATATTCAGGCTTAATTTTCTCCTGAAAAAGAGCTGTTTGCACACCGCTGTAAAACGGAACCGAAAGCCCCATTATTGCACAGCAGACTACAAATATGAAAAATCTACTTTGGGGAAGTAATCCTGAAATGGTTAAGCTTATCCCCATCATTAAAATGGATGCCGTTATTAATAAGATTCGCTTTTGGTAATTCCCAAATAACCCTAATAATAGACCCCCTATCAACATACCAGAGGCATAAGCAATCTCCGTAATAGAAATATGCATCGGTGTACCATTAAAATATTCCATAGTGATTAAAGGATATAAAGCATTTATGGGCATATAAACAAACATATATAATGTTCCAACGAGTAATAAAGCAAATAATCCTTTATTTTGCCGTAGTACAGCCATTCCTTCTTTCATTTCTCGTATGAAATTTGGTTTCAAACTTTGCACTTGATCACCCAGCTTAGGAATACGTACAATTGCTACCGTAATAGATGCAATCACAGCACCCAATACATCGATGGCAATAATAGCATTTAGTTCCCAAACGGAGTATAAGAGTGCTGCAACCGCCGGACTAACAATATAGCTTATAGACTGCAAAGACTGACTATAGCCTGCACATTTCGTAAGCTGCTCTTCTGGTACTAAAAGTGGCGTAACCGCATTGAGAGCCGGGGTATGAAAAGCTGTTCCAATGCTACGGATAAACAATACTACCATAACCATCCAGATAGGTAACTCCATATACAATGCAACAATAGCTAGCACGGCCCCAGCTGCTGCGATAATTAAATCAGCACCAATCATTATCTTCTTCCTATCATGACGATCCACTAATACACCAATGGCTGGTCCAAAGACCGCATAGGGTAAAAAACCAACTAGTGAAGCCATAGACAAGACCATCGCAGATCCTGTTTTCTCTATAAGGTAAAAAATGATCGCCATTTGCAGGATAGCACTAGTGATTAATGATACTGCCTGCCCTGCCCATATTGTATAAAACTTAAGTTTCCAATTGTTGTATTTTTCCATTTATATTATCTCCTGCATATTATTTTACTCGAATTTCTATTTTGAATAGCATTCTAGGCAATAAAAAATGCAGGCCTAAATCCACAATGTGGCTTTTGGTCTGCATACATACAATTTGGAAACATTCATATTAAAGACATAGTTAAATAAAGGTATAGTTAAATAACTTATATCTCACCGTAACTAATGAATGCTCAATATCGTATAAATAAGCACAACAAAAAAGCCTATCATCGGGGATAGATTCTGCTTTTTTTATTGCCAGCTTATCTTAAACGCATTGAGGCTGTCATAGTTTCGGTTCCTCCTAAACTCTTATTTGTATCAGCATGTATTTTAACACAATAAGTTGTTTTAAACAACGTTTAAAATTGAAAAAAGCCACGGACAGTACAACAAACATATACATCTCAGGAAGATATCCTTTGCCAAAAGAACAATGATAAACCCTAGTTTAATAGGTACACCGATAGCCCTAAAAGCACACCGATAACTCAATAGGTACAACGATAACTTTTAGGAAAACCAGCATATAAACCACAAAAACCCGACCAGAAACTACACCTGGCTGGGTTTTCTTTGTGTATCAACTAGCGAAAAAGCCCTAATTATAGGCTTTTTAAGTAAAAAACAAGAACCATAACTCTGTATCAAAATTATGGTTCTTATTTGGTGGAGGCGAGGGGAGTCGAACCCCTGTCCGAAAACCTGTTAACAAGACTTTCTACGAGCGTAGTTGATGTTTTAACCTTCCCTCTGCCAAATCAGCTCCCACCAACAGGATCAGGGCTTTGGTAGCTTCATAAAGTCCCACCCACCGCAAAGCTTAAGCGGGCTGGTTCCCCACATTAATGACGCCGGTGACCGGGGCCGTGGGAAGTCCCGGGCCGACGCACTGCCTAATTAGGCAGCGAGTGCAAAATCAGATTTGCCAGTTAAATTTAAATTTTCCCATTTTTAACGAAGCACGGGTCTTCGGCTCGCTTATCCGGCCTCCATGATCCCCGTCGAAACCATGTACGCCCCCAAGCAGGCCCCGCAACACGGGGCACATCTTAACTGACAATATTATTATACCACATTATTTGTATACGGACAAATCCAGCGTTGCGAAGTAATCCTCGGGAGTCTCTGCACGGCGTATAAGCTTTACGCCGCCGTCCTCACAAAGCAGCAGCTCTGCGCTTCTCAGCTTGCCGTTGTAGTTGTATCCCATGGAGAAGCCGTGGGCGCCGGTATCGTGTATCACCACAAGGTCTCCCATCTCTATCTCAGGCAGCTGGCGGTCAATGGCAAACTTATCGTTATTTTCGCACAGTGAGCCCACCACGTCATACACATGGTCTGCGGGAGCGTTTTCCTTGCCCAGCACGGTTATATGGTGATATGAGCCGTACATTGCGGGGCGCATAAGGTTGCAGGCACAGGCATCCACGCCGATGTAATTCTTGTATATGTCCTTTTTGTGTATGGCGCGGGTCACAAGATAGCCGTAAGGGCCTGTAACGTAGCGGCCCAGCTCTGCGCAAAGCTTTATATCCAATCCCTCGGGCACCACTTCTTCATATGCCCTGCGTACCTCCGCGCCTATATGGGCAATATCCGCCCTGCGCTCATGGGGCATGTAGGGTATACCAATACCGCCGGAAAGGTTTATGAGGGTAACATTTGCGCCGGTGCGCTCATGGAGCCTTGCGGCAACGGTGAACAGCTCACGGGCAAGAGTTGGGAAATAGCTGTCGTCTGTGGTACTGCTGGCAAGGAAGGCGTGGAGGCCGAATTCCTTTACTCCCTTTGCAAGCAGTATGCGGAAGCTCTCCTCAAGCTGGTCATAGGTCATGCCGTACTTTGCGTCAGCAGGGTTTCCCATTATGTCATTGCCCAGACGGAATTCTCCGCCGGGATTATAGCGGCAACAGATACGCTGAGGTATCCCGCCGTGCCGCTCAAGGAAATCTATATGGGTAATATCGTCAAGGTTGATGATGGCATCCAAACGCCTTGCATATTCAAAATCCTCGCCGGGAGTATCGTTGCTGGAGAACATTATATCCTCCCCACTGCAGCCTATGGCATCAGCCAGCATAAGCTCGGTAAGGGCGGAACAGTCCATGCCGCAGCCCTCCTGATGCAGTATCTGCATTATGGCGGGATTGGGCAGCGCCTTTACGGCAAAATATTCCTTAAAACCCTTGTTCCAGGAAAATGCCTTATACAGCTCACGGATGTTTTCCCTTATTGCCTTTTCGTCGTAAATGTGAAAGGGCGTGGAATGATCCTTTACTATACGCTCCATCTGCTCTTTATCAAAGGGCAGTTTTTTCATCTGAATCTTGCCTCCTTCAATCGGCGTTCCATCTCTCGTTTTGCGTCGCGGCCTGCTATGTCGCTGCGTTTATCGTAAAGCTTTTTGCCCTTGGCAACTGCCAGCTCCAGCTTTACAAGGCCATCCTTAAGGTAAAGCTGCAAGGGTATAAGGCTGTAGCCATCCACCTGAGAGGCGGTAAGGAGCTTGCGTATTTCGCTCTTGTGCAGCAGCAGCTTGCGCTCCCGGAAGGGGTCACGGTTGAATATATTGCCCTGCTCATAGGGGCTTATGTGCATGCCGATAATAAACGCCTCGCCCTTTTTAATCTGGGCGTAGGAATCCTTAAGGTTTACCTTGCCTGCACGGATACTCTTAACCTCGGTGCCTGCCAAAGCAATGCCGCATTCGTAGGTATCCTCTATAAAATATTCATGGCGCGCCTTACGGTTTTCTGCCAGCCTTTTTGTTCCCTTTTTTTCGGCCACCCCGGGTGCCCCCTCTCTTGCTTTTGTGCTTAGCTATTTTACCATCCTTTTTATGCTGTGTCGACCCGGAGAATGACTTTTTGCGCTCTGAGTTTTTTGTGCGTTCTTTGTGCCTGCGCTCCTCCACAAGCTCAAAGTCTATTTTGCCTGTCTCCATGTTTGCGGCAACCGCCTTTACCTTCACGCTGTCGCCAATGCGGAACTGCCGTCCTCCGCGGCCCACCAGCCGATGATACTTTTCCTCAAGGAAGTATCTGTCATCCAGCAGTGATGTGACCCGCACCAAACCCTCAACCGTATTGGGCAGCTCCACAAAGAAGCCCTGCTGTACCACGCCTGAGATAATTCCGTCAAACTCCTCACCCAGATGATACTGCATGTATTCACACTTTTTCAGATCATCCGCCGCACGCTCCGCCTCCACAGCGGCTATCTCCCTGTCAGAGCAGTGATTGGAAGCCTCGGGCAGGCGGCTGAGCCAGCTTTTGCGCTTCTTTTCATTGAGCCTGCCGTGAATGGCATCCTTAATGGCACGATGCACCATAAGGTCGGGATATCTGCGTATTGGAGAGGTGAAGTGACAATAGCACTCCGCCGCAAGGCCAAAGTGACCGTCACAATCGGGGCTGTACTTTGCCTTTGCCATGGCCCTCAGGGTGACCCGGCTGATGACGCTTTCCTCGGGACTTCCCGCCGCCTTAAGCAGCACCTTCTGCACAGCCACAGGCCTCAGGTTATCCGCCTTGCGTATGTTATAGCCCAATGTATTAAGAAACTCGTTCAGCTCCTCTATGCGGCTGTCTTCGGGGGCATGGTGAACGCGATACATGAGAGGAATATCCTTGTCCAGCCCATGCCGGGCAACCGTCTCGTTTGCCGCCAGCATAAATTCCTCTATCATCTTATTGGCCTCGCCCCGAACGTACAGCTTAACATCCCGGGCCTGACCATCCTTATCCAGTATTATCTTTGCCTCCGGCAGGTCAAAATCTATGGAGCCCCTCGCATCTCGCCTTGCACGAAGTATGCCCATAAGCTCCCGCATCTCCATCAGCATGGGCAGTACATCGCTGTACTGTGCCCTGAGGGCCTTATCCCCATCGAACATGGCGTTAACGTCCTCATAGGTGAGCCTGCGGTCAGAGCAGATGACACTTTCGCATATGCTGTGCTTTACCACCTTGCCCCGCATGTCTATATCCATTACGCAGGAAAGGGTAAGCTTATCCTCGTTTGGATTAAGGGAGCAAAGGCCGTTGCTCAGTTCCTTTGGCAGCATGGGCAGCACCCTGTCAGGGAAATATACGCTGGTTCCCCGCTTGTATGCTTCCTTATCTATTGCGCCCCCTGCGCGTACGTAATGGCTCACATCCGCTATATGTACGCCCAGGCGGAAAAGCCCCGTGGGAGTGCGCTCAAGGGATATGGCATCGTCCAGATCCTTAGCATCTGCTCCGTCTATGGTTACGGTAAGTATGCCGCGAAAATCGCGGCGGCCCTTTACGTCCTCTTCATTTACTGTCTGCCCAAATACCTTTGCCTGCTTTATTGCAGCGGAAGGGAACTCATCCGGCAGCTCAAGGCGGCGGATGATAGACAGTATATCCATGCCCTTTTCCCCTGCCTTGCCCAGCACCTCGGCAACCTCACCTATCATGGGCCTGCGGCTGCCCGGATACTGAAGTATCCTTACCACCACCTTATCCCCATGCTTTGCGCCCTTTTCACTGCCAGGGGGTATCATGGCATCCATCGCAACCCTTGGGTCATCAGGAATAACATATCCTCCGAACTCGCCATCGCTTTCGTATGTGCCGGTAAGCTTATCCGAGGCTCGCTTTACAACGCTGACCACCTCGCAGCGGTCGCTGTGTCCTCTGCCGCCCCGGTCTGTGCGGCGCACAAAGGCCATATCCCCATGGAGCGCTCCTCCCATGCCTTCGGCTGTAATAAACAGATCGTCGCTGCCGTCTGCAGGTATAAGGAAGCCGTATCCACGGGCATTGCACTGCACCCGTCCATAGGTAAGTCCCAGCTGCTCGGGAAGAGCGGCCTTGCCCCTGCGGGTTATCATTATACGCCCCGTGGAGGCAAGCTCCTCCAGTGCGGCTTTTACGTCTTCAAGCATGCCGCCTGCGGCTGAGAGTATTTCTTCCCCGTCCATTGGGCGGCCTGTTTGCCGAATAATATCCAGAATGGTTTCTTTCATGCTTTGATGTAATTTTTCTCCTTTTCTTTTACAAACCAAAAGAGGGTATGCCGCATCGGCACACCCTCCTGCTGAAAGCTGTAAAAAATCAGTTGATGATAGTCATGGCGATTGCGATTACCGCAATAACCACCGCCAGAACCTTGGTGATCTTCTGAAGCTTAGCTTCCTTGCTGGCCGCCTGTCCGCGGGCAGTGAAGGACTGGGTATCGCCGCCGAAAGCGCCGCCGAGGCCGCTGCTCTTGGTCTGCTGCATAAGCACTACTGCGATAAGGGCAATAGAGCTGATGATAAGTACGATATTAAGGATTGTGTTCAGAGCTGCCATTATATATACTTCCTCCCATGGATTACTTTCATTATAGCACGCAGGGGCTATTATACCACGCATTCTATAAAAAAGCCATATGTTTTTTGGATTTTTTATCCCCTTTTGGGGCAAACTATCCTTGTAAAATTACCTTTTAGCCAATAATAAGGCTTTTGCCTGTCATCTCGGCAGGTATCTCCATGCCCATAAGGGACAGCATGGTGGGGGCAAGGTCGCAAAGCCTGCCGTCTGCGCGGAGCTTGGCGTCCTTCTTTTCCTCATCCACCAGTATCATGGGCACAGGCAGTGTGGTATGGGCGGTGAAGGGGGTTACGCCGTCTTCATCGTACATGCGCTCGCAGTTGCCGTGGTCGGCGGTAACTATGGCGCGTCCGCCCGCCTTGAGGATAGCATCCAGTACCTTGCCAACGCACTCATCAACGGCGTGAACAGCCTTTACGGCTGCATCCATAACGCCGGTATGGCCTACCATGTCGGGATTGGCAAAGTTGAGTATCATTACATCGTACTTGCCGCTCTCAATGCGCTTTACTGCTTCCTCAGCCACTTCGTATGCGCTCATTTCAGGCTGCAGATCATAGGTGGCTACCTTAGGGGAAGGAATGAGGCAGCGGTCTTCGTTTTCGTTGGGAGCTTCCACGCCGCCGTTGAAGAAGAAAGTAACATGGGCGTACTTCTCGGTTTCCGCAATTCGCAGCTGAGTTTTGCCGCTTGCGGCAAGATATTCACCCAGAGTGTTGGTAAGTCCCTCGGGCTTAAAGGCAACGTGAACCTTGTCACCGAAGGTCTTGTCATACTGGGTCATGCATACGTAATGTACGGGGAAGAAACCGTTTCTGCGCTCAAAGCCGTCAAAGTCTTCAAAAATGAAGGAGCGGGTGATCTCGCGGGCTCTGTCAGGACGGAAGTTGTAGAAGATCACACTGTCGTTTGCCTTGATGGTAGCAACGGGGGCGCCGTTTTCGGTGATAACCACGGGCAGTACAAATTCATCGGTAACGCCTGCGTCGTAGGAATCCTGCATGGCCTGTACGGGATCGGTGGCGTATACGCCCTCACCGTATACCAGCGCAGCGTATGCCTTTTCAACGCGCTCGTAGCGGTTGTCTCTGTCCATGGCATAGTAGCGGCCCATTACGGTGGCTATTTTGCCAACGCCTATCTCGGCGATCTTCTGCTGATAGTTTTCGATGTAGCCCTTGCCGCTTTCAGGAGGCACGTCGCGGCCGTCCATGAAGCAGTGGACGTATACCTTTTCAAGGCCCTGACGCTTTGCAAGCTCCAGCAGGCCAAAGAAGTGATTCTGATGGCTGTGGACGCCGCCGGGGCCGGTAAGGCCGTAAATATGCAGGGCGGAATCATGCTTTTTGCAGTTTTCCACCGCGCCCAGGAAAGCGGAGTTTTCAAAGAAGTCGCCCTCGCGGATAGACTTGGTGATGCGGGTAAGCTCCTGATATACGATGCGGCCTGCACCGATATTCAGGTGACCCACCTCGGAATTGCCCATCTGCCCGTCAGGCAGGCCAACATCCTCGCCGGAGGCAGCGATAAGGGTGTTGGGATATTCCTTCATCAGGCGGGTGATATTTGCAGCGCCGTCGGTAAGTATGGCGTTGCCTTCCTTGCTCTCCCTGTGGCCAAAGCCATCCAATATTATGAGGGCGGTAAGCTTCTTCATATCGATTCTCCTTAAATCAAATAGCAATTAAGCGTCGTAATTTACAACCTGAGAGAAATCCACAGCCTTGAGGCTTGCGCCGCCGATAAGGCTGCCGTCTATCTCGGGCATTGCCATAAGGCCCTTAACGTTCTTGGGGTTCATGCTGCCGCCGTACTGGATGCGCAGGGCAGCTGCGGTATCGGTGCCGAAGAGAGCAGCAACGGTATTGCGGATAACGCCGATGGTCTCGTTGGCCTGCTCATCGGTAGCGGTCTTGCCGGTGCCGATTGCCCAGATGGGCTCGTATGCGATAACCAGCTTTGCAACGTCTTCTGCGGCGATGCCTTCAAGGCCCTTCTCTACCTGAGCCTTAACAAGTTCTTCGGTCTTGCCGCCTTCGCGCTGCTCAAGGCTCTCACCAACGCAGATAATGGGGGTGATACCTGCGGCGATGGCGGCCTTTGCGCGGGCGTTTACGGTCTCATCGGTCTCGCCGAAGTACTGGCGGCGCTCGCTGTGGCCGATAATGGCAAACTCAACGCCCAGCTCCTTGAGCATGTTGGCGGAAACTTCGCCGGTAAAGGCGCCCTTTTCGGCCCAGTGGATATTCTGGGAACCGAGGCGGATATTACTGCCCTTGATGAGCTCGGCTGCCAAAGCCAGATCAACGTAAGGGGGGCAGATAACAACGTCGCACTTTGCATCCTGTACCAGGGGCTTGAGCTCGCCGATGAGTTCCTTTGCCTGGGAAGGGGTCATGTTCATCTTCCAGTTGCCTGCAATAATGGGCTTACGCATAGTATATATCTCCGTTTCTTAAGTAAAATTCTTTATTATTTGTCGTTGAGCGCAGCTACGCCGGGAAGGGTCTTGCCCTCCAGGAACTCAAGGCTTGCGCCGCCGCCGGTGGAAATATGGGTGATCTTATCGGCATAGCCCAGCTTGGTGATGGCGCTGGCGGAGTCGCCGCCGCCGACGATGGTGATGGCGTTGCTCTCGGCACAGGCCTCGGCAATAGCCTCGGTACCCTTTTCAAAGTTGGGGAACTCAAATACGCCCATGGGGCCGTTCCAGATAACGGTGCCTGCGGACTTTACGATCTCTGCAAACATCTCTCTGGTCTTGTCGCCGATATCCATGCCCTGCCAGCCGGGAATAAACTGGTCGGCGGGGACCTGCTTGTATTCTGCGTCTGCGGCAAAGTCGGTGGCGATCACGTTGTCAACGGGCAGTACCATGTTTACGCCCTTTGCCTTTGCGGTTTCCATCAGCTCCTTGGCAAGGCCCAGATTGGCCTCGTCCAGCAGAGAGTCGCCGATCTCATAGCCCTTTGCCTTGTAGAAGGTGTAGGCCATGCCGCCGCCGATGATAAGGGTATCGCACTTGTTGAGCAGGTTGGTGATAACGCCGATCTTATCCTTTACCTTTGCACCGCCGAGGATGGCGACCAGGGGACGAACGGGGTTTTCCAGAGCCTCGCCCATTACGGACAGCTCCTTGCCGATAAGGAAGCCTGCAACTGCGGGCAGATACTCGGCTACGCCTGCGGTGGAAGCATGGGCGCGATGAACGGTACCGAAAGCATCGGAAACATACAGCTCTGCAAGGGAAGCAAGCTTCTTTGCGAACTCGGGATCATTCTTTTCCTCTTCCTTGTGGAAACGAAGGTTCTCAAGGAGAAGTATCTCGCCGGCCTGCAGCTCGGCAGCCATCTTTTCAACTTCCTCGCCGATGCAGTCGGGAGCGAGAGTTACCTTAACGTTCAGCAGCTCTGCAAGGCGCTTTGCCACGGGAGCAAGGGAGAACTCCATCTTGCGCTCGCCCTTGGGACGGCCCAGATGGGAGCAGAGAATAACCTTTGCGCCGTTATCCAGCAGATACTTTACGGTAGGCAGAGATGCCACTATACGGGTTTCGTCGGAAATGCTGCCGTCCTCGTTGAGGGGCACATTGTAATCAACGCGGGCAAGAACCTTAAGGCCCTTAACTTCTACATCCTGAATAGTCTTTTTTGCCATGATTTTATACCTCCAAATTTCAGCCGCTGTCCGTAAGCCCGGATTTCGGCATATTATCATAATCTTACATTGATTATTTTATCACATTTTACCATTTCTGCATATCGCTTATTTGAATAGCTTTCCCCTTTTCCATAAGAAAACAAGCGGATTCCCCCATTTCTTTTAAAAAAAATCGTAAAGCTTTTGCTCCCTCCCCCTTTTCCCCATATCTAAAGCAGGCCGGAGTATGGTATAATTTGAATATGAAAAAGAGCTTTATTATTTTCATCTGCATATTGCTTTCCCTTGCTGTAATGGCAGGCTGCGGCAAAAAGGAACATGAAGAAACTTCTCTCTTTGCCATAGACCCCCTCAGCATGGGCTCTGCCCCCACGCCTCAGCCTCAAAACAGCGCTGAGGTACAGGGCCTTGAAGTGGTGACGGAAAATCAGCCCGCTGCCTCTGCAGACCCTGCGGCCGCCCCTGCCCCCGCGGTTACCGTTACGGATACGGCAGCATATGTATTTGACGGCGCAGAGGGCCCCACACTTTACGGCGCGGCAGCATATGAAAACACCGGCAACTGCCCCATAGTACTTACAGGGGCAACCTTGTCCTTCACCGTAAACGGCGCAGCTCAAAGCCACGATTACCTTCCCGTAATGAGCGACATTGCGGTGCTGCTGCCCGGTGAAACAGGCTTTGTGGCATGGTGGAATCCGGATCCCTCCCTTACCCCCGGCGCAGCTGCCGCCATGACGGCACAGCTTTCCTGCGCGCAGACCGACCTTCAGCGCATACCCGTTACCCCCCGCAGCGTTTTTCTTGCGGATAACTACCCCGGCTTTACCACCATGACAGGCTCCCTTGAATCCGAAGGCGAATGCTCACTCAACCTTGTATACACAGGCTTTTACGATGAAAGCGGCAAGCTCCTGGGCGTATGGCACTTCACTAAGAACGCTCCCCTTGACCCCGGCGAAAGCAAATCCTTTGCCGTCCATATGAAGGAGCTGCCCATAGAAGGTTTGGCTGAAAAAACAAAGGAAATACGTACATACGGAGTTGGATTCTGATATGCCGGATTACATCAAAATCGATATGAAAACATACAACAGGGCAGAGCATTTTGCCCTGTTTAATGATTGCGCATACCCTTATGTAGGCGTTACGGTGGACGTGGACATTACCGACTTTATCCCGCGGGTAAAGGCCAAGGGATATCCTCTGTTCATGTCCATAATGTGGTGCGCCGCAAAGGCCGCAAACTCCATACCCGAGTTTCGCCGCCGCCTGCTGGATGGAGAAATAATAGAATACCCCTCCTGCCTTACCAACCACACCGTGGCAAGGGCGGACGGTACATTCGGCTACTGCACCCTTGACCCCGCAATGCCCTTTGAGGAGTTCCTTCCCATAGCCCTAGCCCATCAGACGGAGATAGCCGCAGGCAAGGGCCTTGGAGACATGGAAAACGTGCTCCCTCAGATATTCATCTCCACTGTTACAAATATAGCCTTCACCTCCGTCGTTCAGCCCACCCCCATCCCCGCGGACAGCAATCCCCGCATAACGTGGGGAAAATACCGCCCCGTAAACGGACGGCAGATGCTGCCCGTTGCCACACTGTGCAACCATGCGCTGATGGACGGGTATCATCTGGGTCGGTTTTATGAGGAGCTTGAAAGGGAATTGTCCCTGTTTGCGCAGCCTGAAATAAGAGTATAAAAAGCCCGAGATCAGCCAAGTGTAAAGTATAGTTGCGCAAATGTAAAGTTTATGCGGTGGCGGCATATCCCCTGCCCAGCTACAATGAGAGCATACGGATAAGGAGGATATTATAAATGAACATGGCAGATAAAATAATTGCCCTTAGAAAATCCAGAGGCATATCTCAGGATGAGCTGGCGGAAAAGCTTAACGTATCCCGTCAGGCCGTCTCCCGCTGGGAGACCGGCGCAGCCATGCCGGACGCCATGAACATATTGCAGCTGAGCAGGCTTTTTCAGGTAACGGCAGACTACCTTCTCAACGATGACTACAGCAGCGACAGCGACCTTCCTCAGGTAAAGCAGGCAAAGGCAGGCAGCTTTGAACAGATCATGGTAATGCTCATTACTCTGGAAGTGATGGCTGTAATATTACAGTTTATGTGCATGGTGATACTGCAAAACCTTGTTTTCACCATATTGAGCTTCATCCCCATGGCAGCGCTTATCGGCGGTTTTGAGTATACCTGCCGGAAAAAGGGCGTCAACGATGAAGTAAGACACTTTCGCAGGCGGTTTTACAGTGCATCGGCATGGCTGGGGCTGTATTTCCCCGTAAGGCTCATAACGCTGGCCGCCACAAGCCTTTATCCCAGGCCTTACAGCTCACTGGCGTTAGAATGCGTCATACTTGTCGTATACCTTATGGCGGTCATGCTGGTGCGCCTGGAGATCCAAAAGCGCAGCCTGCCAAAGGAATAATACTTTGACCCACATAAAAACATCCGCATGCATGATGCGGATGTTTTTTTGCTGTATTTAGGACTGAACAAGGTATGCGTTGATAAATGCATCTATATCGCCGTCCACAACGCCCTGTATGTTGCCTATCTCCACGCCGGTACGGTGGTCCTTTACCAGAGTGTAGGGCTGGAAAACGTAGGAGCGTATCTGGCTGCCCCATTCTATCCTCTTCATTTCGCCCTTTATTTCTGCCATCTGCTCCATGCGCTCACGCTCCGCAAGCTCCAGAAGCTTACCCTTGAGGATTCGCATTGCCATGTCTTTATTGTGCAGCTGGCTGCGCTCGTTCTGGCACTGTACCACTATGCCTGTGGGGAAATGGGTTATGCGTATGGCGGAGCTGACCTTGTTTACGTTCTGGCCGCCTGCGCCTCCTGAGCGATAGGTATCTATGCGGATATCGTCGGGGTTTATCTCCACCGCGTTGGTATCCTCATCAAATATGGGAGTAACGTCCAGAGATGCAAATGAGGTATGACGCTTGCCGGATGCATCAAAGGGAGAAATACGCACCAGACGATGCACACCCTTTTCCGCCTTAAGGTAGCCGTAGGCATTATCCCCCTCCACCTCAAAGGTAACGCTCTTTATGCCCGCTTCGTCGCCTGCAAGGAAGTCCAGTTCATTTATGCTCCAGCCCCTGTTGGTACAGTAGCGGGTGTACATGCGGTACAGTATGGATACCCAGTCCTGTGCCTCTGTTCCGCCTGCGCCTGCGTGAAGGGACAACACAGCATTCAGCCTGTCGTGGGGGCCCCTGAGCAGGGTCTCAAGCTTCAGTGCCTCCACCTTTTCGGTGATGGACTGCATATCGGATACCAGCTCATCGTACATGGCCTGGTCGTCCTCTTCCTCCGCCATGTCTGCCATAACCTCGGCGTCCTCTATTGCACTCTGAAGCTTTTGATATTTCTCTATCTTGGCGCTCAGCACCTTCATGCGCTGATTGGCCTTGTTTGCCGCCTCAACGTCATCCCAGAAATCCGCTGCGCCCATTTTTACTTCCAGTTCTTCCTTTTCCGCGGCTAACCCTGCCACGTCAAAGGGATTCACCTGCCTTTTCAAGTGTTTCCCTCATGGCGGCAAGCTGCTGCCTGTATTCGTCAAGCTGTAACACCCTTTTTCACATCCTTTCGAACGGTTGAATTTATTTATTACATTTGCTTACTTATCCTTGCCGCAGCACTGCTTATACTTCTTGCCGCTGCCGCAGGGGCAGGGAGAGTTGCGGCTTATCTTATTATCCACGCGCTTTGGCTGGGCAGGACTGTCTCCCGCAGTCTCTATGGGCTTTGCCACCTGCTTGCGCTCAGGCGCCTTGGCAGAGATAACTATATGGTAAAGGTTTCGTACGGTGCGCTCACGGATGCCCTGTACCATTTCATCGAACATATCAAAGCCCGCATTGCGGTATGCGATGACAGGATCCTGCTGACCTATGGCCTGCAGGCTTATGCCCTGCCTGAGCTGATCCATTGCGTCGATGTGATCCATCCACAGCTCGTCAACAGAACGCAGCAGCACCACGCGCTCCAGCTCACGCATATCCACATCCACGCCCAGCTGAGCCGCGCCCTGATTTATGGCGGCTTCCTTGGCGGCATAGGCCTCCAGCGCAAACTTTACAGCAGTCTCCTCAAAGGCAGCTGCATCCTTTATGCCGGCAATGGCCTTTGTGCAGTCAAAGCCGGTAAGCTGACCAAGCTCGTTTCTCAGGCCCTCGTTATCCCACTCCTCGGCAGGCAGTGAGCCGGGGCAATACTGTGCGCAGCGCAGCGCAACGCATTCCTTCACCATGTCCTGAACGGATTCACTTATATCCTCGCCCATGAGCACCTTGCGGCGCTGACCGTAGATTATCTCGCGCTGACGGTTCATAACGTCATCGTACTGGAGAACGTTCTTGCGGATGTCAAAGTTGAAGCTTTCCACACGCTTCTGGGCGTTTTCTATCTGCTTGGTAAGTATGCCCGCCTCGATGGGTATATCCCCCTCGGGGTTCAGCTTATCCATAAGATCCCGGACACGCTCCCCGCCAAAGCGCAGCATAAGCTCATCCGCAAGGGATACGTAAAACCTTGTGGAGCCGGGATCGCCCTGGCGGCCTGCACGGCCCCGGAGCTGATTGTCTATACGGCGGGACTCATGGCGCTCTGTGCCTATTATATGCAGGCCGCCGACAGCCACCACCTTTTCGTGCTCCGCATCCGTAACCGCCTTGTGCTTTGCGTAAACCTCCGCATACCTTGCTCGGGCAGCAAGTATTTCCTCGTCATCGGTATCCGCATGGCCGGTGGCTTCCTCCACCATGTTTTCATCCATGCCCTCACGCAGCAGCTCCTGCCTTGCAAGGAACTCGGGATTGCCGCCCAGCAGTATATCGGTGCCTCGGCCCGCCATATTGGTGGCGATGGTCACGTTGCCGAAGGTACCTGCCTGTGCAACTATGGCGGCCTCCCGGGCGTGCATCTTGGCGTTGAGCACCTGATGCTTTATGCCCTGACGGGAAAGCACGCCGGAAAGGAACTCGCTTTTTTCAACGGATATAGTGCCCACCAGAATGGGGCGTCCGGTTTTGTGCACCTCTACTATTTCCTGCACCACCGCGCGGAACTTTGCCATTTCGTTGGTGTACACCACGTCGTTGTGATCCTTGCGCATTAGGGGCCTGTTGGTGGGTATTTCCACAACGTCCAGATCGTATATGGACTGAAACTCCTGTTCCTCAGTTTTGGCAGTGCCCGTCATACCCGCAAGTTTTTTGAACATGCGGAAGTAATTCTGGAAGGTGATGGTGGCAAGGGTGCGGTTTTCACGCTCTACGGTCACCCCTTCCTTGGCCTCAAGGGCCTGATGGAGTCCGTCGCTGTACCTTCTGCCCAGCATCAGGCGGCCGGTGAATTCGTCAACTATCAGCACCTTGCCGTCCTGCACCACGTAGTCCTTATCCACCTGGAAAAGTGCGTGGGCCTTGAGGGCCTGATGAATGTGATGGTTGAGCTCGGTATTGGCGGGGTCGGAAATATCCTCTATACCAAAGAACTTTTCCGCCTTTTCCATGCCCCGCTGGGTAAGGGCCACGGTGCGTGCCTTTATATCTGCCATATAGTCGCCGCTTTCGGGCTGCTCAACTCCCATCAGCTGGTCGGACTTGCTTATTTTTATTATGTTTTCTCCCCGCTCAAGCCTGCGTACGAATCTGTCCGCCTTTTCGTACATGTCGGTGGATTCTTCGCCATGACCGGATATGATAAGGGGGGTTCTGGCTTCGTCTATAAGTATGGAGTCGACTTCGTCCACAATGGCATAGTTCAGCTCACGCTGCACCATCTGCTGGCGGTATACCACCATGTTGTCCCGGAGGTAGTCAAAGCCAAACTCGTTATTTGTGCCGTAGGTTATGTCGCAGGCATATGCCTCCCTGCGCTCATCGTTGGTCTTTTCGTGTATTATGCAGCCAACGCTCATGCCAAGGAAGCGGTATATCTTGCCCATCCACTGGGCGTCACGCTGAGCAAGGTAATCGTTTACCGTTACGATATGCACCCCGTGGCCTGTAAGGGCGTTAAGGTATGCGGGCAGGGTTTCTGTGATGGTCTTGCCTTCGCCTGTTTTCATTTCGGCGATGCGGCCCTGATGCAGCACAATGCCGCCCAGCAGCTGAACATCGTAATGGCGCTGGCCTATGGTGCGCTTTGCGGCCTCCCTAACCACGGCAAAAGCCTCGGGCAGAAGGTCGTCAAGGGTTGCACCCTCTGCAAGGCGCGCCTTGAATTCGGCGGTTTTCCCCCTCAGTTCTTTGTCGCTCAATGCCTCCATTTCAGGCTCAAGGGCGTTTATGCGCTTTACCATTGGCATCAGCTTTTTTATCTGAGCCTCGGATGTATTGCCAAGCAGTTTATCTATGAATCCCATGGTTTCCTCCGTCTGCCCATATTTAGGCATTTTACATCTTAGCAGTATATCACAAAGACATATCCATTACAAACCGCATGACATTATTTTACCTTCTATTCATGTTTGTTTTTCACTGAGTTCTATTTCAAGTTTTCGTTAAGTATGGTATAGTTTATATTGGATTAGTTTGAGCAGGGGAGGTGCAAAAGCCGTGCATATAGTTCTGATAGCCCTGGGTGCGCTGCTGACTCTGGATACGGCTCTGCT
Source organism: Clostridia bacterium (assembly GCA_017547885.1). Taxonomy (GTDB): domain Bacteria; phylum Bacillota; class Clostridia; order Christensenellales; family CAG-138; genus SFEL01. The sequence continues at coordinate 91,172 of JAFYOP010000004.1, read as the reverse complement.
CTCCATGGTAAGCAACGGCCATCTGGGCACCGTTCTTCCTGCCATAATGGGCATCCCCATGCTTATAGTCGGCATATTCAAAAACAGCCTTTTTCCATGGTTTCAAACGCCGCCCGGCCGCTGGATAAAGACGCTGCTCATCGTCATCTACGCTGCGGCGGTGGTATTCTTCTGCATCATGGGGGCGCTGCTCTCTTCCTCCGCCTCAAAAAAGGCGGAGTACAACAAGGACGTGCTGATAGTGCTGGGCTGCGCGGTGCGGGGAGACAGGGTTTCCCTCACCCTCAAATATCGCCTTGACGCCGCCCTCGAATACCTTGACCACAGCCCGGATACCCACGTTATAGTGACCGGAGGCAAGGGGGACGGCGAAAACCTCAGCGAAGCTCAGGCCATGAAGGATTATCTGGTATCCCACGGAGTTGACCCCAGCCGCATCACCATGGAGGACAAATCCACCAGCACATGGGAAAATTTCAAATTCACCCGCCGGATACTGGACGAGCGCTTCCCAAACGCCTCCGCCGCATACATAACCACCGCCTTTCACATTTACCGTGCCGGCCGTGTGGCAGTAATGAACGGAATCGAGGCGGAAGGCTACGCCGCAAAGGACGTATGGTATTCCGCGCCAAACAACTACATGCGGGAAAGCATTGCCATTACCCTTTACAAGATTCAGGGCCTGCTCATATAGCAGCTTTTACTTACGCCAATAAAATTTTTGCATAATTTGGAGATACACAATGGACAGCATCACCACCAACTTCGGAGAACTGGTATTCAACGACACCGCCATGCGTGAGCGCATGCCTGCGGAGGCCTATGCTACCCTTAAGGACACCATCCGCATAGGCAAGCCCCTTAACCCCGACATAGCGGACATAGTGGCGGATGCCATGAAATCATGGGCGCTGGAAAAAGGCGCCACCCACTATACCCACTGGTTCCAGCCCCTTACCGGCGTTACCGCGGAAAAGCATGAGGGCTTCTTGGGCTGCGGCAAGGACGGCCTGCCCGTAATAGAGTTTTCCGGCAAGGAGCTCATAATGAGCGAGCCCGATGCCTCCAGCTTCCCCTCCGGCGGCCTGCGCCCCACCTTTGAGGCCCGCGGCTACACCGCATGGGATCCCACCAGTTTTGCCTTCATAAAGGACAGTACCCTCTGCATCCCCACACTGTTCTTCGCATACAGCGGCGACGCACTGGATAAGAAAACTCCCCTCCTGCGCTCCATGGAGCTCATCAGCAGGGAGAGCGTCAGGATACTGCACCTTTTCGGCCACACCGACGTAAGCCACGTTACCCCCACCGCCGGCGCAGAGCAGGAATATTTCCTTGTGGACAAGGAGCTCCACGACAAGCGCCCTGATCTGGTATTCTGCTCCCGCACCCTCTTTGGCGCAAAGCCCCCCAAGGGACAGGAGATGGAAGACCACTATTACGGCGCCATTTCCCGCAGGGTAAGCCATTTCATGCGTGATCTGGACCGTGAGCTGTGGCAGCTTGGCGTATACGCAAAGACCGAGCACAAGGAAGTAGCTCCCGGACAGTATGAGCTGGCCCCTATATTTACCGACGCCAACACCTCCACCGACCACAACCAGCTGGTTATGGAGATGATGAAGACCGTTGCCCTGCGCCACGGCCTTGTATGCATACTCCACGAAAAGCCCTTCCAGGGCATGAACGGCAGCGGCAAGCACAACAACTGGTCTCTTTCCACCGATACCGGCATGAACATATTTGCCCCCGGCAAATCCCCCAAGGACAATCTGCAGTTCCTGGTATTCCTTGCGGCGGTCATCAAGGCAGTGGACAAGCATCAGGATCTTCTGCGCGTATGCGCTGCAGGTGCAAACAACGACTGGCGTCTGGGCGGCTTTGAAGCACCTCCCTCCATAGTGTCCATTTTCCTTGGCGATACCCTATATGACCTGCTCACCTCCATCGAGCACAAGGAAGAATACGAAGAGGGCGGCGACAGGATACTGGAAAGCGGCATATGCACCATTCCCCGCCTGCGCATAGACACCACCGACCGCAACCGCACCTCTCCCTTTGCCTTTACCGGCAACAAGTTTGAGTTCCGCATGCTGGGCAGCAGCCAGTCCATCGCGGACACAAACACCGTTATGAATACCATCGTGGCAGAAGCACTGGCAGAGTTTGCGGAACGCCTTGAAAAGGCAGAAGACTTCCGCCGCGAGGCCTTCCGCATTATCCGCCGCACCATGCGGGAACACAAGCGCATACTGTATAACGGCAACAGCTACAGCGAAGAGTGGACCAAAGAAGCAGAGGAGCGCGGCCTTCTCAATCTCCGTACCACTGTGGATGCCTTGCCCCGCTTCATCGCTGAGGAAAACATTGCCCTCTTCTCGGAAAGGGGCATATACACCCGCCGGGAGATGCTGTCCCGCCACGACATATCCCTTGAAAACTACATAAAGCTTATCCGCATCGAAGCCAACACCATGATAACCATGGCACAGCGCATGATAATGCCCGCCGTGATAGGCTACGAAACCAAGATAGCCGAAGCCGTATCCGCAAAGGATCGCCTGGGCGTGCCAAACGATGCGGAATATGCACTGCTCCGTGCCCTGTCCGACGGCATAAATTCCCTCCACAAGGGCATAGGCCGCCTCTTTGACAGCATTTCCAACCTGCCTGCCGAAAACGCCGCAGCCGCCGAGCACTGCCGCGACGTGGTGCTGCCCGCCATGGCCGCCCTCAGGGGCACCGCCGATTCCCTTGAGGTGATAACCGCCAAGGACGCATGGCCCTTCCCCGGCTACGACGAGCTGCTGTTCTCACTGTAAAGCAAAGGAGCTCCTTATGGATATGTGCCACGGTCCCGATCCACAGGATATGCAGCGTGGAGCGTACATACTGCTGGACCCCCACAAAGGCTTTGGAGACTGCGCCGTAATATTCGATGAAAAGGATACGGCACTAATCAAAAAAGCCGCCCTGATACTTTCGGTTCAGGGCATAGCCGCAAGGCTTATCGCGGTAAAGGATTTTCCCCTGTTCGCCGAGCAGGATGAAAGCTACCGCCAAAGAGTACTGAGGCGGGACCTGCCCCTCTTTGCGGCGGTGTCCCACGGATGTCTGTGGGCCGATGAGCTGGATGCCGTCCGCTTTGTCCCCAATGATGCAAATTCCCTTGCAAACTGTATAAAATCTGCGATTTTTCCCGAATAAGCCACGTGGTCACGGTTTATTAATATTTACTTTACGAAACGTACACGGGCTGTGCATTTTTCCGCCACATTCAGCTGTTATTATAATGGCACAGGGAAGCTTGAAAAGCTTGCAACCAATAACTCCTACCATAAGATTTCTCCCCCTAAAGAGCAAAGGCCGCCACCGAACCATGGCGGTCTTTGTTTTTAGTGTCAAAAAAGTCCTGTTTGGACTTTTTTGAGATTACAGGTTTTGCCTAAACCACAAATGTGTTTCCGGGCGGCAAAACCTGCAAAGTACGAAAACCTTACGGTTTTCATCCGTTCTGACGCACCTGTCGTCAGAGCCGGCTTAAAAATCAAGGGGTTGCGATCCCTTGATAATCCCCTGAGAAACACCTTTCATCCAAGTCTCAGTTTTGTGTTGACTGGGGATTAGCTTTTTGAAATAATACCACTATACCTATTTTCGGGAGAGCACCATGGACAACAGCCGTTTCTTTGCCAACACAGCCTGCCCCTATTATCCCTGCCACAGCGGAACTGAAGAATTCAGCTGTCTGTTCTGCTATTGCCCCCTCTATGCATTGGGGGAAAAGTGCGGCGGCAATTTTACCTATACCGCCGACGGCATAAAGGACTGCTCAAACTGCCTTATCCCACATAAAAAAGAAAACTACACCCTTGTAACCGAAAAAGCCGCGGCACTGATCGAAATGGTACGCAAAAAATAAAAGAACCGATGTGCTCGGTTCTTTTTGTTTATATCAGTCGTTTGTCAAATCTCCGCTGCCGGATACGGGTATGGTTTCCCCAAGGTATGTGGGCAGGGGCTTGAATATGCACATGGCAAAGTCCTTGCATCGCGCCAACACTTCTCTAAGGCTATAATAGCTCTGCCCCTTGTACGTCCTCAGGTCTGCCGCCACCCCCTCCGCATCAAGGCCAAGGGAGCGCGCCACATACAGCGCCCTGTACAGATGATACCCCTGGGTAACTATCAGCACACGCTTTGCAAGGAATACATCCCGCGCCCTGTAAATGCTCTCATAGGTGGAAAAGCCCGCATGGTCCATAAACACATCCTCTGAAGGCACTCCCGCATTTATGGCGTAGTCCTTCATTACGTTTACCTCGTCGTATTCCTTGCGCCCATGGTCGCCGCTCATAAGGAGCTTTGGCGCTCCGCCCCCTTCATACGCGCCGATCGCCACATCCAGCCTGTCTCTCAGCATATGTGAGGGCCTGCCGCCGGACCATACGCCTGCGCCCAGCACCAGTATGCAGTCGTATTCCCCTTCCATTACATTTTCGCTGTTCACTATCATATCCTTTGTGGACAGCTTTACGTATCCGCTCACTGCAAAGGGAAGAAGCATAGCCGCCATAAGCACTGCGGCTATTGCGGTTACTATTCTTTTTCTTCGGTTAGTTTTCTTTTCCATAGAAAAAGTATACCACCGTCACAATTCTCCATGTTTAAACAAACTGTAAAGCAAGTCCGCTAAAAATCCCTGTAAAACAGCCCATGCTGTACGCAGTACCATATGAGCCTGCCATGGGCGCACCAGGGCAGCCTCGCCTGTATGTCCCATTCGGGGTACAGCCGCCTCATCATGAGGCCATCCCCCGTTAATATCCCCACAAAGGCAATGTAATGGTCCTTTTCCACAGGATGAGGCCCTGAAATAAACCAGTCGTTTTCCATACGCTCCATGGTGAGCTGCTCCTTGTCCTTTTGGGCAGCAAGGGGCGCAAGCTTTTTGCCGCAGCAGTATATGGCGGCATCACCTTCAGAGGTAAGTATATTGCCGCACCGGGGGCAGGCGTAGAATTTCAGCTTTTTCATATTGCCCGCCACCGTGCTCCTGCTGCGTATTTCTCCATTGAGCAGGCTCTCAAGCTCTGCCCCAAGGAGCGATGCCAGCTCCGGCAGCAGGGATATATCAGGGCAGCCCACTCCACGCTCCCATTTGGATACGGCCTTGTCGCTGACGTTCAGCCTGTCCGCAAGCTGCAGCTGGGTCATTCCCTTTTCCTTTCGCAGGGTCTTTATGGTAAGGCCTATCTTTTCGCAGTCCATAGTTTATTCCTCCTGTCTGATACAGATTGTATCAGAATATGAGGAATGTGAAAATAAACGCTGTGTAGAGATGCTTGCTTTTAGCCTGTATAGCCTGCCTTTTTCAGTATTTCCGCCGCCCTTTCCCGGTTTGCCTCGCTGACCATCACAAGTGGCCCTGTGCATCCCATGCCGGATTCGGCGTATATGCCCTGCTTCCACAGCGCACTTACCGCATCCTCAATATCCATCACGTCTATGCCGGATATGCCGGCAGTAACAGGCTCTGCGGCAGGCATGGGGATACTTTCGGGATCCCTTGCGGGCTTTGGTTTTCTATGAGAAAGTATACTGCTGAGCCCCGCTTTTTCCACCTTGGCAAATTCATCCCTCATTACGTCAAATATCCTCCCCTTTACCAACTCTGCTCCGTACAGTATGGCGTTTGCCGCTACCGGCGCGCCCGATGCTCTGGAAAGGATAAGTATCAGCTTGTCAAAGCCCTGACCAATGCCGGGACCGTAGCCCCAGCCCATCGCTTCATAACTGCCGCCGGTGGTATAGGATGACAGCATTTTCATCATAACATTCCCCGTAAGCGAGTCCATTACCATTACGTCCGCAGAGCCTGTCAGCATGTCATTTCCCCTCATAACCGCCCCGCCGTCCGCTCTGGCAGACTCTGCAAAGCGAATGTCATACCCGTTCTTTTGAAGCTGCTTCAATGCCAGCTCGGCCTGCCGTGTCCCCTCCAGATTCAGCAGCCCCACCGTGGGTGCATGTATGCCGCAGGCCTTTGCGGCGATTATGCCGCATATGGTGTTTTTCACCATTGCCTCTGTTCTGTCGGCGGCGGATGTGCCGGTGGTGTTGGCGATAAACATCTGCCTTCCCCTTGCGGGGGTAACAGCACGTCCCACTGTGGATACACCTATGGGAAACGGATAATGCATGGTAACTGCACCGTCTATTTCGCCGTTTACCATCATCTTTTCCATTATTTTGTGGCATTCATCCTCGTCTGCCGCCCTCACCGCGGTCACGCCTTTCCCCTCAAGGGTGCCTATATAATACACATCCACACCCTGCTTTGCCGCCATCAGCGCCCCTTCCAGAACATTTTCTTCCCCATGTTCACCGCCAATACCGGTAACTGCTATGCGGGGCCGCCTTTCAAAGGAGCCTGCTGCAAGCCCATTGGCCATATCCCTAAATGCTCTGGCAATGATTTCCCTTTCTTCGCCCATGGTTCCACCCTTATTCTTCGTCGGCGAGAAGCGTTTCTGCCAACTTGCTCATGCTCTCTGCGATCATCTTCCTTATCTCGCTTTCATTTGCTTTCGCATCCTTGTCCTTTCCAGTATTAGCCTGGATCACAAAGGATACTCCGTCAAAAAGGTTTGTCATGCGGCCAAGGAACAATGAGCCCTTGCCGATTATCATGGCACGCTTTATCCTGCCGCTGAGTATATCATCGCAGGCAAAACCAATATACGGCACACCTGATGGAATGTGTCCCTGTGTAGGTGCCCAGCCCACAAGGCCGTGCTCCGCAATGAATTCTGCAAGGGCTTTCTTTTCAATGTCTCCCTGCTTTACCGCCAGAGCACCAATCATCTTATAATTGGCAAGGGCTACGTCCCCCGCCCCCGCGGGCTTTGTTATGTCGGGATTCTGCATCTCAGGGGAATATTTATCTATATCCGTTATTTTAAGGCCATTGCGTTCAAGGGGCTCCGTCACAAGGGCGGATATTACCGCCTGAGGGGCAGAGCCTGTGCCCACGGTATGGCGGCCCAGTATGCTAAGGTTTATTTCGGGGTTTATTCCGTCATCCGCTGTAATTATCACAGCAAAGCCCCCCAGCATATCCTCCAGCACAGGCAAGCCCTTTCTTACATGGTCCTTGCCGTTCATGCCAAGCTTTGCGGTGGCCCCGCCCGCGGTCACTGCAACTGTCCTGTATGCCCCGGATGCCACCAGTGCCGCCGCCTCCACAATGGCATGGGCAGGGGCAGCGCAAAAGCCCCTGCAGTCAGAGCCCGTGGCATTGTTCAGCCCCGCTATTTCCGCGGCGCTCTTTGCAAAGTTGCCGCCGCCCCGCTGGTTCATATCCCCGCAGGCCTCCTCGGAGCAGTCTATAACATACTCGATCTCGTCCTTGTCAATGCCCCCATTGGATACCGCCGTCAGCAGCGCCAGCACGCAGGATGCCTTATACGCAATGTTTTCCAGCATTACATGGGCAGACAGGCTGGGATCTATATCGTGTGCCCTGAGAACACAGCCCACCAGCCTTCCGTTATGGTACAGTCCCTCTGCCCCATCCTCCTCCACAAGGCGGGCAACCTCCTTTGGATCCGTGCCCGCGCTCATGCGCTCCGCTATGGAGCTGTCCACTATGGGATCATCCGCAAGCTTATCCTTATATTCCGACACAAACTCCGTATCCATCCTAACAAGGTCAAACACATCGCAGGCATCCATCAGCAGCAGGAATTCCTCCTGGGGCATTATCTGACCAAACCTGCCATAGCGCTCATTTACAGGGCAGGCCTTGTCATACCAGGGCTGGGGAACCTCCGCCAGTTCTTCAGGGGCAACGTTTCCTATATACACCTGATTGGGATAATAGGCCAGCACATCCTCAAAGCTGCGGATGTGATCCGGCAGCTGCTTCAAATACTCCCCGTCAGGGTTTACTATGCGCTCTATTGTCTGTGTGGTTCCGTTGTGCAGCATCATGTCCGGCCCATGGGCCAATATATATCCCGTTCCCTTTATTACGCTCTTCATAGCTTCTGCTCCTTTTAAATTATAGGTTATGCAGATATTTTGCCGCCAAAAGTCTCTTTTTATTTGCCCTTTATATAAAAAGGGCGGCAAGCATTGCGCCTGCCGCTCCTGTGTATGCTGTTTAGTGGATATATTTGCAGTATTCATCCCTGATGGCGGACATTTCCTTTGTTATATCCTCCACGTCCAGTACCATCTCCATCATACTGACCTGCCGGTCGTATATATCCGGATCGAATTCCTGCTTTACCTCAGGCTCGCATACGTGATAAACCGTAAGTCCAAGCTGGACTCCTGTCAACGGACCTGCATAGGTGGGGTCACCGTTGGTGACCGTTTCAGCGGCCAAGCCGGAAGCCTCGCCTTCAGCAGCGCCCAGAAGAACCACCACGTTCTCCGGGCCGTACTGTTGGGCAAATTCCTTTACCCGCCTCTGATTTTCCAGATCCATTGCGCCTGCGGCCGTTCAGACAAAGCACTCGGTGGAGGAAAACACCACCTCTGCCCCTGCGGATTCCGCACAGGCGGCGATAGCCTGACCGGGTATGCCGTCACGATCCCCTATGATCACTACCTTTTTATCGGCCAAAACGCTCATATTTTTTCTCCTTTCCTTCATTTTTATAGAAAGCCTCTCGGGGCGTTCTACCCGGCAAATCAAGCATATTGCCTTATCATGGCTTCAACATTTTCCGGCGTTGCCTCTTCCTTTACCCGTGAGTCTATCATCTGTCCATTCTCATACACCGCGATAACAGGCAAGCCAAGTACCTTCTCCTTTATTGCAAGCCGCCTTGCCTTGCTGGTATTCAGTGCGCAAAACTTAAGCCTGTCGCCGTACTTTTCCGCCAACACATGCACATGGGGCATAAGGGCGGCACAGGGGGCGCAGCCGTCTCCGTAAAAATCCACCACCACTTTCCCCTCCGCCTGAAGCACCTCCCCATCAAAGGTATCCTTGTCCAGTTCCAGCATATAAAAAACATCCTCCTCATCTTTTTTGCAGTACGCAAAAGGGAGGCTTTCGCCTCCCTTTTTATGCTGTGAGTTTTTGTTTGATATTATTCCATATTGGATATGTAATGTTCTGCCTGCATGGCGGCTATTGCGCCGTCCGCCGCAGCTGTGACCACCTGCCTGAGGCTCTTTTTGCGGATATCTCCCGCGGCAAATACACCGGGGATATTGGTGCGCATATCCTCATCGGTAAGTATATAGCCGTTTTCCATATCCAGCTTGCCCTCAAACAGGCCGCTGTTGGGCAGCAGGCCGATAAAGCCGAACAGACCAAACAAGCCGTCCTCTTCATTTGCCTCTATTGTGGTCAGTTCGCCGGTCTTGGTATTCTTTACCACCATTTTATTGAGCACATCCTCGCCGTCCACGCTCTCAACCACGGTATCCCACATAAAGTCTATCTTCGGGTTTGCAAAGGCCTTTTCCTGAATGGACCTGGCGGCCCTGAGCTCGTCCCTGCGGTGGATTATGGTTACCTTGCGGGCAAACTTGGTAAGGTACATGGCTTCCTCCACCGCCGCATCGCCGCCGCCCACAACGTATACCTCAAGGTCCTCAAAGAAGGCGGCGTCGCATGTAGCGCAGTAGGATATGCCTCTGCCCCTGAATTCCTCTTCGTTTTTGCAGCCGATGGGGCGGGCATAGGCGCCCATGGCGATTATTATTGCCTTGCCCAGGTACTCGCCCCTGCCGCCTATTACTTTCTTTACGTCACCATCCAGCTCAACCGCCTTTATGGTATCGCTTACTCTCTCGCAGCCAAACTTTTCCGCCTGCTCGCTCATGCGCTTTACAAGGCTGGGGCCGGTCTCCCCCTCCAGCAGCTGGCCGGGATAGTTTTCTATTTCGTTGGTGGTGGCGATCTGACCGCCGTCCTGCCCTTTTTCTATAATCAGGGTGGAGCGCCTGCCACGGCCGCCATAAAGACCGGCGGTAAGGCCTGCGGGGCCTGCGCCCAGTATTATCATATCGTATATCTTGCTCATTGAGATTATCTCCTTTTGGGGTGTTGGTATATATTCCCTTTGGGATATTTTAACATTCCATCTGTACTTGGGCAATTGGCAAAAACTATTTGCCGTCCATGTTATCCCTGTCTTTCAAATACTCGCTGCTCCTCCACCTCTGTGGACAGGGCATCAAGGGCATTCTGTACCAGCCTCCTGCGAAGAGTATACTCTTCCTCTGCCGAAAGAGATGGATCTCCAAGGGGATAGGGTATTGCCACTGTAGGGACTATCCTGTTTGCCCCAACGGTTACCGAAATGGGAGTCACCGTGCACATATGCACCACGGGTATGCCCGCCCGCTCTATTTCCTTTACCATCGTTGCGCCGCAACGGGTGCAGGTGCCTCAGGTGGATGTCATTATGACTCCATCCACATTTGCATCCTTCAGTTTTTTTGCGTATTCCTCCGCATAGGCTCTGGATGCTGCCACAGATGTGCCGTTGCCCACCGTAGAATAAAATACATCGTAAAGCTTACCGATCCTGCCTTCCCTCTCAAGCTCACGCAGTACGTCCACGGGCAGCACGCGGTTTGGGTTTTCATTGGCATACACAGGGTCATAGCCCCCATGGGCCGTTTCGTATGCCCCCTTTGTGAGGCTGTCCACCCCCGCTATGCTGTATTCTCCATAGCGTGAAGCGGAAGATGCTTCAATTCGGTCGGGATTATCCCTTGGCACTATGCCGCCGGAAGTACACAGGGCTATGGTTGCGCGGCTCATATCCTTTACGGCAGGATTGGGGGTTACCCTGTCAAATGAGGGCATGGGAAACTCCGTAACAAAGGGCTTGCCGTTAAGCTTGCTTATAAGCATCCTTACCGCACGCTTTGCCCCCCGCTCCTTTTCAAAAAAGTTTTTGCGTATGCCGTTTGGCATATATCCCTCCACCACGGAGGGGCCTATTTCTTCCCCATTCATAAGCTTAAAAGCCAGAGCCGCCATGGCGGGCGCCGCCTTTCGCATTCCCGCGGCGCTGTTTGATGTGGATACGATCAAAATTTTGTCCCTCATATCAGCGCCGGGGTTCTCCTCGTACATGCCTGTAAGCACAGGTATATTAAGCTCATCCTGTACCGACAGCGCAATGTTTGCGCAGGCGTATCCATACCGTCCCGCGTTAAATGCGGGGCCTGCAATGAATATGTCAGGCTTTGCGTCCTTTACCCATGCAAGTATTTGCTCCCTTGCCTCCCTTTCATGCTCGGCAAAATATGAATCGCCGCACACGATTGTGGAAACTATCTCAGCCCCTCCATTCCATGCCTGCTGCAGCGCCATACCGGGACCAACTGCCCCCTCCCGAAGCTCAGGTGGTACATGTGCCATATCCTCGCCGCCGATATTTGCGAAAAACTGATTTATATAGTGCACAACACGATAGCTCATTGCTCCCTCCTTATCTTGCGCTCAAATAACCAAAGCCCATCTCGTTTGTAGCCCCTGTGATGACCTGTATCTCCGCCTCTATACTGCCATCCTCAGCCAATGACCCCGCATGGCCTCCCGCTATCCTGTCCACGTAGTCAAGTGTGCCTATTACCCTTTCCATGGGGGGCAGCGTTATCACCTGATTGGCATTGCCCCCGGTTATAACCGCATCCGCCAAAGGGTCAGAATCCGCAAGGGACTGTGACCTGCCGTCATTGCCTGCATATTCGTCGGTGATTATAACGGTCTTTATGCCCTGCTGCTCTATTTTTCTGGTGTTCATAATAAGGTCTGCGTCCGGGTTGCCAAAGCCCTCCTGGGATATTATCACTCCGTCCAAATCCAGCAATCGGCAAAGCTTCGCCGTCCAGTCGGAAGAGCGCACCTTGTCCGCAAGGTACACGTTTTCGTTGGTGATGATATTGCAGACGTAGTTGAGGCTCTTGCCATGTTCCTCAAACAGCTCTGCCACCACAGGGTTGTTCTGATGGTGGTATGTGGTATTCTTGTCGCAGGCGGATACGCAGTTTCCGCTGATAATTGCCCCATCCATGGTCTCGGTTGGCATTATTATGGTGCTGAGGGTCTGTTTTGCATCCACACCGTATACATAGGTATCGTGGAGCAGACCCTGGCTCTGCAGCATGTGCACATAGCCTACCCGGGGAAGGTGTGGAAACTTTTCCATGCCCTGCTTAATGCCAAAGGTTTCATATTCCCGCACCTCGTCAGGCTGGACCTCCCGTCCGCATTCCCCTAAGAATGCCGCCGTCCTGAGGCCCGCAATACGAAGAGCACGCTCATATTCATGGGGGGGTATATCCTCCGCAGGCCGGCATACCAGTACGAGATTTATCAATTTTGAAAATTCCGTATACTCAGCCCCCGTCCCCCACATATCTATTATGCCCTCCTGAAAGCCCACGATAGGCCCAACCGTTACCACGGCCATGCCCTTCAGCACATGTGTCCTGCCGGAGCCCACCGCGTCAACCTTGGATATTACGCCGGGAAACTGGCCGCCGCTTCCCTCAACCTTTACCCGGGGCTCAATAACGTCCTTTACAGGGGTTATGCGCACCTTTTCTCCGGGGCGGGCAATGTCAAAATATGCTTCTTTTATACATGCCTTCACATCCTCATCCTGCATGATATGTGATATCACTTCGTCGGAATTCACATGCAGAATACCGTTTTCCACCATTGTTTTATCCGAAAGGCAAACGTCCTTGATGTTAATAAAACCGAGCTGCAGCTTCAAAAAAAGAATCCTCCTTACCTGTTTTCTCAATTCATGTTTCGGTTTTGTTCCCTTGCCATTGTCCCCCATATCAGGCTGATATCCGCCGTCTGCAGATCCTTAAGCATGCTTTGAGGAAAATATTGGGCCGGAACAAACTTATCGCACGCCACTATGCTGTTTGATATTATCTGTGGATCTTCCATGGAAAATTCATGCACATTTTTTGACAGGCACACTGTGCGGTATGGTGTTTGGTTTGGCTTTATGCTGCCCATAAGGGGATGTGTAAAAAGCCTGTGCCCAAGATGCACCATATCCCGCACCTTTATAAGCACATCCCTGTACCCGCCCTCCACAAATATCACGGGATATGTTTTGCCCATCCGTTCCTTCACCAGCGGATTATTCGTAACCATCACGCATCCTGCCTCTTCCAAGCTTTTCACCCCTTTCCAAAAAATAAAACAAAGTACATCAGCGGCATAAATACAGCCCGTACTTTGTAGGGTGCACCGTCCGAAAGGGCTGCTATTCGCTTTTTATTGTTGAATCCATGCTCTTTTCTGCTATAATTGATGCTATCCCAAGCGATAAGGAAGCTCTATGAACTATACATCCACCGTTACCGCATCATTCATATCACGGCCAAACCGCTTTATCGCCACGGTGCAGCTGAATGACCATGTTGAAACGGTCCACGTAAAAAACACCGGCCGCTGCAGGGAGCTGCTTATCCCGGGGGCAAAGGTGGTGCTGGCCCTTTCAGACAATCCCGCCCGCAAGACCCGCTATGACCTCATAGGGGTATACAGCCGGGGTGTGCTGCTGAATATGGACAGTCAGGCCCCAAACGCCGCCGCAAAAGAATACCTTGCAAAGCTGTATCCGGATGCTGCCATAAAAGCCGAATATCGCCATGGAGACTCCAGGCTGGATTTTTACATTGAGCGTGACGGTAAAAAGCCTGTTTTCGTGGAAGTAAAGGGCGTTACCCTCTTTGACGGAGATACCGCCATGTTTCCGGACGCTCCCACAGAGCGGGGAGTAAAGCATATACGCCATCTTATCTCCTGCGTGGAGGGCGGCGCGGAGGCTCTGATGCTTTTCATAGTGCAGCTGAAAGGGGTTTCCCGCCTGATACCCAATGACGCTACCCATCCTCAGTTTGGCGATGCCCTGAGGGACGCTGCAAGGGCGGGTGTAAATATCATGGCTGTGGACTGTTTGATCACAGAGGACAGCATGACCGCAGATAAAGAAATAACCGTGGAACTATAGAAAGGACAAAATTATGGATCAAAGCATAGGCATAATCGGCGGAGCGGACGGCCCCACCGCCATATTCGTCACCTCATCCCCCGGCTGGATAAACTTTTTCGGCCTCATCATAGTGGTATTGATGCTGATACCCAATATCATTTACGCCATAAAGCACAGGGGCGAACCGCGTCCCTCCGTAAACAAAACCGCCCTCGTGCTTGAGAACATAGGCAGATACGCCTGCATGCTGCTGATGGTGCTCAATATAGGCCTTATGGAGTTCGGCTTCGGCTCCATCATAGGCCTGCTTGTATACCTTTTCGGCAATGCATCGCTTCTTATAGCTTACTGGATATGCTATATGGCGTATCTTAAAAAGCCATCAAAGGATCTCTCAATACTGCTCTCAATCATCCCCGTGATAATATTCCTGCTGAGCGGACTTGCCCTCAGGCACTGGCTGCTTGTTATAGCGGCGGTGGTATTTGGCGCCGCACATATATACGTTACCCGTGAAAGCGACAAATAAAAAAGCCCATATGGGCTTTTTTACTTGTGCACTTCGGCTCTTTCGCCGTCATAAACCATGAGCTTTATTTCGGTTCCCTCTTTCACATCGGCGTGCAGGCCAACGGTATATTCCGCCCCCTTCACTGCCTGATGGAAGGCCAAAACGCCGCCCTGCTGTATTTCAAATACCTTTTCCTCCTGCCCGTCGCAGGACAGATGTACGGCTATATCAAAGTCATTGCGGTTTTGAAGGGTAAGTATCCCCGTCTCGGAGGATACCGTCACGTCGCCGTAGGTTATCACATATGCTTCTGGGTCAGGGTCAGTAATACAGGAAACAGATATTTCCCACTGTTCTTCACGGGGCTGCGCTTGTTTCTCAGCGCAGGCCGGAAGCACCATGGACAGCATACATATCAGCACAACACTTATCAGCTTTTTCACGGTTTTCTCCTTAATAGGGCGCATCCTCGCACAGGCCGTTTCTTATAGCCTTTGCAGCAAATTCCTCCAGCGGAAACTCGCCCCGATAGTCGCTGACCTCACTGTAATGCCTCCAGGGACTCATGTCCGAGCGCACAGAGCGCATGGGCCACACGGGCAGGCAGCTCAGCTCCTCCTTACCCTCTATATTACAGGCAAGATAGCACGCCCCCTTTACAAACATCAGCCCGTAGGGGCTTACGCGCGTGCGCCTGAGGGTAGTCTCCCTTGCCTTGTCATAGGTAAAGGTGACCTGCCTGCGGGCGGCAATGGCCTTGTCCAGCACATCAACAGCATTGAGAAGCTCGTCATTCTCGCTCTTTGGGGCGGCCATTCCTCCACGGAGGAGCTTTTTGCCCATGTGCTGACCTCCAAGGGCCGCAACCTTTTCCATCAGCTGCGCAGTGCGCCGCCGGGAGATAAATCCCGCGCTCTTCAGCGCCCACGATATGGTTCGCAGCTCGCTGTTTGTAAACTCGCGCCCCGCAAGATAGTATCCCGTACCGGTTTTGCGTATATCTGCCCCGTATTCTATCAGGGCATCTATGTCGCGGTATATTCCCTTTCTTTCTGAGCGCACGCCCCGCCGCTGCAGCTCTTCCACCAGTTCAGGTACGGTAAGGCGATGCTCCTCGTCAGTCATTTCTCGGAATATATCCATCAGGTACAGTGGTTTAAGCTTGGTATTGGACATATTCCCCTCCTATATTATGCTCTCCAGTATGCCCATTATCAGCAGGCTTACAGCAAGTATGCAGGCTATCACATTAAAAAGCATTGCGGCAAAGGATTTTGCCCTGTGCTTTTTCGCCTTTTCGGTGGCCTTTATCTCATAGTACCACACCACGGCGATAAGGCAGCCCGCCACCGCCGCCCCCATGCCGGTAAACCATGGCAGCGCATCTGCAATGCCTGTGTGCAGCACAGCTGCATCCGCCGAGCAAAGCAAGCTCAGCAGGCCGAATAAATACGATAAGAATCCCATATGTCCTCCTTATTGCGCCATAGGGTAACCAATGTAATCCGAACCTGCCCAAAGCAGCATAATCGGCGAGCTTCTTCGTTGTCGTCGTTTGAAATAGCACCACTATTCCTGCACTCCGATCCCTTGAATCTCATCCGATTCCGGTGCTTTGGGTCTATGGAGTTTTTGTGGCCATAGGGTGCGGCAGAGCAAGAAAGACGACAGCAGCAATACCGGATGTATTGCAATGGAGGATGACACAGCTATGCCGTGCCATATGACCACAAAAACCATGGCTTGGATTATATTGGTTACCCTAAATTATACCACACAAGTACCGTTTGTGGTACTGTTGGAGGAACAAGTCGAAAAAAGGCACCCGGTATTCCGGATGCCTTTGTGTTTTGTTAAGCTATATTACTTTGCTTCGCTGATAGCAACCGCAACAGCAACAGTCATGCCAACCATGGGGTTGTTGCCTGCGCCGATGAGGCCCATCATCTCAACGTGGGCGGGAACGGAGCTGGAGCCTGCGAACTGGGCGTCGCCGTGCATGCGGCCCATGGTGTCGGTCATGCCATAGGAAGCGGGGCCGGCTGCCATGTTGTCGGGATGCAGGGTACGGCCGGTGCCGCCGCCGGAAGCAACAGAGAAGTACTTCTTGCCGTTCTCAATGCACCACTTCTTGTAGGTGCCTGCAACGGGATGCTGGAAGCGGGTGGGGTTGGTGGAGTTGCCGGTGATGGAAACGTCTACGCCCTCGTGACGCATGATGGCTACGCCCTCGTTTACGTCGTCTGCGCCGTAGCAGCGTACCTTTGCGCGCTCGCCGTTGCTGAATGCCTTGGTCTCTACTACCTTCAGCTCGCCGGTGTACTGATCGTACTCGGTCTCAACATAGGTGAAGCCGTTGATACGGGAGATGATGTAGGAAGCGTCCTTGCCAAGGCCGTTCAGGATAACCTGCAGGGGCTCCTTGCGAACCTTGTTGGCGGTGCGGGCGATACCGATGGCGCCCTCAGCGGCTGCAAAGCTCTCGTGGCCTGCCAGGAAAGCAAAGCACTTTGTGCTGTCGCTCAGCAGCATAGCTGCCAGATTGCCGTGGCCCAGGCCTACCTTGCGCTGGTCGGCAACGGAGCCGGGGATGCAGAAGGTCTGGAGGCCTTCGCCGATGCACACGGCAGCCTCAGCGGCAGTCTTAACGCCCTTCTTTACGGCGATAGCTGCACCCAGAGTGTATGCCCATACGGCGTTCTCAAAGGCGATGGGCTGAATGCCCAGCACGATGGAGCGTACGTCAATGCCCTTGGCCTTAAGGAGTTCGTCTGCCTCTTCAAGGGTCTTGAGGCCATACTGTTCCAGTACGGGGTTGATCTGATTTATTCTTCTTTCGTAACCTTCAAAAGTTGCCATTATGCCGCCCTCCTTATTCCTTGCGGGGGTCCAGAACCTTCACGGCCTCTGCAAAGCGGCCGTAGGTGCCGATGTTCTTCTCGTAAGCTTCCTTGGGGTCTACGCCCTTCTTGATGGCATCCATCATCTTGCCAAGGTGTACGAACTTGTAGCCGATGATCTCGTTGTTCTCGTCAACGCCGATACCCAGAACATAGCCCTCTGCCATTTCCAGATAACGGGGGCCCTTCTTGAGGGTGCCGTACATGGTGCCGATCTGGCTGCGGAGGCCCTTGCCCAGGTCCTCAAGGCCGGCGCCGATTACCAGGCCGCCCTCGGAGAAGGCGCTCTGGCTGCGGCCGTATACTATCTGAAGGAACAGCTCCCTCATGGCGGTGTTGATGGCATCGCATACGAGGTCGGTGTTCAGTGCTTCCAGAATGGTCTTGCCGGGAAGTATCTCAGAGGCCATGGCGGCGCTGTGGGTCATGCCGGAGCAGCCCAGAGTCTCTACCAATGCTTCCTGAATGATGCCTTCCTTGATGTTAAGGGTCAGCTTGCAGGCGCCCTGCTGGGGTGCGCACCAGCCTACGCCGTGGGTCAGGCCGCTGATGTCCTTGATCTCCTTGGCTTTTACCCATTTGCCCTCTTCGGGTATGGGGGCGGGTTCATGCTTTGCGCCCTTTGCAACGCAATACATTTCTTCCACTTCACGTGAATACTGCATGAAAATTCCTCCTTGAATATTCTCTTGCTCCGATGGTATCCCCATCGGGGCCATCTTTTCCTGTATACATTTTATCACGGTTTGCGAGAACAATACAAGCAGACTGTGAAAAAACCATCATACAATAAAAGGGACTGTGAAGCCCCTTCGATAACCCTTATTAATAGCGAATTTTTTACATTATGTAGCACAGCCCGATAACTATGAAAATAGCGGGCACATAGTTCATTATCTTTATCCTGGTAACGCCCAGCATGTTAAGACCCATGCCGATTATAAGCAGGCTGCCCACGCAGGTCATCTCCGCAATAACCATATCCGTAAGCACGGGAGCAAGAGCCTGAGCAAGCAGCGTTATCACGCCCTGATAGAGCAATATGCTTACGGCGGACAGCAGCACGCCTACGCCAAGGCTTGCGCACAGCACTATGGATGAGATAAAGTCCAGCATGGACTTGGTATACAGCATGGAGCTATCCCCTGTAAGGCCGCTCTGAAGGCTGCCCACTATGGCAAGGGCACCGACACAGTAAAGAAGACTTGCGGTAACAAAGCCTGTGGCAATCTTTCCCTGGCCGCCGGGAGCCAGCTTGCTTTCAACGGTATCCCCCAGCTTATTCAGCCTGCCGTCCAGATCAAGAAGAGTGCCCACCACGGCGCCCAGCGCCATGGATACTATCATGGCTAAGGTCTTGCTGCCCTCAAGAGCACCGGATATTCCCATAAATATAACACACAGGGCAAGGCCGTTCATTACGGCATCAGTAATCTTCTGGGGTATGCCTTTTTTCAGCAGCAGGCCTATGGAGCTTCCCACCACCACCGCTAAGGTATTTACTACAGTACCGAGCATTTTGCGTTTCTCCTTAATATGTAAACTTTTTTATTCACAATCTGCGGCTTATACCTGTGCATTATATCATTTATTCAAAATAAATAAAGGATTTTTTGCCATTTTACCCTTTCATTAAGCCCGCGCCATATTGATTATGCCACGTTGATATGGCGTACTTTGTCATGCTATAATTGGATATATATTGACCAAAGGAGACACCATGGCAAGACGCCGCTTTAAAAGGGCAAAGCGCAGACGCAGAAGGCGCAGCCTCAGCGCATCCAACTGGGGTCCCATCATCAAGCTCACAGCTGTGATGCTGGGCTTTTTGGCGCTGCTTTACGTTATTCTCTACATAGCGGTGCCCAAGGCCGCAGACTTTATCGGCATAGACTACCGGCCGCCCTTTGCCCCTGAGGCCACCCCTGCCCCCACGCCCAAGCCCACCCCTACCCCCCATCCCATGAAAACCTACGACTTTGCCGCCAACTCTCAGGAGCTGGTGTTTGACGGCTCGTCAAACTATAAATGGTTTACCGACCCCTACTTCCACAACGGACGCATGATAATATCCGCAGGCAAGCTGGCCGCGGACGGCAAAAACGTGGCCTTCAGCGATATGTTCTTCTTTAACCCCGAAGACCGCTCCGCCGAAAAGCTGTCCCTCTCCCCCCAGAATTTCCACTTTATGTATCCCAAGTTCAACGGCAGGTGGCTGGTGTATCTTGACGCAAAGATAGACGAGGGCGGCGCTATAATGGCGGTGGATCTTACCTCATCCACCCTTAAGCCCATAAAGGTAAAGGATATCTACTCCGGTCAGCCGGAGCCCTTCCTGTCGGATAATTACGTTGCCTTTACGGACAGAACCGGCACAACAAAGGACAAGCTGTTTGTATACGACCTTGAAACCATGGAGTCCACTGTTGTAGCCATGTTCACAAACTCGGTATACGGCCAGAGCAAGCCCTTCCTTTCGGGCACCTCCCTCATATGGGCAGACTCAGCAACCTCCAGCGGCAGCTCTGATACCAGCGTGCTGAACTATATCTACATAAACTCCTCCACAGTAAAGTCAGTGAATACCGGCACATTCATACACGACCCCGAGTGCAACGCCCAGTATACCGCCTGGCTTACGGAAGTTCACAGCCGCGACACCCAGCTGTACGGCATGAAGGGCTTTGGCGGCACCCCCTTCCTGATTGACAGCGGCGTTGTAGAATTCGGCCTCGGTTCAGACTTTGTTGCCTATTCCCGTGATGAAGGCATATACGTTTATACCTTTGACAACGGCAAGATATACCGCCTTACTCAGGATTACGAACAGGCCATGTTCCTCGGCGTATCCGATGACCACGTAATGTGGATGGACGTAACCTCCCGGGAGCGCGACATAGTCAAATTTATAGAAATACCCTAAGGAAAGGACAAGCATACATGGCAAAGGGCGCAAAGACGGTATTCTTCTGCGGCGAATGCGGCTATGAAAGCGGCAAATGGCTGGGCAAATGCCCCGGCTGCGGCAGCTGGAATACCATGATAGAAGAAAAGCGGGTGGCGGTAAGCTCTCCCGTTTCTTCCGGTGCCTGCGCCATCCCCCTTTCCCATGTTGCCACCGCCTCCGCAGGGCGGGTGTCCTCCGGCATAGGCGAGCTGGACAGGGTATTGGGCGGCGGCATTGTACCGGGCAGCGTAATACTGCTGGGCGGTGACCCCGGCATAGGCAAGTCCACACTGCTGATGCAGACCGCCGCAAGGCTTGCAGACCGGGGCAAGGTGCTTTACGTTACAGGTGAAGAATCCGCAGCCCAGCTGAAGCTCCGTGCCGTACGTCTTGGCGTGGGCGGCGATATGCTCATACTTGCGGAAAACGACCTGACCGCTGTGGAAAGCGAAGCAGACCGCACCAAGCCCAACTTTATAATGATCGACTCGGTACAGACCATGTACTCCCCCGACTGCTCAGGAGCAACTGGCAGTATATCCCAGGTGAGGGAAGCCACCGCTCTTCTTACCCGCATGGCAAAGCGCACCTCTGCCGCCATATTCATAGTGGGCCACGTTACAAAGGACGGCGCAATAGCAGGACCCCGCATACTTGAGCACATGGTGGATACGGTGCTGTATTTCGAAGGGGACAGGCAGGATTCCTTCCGTCTGCTCCGCTCTGTAAAAAACCGCTTTGGCAGCACAGACGAGATAGGCGTATTCGAAATGCGTTCCTCCGGCATGGCGGAGATACCCGACCCTTCCACCCTGTTTATCACCGGCACAGACCTTGCCGGCTGCGCCGTTACCTGTGCCATGGAAGGCACACGGCCAATGCTTGTGGAAGTTCAGGCGCTGCTTTCCCCCTCCCCCTTTTCCAACCCCCGCCGCATGGCTGCAGGAATAGACAACAGCCGCCTTGTGCTGCTGCTGGCCGTGCTGGAAAAGAAAGCAAGCCTTCGCCTGAGCGACAAGGATGTATATACCAACGTAGTGGGCGGTCTTCGCCTTGCGGAGCGTGCGGGCGACCTTGCCGTTGCCATGGCAATAGCCTCCGCCGCCAGCGAAACTCCACTCCCCTCCCATACCGCAATAGTAGGTGAAATATCCCTCACAGGTGAGATACGCCCCGTGAACCGCCTGGACAAGCGCATACAGGAATGCGCCCGCCTTGGCTATACCCGCATGATAGTACCCCACAGCGACAATCTGCCGGATATTCCCGGCGTAAAATACCTGAAGGTAAAAAGTGTAGCGGAAAGCCTTGCATTATTGGGTATTTAGGGTCAGGGGTTGAATTGAACAGGCAAAAATGTTATCATATGCAAGCAAGCGCCCGTAGCTCACTCGGATAGAGCGTATGCCTCCGGAGCATAAGGCAGCGCGTTCGAATCGCGCCGGGCGCGCCAAATAAAAACAGCCACCATTGGTGGCTGTTTTATTTCGTGTCCCTGCCGTAAGAAGGTGCCCGTTCGATACCGGAGACTTCAAAATTTCGAGCCATGAGCGATGGAATTTTGTTAGTCGGAGGGATACTCTGGAGTATACCGGAGACTTCAAAATTTCGAGCCATGAGCGATGGAATTTTGTTAGTCGGAGGGATACTCTGGAGTATACCGGAGACTTCAAAATTTCGAGCCATGAGCGATGGAATTTTGTTAGTCGGAGGGATACCTTTAGGTGATCGCGCCGGGCGCGCCACGTCGTCGCGGACTCCACTAAGTTCGCGGCGATTTTTTATGTTAAATCACCTCTCACCCGTTCCGTCGCTCCTCCTTTTCCGCAAAAGGTCACGCTCGGCTCCGCTGTTCCTTTGCAAGCGCACTCACAACGCTTCGCTCTCGCTACCAACCTTTTGCGGCCTGCGCCTGCGGCGCCCGGGCATATGTGTTTTTATTACCCCAATATCTGCTGTCGCGGACTCCACTAAGTTCGCGGCGATTTTTATTCTTTCTGCCATGTAAAGAAATTATGGCAGTCCATATGTTTATGGCAATTCTCCCCCAATTATTGTATACTTTATATAACAATATATATCCTTCACTTCACAGCGGCCCTCATGCGCTCCCGGCCTTAAACAAAAGCAGCGCAAATCCACACACAGGAGCATCTCTCATGCCCGGACCATCAAGATTAGGCCCCAGGGGCTTCCTTACCGATGAGGAAAAGCTCAATATGCCCGCCGTCACCCCCGCTTTGCTCAAGCGCATAGGCAGTTACCTTAAGCCATACTGGCCTCAGTTCCTTTTGGTATTCGTAACCATAGCCGCATCCAGCGTGGTGGGTCTGTTCCCAAGCATCATCACCGGCCGCATAGTGGATCAGGCGCTGGTGGGTACCGATATGAGCCTGCTTATCAGGCTTATCTGCCTTGCCTTTATTACCCTTGCGGGCTCTCAGGTAATAGGCGTACTGGAAAGCTACATTAGCGCATGGATAAGCCAGCAGATAATTTACGACATGCGCAACGAGATGTATCGCCATCTCCAGTACATGCCCCACAGCTTCTTTACCACGGAAAAGCAGGGCGACATAATCACCCGCATGAACAGTGATATTTCCGGCGTATCCTCTGTGGTAAGCGGCACCCTTACCAGTATTGTAAGCAACGTGCTCACTGTTGCCACCACGCTTTTTGCCCTGTTCAGCATGAGCTGGCAGCTGGCGCTGGTAGGCATATGCATAATCCCCCTGCTGATACTGCCCACCCGCAGCGCAGGCCGCACCCGTTATGAGCTTGCCACCCAGTCCCAGGAAAAGCACGACGAGATGAACAGCCTGGTCAATGAGACACTGTCCGTATCAGGTTCGCTGCTAATAAAGCTCTTTACCCGGGAAAAACAGGAATACGCCCGCTTTGAAAAGGTAAACGGCGAGGTATCCAAGCTCTCTCTCAAGGAGCAGCGCAGCGGCAAGTGGTTCCGCGTGGTTATGGGCATGTTTACCCAGATCGGCCCCCTCCTCATATACTTTGCAGGCGGCTATCTCATTATCTCCAAGGGTGATACCGGCCTTACCGTAGGTACCATTACCGCCACAGTAGCGCTCATCAACAGGCTGTATCGTCCCGTTGAAAGTCTGCTGAACATACAGGTGGACTTTACCCGCTCTCTGGCTTTGTTTTCCCGCATATTTGATTATCTTGACAAGGAGCGTGGCATTGCCAACTGCGAAAAACCCGTCCGCCCCTGGCTTGCCTTTAAGGACATCACCTTTAAGGATGTGGATTTCTCCTATACTCCCGGCGTGCCCATTCTTTCCGATCTTTCCTTTACCGTACCCGGCGGCAAGATGTACGCCATAGTGGGCCCCTCCGGCTCCGGCAAGTCCACCATAGTAAACCTTATCCCCCGCCTGTACGATGTGGATGAGGGCAGCGTCAGCATAGGGGATACGGATGTACGCGATATCGAGCTTTCCTTCCTGAGAAGCCAGATAGGCGTAGTAACTCAGGAGGCATACCTTTTCAACGGCACCATTGCGGACAACCTTCGCTTTGCCCGGGATAAGGCCACCGAGCAGGAGATAATCAGCGCCTGCAAGATAGCCAACATACACGACGTGATAATGTCCTTCCCTGACGGCTACAATACCCCCGTAGGCAATCGGGGCCTCAAGCTGTCCGGCGGCGAAAAGCAGCGCCTCAGCCTTGCAAGGGTGGTACTGAAGAGTCCCTGTATCCTCATACTGGACGAAGCAACAAGCGCCCTGGACTCTATCAGCGAAAGCTCCATACAGGCTGCAATGGAGACCCTCATGAAAGGACGTACCTGTCTGGTTATCGCCCATCGCCTTTCCACCATACTCAAGGCGGACGGCATACTGGTTGTAGACAAAGGCCGCATTGTTGAACAGGGCACCCATCAGGAACTGCTTGAGAAGGGCGGCCTGTACACGCAGCTTTACGAGACCCAGTTCCACGTGGATCTGGACTAACCCACACACATTCAAAGAGGCATACCGAAAAAGTATGCCTCTTTTATTTGTCATGTTATTTCTGCTTTGGTATTTCCATGCCCGCCAGCTCCTGATATGCCTCCAGCTCCTCATCATTCTTTGGCGGAGTCTGCATAAGGCCCGTGGTATCGGTAAAGGGAAAGGTTGATGTCATGTCCGGATAGGTGTGTTTTTCGCCGCCCATATATAAGCTCCTTTTTTGCTTTAGTATGGAACAAGGTATGGTTTTTTTATTTATCTATTCCCGCCGCCCTTCTAGGATATTTCGCCCTACGGCGAAATGGGCAGCCCGGTTCACAAGATTGCTGTATGCCTAATATGTGTTTTTGGCAGTTACCACGGCTTTTCCGCAAGGAAAAAAGTACTTTGGAGGGGTAGTGGGCGGGAATAGATATTTCTCATAAAAAAGCAAACCGCCGAATGACTTCGGCGGTTTTATCATGCTTGTTTTGTTAAATAAATGGATTGTAGAACCTGCCTCCGTTAAGGAAGGTGAGCCCCACCGACAACAGCACCACCAGCACGCTGCCTGCTATTACGGCGTAATCCGCCTTTCGGAAGGGGCGTGCGGCGTACCATGTGCGCTTTTTCTCCTTGCCAAAGCTTCTGAGCTCCATGGCGTTGGATATAACCTCTATCTTCTGCATGCTGGTCATTATCAGCGGGAAAAGTATGGTGGTTACATTCTTTATGCGCTTGAGCAGCTTTTCCTTGTCCGTCATCTCAACGCCGCGGGCCTGCAATGATAAGGATATATCGTGATACTCCCTCTGAACGTCAGGTATATAGCGCATGGCAAGGGCCACGGAAAAGGCTATCTTGTAGCTTACGCCGATGCGGTTGAGGGAGGCGGCAAACTCGCTGGGATTGGTGGTGGAAACAAACAGCAGCACCAGCGGTATCATTACCAGATACTTAAGCACCACATTGAGCTGATAGAAAAGCTGCTCCCATGTAATATAGTACATGCCGAAAAGATGGCATATCTCAGTGCGGCTGCCGTATATTGCCACACCCTCCTCAGGGGAGAAGGCATATATAAGCAGATTGTTCAGCACCATGAAAACAAAGGTAAACCACAGCACGGGAGCTACTTCCTTAAGCTTTATCTTTGACACGCCGAACATGGCAAAGGCAAATATCACCATGCCCCCAAGAAGGCGGGTATCAAAGGAGGTCATGCTGGCAAAGGTCAAAAGCAGCAGCGCCGCAAGCTTTGTTGCGCCTGTGAGTTTATGTACTATAGAGCTGCGGGGGATATAGTTGAACAGGTTTGTCATCTCTGCCGCACCTCCCTGTCATGGTCTATAAACCGCTGAACAAACTCCCGGGGCTCCGTAATGCCGCACATTACCGCAAGGGTAAAAAGCGAAGTTTCCTTAAGGCTTGCCCGGCTGATTATGTCGCCGTCCGTAAGCAGCCTTGCGGGGCTGTCGTCGGCGATTATCCTGCCGTCGGCAAATACCGCCGCACGGGAAGCATATTCCAGCATAAGGTGCATATCGTGGGTTATCATCACTATGGTGACACCCTGCCTGTTCAGCTCCAGCAGGAACTCCATTATCTCGGTATAGTGGCGGAAGTCCTGTCCTGCGGTGGGCTCGTCCAGTATTATTATGTCGGGCCCCATGGCAAGAATGGAGGCCACGGTAACGCGCTTTTTCTGGCCAAAGCTGAGGGCGGATACAGGCCAGTTGCGGAAGGGATACAGGCCGCATATCTTAAGGGTATCAAACACCTTCTGCTGTATGGCCTCAGGCTCCATGCCGTCAAGGGTAAGGGCAAGGCCTACTTCCTCCGCTATCATGTTTTTGCTTATCATCTGGTTTGGGTTCTGCATAACGTAGCCGATATGCTCCGCCCTCTCCTTTATGGTAAGGGAGGCTATATCCTCGCCGTTAAGGTACAATACGCCGCCCTGTGGCTTTTCAAAGCCGCATATCACCTTTGAGAAGGTGGACTTGCCCGCTCCGTTTCTCCCAACGATGCACATAAGCTCGCCACGGCGCAGCTCAAAGTCTATACCACAGAGGGTCTCCTTGCCGTTGGGATAGGCAAAGCGTATGCCGTCGGCCTTAAGCAGTTCCTCGCCCTTTTGCTTCTCAGGAGCAGGAGGAGTTGCCCTGAACCAGCTCTGCACCTGTGAACGCATCTCATCAGAAAGCTGCATTTTATCCATCGACGCAGGGCACATATCCTCCGTAAGCTGCACCCCCGCATACTTAAGGGCGGTAATATAGAGGGGCTCACGCAGGCCGTTATCCCCAAGTAGGCTGGAGCACAGCAGCTCATCCGGGCGCATGTCTGCAACTATGCGGCCCTCATTTACCAGTATTATGCGGTCCACATCCCGATGCAGCACGTCCTCTATCCGGTGCTCGATTATTACTATGGTGGCCTCGGTGCGCTTGTGTATGTCGTCTATAAGCTCTATGGCAGCCTTGCCCGTAGCCGGGTCAAGATTTGCAAGAGGCTCATCAAAAAGCAGCACGGATACGTCATCCACCAGCACGCCCGCAAGGGACACCCTCTGCTTCTGTCCGCCGGAAAGCTCGTGGGGGGCGTGTGCCAGCACATCCAGCACGTTAACTTCCTTTGCCGCCTGCTGCACCCGCTGAAGCATTGCTTCATGTGGAGTGCAGTCGTTTTCCATGGCAAAGGCTATATCCTCCGCCACCGTAAGCCCTACAAACTGAGCATCAGAATCCTGCAGCACCGTGCCTACTGTTTTTGATATTTCAAACAGAGACATATCCTTTGTCTCTTTGCCGTTTATCTTAAGGCTGCCGGTTATTTCACCTATGTAGGAAAAGGGTATAAGTCCGTTTATGCAGTGGGCAAGAGTGGATTTGCCGGAACCGGAAGGCCCCGCTATCAGCACCTTTTCTCCTTTATATATGGTCAAATCAACGCCGGAGAGAGTGGGCTCTGCCTGGGCGTTGTATTGATATCCGAAGTTATTGAATTCTATTACGGGTATTTTCTGCATACATAACTCCCGTTATATTTTTAGGGGACGGACTTTTGATCCGTCCCCTTTTCGGTGATGCGATGTTATTGGTTTATTAGTTTTCCTTCTTGAGGCTGCCCTTGTCGGGAACTGCCTTTGCCCATGCAAAGCAGAGCAGAGTGCCAACGATGGCGGTGGTTATGATGTTGGACAGTGCGGATACGCCGCCCTGGATGAATACCTTATTTGCGGGCTCCTGATAGATGAGGATGTCCAGAACGGGAGCGATCACGATCCATGCGCCGGCGTGGGCGATAGCCTGAGCCAGGTTGAAGTTGATGGCGCCCTTCTTGCCGAACTGACCGAAGGCCAGACGGGTGCGGTTGCCCAGCAGACCTACTACGAAACCGAAGCAGGCAGAAGCGATTACCCAGCTCCACCATACGCCCCAGCCCCAGCTAAGGTCGATAAGGAAGTGACCGATGAGGCCGATAAGGCAGCCGGCGATGGGGCCGAACAGAGCAGCCATGAATGCCAGCAGACCATACTGGATGCAGATGGTTACATTGGGCACGGGGCTGGGAATGGCTACAAAGCGGCCAAGCACAAAGAACAGCGCTGCGCCTATGCCTATGGCGACGATGGTCTTAACGTTGATTTTCCACATAACAGATTTCTCCTTTTTGTAATGTGATTGATATTATAATTGCCGTGGGATATGCCCGGCATATCTCCCTAATAGGGGGAAGGGCCTATGGTTATGTGCCAGCTGTTGCCTGTGCCGATATTGTAGGCGCGGGCAAAGGAGCCCTGATTTATGGCAACCGCCACGTAGTCCAGCGAGTTGATGTAGGCCAGAGGCTCGCCAACGAATACCTCCGCAAAGGAGCGGGCAAATGTCATTGTGTTGCGGTACAGGCTTCGGGTGTCGTTGCGTATGGTTATCTGCACCCTGTCGCCGTACTTTATGCCCATGTCCTTAAGCATGCTGTGGGGTATGTTTGTCCATATGCTGCCAAAGCGAACGTCCAATACGTCTATGGTGCCGGTTATCTGCCCGTCTGCAGACTCCGGGTCAACAATAGGCAGGCACACCAGAGAATCCACAGGCACCTCGGGGCCTATGCCCGAAAAGTCTATCTTCCCGGAGGCAAGGCGTGCGCCGGTATAGGCGTATATATCCCTGCCGTGGAAGGTATAGGCCTCACCGGTATGGGGCAGGCGGTTGACGGATTCATCGATCTCGCGAACGCTCTCTATGCCCACCAGACGAAGGGTATGCGTAAGGGTGCCGTTATCCGGGGTGATTATCACCTGGCCTCCCTTGGTGAGGGCGGCAACGCTGCGCCTTGTTGAGCCCACGCCGGGATCCACCACAGACACGAACACAGTGCCTGCGGGCCAGTAGCTGATGGTCTGTATAAGGCGATAGCTGCCCTCCCAGATATTGTATGGCTCTATATCGTGGGTAAGGTCAAACAGCCTGAGGGCAGGGTCAACGCTCTCGGCAACGCCGTACATGGCGCATACCGCACCATCGCCCAGGCCGAAGTCGCTTTGAAACACAAGTGGCTGCATATTAGCACACCTCCATTACGATTACAGTGTATTATGATGTAAGTTTTTTGTCAATGAATGGGGAAGTTTTTGCCCCGCATCATCCTTCTTGTGGTATAATATATTTGAACAAACCACACAAGGAGGATTACAGCATGGGTTTCTTCAAAAAGCTTTTCGGCATAGGCGCAGTGGCAGGTACCACCGTGGCCGCCATGAAGGTATCTGAAAAATATAAGGCAAACAACCCCGAAGGCGCAAAGGACGTAAACGGCGACGGCAAGGTAGACGCTGTGGACGTACTGACAGAAGTTGCCAAGGCCGCCACCGAGGTATACACAGAGGTTGCGGATTCCGCTAAGGAAAAGATCCCTCAGGTGATCGAAGCGGTAAAGCAGACCGCCGACGATATAATTTAATACTGCCGATTCAGCAATGCCCGGTTTATCCGGGCATTGTTTTTTTTGATACATCAGGACTTTATGGGCTGGATGGTGAGTATATCGTAAGGGGTAGCCTGATATACGTAGTAATTCAGCCAGTTCTGATACAGCAGGCTTGCATGGCCCCGCCACTTTACCAGAGGATCCTTGGTATCGTCATCATTGGGGAAGTAGTTTTCCGGCACCTTGGGATTAAGGCCGGCGTTCTTATCCCTTATGTACTCCTTTTTAAGGGTATCCCTGTCGTATTCGGAATGGCCGGTGATGAATATCTGTCGGCCGCCCTCGGTGGAAAGGGCATAAACACCCGCCCTGGGAGAAGTGGACAGTATCTTAAGCTTTGGGCAGGCTTTTACGTCCTCAAGGCGTATGGTGGTATTGCGGGAATGGGGCACCCAGAAGGCCTCGTCAAAGCCGCGAAGCAGCATGGAGCTGCGGCGGTCTATCTTGTGGAGATATACGCCGGAAAGCTTTTCCGGCAGCTCCACCTTGGGTATGCCATAGTGATAATACAGCGCCGCCTGTGCTGCCCAGCAGATGTGGAATGTGCTGTGAACATGTGTTTTGCTCCACTCCATTATCTCGCAAAGCTCCTCCCAGTACTGAACATCCTCAAAGGCCAGCTTTTCCACCGGGGCTCCGGTTATTACCATGCCGTCAAAGTAGCGGTCCTTCACCTTGTCAAAGGTGGTGTAGAACTTTATCATATGGTCGGCTGAGGTGTGTTGAGGAACGTAGCTGCTGGTCTGCATCAGCTCCAGCTCCACCTGCAAAGGGGTGTTTCCCAGCAGACGGGCAAGCTGGGTCTCAGTCTCTATCTTGGTGGGCATAAGGTTAAGCACAAGTATCTGCAGGGGGCGGATATCCTGTGTCATGGCCCTGGTTTCGGTCATGACGAAGATATTTTCATCGGTGAGCACCTGAGTTGCGGGAAGCTGATTGGGTATCTTGATAGGCACGGTTACGTCCTCCGTTAGTTAGTTTTAAGATGATTACGCTTTATCGAAAAAGTATATTTAAGTGTTTCTCCGGGGATTATCAAGGGGCCGCAGCCCCTTGATTTCCATTCCGGCTTTGGCGGCGTGTACGGCAAAACGGATGAAAACCTTTAGGTTTTCGTACTTTGCAGATTTTGCCGCCGGTCAACGCCTTGGCGTTTTAGGCAAAATATGTTTCCTCGAAAAAGTCCCAATAGGACTTTTTCGACACTTTTAGTCGTTAAGGGCCTGCTCTATATCGGCGATAAGGTCTGCCGCGTCTTCCAGGCCGCAGGAATAGCGCACAAGGTCGGGGGAAACGCCGGCGGCTTTCAGCTCTGCGTCAGTCATCTGGCGATGGGTGGAGCTGGCAGGATGCAGGCAGCAGGTGCGGGCATCCGCAACGTGGGTCTCTATGGCAGCTATCTTAAGCCTGCCCATGAACCTTTCGGCGGCCTCACGTCCGCCCTTTACGCCAAAGCTTACAACGCCGCAGGAGCCGTTGGGCAGATATTTCTGACCCAGCTCGTAGTACTTATCTCCTTCAAGGCCACAGTACTGCACCCATTCCACCTTGGGGTTGCTCTTAAGATACTCCGCAACCGCCTGAGCGTTCTCGCAGTGGCGCTTTACCCTTACGTGGAGGCTCTCAAGGCCAAGGTTAAGTATGAAGGCGTTCTGGGGAGACTGGATGGAGCCGAAATCCCTCATCAGCTGTGCGGTGGCCTTGGTGATGTATGCTCCCTCAAGGCCGAAGCGCTCGGTGTAGGTTACGCCGTGATAGCTGTCATCGGGGGTGCAGAGGCCGGGGAACTTTTCGGGATATCTGGTCCAGTCAAACTTGCCGGAATCCACTATGCAGCCCCCTACTCCTGCGCCGTGACCGTCCATGTACTTGGTGGTGGAGTGGGTCACTATGTCCGCGCCCCATTCAAAAGGACGGCAGTTGATGGGGGTGGCAAAGGTGTTGTCGATAATAAGGGGCACGCCGTGGGCGTGGGCAGCCTTTGCAAAGCGCTGGATATCCAGCACGGTAAGGGCGGGGTTTGCGATGGTCTCGCCGAATACCGCCTTGGTGTTGGGACGGAAGGCAGCGTTCAGTTCCTCGTCTGTGCATTCGGGAGAGACAAAGGTAAACTCAATGCCCATGCGCTTCATGGTAACAGAGAAAAGATTGAAGCTGCCGCCGTATATGCTGGAGGAGCTGACAACATGATCCCCCGCTGATGCAATGTTGAACACCGCATAGAAGTTTGCCGCCTGGCCGGAGGAAGTGAGCATCGCGGCGGTGCCGCCCTCAAGTGCAGCTATCTTTGCCGCTACGGCATCATTGGTAGGGTTCTGCAGGCGGGTATAGAAATAGCCGCTGGCCTCAAGGTCAAAGAGCTTGCCCATTTCGGCGCTGCTTTCGTACTTAAAGGTGGTGCTCTGTATTATGGGTATCTGGCGGGGTTCGCCGTTGCCGGGGGTGTAGCCGCCCTGTACGCATTTGGTGCCGATAGTCTGTTCTGCCATTTTTGATTCCTCCTGTATAATGTAAATTTGATTAATTTGCAATAAAAAAGCGGCTATTGGTGAAGCGCCAATAACCGCCTTGAATTACGCTCTTATTAAGGGTGTCAGACCCGACGAGCATTATCAAAGGCGGTATTGCGCATCATCATAGCAAACATATTCATCATGTGAAGCTGTACCTCCTTTGAAAAATGTCGGATCAAACGACCCATTGGAATGAATAATAACAGCAAAGGTGCATCTTGTCAATACCTTGTGGTTTTTTAACGTTGCCTTGATACGGCATTGTACAGGACGGCCGGGTTTGATATAATATATCAAATTATTTTAAAGGTATTTTGCTATGAAAATATGCTGTATCCAGATGAATATGGAGCTGGGCTGCCCTGATAAAAACTTCGGCCGCGCAGCCGAGCTTATAGAGCAGGCCGTTAAAGGCTCTCCCGATGTCATCCTTTTGCCCGAAACCTGGAACACGGGCTTTTATCCCCGGCAGGGGCTTAAGGACATGGCACAGGGCGCTGCCCAAAGAGTTAAGGCCGAGATAGGCAGCCTTGCGAAAAAGCACCATGTGAACATCATCGCAGGCAGCGTATCGGATATGCGGGAGGGAGATGTTTACAACACATCCCTGATATTTGACCGCAGCGGCCTCTGCACAGCCCAATACAGCAAAACCCATCTCTTCTCCCCCATGGGGGAAAATCGACACTATTCCCCGGGAAATTCACTTTGTACCTTTGAGCTGGACGGAGTGAAGGCGGGGCTTATCATATGCTACGATATACGCTTCCCGGAGCTTGCCCGCTCCCTTGCGCTGAAAGGCATGGATATTCTCTTTGCGGTATCCCAGTGGCCGGATGTGCGCATACCTCAT
This sequence comes from Clostridia bacterium, assembly GCA_017547885.1. Lineage (GTDB taxonomy): Bacteria > Bacillota > Clostridia > Christensenellales > CAG-138 > SFEL01. The sequence continues at coordinate 58,485 of JAFYOP010000004.1, read as the reverse complement.
CTTCATACCCTTGCCGCCGCAAGAGCCATAGAAAATCAAGCCTATGTGGCCTGCTGCAATTCCTGCGGCAAAGCAGATCAGACCCAATACGGCGGATGCTCCATCATAATAAATCCCCTTGGGGAAACCATTGCCCTGGCAGGAACAGATGAGCAGATCATTACAGGCGAAGCTGACTTTTCCTCCCTGCAGAGTATACGCTCCGCCATACCCGTATTCACCGACAGACGGCAGGATATCTATAATCTATAATAGCCCTTAAAGCCATTCCTTCGTAAAAGATACGCAAAAGCTGCCCTTTAATAGGCAGCTTTTTATCATCTCCATATTACTCCGGATATACCTCCATGGCGCACCTTACGCCCGCCATGGCATCCTTTGTGTAATAATCCGCGCCTATGGCATTTGCGTAGTCCGCGGTAAGCACTGCGCCGCCGCACATTACTTTGCAGTTTGGCAGTTCCTTCTTTATCAGCTCAATAGTTCGCTGCATGGAGGGCACAGTGGTGGTCATCAGCGCGGAAAGGCCTACCAGCTCTGCATCCTGCTCCTTGGCGGCCCTGAGAATATCCTCAGGGGGCACATCCTTGCCCATGTCTATGACCTTGAACCTGTAATTTTCCAGCAATGCCTTTACGATGTTCTTGCCTATATCGTGCACATCCCCCTGAACAGTGGCAAGCACCACCTTGCCGCGAGCCATGCCTTCGCCTTCGCCCATATGAGAGCGGATAACGCCGAAAGCACCCTTTGCGGCCTCTGCGCACATCAGCAGCTGAGGCAGAAACAGCGTTCCCTTTTCAAACCTTTCCCCTGCGGTATTCAGCGCAGGCACCATTGCCCGGTCTATCACCTCAAGGGGAGACTTATCCATAAGCTCACGCTCCGCCGCCTGCACCGCAGCACCCTTAAGGCCCTTGAGCACGCTGTCGTAAAGTGACATGTTCTCCTGCTGAACAGGAGCAGCGGGGGCTGTATCTCCGCTGAAAGCGGCTATGTAATCGGCGCAGTTTTCATCCATGCCAAGGAGGGCACGGGCAGACCTATAGGCTTCCATCATGCCGGGAGCATGGGGGTTAACTATTGCGGCAGACAGCCCCGCACCCATTGCAAGGGTAAGGAAGCCGCTGTTGAGCTGGCCTCTGCTGGGCAGGCCAAAGGAAACATTGGATACGCCCAAGGAGGTGCACACGCCCAGCTCATCATGCAGCCTGCGCACACACTCAAGGGTGACCCTGCCATTGTCCCCGCCTGCGCTTACGGTAAGGGTAAGTGGGTCAAAAATAAAGTCATGCGGCGCAAGGCCGTATTGCTTTGCGTTATCCAGTATCCTGCGGGCTATTTCCATGCGGCCTTCGGCATCCTCAGGGATGCCGCTCTCATCCAAAGTAAGGGCAATTATCACGCCGCCGTATTTCTTTGCAAGGGGGAATACAGCCTCCATGCTGCTCTGCTTGCCGTTTACGGAGTTTATTATGGCCTTGCCGTTGTATATCCTAAGGGCACGCTCAAGGGCAGCAGGGTCTGCGGAATCCAGCTGCAGGGGAAGGTCTGTTACACCCTGAAGCTGCTTTGTAAGGGAGGTCAGCACCTCTGCCTCGTCAATGCCGGGGAGACCTGCGTTAACATCCAGCGCATGGGCGCCCTGCTCCTGCTGAAGTATGCCCTCACGGAGTATCAGGTCATAGTCACCTTCCATAAGAGCCTTTTTCATGCGGGGCTTGCCGGTGGGGTTTATGCGCTCGCCGATGAGCTTTGTATCCTCACCAAAGTACAGCGCCTGTCCGTAGGATGCGGCAACGGTTAGAGTTTTCTTCTGTACGGATGGCGGGGTCATTTTGCCGCAGCGCTTTACCAGCGCCGCTATATGGGCGGGAGTGGTGCCGCAGCAGCCGCCCGCAAGCCACACGCCCTCGGCAATGCAGCTTTCCATAAGCTCCGCAAATTCCTCATGGCCCACGTCGAATACGGTTTTGCCGTTGTCAGAGCGGGGAAGGCCTGCATTGGGCTGCAGCACCATAGGCACGGAGCACACTGCCTTCAGCCTCTTAAGGAAGGGCAGCATCTCCTTTGGCCCAAGGCCGCAGTTAAGGCCTATTGCATCCACGCCAAGGCCCTCAAGGAGGGCGCATACGCTTTCCACATCGCCGCCGGTAAGCAGCTTGCCTTTGCTGTCCAAGGTGACGGTTGCAGCTATGGGCAGGTTGGAGTTTTCCTTTGCCGCCAGCACCGCCGCCTTAAGCTCGTATGCATCGGACATGGTTTCGATCAGGATAAGGTCTGCCTCTTCGGATACGCCGCCGCGTACCGTCTTTGCAAACAGCTCCACAGCGTCCTCAAAATCAAGATCACCAAGGGGCTTAAGCAGCTTGCCGCTGGGGCCTATATCCAGTGCAACGAATCTATTATCAAGGCCTTCAACAGCCTTCCTTGCGTTGCGCACCGATGCTGCGGCGATCTCATATGCTGTATATCCTGAGCCGCTGAGCTTAAGGTCATTGCAGCCAAAGGTGTTGGTGATTATTATATTGCTGCCTGCCTCGGCGTAGGCTTTGTGCACCGCTATTACCTTATCGGCATTGGTGATATTCCATACGTCGGGTATTTCGCCGGGCTTAAGGCCGGCGCTCTGGAGCATGGTGCCCATGCCGCCGTCAAAGAACAGCAGGGATTTGCCCAGCAGGTCTTTAAATTTCATTGGTTTTATTCCTTTCTGTACAGACAGTCTGTCTTATCGCAGTCCTTGCATTTATTATCATTACAAATGCCCTGCCGCTCTGATATTCCCATAACCGCAGTTATGGATTTAAGCGGGGTCAGCATATGGGATGCGGTTTCCCCCATGCCTATCCTGCCGCCGTCCAGCAGCCTTAATATATCGCTCTGGTGCTCAGTGGAAAAGCCGCCATACCCCGGAGAAAAGCGCGGCCTGAGATACAAGCCTTCCTTTTCAAGCTCCCGGGCAATGTCCTCGCATATGTCATCGCAGAAGCATTCCAGCACGCTTGCGGCTGCCGCCTGCAACGCAAAGGCCTCCGCTACGTTCACAGCCCCCAGCTTTGTCATTTCTCTATCCACCCCTGCGCCAAGGGTGGCGGCCAGCAGGTACGCCTCACTGCACCCCCTGAGGTTCAGCGCCAAAGATGCACTTTGTACTGCAAAGTCCGCCATTTTTACCTGATCGTCCAAAACTGCCGCATCCACCCGCATCACACGGTACCGCGGGTCTGCTGTGCGCTGCAGCCTTTGCCACGCCCCATCTATAAGGGCTGTGCTTTGCTCATTTGCTTCCTTTGCCCCAAGGTATCTCAGGGCTTCCTCCATGCGTATGCGCATAGGGCTACCTCATCAGCACAGAAGAAAGGTTGCTGAGTATTTTGCCCGCTATCTCAGGCTTGTTCATGGTGTAAATATGTATTCCCCTTATGCCGTTTGCCACAAGGTCTGCGATCTGCTCGCAGGCATAGGCTATGCCCGCCTGCTCCATTGCGGCGTCGTTGCTGCCGTAGCAGTCCAGCATATTGCGGAATCTTGGAGGCATGAGGGCTCCGCTGAGGCCTGTTATTCGGGCCACCTGACGGCCGCTGGTTATGGGCATTATGCCTGCGATTATGGGAACATCCACCCCCGCCCTGTTCAGCTTGTTGATAAAGCGATACAAAAGGTCATTATCAAAGAACATTTGGGTGGTGAGGAAATCGCAGCCGGCGTCCACTTTGCGTTTAAGGTTGATTATATCCTCCGCCTGTGATGCGCTTTCGGGATGACACTCTGGATAGCAGGCGCCGCCCACGGAAAAGCCGCCCTCGCGCTTAAGCAGCTCCACCAGCTCGTTTGCATGCTGGAAGCAGGCCTCCTCGGGCTTTTCCATGCCTTCGGGCAGGTCTCCCCTGAGAGCCAGTACGTTGAATATACCCTGCTCCTTCATTTCGGCTATGCGCTGAGCAATGCCCTGGCGGCTTGCGGATACACAGGTAAGATGAGCCAGGCCCACGCTGCCGCACTCTCCGGCGTGCTTTGCCATGCGGATAACATTCTCGGTATTGCCGCCGTTTGCTCCGCAGGTAACGCTGATAAAGTCAGGCCTGAGGGCAGCGGTCTTTTCCACCACCACATCCGCCTTCTGAATATCTGTGCCCACCTTTGGCGGGAACAGTTCGCAGGAGAAGGTTACAGGCTTGGAGCTGAGTATATCCTTTATAAGCATTGTGATTACATCCTTTCATGGGCAATAAATTTTTGCCAACATGGTAAATGCTACTTAACCAATCATCCATTGTCAAGGCAAATATGATGAAAAACAGCCTTTTACCGCAATCTTTACGGAATAAAAATACCCGGCGGATAAATATCCGCCGGGTATGGCCATGTGATTTTATGCAGCTTACTCAGCCTTGGGGCCGGCGGGGATCAGGGCCTTGCCTGCGTCATTGCCGGTGTACTTTACAAAGTTCTTGGCAAAGCGGGATGCCAGATCCTTTGCCTTGGTCTCCCACTCGGATACGTCTGCATAGGTATTGCGGGGATCCAGAATGTTGGTGTCCACGCCGGGCAGAGAGGTGGGAACTTCAAGGTTGAAGTAGGGGATGGTCTTGGTTTCGGCGTTGTTGATATCGCCGTTGAGGATGGCGTCGATGATGCCGCGGGTATCCTTGATGGAGATACGCTTGCCGGTGCCGTTCCAGCCGGTGTTTACAAGATATGCCTTGGCACCGCTCTGCTCCATGCGCTTTACCAGTTCCTCAGCGTACTTGGTGGGATGCAGCTCAAGGAATGCCTGGCCGAAGCATGCGGAGAAGGTGGGAGTGGGCTCGGTGATGCCGCGCTCGGTACCTGCAAGCTTTGCGGTGAAGCCGGAGAGGAAGTAGTACTGAGCCTGATCATCGGTCAGTACGGAAACGGGAGGCAGTACGCCGAAAGCGTCAGCGGACAGGAAGATAACGTTCTTGGCGGCAGGAGCTGCGGAAACGGGACGTACTATCTTCTCGATGTGGTCGATGGGATAGGATACGCGGGTGTTTTCGGTAACGCTCTTGTCGTTGAAGTCGATCTTGCCCTCTGCGTCCAGAGTTACGTTCTCCAGCAGAGCATTGCGCTTGATGGCGTTGTAGATATCCGGCTCGGAGTCCTTGTCAAGGTTTATAACCTTTGCATAGCAGCCGCCCTCAAAGTTGAATACGCCGTTGTCATCCCAGCCGTGCTCGTCATCGCCGATGAGCAGACGCTTGGGGTCGGTGGAGAGGGTGGTCTTGCCGGTGCCGGAAAGGCCGAAGAACAGGGCGGTGTTTTCGCCGTTCATGTCGGTATTGGCGGAGCAGTGCATGGAGGCAATGCCCTTGAGAGGCAGGTAGTAGTTCATCATGGAGAACATGCCCTTCTTCATCTCGCCGCCGTACCAGGTGTTGATGATAACGGCCTCGCGGCTGGTGATGTTGAAGGCAACGGCGGTCTCGGAATTGAGACCCAGCTCCTTGTAGTTTTCAACCTTGGCCTTGGAGGCGTTGAAGATCACGAAATCGGGCTCAAAGTTTTCCAGCTCTTCTTCGGTAGGCATGATGAACATATTCTCTACGAAGTGAGCCTGCCAGGCAACCTCAACGATGAAACGGATAGCCATGCGGGTATCCTTGTTTGCGCCGCAGAATGCATCCACAACAAACAGCCTCTTGGCGGTCAGCTCGTCGATTGCGATATCCTTGAGGGTGCTCCACACTTCCTGGGAAATGGGCTTGTTGTCGTTCTTGAATTCGTCGGAGGTCCACCAGATGGTATCCCTGGAGTTGTCATCCATTACGATGTACTTATCCTTGGGAGAACGGCCGGTGTAGATGCCGGTCATTACGTTTACGGCGCCCAGCTCGCTTACCTGGCCCTTGTCAAAGCCTTCCAGCGCGGGGTTGGTTTCCTCATTGAAAAGAACTTCGTAAGAGGGATTATGGACGATCTCGGTAGTGCCGGTAATGCCGTACTTGCTCAGGTCGATTTTTGCCATTTTTGATTTAACCTCTTTCTTTTTTATAAATATTGGTTATGTTAGAAAATGAATTTAACGGGAGAGTATCATTAGCAAAACTAACTTCTGCCCCAATTATCACTTATGATACAACACAATCAATCTTTTATCAATATGGAGCACTATTGGCAGATATAATATATAACCATCGGCTCATTAGTTATACTCATATCAGATGCAGGATAAGACCTGCAATATTTCATTTTTCTCATTTGCCCCCTTATCTTGAACAGTGTCTTTCCCAATGGTATACTTTCTCTGAACACTATTCCAAATCTGCCACAGGAGAGCCCAGTATGATACGCCCCACCCAGGAAGAATTTGCCCGGCGAGCCAAGAGCTGCATAGATACCTATAACAAATTCTATGAAAATTTCCCCGAGCACCGGTTTGACTTTTACTCCTGCGATGCGGAACTCAGGCAGCTGGAGCTTGTACATACCATATGCCCTGCCGAGCTGAACGTATACAACACCCTCCACGGAGGCGCCATGGCGTGGATGGTAGATTCCTGCGCAGGGCTTCTTTGCAGGTCATACATGAACATCACTGCCTGCGTCACCACTAATCTCAGCCTCAGCTATATCAAGGCCATCGCTCCCCATGACCCCATAGTGATACGTGCCAACCTTTCAAACGAAGGGCGCAGGATGCTGCACCTTACCATGGACATACATCACAGGGATACCCGACAGCTGTACTGCACAGCATCCGCTGCCTTCTACGTGTGTGAATAAGTCCACCCGTTGACATTGTTTTATGCATAGCATATAATATGCCCCAATAACATTAAAACAAAGGCAGGATTATTTCCCTAAATGCAGGACAGCGACAGCGACGCTAACCCTAACTTACAAACAAATACGCTTTGCATAATGATAAGGCATGATCTGTATATCCGTATGTGATATACCGGTCGTGCTTTGCGGTTTTTTGAGGGGAAATTATTCACGCCGTATTTTTAAGAAAGAGGTCATTTGACAATGGATGATTCCATAGGATTATTGCTACTGCTGCAGGCAGCACTTATTGCCCTCAATGCGGTATTCGCCTGCGCAGAAATAGCGGTGCTTTCCATAAACGAAACAAAGCTTGAACGCATGGCGGAGCAGGGCGACAAGCGGGCAAGGCGGCTTTTCCGCCTTACGTCAGAACCTGCAAGGTTCCTTGCCACCATTCAGGTAGCCATTACCCTTTCGGGATTCCTTGGCAGCGCATTTGCGGCGGATAATTTTTCCGAGCCGCTGGTGGACTGGATACTGAGCAAGGGCGTAAGCATCCCCTACGCCACCCTTGACACCATCGCCGTAATACTTATAACCCTCATCCTCTCTTATTTTACTCTGGTATTCGGCGAGCTCGTGCCAAAGCGCATTGCCATGAAAAGGTCCGAGCAGCTTGCCCTTGGCATATCCGGCATAGTGAGCGGCATCTCCGTTGCCTTCAAGCCCATCGTGTGGTTCCTCTCCGCCTCCACCAACCTTGTGCTGCGCCTTTGCGGCATCGATCCCCACGAAGCTGAGGATCAGGTAAGCGAGGAAGAAATACGCATGATGGTGGACGCAGGCAGCGAGAAGGGCACCATTGACCATGAGGAAAAGGAATTCATACAGAACGTATTTGAATTCAACGACATAGACGTGGGCGACATCGCCACCCACAGAACAGATACCGCCCTGCTGTGGATGGAGGACAGCGACCAGGTATGGGCTGAAACCATACACCAAAACCGCTATACCCGCTACCCTGTATGTGACGGCTCTCCCGACAACATTACAGGCATACTCAACGCCAAGGATTACTTCCGCCTTGAGGACAAAAGCCGCGAAAGCCTCTTTGCAACCGCCATACAGCCCGCATATTTCGTGCTGGAAACCGTAAAGGCTGACGTACTTTTCCGCAATATGCGAAAAAGCGGCAACTCCATGGCAATCGTCATGGACGAATACGGCGGCATGGTGGGCATAATCACACTGTATGATCTTATTGAAGAGCTGGTGGGCGAACTGAACGACGAGCCTGAGGATGCCCAAAACCCCGACCCCTACATACAGCCCGTTAGCGAAAACACATGGGAACTGTTCGGCAATATTCCCCTTGAGGACATTGAAGATGCTATAGGCATTGAACTCAGCTCTGAGGAACACAATACCCTTACAGGCCTTGTATTCGAAGCACTTGGCAGCATCCCTCCCGACGGAGCGCAGGACATACGCCTTGCTATCGCCGGCATGGACATACATGTGCAGTTAATAGAAGAGCACCAGATAGAGCGGGCCACCATAAGGGTTTTGCCCAAGGCCGAACCGGAAGAATAAGCAATACAATAAAAGGCCTCCCCTGCTGTGTTGGGGAGGCCTTTGTGTATCCGGATAACAAAAAACAGCACCCATAGGATGCTGTTTTGCTTGGTAGCGGCGATCCGACTCGAACGGATGACACTCCGGGTATGAACCGAATGCTCTAGCCAACTGAGCTACGCCGCCATAAATGGTTGCGGGGGAGGGACTTGAACCCCCGACCTCCGGGTTATGAGCCCGACGAGCTACCGACTGCTCTACCCCGCGCCGTCAACGCAAGGCTTATGTTACCACACCACAACCCCCTCGTCAAGTATTATTTTTATTTTTTTGACTTTTTGTACTTATATCCCATTGCCATAAACACGCCGCCCGCTGCCATGACCGCCACGGTTATATTTATTGCAAGCGATATTGGCATCTCAGCCGCATAGTCTATTATATTGGTTTTAAAGTACCCAAAGTGAGCTTTTTCCGCCATCTGCATCACCGGCAGCAGCATAAACTCTGCCGCCAGCAGTACCGCAGACAGCATGACGGTTATAAAGCCCGTGCGTATACGCCTTTCAGCACAGTTTAATCTCGCTATGGTCTCTATGGGTGCTTCCCTGTCCATCGCGCTGTGGTCGCTCTTTCCCCTGAGCAGCTCATCTGTGGATATTTCAAACAGCTCACTTAAAGCGATCACTTTTGTCAGCTCCGGCACAGCGTCATTCAGCTCCCACTTGGAAACGGACTGGCGCGAAACATCCAGCTTTTCCGCAAGCTGCTCCTGAGAAAGTCCCGCCGCTTTACGCAGCTGCTGTATCCGCTCTCCTATGGTCATTTCCTTCATAAACACAAACGCCTCCTTCGGGTCTATGCTGTTCAGCATATCTGTTTCGGCTCTGCTTTTCTATACATTATCCTTGGAAAATGCGCAACTGCCGGTTGCAGCGGCAACTATTCTTACGCCCAGGCAAAATTTTCCTTGCCCGCACCCAGCTCAAAGTGCAGCTTTACTATGCCCAGGTCAATATTGGCACAAGGGCCTACGCCCGCCTTTGCAAGGACCGCCCTGCTGCCTATAAGCTCAAACTTAAAGGCCTGCTGATTTATTGCGGTGGGGGCAAGAAGGGCGCATTCCACCCCTGCCCTGAACCACTCGGGCATTTCCCCTTCCGCCTTGCAGACCGCGCTGAAGGGCTTTGACCTGCTCTGTACGCCATTGGTCTTTCCCCTGCCTATGGCTATAACGCAGACCAGCTTCTGCCCATTCTCCACCACAGCCCCGCACTTGCGTCGGCTGAACGTGCCCGCCACCCAGCAGGTATTAAGGCCAAGGCTCTGGGCAAGCAGCACTATACGTTCACCGTAATAGCCGCAGAGCTCGTCCACCTTGGGACCCTTTGGGCCCACCAGCGCAATGTAATTCTTTACGCCGCTGAGCAAGCCGTAATTGGCAAGGAAGCCCTTAAAGGCATCCTCTTCCTCTGTGATGAGCTGCATGGAAAGGCCGCTCACCGCGTTGCATCGGGCTATCTCCTCATTGAGGGCGGCTGCCATGGCCTCAGGGATAGGATCCGGAAGGTATTTGCGGACAGAATGTCTGTCCCTTATGGCCTGCATATAGTCAAAATTCATATTTCCCTCCAATAGCACGGGCTGCGGAAGTGACTCCGCAGCCCCTTTGCTTTACTATATATTGCAGGCCGTTTTGCCGTCAATATTTATTCCTTAACGTACAGCTTTTCCCCGTCATAGTCCACGGTGAACACAGTATCCGGATCGGGGTCCTTCTCTATTATGCGGCGGGCAAGAAGGGTTTCCAGCTTGCTGGAAAGCAGCCTCTTCAGCGGCCTTGCGCCGTACTGGGGATCGTATCCAGCCTCGGCGATGTAGGTCTTTGCGGCATCGGTGAGGGTCACGTCCAGCCTGCGGTCCATGAGCCTTCTGCGGATATCCTCAAGAAGCAGCTCGGTGATAGAGAATATCTCCGCCTGGGTGAGAGGCTTGTAGAATACCGTATCGTCTATGCGGTTAAGGAACTCGGGGCGGAAGCTCTGCTTCAGCAGCCTTTCCACCTGCGCCCTTGCTTCTTCCGTAATACGGCCGTCCTCTATGCCCTCCAGTATAAAGGCAGAGCCAAGGTTGCTGGTCATGACTATTACGGTATTCTTAAAGTCCACGGTGCGGCCCTGAGAATCCGTGATGCGGCCATCGTCCAGCACCTGCAGCAGCACGTTGAATACATCGGGATGTGCCTTTTCTATCTCATCAAACAGCACAACGCAGTAGGGCCTTCTGCGGACGGCTTCGGTAAGCTGACCTCCCTCATCATAGCCCACATAGCCCGGAGGGGCGCCGATGAGGCGGGATACAGAATGCTTCTCCATGTATTCGCTCATGTCGATGCGTACCATGTTGCCCTCGTCGTCAAAGAGAGCCTCCGCAAGTGCCTTTGCAAGCTCTGTCTTGCCCACGCCGGTGGGGCCAAGGAACAGGAAGGAGCCTATGGGCTTATCTGGGTCCTTAAGGCCCGCGCGGGTGCGGAGTATGGCATCGCACACAGTCTGTACCGCCTCATCCTGACCTATCACCCTGCGATGCAGTATGCTGTCAAGGTGCAATAGCTTTTCCCGCTCACCTTCCATCAGCTTGCTTACGGGTATGCCGGTCCAGCGGCCCACTATGCGGGCGATCTCTTCTTCGGTAATACGGTCTCGGAGCAGACCGGATGCCTTGCCCTTTTCCATATCCGCTTCTGCCTGCTCAAGCTCCTCTTTGAGCTTTGGCAGGGTGCCGTACTTTATCTCGGCGGCCTTGTTCAGGTCGTAATTGCGCTCCGCCTGCTGCATGTCGGCATTGAGCTGCTCTATCTCGGTGCGGAGAGTCTGTACCTTTTTGATGGCGTCCTTTTCGTTTTCCCACCTGGCCCTGAGCCCCGCAAACTCCTCCCGCTCAGAGGCAAGCTGGCGGCGGATATCCTCAAGGTGCTGTACAGACAGCTTGTCGCTCTCCTTGGTAAGAGCAGCCTCCTCTATCTCCAGCTGCATTATGTGGCGGCGCTTTTCGTCAAGCTCGGTGGGCATGCTGTCCATTTCGGTGCGCACCAGTGCGCAGGCTTCATCCACAAGGTCTATGGCCTTATCGGGAAGGAATCTGTCGCTGATATAGCGATGAGAAAGTGTTGCGGCGGCGATAAGCGCGTTGTCGTTTATCTTTACGCCGTGGAATACCTCATACCGCTCCTTGAGACCGCGAAGTATGCTTATGGTATCCTCCACGGTGGGCTCATCCACCATTACGGGCTGGAATCGCCTGGACAGGGCGGCATCCTTTTCTATATACTTGCGGTATTCGTCAAGGGTAGTTGCGCCTATGCAGTGGAGCTCGCCCCTTGCAAGCATGGGCTTGAGCAGGTTGCCTGCATCCATGCTGCCCTCGGTACGGCCTGCGCCTACGATATTGTGCAGCTCGTCGATAAAGAGGATTATTCCGCCCTCGCTGCGCTTTACTTCATTAAGCACAGCCTTGAGGCGCTCCTCGAACTCGCCCCGGAACTTTGCGCCGGCTATCAGCGCGCCCATATCCAGAGAGAATATTCTGCGCTCCTTAAGGTTTGCGGGCACGTCTCCGCTGACTATTCGCTGAGCCAGACCCTCCGCTATGGCGGTCTTGCCCACGCCGGGCTCACCTATGAGCACGGGGTTGTTCTTGCTCTTGCGGGAAAGTATGCGGATAACATTTCGCACTTCTTCATCACGGCCTATTACCGGGTCAAGCTTCTGCTTTCGTGCAAGCTCCACCAGATCCTGAGCGTACTTGCCAAGTGCATCGTATGTGCCCTCGGGGCTGTCGGTGGTCACCCTTGCGCCGCCCCGCACCTCGTTAAGGGCCTTGAGGAACTCATCGCGGGTTATGGCAAAGCTGCGGAACAGCTCCTTCATTGGGGCATTGGGCGCCTCCAGCATACCAAGGAAAAGGTGCTCCACAGAAATGTACTCATCCTTCATATGCTCCGCCTGCTGTTCGGCGGAATTGAGGGCGCGGTCCAGCTCAGAGGTAATGTACACCCTGTCCATCTCCCTGCCGCCGCTCATTCTGGGCAGTCGGTTTATCTCCTTTTCAAGGGCAGCAGCAAAGGCCTCCCTGTCCTTGCCCATGCGGGTGATGAGCTGAGAGATAAGCTCCTGCTCAAGCAGCGCAGCCATAAGATGCTGCTGATCCACCTGAGAGCTGCCCTTCTTTACGGCAATGCTCTGGGCCTCCTGTACGGCTGCTACGGATTTCTGAGTAAGCTTGTTTATGTTCATTATGTCTTTTCCTCCTTCTTTGAGGTAATTGTCCACGGTTAGTATTGGCAGGGCAGGATAATATCATTTTAATCTGATCCCACCCTTCACCCTTTTCAGGTATCTTCGCCCAAAGGGGCGAAGACGGCGGCTCTTTTCCTTGTTGCTGCAATGCTTTCATCAGGGTGTATGAATGTCTCCTTTGGGCTTTCAATCCGCATTTGGCGGCGTGTACGGCAAATGCGGAAGCAAAGCCTGCGGCTTTGCTTCATTGCAGTTTTTACCGCCCGGGAGATTCCGCAGGAATCGAGAGGTAAAAACTGAAATGCTCGCAGAAAACCCAAAAGGTTTTCTGCGAAAGGCGAAGCCTCATTAGCACTCTCACCCTTCGAGTGCTAATTATAGATTATTTCCGTGACAAAAGCATAATAATATTTTGAAAGAATTGTGAAGAATTGCCCCTGGCAGCTGAAAAAAACAATGTCATGGTAAATAAAGCGTAAATATTGTATAATAATATCAAATGTATAAAAGGAGGCGCAGTATTATGAAGATCAAGGACATATCCGAGCCCACCCGTTTTTTTGAGGCTGTGAACAGCTGCGCGGGCCGGGTAGAGCTGCTCAGCTCCGAAGGAGACTGCCTTAACCTTAAATCCCGCCTGTGCCAGTATATCGCCCTTACTCAGGTATTTGAAGATCAGCGGATAGAAGGCATAGAGCTTGCCATAAGCGACCCAAACGACCTTCACCTGCTGCTTCCCTACATCATAACCGAGTAATATCCCATGACTGAAAACACAAAAGCTCAGGAACCCCTTGAAATAGAGCGCAAGTTCCTCATACCCTATCCCGATATTGCAAAGCTTAAGGCTCTGCCCGACTGCTCTGTATTTAATATGACGCAGACATACCTTTGCGGCGGCGCCGCAAGGGTGCGCAAAAGCACAGGTCCACAGGGCTGTACCTGTACCCACACAGAAAAGCGCAAAATATCCGAGCTCACCCGCGTAGAGATCGAGCGGGAAATATCCGAACAGGAATATCTTGAATACCTCAAAGCCGCAGACCCCGCATTCCGCCCTATAGAAAAAACCCGGCTGCGCATCCCCTACCAAGGGCATATATTCGAGATAGATATATTCCCCTTCTGGAACGACAGGGCAGTCGCAGAGGTGGAGCTTAAGGCCGAGGATGAAGAAATACTGTTCCCGGAATGGCTGGATATAATCCGTGAAGTCACCTTTGACCCCGCATACAAAAACGTGTCTCTTGCCAGAATAAAATAAGAGCAGACAGGCTGCTCTTTTTATTTTGCTCGGTAACATTATCACGGAAGCGATGTCCCTATGTGGGTATAATACAAATACAGACAGCAAAAAGGAGGGCTGTCCCGATAAAACAAAAAGAAACGGCCTGCAGGCTGTATTCTTTCCGTCAATGACCCCCTATAAATTCCACAGAGCACAACGAGGATGCCCATGAAAGATACAAAAACCACAACCCAAAACGCAATATACCTTGCCGGCGGCTGCTTCTGGGGGCTGCAGCATTTGATGCGCTCCCTTCCCGGAGTTACACACACCCAATGCGGCTACGCTAACGGCACAGGCGAAGCGGATGCCAACTATACCGCGGTATGCCAAGGGAATACCGGCTTTCGGGAAACCGTAAGGGTGGAATACGACCCGCAAAAGATAAGCCTTGACGCTCTGCTGCTGTCATTCTTCTACGTAATAGACCCCACCGTGCAAAACAGGCAGGGCTATGACGTGGGCACACAGTATCAGACAGGTATTTATTATACAAGCCCCGAAGACCTGACAACCATTGAACGCATAGCAGAAATAGAAAAAGAACGCTATGAAAAGTTCTGTGTTGAAATAGCCCCGCTCAAAAACTACTTCCCGGCCGAAGAAGGCCATCAGGACTATCTCATCCACAACCCCACGGGATATTGCCATATACCCACTTGGAAGATAAAGCTGTTTGAGAATATGCGTATAGACCCCGGCAGCTATAAAAGACCTGCAGATGAGGCTATTCGCAAAAGGCTTACAGCGGAACAATACCGGATAACCCGGCAAAGCGGCACGGAGTTTCCCTTTGAAAATGAGTACTGGAATACCTTTGATAGAGGCATATATGTGGATATAGTAACGGGCGAACCGCTGTTCTCTTCCACAGATAAATTCCAAAGCGGCTGCGGCTGGCCTGCATTTTCCAAGCCCATTGAGGAGCCCGCTATACTGAGGCTCCGCGACAACAGCCACGGCATGCAGCGGGTGGAGGTGCGCAGCAGGGCGGGAAACTCCCACCTTGGCCACGTATTCAACGGCGACCCCGACTCTCCCAACGGCGTACGCTACTGCATCAACAGCGCAGCATTAAGGTTTATCCCATATGAAAATATGCAGACTGAGGGCTATGGATATCTGATGGACACCGTAGAATAAACGGCGGCACACTAAACTGCACGGGCTGTGCCTATTTTATTCGGAACATTGACGCAAAAATATAATTCAAAAATATAATTAAAGATGATGTAAGATGTATGTAAAAACAGCGGGCTGCAAAAAGCGGCCCGCTGTGATTTATTCCTCCACGAATACCATATCCCCTTCGTGGTATATCTCCACCATGCACTCGTAAAATTCCCTATTTATGGTAATATGACCCGTATACTTGGTACAGTTGTAGCCGTATGTTTCATCCATGATGCTAAGCCCCATTACAGGCGTATTGTCTATAAAATCCCGCAAAAACATCTTTTCCCCGGAAAACGCCCCAACGTTTCCTGTAAAATTCAGCAGATACACATAGCTGTAATCCCATTGAACGCCGTAAAATTCCACGTGTCCATCCGGCTGACCCATGGGCGGTATCGTCCTGCACATGCCGGACTGGGTGCGCATTATTATGCTGTCCCCCTCCACCTCAAAGGCGATAACGTTCATATCGTGAAGGCTGTATGAGGCGCAGATATTGTCTCTTACGGTTTTTATCATAACTTTCTCCTTATGCACAAAAGTGACCATTGCGGTCACTTTTTGCTGTCATATCAATTGCAGTAGGCCACCCTTGGGCTGCCGTCGTATACGTATATTATGCCGCAGCGGGTAAAGCCGTGCTTTTTAAGTATGTGGTGCATGGGAGCGTTATCCGCATGGGTGTCTATGCGGACAGTGCCGATTATCCCTCTGCAGAAATCCAGACACAGCGGGAACAGCCCCTTCTTCCGCCCGTCGCTGCCTATGCGGTGTATTGTGCCATAGGGCTTGGAATTTGGCCATTCGCCATCTTCTATCACGGCGTAGGTGGGGTCATCCCCAAGGATAAAGGCAAACACGCAGTAAAGCTGGTCATCCTCGCAGCACACGTAGCTTACGCCCTCCGCAATATCCTGACGGACAAGCTCCTCTGAAGGATAGCCGTTTATCCACTGGTTCATATTGCCGCTCCTGCGCATGGAAGCGCGGGCGGCATCGTATATGCGCATTATATCGGGAATATCCCCCGGCTGTGCTTTTCTTATGTGCATAGGCTTGCTATGCCCTGTAATCCAGCACGATTATCCTGTCGTTGCCAAGGCTTTCGGGAAGAATGGAAGCCTCGCTCTGGCGCATACGGTGAATGGCGCAGCCGCTGGCATGATCCAGCAGAGGAGTGACCTCCTCCAGCTCAAACTTCAGCGCATCGGTCTGATAATGCATGGGTATAAGCACCTTTATGCCAAGGGTATTTGCAAGCTCCCTGGCCCCGCGATGGTCGATGGTATAAGTGCCGCCCACAGGAACCAGCAGCACATCCACATGGCGGATGGCATCTATGGTATCCTTATCCGGCAGCTGCCCCAGATCGCCTGCGTGCAGCACGCGAAGGCCGTCCATCTCAAACAGATACATTATATTGCGGCCGCGCAAAGCGCCCTCGGCATCATCATGCCAGGTAGAGAAGCCTGTGATCTTTACATCGTTTACAGTATATTCGCCGGGCTCATTTATTATATAAGGATCTTCTCCCGCCGCGGCAAAGTAGCTGTGATCGTGATGCCCGTGGCTGGAAGTTACGGCATCCACCTCATGAACGCCTATATCATAGCCCGTATCAGGATCACAGGGATCAAGCAGCAGGCGGGTACCCTGAGAATCCGTAAGCAGGAAACAGGAATGTCCGAGCCATTTTATAGTCATATTATATTTACCTCCTATAGGGGATTTATCGTCAATAATCTTGCGGCGCAGTCTGCGCAGCCTCCGCTGAACTCACGCACAGCATCCCTTTCTTCAGCGTTCAGGCCGTCCATGGCGCAAAGCAGCGCCTCTGCCGCCCGCTTTCTCAGGGATTCGCGCTTTTTCCCTTGGAACCCCTCTATGCATAAACACAGCCACAGCCCCTTTTTGAAAGGAGCCGGACAGCCCTGCCCTCCCTTGCGGGAAAGCATCAGCATGCGGGCAGCTGCATAATTTATTATGTGTCCGGTGTCATCCGGCATTTGGGGCTTGGGATAGTTTTTTATTATATGAGAGATTATAGCAGAATATGCCTCATCCGAAATATGAAAAAGCACGTGCCCGTTGGCAGCGGATATGCCCTTAAGCAGCCTCGCACCGAATATCACAGGGGGATACGCTTCGGCCATACGGCCGAGTTCCTCCTGCCACCATATATCACAGGGCCCCGGCCTGAAGCCCAAAGGAGCGGAAATCTCTGCCCCCGGGCAATCCATATCAAAGATGTCCGGCGTTGCATCCGGCCAAATTTTGCACACAAGCGAACATAATTCCCCGCGGATTGCCGAATGTACGCTGTCCATTCTTACAGATCCTTTCTGCCGCACATACAGATAATGGATATAATATATAAGAGTACGGCGTTTTCTCACCGTTGTCAAGGGAATGGATAAACTTTGTGTGAAGTTTGACAATTTTATTCCTGCAAAAACCGCCTGCTGAAAGGCGGTTTTTCATGTGATATTGCTTTGGAATGAAGGATTATAGCCCTATATCACCAGCTGACCATCTTCGCTGTCGATTATCTTGAATATCTGTTCCTCCCGCCCATTGTTTGCATTTATGTAGAGTATGTATGAATCCTTGCCCAGAGTGCATTTAAACTCATGGCACAGCACCTCAGTCTCGGGAGTTATGGGGATAAGGGCCATGGCATGGCTCTGTACAGTAAGGTTGGATGAAAGCATGCTCTGTGCATCCTCCCGGGATACGTCAGGCTGCGGCAGTTCCCTTTGCCTGTGGCTGAAAAGGTAATTGCGGGCATCAATCCCGCACACCCTGCTGCTTTCCCTGTCCACCCACACCTTTACAAGGTCGCTGTACAGTATCACCCCGTCCTGGGTGGCAGCAAAGTTTATCACGGCCACGCCGCCGTAATACTGGGCGTAGGTGCTCTGCATATTTCCATAGCCCAGCTCTGTGAGCTTTGCAAGGGCAATATCCCTGTACTTTCTTCCCGTTTCATCGTCCGGCCTGCCCTCCGCATTTCCCATGGCAGAGGACATATAATACAGCAGCATGCCTCCCTGCTTTGTTATGGATGCCTCCGCCCAGTTTCCGCTTTCATCCGAAAAGCTGAAATCATAGGCGGGTATCTGCCCCTGATTTTCCCCGGCAAAGGTCATATCTATCCCCGTAATGCGCTCCGCGGTCTGCTCCGCCGTTCCCTGATCCACCTCTGCCCCGGATACTCCCATGGGCTGCAGCTTTTCGCTGCTCTCAGAGAATGGGCCATCATATATAAGCGTGGGGAACTTTGCTATATCTTCACTGTCCTTGTATTGGCTCTCCTCAGCCTGAACAAAGTACGTATCCTCCCCGATCGTGGGTATCTCTCCCGCGCTGAGCTTCTGCTCATGCTCCGCCGCAAGGGAAGCGCAGCTGTCCCTGAGCTTTGCGATGTTTGCAGAATCCTCATCGGTAATTACGCCGCCGTTCACTGCCTTCTTTGTAAGTGCATGGGCATAGTCCCCCAGCCGCACGATAAACTGATTCAGCTCCGCCGTATCCACATGGGACACGGGCAGATGTGACATATTGCTGACCGCAGACCCGGACAGCCGCCACACCTCATCCAGTAGCAGCACATACTGTGAGGGCGAGCTTACCGCCAGCAGCTTGGACAGTGTATTTTCCAGCTCGTACAGGTCATCCGTCAGCTCGCCGTAGGCCTGTGCGTATACCGCCTCCACGGTTGTACGGTAGCTTTGTGCCTGTGCCCGCTGTTTCGTTGCCCACAGGCTCACCGCCACAAGGGCTATGGCAAGCAGAGCGGGGATCAGATATTTTTCAAGTATGCTTTTTGCTTTTTCGCTCATAGTGCCGCTCCTTTAAAAGAAAGCATGATCGCCTATTTTTACCTTTACCTTATGGGACAGCATCCACTTGTTGGTGGTTTTGGAGGGGGCATAGTAGTACAGGCATCCCCCTGTAGGATCCCATCCGTTCATGGCATCCCTTGCGGCCTTGATGGACTGTTCGTTTGGCGCAAGGTTTATCTGTCCGTCATCCACTACGGAAAATGCGCCCTTTTGGTATATCACCCCTGAAATGCTGTTTGGGAAAGATGAGCTTTCCACCCTGTTCAGCACCACCGCCGCAACTGCCACCATTCCCTTATAGGGTTCGCCTCTCGCCTCTCCGTGCACCAGCTGAGCAAGCAAATACAGATTTTTATTTGACGAGCTGCCGGATGAGCCGCCGGAAGAGCCTGAAGAACCCGAAGAGCCACCAAGGGACATTCCCAGGGCCTTGGCCGTGGCGGAGCCCACAACGCCGTCCACCGCAAGGCCGTTCTTTCGCTGAAATTTTTCCACCGCCCGCCGTGTGCTGTTGCCGAATACGCCGTCAATGGGGCCGTCGTAATAGTCCCACTTTTTCAGCTTGCTCTGCAGTGTCTTTACCTTTTCCCCTGTGGACCCCTGCCCCAATGCCGCCGCGTCCGCCGTAACTGGTATCAGCAGCACCACAAAGGCCATTATCATTATCAGGGCCACCGCCCTATGGCTGATCTTCACCGGATTTTACCTCCCTTATGAGCTTAAGTATAAGGCTGTCAAACTTAGCCTCCTTTTCAATTTCCCCATCGGGAGCCTCCAGTATGCACAATGGGGGAAACATTACGCACCACCAGTTTTTTCCATTGCCGTCTCCCAGTATCACCCTGAGGGCCTCATATTCCCCCGCGGGATACACAACACCTGCGTATTCCCTGTCCGGAAAATCATAGCGGCCTATGTGCAGTTCTGCGCTGTAATCCATGCCCTGCTCCCTAAGGGCACCGTCTATTGCAGCGCACAGCCCCGCTCCGTCCGCCATGAGCCGCGCTTTGGTTTCCCCGGCGGAGGATACGCTCCACATATCCCGCTCATAGCTTAATATAGCGTCCCGTACAGCCAGCTTTGCCGCCTGATCCTCGGCACTGTCGCTGTTGGCAATAACGTGCAGGCGGAATATGCCCGGCCTGAACGCCAGCATTACGGCAAGGCTCACCACGCACACTGTTACTATATAAATACACTTCCTCATTACGTTCTCCCTTTATACGCGAATATGTAAACTTCAATGGTAAAATTATCCCCGCCATTCAGCCCGCATATACATTTTGCAATGGGTTTGCTATAATAAACCCATGGAAATCAAAGCTTACGCAAAAATAAACCTTACGCTGGACGTGCTAAGAAAACGCCCCGACGGCTATCACGACCTTCGTGGTGTCATGTGCGGCATATCCCTGTATGACAAGGTGATGATCCAGCCTGCAAAGGAAATACGTTTCTCCTGCGATACCCCCCTGCCGGAAAACAACACCGCCGTAAAGGCCGCAGGTCTGTTTAGGCAGGAAACCGGCAAAGGGGCAGATATCCGCATTGAAAAGCTCATCCCCTCAGAGGCAGGCCTTGGGGGCGCAAGCGCAAACGCAGCGGCAGTACTTAAGGGAATGAATGAACTTTACGGCCGTCCTATCCCTGAAAGGCGGCTGTATGAGCTTGGCCTTATGGTGGGTGCAGATGTGCCCTTCTGCCTTATGGGCGGGTGCGCTGTGGCGGAAGGCGTGGGGGAAGTACTTACCCCGCTGCCCCTTCCTCATCTTGACCTTGTGATAGTCAAGGGCAACGGCGGCGTAAGCACAGCTGCGCTGTTCAAATCCCTGTGCCTTCCTGTGGAGCATCCCGATACAGACGCAGCCATCTCCGCCATACAAAAGGGGGATAGCATAGCCCTTGCCGCTCTGTGCAAAAACGCACTTGAGCCGCCTGCTTCCCTTCTTTTGCCTGAGATAGCAGAGCACAGGCAGATGCTTATGCAATGCGGCGCCCTTGCCGCATTCATGACGGGCAGCGGCGCGGCGGTGGTTGGCATATTCAAAGACGCAGAGGACGCCCGTAATGGGGCAAAGTCTCTATCCCATCTGCCTTTTGCTTGTGTTTGCCATACTTTGTGATATAATGAGGAACGCAACAGATACCCCTGTTATGATATGGAGGACAATATGACCCACATTGACGGACATAAAAAAATACACCTTATAGGCATAGGCGGCTGCTCCATGAACGGCCTTGCGCAAATTCTCCGCGCCCGGGGCTATGAGGTCAAGGGCAGCGACAGCGCAGTATCCCCCTTTACAGAGCGCCTTGATGAGCTGGGCATCCCCGTAACCATCGGCCAGAAGGCCGAAAACGTAGGGGACGCAGACCTTGTGGTATACTCCGCAGCCATTAAGCCGGAAAACCCAGAGCGTGCCGAAGCCGCACGCCTTGGCATACCCGAGCTTGAGCGCAGCGTGGTGCTGGGCCAGCTTACAGAAGGATACAAGGACGTTGTGGGTATCGCCGGCTGCCATGGCAAGACCACCATCACCTCCATGCTGGCGCTTATTTCACACATGGGCGGCATGGATGCCACGGTGCATATCGGCGGCTTTGTGGAATTTCTGCAGGGAGGCACCCGCATAGGCTCCCATGACCTGTTTATCACCGAGGCCTGCGAATACGTGGAGAGCTTCCTCACCCTCCGCCCCACCGTGGCCCTCATCAACAACATTGACAACGACCACCTTGACTACTATAAAACCATAGACAACATCGTAAAGGCATTTGAAAAGTTTATCGGTCTTCTGCCCGAGGATGGCTGCTTTATTGCCTGCACTGACGACTTCCGCGTAAAGACGCTGTTCGACAATTTCCCCGGAAATAAGTTGTCCTACGGCATGGCGGATGCGGACTACACCCCCGCAAACCTTGTATACGACAACGAGGGCTGCCCCTCCTTTGACCTGTGCTGTAAGGGTGAATCCCTCGGCAATATCAAGCTGCACGTGCCCGGCAGCCACGGCGTGATAGACGCAATGGCGGCGGCAGTTGTTGCGCTGCATCTGGGCGGTGAATTCAGGGTTATCGCCGAGGCACTTTCCGCCTTCCGCAATACCCGCAGAAGGTTTGAGTTCTACGGCGAGCGCGACGGCATCCGGGTATATCACGACTATGCCCATCATCCCTCCGAAAACCGCGCAGCGCTGGACGCCGCAAGCCGTGTGCAGCACAATAAGCTCTGGTGCGTATTCCAGTGCAACAGCTACACCCGGGCAAAGACCCTCTTTACAGGTGTTGTGGACTGCTTCAATCAGGCGGACGCCGTTCTGGTGCCGGATATATTCCCCGGCCGTGAAAAGGACGACGGCTCTGTGCATGCCCGGGATATGGTCGCCGGCATAAACGCAGGCGGCGGCAACGGCATATACCTTCCTACCTTTGAAGATATCCGCGCATGGCTGGACAAAAACGCCGCTCCCGGCGACATCGTCATCACCCTTGGCTCCGGCGATGTTTATATTCAGACCAAGAAGCTGCTGTAGATTTTGATATGTTCTTTTTTCTAAGAAAAAAGAACCAAAAAAGTCGCACTTTCTTTAAAAGAAAGTGCCAAAGAATAACGTAAAACAAAATAAAAACACATATATGTGCTATCCAAATTCGGCCTCAACGAGAGGCCGAATTTGTGTTTTGTGACAGAATAACAGCTTATATTATTATCTATACCCACCCGCCACCCTTTCAAAGTACTTTTTCCCTTATGGGAAAAAGTGGCGGAAACTCAATATTCCGTTCAGATATGCTTAGTAGTTGCGGGTGCTTTCGGCAGGACTTTACGCTTTTCCGCAGGAAAATCTACATTAAAGGGGTGGTGGGCGGGATCAGATAATATCTGTTTTGCCCCACACAAAAAGCCCCATCCGTTATGGGGCTTTTTGGTCAGCACATCAAAGTATTCTTATACCTTATTCTGTTTAAACTTTATCTTTTCTTTTTCTTTTTGCTACTTTTTCTTATTTCTTTTCGATACGAAAAGAAAAAGAAAAAGTAGGTATTTTACCCTTCCGTATGCTCCATATCGATAGCAAACAGGCCGCCTGCGCCGCCGCTGTGGAGGAAGAGAATGTTTTCACTGCCCTCAAAGTAGCCCTGCTCCGCCAGCTGAAGGAGCCCTGCAAAGGTTTTTCCGGTGTACACGGGGTCAAGTATTATGCCCTCTTTCCTTGCCATCAGCTCCACCGCCGCAACGCCTGCCGCGGAGGGTATGGCATAGCCTGCGCCAAAGCACTTGTATATATTGATATCCTCGGGAGTTACGGTTATATCCGCCTCCATCAGCTCGGATGCGCCGTTTACAAGGTCGGCAACTATGGGCTCAAACTCGGTATCGCTTACGGCAATGCCGGTAACGCGGGTGGAAGGAGAGTATATCCTTGCGCCCAGATCCATTCCTGCATGGGTGCCGCCGCTGCCGGTGCAGCATACGATATCGTCAAACACCACACCCATTTCCTTTGCCTGCTCAACGGCTTCCCTTGCGGCGTTCACATAGCCCAGCGAACCGCGGGGCACCGAGCCGCCCATGGGCACCAGACAAGGCTTATGTCCCTGTGCCCTGAGGTCATCGCAGATGCGGTCCATCTCGGCGTACACTTGGTCAAAATCATCGGTATCCACAAAGCGCACATCCACCCCCAGCAGGCTGTTGATTATCTGATTGCCCAGCTTCTGCCATACGCCCCGCTTCTGCAGCACCAGTATGCAGCCTATGCCCAGCCTGCTGCAGCAGGCTGCGGTAAGCATGGCGTGATTGCTCTGGGCACCGCCGGTGGTGAGCATATAGTCGCAGCCATTCTCCATTGCGTCCGCAATGAGAAACTCAAGCTTGCGCACCTTATTTCCGCCCAGAGCAACGCCTGTCATATCGTCACGCTTTACGTAAACGTTTTTACCCAGCATGCTGCTGATATTGGGCAGTCTGTACATTGGAGTAGGCAATAACCCCAGAGATACGCGGGGAAAATCTGAAAACTGCTTCATAGTCTGTGTGCTCCTTATTAATTTTACATTGCCAGCTATACGGTAAGGCCTGTGCCGTCCGTTCTTATTTTGCCCTCTCTGTATGCTGTCAGCAAGTCCTTAAGGTCGGATATTCTCTGGGCCAGTTCTTCGCCAAGGTCTGTATCCGCTATGAGCAGGCGGCGGGGGAGGTTTTCTACTATGAAGGAATGAGAGGTAATGTCCTTCTTGCCATATATTGCGTCACTTCTGGTGGTAAAGGGCTCATGGGAGGCTATGCGCATACCATGGGAGCTGAAGAACATGGTATAGCCAGCTATTCCGGTCTGCTTCTGGTATGCCTTGCAGAATCCACCATCAATAACAACCAGACGTCCGCCAGCCTTGCGGGGATCCTCTCCCTCTTTTACCTTTACGGGTATATGGCCGTTTATAATGCGGCTCCAGGGCTTATGCAGGCCAAAGTCATCCAGTATTTTGCGGCAGAATTCCTCTTTGCCGTAAAAATCATAGTAAGGATTCTTAGGCTCGGGCCATGCATTCTTATCCTCTATAAGGGTACGCTCAAAGGTTGCTATGTGCTTACGGCCGAATATGGGCGAATTGCGTCCGCACCACAGGAACCAGAGGAAGTCTCTGCCTCTCTCCCGCTCCATGCTGCCCTCATCGGCAAAGTATCCCTGGCGGGCCAGCATGTCTGCCCAGTCCAGATATTCCTTGCCCTTGAGGGGCTTATCAGAATAAAGGGTAAACTCCTGGAATTCTCCATCTTCAGTACAGGGTATGCATCCATGATACAGCAGATTTCCGTTGTGGGCGCGGTATATTGCACCCACGGAATATAGGAAACGGGCATGGGCCTGCAGCTTTTCGCTGCGCATGAAGCTGGATACCAGCTTATCTATAACATCCTGCTCTTCGGGAGTAAGCTTTGTGGGATCCTTGGGGTCCACAGTGGGGAAGTGGCTGTCCCTGAGGGGATATTCCACGCCATCTATCTCTATGCTGCCCTTTGTATAGTCCACCCTGGACAGCATATCGCGGTCGTCCATTTTATATTCGGGCCTGCGCTTTATCAGCTGGCCCTCCAGCTTGAACTGTATTACGCACATGGCCTTATGCATGCGGGAAAACAACACCTCATCCTGGGGCAGGCGGCGGCCGGCAGGCATATTGCGGGGATGAAACACCTCCGCATCACCGTAAACTCTGTCGCTGAATATGGCAAGGTTCAAAAGGTTTACGCCATAGGCGTTTTCCAGCATGTCCAGATTATCATAATGGAGGCAGTTCTTTACCGCCACAGCAACGCAGGCGGCGCTGCCTGCTGCGGCACCCATCCACAGCACATCGTGATTGCCCCACTGTATATCCACGCTGTGATGCTCCATAAGGTGATCCAGTATAACGTCCGCATGTGGGCCTCTGTCGAATATATCGCCCACGATATGCAGCGTGTCAACTGCCATGCGCTTGATAAAGGTACAGAAAGCTATGATAAAGGTATCCGCAACCCCCGTATCTATAATGGAACGGATGATATTGTCATGGTAGTGCTGACGATTGCGCTGATCCTGAGACTTGAGCAATTCTTCCATTATATAGGCATATTCCTCAGGCATAGCACTGCGCACCTTTGAGCGAGAATACTTGGAAGCGGTATATCGGGCCATTTCAATGAGCCTGTGTATGGTTATCCTGTACCAATCCAAAAGGCCTGCCATCATGTTGTTCTTTATCTCATGGAGAGTTTCTGCGGGATAATAAATAAGCACGGCAAGGCTGCGTCTTTCCTCAGGGGTAAGTGCATGCTCGAACAGCTCGTCTATCTTTTCATAGATAGCACCGGAAGCATTGCCGAGGATATGCAAAAAAGCCTCATGCTCGCCATGTATATCACTCATGAAATGCTCGGTACCCTTTGGCAGGCTGCGTATAGCCTGCAGCTTGATTATCTCAGCGCTTGCAGAATCAACCGAGGGGAACTCCCTTGACAGCAAATTAAGATAGCGTATGTCAGTTGCCATAAACTCCTCCGTGAAATGAATTAGTGAAAGCCGGAAATGTGTGATGAACAAATGTGTTGTGAATATAGTATAGCACACTTATGAAGCATATGCACCGAAAAGCAAGGGTGAAATCCATATATTTTTACAATATATTGTAAAAGGGACGGCAAGGCTGATCCGTCCCTATTCTGCTATATTTTTTTGCTGAGCATGCCCGCTGCCATACCCGCCGCGGATGACACAAAATACCATAGAGCATGTATCAGGGCAGATGAATTATAATACACAGGCACGGTGGGCAAAAACATTACCGCCGCAAAAAGCGGCAAAACATACTTTATATTATTTTTTGAGAGCCTGGCAGCATACACCGCAAGCACAAGAGTACACATCAGCATGATAAGTACCGCAGACATGGGGCTCACCTTCAGCATTGCGAGGGGCAGCAGCCAGAATATGGCCAGCTGCATCAACGCGACGATAAGTTCTCTTTTGTATTTGCCCATTATCTCTCCGTTTCACTCCGTCGCTACCGCTTTATCAGCAGGCAGCACACGTCGTTTACATTGGTGCCGGTGGGGCCGGTAATTACCAATCCGTCCACATTCCTGAGGGCATAGTAAGAATCGTTGGCCCTTAGCACAGCGGGTATGGATACGCCGAGCTTTTCAAGAGCGGGGGCGGTGTCTCCGTCCACATAGCCGCCGGCTGCGTCGGTGGGGCCGTCGGTGCCATCTGAGCCCACGGAGAACACGGCGGTGTTTTCAAGGCCTGCAATACCGCAGGCAGCGGAAAGCGCAAGCTCCTGATTGCGTCCGCCAAGGCCTTCGCCGGTAAGGCGAACAACAGTTTCGCCGCCCGCTATAAAGGCAAGAGACTCATCGGTATCCTTATGAAACTGGGCAATGGAAGCAAGGAAGCTGCCCGCATCCTTTGCCTCGCAGCAAAGGCTTGCGGTAAGCACCACAGGCTTATAGCCCAGCTCCTGTGCGGCCTCGGATGCGGCGGCGCACAGCTGACGTACGCTGCCGGTAACATAAGTTTCCACATTGTCCAGCTTGTCAGGGGTCTCCTGATGCAGCAGCTCCAGAGCATCCACAGACAGGTCAAGATCATACTTTTCAACTATTGCTATGGCATCCTCACAGGTGGATGCATCGGGATACGCGGGGCCGGATGCTATCATATCCAGAGGGTCGCCGATTATATCGGACAGGATAACCGACACTATTCTTGCAGGGGCACAGGCCGCGGCAAACTTTCCGCCCTTTACTGCGGAAAGGCGCTTGCGGATGGTGTTCATTTCAACTATGTCCGCACCGCAAGCCAGCAGCTGCTTATTGATATCCTGCAGCTCCTCAAGGCTCACAAGGGGGCTCTCAAACAACGCGGAGCCGCCGCCGGATACTAAGAATACCACGGTATCCTTCTCACTGAGGCCCTTCACCATATTGAGCACCTGGTCGGTGGCCTTTACGGAGTTTTCATCCAGAACGGGATGGCCCGCCTCGTATACCTTTATGGGTCCTATGTCGCCATCAGAGTGGTCATATTTGGTTATTGCAATGCCCTGCTGTATCTTATCGCCAAGCTGTGCATATGCGGCCTTTGCCATTTGGGCGCCTGCCTTACCTATGGCCACCAGATATACCTTATCCGGCAGTTCCACAGCTGCCAGTGCCTTGCGTACCGCTTCATCCGGCATTGCGGAGGTTATTGCTCTTTCAATTATAAAATTCGCGTCGTTTCTGATGCTCATATTTACACTTTACCTTTCGGTTCATTTATTTACTACATTTATAGGGCTGCCTTCCAGAAACGCCCTGAGGTTCTGTGCCGCCACATCCATAATGCGCATACGGCTCTCTTTTGGGGCCCAGCTTATGTGGGGGGTTATTATGCAGTTCTTTGCGGTAAGCAGAGGGTTATCCCCGTTTATTGGCTCGGTGGATACCACGTCCAGTCCGGCGGCGTATACCTTGCCGCTGTTCAGTGCGTCCGCAAGGTCCTGCTCCACCACCAGAGGACCGCGGCTGTTGTTTATGATTATTACACCATCCTTCATCTTGGCGATGGTTTCTTTATTTATGATGCCCTGAGTTTCCGGGAACAGGGGGCAATGGAGCACCACCACGTCGGATTCCGCAAGGAGGGTATCAAGGTCCACATACTCGGCTATCTCTGCCCCTGCGGCCGTGGGGGAGCTCTCCCTGGCTATTACCCTCATGCCCAAAGCCCTTGCAATGCGGCCGGTGGCCTGGCCTATTCTGCCCAGGCCTATTATGCCCATGGTCTTGTCCGCAAGCTCGATAAGGGGATAATCCCAGAAGCACCAGTCTGGGTTGCTTTCCCACCTGCCCTGGTGTACAGCTCTGTCGTGATGTGCCACATGATGGCACACCTCAAGGAGCAGAGCTATGGCAAACTGAGCAACAGCCGCGGTGCCGTAGGTGGGCACGTTGGTAACAGGTATGCCCTTTTCCTTTGCGGCAGCATAGTCCACAATGTTGTATCCGGTGGCCAGTACGCTTATGAATTTTATATTGGGACAGGCATCCATAGTTTCCCTTGTGATGGGGGTCTTGTTGGTATACACTATCTCCGCATCGCCTATGCGCTCTGCTATCTTATCTGCCGGGGTCCTGTCGTATACGGTCAGTTCGCCCAGCTCCTCCAGCTTTTCCCATGAAAGGTCGCCGGGGTTTTCGGCATATCCATCCAGCACAACTATTTTCACTGCGGCGGTCTCTCCCTTCACTTTATAAAATTCCAAACAGCCCATCCTTTTCCATTTTTATTGTATCATTCCGCACATAGCTTGAACAGGTAAAAAATATATTAACACTTTGCCATTTGCAACCTTTTACCTCTTTGTCACGTTATAATAAGCAAAGAACCTTTTACCAAAGGAGAAGATACAATGAAGCGCTTTATCCGCATTACTGCCCTGCTGATGTGCATTATGATGCTCACGGGCTGTGCCCACAATACCATCCGCGCCCATATACTCACCGGCGACAAAATAACCCCGCTGGACGTTACCGCAGAGGCCGCAGGTGACTTTTCCCCCGTTGGCGACCTTGGGGCAAAGCTATTGAGCGGCGCAATGCAGCAAGAGCCAAACCCCGTCATCTCTCCCCTGTCCGCATACATCTGCCTTGCCATGGCAATGAACGGCGCAGATGGGGATACCATGGCCGCCTTTGAGCAGGTGATGGGAGCGGATATGTACTATACAAACCTCATCTGCCGCACCCTTATGGATTCCCTCGATAAAATCGGCGGCGGCACAGAGCTTGCCCTTGCCTGCTCCGCCTGGTGCGACGATTCCGCCCGGATAAACGAAGACTATCTTCGCGCCATAGTCACCTATATGGAATCCGACGTATTTATGGCGGACCTTTCCTCAAAGGCGGACATGCAGGCCATAAACAACTGGGTAAACAGCAAAACAAAAGGCCTTATCCCCACCCTGCATGATAAGCCTTATTCCGAGGATACCATGCTGGTGCTGCTGAACGCCCTTTACATGAAGGCCAAATGGCAGCGCCCCTTTGAAGGCTGGCGCACCCACGAAAGCACCTTCACCACGGCAGAGGGCGAAGAAATGCAGACCCAATTCATGAGCATGGACGGCTATCTGAACTATATCAAAACAGACGACGCGAGCGGAATACTGCTGCCCTATAAAGATGAAAAGCTGGCCTTTATCGCCCTGCTGCCGGATGGGGATTTGTCAGACTACGTTTCCTCCCTCACAGGAGAAAAGCTGCTGAGCGCCGTCAATGCCGCAAAGGAGGAGCTTGCACATCTCAGGCTGCCCAAGTTCGATTTTGAATACGACCGCTCCTTTACGGAAGACCTTATCGCCCTTGGCCTCAGCTCTGCCTTTGACCCAGAGCTTGCAAACTTTATCCCCATGGGCAGCGGCCCCAACGGGGAGCTGTACCTTTCCGAGGTATATCAGAAGGTAAAGATAATCGTGGACGAAGAGGGCACAGAGGCCGCCGCCGTAACCGAAGCGGCAGCAGCGGAAGAAGCCTCCATGGAAATCCCCACCGAGATTTTCTTTGACCGCCCCTTCCTCTACGCCGTGGTGGAAACGGAAACCGGCCTTCCCTTGTTCCTGGGCACATACGATATGCCCGCATAACAGCATCATCACAAAGCCCCTTCGGGGGCTTTTTTATTGTTAAAAAACGGAATTGGTTGTATAATAAAATATCTATACGAATATACACCCGCCAAGGAGGCATTTTTACTTGAACAAGCTTACCGCGAAACAGGGGCTGCTTTCCGTCATAGCCGGCCTTGCTGCCGGAGTATCCATCGGCATACTCCCCCTGATTCTTATGATATTCCCCGCACTGTTCGGCTTTATCGGCACCGCATGGGGCTACGGCGCCTTAGGGATAGCCTCTGCCGCTGCCTGCGGCGTCATATTCGGCCAAACCTCCGCCTTTGGCCTTGCCAACTGCATAGGCTACGCCGCAATGCTGCTGAGTCAGAGCTTTATCATCACCTATATCTTTAAAAACAAAGACCCCTACCGCTCTGCTGTGGCTTTCTGCGCCTTTGCCGCCGCCATCAGCCAATACTGCGCAACCTGCCTCATGCCCCTTATAGAGCTGGGTGATCCCTTTGCCCACTACACCGAATTTGCAGCCTACTTTGCAGATGCGATGGTACAAAGCGGCGCAGAGCTGGGCCTTGACAGCGCAGGATTGGAGCAGCTTCAATACATTGCCGCATACTTTAAGCGCTGCGCTCCGGATATAGCGGTGATAAGTATAGTTGGCACCTCCATGGCAGCCGGCCTGCTGAACGTTATAATCGCAAAGGGTCTGTGCAGAAAAATTAAAACGGACCTTAAGGAAATGGCCCCCTTCCACAGGTGGCAGCTTTCCCGTTCCTTCCACAAAGGCTCACTTATACTGGTGGCGGGCGCGCTGATAATTTCCTTTACCAGCATAAATAACGTTTCCGCCATTATGATGGCCATCTGCCTGATAGTTATAGGTCCCTATTCCCTCATGGGTATATGTTTTCTTGTGTTTTCCATCAAGACAAGGCGCCGCGGCCGGGGTCTTATCATAGCAAGCGCCGTAATGATGATACTGCTTTTCCCATACAGCCTGTACGGCCTTTGCCTAATGGGCCTTGCAGACAGGCTGCTGGGTATACGCCGCCGCGCCGACAAGATAAAATAACAAACTTCTCGCATTATTATTGGGGGGATAAAATATGGACAGAAATCCGCACCTTGCCTTTGTTCCGCTGTTTATAGCGGGTCTTTTGGCCTGCCTTCTCCTTGGAATAAGGAACTTCCACCCCACATGGCTGCTGTCGCTTATTACTGCGGTATGCATAATATCCTTCATCTGCGGGCTTATTTCCACCCTTTCCTACAAGAAAGCGGTAAATACCTCCATGAATGAGATATTCCGAGAAAACGACACCACCGCAGGCAATGTAATAACCAACATCGCCATACCCTGCCTGCTGTTTGATGGGGAGGGCCGCATAGTTTGGACCAACGATGCATTCTCCGCCCTCTACTCCGGCAACGACATATGCCGCCTGATACCCAACATGGACCCCCGTTTCCCCAATCAGGCCCAGTCCATAGACTACAACGGCCGCTCCTTCCAGCTCATCAGTATGCCCATCCAGCGCATAAAGAGCGAAAAGCGGCTCACCTTCCAATACTGGCTTGACAGGACAGAAGCCCTGCACTATTCCCGCCTTTACGAAGAAAACATGCCCACCATAGGCCTGGTGCAGGTGGATAATTACGACGACCTGCTCACAGACCGCCAGTTTCACCGCAACACGGTGCTTTCGGATGTTGAAGATAAGATAAGCAGCTTTGTTTCCGCCATAAACGGCGTATACCGCCGCTATGACAACAGCAAGTTTATCTTTGTATTTGAGGCCAAATATCTTGCGGACATAGAGCAGCAGCGCTTTGCCCTGCTGGATGCCGTAAGGGAAATAGATACCGGCACAGGCCAGTCCGTGACCCTTTCCATATCCGTGGGCGTTGCGGACCACATTGCCGCCTCTGACGAATCCGCCCGAAACGCCATGCAGCTGGCCCTCGGCCGCGGCGGCGATCAGGCGGTAATAAAGCGGGGCAGCGGATACTCCTTCTTTGGCGGAAAGCGCCAGGTCACCACCCGCAATTCAAGGGTCAAGACCCGCCTTTTTGCAGAGGCTCTCAGACAGCTTATGCAGGCATCCGACAGTGTATTTATCGTGGGCCACTCCATGCCGGACATGGACTGCGTAGGTGCAGCCCTCGCCATAATCCGCTGTGCAAAAACCCTGAACCGTCAGGCATTCTTCGTGCTGGATGAAACAAACCCCGCCATAGAAAACGCCGTAGAAACCATGAAGGCAAACTCCCTTTACAGGGACTGCTTCCGCACACCGGATCAGGCAGCCTCCATGCTGCGCCCCTCCTCCATACTTATGATAGTGGATACCCAGCGGGTATCCTCCATGCTGGCCCCCTTCCTGCTGGAAAAGGCCAGCAAGATAGTAGTGGTAGACCATCACCGCAGGGCTGTGGACTCCATACAGAACCCCACCCTCAACTTCCTTGAGGCAGGCTCCTCCTCCACCTGCGAAATGATGACAGAGGTGCTCCAGTACTTTGACGATGCCATACGCCCCACCGCCTTTGAATGCGGCGCACTGCTTGCGGGCATCACAATGGATACCAAGCACTTTTCCTCAAACACCGGCGCACGTACCTTTGAAGCGGCCAGCTATCTAAGGCGCAACGGCGCCGACAGCGCAACAGTAAAGCTCATGTTCCAGGACGACATGCAGACCTACCGCGACAGAGCAAAGGTGGTGGAATCCGCCATCATAATGGAGCAGGGAATTGCAATTGCCGTATGTCCCGCAGCCACAGAGCACTGCACCCTTATCGCCGCACAGGCGGCGGATGAACTGGTATCCATAAAGGGTATAGAGGCCGCCTTTGTCCTTGCGGAACGGGGAGATATTATCTACATCAGCGGACGAAGTATCGGCCAGATAAGCGTTCAGCTGATACTTGAAAAGCTGGGCGGCGGCGGACATCAGTCCATCGCCGGGGCACAGCTTCACGAAGTTAATATGGATCAGGCCATAAACCGCCTGACCGCCAGTATAAACACCTACTTAAAGGAGGCAAAAGAATAATGAAAGTATTGCTCACCAAAGACGTAAAAGGCAAAGGCAAGGCCGGCGAGATCATCAACGCCAGCGACGGATATGCACGCAACTACCTGATCCCTCAGGGCCTTGCAGTGGCTGCCGACGCCAACAACATACACGCCGCAAACGTAAAGAAGAGCGCTGACGCCCACCGCAAGGAAGTGGCCCGCCAGAATGCCAGAGCTTTGGCCGACGAAATGAAGGGCCTTACCGTTAAGGTGTACGCCAAGGCAGGCAGCGGCAAGCTGTTCGGCTCCATCGGCGCAGCGGAAATCGCAGAAGCCCTGAAGGAACAGTATGACATAGACGTGGATAAGAAGCGCATCCGTCTGGAGGAGCCCATCAAGTCCCTTGGCATCACCGAGATCTCCGCTCACCTTTATGAGCAGACCGATACCCACTTCAAGGTAGAAGTACTCCCCCTGGAAAGCAAGTAACCTACCCTCGCAAAAGTCCCATTGGACTTTTGCGGCACTCAAACGAAAGGTAATACAGGCAATGGAAGAAGTCCGTACCCCCAATACACCGCCCCATAGCATAGAGGCGGAAAAATCCATACTGGGCAGCATGCTGCTGTCCCGCTCTGCGGTGGAGCAGGCCATGGAGACCCTGCGGGGCGAGGACTTTTACCTTGCCCGCCATCAGGATATTTTTGACGCAATACGCTCACTTTACGAGCGCGGCGAGGCTGTTGACAGCGTTACCGTAATAGACGCGCTGGACAGGGCAGGCAAGCTTGCGGCCGTAGGCGGGGTAATGTACATTACAGAGCTCTCCCTCTTTGTGCCCAGCGCCGCCAACGCCGCCCACTATATCCGCATAGTGGAAGAGCGCAGCGTAATGCGCCAGCTTATCGAAGCAAGCTCCTCCATAGCATCCGACGCATTCTCCGGGGAAAAGTCCCTTGAGCAGATACTGGACGACGCAGAGCGTGCCATATTCAACATATCCATGAAAAAAACCTCGGATACCATGGTGCACATCCGGGAGACCCTCATGGCCTGCTACAACAGGGTGGGCGAGCTGATGAAGCTCAACGGCGCCCTTACCGGCGTCACCACCGGCTTCCGTGACCTGGACGAGCTCACCTCCGGCCTGCAGCCCAGCGATCTTGTAATCGTTGCCGGCCGCCCTTCCATGGGTAAGACCGCATTTGCCCTGAACCTTGCGCAGAACGCTGCAATAAAGGGCAAAAAGACAGTATGCCTGTTTAGTCTGGAAATGAGCCGCGAGCAGCTGGTACAGCGTATGCTCTGCTCTGACAGCGGGGTAAGCATGCAGTCCGTCCGCACAGGAACCATATCCGATATGGACCTGGTGAAGATAGCCACCTCCCTTGACCCTCTTTCCCAGGCTAATATCTACATTGACGACTCCCCCGGCTGCGGCGTGGCAGAGATACGCAGCAAGTGCCGCAGGCTGAAATCCCGCACAGGGCTGGACATGATAGTAATAGACTACCTCCAGCTGATGCAGACCTCAGGCAAGCACGACAACCGTGTATTGGAAATATCCGAAACCACCCGAAAGCTCAAGATAATGGCCCGTGAGCTGAACGTTCCGGTAATACTGCTGAGCCAGCTTTCCCGCGGCCCCGAGCAGCGCTCGGATCACCGCCCCGTAATGGCGGACCTGAGAGAATCCGGCGCCATAGAGCAGGACGCAGACGTTATCATGCTGCTGTACCGCCCCGCGGTATACGACCAGAGCGACGACAACACCACCGAGGTAATAGTTGCCAAGCACCGCAACGGCCCCACCGCCACGGTAAAGCTTGCATGGCTGGGCGAAATGGCACGATTTGCGGATATGGATAATTCCGGCAGGGAAGAATATTAGCAGGTCACAAAAGTCCTATTGGGTCTTTTGTGAGATTACGGGTTTTGCCTAAAACACCAAGTATTTCCGCGCAGCAAAACCTGAAAAGTGCAAAAACCTCGCGGTTTTTATCCCTTCTGACGCACATGTCGTCAGAGCCGGATTGAAAATCAAGGGGTTGCGCCCCCTGGATGATCCCCAGAAATACATTTTACAATAGTCTAAGTATGTTTGATGTTTTCTTGCATGGAGATAGATAAATGAACGTTTGTCTGTTTATAAAGCCCATTGATGAAAAGCTGGGCGAGCTGGGCCTTGGATGGGCGGTTACAGTTATCGACATACTGCTTATATTCATTATCGCAAGGATATGCGTAGCCCTCACAGGCAGGCTGCTGAGAAGTATTTCCGCACGATATAAAAAGCGCCTTGGAGATGACGACCACGCCTTCCGCCGCACAGAGACCGCCCTCACCCTGATAAACGGCCTTGCAAAATACGTGTTCTACTTTGTGGCCATTGCCCTTGCCATAGGTGAGCTTGGCCTGGGCAGCGCCATGGCAAGCATGCTGGCTGCAGCCGGTATCGGAACGCTGGCAATAGGCCTTGGTGCCCAGAGCATAATAAGCGACGTGGCGGCAGGCCTGTTCATAATATTCGAAGACCAGATAGCGGTTGGCGATTACGTTATACTTGCCGGGGTCGAAGGCTTTGTTCACGAAGTATCCCTCCGCACCATTACCATACGGGGCTTTAACGGTGAGCGGCACATTATCCCAAACGGCCAGATAAAGGAAGTTACCAACTTTTCCCGTACCGACTATATCGCCTTTTTCGATATGGAAGTATCCCGCAGCGCAGACGCAGACAGGGCGCTGGACATAATGATGGAAGAGGCGGAGCGAATATACCAATCCTCCGACGATCCTGCCAAAAAGCCCCCTGAACGCCTTGGCATAGCCGCAATGGCGGGCAATTCCATGACACTGAGAATAATCATACACTGCTCCGCAGTAAAACAATGGGCCACCATTCGTGCCGTGCGCTACGCCTGCTACAGGCGTTTCCACGATGAAGGCATCATCGCCCCCGAGGTGCTTAACCGCATACTCAGGGATAAGGAATAAAGTTCGGTTGTCAGATGGATTTTTCCCATTATTTGTCATCGATACAATCAATAACATTGCAAACCGTTTTCCCATGTGTTAAAATAGTCAAAACTGTGTCAATCATTGAAAGGAGTCACCTTAATCATGAGAGAAGCTGCAATTCCCGCCATTCAGAAGCTTGACGAGCTGGGCATTAAATATTATTACTATGAGCATGCGCTTGCAAAGACCATGGAGGACTGCGAAGGCATCGGCGCCGACGTTGGCGCAAAGCACTTCAAGAACATCTATGCCTGCGACCGCAGCGAGACTGATTTCTACATCATCATCATCCGCGCAGACAAGAAATTCAAAACCTCCGAAGTCAGCAAAAAGCTTGGCGTTTCCCGCCTTAGCTTCTGCACCGACGAAATGTTGGAAGCAAATCTCGGCGTAGTTTCCGGCGCCGTTACCCCCCTTGCCCTCATGAATGACAAGGAGCACAAGACTCTGCTGGTAGTGGATAAGGACATCCTCCGTGATGAGATGGTTTGCTGCCACCCCCTCTCCAGCGATGCCACCGTTGCCATGCACCGCTACGACCTCATCCGCTTTGTACGCGCCTGCGGCAATGAGATCAAGTTCCTTGACATTGGCGAAGCCGCCGAAGACGAGGAATAATCCCCACGCAAAACCACAGCCGCACCAAACAGTGCGGCTTTTTGTTTGTGTTTGTTGTAAATAGGCCATGGCTGTGTTATCCTTGCAATAGTTTAAAAACAAGGTGAACCAAATGAAAAAAGGACTGCTTATCACAAATGGGTTCGTGGGAGAACAGAGCTTTATCAAGCTGTGGGCTTCTCTGCTTGCCGCCGCACAAAAGCGGGGCATGAGCCTTACCCCCATGTCCCATGATAAACTGCTCTTTGACGCCGGGTCCGGCATGCCGTTGTGGGATGCTGACGGGGTTGATTTTGCCATACTGTGGGATAAGGACGTTCGCCTTGGCTATCAGCTGGAAAAGCTTGGCATAAAGGTATTCAACCCTCCCGCCGCCATAGAAACATGTGATGACAAGTCCCTCACCCACATTGCCCTTGCAGGCAGGCTTCCCATGCCTCCCACCGTAATAATCCCCACCACATACAAATACGTAGGCTATGGGGATATGGAGTTTCTCCGCAGAGCTGCCGATTATCTTGGCCTGCCCATGGTGATAAAGGAATGCAGAGGTTCTTTTGGCAAGCAGGTTTACCTTGCCAATACCATAGAAGAAGCCGCAGAGATAATCTCCTCCCACGAAGCCGTGCCCATGCTTATGCAGAGGGCAATAAAAGAAAGCTTTGGCCGTGATATACGGCTGTACGTGGTAGGCAATAAGGTAATTGCCGGCATGCTCCGCAGCAACGCCGCTGACTTTAGGGCAAATATATCAAACGGCGGCAAGTCTCAGGCATACACCCCCATGGATGCGGAAGCTGACCTTGCCATCTCCGCCGCAAACCTTTTAGGGCTGGACTTTGCCGGCATAGACATACTGCAAAGTAAAAACGGCCCCCTCATATGCGAGGTAAACTCAAACGCCCACTTCCACGGCATGGAAAGCTGTACCGGTGTAGACGTTGCCGGGGCAATAATAGACCACATAATGAGCAGAATGGAGAAATAACCATGGATAAAACACTGGAAACAGCAGCATGGCTGTATAAAAACAATAAGGAATTCACCAACCTGAAAACCGCCGAAGCACAGCTGCTGATGGACGGCACCATGGCAATGGCCCATGTATTCCTGCTGGCAAACGGAAGGGGCGATGCCCTTCCCTCCCCCCTTTACGCAGGCAAAGGCCGGGTATTCCTTCCCGAGCTTGAGGGCAAGTGGTACAGCCTGCCCGATATTGAATACAGCTTTGACGACGAATTGCTCCATCACCTTAAAACCATACTGCGCCGCTTCTCCTATGCTCCTCCCGCCCGGCTTATGGAGGGCCTTGTTAAGGCAGACCCCTTCTGCTACTATGCGGAGGGTGAGCCTGTGGCCGTAAAGGATGACGAAATTCCCGAGGCTTTTCTTAAGTCCATGCGTCTTATCAAGCAGCAGTTTGTGGGCTTTGACTTTGACTACAAGGTGATCAAGGTACAGGACCGCAACTTCTTTGTTACCTCTGATTTTGAGCTGCTGCCCGGTGAATATGATGAGATCGCCCGCGCAATGAAGGAAGGCCTTATTGAGCCGGATCAGCTTTATCGCATAGACCGCAGCAAAACCGGTGACCTGATGGTTTGGTAGTTGACAGGGATATTATCCCATGCTATATTTTGTACATGTTTAATTTTGCGTTTGAAACCTGTTGTTGTATGACACGGGGGCGCTTGTAGGTCCGCATAAAAATGCGAACACAGGCGGCTCTTATCAGCGCTGTGCCTGTGTCACGCATAACGGCTTACTTTATTCCATCGGTATAAGGCTGTGTTCTTCATAGGCACACGGCTTTTTTGTTTATCGCGGACAAATATCAAGCATACAGAATAATTTGAAATATAAAGGAGTTTTTACACCATGCGTACATTTGAAGGACTTATAGGCAATACCCCCATGATAGCCATACACTACCGCCTGGACGGCATAAGGAACACGGTATACGCAAAGCTGGAAAGCTATAACCTAAGCGGCAGCATTAAAGACCGCATGGCTGCCCATATACTGTCCTCCGCAGAGGAAAGGGGGCAGCTTCGTCCCTATCAGCCCATTGTGGAGGTCACCAGCGGCAACACAGGCATAGCCTTTGCCGCCCTTGGTGCCCTTACAAGGCATCCTGTGCACATATTCATGCCGGACTGGATGAGCGAGGAGCGCAAGGGGCTGCTGGCCATGTACGGAGCCCACCTGCATCCGGTCTCCGCCCGGGAAGGAGGCTTTGAAGGGGCGCTGGCGCAGGCGGAGCAGGCCGCGAAGGATATGGGCGCATTCCGTCCCTCCCAGTTCAGCAATCAGGACAACCCCATGGCCCACTATCTGGGCACCGGTGCAGAGCTTCTGCGCGATCTGCCCTCCATTACGGCCTTTAC
This sequence comes from Clostridia bacterium, assembly GCA_017547885.1. GTDB lineage: Bacteria > Bacillota > Clostridia > Christensenellales > CAG-138 > SFEL01. The sequence goes on along the minus strand of JAFYOP010000004.1, from coordinate 19,363 downwards.
CGCAGGGGTTGGCTCCGGCGGCACAATAATGGGCGTGGCACGAAGGCTCAAGGAAAACCGCTCAGTCCACATCTCCGCCATAGAGCCGGACGCTGTTCCGCTGCTGTCCGGGGGCGTCAAAAAGGGCTCCCACTGCATAGAAGGCATAGGCGATGACTTTATCCCGGACGTGGTGGATACCTCATTGCTGGATGGGGTCATCACGGTAAACGACATGGACGCAACCGCCATGGCGGCAATGCTGGCCCGCCATCTGGGCCTTGGCGTAGGCATTTCCTCCGGAGCAAATTTCCTTGGCGCGATCACCCATCAGGCTCTTGCAGAGGGAGTCACCGCCACGGTATTCCCCGACGACAACAAGAAATACCTTACCACAATACTGTCCACTCCCCCGGTGCTGCCTGCATGGTGCGTTTCCTCCCGGGTGGAACTGCTTGGCTACGACGTGATAACCTCAAGGCATACCAAATAAAGCAAACAAAAAATTGCCGCTTTTACAAGCGGCAATTTTTATTTTTAGGTTACTGCTGGTCGCTGTTTTCCTGATTGCCCTTCTGCTCCTGCTCGTACTTATCCTCAAGCTTGAGATATACGCCGCACTCCGGGCAGTTTTCGGGGATCCCGCCCTTGCACTTCAAAAGGCGGCAGCCGCACTCGGGGCACTTATAGAACAGGAATGCCTGCAGTATGCCAAGGGCAAATACCGCAACGGCGGCTATCATAAGGCCGGCCACCAGCTTTTCATTCTTAAAGCACATGCTGGCTGCAAGAAGGACCATTCCTCCGTCTATGCCCACCCACATGAGCAATCTGCTCAGTTTATAATCCATTTGTTAGACTCCTTTGCTGTTTAATGCTTCTGAATTAATACTGGATAGCTTCGGTCCAGAAGTGGTTTCCGTAGATATCCGTAAGGCGATAGGTCACGAGGGGGCTTACGTCGCCAATGTCCACGTTGCTGATAAACAGCTCACCGTCCACCGTCATCCGATTACCCAGCATGTAGGTATCAAGATACTCGCCCTCGTAGCTGTAATAATCGCACAGGAAGTCGATAACATCTCCGTCCTTTATGTCGATAAGGCCGCGCATTACGGTATCCGTCTCCTCGTCATCGTATACCTTGCGGGCGCCGGCCACCGTGCCGTATTCATCCTGATCAGAGAATACCAGTATCAGCTCTACGCGCTCGCCGTTGAGCAGGGCGGGAACAGAGCCTGTGATAACGTAGGTATCGCCATCGGTATCGTGGCTCTGCATGGTGTAGCTTACTACCTGACCATTGATGGCTATCCATGTATTGTCATAATCCATTACCAGATCAAGGTCATCATCAAAGTAGTAGGTATTGTCAAGGCCAAGGTCAATGAAGCCCTCGCCATCATCGGCATATACGTTCAGCTCTACCTCCTGAACCAGCTCCCACTCCTCATCGCTGAGCTTAAGCACATTTGTGCCGTCCTTCTCGGTTACGGTCAGGCGGGATGCATCGAGAGAGTTTTCCTCATAGTATTCCTGGCTCTTCATCATGCGGCCCTGATCCATCCAGGAGTAGCCGGAGCTTGAGCCTGCCAGCATGCTGAGCAGATCTGCATAGCTGTTGCCGGAGGAATAAGCGCCTGCGCCGGAGCTGTAGGAGCTGCCGCCGTATGAGCCGGACAGGGCGGAGGACAGGAGGCTGCCCAGCATATCCGCACTGTTGCCGCTGCCGGTCATGCTGCCAAAGAGAGAATCAAGGGGGGAACCTGTGGAGCTGGATACCAGCTGACCGCCGGAGGCCATGCTGGCAAAGCTTCTGATGCAGGCGGTATAGGTTTCATCCATGCCTATCTCGTCATAGATGTTCACCATGGTGCTCATGGAGGAAAGACGATTATAGGGGAAGAAAATGGAGATACCGTTGGCGTTCTTCAGGGAGTTGGATACGCGATTGTACTTTACGCAGTCCCTGAGGGCGGAAGCCAGCGCCTTGCTCTCGGCAGTGCCCATGTTTTCCGCAAAGTGGATAAGGTCTATCTGGTTTATGCCGGAGGAGAATTCCTTTGCCCTGCTCCTTGCGTTGGATACCACGGCATAGTTATCGCTTTCGATAAGCTCCATGGTAGAGGACGCAAAATCATTGAATGCCTCAGGGATGGTTCCCGCAAGCTCCGCAAGGTCCACTATGGACAGGGTGGTCTGGTTGGAAGCGGACTGCTGGCGGCATGCCACGGTAAAGTCGTCAATTATGGTTTTGCCGATGGCTACGGTATCCATGGAGGTGTTCTTGGAGAGCTTGGTGAGCCAGTTGGTATAGTACCAGCCGCAGCCGGGCTCTGTTTCCTCGGATGCAATAAAGTAGTCCGCATACTGCTCTGCCACAAGGGCGGTCTCAAGGGTGGCCATCAGGCAGGCGTCAAAACCTATAAAGTCGAATACACAGCCTGCGTCCTTAAGGGCCTCGTTGAATACGTCCAGAGTCATGCCCGTATTGGGGAACTGCTCGTCATATCCGTAGCCGGAAGCAGAGCCTCCGCCATGGTCCCACATTATGAGGGCATAGCGGTTGGCGGGGAAGTTGGTTTCGCAATAGTCGATAAACTCGGTAAGGGTAGAGGCCTTGGTCATGGCCTTTTTGCCAAGATCAGACTGCAGGCGCACTATACCGTCGTTCTTTATCTGGTATATCTGGTTGGTCTTGTTGCTGATTACGGTATTCTGCCACTTTTTGGTGCCGCCGGTCTCAATGATTATGTTTACGTTATCGGCGATATCCGCATGGAGCATCTCGTTAAGGTCTGCTGTGGCCATGCCGTAATTGCTCTCAAGGTCGGTACCGCACATATATATCATAATGGTATATACGTCCTTGCCGCCGCCCAATACTTTGGTGCGCTTATCACGGGCCTGATTGGACACAGTGGTATCCGCAGGGGCCTCCTGGGTGGGGGCAATCGCAGGCTGAGGAGTAGGCTCAGGCTGGGTCTCCACCACGGTAAGGTCGGAAATATCCTCATAGCTGCTCTGCTGGGAGGTATAATCCTCCAGCATGCCGGACATGCCGGACATGCCGCCTGCCATGCACTTCATTACAGCGGAAGCTATGGCGATTATTATGACAAGGATAATTATGCGCTTGAGGCAGCCGCCACGGTTGTTATTGCCGCTGCCGCCGTTATTGCTTTTTCCCAGAAGAAGGCTGAGCACTAAAGCTATAATACCGAGTGATGATCCACCCGCTCTGGTACCGCTGTCACGGCTGCCGCCGGAGCTGCCTGTGCTTGGCCTGCTGCCGCTGTTTATACCCTCTCCCCGCTTAAAGACGTTGCCGCCTCCGCCGGTTACTCTCTTTTTGCGGCCACCGCCGCCGGGTGTTCTCTGCATGGTGTTCTCCTTATATCCTGTTTATTGTGCGATCCACAGCTGCGAAAAAGATCCCTCAGCTGCTTTCATACTTTTACTTTTATAATTTTACCATGTATGTGCTTCATTGTCATGCAAACTTGATATGTCATTTTATTTTTGTTTTAACGGTATATGTACTGTTGAAAATGACTGTATTCATGCTATAATATTAAAAATACTTTAAGTATTTAAACTATTTAATCAAACTTTAATTATAGACTTTAATCAAACCTTATTGCTTTAGGAGGATATCCTTTATGACTACCGGCTTGAACCTTTGGGATTCTCAGGTATGGGTATTTATGATGGAGCTGGGCATGCTGCTTGGCGCCATGCTCTTTGCAAATATGCTGCGCAGGCTTATTCCCGTCCTGCGTCGCTCCCTTATCCCCAGCTCTGTGCTGGCAGGCTTTCTGGTGCTGATAGTAAACGGCCTCATTGAAAAATACACCGGCGTTTCTTTCTTTAAGCGTATAACCCTTGAGACCCTTACCTATCACGGCCTTGGTCTTGGCTTTGTAGCGCTGGCCCTTAAGTCCGGCGACCGCAACAAAAGCAAGTCCGGCAAAACCGACGTGTTCAATACCGGCGTTGCGGTAGTTGCCACCTATCTCCTTCAGGCAATCGTCGGCCTTGCAATAACTATGCTGCTGGCAAAGCTTATCGGCAGCTGGGCCTGCGGCGGCCTGCTGCTCCCCATGGGCTACGGTCAGGGCCCCGGTCAGGCTTACAACTGGGGCAATATCTACGAAACCGCCACAGATTATCTTCCCTTCCCCAACGGCAAGAGCTTTGGCCTTGGCATAGCGGCTACCGGCTTTGTATCCGCCAGCATCGGCGGCGTTATCTACCTTAACGTTATAAGGGCAAAGGGCCGCAAGCTGGGCGTTGTGGATACCTCCGAGGAAACCGAAAACCTCTCCGCACAGGCCATCACCGCCAAGGGTGAGATCCCCCTTGCGGAATCTCTGGACAAGCTTACCGTTCAGTTTGGCCTGGTATTCTTCACCTACATGGCAGCATACGGCCTCATGTCCCTGGCTTCCATAGCCTTTGACGCCCTGGGCGGCTTCTTTGTGGGCACTGTAAAACCCCTTATCTGGGGCTTCAACTTCCTCATCGGCACCCTCTGCGCCATCGTTATCAAGGCCGTATTCCGTTTCTGGAAGGCTCGGGGCTGGATGCACAGAGAATACTGCAATGACTTTATGCTTTCCCGCATCGCCGGTGTTATGTTCGACATAATGGTCACCGCATCCATCGCCGCCATCGACCTTTCCGCATTCAGCCACAGGGAATTTGTGATCCCCCTGCTGCTGGTATCCGTGGTTGGCGCTGTGGTCACCTACATCTTCCTGGATAAGATCGCCGCCTCCCTGTACGCAGGCTACCGTGACGAGGCCTTCCTCTCCCTCTACGGCATGCTGACCGGTACTGCAAGCACCGGCGTAATACTACTCCGTGAGGTGGACCCCTTCTTTGAAACTCCCGCTTCCGATAACCTTATCTATCAGCAGCTGTGGGCAATCGTATTCGGCTTCCCCATGCTTCTGCTGCTGGGCATCGCTCCCCAGTCTCCCACTATGACATGGGTCACAATGGGCGCATTGATAGTACTGATGGCGATAATGTGCATAATTCTGTTCCGCTCAAAGATATTCAAAAAGAAAGCAAAGTAAACAACAGCAAATACAGCGGTATCCCCCGAAGGATGCCGCTGTTTCTTTTTGGGGTTCACCATATAAAAAGTCCGCACATATGTGCGGACTTTGATGTTTGCTGCCTGTTATTCGGCCTTGTCCTTCAGGTAGATTACTACGCGGCGGTTGGGCTCTTCGCCTTCGCTGCGGGTAGCAACATAGGGATGATTCTGAAGGGTGGCATGGAGCACACGGCGCTCGTAGGGATTCATAGGCTCAAGAGTGCGGGAGCGGCCGGTTGCCTTTACCTGACCTGCTATCTTGCGGGCAAGGCGTGCAAGGGTCTCCTCGCGCTTTTCACGGTAGCCTTCGGTGTCGATGGATACGCGGGTATAGCCTTCCTGCTTGCGGTTGCGGTTTACCGCAAGGCTGGTAAGGTACTGCATGGCGTCAAGGGTCTCGCCCCTGTGGCCTATCAGCATGCCCATGGTGGACTTGTCAATATACAGGCGGATGCCCTCATCCTCTGCCTTGGCAAGTACGGTGCCTTCAACATTCATGTGGCGGAGCAGGCCCTTGAGGAACTCTGCTGCAGGCACGCCCTCGGCGGCTTCCTCGGTAAAGCCCTCGGGAGGCTCCTTGGGCTCGCGGCGGTCGCTGCGTTCACGCTCGCCCTTGCGGCGGCGGTCACGGCGCTCGCGGCGGGGCTTCTCTTCACCGGCTTCGGCTGCTTCGGCTGCGCCTTCCTGTGCGGCTTCGGCATCACCTTCGGCTGCTTCGGCGCTTTCGGTACGCTCGCGGCGGTCACGACGGTCGCGGCGCTCCCGCTTTTCGCGGCGCTCACTGCGCTCACGGCGCTGATTCTCGGGATTGAGGTACTCGGGGAGAACCACATCCTCAGGCTCCCTCTCTGTAAGGCGGACTATGGCGGGCTTTGCACCGATGCCAAGTATGCCCTTGCTTTCCTGCTGGATAATGTCTATTTCAACTTCGTCAATGGATATCTCAAGCTCCTTAAGGCCGTTGAATATGGCCTCGTCTATGGAGCGGCCTGTTGCGTCTATTGTTCTTGCCATTACTTCTCGGCTCCTTCCTGCTGGAGGGGAGTTCTGGGGAACTTTTTATTCAGCACCAGGTTTACTATTACCATGAAGATACTGGTGAGGATCCAGTAAATGGCAAAGGCTGCGTTATAGGTAAGGCAGAACCATACGGACATTATGGGCATCATCCACAGCATGGTCTTGCCCATGTTTGCGCCGGGGGCATTGGGATCCTGAGCGGGCTGACCCATCTGAGTTATCTTGGCGGCCAGGAACTGGGTGGCACCTGCCAGCAGAGGCAGAATGAACCAGCCGTTGTTATAGCCTGAGTATACGGCGTTGAGGGGTTCCATGGCGGTATTATAGGCGGAAATGGCAGCCTCTGTATTGAGGAAGTGGTATGCGCCGTTTTCCTGAACGGCGATGCCCAGCTCTACCAGCTTTTCCCATACGCCGGGGTTATTCTGCAGGTACAGCAGCCTGTCCAGCTGGGAGGTCTGTGCCAGGAATTTGGAGCCTTCCTGAATTACGGGCATAAAGCCGTTATCAGCCTGCCAGATATTGTTTACCCACAGGAACTTGTAGGAAAGGAGAATCTCCTCTGCGTTTTCGGATACCAGAAGGCGGATGGTCTCCTCATAGCCCCAGAAACGGAAGGCAGCTATGAAGCAGAAGAACAGAGGCATGGTTATAAGCATGGGAAGGCAGCTGCCGAACATGCTTACGCCGCGGTCCTTCATAAGCTTGCTCTGGGCCATCTGAAGCTTCTGAGGGTCGTTGCCGTACTTTTTGCGCAGCTTGTCAAGCTCGGGCTGGATAGCTGCCATGGCGGCGCTGGACTTGCGGGTCTTAATGTCGGAGAAGATAGTGAAGCAGCGGAGAATCAGAGTACAGATGAGAATAGTGAAAAATACGCTGTTAACATTACCGTATATCCACTTCATACCCTGAAGGAACCAGGTAGTCAAAAAGAAATCACCCTGCATGGATAATCCTCGCTTTCGTTTGTTGTGTGATAATGCTGAGCGGGGCAGCCCCGATAAGGCATATCGGGGGGATCGCTCGATAAGGAACTATTTGCCCTTCTCCCTTTTGGGAGGGACGGGGTCATAGCCGCCCTTTGAAAAAGGATTGCAGCGGCATATCCGCCACAGCGCCAGCAATGTGCCCTTGAAGGGGCCATGCACCTTCACAGCCTCCAGCCCATAGGCGGAGCATGTGGGGGTATAGCGGCAGCAGCCGGGAAAGCGGGGGGATATGTATTTTTGATATCCCACTATGATTTCCACGATTATACGCTGTAAGATTTTGCTAATCCTGCTCATTTTGCTTTTTCAGTAGGGTGGCTTTGCGCAGCATGCCGTACATGCTGCGTCCGATGGAGTCGAATTCCGCCTCCACCACCGCATCGCGCGCAATGAAGATAATATCATAACCCGGCATGATCTCGGGTATCAAGGGACGGAAGGCTTCCCTGAGCCTGCGCTTTACGCGGTTTCTGGTTACGCTGTTGCCGATTTTTTTGCTGACGGAAAATCCCACCTTCACCATACCGGTCTTTGACTTGTTGTAAATCATCACCAGCATGCGGGAGGGCACGGACTTGCCCCTGCGGTATACATAGCGGAAGGTCTTGTTCCGCTTAAGAGAATAACAGCGTTTCACCTTAGTGGTTTTCCTTTGCGAGTGTTTGAGGGCCCGTGGCCCCGTTGTGTGCGGCAAAACAAAAATGCCGCCGATTCCTGTCGAAAAATTTGTCCATTAAAAACTTACGGCAAGCTCAAAGCTCGCGCTCGGCTTGCCGTGACCTAAGTCAAAGCCATATTTATTATGCGGACAACCTTTTTCTTCCCTTGAGCCTTCTGCGGGCCAGTACGTTGCGGCCGTTCTTGGTGGCCATGCGGGCACGGAAGCCGTGAACCTTCTTGCGCTGCCTTTTCTTGGGCTGGTAAGTCTGAAGCATTTCTTGCACCTCTTTCCAATCAATTGATATTTTAAGCCGGTGCGCCGGGGCACTCGGCCATTTACGCAAACCGTCAGTTCTAGATTATATAAGAAATCACAGTGCAATGTCAAGGAAAATAAGCTGATTTAACTCTCTTTTTAGCCATAAAAAATTCTTTTCCCCGGCAACACTACATATTGTGTACCTGTAAGCATAAGAATCACAAACATAAAAAATTTGACACTTTGGGACTATTGCCTGCCCATGGCAAATTTGTTATGATTTATGTGTTGCGATTTGGCAGTCTGTTGCCTGTCGCCGTTCCTACATTATAATATTACTCGATATCACAAAAGCCCTCTGCGGCTTTTTGTTGTATTCAACAAAATTATCAACAATGTTGATAACTTTTTCAACAAGGGGTTAGTAACATGAATGAGACCATGGATCTTCACAAGCTCTGGGAAAACGCCCAGCCAATAATAAAAAAGAGCATGACCGCCATGAGCTATCAGCTGTGGATAGAAGGGCTTGAGCCGCTGTGCCTGCTCAACGATGCCCTTGTTTTCACATACACCGGCGACATGGCGCTGGATACCCTGCGCAATCTCTATACCGCCCCCGTCACCTCTGCCATAGCGGACACATCAGGGGCGGCATACCGCATAGTCTTCGTGCCCTCTGACGAGCGGGAGAAGTATCTGCGCCTTAAGGAAGAGGAATCCCGCAGGGAAGATACCATGCTGAACCCCAAGTTCACCTTTGACAGCTTTGTCATTGGCGGCAGCAACAACATTGCCTACGCCGCCGCAAAGGCAGTTGCGGACAACCCTGCCACGGCGTACAACCCTCTGTTCATATACGGCGACGTTGGCCTTGGCAAGACCCACCTTATGCATGCAATAGGCAACCACATAAAGCAGATACACCCCGCCTACCGCATAACCTACGTTACCAGCGAAACATTTACAAACGAGCTGATAGAGTCCATAAAGGACAACGCCAACGCCCAGTTCCGCAACAAATACCGCAACGTGGACGTGCTTATGGTAGACGATGTACAGTTCATCGCCGGCAAGAACACCACCCAGGAGGAATTCTTCAACACCTTCAACACCCTCCATACCAGCGGCAAGCAGATAATCATCTCCTCGGATAAGCCTCCCAAGGAGATACCCGCGCTGGAGGACAGGCTCCGCAGCCGCTTTGAAGGCGGCCTTATAACCGACATACAGTCCCCCGACTATGAGACCCGCATCGCCATACTCCAGAAAAAGGCCGCACAGGAAAGCATAGTTGTGGACGAAAAGGTCCTTGCACTTATTGCCTCCAAAGTAAACGCCAACATTCGCCAGCTGGAAGGCGCATTCACAAGGGTAGTGGCCTTCTCCCGCCTTACCAACACCCCTGTGGACGTAAAGATGGCGGAAGCCGCTCTCAAGGATATAGTGGACAGCCAGGAGCGCAAGATAACCATCGAGCTTATACAGCAGGTGGTTGCGGAATTCTACAACATCACCGTAGAAAGCCTTGTATCCTCCCGCCGCACCGCGGATATCACATATCCCCGCCAGATAGCCATGTATCTGGGCCGTGAAATGACAGACCTTTCCCTCAAGGCCATAGGTCAGGCATTCAACAGGGACTATTCCACCGTTATATCCGCCTGCAATAAGATCGAAGACGACCTTCGCTTCGACACAAAGCTGCCCCTTGTGTTCAAGGATCTGAAAAAGCGCATCAGGGGTGTGCAGTAAAATTACAAACACTCAGCGCCGCCAAATGGCGGCGCTTGTTTTACATTATTTACCAATTTTTCATACACCGCCCGCCCTTGCATTGTATAATGTAAACATAAACAAAAATCCTTCCGGAAAAGGAGCGGCAAAAAAATGTTAAAAAGAAAAACATTCTGCATATTGATGATCATCGCAATGCTGTGCCTTGCGGCGGGATGCGTCAAGGATAAGCCTGCCAAGGAAACTTCCGAGGCTGAGGATTATAAAGTTCTCCAACGTCCCGGGGTTGAGCTTTCCTTTGACAGCAAATCCCCTGACGGCGCATACTCTACCTTTTCCGCTTCCATCATAATTGAAGCGGATGGTGATACATGGGTACTGCCGCTGACACAGGATGAGTACGAGTATATTAGAAATCAATCTTTCCCCGGCACCATATTGGATCACCTTCAGCAGCAATTTGGCGAATATAAAATAGAAGAAGGGGTATTAACCATAGACCCCTTTGCGCCGTAATACGCATTAAAAACTTAAGGCCGCCCATGGGGCGGCCTTTGCCGTGCTTTATTTATGCCGTTATCTTCTTCTGGTATTCTTTGCCATCATAAACAGCCTCAGGAAGGACACAAGGGTGGACAATGCAGCCACAACGTAGGTTGCCGCCGCGGCGTTGAGCACCTTGCGGGCGGAGTAGCGTTCGTCGCCTGAAATATAGCCGCCATCCTGCAGCATCGCAAGGGCTCGGCTGGAAGCATTAAACTCCACAGGCAGAGTTACCACCTGGAATATCAGCATGGCAAGGAACAGATACACACCCACCATTGCAAGGTTGTATGAGCCCATAAGCACGCCAAGGATGGTGATATAGGGGGCGGACCTGCTGCCGATGGAAGCCACAGGCAGCACCATGTTGCGTATTCTTATAGGAAGATAATCATTCTCGTGCTGCATTACGTGGCCTATCTCATGGGCGGCCACCGCAAGGGCGGCAATGCTGGAGCTGCCGTATACCCCTTGGGAAAGACTGACTACGCCTGTGCGGGGATTGTAGTTGTCGGTAAGATTGCCCGCTATCTGGGTGACCTGTACGCTGCTGCCGTTCTGCCTGAGCATGCGGGAGGCCATCTCCGCGGCGGATATGCCGGAAGATGAGCCTACGGTTGAATACTGGCGGTATATCTTCTGTACCCTTCCCTGGGCCCAGAAGCCCAGTATCATTACCAGTATCACGCCGAACAGCAGTATATCGTATGAACCGTATCCATAGCCGTAATATCCGTACATAGTTTATTTCCTCTCTGCCGGCGGCTTTTGTGGCCGTCGGCTCTTTTATGATTCTATTATACCAAAACTATCAGAAAAAACTCTGGTTTTTGTCTGTTTTTCAAATATTGTTTGCCATAAGTACACTATTTATTTGTATTCCGTAAAATTAAAATTTGGATATTATCCATAATTCTATTGCATTTATGCAGAAAGTATGGTATAAACATACTTAATGTTTTCGAAACAAACACATCTGTCCCCAGAACAGAGACACGAGGAGGATTTAATCCATGAAGGCAGCAATACTGGGCTACGGCTTTGTAGGAAGCGGAGCATACGAAATAACACGGGACTTTCCCACAGGCATAGAGGTTAAGCGGGTACTGACCCGAACTCCCCGGCCCCAGCTGCCCTTTGTCACTCAGGATTTTAACGATATACTCAACGATCCCGAGATAGAGGTAGTGGCCGAGGCCATGGGCGGCCTGCATCCCGCCTACGAATACGTGACAGCCGCCATGAAGGCGGGCAAGCATGTGGTATCCGCCAACAAGCAGCTGATATGCCATTATTACGAAGAACTTTTCGCCCTTGCAAAGGAAAACGGTGTACAGCTTCGCTTCACCCCCTCCGCAGGAGGCGGCATACCTTGGCTGTGCAATCTGCTGAGAGTTAAGCGCTGCGATGAGATAAGCGAGGTTTCCGGCATACTTAACGGAACCACCAACTATATCCTCCACTGCATGACCCAGGGCGGCCTGCCCTTTGACCAGGTGCTCGCAGATGCGCAGCGCAAGGGCTACGCAGAAGCAGACCCCAGCGCGGATATTGACGGCATAGACGCCCTCCGCAAATGCGCCATCTCCGCAAGCCTTGCCTTTGATACCATTGTGGAAGAGGACTCCCTGCAGGCATTCGGCATCCGCCACATCACCAAGGCAGACGTGGACAACTTCCGCAGCCTTGGCAAGGTATGCAAGCTGCTGGTAAAAGCAAAGAAATACGACGACGGCCGCATCGCCGCATTCGTTGAGCCCACGCTGCTCAGTTCCGATGCCCCCGAAAGCGCAGTACCCCTCAACGGCAACATGACCACCCTTGTTGGCAAGTGGATAGGCCGCCTCTCCCTTATGGGACAGGGCGCAGGCAAGTATCCCACAGGCAGCTCTCTGGTACAGGACATGATAGACATATCCGAGCACGCCGCCCCCATCAAGGCAGGCAGCGGCATGGTAAAGGCAGATAACTCCGCCGAGGTCCACTCCTATTATATCCGCTCTGATTTCAACTTCCGCGAGATAAAAGAGGATATACTGGTGGAGGTAAACGGACAGTACTGCATCACGGAGCCCATGTCCGTAGCGGATGCCCACAAGCTTGCGGAGCACATACGCAAAACAGACCCTGCCGCATTCTTTGCAGGTATTTCAGAATAACATACGAAATAATATTTTTAGGAGATATATAAATGTTGAAGGTGTGTAAATTCGGCGGCTCCTCCCTTGCAAGCGGAGAGCAGTTCGCAAAAGTAAAGGAAATAGTAAAAGCCGACAGCGCCCGAAGCGTGATAGTTGTATCCGCTCCCGGCCGCCGCTTCTCCGGTGACAGCAAGGTTACTGACCTTTTATACCTGTGCCACGCCCATATACAGTATGGCGTAAGCTATGAAAACATATTTGCCATGATAGAGGAGCGCTACAACGAAATAAAGCAGACCTGCGGCCTCACGCTGGATCTTGAGGCGGAGTTTGCGGAGATCCGCTCACATATGGGCAAGCGCATGAGCATAGACTATCTTGCCTCCCGCGGCGAATACCTTAACGCCAAGCTGATGGCAGAATACCTTGGCTATGCCTTTGGAGACGCAAAGGATTGGCTGTTCTTCGGCTACGACGGCAAGATAGACTTGGATAAGACCTATGAGGCTGTCGGCGAGCTTATCCGCAAGCATCCCCGCATAGTACTCCCGGGCTTCTACGGCTCCATGCCCGACGGCTCCATCCGCACCCTGTCTCGCGGCGGCTCCGACATCACCGGCGCACTTGCCGCCGCCGCAATAGACGCAGTGGCCTACGAAAACTGGACAGACGTATCCGGCATACTCATGGCAGACCCCCGCATAGTGGATAAGCCCAAGTCCATCGAGCGCATCACATACGCAGAGCTTCGTGAGCTTTCCTACATGGGCGCGGAAGTTCTCCACGAGGAGGCGGTATTCCCCGTTCGCATGAAGGACGTACCCCTCTACATAAAGAACACCAACGACCCCTCCGCCCCCGGCACCCTCATACGGGAATCCTTCGACGAAGAAGTAGACGACGAACGCAGCGCCACCCACTTTATCACCGGCATATCCGGCCGCAAGCACTACACCGTAATATCCATGGGCAAGATAGGCATGTCCGGTGAAGCAGGCTTCCTGCGCAAGGCGCTGGCCATAACCGAAAAGTTCGGCGTAACCGTTGAGCACGTGCCCACCGGCATAGACAGCCTTACCCTGGTAATGCCCACCGGCAAGGTGGAGCGCTGCCTGCCGGAGCTGGTTGCGGAGCTTAAGGCAGCATGCCAGCCCGACACAATAAAGGTAACCGGAGACATAAGCCTTATCGCGGTAGTTGGCCGCAAGATGGCCTTCCGCCTGGGTATATCCGGCCGTCTGTTTGCAAACCTTGGCGCAAATGATATAAACATCCGCCTTATCGAACAGGGCGCAGACGAGATAATCATTATCGTAGGCGTTATGGATTCCGACTTTGAGAAGGCAATACAGGTACTGTACTACAGCTTTACTTAGTGTTGGTTATGATGTTCTTTTCTTTAAAGAAAAGAACCAAAAGAAGCGCACTTTCTTTAAAAGAAAGTGCCAAAGAATACCATAAAATAAGTCTAACGATTTTCACAGCCTATTTATCCTTTCGCTTTTCTTTCTCTTTTTGCTTCTTTTTCTCTTTCTTTTCCCGTCGGAAAAGAAAGAGAAAAAGAAGATATAAGATATAAAACGGAAATCACCAAAAAGGAGACCATACACATGAAGGTAGCAATACTTGGCGCAACCGGCGCAGTTGGTCAGCAGATGATAAAGGTGCTTGGGGAGCGCAAATTCCCCATCACAGAGCTCAGGCTCCTTGCAAGTAGCAGGAGCGCAGGCAGCTATATGGACACCCCCTTTGGCAATATTCAGATACAGGAAGCCTGTGAAAGCGCATTTGAAGGGCTGGATATAGTACTTGGCGCAGCGGAAAACGACATCGCCATGAAGCTCGCCCCCGCCATCAAGGCCGCAGGAGCAGTGTTTGTGGATAACTCCAGCGCATTCCGCATGGACCCCGAAGTACCTCTGGTCATTCCCGAAATAAACGCCGCCGATGCCCTGAACCACAAGGGCATAATCAGCAACCCCAACTGCTCCACCATTATCACCCTTGTGGCGGTAAACGCCATAAACAAGCTTTCCCCCATCAAGGCAATGGTGGCCTCCACCTATCAGGCGGTAAGCGGCGCAGGCGCAGGCGGCCCCATCGAACTGGAGGCTCAGATAAACGCCATAGCCAAGGGTGAGCCTGTGGAATGCAAGGTATTCAAGCACCAGATAGCCTACAACCTTATCCCCGAGATAGGCGGCGCAAACGCCGAGGGCTACACCTCTGAAGAGATGAAGATGCAGAACGAAGGCCGCAAGATAATGCATCTGCCCCAGCTTAATGTTACCTGCACCTGCGTGCGTGTGCCCGTCATCCGCTCTCACTCCATCTCCGCCACCGTTATAACCGAGCAGGAGCTGTCCGTTGAGGAAGTACGCAAAGCCATTGCCGCCGCTCCCGGCTGCAGGCTGGTGGACGACATGGCAAACCATAGCTATCCCATGCCTCTTGATACCAGCGACCAGGACATCGTATTTGTTGGCCGCATAAGGAAGGACCTTGCCATCCCCGGCGCGCTGGCACTGTGGTGCTCCGGCGATCAGGTGCGCAAGGGCGCTGCCACCAACGCCGTACAGATAGCAGAGCTGCTGATAAAATAGCACATACTGTCATATACTCTCTTTTTTAGCGAAGGGCTGTGCATCATGCACAGTCTTTTGCTTTGCGTAATACTGCCACAGCCGCCAATAACGCACTATTGTCCGTATATTGCGGACAAAAATTTTCAATTTTATGTATTTACATCCGTCATTTTTGTTGTATACTATAAGTAGATGTCCGCAGAACAGGGACATTGCAAATCGATTTTATTAATAACAGTATACAAAACCAAACTAAAAATCGGAGGAACAGCTATGCAGCAGGAGCAGCAGATGATGGACGCATTGGTAAAAGCCGAGGCCGGTCCCGGGCTTACCCTCATGAAGATGCCCAAGCCTGAGCCGGGCGTGGGCGAGGTACGCATCAAGATACACAAAACCGCCATATGCGGCACCGACCTTCACATCTACAACTGGGATCCCTGGAGTCAGGCAAACATCAAAACTCCCATGATAATCGGCCATGAATACGTGGGCGAAATCGAGGCCCTGGGCGAGGGCGTTACCGCCTATAAGATAGGCCAGATAGTATCCGGCGAGGGACATATCGTATGCGGTCACTGCCGCAACTGCCGTGCAGGCAACGGCCAGTTCTGCCGCCATACCAACGGCGTAGGCGTAAACCGTGACGGCGCCTTTGCAGAATATCTGGTAATCCCTGCCAGCAATGTTGTGCCCATCCCCGCAGGCATAGACGAGGACGTGGTGTCCTTCTTTGACGCCCTGGGCAACGCCACCCATACCGCCCTCATGTTCGACGTTATCGGTGAGGATGTGCTCATCACCGGCGCAGGCCCCATCGGCATGATGGCCACCGCCATCTGCCGCCGCAACGGTGCCCGCAGCGTTGTTGTTACTGACGTAAATGATTACCGTCTGGATATGGCAAAGCGCATGGGCGCAACCGCCGTTGTAAATGTAGCCCGTGAAAAGTTAGAGGATATTTATGCCCAGCAGAACATGGTGGAGGGCTTTGACGTGGGCCTTGAGATGAGCGGCAACTTTACCGCCCTTGACACCATGATAAACAACATGCGAAACGGCGGTAAGATAGCCCTTCTGGGCATACACCCCAAGGACGTGAATATCAACCTGAACAAGGTCATCTGGAACAGCCTTACCCTCCAGGGCGTATACGGCCGCAAGATGTACGAAACATGGTACAAGATGATAACCATGGTGGAAGGCGGCCTGGATATGCATCCCATGATAACCCACCGCTTCAACTACCGCGACTTTGACAAGGGCTTTGCCGCCATGAACAGCGGCAAGTCCGGCAAGGTTGTGCTGGATTGGACCAACTAAAGCGATATATGTTCTTTTTTCTAAGAAAAAAGAACCAAAAAAGTCGCACTTTCTTTAAAAGAAAGTACCAAAGGATAACGTAAAATATACATAACGATTTTCAAATGTAATTTATCCTTTCGCTTTTCTTTCTCTTTTTGCTTCTTTTTCTCATTTCTTTTCCCGTCGGAAAAGAAAGAGAAAAAGAAGAGAAATCCACACAAAAAAAGGAGCGCATACCATGAAAACCGCACTCAATTACTTCAAAGAAACTCTGGCCTCCATACAGGAAGCGGGCACATACAAGAACGAGCGCATCATCACCACCCCCCAGAAGGCACGCATCGACACCACCAAGGCAGACAACGTGCTGAACATGTGCGCCAACAACTACCTTGGTCTTTCCAATAATGCGGAGCTCATCGAGGCCGCAAAGGCCAGCTATGACAAATGGGGCTTTGGCCTGTCCTCTGTGCGCTTCATCTGCGGCACTCAGGGCCTCCACAAGGAGCTGGAGCAGAAGATATCCTCCTTCCTGAAGATGGACGACACCATACTTTACTCCTCCTGCTTTGACGCAAACGGCGGCCTCTTTGAAACCCTCCTTGGCCCCGAGGATGCAGTGATCTCCGACGAGCTGAACCACGCCTCTATCATAGACGGCGTGCGTCTGTGCAAGGCAAAGCGCTATCGCTACAAGAACAACAACATGGAAGACCTGCGCGCCCAGCTTGAAGACGCAAAGGCCAGCGGCTGCAGGATAAAGCTCATTGCCACCGACGGCGTATTCTCCATGGACGGCTACATTGCAAACCTCAAGGGTATATGCGACCTGGCAGATGAATACGACGCGCTGGTAATGGTGGACGACAGCCACGCTGTGGGCTTCATGGGCGAGCATGGCCGGGGCACCGCAGAATACTGCGGCGTAGAAGGCCGCGTGGATATCATCACCGGCACTTTGGGCAAGGCGCTGGGCGGAGCCTCCGGCGGCTACACCTCTGCCCGTCAGGAAATAGTCGACCTGCTGCGCCAGCGCTCCCGCCCCTACCTCTTCTCCAACACCGTGGCTCCCGCCATCTGTGCCGCCGCCTGCAAGACCTTTGACATGCTCTCTGAGTCCACCGCCCTCCGTGACAAGGTACACGAAAACGCCCGCTACTTCCGCGCAGAGATGGAAAAGTGCGGCTTTGACCTGCTGCCCGGCGAGCATCCCATCGTGCCCGTAATGCTGTACGATGCAAAGATCGCAAACGAGTTTGCCTCCCGTATGCTGGAAAAGGGCGTATACGTGGTTGGCTTCTGCTATCCCGTAGTTCCCAAGGGCAAGGACCGCATCCGCACCCAGATTTCCGCAGGCCACACCAAGGAAGATCTGGACTTTGCCGTAAAGTGCTTCAAGGAAGTTAAGGAAGAGATGGGACTGTAACGTCCATAAAAAACGCCGCTCAAAAAGGCAGTGCTCATAAGACAGTTGACAGGCATGGCGGTTCTTCCGCCGTGCCTGTTCTTGTATAGTTTAAGCCAGTATGATACGATAAATTCAAGAGATCGATAAATAAGTATTTATAGGTTGCCTGATGAGAAAACAGATAGCAAATATAATTACAGTCAGCCGAATTTTATGCAGTATATGTCTGTTGTTCTGTCCAGTGTTTTCCATTGGTTTTTATATAGTGTATCTATTTTGCGGTTTTACCGATATGATTGATGGAACAATCGCCAGGAGAACAAAGACAATCAGTGAATTTGGAGCAAGATTAGATGCTGCTGCGGACATTGTTTTTGTGGCAGTGTGCTTTGCGAAAATACTCCCCTTAATACATCTCCCGGTTTTGTTATGGATTTGGATTGCCATTATAGCAGCTGTCAAAATCGGAAATATTCTTTGGGGGTTTATCTGTAGTAAGAGGTTAATATCCATACATACCCTTTTGAATAAGGCCACGGGATGTTTACTGTTTCTTTTTCCTTTGACCCTCGGCTTTATTAAACCAATGTATAGTTCTGTGATAGTGTGTTCCTTGGCGATGGTATCAGCAATCCATGAGGTATATTATACAAGAAAAGGCAGCGAAATCTTTTAACAAGCCAATTCCAATTTGGCGATCAGTTAGATAAATAAGAATTTGCAGGGGGAAAAATGATTTTAAGAAACGCACATATGAATGAAGCAGATGCATCTTACCAGTGTATTGAAGATGCGCGGGAATATCACGCTTCTCTGGGATTTACACAATGGCATCCGGATTATCCTACCCTTCGCACATTAAAGGAAGATATCGAAAAGGGAATCGGATTCGTTTTCGCAGAAGATGATGATGTAATTGGATATTGCTGTATCATTATCGGAGAAGAGCCTGCTTACCGTGTTATTGACGGTGCGTGGAAAACGGACAGAGCATATGCAGTTGTACATAGAATGGCCTTTTCAAAGCAGAGCACCGGAAAAAAATTGTCCGGAAAAGCGATTTCTTTGATCAAGGATTATTGCGCAGAAAACGGAGTGCATGCGATTCGCGTTGATACGCAGGCAGAAAACAAGGTAATGCAGCACATTCTTGCCCGCGAAGGATTTGAATATTGCGGACTGGTTACCTTTGATGGCGGTCCTAAGCTGGCATATGAATGGGACCGATAAAATCCAAATTTATCGAACAGTCAGGACCCGCTTCTATATTTAGTATCCTGCCATGTGATGCAAGAAATAATAAAAGCCGCTCAAATGTATTGTGTCAAGAAAAACGGACAATAAAAAAGCTACAAGAGCTGACTTCTGAATTCAAAGGGAGTCAGCTTATTTAATGCCCATTGAGGGCGTTGAGAGTTGTAGTAGGAGATGAAGCTCCGGATCAGACTTTGTGTCTGAGCACAGGTGCGGTTTTTGTGCAGTTTGAGTTCTTCGTTTTTGAGAATATAGAAGAATGATTCCATCGGAGCATTGTCATAAGGTGTAGCCGGCCGGGACATACTGCCGATCAATCCATGGTCTAATAGGTATTTGTGGTAAACATGGGAGCAATACTGTGACCCTCTGTCGG
>JAFYOP010000042.1 GCA_017547885.1 Clostridia bacterium | reverse complement strand
CCACCACCTCGTCGTCGCGTACTGCGCTTACTCGCGGCCATATTCCAGGGAACATGCCCTCTCGTTCGCTTCGTCGCTCCTCCTCTCCGCTCAAAATCGTCGCTTGCGCTTTGGATTTTGTGCGGTATCTTGCGGAAAAGCTGGACGTGCTTGCGGGAAGGTTTGGGGGTGTATCGCCGCCCTTTTAAGGTGCTTTTTCCTTTGCGGGAAAAAGAGGCGTGCTTTCGGGAAGGTTGGGGGATTACCACCCTTTTAAAGTGGCTTTTCCTTTGGGAAAAGCGGGTTGGGCTGCCTGAGAGGTGGGAGATGCACTCCTGAGGAACTTTGCGCATGCAAAAAGCCCTGCCCACAGGAGCAAGACTTTGTGACAAAAAAGAAATATTTACTTAATAGTTTAGATGAAGGGGTTGGGGAAAAATACGTTGAATATCAGCTGATCCGCAAGCACCAGAATGCCCAGTACGGCGGTGTATACGCCGAAGCCGAGAAGGCTCTTTTCCTTGATGAGCCTCAGCATCAGGCGAATGGCAAAGTAACCGCTTATGGCGGCGGCAAGGGTGCCCATGATTATATGGCCCCACTCAAGGCCAACCATGCCGTATTCAAACACATCGGGCAGTTGCAATACCAGTGAGCCCAGTATGGCGGGGATGGACAACAGGAAGGAGTACTCCGCCGCATCGTCCTTGCTGATGCCGAAAAGGCGGGCGCCGGTGATGGTGCTGCCGCTGCGGGAAAGGCCAGGGAATATGGCGATGCCCTGCATGAGGCCTATGCCTATTGCGCCGGGGATGGACAGCTTTTCTGCGGATGCGCCGCCCTTTGCTTTAAAGTGGTTGACAAACAGAACAACGGTGGTCAGCAGGAAGCCAAAGCCCAAAAGGCCGCCCCCAAAGGCGTTTTCAAAGGTATCCCGGAATATCACCGCAAGGGCCACGGTGGCAAGGGTGGATATTACCAGCAGCAGGGTGAGCCGCTGAAAGGGCTTTTTGAGAAGGGCCAATATCTTTTTATGGTATACGGCAAACACCGCAACAAGTGTGCCTATGTGCAGCATTACGTCAAAAAACAGTGCACCTTCCTCTATGCCGAATATGTTTTGCAGCAGAACCAGATGGCCTGAGCTGGATACCGGCAGAAACTCGCACAGACCCTGTACGATGCCGAGAATAGCGGCGGTGATCAGATTCATTTTGTCCTCCAAATAATGTTGTTACTACCATATCTTACCACATTTCAACCCAAATATATGCATCATTCTGTAAACAATGGGCATTTTGCACCCCTTTGTGACCAAACTGTATACATATACCCTTTCATCATGCAGCATCTTCCATTGCCACAGAAGGCAGGTTACTGCTATCATGCATTACGCCGGCAGGGCGGGGACAGCCCCGCAAAAAGCCCAGAGCGCTAACCTCCAAGGCTTTTGATCCGCATTTGGCGGCATGTACGTCAAATGCGGAACCATCCCATAAGGGATGGATTCCCTGCATGATTTGCCGCCCGGTGGCGACCGCAGTTGCCATAGGCAAATCATGTAAAGTCCCCCGTAAGGGATGTGATCGACCCTTTGCCCAGGCAATGGGTCGCAGCTCGCTCAAATGCCAAAAGCATTTGAGCGAAATACGGCTTCACTTGCACAGCCGATATAAGATGTAATTTATTATTTATGAAAATGGAAGGGACCAATCCGCATGAAAAGACTTATTGCCATAGCCACGGCCTTTGTTATGACCCTGACCATGACAAGCGCAATGGCCTCCTTTAACTGGACAAACCCCACCGTAAACCGCACGGGCAAGGCCGCCGTTGAGGTGGTGCCCTATGTTAAGACCTCCGACGGCGCAGGCGGCTTTAACTGGAAAGCTTCCAACTATGCCGCCGCTGTAAGCAGCGAAAACGTATACTTTGCTGTAAAGCTTACCGTAGCTCCCAATCCCGACCCCAAGTGGATACAGAACGCCTCTGTGGAGCTGGAGGCCGCAGGCCTTTCCTCCGCATGGGTAAACGACAACTACAACTCCATACCGCTCCTTGGGGTGGACGCCGAGGCATCCTCCCAGACGGTATACTACCTTACCCGGGAAAGCGCCGAAAGCAACAACATAGCCGCCACTCCCTGGACCAAGGTGGACAAATCCTTTACCGTGGCAGATGACGTGGAGGCAAGGGACTCCCTGAACATATTCACCGTCCCCGTATACAACTCCAATAAGGCAAAGCTCTGCGCCACTCTCACCTCTTCCTTTGGTACAGGCAGCAATAACTTCACCGCAGGTGACGTGGGCAAATACTATGTGACCTTTGCCGATGGCTTCCTTACGGTATACGCCGACGAAGCCGCCGCCGCAAATCCCGACGGCTTCCTTGTGCGCTACACCATCGATCCCTCCACCGAAAAGGTCTCCTCCGTCACCAATCAGGCGGGCAGCACCGCTCCCCACGACTATGGCAGCATTCGCGCCTTCTTCAACATTGACATGGGCACCCGCATCAACCAGAAGCTGGTAAACACCAACTTTGGCTGGAGCGACGAGATCGAGAACTGCTTCAAGTGGGGCGGCACCGTGACCCCCACCCCCGGTGTGGATACTTCTATCCCCAAGACCGGCAGTCCTTCCGTCCTTGCCTATGCCCTGATGGCCATAGCCGCGGCGGCAGGTGCCATTTCGAAAAAGTAACACCCTCGCAATCGAAAAGGCTTCCACCTACGGAAGCCTTTTTGTTTTGCCGTAAAATCCCTTTCGGGGAGCATTCCTCCCACCCCTCAGACATCCTCACCCGCTTTCCCGCAAGGGAAAAAGCACCTTAAAAGGGCGGCGATACACCCCCCAACCTTCCCGCAAGCCCGTTCGGCTTCGCCCTAAGGTGAAGCTACATTAAAAAGGCGGCGTCCCCCTAAACCTCCCGATAGCACCCCCGCTTTTCCGTAAGGAAAAGCTACATTAAAAGGGCGGTGGGCGGGTATAGATAACTCCCTTTCCGTCCCCCAACACCACCTTTTTCCCCGCAAAACGCCCCATTTTTGCCCACGATCGGGGAATAATGTCCCTTCGCATTATTTCCCCCCTTTCAAAAACCCCGGCAAATGCCGGGTTTTTTGCTCTGCTTTTTCGGGGAGCATACCAGGGCTCATTCCCCGGCTCACTTGCAATAACAAATTTTTGAAAGGGATTTGAAGAAATGAAGAAGATTTTCGCAATCGCTCTGGCTCTGGTCATGGTTCTCTCCAT
>JAFYOP010000041.1 GCA_017547885.1 Clostridia bacterium | reverse complement strand
TTATAGTTACGGCCGCCGTTTACCGGGGCTTCATTTCACCGCTTCGCTTGCGCTGACGGCTCCACTTAACCTTCCGGCACCGGGCAGGTGTCAGGCTGTATACGTAATCGTTAAACTTTGCACAGCCCTGTGTTTTTGTTAAACAGTTGCCAGGACCTATTCTCTGCGCCTCGCTGTTAAACGAGGACCCCTTATCCCGAAGTTACGGGGTCAATTTGCCTAGTTCCTTAACCGTGAATCTCTCGAGCGCCTTGGTATCTTCTACCCGACCACCTGTGTCGGTTTGCGGTACGGGCCGGTGCTTAATCAAACACTCCGCGCGGGTTTTCTTGGAAGTATGCTCCATCATGATTATCAATTCATCCGAAGACTCCTTGTACTGTCAGAGTTCGCAACCTGCGTTTCCGCCGCAGGTCTCACGCTACACTCCTTCAACGAACTATTCCGTCAGTTCGCACATGCTTCGCTTCTCCGTCACCGCTGGAATTCTTAAGCATCGGGCTGCGGAATATTAACCGCATGTCCATCCACTTTCACCTTTCGGTTGCGTGTTAGGTCCCGGCTTACCCTGATCCGATTAGCGTTGATCAGGAACCCTTGGTCTTCCGGCGAGGGGGTTTCTCGCCCCCTTTATCGTTACTTATACCTACATTTGCTTTTCCTAAACCTCCAGCCAAGCTCACGCTTAACCTTCTACGGCGTAGGAATGCTCCCCTACCGATAAATCTAATTTATCCCATGTCTTCGGCACCGGACTTATGCCCGATTATTATCCATGCAGGACCACTCGACTAGTGAGCTGTTACGCACTCTTTAAATGAATGGCTGCTTCCAAGCCAACATCCTAGCTGTCTATGCAGTCCCACCTCGTTATTGTCTTCAACTTAGCCCGGATTTCGGGGCCTTAGACGATGATCTGAGTTGTTCCTCTCTCGGACGTGGACCTTAGCACCCACGCCCTCACTCCCGTGAACCATCAACCGGCATTCGGAGTTCGTCAGGACTTGATAGGCGGTGAAGCCCTCGCATCCTATCGGTCGCTCTACCTCCGGCTGACTTTACACGAGGCTGCACCTAAATGCATTTCGGGGAGTACGAGCTATCTCCGAGTTTGATTGGCCTTTCACTCCTACGCACAGGTCATCCGAAAGCTTTTCAACGCTTACCAGTTCGGCCCTCCAGCAGGTGTTACCCTGCCTTCAGCCTGCCCATGCGTAGATCACTCGGTTTCGCGTCTACCCCCGCTGACTATACGCCCTGTTCGGACTCGCTTTCGCTCCGGCTCCGATCCTAAAAATCTTAACCTCGCCAACGACGGTAACTCGTAGGTTCATTATGCAAAAGGCACGCCGTCACTAAACAAGTTAGCTCCGACCGCTTGTAGGCGCATGGTTTCAGGGTCTTTTTCACTCCTCTATTCGAGGTGCTTTTCACCTTTCCCTCACGGTACTGGTTCACTATCGGTCTCTCGGTAGTATTTAGCCTTACGGGATGGTCCCCGCGAATTCAGCCAGAATTCCTCGTGCTCCGGCCTACTCAGGTGCCAACTAGACTTCAGTAAAATTTTAAGTACGGGACTATCACCCTCTATGGCAAATCTTTCCAAATCTTTCCTCTATCTTACTTTCTGTCACTACGCTGGTCCTATAACCCCGCCACACGCATTGCTACGCCGACGGTTTGGGCTGTTCCCCGTTCGCTCGCCACTACTAGGGGAATCGTGTTTACTTTCTTTTCCTGTGGGTACTTAGATGTTTCAGTTCCCCACGTTCGCCTCCGCTTAGCGGATAACAGAATCGCTTCTGTTGGGTTGCCCCATTCGGAAATCTACGGATCACGGAGTATTTGCCTCTCCCCGTAGCTTATCGCAGCTTGTCACGTCCTTCTTCGCCTCCGAGAGCCTAGGCATCCCCCATGCGCCCTTTTCTTACTTCGTTATTCCGTAAGAAAAGAACATAAAGTATTACCTTTTCTGCTCTACTCTTTATAGTTTTTTTCGCCTCTGAAGCTTCGATACCAGGTAACTTAATTGCTACCCTTTTTTATTATACCGATATCTTGCGATATCAATATCTGTTGCTTCGATTTTTCAGCTTTTTGTGATCTACGTCTTATGAATCATTAAATTCATAATCGCTTCCAGCATGTCAATGTCCTTTTTCTTTTTGTGTGATGTTGAAACTGTTCAGCATTTCAACACCTTTTCGTTTCGTAGTCCTTGGCAGATTTGAACTGCCGACCTCTACATTATCAGTGTAGCGCTCTAACCAACTGAGCTAAAGGACTGCGTGAATGTCTCTGCCTCTGCATTTCTGCATCTTGCAGAACCACGTATATCTTATCAATAAACCTTCGTAGTACGAGAGATTTTTCTAAATCTCCCTCTTCACTAAATTCTATAGCTTCCCTGTCGTTGACAATCTCCAGAAAGGAGGTGTTCCAGCCGCACCTTCCGGTACGGCTACCTTGTTA
>JAFYOP010000003.1 GCA_017547885.1 Clostridia bacterium | reverse complement strand
GGATCCCGCCCGTAAGAAGATGACCATCATCATGGCCGTTATCGCCTTCATCGTAGGCCTGCCCACCGCTCTTGACGGTCTCGGCACCAACGTAGCAGGCGGTGCCTGGATGAACAATCCCGCTGTTATGTTCAACCTGCCCGTAATGGCCGCTACCGCTGACTGGCTTGACTTCTATGACTTCATCGCAGAAGGCGTTCTGATGCCTCTCGGTTCCCTGATCATGTCCATCCTCATCGGCTGGGTATTCGGTACCAAGATGATCGGAGAAGAAGTTGAAGCCACCGAAGGCCTCAAGTTCAAGCGCGCCAAGTTCCTGGATATCTGCTTCAAGTTCATCGTACCTGTAATCATGGTAATCGTTCTTGTTGCTCAGATCACCAGCTTCCTTGGCTAATACAGATAAAGCAAACAAAAAGACCGCTTCGGCGGTCTTTTTTTATGTATGTCCGCAGTGCCATCCTATATATGCCCTTTACTTTATCCCGCAAAAACGCTATAATGCATTAAAATGGGATTATATATTATTTCCGGGAGGATTTAACATAATGGCACAGCTTACCCTTGCAAAGGCACAGGAAATACTCAAAAAGCACGTTACCGAGCCCCATCTTTTTACCCACGCGCTGGCCGTATCCGCCGCCATGGGCGCCATGGCCGAACATTTCGGCGAGGATGCGGAATATTACAAGGCCATAGGCTATCTCCACGATGTGGACTTTGAAAAATACCCTGAGGAGCACTGCCATCACGTCCGCGAGCTGCTGGAGTGCGAAGGGGTTGATGAAGCGGATATCGCCACCATCATCGGCCACGGCTACGGCATCTGCACTGATGAATGTGAGCCCGCCACCAACGTGGCAAAGAGCCTGTTTACTGTGGACGAGCTTACCGGCATAGTTTCCGCCTGCGCCCTTATGCGCCCCACAGGCCTTACGGACCTTGAGGTAAAGAGCCTTAAGAAGAAGTTTAAGGACAAGGGCTTTGCCGCCAAATGCAACCGCGAGGTGATACAGCGCGGCTGCGACATGCTGGGCATGGAGCTTGCCGACGTAATGGCCCTCACCATCAAGGGCATGCAGACCGTCACCGACCAGCTCGGTTTGGGCGCGAAGTAGGCTTTATATGTTCTTTTTCTAGAAAAAGAACCAAAAAGTCGTACTTTCCTTAAAGGAAAGTACCAAAGGATAACGTTAAGCAAAAAAAGATAAACAAGCGCTGGTGTACTATCCAAACCGCCGCTCAACAGGAGCGGCGGTTTGTGTTGTGGAAAAGACAATACCCTACCACATCAAGCCCCATCCTTCATGGGGCTTGATGGATATGCAATATAGGTCAGTTTATTTATAATACATATTAAACTTTATCTTTTCTTTTTCTTTTGCTTCTTTTCTTATTTCTTTTCCATAGGAAAAGAAAAAGAAAAGAAGATATAATCCTCCCACATCTATCATACACATACACCATGATGAACTGGCTTTGGGGAATACTTATAATATCTGGAATGGCAGGCTACGCAGTCAAAGGAGACCCTGCGGGGGCTGTGGATGCCATGATGAACGGGGCAACAGAGGCTGTGACCCTGTGTCTTTCCCTTGGGGGCACTTTTATGCTGTGGATGGGGCTGATGAACGTTGCCCGCCAAGCGGGGCTGATAGATAAGCTCGGCAAGGCCGTAACCCCCATACTTCGCCGACTCATGCCAAGCTCTCCAAGCGCCATAGCGCCCGTGACCCTTAACCTGTCTGCCAATTTCTTTGGCCTTGGGGGCGCTGCCACTCCCTTTGGCCTTGAGGCTATGAAGGAAATGGAAAAAAACAACCCCCATCCCGGCATAGCCACAGACGATATGTGCATGTTTATCGCCCTTAATTCCTCCGCAATAGAGCTGCTGCCAACCGGCGTGCTTGCCATGCGGGCCGCAGCAGGCTCACAGGATGTTTATTCCATAGTGCTGCCCACATTCATAGCCTCGGTGATCTCCGCAGTGTGCGCCGTATTCATGTGCAGGCTGCTGGCAAGAATAAAGCCATGAGCTACGTACTTCCCGGTTTAATATTGGCTCTGCTGGTATACAGCTACGCAAAGGGCATAGACGTATATACCTCATTCATATCAGGCGCATCCGACGCCTTGCCCATGCTGATAAAAATACTGCCCGCCATGACCGCCATGATGATAGCCCTGAGCATATTCCGGGAAAGCGGCGCAATGGATTCATTCACTTCTTTTCTTTCCCCCGCCTGCGAGGCAGTGGGCATGCCGGGAGAGCTTGCGCCTCTGTTTATACTGAGACCCTTCTCAGGAGGCGCCGCCATGGCTCTGCTGCAAGATGTTTTTAGCGCATACGGCACAGACTCACGCTTAGGCTGCGCTGCCTCTGTTATGCTGGGCTCCACCGAAACGATTTTCTACACAATATCGCTGTATTTAGGCTCTGTAGGCATTACAAGATCCCGGCACAGCGTGGCGGCGGCGCTGATTTCCGCCGTGGCAGGAGCCGCAGCAGCACTTGTATTTACGCGCGGCATGGGTGTATAATATTACTGTATCGATGCATAATTTGTATGGAGGGCACATCCTTGCGAATTAAGACTTTCGGCAGCTATACCAAGCTGCCATCATCACATCTGGTAGGCTGCACCGTCATATCAATAGATTTGCTTCGCTCCAGCACGTCCATGACCTGGGCTTTGGTAAACGGGGCCACAAAGGTCATTCCCACAACAGAGGCAGCCGAGGCCGTGTCCATTGCCGGCCGTATGGGCGGCTGCATACTGGGCGGCGAAAGGGGCGGCATAAAGCTCCCGGGCTTTGACCTTGGCAATTCTCCCTTTGAATACAGCAAGGAGGCCGTATCCGGCAAGAGCGTTGTGGTCAGCACCACAAACGGCACCGGTGCTCTTTGCGGAACAGAAGGCGCATCCAATGTGCTGCTGGGCTGTATGCTCAACTGCACGGCTGTTGCCCGAAAGGCTGTAGAGCTTGGTAATGACATAATAATCATGTGCGCAGGCACAGAGGGTGATATATCCGCAGATGACCTTTATGCGGCAGGCGCCATTGCCGAGGCCATAACACAGATGACGAACAACGTATCCCCCTGCGATATGACCATAGTAGCCCGCATGATATACAGAACATGGAAAACCGACCACAGGGAGTTCTTCAGCACCTTCCATTGCTCCAGGCTTATAAAAATGGGCTTTGAAAAGGATGTGGAATTCTGCCTCCGCCGTGATATTACCGACTTAGTACCGGAATACCGCAACGGCGTACTGTCCATATAAAACACAGCAAATAAAAAAGAAGGGTACTCTCCCTTCTTTTTCGTTTGTTCTATTTGATATTTACTACGCTTGAAAGCACCCCCGCCTCCTGTGCGGCGGCATAGGCAAGGCTGTCATCCCCCACCCTTTGGGGGCTGTGTGCATCGCTGCCTATTATAAGCTCTGCACCAGCGCTTACGGCCTGACGCATCTGCTCGGGAGACATTGTGGTACGGGCACCGTTTATCTCAAGCTTTATGCCAAGCTCCTTTGCCCCCTTGGCCAGTGTAGGTATATGGCTCTTTACATACAGCCCCGGATGAGCAAATATATCGATTTTATACTTTTCTCCCGTCTCAAGGAGCGCGAGGGCGGTCTTTTCAGGCTCTGAAGGCCACATGTGCAGCGCCTCCATATTGCGGCGAAATCCAAAAAGATCCGCGGCAGGAGCCCCCTTGTGGAAGGCCAGCAGCCTCACGTCAAACATATCCGCAATATCCTCAGGCAAGTCGCACTTGCCAAAGCCCGTAAGGTTGCACTCTATGCCCATAAGCACCTGTATCTTATAGGCATACCTTCGTGCAAGGCGATCCACCTCATCCCTCAGCATACGCAGTTTTTTATCCCGCACACCATAGAACACATGCCCCGGACCATGCTCGCTTATAGCCACAGTTTCAAGGCCCATAGAAATAGCGGCAAGGACAATCTCCTCCGGAGTGCCCTTGCCGTGGCTGTAAAATGTATGTGTATGATAGTCTCTATTGATCATCAGCGTGCTTCCACGCCCTTGCGGGCCATCAGCATCACCAGCGCACCCATAAGGGCCTGCATGGTCAGATTGGACTCCCGGCCGGTGATATTCTTCACATCATCCACACAGGAGGTGCAGAAGAATGCATCGGACAGGGCAGAAGCGGGGGAGTTGATATAGTTACTGATGAAGGCAGTGTAGGAACCCTGTGCCTTTGCGGCCTTCAGTGCGTCTATGACCACTTTGCTGCGTCCGCTGCGGGATATTCCAATGAATACATCCTTATCGGTATAGCGGGAAGCCAGTGCATCCATCATCATGGTGTTGCATACTGCCATTGCATCACAGCCCATGGATACCAACTGTATTGCCAGCTCCTGCGCAAGGACTGTGCTTCCGTCAACACCCAATACAAAAATGCGGCTTGCGGCAACGCACTTATCTGCAGTCTCGGCCAGCTTCTGGCGGTTCATGGCCTTAAGAGTATCCTCCAGAGCACGCATGGAAGAAAGGAACATCTTTTCAATTGCGGTTTCATCGGTATCATCCGCGCGGATGGGCTCGCTCTTAAGGGATTCCAGCGATGAAGAACCGCTGGCCAGAGCTACGCGGAAATCCAGGAAGCCATTATATCCCAGTTTTTTTGCAAGTCGGGTTACTGAAGGCACAGATACGCCTGCAGCGTCCGCGATCTCATTTATTACCATGAGAGATGCGCGGGAAGGATTTTCCAGAATGAAATCAGCAACTTTCCTTTCCGCAGTGGGAAGGTTGGAGTATGCGGACCTGATTTTCATTTTTGCCGGCATTTGTTTTATCTCCTTTATGCAGAAATGCATATATACTCATCATATATTTTAATAATACTAACTCTTTAAATATTATTACCATTCTGGCCGAAATGCAATACTAATTTGGCAATTTTCTAAAATATTTTTTATAATTTCCGTACTTTGATACCATATTTGTATACAAAACCATAACGGCTAATTATGCATATATGATAATTTATAAATATTCCATAGTGCGCTCTCGGCAAACTTTGGAATTTTGCAAATGCCGTCCCTTCCTTGACACTGTTTGCGGGCAATATTATAATTAATGTGTATGCGTTTAGCCATACAAACAGTATCTATTTACCAATTAAAATACATTACCAGGAGGACGTATCAACAATGGCAAAAACCATGACCATCGATGGTAATACCGCTGCTGCGCACGTTGCATATGCATTCAGCGACGTGGCTGCGATATATCCCATCACTCCCTCTTCCCCCATGGCGGAAGTTGCGGACGACTGGGCAGCAAACGGCCGTGTTAACCTTTTTGGCCAGAAGGTTAAGATCGCCGAGATGCAGTCCGAAGCAGGCGCCGCAGGCGCAGTGCACGGCTCACTGAAGGCCGGCGCTCTCACCACCACCTTTACCGCTTCCCAGGGTCTGCTGCTGATGATCCCCAACATGTACAAGATCGCAGGCGAGCAGCTTCCCGGCGTATTCCACGTATCCGCCCGCGCTCTGGCTTACCATGCGCTGTCCATATTCGGCGACCACAGCGACGTTATGGGCACCCGTCAGACCGGTTTTGCAATGCTTGCCTCCGCTTCTGTTCAGGAAGTTATGGACCTTGCTCTGGTCACCCACCTGTCCGCCATCAAGTCCAGCATCCCCTTCGTACATTTCTTTGACGGTTTCCGCACCTCCCATGAGGTACAGAAGGTAGAAGCCATCGACTACGAAGACATGGGCAAGATGCTGGACTTCGATGCAGTTAAGAAGTTCCGTGACCGTGCTCTTAACCCTGAGCATCCTCACCTTGCAGGCTCCGCCCAGAACCCTGACATCTACTTCCAGGGCCGCGAAGCCGCCAACAAGCTCTACCTGGATCTGCCCGACATCGTTCAGGGCTACATGGATCAGGTAAGCGCTCTTACCGGCCGCAAGTACAACCTGTACGATTACGTTGGCGCTGCAGACGCCGAGAACGTCATCGTTATCATGGGCAGCGGCGCAGACGTAGTAGAAGAGACCATCAACCACCTGAACGCCAAGGGCGCCAAGCTGGGCCTGCTGAAGGTTCGTCTGTATCGCCCCTTCCCCGCCGACAGGTTTGTTGCCGCTCTCCCCGCTTCCGTAAAGAAGATCGCCGTACTGGACCGCACCAAGGAATCCGGTTCTCTGGGCGAGCCCCTCTATCAGGACGTTGTAAACGCGCTGTTTGAAACCGGCCGTTCCGATGTTAAGGTAGTAGGCGGCCGCTACGGTCTGGGCTCCAAGGAGTTCACTCCCTCCATGGTTAAGGCCGTATACGACAACCTCGACGGCGAAATGAAGAACCACTTCACCGTTGGTATCGTAGACGACGTGACCTTCACCTCTCTCGAGGTCAAGGAGCAGGTAAACGCTGCCCCCGAGGGCACCATCGCCTGCAAGTTCTACGGCCTGGGCTCCGACGGTACCGTTGGCGCCAACAAGAACTCCATCAAGATCATCGGCGACCATACCGATATGTACGCACAGGGCTACTTCAGCTATGACTCCAAGAAGTCCGGCGGCCTTACCGTAAGCCATCTGCGCTTCGGCAAGACTCCCATCCAGAGCCCCTATCTCATCGATGCGGCTGACTTCGTAGCCTGCCACAACTCCTCCTATGTCACCAAGTATGACATGCTGGAAGGCATCAAGGAAGGCGGCGTATTCCTGCTGAATTCCCCCTGGTCCCTTGAGGAGATGGAAGCTGAACTTCCCGCCTCCATGAAGAACGCCATCGCCCAGAAGAAGGTCAAGTTCTACAACATGGACGGCATCAAGATCGCCCGCGAAGTAGGTATGGGCAACCGCATCAACACCGTTATGCAGGCCGCCTTCTTTGTACTGGCAAACGTAATCCCCGCTGCCGAGGCCATCGAATACATGAAGGCCGCCGCCAAGAAGTCCTACGCCAAGAAGGGCGACGAAGTTGTTCAGAAGAACTACGCCGCCATCGACGCCGGCGCAAACGGCTTCGTAGAGGTTAAGTATCCCGAATCCTGGGCTACCACCACCGAGGGCAAGGTAGTTGCTGACGTAACCGATGATCCTTACTTCAAGGACTTCATCAAGCCCGTGCTTGCTCAGAACGGCGACAAGCTGCCCGTTTCCAAGCTGGCTCCCGACGGATGCGTTCCCACCGCCACCACTCGCTATGAGAAGCGCGGCATCGCCGTTGAGGTTCCCGTATGGAACGCCGACGCCTGCATCCAGTGCAACCAGTGCTCCATGGTTTGCCCCCATGCCTGCATCCGTCCCTTCCTCGTAAAGGAAGAAACCGAAGTACCCTTCGCCACCAAGGCAGCCACCGGCAAGGAATTCGCCGGCTATAAGTTCCGCATGCAGATCAGCCCCCTGGATTGCTCCGGCTGCGGCAACTGCGCAGATATCTGCCCCGCTAAGGCAAAGGGCGCCCTCACCATGACCGCTCTGGCCGAGGTTGACGAAGTTGAAAACGCAAACTGGAACTTCTGTCTGGATCTGCCCGAGGCTGATGTTGAGTTCAACCCCAACACCGTTAAGAACAGCCAGTTCCTCCAGCCCCTGTTCGAGTTCTCCGGCGCCTGCGCAGGCTGCGGCGAAACTCCCTATGTAAAGCTGGTAACTCAGCTCTACGGCGACAGGATGATGGTTGCCAACGCCACCGGCTGCTCTTCCATCTACGGCGGCTCTGCCCCCACCGTTCCCTACAGCGTAAACAAGAAGGGCCACGGTCCCGCATGGGCAAACAGCCTCTTCGAGGATAACGCCGAGTTCGGCTTCGGTATGAACCTGGCCACCGCTCAGCGCCGCGCAAAGCTCGCTGACGTTGTAAAGGCCCTTGCCGAGAAGGCTGAGAAGGAAGACGTAAAGGCCGCTGCCAATGAGTGGCTTGAGAACATGAACTGCGCCAAGGGTTCCCGCGAGGCCGGCAACAAGCTGGTAGCTGCCCTTGAGGCCTGCGGCTGCGACTGCCAGGAGAAGAAGGACATCCTCTCCATGAAGGACCTGCTCACCAAGAAGAGCCAGTGGATCTTCGGCGGCGACGGCTGGGCATATGACATCGGCTACGGCGGACTTGACCACGTTCTGGCCATGAACGAGGACGTAAACGTTCTGGTAATGGATACCGAAGTTTACTCCAACACCGGCGGACAGTCCTCCAAGGCTACCCCCACCGGCCCCATCGCCAAGTTTGCCGCTGCCGGTAAGCGCACCAGCAAGAAGGATCTGGGCATGATGGCCATGAGCTATGGCTATGTATACGTAGCCAAGGTCTGCATGGGCGCTGACAAGAACCAGCTGATGAAGGCTATCACCGAGGCTGAGGCCTATCCCGGACCCTCCCTCATCATCGCCTACGCTCCCTGCATCAACCACGGCATCAACATGAGCAAGTCTCAGGAAGAAGCCAAGAAGGCAGTTGAGGCCGGCTACTGGCCCCTCTACAGGTACAACCCCCTCCTGGCCAAGGAAGGCAAGAACCCCTTCATCCTGGACAGCAAGCCCGCCAAGAGCGAGTACAAGGACTTCATCATGGGCGAAGTACGCTATGCTTCCCTCAAGAAGATGTTCCCCGAGGTTGCCGAAGAGCTGTTCGAAAGGGCAGAGCAGGAAGCCAAGGACAAGTACGAATACTACAAGAAGCTCAACGACATGGAATAATCTCCAAGTCAGCACAAAGCCCCGGAGCGATCCGGGGCTTTTATCATGCTGGTTTTTATCTGTTTCTTTCTTCTTTTTCTCTTTCTTTTCGGACGCGAAAAGAAATGAGAAAAAGAAGCAAAAAGAGAAAGAAAAGCGAAATATATAAAGGCAAATCGGATAATTCGCTTTATTTCCTATTCGAAAAATTTACAACACATGGGATATTTAAGCACATAAAAAGCCCGGCAGCAACCTGCCGGGCTCAGTTTATATGGCTATTATTCAGCGCTGAAGTTGTCCTTGCCTACCGCGCAGAGGGGGCATACGAAATCTTCGGGTACATCTTCCCACTTGGTGCCGGGAGCGATGCCGCCATCGGCGTAGCCTTCAGCCTCGTCATAGATCCAACCGCATACATCACATACGTACTTCATTGTTTGCTTCTCCTTTTCTTGATTTGTTTTATATTTTATCCTGTTTTGTATTTTGCGTTCCGTTATTTCTTTTGCTTTATTATAGTATATTATGCCATATGCCTTCAATACCTTCCGTGATTTTATCACCATAAATAAAAGTCCCGCTTTATACGGGACTTTATTGGCGGGGGAATCGCCTTGATTTCAGATTTTACTGTGCCTTTTTGTCCGCAAGCAGCAAGGGCAGGCAGGCCAGGGGCACCAGGCTGCAGATCATGGCGGGCACAAAGCCAAGGCCAAAGAAAGTGGGGCCGATGGCGGCAACGGACATGAAGACCACGGTGATGATAAGGAACAGCTTTTCAGACATTGTAAGTACCTCCAAATATATTTTAATTTAATGTACTGACCCCTTCGGCGGCTGTGTCAAAGGGTGTTTTCTCTTTCTGGAGATAATATAGCATTGTCTGATTTTTTTGTGAAACGGGTTATTCTGATGGGGGCATCAGCTTTTTTGATGGGGTATAAAATTATCCTCTGTGCCGCTCAATGCACTTGAGGAAGGCGGCTGCCGCAGGGTCATCCACGCAGCTCTGTCGGTAATTCACTCCCAGCTGTCTGCTGCAGGGCGGCTCTATGGGAAGCGCCTTTATTCCGCAGGCATATGGCGGCATGGTAAGCCTTGGTATGGCGCTGAGACATATGCCCTGCTCCACCATGGCTATTACCGGGGCATTATCCGGAGACCCAACAACAAACTGGGGCTGTATGCCGTATGCATCTATCTGTGCAGCCAGCTCTCCCTCCTCTGCCCAGTATACGGGAAGTGCAAAGGGGTGGCGCTTAAACTCTTCCATCGGGAAGCATTCCATGCCCTCTGTTGGGAAATCAGAAGGCATTATTGCAAGCTCCGGATCACGCAGCACCGGCATCCATTCAAAGCCCGCAAGCTTTACCTGCCCGCCAAGGCCAAAGTCCACCGTGCCGTCCAGCAGCCAGTTTATTATCTCATCCCTGCTGCCCACCATTATGTTTACCTTTACATCCGGCTCCTCGCTGTTGAAATCCGCAAGCATTCTGGGAAGCACATTGGCGGATATGCTGGGGTATGAGCCCACGTTCAATGTTTTTCCCCGGCTGTTCAGTATAAGCTTCGCCTTATCCGAAAGCCGCTTTTCGCATTCCACCATTTCCTCCATAAGAGGCAGCAGCTCCTGCCCCTCACGGGAAAGGCGTATGCCGCCGGAGTCCCTTATGACCACAGGAAAGCCCAGCTCACTTTCCAGGCTGTTTATTGCATAGGTAAGGCCGGACTGGGTATAGCCCAGCTCCTCTGCGGCCTTGGTTATGCTGCCGCAGCGCAGAGCTTCCAGTATTATGTTGAGCTTTTGTACGTTCATCCGTGGGTTCCTTTCGGAATTATTGCATTTTTCTGCATTCTTATTGTACCATCCGCATGCTGCTGCCGCAATTGCCCAAACGCCTCCCCTGTGTATTGTCAAAGAGGGGCAGATGGGATATCATTATTCAAACGCCTGACCATTTGGAGATCATATGAATCGCATTATCTATACCGATTCCACCAACCCCCATTACAACCTTGCACTGGAAGAGCTGCTCTTTGAAACAGAGCAGGGCTTTTGCCTGTATCTTTGGCAAAACAAAAACACCGTGGTAATAGGCCGCAACCAGAACGCCTGGAAGGAATGCCGCATAGATATGCTGGAATCCGAAGGCGGCTGCCTTGCCCGCCGTTCCTCAGGGGGCGGTGCGGTATTCCACGACATGGGCAACCTGAATTTTACCTTTGTGGCCCCCAATGAGGGCTACGACGTAACAAGGCAGCTTGGGGTCATAATAAGCGCGGTGCAGAGCCTTGGCATAGGGGCCTCCTTTACGGGGCGCAACGATATAGTTGCCTCCACCGGCGCAAAATTTTCCGGCAACGCATTCAGAAAGGGCAAAACCGCATCCATGCACCACGGTACATTGCTGGTGAATGTGGACATGGACAAGCTCAGCCGTTATCTTATGCCCTCCCCCGCCAAGCTTGCGGCAAAGGGCATAGAGTCCGTACGCTCAAGGGTGGCAAACCTTACGGAGTTTCGTCCCTCCCTTACCATAGCCCAATTGAAGGAAGCAGTGGCCACAGCCTTTATAAAGGAATACGGCAAGTGTGAGATCTTAAGAGAAGATACCTTGGACAACCATAAGCTGGCAGAAAAAACCGCTCTTTATTCCTCGTGGGAATGGAACAAGGGCAATTCTCCCTCCTTTGACATTTCATTGTCCAACAGGTTCACATGGGGCGAGCTTACTCTGGAATTTTCCCTGCAAAGCGGGCGCATAACCCAGCTGCACCCATGGTCGGACGCCATGGACGAGCAAATGATACAGGAGCTGCCAAGCGTGCTTACGGGATGCCGCCTGAATATGGAAGAGCTCTCTTGCGCCGTGTCCTCCCTTGGCACCGCCGAGGCCTGTGATATTGCCGCATGGCTCAGGGAGCAGCATATATAGCCCACCTGAATCATCATTAAAATAATAAATAACAGCCGCCCGTTTATGGAAATAATTCATACCCTGTGCGGCTGTGTTTTATTTGCCTTGCTGTGGTATGACAGCGCTGCTTTTTCATTGTATATGCTGCAAAAAAGCCGCCTGTTTCCTCCAAAAAAATCAGATACAGGGCATTGCCAAAACGCACTGTATTATGGTAACATTTATTTGTTATAAGTCACTGCTAAACATAATATCACATCGGTTGACTGACTCGGGAGAGACCGCTTTTTATGCGGCGCCGACGGGGCATGCAAAAACTCTCAGGCAAAAGGGCCGGGTCATGACGATACTCTGTAAAGTGCCGCCAGGGCACGCCAAAGGTGCAACCCGGTTTCTCATATCTGCCGGGGAATCTCTCAGGCCAGGGTAAACAATGTAATTCGAACCACGGTTTTTGTGGTCATAGGGCACGGCATAGCTGTGTCATCCTCCTTTGCAATACATCCAGTATTGCTGCTGTCGTCTTCCTTGCTCTGCCGCCCCCTACGGCCGCAAAAACTCCATAGACCCAAAGCGGCACAATTGGATGAGATTCAAGGCGGAGGAGTGCAGGAATAGTGGTGCTATTGCAAACGACGACAACGCAGAAGCTCGCCGATTATGCGGCTTTGGGCGGGTTCGAATTACATTGTTTACCCCACAAACAGAGGCACAAATTTTCCGTCGCGGTGGAAGTTTGTGCCTTTTTGGTATAACCCCAAGGCACACCTGCATCGCTATCAATAATCTAAAATATAAAACCTGACAGGAGGACAACTATGGGCGAACTTAAGCGCACCCAACTTTACGACGTACACGTAAACTCCGGAGCCACAATGGTGGATTTTGGCGGATGGGAAATGCCCGTCCAGTACCCCACCGGCATTGTGGCCGAGCATCTGTATACCCGCCACGCATGCAGTCTCTTTGACGTATCCCACATGGGCCGTCTGCTGATAGAAGGTCCCGACAGGGTAGCCTTCCTGCAGCACGTGCTCACCAGCAACGTGGACGCGCTGGACCTGAACATGGCCCAGTACTGCATCATCCCCGATGAGGATGGCTCTGCAGTGGATGACGCATATCTCTACTGCTTCAATGAAGACAACCTGCTGCTGGTTGTAAACGCCTCCAATACCGATAAAGACCTTGTTCACCTGAACAAGTACCTTAAGGATTACAACTGCACCATCACCAACATCACCGCCGACTACGCTTCCATAGCCGTACAGGGCCCCAAGAGCAAGGATATGCTCACCCAGCTTGCAGGGGGCGTTGCCCTTACCGAGCCCGTAAAGAACGCCCTTAACACCCTCACCATGGAGGGCCGCGAAGTTCTTATCGCAAAGACCGGCTACACCGGCGAGCCTCTGGGCTACGAAGTATTCATCAAGAGCTGCGATGCCCAGTGGATGTGGAACCGCCTTATCGAGCTGGGCGCAAAGCCCGCAGGCCTTGGCGCCCGCGATACCCTGCGCCTTGAGGCCGGCATGCCTCTCTACGGCCATGAAATGGGCGTTGATCCCGACGGCAACAACATGCCCATATTTGCAGTACCTCTTGCCCGCTTCGCGGTAAGCTTTGCCCCTCAGAAGGGCAACTACGTTGGCCGAGAGCATCTGGCCGTTCAGTACGAGGCATTTAAGCGCATAAACAACCGGGATTTCAGCGACCTTGCCGCTCTTCCCCGCAGGATAATGCCCATTACCCTTCTTGACAAGGGCGTAATGCGCGGCGGCATGACCATATACAAGGGCGACAAGCAGGTTGGCTGGACCACCAGCGGCACCATGGTTCCCTATTACGTAGCAGAGGGCGAAGGCCTTCAGTCCGTAATACTGGATGAGACCGCCAAGCGCTCCATCGGCCTGTGCTACATCGACAGCGATACCCTCAAGGACGACATCGTAGAAGTTGACGTACGCGGCAAGCGCCTCAAGGCAGTTATCCCCCAGATGCATATGAGCGTAATGGCTCCTCCCTTTGCCCGTCCCCTGCTGTATCGTCCCACCGAGGAGCAGAAGGCAGTTGTGGTTGACGACAACACCCCCAAGGCTATCACCCTGCTTACCAAGGCACTGGAAAACCATCGCTGGCGTCAGCAGCGCTGCGTAAACCTTATCCCCTCCGAAAATACTCCCAGCCGCGCGGTTCAGATGCTGTGCGCCTCTGACCCCGCCTTCCGCTATGCCGAGCATAAGAAGGTAAAGGCTTTCTACGACAGCGATATATTCTACTATCAGGGCACCAAGTTCATAGACGAGGTTGAGCAGAAGCTGGTAGAGCAGATGCGCCGCTACCTTGGCTGCCGTGAGGTAGAGACCAGAGTTATCAGCGGCCAGATGTCCAACGCCGCCACCTTCTCCGCTCTGGTTGACTGGAAGAACCGCCTCGACCGCAAGCACGACGCAAAGCGCCTTGGCTACGTTCTCAACAACCATATAATCAAGGGCGGCCACCTTTCCGCTCAGCCCATGGGCGCGCTGAAGGACTACATTGCCGTTGACCCCGTAACCGAGCGCCACGCCGTTGTAAACTTCCCCGTATGCGCAGACAACATCTACAAGATAGACGTTGAAGAAACCAAGAAGGTAATAGAAAAGTACCGCCCCGAGCTTATCATCTTCGGTAAGAGCATGGTACTGCACAAGGAGCCTGTTGCCGCCATCCGCAAGTTTGTGGACGAGCAGAACATCCCCACCACCATCATGTACGACATGGCTCACGTACTGGGCCTCATCGGCGATTCCTTCCAGAAGCCCTTTGAAGAGGGCGCAGAGATCGTCACCGGTTCCACCCACAAGACCTTCTTCGGCTCTCAGCGCGGCGTGATCGGCGTAAACTACAAAAAGGACGAGCTGAAATACGGCCTGTGGGAAACCATCGAATCCCGTGCATTCCCCGGCAGCGTATCCAACCATCACCTTGGCAGCCAGCTGGGTCTGCTGATGGCAGCATACGAAATGAACCAGTTCAAGGCAGAATATCAGAAGGCCATCGTAGACAGCGCAAAGCACTTTGCCAAGTGCCTTAAGGCCGAAGGCCTCAACGTTGCAGGCGATCCCGTCATCGACTACACCGAGACCCATCAGGTCATCGTATCCGTTGGCTACGGCGTAGGCCCCGAAGTTGCAGAGCGTCTGGAGCAGAACAACATAATCGTAAACTATCAGGCTACCCCCGACGAGGAAGGCTTCACCGCCTCCGGCGCGCTGCGCATGGGCGTAAGCGAAATGGTACGCTTTGGCTTCACCTTTGACGACTTTGCAAAGCTTGCATCCCTCATGGCAGACTGCATCCTCCGCAACAAGGATATCTCCGAGGACGTTGCAAAGCTCCGCTCAGAGCATCTTGAAATGCAGTACTGCTTCAAGGGCGAAGAGTTTGACGCCGCTCTGGAAGGCCTCGTTGCCGAACTGGGTGTATAATCTATCCGCATAACATGGGGCCCTTTATTGGGCCCAATAAGAAAAAAGCATACGCACAAAAAATAAAAATCATATTTGGAGGTAACAACATGAATTATCCTGCTGAGCTTAAGTATTCCAAGTCCCACGAGTGGGTAAAGATGGAAGGCGACGTTGCCGTTATCGGCATAACTGACTTTGCGCAGGACGCTCTGGGCGATGTAGTATTTGTAAACCTGCCCTCCGTTGGCGACTCCGTTACCGCCGGTGCAGCCTTTGGCGACGTTGAGTCCGTAAAGGCCGTATCCGATCTGGTATCCCCCGTTTCCGGCGAAATAGTTGAAGTAAACGAAGCACTGGCAGATGCTCCCGAAGTTTTCAATTCCGATCCCTACGGCTCCTGGATAATCAAGGTGTCCGGCATTACCGACACCGAGGAGCTGCTGGACGCTGCCGCTTACGAAGCATTCTGCGCTGAGGAGGCCTAATCAATGGGAAGCTATGTGCCTTCTACAAGGGAAGAGCGCAGGGAAATGCTTCGTGCCATAGGCCTTGAGGATTACCGCGACCTTTACAAGGACGTGCCTCAGGAGATGTACCTTGACCGCCCCCTCAACCTGCCTGAGGGCATGAGCGAGCTGGAGGTCAGCCGCGCAATGAAGGATATGGCCAATAAGAACCGTGTATTTTCCACGGTTCTTCGGGGCGCAGGCGCTTATGACCACTATATCCCCAGCGTTGTAAAGTACATTCCCGCCAAGGAAGAGTTCCTTACCGCCTATACTCCCTATCAGGCCGAAATGAGCCAGGGCGTGCTTCAGTCCATATTTGAATATCAGACCATGATATGCGCCCTTACCGGCATGGACGTATCCAATGCCTCTGTATACGACGGAGCTACCGCCGCCGCGGAAGCCGCCGCCATGTGCAGGGACAGAAAGCGCCGCGTTACCCTCATTTCCGCCGCCGCCCATCCCGATACCATAAACACCGTGCGCACCTACTGCTACGGCACCAACGACCAGCTGCGCATCATTCCCGCAAAGGACGGCAAAACCGATATGGACGCCCTGAAGGAAATGCTCACGGAGGACGTGGCCTCCTTCTATGTACAGCAGCCCAATTTCTACGGTCAGTTTGAAGATGCCGAAGCTATGGCTGAGCTTGTGCATCAGGCAGGCGCAATGTACATAATGGGCTGCAACCCTATCGCCCTTGCCATTATCAAGACCCCCGCAGAATGCGGCGCGGATATAGCCGTGGGCGAAGGTCAGCCTCTGGGCATGCCCTTAAGCTATGGCGGCCCCTACCTTGGCTACATGGCCACCACCACCAAGCACATGCGCAAGCTGCCCGGCCGCATCGTAGGCGAAACGGTGGACGCAAAGGGCGACCGTGCCTTTGTGCTTAGCCTGCAGGCCCGTGAGCAGCATATACGCCGCGAGAAGGCCAGCAGCAACATCTGCTCCAATCAGGCCCTCTGCGCCCTTACAGCGGGCGTATACATGGCCTCCATGGGCCCTGAGGGCATGGCAGAAGCCGCCCGCCAGTCCATGGCAAAGGCACACTACCTTGCAAGCGGCCTCTGCGCCATTCCCGGCGTATCCCTCAAGTACAGCGGCGAATATTTCCACGAGTTTGTGACCCTTATGCCCAAGGCCGATGAAGTGCTCGCAGCCCTTGCGGATGCCGACATACTGGGCGGCCTTCCCGTAGAGGGCGGCATACTCTGGTGCGCCACCGAAAAGGTAAGCAAGGATGTCCTTGACAAGGTTATCTCCATAGTAAAGGAGGTGCTGAGCTGATGAAGCTGATATTTGAAAAAAGCGTAAAGGGCCGCGGCAGCAGCATACTTGGCAAGTGCGACGTTGAATATGCAGCCCTGCCCGAAGCTCTTGCACGCACCCAAGCTCCCGCACTGCCCGAGATAAGCGAAACCGACCTTTCCCGCCACTATACCGAGCTGTGCCACAATGTTCACGGCGTAAACTGCGGCTTCTATCCCCTTGGTTCCTGCACCATGAAGTACAATCCCCGCATTGACGAGGAGATAGCCGCTCTGCCCGGCTTTACCGCCGTGCATCCCCTTGC
Source organism: Clostridia bacterium (assembly GCA_017547885.1). Classification (GTDB taxonomy): domain Bacteria; phylum Bacillota; class Clostridia; order Christensenellales; family CAG-138; genus SFEL01. The sequence goes on along the minus strand of JAFYOP010000003.1, from coordinate 3,222 downwards.
CCCCGCGGATACCACCGCAGGCTGCAGAGAGGTGCTGGACAAGGCAGGCGAATACCTGTGCGAAGTGACCGGCATGGACGGCATGACCTTCCAGCCCGCAGCAGGCGCACACGGCGAATTTACCGGCATACTGCTCATCAAGAAGTATCACGACAGCCGCGGCGAAGCCCACCGCAATAAGATAATCGTACCCGACTCCGCCCACGGCACCAACCCTGCCACAGCGGCAATGTGCGGCTATCAGGTGGTGAATATTCCCTCCGCCCCCAACGGCTGCGTTGATCTGGAGGCTCTCAAGGCCGTTCTTGGCGATGACACCGCCGGCCTTATGCTCACCAACCCCAACACCGTGGGCATATTCGACGAAAACATACTGGAGATCACCCGCCTCGTACATGAGGCAGGCGGCCTCTGCTACTACGACGGCGCGAACCTTAACGCCATAATGGGCGCAGTACGTCCCGGTGATATGGGCTTCGACTGCATCCATATGAACCTGCACAAGACCTTTGCCACCCCCCATGGCGGCGGCGGTCCCGGCGCAGGCGCGGTAGGCTGCAAGGCGCACCTCAAGGAATTCCTGCCCACCTCCGCCCTTATGGAGGGCGAGGGCGCTCTGCAGATGCGCAGCTTTGCAGGCAACTTCCTTGTGGTGGTAAAGGCTCTTGCCTACATCATGACCCTTGGCCGTGAAGGCATCCCCGAGGCCTCCGCAAACGCCGTTCTCAACGCAAACTATCTTATGCGCAGGATACAGGGCACCTTTGAGCCCGCATTCGACCGCATCTGCATGCATGAATTCGTGCTGGATCTGTCCGAGTTCAAGAAGCGCACCGGCGTATCCGCTCTGGACGTTGCCAAGTCCCTCATAGACTATGGCATGCATCCCCCCACAATGTACTTCCCCCTCATCGTTCACGAGGCCCTTATGCTGGAGCCCACCGAAACCGAGAGCAGGGAGACCCTGGACTGGGCAGCGGATATTTTCCGCAAGCTGTATGAGCTTGCAGAAACTGACCCCGAGTACATGCACAACGCTCCCCACAGCGCCTACATTGCCCGCCCGGACGAAGTACGCGCCGCAAGGACCCCCATACTGCGCTATACCGCAGAGTAAACCAAATAAAACCTGCGCCGCCCAATGGGATATCCCATTGGGCGACAGACTTAAGACAGGAGATACACCATGAGCCATTATCAACTCATAGTAATAGGTGCGGGCCCCGGTGGCTATATGGCGGCCCTGCATGCAGCAAAGAACGGCCTTAAAACGGCCGTTGTGGAAAGCCGTGAAGCAGGCGGAACCTGCCTCAACAGAGGCTGCGTTCCCACAAAAACGCTGCTGCATTCCTCAGAAATCTATACCGCCGCCAAAAACGGCAGCCACGCAGGCATAAATGCGGCCGATGTTTCCGCGGATATCCCCGCCATATTCGCCTATAAGCGGGAGATCTCCGCAAAGCTGTCCGCCGGTATCGAAAGCCTGTTTAAAAAGGCAAAGGTAGACCTTATCCGTGGCCTTGGCACAATAACAGCTCCCGGCTATGTTGAGGTCACTGACTCGGAAGGCGCAAAGTCCGCCTACACCGCCGATAATATACTTATCGCCACAGGCTCTGTACCCGCAATGCCCCCCATACCCGGCCTGGATCTTCCCGGCGTAATGAATTCCGATACCCTCCTCGAAGGCGCAGACCACCTTTATGAGTCCATAATCATAATTGGAGGCGGCGTAATAGGCGTAGAATTTGCCACCTTCTACAGCGAGCTTGGCTGCAAGGTAACCATAATAGAGGGTCTGGACAGGCTTCTTCCCATACTCGACCGTGAGCTGGGGCAGAATCTTGCCCTTATACTTAAAAAGCAGGGCGTAAGCATTTATACCGGCGCTATGGTAAAGCAGGTACGTCAGGGCGAAAACGGCCTTGAGGTGGACTTCACCGTGAAGGATACGGAAAACACCGTATCCGGTGAGGTTGTTCTGTGTGCCATAGGCAGGAGACCCAACACAGCAGGCTTGTTTGCCGAGGGCCTGAATATTGACATGAACGGACGCAGCATAGCGGTAGACGAAAAATATCAAACCAGCCTGCCCGGCGTATACGCCATAGGCGACGTATCCTCCAAAATACAGCTCGCTCATGTGGCTACCGCCCAGGGCATCGCATGTGTTGACGGTATCTGCGGCAAGGCTAACTCCGTAAACATGTCCGTAATACCCAGCTGTATTTACTGCCGCCCCGAGATATCCTCTGTAGGCCTGTCCGAAGCCGAGGCAAAGGATGCCGGCATAAATGTAAAGGCAGGCAAGTGTGTAATGCACGGAAACGCCCGCACCCTTATAGCAGATGCCGGACGCAGCTTTATGAAGGTTATAGCGGATGCGGACAGCAAAGCAATAATAGGTGCCCAGCTCATGTGCACCAACAGCACAGACATGATAAGCCAGCTTTCTGAGGCTATTGCAAACCGCATGACCCCCGGCCAGCTGCTGCTGGCAATGCGCCCCCATCCCACCTTTGAGGAGGCCCTCGCAGAAGCTCTGGAGGACCTTGAGGCCAAGATGTAATATCACAAAAGAAAGGCACACCCCATGATAGAGATAAATATCCCCGGAAAGGATATACTGCGCATAGAGCACCTTGTACTGGACTACAACGGTACCATAGCTGTAGACGGAACTCTCATTGAGAGTGTACAGGAGCGGCTGCAGCTGCTTTTACCCCAGGTGAGCATACATGTGCTCACCGCGGATACATACGGCACCGTGGAGGCGCAATGTGCCACTCTGGGGCTGCAGGTGGAAAAGTTCCCACGTGAAGGAGCTGCCGGGTGCAAAAAAGCTGTGGTGGAACGGCTGGATAACGTGTGCGCGATAGGCAACGGATACAACGACATCCCCATGTTTGACCTGGCGGAGCTTGCCATTGCAGTGCTGGAGGCAGAAGGCATGTGCTCTTCACTCCTGCTGCACGCGGACGTAGTAACAAAAAGCATAACGGATGCGTTGGATCTGCTCCTTAAGCCCGATAGATTAAGGGCCACTCTAAGAAGCTGATGCACATTATAAAAGGACCTATTGTGTAGTGTTACACTAAAAACGGACAGTGAAAAAGCCTATGATATAATAAGTATCATAGGCTTTTATAGTGAAGGGGGAAAAGGATGTATAAGAAATACAGCGATGAGCTGAAAGAAGAAGTAGTAAAAGAATATCTGTCT
>JAFYOP010000015.1 GCA_017547885.1 Clostridia bacterium | reverse complement strand
GCGTCGAGCACCGTCTTGTGGGCGGCGTCCACCTCGGCAGCGGTGAGGGTCTTCTTCGCGTCGCGGTAGAGGAAGGTGTAGGTCATAGCCTTGCGATCAGCAGCGAGCTTCTCGCCCGTCGGGTCGCAGAACACATCCTTGAGCGCACAGGAAACCAGCAGCTTCTGCTTGGCTCCTTCAACCACCTTCATGATATCGGCATGACGGGTGGCTGCGGGCACATCCAGCGAGGCATCGCGGCTGGAGCCGGGGAACTGGGGCAGATCTGCCGCCTTGAAGGGCGCAGTAGCCACCTGCTGCAGCTTGCGGAGGTCAAGCTCGGAGTAGTAGCACTCCATGGGCAGGCCCAGCGCGCGGCACTTGGCCAGGGAAAGACGGGCTACATAGCCGCAGGCCTGGTTATTGATAGCGATATCAGCCCCCACAGCGGCGTTCTCGCGCTGCTGCTTGGCCGGAGTGATAGCAATGGCAGCCTTGGGCACGAGCGTATCGAGCACGGCGCGGAGGTGTTCGAAGTGAGCCTCACCGGGCTTGGTGCAGGCCCAGCTGGCGGGCGTCAGCTTGCCAGCCATGAAAATGCCGAGCACTTCGTTTTCGATATCCTTGCCCTTGCCGCCGCCGGTGTTGCGGAACACGCGGCCGCATTCGAAGAAGCGCAGCACATCCATGCCCTGGTTAATGTTGCGGGCAGCCACGGCGATGAGGCCGGGAGCCAGCGAAGGACGCAGGGTGGAATGGTCTTCGGAAATCGGCAGGGAAACGCGGATGATGTCGCCCTCCATCAGCGGCTTGATGGGCAGAGCGTGCTCCACACTGGCAATGGTGGAGTCGATGCTCTCGGCAGCGATGAGCTTGAAGGTCTGCACCTCCCAGAAACCGGCACCGGCCAGCTTGCGGGAAAGAGCCATGCGGTAGTCGTGGGCGCGGTCCTGGGCGCTTTCAGGCACATAGATGGAGGTACTGGTAGCGGGAATGTTATCAATACCGTACACGCGGACGATTTCCTCCAGCAGGTCGCAGCTGCGCTTCAGGTCCAGACGCCAGGGCGGGCAGTCCCAGGTACCCTTCACGTCCACATCCTTGAGACCCAGATTGCGGAGAATGCGGGCACCCTCCATGTGGGGCAGCGTGCCGTTGGTCATGACATCGAGCTCCTTCCAGTCGAGCTTCACCTGGTCCAGAGCATAGTAAATCTTGGCTTCAGTGCCCTGCTCCAGCACGGTGGCGCTGGTGGCCAGTTCTTCGGAAACCAGGCAGGGGGCCTGACCACCCACAAGCACGGGCTCAGCAGTGCCGCCGCAGCACTCCAGAATCAGCTGGGTGGCACGGGCTGCAGCGCGGAGCACATTCCAGGGGGAGGTGCCACGCTCGAAGCGGTAGGAGGAATCGGAACCAAGCGCCAGACGGCGGCTGGTGAAGCGGATGCTGCTGCGCAGGAACCAGGCGGATTCCAGGATAATGTCAGTGGTTGCCTCGGTCACACCGGAGTCCAGACCACCCATCACGCCCCCCAGAGCCAGGGCAGCGCCGCTGGCGTCGGAGATGACCACATCATCGCTCTTGAGCGTGTACTGCTCATTCATGAGGCTGGTAAACTGCTCACCCTCGGCAGCGCGGCGGATGTTGAGCCCGCCGGTAATCTTGCTGGCATCGAAAGCATGCAGCGGGTGCCCCAGCTCAAAGAGGCAGTAGTTGGTGATGTCCACCACGTTGTTGATGGGGCGCAGGCCTATGGACACCAGACGATTGGCCAGCCACTCTGGCGAGGGGCCGATCTTCACACCGGAAATGCGTGTAGCGGTGTAAAGCGGGCAGAGCTCCGGAGCAGAAAGAGTGATGAAGTCACCGGCCGCCTTAGTCTGGGCAGCAGCGGCGGGAGCTTCGGCGGGGTCTGCCTTGAGGCTGCGGCCGGTAATACCGGCGAGCTCGCGGGCCATACCCCAGTGGCTCAGCAGGTCCGGGCGGTTCGGGGTAATCTCCAGCTCAAAAATAGTATCCGTCTCCACAAAGGTACGCACCGGCGTACCGATGACATAATCCTGCGGCAGAATCCAGAGGCCGTGTTCCTTGTCGGGCAGGCCGAGCTCAGAAGCAGAGCAAAGCATGCCGCGGCTTTCGACACCGCGCAGCTTGCCATCCTTAATCTCCCAGCCGCCGGGCAGCACAGCACCGGGCAGAGCGCAGGGCACCTTGTCGCCCACCTTGTAGTTCTGCGCACCGCACACAATCTGGCGCAGCGCACCCTCGCCGGCATCCACCATGCACACGTTGAGGTGGTCGCTGCCCTCCACGGGGGTCCTTTCCATGACCTGCGCCACCACCACGAGGTCGGTGGTCACGCCGCGCTCCTGGATACCCTCCACCTCGATACCGGCGAAGGTGAGCATATCGGCCATTTCCTGCGTGCCCAGGCCCGCAAGGTCAATGTAGCTGGAAAGCCAATTCAGTGAAACATTCATGATATTTTCTGTATAAAAGGGTTATCGTTATTATTGGAACTGCGCCAGGAAGCGGGCGTCATTTTCAATCAGGAGGCGGATATCGCGGATACCCCAGCGGATCATGGCCAGACGCTCCAGACCGATACCGAAGGCAAAGCCCGTGCAGCCGGCATACTGGTTCTTGCCGGTAGCCTTATCGATATTCTCGAACACGGCGGGATTCACCATACCGCAGCCGGCAATCTCAATCCAGCGCGGAGCCTGCCCCGCAGCCTGCAGCAGCACGTCAATCTCAAAGCTGGGTTCCGTGAACGGGAAGAAGTGCGGACGGAAACGCACGGCGGTTTCCTCGCCGAAAAGCGCTTTCAGGAAATACTCCAGAGTGCCCTTCAGGTCGCCCACGCTCACTTCCTTGGCCACATACAGGCCCTCAATCTGGTTGAAGGCGGAAAGGTGGGTGGCATCGATAGCATCGCGACGGAAGGCAGAGCCGGGGCAAATGATGCGGATGGGCGGGCAGTCCTTTTCCATGACGCGGGCCTGCACGGTGCTGGTCTGCGTGCGCAGCAGCTTGCCACTGTCGAAATAGAAGGTATCCTTCTCATTGCGGGCGGGGTGGTCATCCGGGGTGTTGAGCGCATCGAAACAGTGCCACTCATCTTCAATCTCCGGGCCATCAGCCAGGGTGAAACCCATGCGGCGCAGCACGCGCACCGCTTCATCGCGCACAATGGAAATCGGGTGCAGACCACCAGCAGGCAGCGCCGCGCCGGGCATCGTAAAGTCCACCCCTGCCACAGCGGCAGCATCAATCTCCTGCTGCAGGGCAGCCTTGCGGTCCTCCAGCGCAGCAGTGATGACAGCACGGGCTTCATTCAAAAGAGCCCCCACGGCGGGCTTCTCCTCCTTAGGCACATCACGCATTCCCTGCTGCACCTGGGTGAGGGTACCTTTCTTGCCCAGAATACCCACGCGGGCATCTTCCAGCGCCTTCATATCGGCAATGCCGGCTATGCGCGCCAGGGCTTCTGCTTGTACGCTTGCAATCTGATTTTTCATAAGTTCGCGGGTAACTATACGCGCGTAGGCAGAATTGTCAAGCTTTATGCGGCTTACAGACTGACAGCATACCCACCAGGACAAAAAAAATCCCCCGCCTGATTATCAGCGGAAGACATCTGAATACAACACCTGGGCCCACCAGCCCCGAAACACGGTGCACATGCACCGTGCTATACAATGTCAGAATCTTACATCATGCACTCCGGGGTAGGAGGCAGCGTATTCTCCGGGGTAGGAGGCAGCGTGTTCCCAGCAGCGGTAAGAGCGGTAAGTCCGAGTACGATAGCGATAGTCTTCATTTCTTTTTTCCTTCTTTCCTTTCGATTTCCTAGCGGGCGCGAACCCGGCTGCGCGATTCTACTCTTTTTCTCCCTCTTGTCAACCCCAAAAATAAGATTTTTTTCTTCCAATGCTTAAAAAAATTAAAAAAGATGAAAGAAAAACAATAAAACAAGCGTACACCCGCACACCAGAGCCCCATTTTTGTCACTTACTGCTAAAGTATAGACTTGTAAGCCCACATCTAACATGGTAGTATACATCCAGTATGAACAAACTTTTCCATCGCGCGCTTACCGGGCTTCTGCTTTTTGCCCCCGCAGCACTGGCTGTGCAGTTAAGCGACCTTTCTCCCTCCCTGAACCGTACTGAGGCTGACGAAGACCTGACCAAGGACTACGCCTACCGAGTGCTCAGCGATTTGAGCGTGCGCCGCATCTGGAATCTGGACGACAACCGCAAACTCTCCATCGATTTTGATGCCAAGACTGGCAAGCTCATCTGCATCGTGGTTGACTACCGTAAACCGGTAACCCTGGAGGACGCCGACAAGGACGCCGCCGACATCGGCAAGTTCGAGGAAGCCTCCTGGCGCAAATTCTCTGCTGACAAAGCCGCCAAGTACTACATGGGGCGCGCACGCGCCATGAAATTCAAGGAAGGCTACATGTTCCAGGAACTCAACGGAGCCAACAAGTGTTCCCGCCTCACGTTCTACACCCAGATCCCCAAGGAAAACCGCCGCCATATCTCCGAAGGCAGCACCGTCAGCAGCACCTCCGCCATGGGCAGCACCATGAGTGGCAGCGCCGTCAAGAAAATCCTGGAAGACGAAGAAAAGCGCCTTTACACCCCCAACAAGACCGACAAACCCGCCAAGCCCAAAAAGGAACCCAAGCCGGTTGTTATAGAGGAACCGGAGGAAGAGATTGAAGAAATCCCCGAAGAAGAGCCTGAGGCCGTTATTGAAGAGCCCAAGGAAACAGGCAAGATCGTGAAAGGCCCGGTGAAGGTCAAACCCATCAAGACCGTGAAGCAGAAGGGCGACCGCAAGAGCGACTTCGAAAACCTGCTTGCCAAGCTCGGACTAGATGGCCTCACCACCATGCACTGGATTCTCATCGGCGTTGGTCTGGTAGTGCTTATTACCATACTGAGCGCCCTGGGCAAGGGCAACGACCGCCGCAGGCTCGAACGCCGCGCCGCCCAGCTGCGCGGAAGCAGCGCCTCAGTGAAAGACAGCCTGCGCAAGAGCGTGAAAGGCAACAAAAAAGGACTCCGCCTGAAATAAACACGCAGTCCACCCCACTTTCCAGCCCCGCGCCCACCAGCGCGGGGCTTTTTTTTGCACCCCTGCCCGTCCCAGACGCACAGAACCATACACCCCAGTGGCGAATTGTCACACAATACACTTGCGCCCCCGGCAGAGTATGTTAGTATACCCGCATGTCACGCTACAATGGAGAACAAGTACTCGTCGTCCCCCGCGAAGCATTTGAAGCCGTGGGCGCCTTCAACGGAGTAAGACTCAACCCGCAGGATTACCTCAGCGCCTTCCTGCAACCCGGCGTCGCCCGTTACATGGACCGCGAACTGGCCGAACAGAGCCCGGAATACAAACAGCTCATCACCTACGCCATCTTCTGCCACCAGGGCCGCATCCTCGCCTACGCCCGCACCAGCAAAGGCGGCGAATCCCGACTGCACAACAAAATGTCCCTCGGCATCGGCGGCCACATCAACCCCATCGACGGCCTCACCGATTCCATCTCCACCTACCTTGCCGGCATGGAACGCGAAATCCGCGAGGAAATCACCTTCACCGGCTCCGCCACCCAGGAACTCTTCGCCATCATCAACGACGACACCAACGAAGTCGGCTCCGTGCACCTCGGCTTCGTGCACCGCTTCGAGCTGCAGGACGACCAGGTAGCCCCCAATGAAAAAGCCCTGGCCGACCTCGCCTTCCGCACCCTCGATGAACTCGCCGGCCCCCTCTACGAGAGCCTCGAAACCTGGTCTGCCATCTGCGTAGACGCCCTCCGCACCAACTGACGGCAAACAAAATTTAAGCCAAATGCAAAATTTGGCTTGCAATCCGTCCCGCCAGCGTGTATATTGCCTCCGCACGCGAGTGCGAACACCAATGGTGGACGTAGTTCAGCGGTAGAGCCCCGGATTGTGGTTCCGGTTGTCGTGGGTTCGAATCCCATCGTCCACCCCTCTGGGAGGCGCTTTCGTATTGAAAGCGCCTCCTTTTCTTTTTACCCTAATTCATACAATATCATTCAGTTGTGAAAACAGAATGAGCGCCGATTGAACCCGAAATTGACCTGAAATCAGGCTCTTTTTTGCCCTGTTTTTACCCCTCGGGACTCCCCGGGACTCGTGTGGGTTTGACTACATCCTACACCCCTTGGACGTAGCCGAACCATTCCAAGTCACTAATTACAAGCATTTAGCAATCCGCTGCTCAGGCATTTTGGCAACCACAAGAGCCGAAATTGTCGAAAAAAAGTTCGTCAAAAGTCATAAGTGCTACCCTGTCCCTCAGTTACGTAGATTGCCCTGCCATCAAGGGGTCTTGATGCCATTCGAACTAAGGAAGAAAATCTGGACAACCTTATCCGCAAATCGTCATAACTTATTGAGAATAAATTGAGAAAAAGCTGGACTCTTGTGCCCTATATGCTATACTTTCATTATAAACAAAACACTAACCGCCAATGACTAACGAGGAAATAGCTAAGCTCCTTAACGACTACGCAGCCCGCCGCGCCAGCGGCAAGCCATTCACCGATGAAGAATATGAAGCAGCCGATGCTGAGGACAAGGCTAAGATGGATGACTACGCCGAGTTCTGCACGTACTTGGCCGAGCGCGAGGCAATGGACGATGAGGAGCTGGATGACGAGGGCTACTTCATTGACTGACCTCGCGAACGAAAGAAGTGTATTATCTGCGAAACAGCAAACGTACATACGTCTGAATTGACAATCGCCTAAAAAATCAGTAGCATAACTATGGTTCGAAGTATCGGTGAAAGCTGATGCTAGGCTACACATAAAACATTCAAATCGAGGGAGAACACGATGACAATTATCAAATGTAAAAAGTGCGGTCAGGAATTCGCATACGAGGTTTGGGGTTCGGTTACCCCTGGCGGCAAGGAAAGAGAAACTGCCAACTGCCCCTATTGCGGTGAAGTCGGTTACTCTGAGATAACAAGCCAGACTATCTCATCCTATAAATTGGATGATAAGGGTAACCCAGACCGCCGAAAGAGTTACTAATCAAGCTCCAGCAAAAAGCCCTTAGTTTTGGCTAAGGGCTTTAATTTTAATTACAAGTTTGGCATATCTGTCCTACTTCTGGCGCAATTACAATATCGATGCGTCAGTCTAGCATTTTCCGGCGTTGTCATACCACCCATGTGGTACTGTTCGATATGGTCAACCGCAGCATCATCTATACAGGAGATTCGCTGGTTGCATATAGCGCAGGTCGGATCTGCATCAAATAATTCTTGCTTAAACTGGCTAGTATAGCAACGAGGTTGATGCGAATCGTGGCTAAGTATTTCATCAAGTTTACTCTGCCATTTGGAGAAGCGCTTATTCACAGCCTGTAATGAGCTGGTTGACTTTTCAATGGCAGCAATGAAATCAACATCTGTAGTCATCAATTCGAGATACCCCTCTTTAATAGCGTCAAGATTACGCATAATCAGGTTCTTGTCGCGATTAGCAAAACTGAACATCAGAACATCATACAGCGAGGCATTGAAGATTTTAGGCTCCCACCGGCCTTCAGGGTTCTTGTCTGTACCGGGAATGAAACGACGGAAGGCATTTGCGCCCAAAAGGGATTTAATGAGGGAGACGCTGTTCTTAAATGCTTTTCTCAATTCCTCTGCCTTGTCTGGTGAGATATTAAGATATTCCTTCATTTCCTCGTTCAGGAACTTCTTAATCGGACTCTTATAGTGATACGGCGTTTTATGATAGAACGCAGCAAAACGCAGAACAAGTTGAACATCATTCATTCGCTTTTCTGGCTCGCTAAGTCCCAACAAGAACAAGAAATCCTTGTCCTCGGCAAGCTCCTTGAGCAGGTTGTTGTATGTTCCCCTGTATATGCAGTTGCGGAGTTCTTGGTCATTCAAAGCTACAGCTCCAGTATTTAATCGCTCGAACACGTTGAACTTGAGTTGCGTATCAGAATCCCTGAGGAACGTGATTGTACGAATAGGACATTCGCAGATTTTATCTTTCAGGGGTTCCTCAAGTTCCTGGAAGTTCTTTCCCTTAAGTTCAGTAAATACACCGAGAGTACTCAGACTAAATTTCCCTTCTATAAAATTGAAAAATGAAGTCAAACGTTGCTGACCATCAATCACCAATCTTTTGCCTGTTTCATCTTCAGCTAAGTAAACTACCGGAATGGGGATATTCATCATTGCAGATTCCATCAGGCTGGAAGCCTTTTTGCTATCCCATACATAGTGACGCTGGAAATCAGGCTGTAGAATAAGCTTACCCTTATTTCTGGCATTTAGCAAAGCCTCGACAGTTTCATCTCTGGGTTGAGACCGGATTTCTCGCTCCTTAATTTTGTCGAGAATATCGTCATTCTCGTCCACTTCCTCGCTGAATTGCAATTCTTCTGACATAACGTATTTTTGTTCAATGAAAATTATGAATGCACTGTGGGCTCCGCAGCTTCCATCACCTTGTCCTCAGTATCAGGGTATTCGTACACTTTGTTTTTATCTCGGAGCCCTGAGTAGATTTCAGAGATGAACATGCCGAGCACCTCCTTTTTAAGTTCCTCGTTATTAAGGAGGGTTGTATAGAAATCCTGATTCTGTTCTAGGCCTTGCACCAAAACATCATCTATGCTCTTGTAGAAAGCAAACTCAAAGTCACGCTCCGTGTTGTTCTGCGCACTACGTTTCAGAGCAGCAGATTTCATGAGAAGGTCTCGCATTTGAAGAAGTGATTTGATTACTACATCCCCATCAAATGCTTTCCCCATACGGCTGTTGATATCTTCGATAATCTGAGACAATCGTTCCTTTTTCGGATCAGCGCCACCATCATGACCTTCTGTTTCGGGTAACCGCACAACAGGCTTGGGGGTAATTTTAGGCTTGGTATGAACCTTATCTTTCTTCTGCGCGAATCCGCTTGCTTTGAGCTTGCCATCCAGATTAAAGCCTCCCCCTTCATGTCTAGTTTTCATGAATGAACCAAGATAGGAGAGGAAGTTATATTTCTTGTGCAGCTCAGCATCCTCAAAACAGCTTGCCTGTGTAAGGAACTCATAAAGGCGAACAAATCTACGAATAGCCTTACCAATCTCAACCTGCGTTTGCTTGTCGTAATTCTGCTCTATGTATTTCTTTGCCTTTTGGAGATAGAATACCATGTGTTTTCTATCCTGGGGCGTTTTCTCTTTCTTGTACAGAATGGTGTTGAAGTCAGAAATATCTGCAGGAGATAAGAAATAATAGGAATCTATTTTTACTTCCAACTCATACACCGATGCCGGTGTCACGCTATTCACCAAGAGAGTGGTGGTATAATACTTAGCAAAGGCCTTCTGGATTTCTTCATAGTCATTGGCAAAATCCAAAATGAAAGTCTTTTTCTCATACGGCGGGCAGATACGGTTCAACCGAGAAAGAGTCTGCACCACACTCACACCATGAAGTCTCTTGAGTATATACATGGCACAGAGCTTCTTCTGGTCAAATCCTGTCTGGTATTTATCAGCGACCAAAAGTACTTGGTATTCATCCGTATCAAATACCTTGGGAAGCCGCTTTTCCGGGATGCCGTTCATTCCTGCCTCCGTGTATTCCTTATCCTCATTCGGTAGCTTCACCTTGCCGGAAAAAGCGACGAGCGCACGAATCCCAGAGTACCCTTTTCGGGCTACGTAATCGTCAAAAGCCTTGCGGTACTTGACTGCACCCTGTCGGGATTCTGTGATTACCATTGCTTTTGCTTGCCCATCCAGCTCCTGCATTACACAATTTCTGAAGTGCTCCACGATAACCTCCACTCTCTGAGCTATGTTGGTATCGTGTAGCTGGATAAAGCGGGCAATCTGCCGCTTTGCTTCGCTAGTTTTCAGTTCCGGGTCATCCTGAATGCTCTTGTTCAGGTGGTAATAGGTGTTGTAAGTGATATAGCTCTGCAACACATCTATGATAAAGCCTTCCTCGATTGCTTGCTTCATCGAGTAAATATGGAACGCCTCGCGTTGCCCCTTCGTGTTCAGGCTTCCGAAGAGCTGAAGAGTAGTAGGCTTTGGTGTGGCTGTAAACGCAAACATGGACACGTTGGTCTGCTTGCCTATGCGCCGCACTTCATCCGCAATCATATCCTCTGCATCGCTATATGCCTCTTGCTCACCAGCGCCCAAAGCCTTGGTTACGGCTTGCATATTCTTGCCTGCGGTGGAAGAATGAGCCTCGTCTATTATCACGGCAAAGCTCTTCTTATTCAGACCTTTCACCGAGTCTAGAATGTAAGGAAACTTCTGGATAGTTGTAGCGATGATTTTAGTGTTGCCAGAGAGAGCAGTCTTCAAATCCGAGGATTTGCACTTATCATCCATCACTTGTACCAGCCCGCTCTTGTGCTCGATTCCCATCACGGCATCTTGCAGCTGGCGGTCTACAACAACTCGGTCTGTTACGATAACGATGTTATCATAGATTTGCTTATTGTCGGCATCATGCAAAGAGCTGAGACGATGAGCCAGCCAGGCAATCTCATTGGTCTTCCCCGAGCCCGCAGAATGCTGCAATAGGTAATTCTGAGACGTACCCGTCTCTACTACAGCAGCCAACAGTTTGCGAATGACATCCAGCTGGTGGAAACGCGGGAAGATTATCGTTTCTTTGAGTTTTCCTGTTTCATCGTCCTTCTTTTTCTCGATGAACATGAACTTTTTGATAATCTCCAGCACTGAGTCCTTCTGCAGAATCTCCTCCCACATGTAGCACACACTGTACTTATCCTTGTACAACGGGTTACCTGCCCCGGCATCAATCCCTGTACCATTGCCCATATTGAACGGCAGGAAGAAGGTGGCGGCGTTGTCCAATTTCGTGGTCATGAAGACCAGCTCTAAATCCATAGCAAAGCAGACCAGAGCTCCACTCTTCCATTGGAAAAGTCGGGTCTTAGGGTTGCGCTCCTCTCGGTACTGAGCGATGGCATCCTGATAGGATTGTCCAGCAGCGTTGCTTTTGAGCTCAAAGGTCATGATGGCAAAGCCATTCAGGTAAATCACCACATCTACTCGTTCTTCGTCACTCGCCCAGACTTCCTCAGCCGCACTGAACAGATTCTTCTCATACTTCTGTAACAGCTCTTTGTTGAACCCGGTCGCCGGTTTGGTATACATCAAGTCCAGATGTTCGTGATTAACATCTACACCGTTTTTCAGTACTTCAAGACGGCTTCCCTTACTCCTTGTTTCCTCGCTGCAAATGACACCGAGAATAGTCTCTTCCAGATTGCCTTTATAAATCTTGCGCAGCTCAGCCATTTTCTCCGGCTGAGTTGACTCTAGGAATCGGAACAACATTTCTTCATCCAGAGCAGACTGTCGGCAATACTTCTTAGCCGAACGAATTTCGTAGCCAATTGATTTCAATTGGCCCAGCAAAAACTTTTGATAATCCTTTTCTTCTAATACCTCATTCATAGTGTTGGGACTTCTTTCTTACCGGTTACGTATTCGTAGATGAGAGACTTCTTGTATTCCTCCAAGGTGGTCAGCTGCTTCTTCTTTTCGGCAATGGTCGAATCAATTTCGCTGCATTTGGTGTCCAAATAATCGGCTATTCCTTGCTGCTCCCGTAAGGGCGGTATACAAATTATACAGTTTTCTAAAGAAGCCGCAGCCAAGTCCCATTGCCCCTCACGAATACCTCCGGATAAGCGTCTGAATTCGGCTGCAAGAGATTTATTCCTCATGAAATAGTGTATATATTTGCGATGAAGGGCGCTTCCGATAAACTCGTATACATAGTAAGCGGGACTTACAATTCCCTCAAGCTCAGATACGGCAACGGACCCCTGCCAAGCTTTCATTTTGTTAATCACAAAATCCCCGTTTCTTACAAAGAGATACTTACTCGTATCCTCAGAGGTTACATTATGATTGTCTTCTCGACTATCCTTGGGTATAACACCATATTCTCTATATAAGGATAGAACCGGAGCGTCCCCGGGGTTCTTAACAGTCCTTCTCTTGAAGTGGTATTTGAACTTTGCTGTTTCCCAATGTCCGGGGCATTTTCCGACCCAAGCCATACCACTATCTTTCAATTCTGCATCTGGGTTAAGCCCCTTGGTGACGGCTTCGCAAATTATAGATTTTTTGTATTCCTCCAGCGTGCTGATTTCTGCCTGAATATCCTCCATGAGAGCATCTATCTCGGAACATTTGGAGTCGAGATAGCAAGCGATGGCTTGTTGTTCCTCTACAGAGGGGTATGGTAAGGGCACTTTAGCGAAATTAGAATAGCGTAAGTCTTGGCCATCACGAATAAAGTTACATGTTCGTTGGAGAGCTGTAATATACTGTGCTGACTTGAACAACCACTTGTAATAGCCATGGTGTATTGTTTGAGTCGCTTTCAAAACAACATAGTGCCATGTAATGCAGCCCTTAACCTCACTCATTTCCAGTCCTCCCTGAAAACTTCTGAGGCTAATAATGAAATCTAAAGGTTCTACATGTTTCCAACTTTCCAAGCCTTTATTTGCGAGAACAATGGAGACTTGCTCCCTCTCCATATAATCAACCTGGCTAATGATACCGTACTTCTGGCTGGCGGTCAGTTGAACATCACCATCAAATCTGCGCACATTGCTGTCTCGGAACAAATACTTCGATGGTATGATGCTCCAATTGCTTGGGATGGTTTGGCACCAGTTCACCCCACTATCCTTCATTTCCCTCATATCAGCAGCCACGGAAAAGGTTCGCAATACGAGTCGCTACAGATTGTTCCAGTTCGATGAACCGCTTTTCCAATTCCTTGGATGGAGTCGGCTCCAGATATCGATAGAAATAGCGAGTAAATGGTATTTCAGCACCGCATTTGATTACAGGCTTTTTCGCTGTTTCATTCTCTTCCCAGAACCATTGCGCATCCGGCAAATGGGGAATCACCTCGCGTGCCATATAATCCTCTATCGTTTCATCCCACTTGACTATCTCGGTGTCCTTAGTTTCCTTATCGTACAGGATATTTCCTTTCCTATCCCGCTGAACGACCGCTGTCTTATCCATGACAGAGAGGCCTTCGGCTATCTTCTGTACCAGCTTCTTGTCAGCAGTTGTTGTCTCTAAAGCCTTAGCCAGCACAGGAAGAAAGACATCCGGAGAAAGCCACTTTTGGTCACTCGTGGATGAACGTAAAGCATGCAGGATTGAATCGTACAATGGCTTCGTCTGGTAGTAGCTATCCAGTTTTTTCTGATCCTTGCTTGTAATAGTCGTTCCCAGTTCCTCCAACTCAGCCACAGCCGCAGCATCCCAGAGAGATTTAAGTGTCCCTGACTGAAGCATATTCTGGATGCTGGTTTCCGTGATGGAATAACTACGTTGCAGGGGCTGCATCACAGCGTATTCTCGGTATAGGAACTCTGTATTCGGATAGATTTTGCAGATTTCGCTTTCCTCAAAATCAGCATACAGTCGGGTGATGATTGCTCTATCCTCTGCAGTAAACTCATTTTTCTTATTTCCAATACCCTTGCGGAGCTTATGGTAAATACTTGAAGCATCAATCAGCTGTAACTTGCCCTTACGTTCGGGACGTTTATTCATGGCAAGAATCCAAATGTATGTACTGATGCCTGTGTTGTAAAATAAATCCGTAGGCATCTGAACAATAGCTTCAATAAGGTCATTTTCCAGTAGGTATCGGCGAATCTGTGACTCGCCGGAGGAGGTGCCACCAGTAAACAGAGGAGAGCCATTTTCAATAATGGCAGCACGACCACAAATCGGGTCTAGTTTTGCAAGAGCCGATTGCAAGAAAAGTAACTGTCCATCGCCGCCAGATGGGAGACCCGCCCCCCATCTACTTTGTTCTCCCTTTTCATACTCCTTACGAACAGCATCTTCCTGTCCCTCCTTGGCGTCCTTGCCCGCCCACGGAGTACCAAAGGGGGGATTTTCCAACATGAAACGCATACGAACATCAGGGAAGCAATCTTCCTTGAAGGTGTCTGCGTGACGGAAGTTGTCAGACTCCTGTCCCTTGATAAGCATCTCAGCCAGACCTACTGCATACGAAACGCCATTGTACTCCTGTCCGAAAAGCTGAACATCTGCTGTGGCATTGAAATGGCGAATGTAATCATAGGCCGTGGACAACATGCCGCCTGTACCACATGCTTGGTCGCAGATGGTAATGACTTTGTGGTCGTCAAAAATGTCGTCACAGCCCTCAGCTAACAGCAATGAAACACACAGTTTAATGATATCTCGGCCTGTGTAATATTGACCAGCTTCCACATTCTGGAAGAATCGGCCTATAAGGTTTTCGAAAATATACCCCATGCGGATGGTGTCAAAGGTCTCCAGACTCAAATCCAGTTCTGAGAAAGCTTTAACAACAGAGTATAAGCAGCCGTCCTTGTCCATCTTGTTGATGTGGGAAGTAATCTGCAATTCTTCCAGAATATTCACCACGTTGCGAGAGAAGCCGGAGATGTATGACTTTAAGTTATCAGCAATATGGTCAGGGTCATTGCAGAGCTCGGCCAGAGAAAAACGACTGGTGTTATAGAAACGATAACCGCTCAAGCGGTACATGGCTTTTTCCGGATATCCGGGATTTGCCTCAAACTTTTCGACTACAGATTTCTTGGTAGGCTCAAGAGCGCACTCAAAGCGGCGAATGATGGTCATTGGGATAATCACATCGCCGTATTTATCCGGCATATACGAGCCACGGAGTTTATTGGCAATGCTCCAAATAAAGTTAGCGTCCTGAGCCACATTCATCGGCTCTTCATCCCATATTGTTATATCCTGCTTAAAGCTGCTCATGCGCTGTAATTATACAGCATTTGCCTTCTCGGTTCAAGGCTGCAAGCAGTATTTTATGGCTAGACTGTATTTTTTTGCAAAATGGGTCACTTAGAGCTTAATACAGCTGATTGTCTGACATCTAGTCTTTCCGGCTAGACAATAACTGCGTTAATAACGACCTCCACCGGAATCTTCCTACCATCCTCCATAATAATCAAGCCTCAGCCCACAGGTCTTTTTCCTTGGCCGTTTTCTTGAACTCCTTAATCAGCTCTTTGCCATAGTATTCGCGCACGAGCGCCCCCTTGTAATAAATCGAGAACCCACAGACTTCTTTTCGCTGTGGGGGCTTAGGAAAATGGCAGATAGCTCGCGCCGGTGAGCGGAGCTGCTTAAACAGGTCGCGAAGAGCCTTTTCTGTTTCTGCCGGAGTCATCATTGTGGAGGTCGCGGATATTCTATCAAACTTCCTCATTTTCTTCAAGCTCGATAATCTCCTCAATAAGTCTCGAAGAGCCATCGCTCAATCTCCTTTACCGGCATGTTCAGGAGCGTCAACAGGTCGCTGAGGAGGTGCTTACTCATACCGATGCTGCGAGCCAAATCCGAAGCAGAAGCAAACTGCCCTGTGCCGAGCAACTGCTCAAGCATCAGGGCGTTGGCCATGCGGATGGCTCTACTCGTGGGCCTGTTGCCAACCGGGAGAGCTTGCTCTGCCATCTCATCAGCCTTGGTGCGGCGGCGTATGAACTTCTGCGAGCCACAGTCGCGCGTGATCAGCGTGATAGGAATGCTGACGTGGTAGTCCTCGGCAGCAGCTGCCACCAAAGGCTCGTACTCTGCTATCGGCATGCAGCTGGTGGCCATATTGTGGGGTGAGCGTCTGGGCATGAAGCCCACCTCCACACTATGATGGCTGCCGCATTGACTTGCGCTGCTCGTCTTGTCCTTGCTATTGCATTGAATCGTTTTCATCTTCAGGATTGATTGCGCTCTGGTTCAGGCTCAGGCTTTCGGCTGCAGCTCCGGCACTTTGTAGCGGAAGTCCAGCATGTTCTCTTTCCAGTTTAAGCGAATCTCGCTGAACATGGCATTGAACAGATTCTGCATCTCCACAGGATCCGCGTAGTCCAGCAGCTTGCGGATGTCGTACAGGCTGTCAGACACGCGCCCGCTAGGCACCACGTTGACGCCGCTCTCCTCGTTCTCCTTGGTAAGCTGGTTGATGACAGCTGCCAGCAGGTTCGGATTCTTCCCCAGGTCATTCAGCTGTTGCGACACGAACTGCTCAACATCTTCCGCATTGAGGTTCGGACACCCGCAGCCGCCGGTCTTCTCATTATCGCCGAGTCTCTTGCGGGTCTTGCAGACGTAGTAGCGATGCAGCTTGCCATCCTTCGTGGTGTACATGGTGGTCATGGGTTTACCGCAACCGCCGCACCGGAGAATCTTGTTCAGTGGAAAAATCAGGTTAAGCCGCTTACCGGCAATCTTCTCCTGTGCCTCGGCGGCGGCTGCATCAATCTTCCTGTTGACCTTTTCCCAGAGCTCTCGGCTGATGATGGCCTCGTGTCTGCCGGTGTACAGCGTCTCACCATCCGAGGAGCGTATGAGGCCGCAGTATACCGGGTTGCGCAGGACGTTGTGGATATTGCGATTCTCCCACTTGCCGTCCTTCTTGCCAAGGCGGCTGAGCCTGAGCACCTTCTTCTCGTTAAGCTGTCGAGCGATGGTCGTGGGTGAGCCATGCTCAAGGTACTGCTCGAATATCCAGCGCACATGCCGAGCCTCGCCGGGCTCGATATACAACACGTTCTCCTCGCGGGTATAGCCGAATGGCACTAGGCCACCGATGAAGTAGCCCTGCTGCTTACTGGCTTCCATCTTGGCCTTGGTACGCTCGGATATCATCTCACGCTCCATCTCTGCGAACACGCCCAGCAGGTTACGCATTGCTCTGCCCATGTAGGTGGATGTATCGAAAGGCTCGGACACGCTTGCTACCTCCACCCCATTGTTGGCCAATTCATCGAGCAGATTCAGGAAGTCTCGCTGGTTGCGTGCGAGGCGGTCGAGTTTGAACACGACCAGCATTTCAAACTCCTTGCGTTTAGCCGCTGCCAGCAACTCCTGCAGCGCCGGGCGGTTGGTGTTGCTGCCACTCAGGCCGGCATCGCTGTAGGTACGCAGGTACGTCCAGCCCTCGGCACTATGCGAATGGATGAAGCTCTTGGCCATGTCCTCCTGAGCCTCCAAGGAGTTGTACTTCTGGTCCAGTCCTTTGAACACGGATTTGCGGGAGTATATCACGGCTCGCTTCATCTGCGTGTCCTGCGGTTGCCTCCAATATGGTCGCTGATTGCTCATTGTTGTTGCTCTGTTGCGTTAAGTTGACTCTGCGTGATGTTGAAAAACTTGTTGCCGCTGACGTAGTACCCTGCGATGATCGTGCTGACCTCGGAAAGCGTGGCGTACTTGTGGCCGTTGTAGATGAATGCACCATCCTTGCGGAATACTGTGTGCTCCACCCCCTTGTACTTCCTCGTGATGCGGCATTCTTGAGGAATGGCGTTGGCTGCGGTGGCAGCGCTGGCGGGCTTGGCTTCCGGCTCAGGGTTGCGGCTTGTAAAGGCTCGGCTCTTCACGCGCAGGAGCGTATCGTCTGCAATCTCCTCGGCGCGTTTCATGGCACGTTCAGAGATGCCGCCGCTCACCAGCGTGTTAATACGCCACTCCAGTCTGCGGCGTATGAAAGCCTTGCGTCTGGTGTAGCATACGCATCCGAAGAGTATCGCCCAGAGCTGTGTAAGCTCGCTGGTGCTCATGGTGTGGAGTTCCTTAATCTTGGCATCAGCCTGTGCGCGTGTCCACTTGGCCAATGGCTTCGGATGCGCGGTGGTGGTGGTGGTTGAATCAATCATGGTCTTAGGATTGTCTTGTGCTTGGTTGGTAAATGCTCGTTGCTCCCGCATCAGCCCTTGCGGGGCTTGATGGGGAGGCCGAAGAATGTGTTGCCGCTGATCTGGTAGCCAGCCACTTTCCAGCTGATGTGCGTGAGGGTGGGATATACCTCGCCGTTCCATTCATACTGCCCCTTGGCTACTACGAACACCTCTACCACGTTGCCCTTGTAGTTGCGCATCAGTAGGTCACCTGCGGACACTTCGTAGCCCTCGGGGATAGCGCATGCTTCCAATGCCCCATTCAGAATCACGTTGCAGGTCTTGTGCAAGGCGGGCTTGGTAGCTTCCGGCTCAGCGGCCTCAGCGGCGGATTCCTGTGCCGGGGCTTCGGCGGTCGGCTCCACGTCCGTCACGGGCTCGTTCGATTCGGGCTCGTTAATGTTTGCCTCGTGGGCTTCTTCAGCGGCGGGTGCGTCCTCGTCCTGAGCTTCCATGGTTGCCTCGGCCAGCTGCTCAGCCTCGCGTGCTTCCTCAATCTCCTGCCAAAGGGCGGCTTCCACTTCCTCGTTGATTTCAGCGGCGGCTACGGCTTCCTCTGCTGCTGCCTCTGCTTCCTCAACAACTGCGGCTTGCTTCTTCTGCTTGCCCTTGCTGCGCTTAGCCTTGGTGCGCTTGTCTTTCTTACCAGCGTTGAAATACTTGGCGTAGGCCTTCTGGGACTTCTCATCCTCGATGGTGAACACGCCCTCGGCGATCAGCTCCGGCAGCGGCTGGTTGTAGATTTCATCGGTGTGCCACTTGCCTTTCAGGTTGTGGCAGACGCTTACGCCCAGCGGGTCGAACTTGATGCGGATGGTCTTACCCTCGCCGTTGACGGCCTTGATGATGGTCGGGTCGATGTCGGCGGTGACGGTGGCGGCGGCGGCGGCGTTTACGGATTTGGTCTTGGACATAGTCGTATTGTTATTGTTGGTTGTAGGATTGGTAATCGTGTGAATGTAGTCGAGAACGGCCTGTGCGCCTTTTCTGTATACTGTTACTGCCAGCAGTTCCTCATTCGCCCAGACGGCCCAGTTGCGGGTCTTGTTGTAGCGGCTTATGTGGAGCTTTTTGTGCATTATTTAATACGTTTAGCGTTAAGGCTTTATCTCGTTGTAAAGTATAGCACATGAGCAACCAATGTCTAGCTTTTTTTTACTTTTTCTTTGCTTTTTCTACATTCATTTTCAACAACTTACACAATCACACCCATTCGTATTCCGACCCGATTTTTGCCATCAATCGGCCTCAATAAAGGAAACTTGAAAAGGCTCCTTGCTGCGCTTCGGGACGGACGTTGCCAGCTCGGTATTGTCGAGGCATGGCGGGCGAGTAAACACGACCTTGGGATCACGCAGCATCTTGCGCACCAGAGGAGCCAATGCCTGGGCGACTTCAACCAGCTGCGGGCTGCATGCGTGTGGTCGCATGTGGACTGTATTCAGCGTCTCCATTGCAATCGTAGGTTAAGGGAGCGGGCAAACTCGCGCCTACCCGCCCCCCCCCCTAGGGTTTCTGTTGTTATCAGCCGATGGTGCGGAGGTAGTTCACGAAGTCAGGCGTATTACGTCCAACATTCCTGAGCACCGGCACGAACACGCTGTTGCGACCGAACTTCTCGCGCTTGCTGGTAAGCTCCCACTTACCATTGAACAGGCCGTCACGCAGCGAGAACTTAGCAGCGGTCAGGATGTTCTTACCGGCTCGCGTGTAGGCCACACCACGCAGCGTCCACACGGCCAGCCCATAAGCATCGCCGTTGTACTCCAGCGGCAGCGCGTAGTCCAGCCCGGCAGGAGCTTTGAACACGAGGTTCACATGCAGCACCGGGGTGAAGCTGGGCTTCTGGTTGCCGACCCACTCAATCGTGCCACCGGCGGCATGCACTTCCTCAAGCGTGTTGTACACCTGGGGCTTCTCGTCAGAATCAAAGTCGAGATTCTGCACGAACTGCTTGCGGGCTGACAGGATGGTGAGTTCCAAGGGCGCGGGCAGTACCACTTCCTTATTGAGCACCAGATCGCCGCCATTGAACAACTCAGCGAGACTGCCTACATTCTGCACAAGATTGAGACGAGGGATGACGATATCATCACTCTCAATCTCCCCGGCGATGGTGCCAAGGGCGGCAGACTGAGGAGCGGCAAGCTCGGTTGTGGTTGCAGTAGCGGGGCTGATAACCTCCGAGGACTGACCCTCAGAGCCATTGATTTCGTATGCTTTGATTTTAGCCATAAGAATATTTTGATTTTGGTTGATTAGGTTTGATTGTGTTTGGGTTAAATGCGCTTGAGGTACTTGCTCGGCGCACCGGTGGTGATGATTCCGTCCTCCGTGAGCTGAGAGACGAGTTCATCTTTACTTTTCTGCTTCTGCCCGCGAGGAGCAATAGCGGAAATCTTGTTACCGAGGGCATCGATGCTCACGCTGCCGCAGCATTCGATAAACGTCTCGGGTGAAATCTTGTCCTTTACCGCGCCAAAGGCGGCGAGTGCATCAGAGATGGAGCGGCGACCGGCACGATTGGCGAGCTTATAGCCGGGAATCTCTGCCCCATTG
>JAFYOP010000002.1 GCA_017547885.1 Clostridia bacterium | reverse complement strand
ACAGATATTCTTTTACTACTTCTTCTTTCAGCTCATCGCTGTATTTCTTATACATCCTTTTCCCCCTTCACTATAAAAGCCTATGATACTTATTATATCATAGGCTTTTTCACTGTCCGTTTTTAGTGTAACACTACACGTTAAGCGGCTTTTTGGCCAGCACATCAAACCATGCTTTTATTTATTTCAATTTAAACTATATCCTTTCTTTTTCTTTTGCTTCTTTTCTTATTTCTTTTCGATACGAAAAGAAAAAGAAAAGAAGACATATCCCAACCTTATTCCAGCACACCCCCCAGCTTTTTCTTCACCCTGCTGAGGGCGTTGTCCACGCTCTTGACGGGGCGGCCTATGGCCTGGGAAATCTGCTGATAGGTGCGTCCCTCAAGGAAAAGCTCCGTCACCTTCCGCTCAAGGGGGGTAAGGAGGGAATTCATCTGCTCACGGAGCCGCTGTGAGGTTTCCCGGGAGATTATCTCCTCCTCGGGGCTGCTTTCGGACAGCTCAAGGAGCTCTATCAGCTCACGGTCATCCCCCTCGGCGGGGGAAGTATTGTAAAGGGAAATATAGCTGTTCAGGGGCAGATGCTTTTGCCTGCGGGCGGCGTTGATGGCGCTGATTATCTGGCGGGTAACGCATATCTCCGCAAAGGAGGAAAAGGTTGCGTTGCAGTCCGGCCTGTAGTCGCGAATGGCCTTGTAGAGGCCTATCATGCCCTCCTGAATAACGTCATCACGGTCTGCGCCAATGAGGAAATAGGGCCGGGCAAGCATACGCACCCGGTCCTTGTATTTATTGCACAGCTCTTCCATTGCGGCGGCGTCGCCGGTTTGGGCGCACTCTACCAGCCGCTGATCCCGCAAATCCGTCATCCCTGCCTCTTCTTTTCAAACATAAGTACAGCGGCTGCCACTGCGGCGTTAAGGGAATCTATACGGCCCACCATGGGTATGGATACCAGGAAGTCACACTTTTCCTTAATAAGACGGCTTATGCCTTCGCCTTCGCTGCCTATCACCAGGCCTATTGCGCCCTTAAGGTCCGCCTTGTCCATTGCCGTGCCTGCCATGTCTGCGCCGGCTATCCAGAGGCCCTCATCCTTGAGGCGGTCTATTGCGCCGCCAAGGTTGGATACCCTTGCCACCTTCATGTACTCAACAGCCCCTGCGGAAGCCTTGCAGGCGGAGGCGGTAACGGATGCGCTGCGGCGCTTGGGTATTATGACGCCGTGAGCGCCTGCGCACTCTGCGCTGCGGATGATGGAGCCAAGGTTGTGGGGGTCTTCCACGCCGTCAAGGAGAATGATAAAGGGCTTTTCATCCCGCTCCCTGGCAACCTCCAGAATGTCGGATATATCGCAGTATTCCACGCCGGGAACCTGGGCTATTATGCCCTGATGATTGCCGGGCTTGCCGCCGTGGCCAAAGGGCATGCACATCTCGTCCAGCTTGGAGCGGTCTACTTCACGTATCTGCAGGTTTCTGTCCCTTGCAAGCCCTATTACCTCGCGGAGAGAACCGTCCAGCTCCTTAACTACCAATATGCGGTCAATGCTGCGTCCGCTCTTAATGGCCTCGCGGACGGCGTTCCTGCCCATTACGATGTAGGGCAGTTCATCCTCGGCATAGGGATTGGGTCTGTCATTCTGCACGGGAGCAGGCTCATTGAAGCGGTCATCCTTCTTTCCCTTATTGAAAGTTCTCTCAGAGTCAAAGTTCTTTTTAAAGGGCTTGTCCTCACTGAAATTCTTTTTATAGGGCTTGTCGGACTTGAAGTCCTTCCTGCCATAAGGCCTGTCGGAATCAAAATTCTTCCTGCCGTAGGACTTATCGGAGTCAAAGTTCTTCTTGCCGTAGGAGCGCTCGCCATAGGGCTTGTCCCCATAGCTCTTGCCGCCCTTGCGGCTTATATCCCTGTCAAAATCCTTCTGGCCGTAGCCGCTCTTGTTGTCCCTGAATGCCATATGTATGTAATCCTCCGGATATTATTCTTGTGTATCGGGGGCAAACATCTGCCCCATAAGTTCATTAAGCCTGTCATCCTCGCCCTTCAGGTAAAGATACCCCAGCAGCGCCTCAAGGCCTGTGGCGGCACGATAATCCGACATCTGAGCATGCTTTGGCACGGTGCCCATGTGGCTGTTGCGGCCCCGGCGGAATATGTACTGCTCGTCATCGCTGAGGGTAGGCAGAATACGCTGCACCGCCTCTGCCTGTGCCTTGGCGCATACCCTCTTTGTGGCCATAACATGCAGGCCGTGGGCTGTGGCGTCACAGGTCAGCAGCAGCTGTGTGCGAACGTATAAATCGTATACCGTATCCCCAATGTACGCCAGCACCAGTGGGCTCATGAGCCTCGGCTCCTTAAGCTCACATCCAAGGGCATGGGATACTTTCGCTATGATATTTTCCTTCAAAACTTCATTATTCATCTATTGTATTATATAGGCAAAATTCCCTTTAGTCCAGCATATTAACACCGCCAAAATAGCTGTTTACCCCTTGGGCTATGGCCTTCGCCAGAATTTTCTGATGGGCAGGGTCGGTAAGCAGCCTTACGTCATCGGAATTGGACAAAAACCCGCACTCCACCAGTACCGCCACAGGGTCGCTCTCCCGTATAACGTAATAATCCCCCGGATTTGCAAGGCGTTCCGGCGCACCGATGGCAGCGGTGATGCAGTCTATTACCGCCTTTGCAAGCTTCGCCCCTTCCTCACTTCCCTCCATATAAAAAGCCATTGGCCCATGCACGGCACAGTCGGTGAATTTATTCATGTGCACGCTTACCACTCCGTCTACACCGGCCTGATTCATTATGCTCCTGCGGGCGGCCATGTCTGCCTTTTTGGTGGCAGCCAGGGAATTCTCATCCTCACGGGTAAGTATCACCTCAAAGCCCAGCCCCTCCAGCTCCTGCTTCAGCATTTTTGCCACCGTCAGGTTCAGCCCAGCCTCCTGTATGCCATCAGCGCTTACCGCCCCGCCGTCCGTTCCGCCGTGTCCCGGGTCCACCACTATCGTAAGCTTTCCATCTGCCGCAGCAGGCGTCGTTTCCACGCTGAACAGCGCGGCGAGCAGCGTAACCAGCAGCGCCGCCCCCAATGTGCGCACTTTATTCAACATCCGTCTGCATTCCCCATCAAGCCTCATATAATCACCCCCTGTGACTATATGCGTCAAAAGCTGTACTTATTACCAATTCCCTGTTTTTGAAGTTTTTCGCCCTGTTCTCATGCATTTTTAGCTATTCTTCACACCTTGTCCAATATGCTTTATTCAGAATATTCACTGCATATTCTCAATATCTATCCACACTTTCAACATACTTATCAACATTTCAGACCCCTAAAACCCCCTTGTCAGGCCTGTCTGCAGTATTTTCCAACATATGTATAACCAGTTTTTCCCATGCACATACACTGCATACAGTATGTCCCGTTCCTATTTCACAGGCTTATATCAGCGCCTGTTTTTTGCAGCTTCAGCCATTGTAATCCGCTATGGCTTTTATAGGTATTTCCCCTTGACAAAGCCGGCTGTTTTTCATTCACGAACAAAATGGATGCCGGGTATTGTTTTTTGGCATGGTAATTATCTAAACCCGCCCTCCACCCTTTCAAAGAAGCTTTTCCTGGCGGAAAAGCAATGTGTATCAATGCAGCAGCGTTATCATCTTCAATATGTTTTATTTATGCGGATCTATACCGCCTATTCTCCTTGCCACAAAAACCAGCAGATCTTCAGCAAAACAAAAAAGGAACGGAGCAAGTCCGTTCCTTTTTATTTGCAAGTAAGTAATTACTTGATTTCGCAGGTAGCGCCAACTTCCTTGAAAGCAGCAACGATCTTCTCGGCGGCTTCCTTGTCGATGCCTTCCTTGAGGGGCTTGGGAGCGTTGTCAACAACGTCCTTAGCTTCCTTGAGGCCCAGACCGGTGAGCTCACGAACAACCTTGATAACCTTGATCTTCTCGGGGCCAACGTCCTTGAGGATTACGTCGAACTCGGTCTTCTCTTCTACTTCAGCGGCAGCGGCAACGGGGCCAGCAACTGCAACGGCGGTAGCGGCGGCGGATACGCCAAACTCTTCTTCCAGAGCCTTTACCAGCTCGGAGAGCTCGAGAACGGTCATGGCCTTGATATCTTCAATAAACTGTTCCTTGTTAAACATTGTAATTTCCTCCTGTTGAAATTTTGATTGATTTAGTAGTGATTTACGCAGCCTGTAAGCTTACTCGGCGGCGGGCTCGCCCTTCTTGGCGATCTGGTCCAGTACGATTGCCAGCCCGGAAACGGGGGACAGCATGCTGCCCAGCATCCTTGCAAGGAGAACCTCGCGGGAAGGCAGGTCAGCCAGGGTGTTCATGCCAGCAGCGTCAGTTACTACGCCGTTGATGAGACCGCCCTTGATCTCGCACTTCTTGTACTTCTTGATAGCGTCCTTCAGCACCTTTGCGGGAGCTACGGCGTCTTCTACGCCGAAAGCAAAGGCGGAGGGGCCCTTCAGCAGCTCGCAGAAGCTCTCTTCGATGCCAGCGGCCTTGGCTGCGCGCTCTACGATACCGTTCTTAAGAACTACGTATTCTACGCCGGCCTTGCGCATATCGCTGCGGAGATTGGTAACCTCCTCGGCATTGAGTCCGCGATAGTCGAACACTACCAGAGACTGAGCAGCCTGGATCTTGGAAACAACTTCCTCAACCTGAGCGGCTTTTGCCTGTATGTTCTGGATGTTTGCCATGGTTTTACCTCCTGTTAGAATAGAAAAAATCCTCTGCCGCAAGACAGAGGACGAAAAAGCGCGTTAAAAATAAGCTCTTATTCATCGCCTCGGCAGGATTTACGCTTGCGCTACCGGCTGTCTTGGGCAACAATTTTTGATTTCCACGGGGCAGTATATCAGACTGCCCCATGGTTGTCAAGCAATTTTTGCAGGTTTTTCGGGAATTTTTCGCCTCAAACCCACTAAGGTTTCCAAGGTTGGCTCCCTGGATTTAAATCCGCATTTGGCGGCATGTACGTCAAATGCGGAACCATTCCGCAAGGAATGGATTCCCCTCATGATTTGCCGCCCGGTAAATCCCGCAGGATTTATAGGCAAATCATGTAAAGTCCCCGAATGGATTCTAATCGCACACGTGCGAAGCACTTGTGCGCTCTCGTTCAAATGCCATTAGCATTTGAACGAAAAGGCTACGCCTTTAGAACTTGAGGGGGTTGAACTTAACGCCGGGGCCCATGGTAGAGGATACTACCAGGGACTTGATGTAGGTACCCTTGGCAGCAGCGGGCTTAGCCTTGATAACTGCATCCATCAGGGTGTTCAGGTTCTCTTCCAGCTTATCTACGCCGAAGGAAGCCTTGCCTACGGGTACGTGAACGATGGCGGTCTTGTCTACGCGATACTCAACCTTACCGGCCTTGATATCGGCGATGGCCTTAGCCACGTCCATGGTAACGGTGCCGCTCTTGGGGTTGGGCATGAGGCCCTTAGGACCAAGAACGCGAGCGATGCGGCCAACTACGCCCATCATGTCGGGGGTAGCTACGCAAACGTCGAAGCCAAACCAGTTTTCGGTCTGGATCTTCTTTACGAGATCCTCGTCGCCTACGAATTCGGCGCCGGCATCCAGAGCTTCCTTAGCCTTGTCGCCCTTGGCGAATACGAGTACGCGAACCTTCTTGCCGGTACCGTGGGGCAGTACAACAGCACCACGAACCTGCTGGTCAGCGTGACGGGGGTCTACGCCCAGACGGGCGGAAACTTCGATGGTCTCATCGAACTTAGCCTTAGCGGTAGCCAGAACGGCCTCCAGACCCTCGCGGGGATCATACAGCTTCTGCTTATCGAAGGACTTTACGCTATCCTGATACTTCTTACCGTGCTTCATTATGAATAGCCTCCCTTCTTAGTCTACCACAACAACGCCCATGCTGCGGGCGGTGCCGGCTATCATGCTCATTGCAGCCTCAACGCTTGCGGCGTTCAGGTCGGGCATCTTCAGCTCAGCGATCTCCTGAACCTGAGCCTTGGTGATCTTAGCAACCTTGTCGCGGTTGGGCTTGCCGGAGGCAGTCTCGATACCGCAGGCCTTCTTGATAAGAACGGCAGCAGGGGGAGTCTTGGTGATGAAGGTGAAGGAACGGTCCTGATAAACGGTGATAACAACGGGGATTATCAGGCCGGCCTGCTTGGCGGTCTTCTCATTGAACTCCTTGCAGAAGCCCATGATGTTTACGCCGTGCTGACCCAGAGCGGGGCCTACGGGGGGAGCGGGTGTCGCCTTACCGGCGGGGATCTGCAGCTTTATAAAGCCAGTGATCTTCTTTGCCATTTTGTAAGTTTCCTCCTAATATAATGTGGTGCGAGCGGCAGGCCATGGCGGGCCAACCTCCCACAATGCAAGCACCCGAAAGTGCGTACATATCAAATGGTGTCAGGGGACGAGCCCCTTAAGTTTTAATCCGCATTTGGCGGCATGTGCGGCAAATGCGGGACAAATCCGCAGGGATTTGCTTCCCTGCATGATTTGCCGCCCGGTGACCCTCGCAAGGGTCATAGGCAAATCATGTAAAGTCCCCGTGAGGTATGTGATCGCACACGTGCGCAGCACTTGTGCGCCCTTGCGGAAAACCCAAAAGGTTTTTCGCGATAAACTATATCTTCTGTACTTCGATATAGTCCAGTTCCACGGGGGTGTTGCGTCCGAACATGGACACGGTGAGCTTTACCTTCTGGTTCTCGGGGTCCAGGGCCTCCACGGTGCCCACAAAGTTCTCCAGAGGGCCGGAGACGATGCGTACACTCTCGCCCACTGCCACGTCCAGCTTGAGCGCGATGCGCTCTACGCCCATGGCTGTGACCTCCTCGTCGGTGAGGGGGATGGG
The DNA here is from genome assembly GCA_017547885.1 of Clostridia bacterium. Lineage (GTDB taxonomy): Bacteria > Bacillota > Clostridia > Christensenellales > CAG-138 > SFEL01. The sequence continues at coordinate 41,139 of JAFYOP010000002.1, read as the reverse complement.
CTTGGATCCGGGGCCCACAAAGCCGGTGACGCCGCGGGTATTGCGCACAACGTACCAGGTCTTGTCGTTCATGATCATCTTGACCATTACGTAGCCGGGGTAGGTTTTGCGGTGAGTCACCTTGCGCTTGCCGTCCTTTATTTCGACGACTTCCTCGGTGGGATATTTGACCTCGAGTATCATATCCTGAAGGTCGCGGTTCTTTACGGTCTTCTTAAGGTCTTCGGTGACCTTATCCTCGTAACCGGAATAGGTATGGGCTACATACCACTTTGCTTCCTCGGACATACTCTCTCCTTTTTATAAGGCAGGCTGTGAATTACAGGTTGGCAAGCAGGCCAAGGCCTTCGCCGAATACCAGGTCCAGAACGTAGATGATGACAGCCATCAGCACGATGAAGCCCAGAACGGTGAGGGTGTAGGAAACCAGTTCCTTCTTGGTAGGCCAGGAGAGCTTCTTGACTTCGCCGGAAACTTCCTTGAAGAACTGCCTGAAGTTTACCCTGTTCTTCTTTACTTTGGTTTCGTTTGCCATTGTTACTGCTCCTCGTAATTACTTGGATTCCTTGTGGAGGGTGTGCTTGCGGCAGAAACGGCAGTACTTCATGAACTCGATACGATCGGGGTCGTTCTTCTTGTTCTTGAAGGTGTTGTAGTTCCTCTGCTTGCATTCGGTGCAGGACAGTGTGATCTTTACGCGCATTTTTCTTTCTCCTTCTGTGAATGTAAACGCAGGACTTTCGCCCTTGCGCTGCTGTTTTACGTACCTAAATAAACCCCCGCATAGGGGGATACCTTAAGTAATTTATCACAGCATTACTCGTATGTCAATGCAAAAATCGCCCTATAGGGGCGGTTTTTTCATATATTTTTCAGCCTTGTGTTCCCGATCCGTCACAGGCGGCAGATGTTGTGGTATATATGCTTTGCGCCCGCTACGACAGGCCGTACTTTACGTGGAGCTCATCCATTTCGCCGCTGTTCCACAGCTCCTGTATTTCCATATCCGCTATCTGGGCCAGGGTGGAATTATCCGTGGCAGCCATAACGCAGTAATCCACAGTGCCAAAGGAAAGGGATGTGGGCACTATGTCATATTCCTTGCTCAGCTGCTCATAGTGCAGCCTGGTCAAGGCGATGCCGCCCACCTCACCCTTCTTCAGGCCGGTGATAAGGTCATCGTAGGAGGGATAGCTGCGCTTGGTTATTACGAAGTTGTTGTTATTTTCTGTAAAGGTGTCCACCAGCGCTTCCTCTGCGCTGCTGCGGAGCTTGTTTTTCTGTATGAGGCCCACGGTAAAGTTCTTGAGGGCGAAGGAGCTTGTGCCGCTCATTACCGCCAGTATGCACTCGTCACTGTAATAGGGAGATGAATAATAATAGGTAGGAGCCATGGAGGGGCTCATCATGGCGATGACCATATCCACCGTGCCGTCGTCCAGCTTGGTGCAGCCGGTCATGCTGCTTACCTCGATAAGCTCAAGGCAGTTTTCAGTATCGCTTTGTGGCAGCATACGCTCCGCAATACGCCTTGCCAGAGCCTGCTCCAGCCCATCTTCGCCGTTAAGGCCGGGCATATCGTATCTCACCCCCACCCTCAGCACACCTCTCTCCTCGATGGTCTTCACCTCGGGGGTAGCCATGAGCTGGGTTTCGGTGCCCCCTATCAGGGCAAGGAGCAGCACCACAAATAGGCCCGCCCCCAGCGCTATGGCTCTGCGCCAGGGCCTGCCCTCGTCGCCGATAAGGGTAAAGTTTACCCTTCTGAAATTCAGCTGCAGCCGCCTGAATTTGCGTCTGAGCTTTCTGTCAAGGCTGTTCTTCATGTTTATAATTATAGCCCCTTGCGTTCCCCCTTGACAAGTAAACAATCATCTACGGCCCTCGTTGACAAAGATACTTATATAAAGGTATACTTTATTTGTGCAAATACGGCCTTTTACGGTCATATTTATATTTTTGCAAATTAAATTTTTACAGAGAGGTATATAATATGAGACTGCTGAAATCCCACGAGCTGCGCAAGCTTTACCTTGACTTTTTCCGCGGCAAGGGCCACGCCATCATCCCTTCCGCTTCCCTCATACCCGAAAATGACCCCACCGTCCTTTTCACCACCGCAGGCATGCATCCCCTTGTGCCCTACCTCATGGGCGAAAAGCACCCCGAAGGCGTGCGCCTTGCAGACGTTCAGAAGTGCATCCGCACCGGCGACATAGATGAAGTTGGCGATTCTTCCCACTGCACCTTCTTCGAGATGCTGGGCAACTGGTCCCTGGGCGATTATTTCAAGAAGGAATCCATCGCCTACTCCTGGGAATTCCTCACCTCTGAGGAATGGCTTGGCATCGATAAGGACAAGCTGTATTTCACCTGCTTCGCAGGCGACGCAGACGCCCCTCAGGATACCTACTCCCACGACCGCTGGGTAGAAATGGGTGTGGATCCCAGCCACATCTTCTACCTTGACAAGAAGCATAACTGGTGGGGCCCCGCCGGCATCACCGGCCCCTGCGGCCCCGATACCGAAATATTCTACGACACCGGCAAGCCCAAGTGCTGCCCCCAGTGCGATCCTTCCTGCTCCTGCGGCAAGTATCTGGAGATCTGGAACAACGTATTCATGGAGTACAATAAAAAGGCTGACGGCACCTTCGAGCCCCTTGCCCAGCAGAACGTTGACACCGGCATGGGCCTTGACCGCACCATCGCCACCCTGCAGGGCGTAGAAAGCGTATACGACACCGATGCCTTCACCGGCATAATCGCCGCCATCGAGCAGCTTTCCGGCAAGTCCTTCAAGGCAGACCCCGAGACCACCCGCGCATTCCGCATCGTGGCAGACCACATCCGCTGCTCCACCTTTATCCTTGGCGACCATCGGGGCGTGACCCCCTCCAACGTGGATCAGGGCTACATTCTCCGCCGCCTTATCCGCCGCGCCATCCGCTTTGCAATGCAGCTGGGCATGCCCGAGGACAGCCTGCGCACCGTAGCCGAGGCAGTTATAGCCCAGTATGGCGAGTTCTATCCCGAGCTTGAGGCCAACCGTGAAAAGATCACCTCCGAGCTTTCCAAGGAAGAGAACCGCTTCCAGAAGGCACTGCGCAACGGCACCAAGGAGTTCGAGCGCATCAAAAACACCTTCCCCGAGGGCAAAATAGACGGCGAAACCGCCTTCCATCTGTATGATACCTTCGGCTTCCCCATTGAGTTCACCTGTGAGCTGGCAGCCGAAAACGGCCTTACCGTCGACATGGAAGGCTTCAACGCCGCATTTGAGGCTCACCAGAAGAAATCCCAGGCAGGTGCCGAGCAGCGCTTCAAGGGCGGCCTTGCCGATACCAGCGTAGAGACCGCACGCCTCCACACCGCCACCCACCTGCTGCAGGCAGCCCTGCGCAAGGTGCTGAACGACGAAAAGATCTCCCAGCGCGGCTCCAACATTACCGCAGAGCGTCTCCGCTTTGACTTCAGCTTTGAGCGCAAGATGACCAAGGAAGAGCTTGCCGCCGTTGAGGCTCTGGTAAATGAGTGGATACAGGCCAAGGCTCCCATCAGCTGGGAAGAGATGACCGTGGACGAGGCCCGTGAACAGGGCGCCGTAGGCCTTTTCGGCGATAAGTACGGCGAGCGCGTAAAGGTTTACACCATGGGCGAATTCTCCAAGGAGATCTGCGGCGGCCCCCATGCGGAAAACACCGGCGACCTTGGCACCTTCAAGATCAAGAAGGAAGAGGCCTCCAGCGCAGGCGTACGCCGCATCAAGGCGGTTCTCGAATATTAATTGATATGTACTTTTCTTTAAAAGAAAAGTACCAAAAGAATCGCCGCTTTCTTTAAAAGAAAGCGGCAGAAAGAATAATGTAAATATGTATTTTCCGCCCCGTTGGCGGGGCATCTTCCCGCCAACGGGGCGGAAAGATACTCAAAAGCTGCACATCATAACCTTACTTCCAGATTTGCCCGGCATCCCCGGGCAAATTTAGAATAAAGGAAATTGAGCAGCCCATATACATCCAACTCAAATTTTGCCTCCCTATGAGGCAAAATTTAGGCAGCACCACAGAGCAAGCTCATACCAATATCAGTTTTAAACCTCATCTTTTCTTTTTCTTTTGCTTCTTTTCTTATTTCTTTTCGATACGAAAAGAAAAAGAAAAGAAGATAACTACCCACTATCCCAAGCGAGGTACACACTATGCCCGAATGGTTCACCTACGAATGGCACATGGAAGGAGACCCGGCAGAATTTGCCGTGGATACCTCCTATCTGTCCAAAGCCCCCCATCCCAACAGGCCCATACTCATGCACATACGCTGCGAGATGCAGGACCAGGGGCCGCTGAGCGGCAAAGGCAGGCGTCACATCGACCGCATAGAAAAGAAATGCCTTAAGGAGCTTAAGGCGCTGTATGTGGGCTGCATACAGGACGACAGCAGGCGGGTAATGTTCTTTTACACCGACAAGCCGGACCGCCGCCGCGCCCTGGATGAAATAGCGGACAAAGAAAAGTACCTTTACTGCGCCGTGGGCTGCGGGGAGGACCCAGAATGGAGCACCTACCTCGACCTGCTGTACCCCGACGCGGCAAAGTTCCAGACCGAGGAAAACCGCAAGCATATCGCGCTGTATAAAAAGAACGGCGACTGCATCACCGCTGCCCGCCGCATAACGCTGCACATGCACTTTCCTGTGGAAAGCTACGTTATAAACTACGCCGAAGAGGCCCGCATGGCAGGCTTTGCCATAGGGGATCAGGAATTTACCCCCGAGCTGGAGGAGCCCTACGGCATAGCCCTTTACCGCATAGGCACCCTGGAAAAGGCACAGGTGGACGCATACACCTCCGACGCCATATACCTTGCGGAAAAGTATCTGGGCAAGCTCCTTTACTGGGAATGCCCCGTAATACCCAAAAACAGCCCGCTGAGGTAAACAGCCGGCATATAAAAAGGAGCGCTTTACTTTGCGCTCCTTTTTGCGTACATGGATGTTATCAGGCGTTGTTTATCCTGTCTATGGCAAGCCTGATGCCGTAATCGATAGCATTTACCAGGCTCTCCTCATTGGCGGTGCCCTTGCCGGCCTTTCCGAATGCGGTACCGTGATCTACGGCGCTGCGGATTATAGGCAGGCCCAGCGTAATATTTACGCCGGAAACAGTCTTCCACTTGTTGGTGGTATAGTCGTACTGGAATCCCGTTACCTTAAGGGGAATGTGTCCCTGATCATGATACTGAGCCACCACTATGTCATACTGGCCGCCCTTTGCCTTGGAGAAAAGGGTATCGGGAGGCACGGGGCCATCCACAGTAAGCCCCTCTGCCCTTGCCATTTCTATGGCAGGGGTAATCTCCTCTATCTCTTCCCGGCCAAACAGACCGTTCTCGCCTGCGTGGGGATTAAGGCCCGCAACGGCAACCCTGGGATTCTCTATGCCCAGGCTGCGGCATACCTTGTCGGCCAGCTTTATTACATTATATACACGCTCCTTCTTGCACCTGTCGCATGCTTCCCTGAGGGATACATGAGTGGATACGTGAACCACCCTCAGTTCGCCGTCTGCCAGCATCATGCTGTAATCTCTCGTGCCGGTAAGGTCAGCATATATCTCGGTATGTCCGCTGTAATGGCGGCCCGCAAGATTAAGGGCTTCCTTATTGAGGGGGCCGGTAATGGTGGCATCTATCTCGTTTTTCATGGCCAGGTCTATTACCTTGGCAATAGCCTGATAGGCAGCCTCGCCGCCCTTGGCGTTTACCTTGCCGTGGGTCACTTCTTCCGGCTCTATTATGCCGGGCTGGTCATATACATCTATGGTGCCATAGGTAAATAAGGCATCGCTTACATTTTTCACAGGATTTACCTTCAGATCCACCCCTGCGATCTTTACAGCCTGCTCCATTATGGAGGCACTGCCAACCACCAAAGGACAGCAGCGCTGATATATGGCAGGCATATTCAGTGCTTTTGCGGTAATTTCGGGACCGATGCCGCAGGGATCACCCATTGTTATACCCAGTATGGGAAGCCTTTGTGTCATAAGTATGTATGTCCTTTCTGTTAATCTTTCATCATCTTGTAAAGCTGATCAAACAGTTCCGGCCTGCCAAAGCCCCCTGACTTTGACACCAGCTGCACGGTTTTGCCCTGAATTTCGGCCAGCAGGCACACCACTCCGCTGCTCAGCTCCCGTGCTATCCTAAGGGTAGGATATCCGCAGTATTTTATGAACGCCATAAGGGTATCTCCCCCCGTTACAAGCAGGGTATACCCATCCATCACCGAAAGCATCTCCTTTGCCATACAGCCCAGCCCATCTGCTATAAGCTGGCCGGCATTGCTCCCGGTTATGGCAGGCCCGCCCGCCTTCAGCACAAAGGGCAGCTTTACAGAGGTAATGTCCTTCATCCTTATGGAAGCATATACTCTCTGCTCTGACTTTTGAAAATCCGCCCTGAGGAATTCCCCCGCATCTATAGCCACCACCCGGAACTCCCTCTCGGAAGCATATTCCACCTGTGCCGCGGTAGTTGGGTTAAGGCTGCCGCATATCACGCCAAATGAGGCTGTCTTTACAGGCTGCATGGCCTGCCCCTTTTCAAAGGGCAGCAGCCGGGCCAAAGCTCCTGCAAGGCCGGCACAGCCGGCAAACAACACAGCCCCGCCATTCACCAGCTCTGCGGCGGTCCTCATCACATCCTCATCGGTGGAGGCATCGAATATGCATATTTCAGGCGAATTGGATATCCTTCCCCCTATGCGGCAGGGTATATCGCTCTGCTCTGATATGATATCCGGAATATAGGAATTGTGCATGGGCTCAAGCGGATCCATGCCGAATTCGCTCTTTGCCAGTTCTGTTCCGTTTATATACTGTGTGGCGTTTACGGTGGTGCGTCCCAGCTTTGGCAGCGCGGGAACAAATGCAACAGACGTATTAAGCGCCTTTGCCGCGGCGTCAAGCTCCGCTCCAACGCATCCCCTCAGGGCAGAGTCGGTCTTTTTGTATACGTATTTTATCCTGCCGCCAAACCCGGCAATAATATCGTATACCACGCGATATGCCTCCCGGGGATGCATATGCCTGGTATGGGCGTTTATTACCAGCACATCGTCAGATGTATTCTGTGGCACATGGGCAGGATCCGAACACATCTGCACAGAAATACCCAGCTGCGCAAACTGCACGCCGGTATCCAGTGCACCTGTAAGATCATCCGCGATTATCAACAGCTTGGTCATGCCGCTCACCCTCTAAAAGTCGGTAAAGAATCCCTCAGCATCAAACGCAAAAGGCGCAAGCTCGGATATCAGCTCTATATCCGGATTGGCCATCGCTTCCTCCACCATGGCCTCGGATATATATATTTCTTCTATCTGGGCGGTGTTGGCTATGCGCACTATCCGCGGATTGTTCTTATCCGCATTGTTGCAGCTGTACAGGGCTGTCATTATCGCCTCCCTGTCGGAGGGCATTATTACAGGTATCGCAACCGCCCCAAGCACAGTGTTTGTTATAGCGTTGGTATAGGTGGCATCCAGGTCCAGCTGCTCAAACATACGGCGGCTTATTGTATCAAACAGACCCACACCATAGCCGCAGCCGTGGGATTCCCCCGAAAGGCCCAGGCACACCCTTCGCTCCGCCTCCAGTCCGCCGGTGGCGTATGGGGTGGGGAAGCGTCCGCTTATATTTGGATCTGCCCCCTCGCCGCTGAAATTCTTTCCTATTTGGTCTATTACGAGCACATCGGCATTCTTAAAGAGGATACTGCCCATAAGGGACTTGGAATACTCCAGCAGTTCAGGTTCCCGGGTTATTATCTCCTCGGGAAGCAGTGCCTTGGCAAGGCACAGTTCGTCGTATGCGTTTTCTATCAGGGCCAGACCAAATGCAATGTTGGCGTTTTCCATTATGACCCTGCCAAACAGCGGCACAAGGTGATGCATAACCCCAAATCCCGCCTCGTGGCATACCTTCGCGCCCTCATGCTTGCCCATGCCTATAGTCATCATTTTCATGAGGCCACTTTCATATGGGCCCCTGAAGGCGGTATGCGCCTTTATTCTGTTTACTACTATTACCGCATCTGCCTCCGCGGCATGCTTGTCTATGCGCACCGGATGTCCTTCTTGGGTGCGGCCTATTTCCTTTACCTCCATGGAGGCAATTATTGGACAGCCGCAGGCTTCCTGAGTTATTCCGTAGCTGTTGAGTATGCCCAGCTGCCCTTCGGCGGTCCCTCCGCCGTGGCTGCCCATGGCCGGGAAGATAAAGGGTTCTGCCCCCCTTTCCCTGCAGAAATCCACCACGGTTTTAAGTATGGTAACTATATTCCCTATACCTCTGCTGCCTGCGGTTATGGCAACGGTAGCCCCGGGCTTTATCCTTTGAGATATCTCAGGCCTTTCAAGCTCGCCCAATACAGCCCCGGCAACATCCTCCACCCTTGGGCGGGGAAAGCTCTGGCGTACTTTTACCATTTGGGGCAGTTTTACCACTTTGATCATGTCAGTATAAGTTGCCATAAGAATTACTCCATAATAAAAATGTGCAGATAGGTCTTATTTATGGATATATGTCCGCCAATAAAACCAGACTTTCTCTTTAATAATATAATTAAACGGTAATAATACGGCAAGTTCCTGTTGCGAACCTGCATAAGGGAAGGAATGAATTTATAAATATTACTAATAATACAAAAACTTGACTTAAATGCGTCACTGTGCTATAAACATACTATAACATGATAATTGATATGTCAAGCGACCTGTCAGACAACTTACAGGATAATATGTAAATTTAAAAACCCTTTTAATTTCAAGCAAAATCACCGGCCGTAGAAATGGATCGTTTTCCATTGCGCGGGTTTTTTCTTTACCTTAACATGCGGCGCACTTTATCCATCTGCAATTTATTCCCCTGCATCGTCGGGCAAAAACTTTTTAAGAGTATCTGAAAAAAATTCATAATTATTAATAAAAGGGAGTCTGGTCTATGAACGTAGCAGATAAACTCACAAGTATGTTTTCTCTGGAGGGTAAGGTAGTACTTATAACCGGCGCAGGCGGAGCTATCGGAAGCGTGCTTACAAAAGGCATGGCGGACGCCGGTGCGTCAATGGTGCTGGCAGACGTTAACGATGCCGGCATGAAGGCCGTGGAGGACAGCATTATTGCAGATGGCGGTCAGGCCATCTCCGTACACACCGACCTTATGTCTCTGGATTCCATCAAGAGCTGCGTACAGCAGGCCATAGATCACTTTGGCAAGATCGACGTGCTGGTCAACTGCGCAGGCATCAACAAGCGTGAGGGCTGCCTCATAGCCAATGAAGAGTCCTTCGACAAGATAATCGGCATAAACCTTAAGGCAGTACATTTTATGAGTCAGGAAGTGGCAAAGCACATGGTAGAAGCCAAGTCCGGCAGCATAATCAATATCGCCTCTTACAATGCGGTAATGATGCTGGGCGGCTGCGGCATATACGGCGCCAGCAAGAGCGGCGTTGCCGCCCTTACCAGAGCTCAGGCCATAGAGTGGGCCAAATACGGCATCCGCTCCAACGCCATCCTTCCCGGCCATATAAGCACCGCGCTTACCGCCCCCCTGTGGAACGACCCCTATCGCTCCAAGTTCCTGCTGGACAGGATCGCAATGGCTCGTCCCGGAACTCCCGAGGATCTTCTGGGCATGACCATACTGCTGGCTTCCGATGCCTCCAGCTACATGTCCGGCATGATGTATCCTGTGGACGGCGGCTGTCTTGCAGGCGGTCAGCCCTGGGATATCTGCTGACATAATGCGTCACCAATAAAAAACAAGAGTGGTACAAAATATGGAAAACTTACTTATCCAAACCAAAGACATCGTTAAAAGCTTTTTCGGCGTAACAGTTCTGTCCGGAATAGATTTCGAACTGAGAAAAGGCGAAGTCCACGCCCTCATGGGAGAAAACGGTGCGGGCAAATCCACCCTTGCCAAAATAATCTCCGGCGTATATCAGGCAGATTCCGGCGACGTACTGGTGGAAGGCGAAAAGCATAAATTCCGCAATACCCGTGAATCCACCGCCGCCGGCATAGCGCTGGTATCTCAGGAATTCAGCCTGCTGCCCGACTTTTCCGTGGCAGAAAACCTGTTCCTGATGGACAATTCCTACTACAAGAACAACACCTTCATAAATAAAAAGGCCATGGTCCGGGATACGAGGGAGCTGCTTAAGCTCTTTGATATGCAGGATTATATCGATCCCTACACAAACGTAAGCTCCCTGTCGGTCGCCCAGTGCCAGGTTGTGGAAATACTTAAGGCCATATCCAAAAAGGCCAAGGTCATAATACTGGACGAACCCACCGCATCCCTCACCCAGAAGGAAATAGACCTTCTGTTTGACCTGGTGCGCAAGCTTAAGGCTGAGGGTGTGGGCTTCATAATGGTATCCCACAAGATAAACGAGATATTCGAGATATGTGACCGCTGTACGGTTCTTCGTGACGGCAAAATGGCCATGAACGCCGCCAACATCTCAGACATAACCCAGAACGAGATGATACAGGCAATGGTAGGCCGCGAAGTAAACAACCTTTACGGCAGCAATGACCACGAAAAGGATTTTGACAGCGAAACCCCCATGCTCGAGGTAACCGGCCTGTGCGACGCAGTCGGCTACGTTACAGACGCCAGCATAAAGGTGCGCAAGGGAGAGATCGTCGGTCTTTCCGGCCTGGTAGGTTCCGGCAGAACAGAGTTTGTAAGGGCAATATTCGGCGTAGACGGACGCAGCGCAGGCACCGTTTCCGTAAACGGCAAGGTACTGCCCGCCAAGAATATTATCGCCAGCATGAACAGCGGGATAGGCTTTGTTCCGGAAGACCGCAAGGTAGGCGGCCTGCTTCAGGAGCTGACCATACTGGTAAACAGCGCCATTGCCACCAATGTAATAGAAAAGGGCGCTTTCACCAGCAGAGACAAGGAATTCAGCAAATGCGCCGACATGGTTGGCAAGATGGCCATAAAGGTAAACAACGTCGACAATGCCGTCAAGAGCCTCTCCGGCGGCAATCAGCAAAAGATATTGTTGGCCAAGTGGCTCATGCTCAATCCTGAGCTGCTGATAATAGACGAGCCCACCCGCGGCGTAGACATAGGCGCCAAGGCAGACATATACGCAATACTCCGCGAGCTTGCCGCAAGCGGCATGGCAGTGCTGATGGTATCATCCGAAATGCCCGAGATAATCGGCCTTTGCGATACCGTATATGTAATGCGTGAGGGCCGCATACGCGCCAGACTCACAGGAGACGATATCGATGACGAAAAGATCGGCTACTACTCTACTATAGGTTAAGGAGACGCAAGGATGAAAGTCGAACAGAAACTGGAGCACAACGTATTAAAGAGGACCCTTATCGGCTACAAAACAGAGTTCACCATGCTGCTGCTGTTTGCCGTGTTCTTCATCGCGATGAGTTTTGCTTCCGAGTATTTTCTCACCCAGCAGAACATACTTAACATTCTCTCTCAGATTTCCGCCAACTCCATGCTGGCCATAGGTATGACCTTCGTCATTATCACCGGCGGTATAGACCTTTCCGTCGGCGGCATACTGGGTCTTTCCGGCATGGTAGGCTCCATGGTGCTGATGAAGACCCAGAACATTCCTCTGAGCGTGGCAATCATCTTCCTTGTGTCCATCTTTATCGGCCTTATAAACGGCCTGCTGATCGGCTACATGAAGATGCCCGCCTTCATAGTTACCATGAGCACCTGCGAAATATGCCGCAGCCTTGACTACGTTATTTCCAACGCCAACACCGCCCGCGGCTTCCCCGAAGCATATCAGCTGGTAGGTAAGGGCAAGATCGGCGGCGTACTCCCCGTTTATGTAATACTTATCGTAGTGCTGTTCGGCGTAGGTATATTCATTCTTTCCCGCACCAAGTTCGGCCGCTACACCTATGCAATAGGTTCCAATGCATATGCCGCTGAGCTTTCCGGTATCAACGTAAAGCTGCAGACCATGCTGGTATATGTATACTCCGGCTTTATGTGCGCCTTCGGTGCATGGATCATGACCAGCCGTCTTATGGCCTGCGATACCACTTACGGCAACGGCAATGAAATGGACGCCATTGCCGCAGCGGTTATCGGCGGCGTAAGTATGAGCGGCGGCAAGGGCACCCTGTGGGGCACCTTCATAGGCATCGTTCTGGTAGGCTGCCTGAGAAACGCCCTCAACCTGCTGGGCATGGACCCCTACTGGCAGGGCACTGCACTGGGTGTGGTTATCATCATGGCAGTTCTGGCCGAGCGCCTCACCACTACCGCAAAGCGCGCATAATACCCCCCCTTATTTCATCGATTCAATTTTGACTGCACTCGACTGCAGCCAACAAAAATAACTCTAAAATGGAGGATCTACACATGAAAAAGTTCTTCGCACTCCTGATGGCAGCTCTCATGGTTCTGTCCCTGGCAGGCTGCGCAAAGGCTCCCGCTGAGGAAGCTCCCGTAGCAGACGCTCCCGTTGAGGAAGCAGCAGTAGCCGAACCCCTCAAGGTTGCTTATCTCTGCCCCTCTCTGGATGTTACCTTCTGGCGTTATTGCCGTTACGGCGTTGAGAATCAGCTCAAGACCGTTCTGGGCGAAGCTAACGTAGAAGTAGTTACCTACGACTCCAAGAACGATGCAAATACCCAGCTGAACAATGCTCAGGATGCTATCACCAAGCAGTTCGACTACATCGTAATCTCCCCCACCGACAGCGCTGCCTGCGTATCCGTACTGGGCGTTGCTGAAGAGGCCGGCGTACCTGTAGTAATCTGCGACATCGGTTCTGACTCCGGTACTTGGGCCGGCATGGTAGGCACTGACAACTACGGCGGCGCTTACGAAGTAGGCGAGTACGTAGCAGGCCTGGTAGAAGGCGACATCAGCTACACTCAGGTGACCCTGCCCATGGCTCGTATCAACGGCCAGAAGCGTAAGGCCGGCTTTGACGATGCTATGGCAGCCGCCGGCAACAACACCCTGGTAGACTTCAAGCAGATGGAAAACGTTGACCGTTCCGACGGATACAACTACGGCTCCGACCTGCTCACCGCTTATCCCGATGCTCAGGTAGTATTCGTACACTCCGATGACCCCGCTCTGGGCACCCTGGCCGCTGCTGAGGAAGTAAATTCCGGCGTTATCATCTCCTGCTTCGATATCAACATGGAAGTAGTGGAAGCCGTTAAGGCTGGCAAGATCACCGCTGTTGGCGCACAGCAGCCCGTTCTCATGGGCCGCACCTGCTCCGATATGGTAATTGCTCTGGAAAAGGGCGAAGCCTTTGAAGCTGAAGTATATCTGCCCACCCTGCTCGTAACTTCCGAGAACATCGAAGAAGTATACGACACCCTGATCGCCACTGCCATGACCGAGGAGTAATTCCTTACAAAGCAAACTATATCTGAATCTGTACGGAGGTAATTTACCATGTTCACCAGGTTCTTTGACCTTTCACAGCCCATCTTCCATAACTGCCCTGCCTGGCCCACCTATGAGATGACCAACGTGGCAATGGAAGCGGTTTGTGCAAACAATGGCTTTACTGCTGAGCGTATATCCCTCAACAGCCACACTGCCACCCATCTGGATGCACCTTATCACTTCTTCCCCGAAGGAAAGACCGTTGATGAGATACCGGTGGAGCGGTTCCAGGGAACTGCGGTGCTGGTAGATCTCCGTGGTGTAGTAGAGGCAGCCGAGGGTATCACCTCTGAGCACCTGAAGCCCTATGCCGACCTTATCACCAAGGATACCATCGTTCTGCTGAACACCGGCTGGTATACCAAGCGCTCCTATTCCAACGAATACTATCACGATTGGCCCTACATCACCGCCGACGCGGCTGAATGGCTGAAGGATAGAGGAATAAAGGGCGTAGGCATCGACGGCCTCAGCATAGGCGGTTGGTACGAAGGCACCGGCAGACCCTGCCACGAGATATTGCTGGCCAACGAGATATGGGCGCTTGAGGAAGTATACTTCCCCGAAGAGCTCATGGAATCCAAGACCTGCTACCTTATGGCATTCCCCCTTAAGCTTCAGGGATTCTCCGGATCACCCGTAAGAGTCGTAGCCGCTCTCTGATACTGATATAAAAGCAATGAAGTGGTTGGCGAGCCTACGGGTTTGCCAACCACCATTTAAAAGGCAGGTAATTATTATGAAATCACTCAAATACGTAGAAAACGGCAAACTGGAAATTTGGGATGTGGAAAAGCCCACCCCAAAGGCAGGCGAAGTGCTGGTAAAAGTACGAGCCTGCGGCATTTGCGGAAGCGATGTGCATGGCTATCTGGGCCTTACCGGGCGCCGTATCCCCCCCATGACCATGGGTCATGAATTCGCGGCGGAAATAGTTGAACTTGGCGAAGGCGTAACCGGATTCTGCCCCGGCGAAGGCGTAATAGTTCAGCCCATCAACTTCTGCGGCAAATGCGAAAACTGCCTTAACGGCCAAACAAACTATTGCTTGAATAAACTGTTCTTCGGCGTGCTGGAGGAAACCGGCGCCATGCAGGAATACCTGTGTGTGCCGCAGAAGCTCCTCTATAAAATCACCAACGGCTGTTCCTATTATAAGGGCGCCCTGGCCGAGCCTTATGCCGTAGCCTATGGCTGCGTACGCAAGGCCGAAGACCTTAAAGATAAAAAGGTGCTGATCATAGGCGCAGGCATGATAGGCCTCTGCGTGCTTCAGCTGGTAAAGCTTCAGAATCCCTCCATGATTATAATGTCCGACCTGGATGATAACCGTCTGGCCAAAGCCAGAGAGCTTGGAGCGAATTACTCTGTAAACCCCGCCAAGGAAGACGCCCTCAAGACCATTTCCGATCTTACCGGCGGCACTATGGCAGACGTATCCTTCGAGTGCGTCGGCGTACAGCCCACCGCCAACCAGTCCATAAAAGCGCTGAAGATAAACGGCTGCGCAATGTGGCTTGGCATGAGCCAGAAGGAAATGACCCTCAACATGCAAGATGTAGTATGCTCCGCCCGCCGTGTGATCGGTTCCTTCAACTATACTCACAAGGAATTCGGCGAAGTGGTTCAGCTCATATGTGAGGGCAAGCTGGCAACCGACGAGCTGATATCCGATGTGGTGTCCCTGGAGGACGCCCCGGATGCCTTCCGCAGGCTGCACGAAGAGCCGGATAAGCTGATAAAGGTCATTATTGACCCCAGCCTGTAATCCTGCTATCGTAAGCGTATAAACTGAGAATAGGAAGTTTTTGCATCTATGCCTATTGAAAAAATTCAAAAGCTCAACGTGGCTCAAAACGTTTATACGCAGCTAAGGGAAATGATATTCGCCGGTGAGTGGACCTCTGGTCAGCTGATACCCTCTGAAAACGCTCTTTCGGAGAAATTTGGCGTAAGCAGGCCCACCATCAGGCAGGCGATACAAAAGCTGGATGCCCTGGGCCTTGTCACCACCAAGCCCGGCTCAGGTACCTATGTATGCGAAAAGTCCCTCAGTCCCCATCTGCAGCAGATAATGCCCGCGGTATGCCTTGAGGACAATAACATATATCAGGTTATTCAATATCGTCTCATTATGGAGCCGGAATGCGCTGCACTTGCCGCTGCAAAGCCCAAAGAGACAGACATACGAGAGCTATGGAATCAGTATAACCTGATGACCGCACCCGGCGTGGATATTGATAGCTGTGTAGAGCACGATATCGCCTTTCACAATCAACTGGTACGCATGAGCGGCAATGCGATCCTGCTGCAGATACAGCAGATACTCCAGGACGTTCTCAAGCGCACCATAACCAACCTTACCCTTGAGTTTACAAACGACAGCGGTATCAAATACCATAAGCTCATACTGGAGGCGGTTCAGCGCAGGGACTGCGAGGCTGCCAAGCAGTATATGAGAGAGCATATGCAGGACACCCTGTCAAACTACGAATCCAAATACGGAACACAGAGGTAAAAGTATCATGGCAATAAAATTTGGGTGCTGTCTCAATATGGTGGCAGGAGCCCCGGAATTTGTAGGCGCAGAGCACATTGAAAATGCTGCCAGGGCCGGTTTTGAATATGTGGAGCTTCCTTTGGCCGAAATGATGTGCCTGAACAAGCCCCGTCACGACGAAATCCGCGCCATGCTGAACGCCAATGGCCTCAGATACGAGACCAGCAACAACTTCTTCCCCAAGACTGTACGCCTTACCGGTGAAGATGTAGATATGCCCAGGGTAATGGAGTATGTTAAGCAGGCTCTGGGTCTTGCGGGAAGCTTTGGGGTGTCCTATGTTGTATTCGGCAGCGGCGGCGCCAAGAACGTGCCGGAAGGTTTCCCCATGGACAAAGGATATGCCCAGGTAGTGGAGCTGCTTACCAAGGCAGCCCCCGTTGCAAAGGACAATGGCATTACCATAACCATAGAGCCCCTCAGAAAGGCCGAATGCAACCTTATAAACACCTTTGAGGAAGGCTGCAAGCTGGCGATGGACGTAAACGATCCCAATGTAAAGGTTCTTATAGACTACTATCACATGTCCGTAGAGCAGGAATCCCCCGATATACTGCTTAAATACGGCAAAGAATTTCTCAGACACACCCATTTTGCCCGTCACGAGGGCAGGGTGTACCCCAAGGATATTTCCGAGGACGCCTATCGTCCCTTTATCGACGCCCTCAAGGCTATAAACTACAACGGCAGGGTCAGCTGCGAAGCCTATTCAAGCAACTTCTACGCCGATGCGGTTCAGGCCGTAAAATTCTTCAAGGATAATTTTTAAGTACATAACTTGTACGGGAGGACAAAAATGAAATACGATTCCGAACTGGTATCAAAGCTTAACTCCATGGCAAACCAGCTTCGCCGCGATGTTATCGAAATGATGGGCGTGGGCGTTGCCGGTCACATAGGCGGATCCTTCTCCAGCGCAGAAATGGTAGCCGCTCTCTATTTCCATAAGATGAGATACGATGCAAAGAACCCCCGCATGGCAGGCCGCGACAGGTTCCTGCTGAGCAAGGGTCACGTAGCAGTGCTGCAGTATGCCGCCATGGCAGAGGCAGGCTTCTTCCCCAAGGAAGAACTTGACCACTGCAAGGAGCTGGGCGCAATGCTGCAGGGTCATCCCGATATACTTAAGACCCCCGGCGTGGAAGCCGGTACCGGCTCCCTCGGTCAGGGCCTCTCCATCGGCCTTGGCATGGCGCTGGGCGAGCGCCTTAACGGCACCGATTCCAAGGTATACGTACTGATGGGCGATGGCGAAATTGCCGAAGGCCAGATATGGGAAGCCGCAATGGCCGCAGCCAACTTCAAAACCACCAATCTTATCGGCATAGTAGACAACAACGCCTTCCAGGCCACCGGTTCCATCAAGGAACGCATGGACAGCGGCGACCTGGCCGCCAAGTGGGCAGCATTTGGCTGGCGCGTGATAGAGATAGACGGCCACTGCATGGATCAGGTGCTGGATGCGCTGGATAAGGCAGATGAAACCGTTGATCAGCCCACCCTCATCCTCATGCACACCGTAAAGGGCAAAGGCCTCAGCTTTGCAGAAAACACTGCCGCCTTCCACAACGGCATCCTTACTGAAGAAACTTACGCGCAGGCCCTCAAGGAGCTTGCCTAAATAACGGGAGGTAGTAAAGATGAATTTCAATAGTCAGCGCAACGCATACGGTGAAACCCTCGTAGAATTGGGCAAGGAAAATAAGGACATAGTAGCACTGGAGGCGGACCTGGGAAAATCCACCATGTCCATAAAGTTCCAGCAGGCTTATCCCGAGCGTTACTTTGAGATGGGCATAGCCGAACAGAACATGGCTTCCGTAGCAGCAGGTCTCGCCTGCTGCGGCAAGATCCCCTTCATCAGTTCCTTTGCCGTATTTGCTTCCGGCAGGGCATTCGATCAGATTCGCCAGACCATCAGCATCGGCAAGCTGAACGTTAAAATCTGCGGTTCATCCTCCGGCCTGTCCGACTTTGGCGACGGCGCCACCCATCAGGACGTTGAGGACCTGGCCATAATGCGTGCCATTCCAAACATGACGGTTCTCTGCCCCATGGACGGCAACGAGGCCGCCAACGCTGTAAAGGCCATGGCAGAGCATCAGGGCCCCTGCTATCTGCGGGTAAACCGCGCCTCCTACGACAGCATCACTCCTGAGGATAAGCCCTTTGTTATCGGTCAGCCTATCGTTATGCGCGAAGGCACCGATGTTGTAGTCTTTGCCTGCGGCATAATGGTCCTCAAGGCTCTGGAAGCCGCCGAGGCCCTTAAGGATGAAATATCCGTAAAGGTAGTGAACGTAAGCACCCTCAAGCCTCTCAATGATGAGATGATAATCTCCCTGGCCAAGGGCTGCAAGGGCGTTGTCACCGCTGAAGAGCACAACGTGCTGGGCGGTCTGGGCGGCGCAGTTGCCGAGGCTCTCAGGCGTCAGTGCATGCCCATCGAATTTATAGGCGTAAAGGATAAGTTTGGCTGCAGCGCCCATAATTACGATGATCTGCTCAATGCATATGGCCTTACCGCCCACAGCATCGTAAATGCTGTTCGCTCCATCGTCGGTTAATCAAAACACATAATTCACTATATTTTAGGAGGAAATACACAATGAAGAAAGTAGGCTTTATCGGTCTGGGCATAATGGGCAGCCACATGGCAGCAAACCTGGCCAAAGCAGGTTATGAAGTATGGGCATATGACATCGTTCCCGCCGCAGTGGAAAAGGCCGCCGCAAACGGCTGCAAGGGCTGCGCAAGCATTCAGGAAGTAGCTGAGAACAACGATGTTATCATCACCATGCTGCCCAACAGCCCCCATGTAAAGGCTGTAGTTCTGGGCGCAGGCGGCGTGCTTGAGTTCGCAAAGAAGGACACCCTTGTTGTTGACATGAGCTCCATCGCCCCCGCAGCCTCTGCCGAAATGCAGAAGGCCTGTGCCGAAAAGGGCGTACGCATGATAGACGCTCCCGTATCCGGCGGCGAACCCAAGGCAGCCGACGGCACCCTTGCCATCATGGTAGGCGGCGAAGAGAAGGACTTTGAGCAGGCTAAGGAATACTTTGACGTAATGGGTTCCTCTGCCGTTCTGGTAGGCCCCATTGGCAGCGGCAATACCTGCAAGCTCACCAATCAGATCATCGTTGCTGTAAACATTGCAGCTCTGGCAGAAGGCCTTATGCTGGCCGAGCGCGCCGGCGCCGATCCCGAGAAGGTATTCAACGCCATCAAGGGCGGCCTTGCAGGCTCCACCGTTATGAACGCCAAGGCTCCCATGATGCTGGACGGCAACTTTAAGCCCGGCTTCAAAATTGATCTGCACATTAAGGACCTGGGCAACGCTCTGGATACCGGTTATGGCACCGGCACTCCCCTGCCCCTTACCGCCGAAGTAATGCAGATGATGCAGGTACTTAAGGCTGACGGCATGGGTCAGAACGACCACAGCGGCCTGCTCAAGTACTACGAGAAGCTCACCGGCTCCGAGGTACGCAGGTAATATATGAATTTTCCGCCTCAGGCGAAATACAGGGAACCCCGCTTAACTACGGGGTTCCCGTATTTTATCCCATATATGGGCAAGCATCTGATATACTGTTGATAAAACCAATATTCGGAGAAATTATATGAACAGAAACCTGTATATGATCTACGGCCAGGACCCAAAGGCCATGACCATGGCCCTTATGGAAGCGGCAAACATAAAGGACGAAATACCCAAAAACGCAAAAATAGGCCTTAAGCCCAATCTGGTCGTGGCCAAGGAGCCGGATTCCGGCGCCACCACCCACACCGGCATACTTGAAGGCTGCATAGAATACCTTCATGCCAACGGCTATAAGAACATCACCATAATGGAGGGCTCCTGGGTTGGCGACAATACCAGGCGCGCCTTCAAGGTGACAGGCTATGACAGGGTAGCGGAAAAATACGGCGTGGGCCTCATAGACCTTAAGGGTGACAAAACCCGCAGCGTGGACACCAAAATAGGCAAAATGAACATATGCGTTACCCCTCTGGAGACGGATTATCTTATAAGCCTGCCTGTGCTGAAGGGTCACTGCCAGACTGTAATGACCTGCGCCCTCAAGAATAACAAGGGCTGCCTGCCCGACAGCGAAAAGCGCAGGTTCCACTCCCTTGGTCTGGACGAGCCCATTGCTGCCCTTGGCGCCGCCTTCCGCCCCAACCTTACCATAGTGGACAGCATATGCGGCGATCTGGACTTTGAAGAGGGCGGCACCCCCATACAGACCAACCGTATGTTCCTGGGCCACGATCAGGTACAGATAGACGCATTTGGCTGCAGCCTGATGGGCATAGACAAATACGACGTGGCCTACATAGGCCTTGCGGAAAAATACGGCGCAGGCAGCAGCACATTTTCCGAGGATGACATAGTTTACCTTAACCGGCCCACCGCCGCCACCTCCATCCCCCGCCCCACAGGCATAGTTTCCCGCCTGACGAAAAATGTTGAACAGCGTGAGGCCTGCTCTGCCTGCTTCGGCAACCTTGTGCATGCGCTGTATCGCATGGAGCACGAATATCACAACACCTTCCGCGACCATATCTCCATTGGTCAGGGCTTTAACGGGGAAATCATAGAGGGAATCGGCATAGGCCGCTGCTGCAAAAGCGCAGACTGCTGCGTTATGGGCTGCCCGCCCTCCGCCGAAAGCATAATTAACGCCCTTATGAAATACGGTTACGACAAGTAAAAATACATTTCCGCATAAAACAGACGGCATGACTCAGGTCATGCCGCCTTCTGTTTTGCGCGTTCTTTATTTGTCACAGGCCTGCTGTTTTTCCTGCAGCATTTTATTTAGCTTTTCTGTATTCCGCTTGGTTATGAAATAAATCACAGCCCAGATGACCAAATAGCCAATCACAAATATTCCCGAAAAAACCAGCATGGGCCTTGTTCCCTGCTCAAGCCAGCCGTTGAGCAGATAAGTACCCAGATAGCTGATATACAAAACGCCGCCGTGGAGCAATATGGCCACCATCAGCGGCAGCCGCTCTATCTGATAAACCACATTCATGCCCCCCGCGATAAAGGCGAGAGCAGCCAGGGAAAATATTCCCACGCACACCTGATTTACGCTAAGCATTTCCAGCGCCGCATGGCGCTGCAGTATCAAATACAGTATCGCTAGGATAATTGGGCCCAATCCGCATGCTATAAGCCCGCGGCGTACAAATTCCAAAGCATATTTCTTCATACCCTTTCGTACCTCCTCCTTATCTGGGCAAAGCACCTCCTGGAAACATATTCCCTGTAGCCGCACCTGAACACAGCGTCCACGCCGCCGCTGAACACCGCATCAAAGCGCAGAATTCCGTTCTCATTGGCAATGGCGGATTTGTTTATGCGTATGAAATATGAGGGCAGTATCTCTTCCAGCTCCCGCAGCCTTTCCTGTATGCGGTATTGATTGCCTGCCTCATCAATGGCGATCACTTTTCTGTCTATAACGGTAATGCACTCTATCTCCTGAAATGAAAGCTTCTTCATTTCATCCTCTCTGTACCCCATAATGCTGTCCGCGCCGGAAAAGCCCCGCACGAGATCTTCTATCTGCCGGGTAAGGGCAGAGGGCGCGTGAACTATCGCGGTTATTTCCTCTTGTGCATCTTTGTCGATAATTAGCTTGTATTTCATTGACCCTGTTCCCTACTGTTTTTTCATTTGCCTCAGGAAGCAGCACACAGCCGCCGCCATTACAACTATACCGTACATAAAGACCGGCAGCAAGTGAGAGGACCAGAGCTCAAAATTTCCGCTGAACAGCGCCTTTTCCATTTCTGCCCCATGCACAAAGGGCAGCACATTGGCCAGCTTTTCAAAGGCGCCGCCCACAAGCTTTAAATCAAACCACACCCCCGAAAGCCACGCCGAAAGATTGGTAAACAGCGCGCCGCAAATGCCGCCCACCTGCTTTACCCCCAGCACGCTTCCGCACAATAATCCCAGCGCAATATTAAACATCGCCATAGGGATAATGCCCATGATAGCGTAAAGTATATTTACGCTGACAGTCAGCCCCAGAGGTATTGCCGCCAGATAGCACACAGCAGCCTGCCCAAGGGAAATGGGCAGCAGGGGCAGCATATACCCCATGATATAGTCAAAGCCCGTAAGGGGAGTAGTATACAGCCGCTGCAAAAGGGCGTTTTCACGATCTCTTGCGATGAGGGTGGCGGAAAACAGCGTCATAAATGACAAGCCGAATACCGTTATGCCGGGAGTAAGCCTGTCTATTTCAAACAGGCTCACCGGGATATTTGCCTGCAGACTGCTCAACAGCAGCAGCAATACCAGAGGAAAGCCCAGCCCAAAGCCAAGATTGAGCGGATCCCTCAGTATCTCTTTTGCGCATCTTTTTGCAAAGGTCACCGTCCTCATACCGTTCCCCCCTTTACAATGGTCACAAATGCCGTTTCAAAGTCATCTGTGCCGGCTATGCTGTCCAGCTCCTGAACAGTCCCCACGGCCAGCAGTCTGCCGCTTTTCATAATGCCCACACGATCTGAAAGCGCCTCTGCCTCTTCCATGTAATGGGTTGTCAGAATAATTGTTATCCTTCCCTTTAAAGAGCGTATCACATCCCACAGCTCCCGCCTTGCGATAACATCCAGCCCAAGGGTAGGCTCATCCAGAAACAGTATTTCAGGCCGGCTTATCAGCGCCATAGCAATGCTAACCCTGCGCTGCCATCCTCCGGACAGCTTTCCCGCCTTTCTGTGCAAAACCTCATCCAGCCCAAACTGCCCGCATAGCGTATCTATCCTCTCCCTTGTCTTTTCCTTGGAAAACCCGTATATCCCGCATATGAGCTCCAGATTTTCCTTTACGGATAAGTTTGAGGCAACCGCCGTCTCCTGGGGCGATACTCCTATCATGCGCTTTACCCGGCTCGCTTCACCTATTATGCTGCAGCCACCCACAAGCGCATCCCCCGCTGACGGCTTTGTAAGGCAGGTCAGCATTTTTATGACGGTGGTTTTTCCGGCTCCGTTGACCCCCAGCAGGGAAAACAGCTCACCTTTCTCTATCTCCAAATCCAGCCCGTCTACGGCGGTTATGCTTCCATACCGCTTAACAAGGCCCATCGTTCTGATCTCATGCACCTTCATCCACCTCCATCAAGGTTTTTACCATCATAGCAAATACACATAAAGAAATACTGTTTTTTGTCTGTTCGGTCCTTTATGGTGCCTCATCGGTCAAAAAAAGCGATACCCGTCAAAAACCCGGCATCGCCAATCAAAGCTTATACTTATTACAACAGCTCAAGCCTGCATACATCCTCCAGCGGCACAGCAGAGCCATCCTCCATTATGATTACGCCTCTGTGCCTGTCTGCCCGCCGTATCCTGCCTGAGAGGCTCTCATAGCGGCCGCCCTGCTTTTTTTCATCCTGTATGAAACAGGTAACGCACACGGCACAGCCCCGCTCCAGCGCAAAGCTCAGCACAGAGTCCAACTCTGCCTTTGCCTGCTCGCTAAGCTCTGTTCGCTGCTCCGTAAGCCTTGCGGTCTCCCTTACCGCCCCCTCGTAGCCGGTAAGTGCGGCAAATGGGGAAAACTGCGCCCCCCGCTCCTCAAGGGTCATCCGCGGGCGGGCAGGTGATACGTGATGGGGCAGGTGTATTATGTCGGCGTATTTTTCCCAGCCTGTGTCTTTATCCATAGCTTTATGCCTTATGGCCGCCTATCTGGCGGTTTCTGTCCTTTGCGGTGGCGCCCTCCTGCAGGCTGGTGCCCCTGAGAATGGCGTTTTTGCCGTATTTTTTCCGTATGTTCAGCATGGCCTCCTGGGCGCTGCGCTCCCTTGAAAGGGCCTGCTGCTCCGTCTGCTCCCGCTCCGCCTGCTTTTGATAGTCCGTAAACATATCCAGCTGCTCCGTGGCGGCCTTTACCGGTATGTTTCCCTCGTCTATTACATGATTTGCCGCCATGTTTATGCGGCGTATCAGCAGCCTGTCATCCACTATTCTGTCGTACAGCTCCAGCGCCGCCCGGGTCATCAGCCTTGAGGATGAGGTGTACCTTCCGATATTTGCCGTGCCGTGGGCATGCTTTGGCACGCTGCGTCCGTAGTGGTCTGTGGTTATCTCTCCATTGTAGTTTTTGCGCAGGTCAGGGTCTGTAAGGTTCTCTATGTCATATCCTACCGTGAGAATTATCTGATCCGTCACCAGTCCCTTTTCCACAAGGTCCAGTGCCAGCTGATCCATCATTTCCCGCAATACAAGCCTTGCCTTGCCTGCGGTGTATGCACAGTGCAGCACCTGCCCAGAGCCTATGCTGCTGGAGGCGGGCTTATAGGCCTTTATGTGTGCCATGGTGCAGGGCTCATGTCCCCATGCATGGTCTATGAGCAGCTCGGCATTCACGCCGAAAAGCTTATACAGCAGATCCTCGTTTTTTACCGAGCAGCGGGCCACGTCACCCATGGTGTACATGCCGTGAGCCTCCAGCCTTTTGGCATAGCCCCTGCCCACCCGCCAGAAGTCCGTAATGGGCCTGTGATCCCACAGCAGCTTTCGGTAGCTCATCTCATCCAGCTCCGCTATGCGCACGCCGTTTTTATCCGGTGTAATGTGCTTTGCCCCTATGTCCAGCGCCACCTTGCACAGATAAAGGTTTGGCCCTATGCCGGCGGTGGCTGTTATGCCTGTTTGCGAAAGCACGTCCAATATTATCCTCATGGCCAGCTCCTGGGCAGACAGGCCGTAAAGCTCAAGGTAATCCGCAGCGTCTATGAATACCTCGTCTATGGAGTATACGTGGATATCCTCAGGGGCAATGTATTTAAGATACACCTGATATATGCGGGTGCTCCACTGTATGTATTTTGCCATTT
This sequence comes from Clostridia bacterium, assembly GCA_017547885.1. Classification (GTDB taxonomy): domain Bacteria; phylum Bacillota; class Clostridia; order Christensenellales; family CAG-138; genus SFEL01. Next base: position 16,222 of record JAFYOP010000002.1, on the reverse strand, counting down.
GTGGCGGCGCCACGATATAGTCAAGGGCAAGGGAAGGGTCAGCCTTCAGCTCCGGGTCATGGGTGGAAGCGCCTGTAAGCTCTCCTCCCGGAGCCCTGCGCCTGCGCTGTGCATTTACCTCCCTTACCTTCTGAACCACCTCAAAAAGCCTTGCACGGCCGGAAATGCCGTATGCCTTTAATGACGGAGTTACCGCAAGGCATATAGTCTTTTCCGTGCGGCTCATATCCGCCACCACAAGGTTTGTGGCCATGGGATCCAGCCCCCGCTCTACGCATTCCACGGAAGCATAGAAGGATTTCAGGTCTATTGCAATGTATGTCCTTTCCATGCTCCCTCCTTTGTTTTTTGTTATACTGCCCCTCAGCGGGCCATGTCATGCAGAGTATCCCCCGTTACCCTGTACACAGTCCATTCCTCCATGGGCACGGCGCCCAGAGAAAGGTAAAAGTCTATGCTGGGTCTGTTCCAGTCAAGGCAGGCCCATTCCAGCCTGCCGCAGCCCCGCTCCACAGCTATGCGTGCAAGCTCCTTCAGCAGTGCCTTGCCGTGACCTTTTCCCCGATGCTCCTTCAGCACAAACAGATCCTCAAGGTATATGCCCGCCCTGCCAAGGAACGTGGAAAAATTATGGAAAAACAGGGCAAAGCCCACTTCCTTTCCCTCTTCCACGGCAAATATCACCTCTGCCCTGTTTTTGTGGAATATCCACTCCTTCAGCAGTTCCTCCGTGGCTATCACCTCATCCGACATCCGCTCGTATTCCGCAAGCTCTCTTATAAAGCTGAGTATCAGCCCCTCGTCTCCCGGGGCAGCCTTTCTGAATGCAGTGCTCATCATATATCCTCCAAATCAGGTATTTCTCTGATAATATCCCACGCTTTTTTTGCAAGCTGCCTGTTGCCCTCCCGGCTAAGGTGCACCCCATCATATGAAAGGGGCAGCGAACCCGCTGCAAGGAAGAGCGTACCCCGCTCCCTTGCAAGCGTCCTGTACAGCTCTGCAATTTTGTGTATACCTTCTATTATTCCCTCGTCCTGCACCCATTCCCCCCTGCGCATCGCAGGAGGCGCAATGAGCATCACCTTAATTCCCTCCGGCACATGGCTCAAAAAATACTCCATTCGGCGGCAGGCATCATCGGGAGCACAGCCTGTAAGCAGGTCGTTTGTGCCCAGCATTATTATCAGCAGAGCCGGCTTTGTATTTTCCAGCGTATTCCGGAACAGCGCTGCCTCATTTTCCCTGTGGGGTATGGTTCTGCCGTTTTGCCCTTGGTTTATCACCTGATGAGAGGACAACGCCCCCAGCACCTCGGGCCAGCGGCCATTATCCTCATACCGTCCGCCGAAAAAGCCCCTTGGGTCAAAGCCGTATGTATTGGAATCGCCAAAGCAGAGTATCTTCATGCCTACCTGTACTCCTTTATCACGTCTGTGATCACGGCTTCTGTATTCTGCTCCATGTAGCATATTACCTTTTCCATCATGGCATCTCCCGCCGCCCTGTCCGAAGCCACCATGGCAACGGTTATTGCCGCCATCTGATGCACATCCTGCATATCCGATTCTGCCGCCGATACATTAAACTTATTGCGTATGCCTGCAAGCAGGCTCTTTAGCTCAGAGCGTTTTTCCTTTAGCGAATGCACCCATCCAAGGTGCAGCGTTATTTCCATTACCGCTATTTGCACTGTGCTTCTCCTTTTGACGCAGTTATACCTCTATGATACCACAAATATAAAAAGGCGCACGGAACATCCCGCGCGCCATGTGGGTATATTTATTTTACCTCTTCATAAACAAAATGCCAAGGGTATTTCTGCCGCAGTGGGAGGAAATCGTGCAGCCCGCCCGGGCGATGATGATATCTTTGAATATCTTAGCATCCTTTACCTGATTTACGCACTGCTGTACCAGCTCCTCATCACAGCCCGCATGGGTGACCAACACCCTGCCGGGCCAGGCGTTCTCCGCCTCCTCCAGAAGCTCCGCGGTGTATTTTTTCAGCACTGCGCCAAAGCTGCCCCGGTATTTCTTCACCACGGACATTTTGCCGCCGCTCACGCCTATGCAGGGCTTTATATGGGCAATGTGGGCGCCTATTGCCGCAAGGGCAGAGCATCGTCCACCTTTATGCAGGAAGGTAAGGTCATCTACTACAAAGGAGGCTATCACCTTATCCGTAAGCTTTGCGCACTCTTTTGCAATCTCTTCCGCGCCCATGCCGCTTTCCGCCATATCCGCCGCCGCCAGCACAAGCAATCCGCCGCCGGTGGAAAGGCTGCGGGTATCCACAACGTATACATTATCAAACTCCTCCGCCGCGCTCCTTGCGTTTGCGTATGTGCAGGACATTTCGGAGCTTATGGTGAAGAATACCATGGCGCTGCCGTCTGCGGTATGCTCCTTGAAAAACTCGGCGCACTGCACAGAATTTATGGCAGAGGTCTTGGGCAGTTCCTTCGTCTGCTCATAGTGGGCGTATATCATGTGGGGATGGATATCCACCCCATCGGTATACAGCTTATCTCCAAGGCTCACCCCAAGGGGCAGCACCCTTATGCCATACCTCTCTATAAGTTCAGGAGTAATGTCAGTGGTGCTGTCGCTGGCGATTATCACTTTCTGCATAATCAATTCTCTCCAAACGCCTCATAAGGCTCTTTTAATCATTTTTTAATCTTTGGAAAATTATATAGAAAAACAGTCCATTCGTCAAACAAATAAAGGAAACTTAAATGTGAATTTACTATGAAGCCGCAAAAAACACAAAAAGCCCTGCAGCAGGGCTTTTTGTTGAGTTTTATCTTACAGCGTAAGGTTTATGGGTTCACCCATTTCAAACCCTTCGTCCGGTATAAGTCCGTCCCTCCTTACGGCGATGGAAAGGGCCTCCATCTCCACGGACAGATCCAGCATATCGTCCTCAAAAAGGTTTGCGTACTGGCGCTCCATGGCCTTTTTAATGTCCCCAAGGCAGCTGAGGGCATTGTCTGCCATGTCCCCCATGGGCACGCCGCTCTGCTCCACCTTTACGAACTTGGTAAGGATCTTGCCCATGGTGGGCAGGTAATAGTTGAAAAACTGCCGCACGGCGGGTATGTCCTCAGGCTGGGACTTGAGGGTTTTCAGTATGCTGTCCACAGCGCCGCACACCTCTTCGCTTGCAGCGCGCACCTGCTCATTTTTAATGGACATGGTCATGCTGCGAAGCTGTACAAGGTTGCTGCGTCCCTTTGCCAGTATGCCGTCCCGCTCCTTCTTGGCCTGCGCCTCAGGGGTATTGGACTTTTGCAGGGCACGGATAACAAACACCGCTATTATTGCCACTATCAGCAGCATGCCTATGGCGGCTATGGTGAGTATGGTCTTTAGTAAGGAAGGGAAAAAGCTCCTCCCCAGGAAAAACAGCGCCGCGCATGCAAGCAGGCCGCCCATCCATGAGAACTGCGAACGGTTATCTCCCATTGTGTTCCTTCTTTCTTATTTTTTAGCCGCGGATATCCAGCAGCTTGCTCTTGAGCTCTGCCTCTATGCGGCCTATCTCCGCCTCTGCGGCGCGGCGCTTCTGCCTGCCCTCTTCCTGTATGCGGATGACCTCGTCAAGGGTAGCGATAAGCTGCTCGTTGGTGTATTTTACGGTTTCAATGTCCACTATGCTCTTTTCGCTCTCGGTGGCTATTGCAATGGCGCCTTCCTTAAGGGTCTCGGCATTTTTAGCCAGCAGCTCATTGGTGAGGGCGTTTACTGCGGCCTGCGCGTCCATGGCCTGCTGAGAGTTTGCCATGCCCAGAGCCAGCACCATTTGATTCTTCCACAGGGGTATGGTGTTGTTTATGGTGGACTGTATCTTTTCCGCCATCAGGGTATCGCCGTTCTGTATGAGGCGGATCTGGGGCGCCATCTGTATGCTTACGGTGCGGGTAAGCTCAAGGTCGTGGAGCTTCTTTTCAAACCTGTCGCACATGGCGGCAAAGTCGTTGGCTGCCTGGGCGTCCTGGGCCTGACCGGAGGCCTCTGCCGCCGCCTTCATTTCAGGTAGTGTGGTGGCGCGTTCCTTTTCAAGCTTTTTCTTGCCCGCCATGATGTACATGGTCAGCTCCTTGAAATAGCCGAGGTTCATTTCGTACATCTTATCCAGCATTACTATATCTGTAAGCAGCTGGTTCTGATGGCCTTCCAGCACCTCGGTTATCTTGTTTACGTTTACCTCTGCCTTGTCATAGCGTGCCTTAAGGCGGGTCACTTCATTGCCTGCCTTTTTGAAGAAGCCAAGGAAGCCGCCGGATTCCTCCTCCACGGAAAAGCCCTTCAGCTCTGTCATAAGGTCTGCTATCATATCACCTGCGGCACCAAGGTCCTTTGTGCGCACCCCTTCAAGGGCACTGTCTGAAAAGCTTGCGATCTTTTTCTGGCAGGCAGCGCCATACTGGAGTATGATGCCGGAATCAGTAAGGTCTATCTTTTCGGAGAACTCTTCCACAGCCTTAAGGTCTGCCTCGGTAAGGCCTGCCTGCTGGGTATATATATCCATTACAGCCTCCATGGTGGGGGCAACTGCGGGCAGTTCAATGGTTTGGGGCTCCTGCACGGCAACGGCGGTATCCCCCAGCTCCAACTGTATCATTTCGGTGTTTTCGGACATATTGTTTTCCTCCTTATTTGTGTATGTGCATTGGTTGCTTTGCTTTGTGTCAGGTGAGAATTGTTTACTCTTTTAGGGTACTTCTTATGCCCCTGTTAGTCAAGGATTTATACGCAAAACATTGCGCCGCAAATCGGTATGTATTATAGTGTAACCATGGGCAAAGGCCCGCCAATCCACGCTTTTTGAGGGAGTCCATTTTATGAAGAGCATACTTATAAAAAACGCCAAGGCAATAGTCTCCTGCGATGCAGCTGACAGGGTTTATTACGATGCGGACATGCTGATACAAGGCCCCGCCATAGCCGCCATAGGCAAAAACCTTGAAGCTGCCGAGGGGGCGGAAATAATAGACGCCAACGGCATGTTTGTATATCCCGGCCTCATCAACACCCACCATCACTTTTTCCAGACCTTTGTCCGCAGCGTAAAGCAAATAGACTATCCCAGCATGACAGTGCCCCAGTGGATAGACAAAATATACCGCATATTCCAGAACGCCGATGATGAGGTGATATACTACTCCACCATCACCGCCTTTGCAGACCTTATAAAGCACGGCTGCACCACCGCCTTTGACCATCAGTACTGCTACACCCACCTTACCGGCAAGACCCCCGTTGACCGCCAGATGGATGCGGCCCGGCTCCTTGGCATACGCTATCACGCAGGCCGGGGCACCAACACCCTTCCCCGTGAGCTGGGCAGCGTTATCCCGGAAAACATGGTGGAAACCACCGACGAGTTCCTGCAGGACTGTGAGCGTATAATAAACAAATACCACGACCCCAGCCCCTTCTCCATGGGGCAGATAGTCATGTCCCCCTGCCAGCCCATGAACTGCTATGAGGAGACCTTCCGTGAGACCGTCACCATGGCAAGGAAAAAGGGCGTATTCATGCACACCCACCTTGGCGAAGGCGAGAACCCTCTAATGGTGGAGCGCTATGGCAAGCGCACACTTGAATGGGCTGAGGATATAGGCTTTGCAGGCCCCGACGTATGGTATGCCCACTGCTGGGAGCTGACCGACGACGAATTCCGCCGCATGGCACAGGCAGGCACCGGCGCAAACCACTGCCCCATGCCCGCCATACTTGGCGGCTTCCCCATCATTCCCATAAAGCGCATGCTGGATATGGGAGTAAATGTAAGCCTTGGCTGCGACGGCTCCGCCACTAATGATACATCCAATCTTTTAGATTCAATGCGGGCCGCATATGCCATGCAGTGCTATCACTGCAAGGAGCGGGGCGAAGCTGTCTCCGCCTATGACATACTGAAGATAGCCACCGTCGGCGGCGCAAAGACCCTTGGCCGCAGCGACGTTGGTTCCCTTGAAACGGGCAAGTCCGCCGACCTGTTCATGGTAAACGGCGACGCCCTTGAATTCTGCGGCACAGAGCATGATCCCAAAAACCTCCTTGCCCGCACAGGCGTATGCGGCAATACCGCCCTTACCATGATAAACGGCAGGGTGGTATGCAAAGACGGCCTGCTCCTGGGGGTGGACGAGGCAAAGCTCAAGGCAGAGGGCACAAGAGTATATCAAAACTTCCTTAAGCGCAGCTGCGACGGCTTCAGCCCCCGCATGGCATAGCGTCCTATTTGCCGCACATAAAAAGGCCTGCATGTTTCGCAGGCCTTTTCATATTTATTATTTTGGTTTTGTATTTACAGCATCCATGTTTCAAGAGGCTTGCTTTTGATAATGGGCTGAGGGGGTGTTTCCGGCTGGGCAGCCTTTGGGGGATCTGCGGGCCGGTCAGTTTTTGCGGCTTTGGGGGCTTTAGGAGCTTTGGAGGGTTTTGCTTCCATGGGAGACTTCTTTGCCCCTGCCTTAAGGGTAGTCATTTCCTTCAGCAGAGCTATGGCCTTTGCCGCTCCCTCCTGAGTGATGGAATAATAGGTCCATTTGCCCTCTTCACGACTCTGCACGATCCCCGACTCGCACAGCATACGCATATGATATGACAGGGTGGATTGGGGAATTCCCAGCAGCTCTGTTATGGAATTGGCACACTGCTCACCGCCTTGCAGCAGCTCCAGCACAGTAAGCCTGCGCTCGTCTCCCAGCGCCTTAAATACCTTTGCCCGTTCCTCATGGTTGTTTGTCATAAAGCCACCTCTGATTTATTTTTTTCATTGTGTTCACATCTATATTTTTAGTTTAATTATCCCTTTGTACAGTTTTCGCTTGCGTCATGTATATATCATATGTCTTTCCGTATTTTAAGCATACCACACTCACGTTCCCATGTCCATGGAATTGACGAAACAGCCCCACATAGATAAAATTATATTTGTAGCATAACTTCCCCATTCCACACAAGGAGCTTTAATATGCAATACAGAACCGACAAATACGGCAATAAAATATCCGCACTGGGCTTTGGCTGCATGCGCTTCCCCCGCAAGGGCGGCCGCATAGACATGCAGGAAACCGAGCGGGAGATACTTCACGCCATAGATTCCGGCATAAACTACTTTGACACCGCCTACATATATCCCGGCAGCGAAGCCGCATTGGGTGAAATACTTCAAAAGCACGACCTGAGGGATAAGGTAAACATCGCCACCAAGCTGCCCCATTACCTTATCCGCAGCAGGGATGCACTGGATAAATACTTTGACGAGCACCTTGAGCGCCTGCGCACAGACCATGTGGATTACTACCTTATGCACATGATGAACGACATCGGCACATGGGAAAAGCTCAGGGCCATGGGCATAGTGGAATGGCTGGAGCAGAAAAAGGCCACCGGCGCCATCCGACAGATAGGCTTCTCCTACCACGGCAATTCGGATATGTTCTGCAAGGTGGTGGACGCATACCCCTGGGACTTTGCCCAGATACAGTACAACTATATGGACGAGCACTCCCAGGCAGGCCGCAAGGGACTGAACTACGCCCACTCAAAGGGCCTTGCAGTGATAATCATGGAGCCCCTGCGCGGCGGCAAGCTGGTCAGCAACCTGCCCACAGAAGCACAAAAGCTCTTTGCCGCCACTCCCTACACCCCCGCCCAGTGGGGCTTACGCTGGCTGTGGGATCAGCCGGAGGTCACCTGCGTGCTGTCCGGCATGAACTCCATGGAGATGCTCAACGACAACATAAACACCGCCTGCACCACTGAGGCGGGCCGGCTCACCACAGAGGACAGGGAAATGCTCAACACCGTACTTGAGTCCATCCGCTCAAAGATGAAGGTGGGCTGTACAGGCTGCGGCTACTGCACCCCCTGCCCCAAGGGCGTGGATATCCCCGGGGTTTTCGCCGCCTACAATACCCTTGGCACAGAGGGGGTTATACGGGCAAAGCGGGATTACCTCATGAACACCGCCATGCGAAAGACCAACTCTGCCGCATCAAACTGCATCGGCTGCGGCAAGTGCGAAGCCCACTGCCCCCAGAGCATCCCCATCCGCGCAGAGCTGAAAAACGCCGCCCATGAGCTTGAAGGCCCCGCATACGCTGTGGCCCGCAGGTTCATAAAGTGGCTGAGGATTTATTAGGATTTAATAATATCTTCTTTTTCTCTTTCTTTTCCGGCGGGAAAAGAAATGAGAAAAAGAAGCAAAAAGAGAAAGAAAAGCGAAAGTTTAAATTGAATCACGTATAAGCATGCTTTAATGTGCCGACCAGAAGCCGCTCAATGCGGCTTTTTGTGTTGGTGTTTGTCACATTATTTATCTATACCCGCCCGCCGCCCTTTTAATGTACTTTTTTCCTTTCGGGAAAAGCGTTAAGCAAACTCCATGGCAGCTGCAACTACGCTATGATTTAAGGGATTGGTGCAGATAGCACCTTCGGCTTTTCCGCAGGAAAAGCTACCTTGAAAGGGCGGCGGGCGGGTATAGATAATTCCCTTTCCCTGCCAAACAGCAAAACAGCCGCCCCTGCGGACAGCTGTTTTATTGCTTGCTTTATTATCTCGGCTCTTTTCCCTCTGCAAACAGCCTCATCATTTCCCTTGTAAGGCTGATGCCGTCATCCTCGGCGGGAAAGTCCTCCCGGCTGTACCAGCCCGCCATGGAAAGCTCGTTTTGGTCAAGGTGTATCTCATCCGAGCCGTCAAGGTCGCAGAAATACCCTATGGAAAGGTTTCCCGCAATGCCCCAGGGCTGGCTCTTGTAATAGCGTATGTTCTTTACCTTCAGGCCCACCTCTTCCATTACCTCGCGAGCCACCGCCTCCTCGGCGGTCTCGCCTATCTCGATAAAGCCCGCAAGCAGAGCATATCGCTTGTAGCTGCGGTTGGCATACTGGCTCATCAGTATCCTGTCCCCGTCCACAAGGCCGATTATTACGGCGGGGGCTATGCGGGGGAATATCATATTGCCGCAGGCGGGACAGCGCATCATGCGCTCCCTTGTGTCGTGGGCAGTCTTTTCCCCGCAGCAGCCGCAGTAGCGGTTTGCCCTGTACCAGCAGTATATGTGCCACGCGGTCATGCAGGCAAAGCATACATCCTTTGAGCGCAGGTCACGCAATGTTGCGGCGGCTTCGTATACATATCCATCCTCCGGATCCCCCGCTTCTCCCATGTAGAGGAAATGATCCTTATCCTGCATGGAAAAGGCAAAGGCAGTCTTTTCCTCAAACCAGGGGTTCCATTTTTCGCTCCATTTTGACACCTCGCCCCACGTGGGCAGGTGCAGCAGGCCCTCCTCATCACGGCGAAGGAGAATATCCTTCCCCTTTACGCACACCACAAAGTCCCCGTCCTTCGGGAAACAGGGGTGGTATTGATTATCCAGCCTGCCATGGGATATATCCTGAAGCATAACACTAAAGCTCCTTATGCAAAATCTAACATTAAATATACTGCCTTTACACCTCAAGCGCAACATGTCCGCCCAAACAAAAAGTGCACCTCAAAGGGCGCACTTTTGCATGTGATATTTATCTGTTCAATGCAGAGCCGCAGTATTCGCAGCAGCCATGGGCATCCGGCATGGTGGTTGCGCCGCAGGCAGGGCAGTTTACCCTCTGCTTGGGGGCTTTTGCTGCGTTTATGCTGTCCCTCAGGTTCTGGCGTGCCTGAGACAATACGGCCTTTATCTCATTGCCCATGTCCACATATTGCCTGTAATCCGGATGGGCAGTGGGATCAAACTGGAAGCCCATGGCGGGGCGGCCGAATGCGGCAGCGGCAGCCGCATAGTCGGGCTCTATCCTTACGCCGGAATCGTTCAGTTCAAAGCTCATTTCATCAAAGTACGGATGCTTTACATGTATCTTCATGGTAAAGTCATAGTCCCAGTAATAGCGGGGAGGAATGTAGCTTACATATTCTCCCTCCGCATTCTGGCGCTTATGCTCGCCTCTGTCCTCGTCCACGTCAAAATCGCAGCCCGTAACCTGAGAGAACTCCAGCACATCGGGGTTTTCCTCCAGATAGTTCCCGGTCCTTGCCACCATGAACCAGCCCTTGTCCTCGTCTATTACCACCCTGGTATCCCGTCCCATTACCCGGGTAATATTAAACTGTTTTACCTTTTCAAGGTTTTCCTCCCGATAGGCAAGCTGTTCCTTTATCTGGGCCACGGTGCTGCGGCGGCGATCGTCAAACCAATAGGAAAGCTTGTTTGCGCAGTGCTTGCACAGGTTGCCGTCCTCCAGCTTGCGGTTGCCCAGCAGGCCGATCTTTTCCCCGCATACGTCGCAGTATTTTTTATCAAACAGTCCCATTATTATAGCTTCCTTTCTTTGTGATCATATATAATTTTACAGCATAGCCCGCCTTTATTCCACATACTTCTGAAAAAACAGGTCTATGGCTTCCCGGGCCTCATAGTAGTTTACCGGAAACTCATTGCTGCCGTTTGCGTAGATATCCTGCCCGTCTGCCGTGGTCATGCGCAAGGTAAAGCCCTCGCCGTCGGATACCCACTTGTTTACCTTGTCAAAGCCGTTCCACGTATCCAGCCGATACATGGCCGCGATCGCCCCAAGCTCCCCCAGCACATCCTCTTCCGCCGTAACGTCGATTATGTCACGTCCGCAGTTCAGTTCCAGATAAAGGCGAGTGCCGTTTTCCGCTTTTTCCGCGGTATAGCTGTATATGCTTTCCATCGTCATACCCCTTGCCATAAATGTGAAGGAAGCAAGGGAAATCGGCTCCTCCAGGGGAGCAGGCGGCTCGGCTGCGGGCTTTGCACAACCTGTAAGCAGCAGCGCCATACACAAAGCCAATACAATTGCCCTCACCATAAGCTCACCTCCCTGTCCGCTGAGAGCGGGCGTGTATTGCGGTTATCAGCCAATCGTGTTCATCCGCAGTGACGATAGTGCCGCAATAGGGGCACTTTGCGCTCTGATTTACATTGAGAGGCGCTCCGCAGTTGGGGCAGTTGGTAACAGTCATGGAGCTTTTGCCAGTGACTTTGCCTGTGGGTCTTGCCAGCTCCCATTCGTAAATCATAAACTTTTCCTTGGTTTTACTGCCGCTTACCACCCTGCCCGATGCATCGGTGGTGTAATCCACAATGCGGCTGCGAACCCTTACCACTATGCGGTCTTCTCCGCCGGTCTGATAATAGCCTATTGCATTCGAGGCCAGCACGGAAATTCTCTCCACATAGTTGGTATGGCCCTTCTTTTTCAGCTCATTCAGCTGCCGTTCCAGCCGCGCAAAGAGGGATTCCTCAAAGTACATTCTGATACTTTCAATATTGCCGCCTGTCCATGCATTTTGGAACTGCACATAAAGATTGGACATTTTTTGCTCAAAGGCGGCCTTGTCAAAGGCAGGGTCAATGTATTCCACATACATTGCCATGTTATCCAACTGTGTTTTGGGACCGCTTTCCGCCTTGCGCTTTTCTTCCTTGCGCTTCTTTCGCCTGTCGCTGAGTATGGCGATGCCTGCGATACTGCCGCCCACCACCAGAATCACCGCAAGGGAACCCAGCATATCCGTAAGGCTTGCATCCTCGGCGGAGGTTGGGGCAATATACCCAGCCTCTTCCTCGTCGTAATCCTCTTCCACGTAATACTCTTCGTAGGTGCTTTCGTAATGGTAATCCTCATCGCCGCTGAAGCTGCCAAGATCCGCATAGGCAAACGCAGGCAGCAACAGCGCTGTCAGCAGGCATATAAGCTTTGATAACATCGCGCAGTGTTTCATAATGTTTTTCCTTTTCCATGCGCCGCCCCGGAGGGGCGGCGCATGATGTGTTTTGTGTATTTGCTTTTTACTTTTTAGGGGCGATCATGGGAGCCATAAGGCCCGCAAGCTTGCCTATGGTCATGGTCTGCAGATATACCTTGCCGGGGCCGGTCACCACAGTATCAAAGAGGCCCTCGCCGCCGAACAGCATGTTCTTTACGCCCTTTACCATCTGAACATCCAGCTGGCAGGTGATATCCATGGCCGCAAGGACGCCTGTGTCGCATATAAGCTGCTCCCCGGGCATCAGGTCGTATTCCTGGCAGTAGCCGTCTATCTCAAGGAACACAAGGCCGGGGCCTGTTATCCTCTGCATGATAAAGCCCTCGCCGCCGAAAAGGCCTGCGCCGATCTTCTTCTGGAAGTGCATGGCCACCTCAACCCCTGCGGTACCGCAGAGGAAGGCGGACTTCTGGCAGACTATGCTCTGGCCCGGCTGCAGTTCCTTGGCAATTATCCTTCCGGGAAATGATGAGGAAAATGCTATCTCACTGGGGCCCTGTGCGGTATAGCGGCTCATGAAGATACTTTCTCCCGTAAGCGCACGACCCAGCGACCTGCCGATGCCGCCCTCCGCCTTGGTTTCGGTATATACGGGACCACGGGACCATGTGCGGGCCCCAACTTCGCTTATCAGTGTTTCGCCGGGGTTAAGGTTGATTATAACGGCGGGCAGTGTGCCGCCCTCTATACGATATTGCATATATCTCTCCTTTGCGGTCGTTATTTGATGGTCACGCTGTCCAGTATGGCCGCGCCCTCGCTGCCTGCGGAGATGTCCACATCGGATATCTTGCAGGTCACCCATACACCGCTGGGCAGCTCGGCATAGTATTCTATCCAGTCCATGCCCACGTTCTTGTAGGTGCGTCCCTTCATCTCCATTCCGCTGATGGTACGGGATTCGATATCCTTCAGGTTTTCAAAGTTATCCTTGTAGAAGTTGATCTTATCCAGGTTTTCCTTCAGCTCAAACTGGATGCGGGGAGAGCTGGAGTAAGCGTCGTCCGGCGTAGGCACGTTGTATATGTAGATGGTGCTGTCGCTGTACACATCCAGTACCCAGCCGCTTTCAGGAACGGTAAAGGTAAAATCGGCAGGTATATCCGTCATAAACTCCGCCAGTGTGGCAGTATGCTCTCCCCCAAAGCCGCTGGGCTCTCCCGCTGATGCCGCAGGGGCAGGTTCCTCGGTTTGAGCCTGCTGTGCAGGCTGGCTTTCAGATGCTCCGCCGCCAAGAGCCGCCTTGTATTCATCGTATCTGGGGGGCAGAATGTCGTTGTTTTCGTCCCATTCCGTGCCGTCCTCCCTGAAGTTCATCTGAACGCGATAGCCGTACTCTCCGTCGTAATGGGTGAAGAAGTAATCAAACCTCAGCACGCCGTCCGCGCCCAGCACACCCTCGTACATTTCGGCATCCTCTTGCTCAAGGTAGGTATCGGATACCCATGCGTCCTCATCGCCTATTACAGGAACTATCTTATTGCCCTTTACATCCGCAAACATGGACATGAAGGAATTGTCCGGATGACCGTCCTGATATACCTCAAAGAAGGTATTGCCCCCATCGTCCTTATCCACATAAGCCCATGCGGCGTGCATCTCGTCATCGTTTTCTATGCCGTCAAACTCGGTAAAGGACATCCAGCCAAACCATACGCTGGGATCCTCCACCACAGCCGCTGCGGAAGCATCCCCCGCATAGCCTATGGGAGCAAAGCCCACGGGAGGCAGCTCGCCGTTGGCAATGGCTGCTTCGTAATCCTCCACAAAGTAGGGAACTATTTCGTCGCCCTCTATTTCATCCTGCCAGCTCTTGCCCCACTGCTTGAAGAACAGTGTGTATTCAAACAGGCTGTCGTCATATTCTATGGAGTCGGTGATGGTATACCTGTCGGGATAGTCGGGCACGGGGCGGAACATCCAGTTGTAGGTGTCCATATCCAGCATATCCACGATAGTGCCGCCGGTGGTATCCATGCCGTAGTCGTAGGCCTGACATTCCGCAACTGCGTAGGGCTCATCGAACACCTCGTCAAAGTATACCTCGAAGGTACCCTTGCCCTCTTCATCCACGTCCACTACCATGTAGCAGTCAACCACATCGTCGGTGGGGATACCGGAGAAATCCCCCTCCGCTTCATATACGTACATTGCGCCGTACCATGTGCCGTTCCACTGCTGCTGAAGGGCGGATGTTTCGGCTGCCGCCACGATGCCGCTCCCATTGTCGGCTTCATCGCCTGTCACAGGCTCCGCATAGCCGCCTTCCTTTTCAAAGGTGATATTTACGCCCATATCCAGCACGTTTTCCGCGTACAGCACGCCCTTTTCAAGTGTGCCGTTAAGCTCCGCGCCGCCGGCCTCCGCATGGAACACGCCATCCTCAAGGGTCCATTCGCCCTTGCCGGTGGTGCCGTCCAGATTCATTACGCACTTGCCCTTTTCCTTCAGCTCTATGGATACGCCGTTTTCAAACATATCCGTAACAGGCATCTCCATGCCCCACATCTCAGCTGTTACCGCATTGTATACGCCAAGGTTGGGGTCGTCGGCCGCAGCACCGCCTCCACCGCAGGAAGAAACAAGAGCGATGAGCAGTATTACCGCAATGGCAATGCCGCCGAACATCATCAGGCGCTTTTTGCCGCCGCCCTTGGGCATGGAAGGCATCTTGGGCATCTTGGGCATTTTTGCCTTAGCCTTTGGGGCATAGCTTGTGCCTACAGCCTGCCCCTGGGCGGGAGGAACATAGCTGCCGCTGTCGGCTGCCCCGGAGGTGGGCTGCTGCACGGGAGCATAGTTCTGTGTTGGGGTGTATGTGCCCTGCTGAGGCGCGGTGTAGCTGCCCTGAGCGGGAGCGGTGTATGTGCCCTGCACAGAGGCAGGCTCCTGCTCCGCAGGGGCCTTTACGGTCTCCATGGGCGCTCCGCAGGCGGTGCAGAATTTTGCATTGTCCTCCACCTTGCTTCCGCAATAGGTACAAAATGCCATGTTGTGTTTCCTCCTTTTTATCCTGTATGTTATATGGTTTGATTTTTATAAAGGGGGTCTTACTTTGATTAAACCGGGATTGTATGCTATACTTTGATAAAGATCAAGATATGCGGAATCCGTTTCCACGTTGATAATACAATACTTATCCCCGTCAATCCCCACACTTTGGCAAAATAAAAGTGTGGGATGGGCAAAAAATTGCAAATCGCTGTATTTTTTGCCTGTTTATGAAAGATATTTCTATGAAAAGACTTTTTGCCTGCCTGTCGGCTCTGCTGCCCCTGATGCTGGGCGGCTGTGCCGCAGCCCCGGAAAAATCCACCAGCCTCAGCACAGTATACGCAATAGTTGCGGTACTGTCTTTTCTGCTGCTAATCGGCTGCTTCATTATAAATAAAAAAAATAAATGGATGCTGCTGCTTTTCGCCTCGGTTGTGGTGGTAAACAGCGGCTATTTTGTCCTGTCCGTATCCGATACGCTGGATGCCGCCCTTATGGCAAACCGCATATCCTACCTTGGCTCGGTATTTCTTCCCCTTTCCATGCTGATGATAATACTGGACGCTGTGGATATACGCTGCAAAAAGCGCCTTACCGTCCTGCTTATCGTTATCAGCATAGGCGTGTTCCTTGTTGCGGCCAGCCCGGGCTATCTGGATATCTATTACAAAGAGGTTTCTCTGGAAAAAGCACACGGCATATCCGTGCTGAACAAAGTATACGGCCCATGGCACAGGCTGTATTTTGTCTATCTGCTGCTGCACTTTGCCGCAATGGTTGCGGTGATCGCTTATTCCATAATAAAAAAGCGCATATCCTCTCCCGCTCACGGCATGATACTCACCTTTGCGGTGCTGGTGAATATCGGCGTTTGGCTGATGGAGCAGCGGGTAAAGCTGGATTTTGAAATGCTGTCCGTTTCATACATAATAAGCGAGCTGTTTTTGCTGGGGCTGTACATGATGCTGCAGGAGGCCAGGCCTGTCGCCCCTAAAAAAGCCTCAGTCCCTGCCTTTGTTCCCTCCGCTGCCCAATGCAGCCGCTTTAAAGAAGGACTTCCTACCCTCACCCCCACAGAGCGCGCGGTATACGACCTTTATCTTGAGGGAAAATCCACCAAGGAAATACTAACCGCACTGAACATAAAAGAAAATACCCTCAAATTTCATAATAAAAACCTTTACGGCAAGCTGGGTGTTTCCTCCCGCAGGCAGCTTGAAGGCATAGCCAGATACATAGAGAAATAACATAAAAAGCACCCCTTTGTATTGTGTCAAGAAAAACGGACAATAAAAAAGCTACAAGAGCTGACTTCTGAATTCAAAGGGAGTCAGCTTATTTAATGCCCATTGAGGGCGTTGAGAGTTGTAGTAGGATATGAAGCTCCGGATCAGACTTTGTGT
>JAFYOP010000040.1 GCA_017547885.1 Clostridia bacterium | reverse complement strand
GTCGTAACAAGGTAACCGTTGGGGAACCAGCGGTTGGATCACCTCCTTTCTAAGGAGCACGCCTCACAGCAATGTGAAGGCAAGGTGAACTTGACACAAGTTTAGCTCTGTCGTATCCCTTCCAGACCAAATGTCAGCGATGACATGACCGGGCGTGTAGCTCAGTTGGTTAGAGCGCGTCCCTGATAAGGACGAGGTCCCTGGTTCGATTCCAGGCACGCCCACCACTTAGTTTTACGACCTGTGGCAGGTTTGAGTGAATTTTTGATCTTTGACAATTGAATGTTTCTGGGAAGAAAATGCAACGTAAACCGAGCGGGAAGGTTTTAAATTACTTTAAGATCTTTCGGCTAAGCGTATACGGGCGTACGACGGATGCCTTGGCACCATCAGGCGAAGAAGGACGTGACAAGCTGCGATAAGCCTCGGGGAGTGGCAAGTACACTTTGATCCGGGGATTTCCGAATGGAGCAATCCAGTAGGTTTTACCGCCTACTACCGACGGCTGAACACATAGGCCGCCAGGAGCCATACGCAGGGAAGTGAAACATCTCAGTACCTGTAGGAAAAGACATCAACCGAGATTGCGTTAGTAGTGGCGAGCGAACGCGCAAGAGCCTAAACCTGTGAGCCTGCTCACAGGGGTTGCGGGACCACGCTGTAGCAAGATGTAAGTTAGAGGAACGATCTGGAAAGTTCGGCCATAGTGGGTGATAGCCCTTTACTCGAAAACTTACTGAAGCTTAGTGGTATCCCAAGTAAGTCGGGACACGTGAAACCTTGACTGAATCCGGGGGGCCCACCCTCCAAGGCTAAATACTAGATGGTGACCGATAGTGAACGAGTACCGCGAGGGAAAGGTGAAAAGAACCCCGGAAGGGGAGTGAAATAGACCTGAAATCGTACGCCTACATAACTATTGCGGCGGTCGTCATGACCGTTGCAGTTTGCCTTTTGCATAATGAGTCCGCGAGTCACTCTGTGTTGCGAGGTTAACCGAGAGGGGAGCCGCAGCGAAAGCGAGTTCGAAATGAGCGTATTTAGTAGCACGGAGTGGACCCGAAGCCCAGTGAGCTATCCATGTGCAGGATGAAGTCTCCGTAACAGGGGATGGAGGTCCGAACTTGTAGGCGCTGAAAAGCCTTAGGATGACATGTGGATAGGAGCGAAAGACTTATCAAACTGGGTGATAGCTGGTTCTCTTCGAAATGCCTTTAGGGGCAGCCTTGGTAAGGCAACAGATGGGGGTAGAGCACTGATTAGACTAGCGGCCCTGCCGGGTTAGCGACGCTTGTCAAACTCCGAATACCATCTGCCGAGCGCCAGGAGTGAGACTGTGGGGGCTAAGCTTCACAGTCGAGAGGGAAACAGCCCAGACCACCGACTAAGGCCCCTAAACGGGACTCAGTCACTAAGGATGTGAGGTTTCATAAACAGCCGGGATGTTGGCTTAGAGGCAGCCACCATTTAAACAGTGCGTAACAGCTGACCGGTCGAGAGATCTTGCGCCGAAAATGATCGGGAGTCAAGTCCCGTGCCGAAGTCGTGGATGTACCTTTTGGTACGTGGTAGAAGAGCGTTCCAATCAGCGTTGAAGGTAGTTCGTAAGAACTAGTTCGTATGAGCCTAGCTGGAGCGATTGGAAGTGATTATGCGGACATGAGTAACGAAAATTGGGGTGAGAATCCCCAACGCCGGAATCCCAAGGTTTCCCGGGGCAGGTTCGTCCGCCCGGGGTTAGTCGGTACCTAAGGCCAGGCCGAAAGGCGCAGCCGATGGACAACAGGTTAATATTCCTGTACTTGACTTATGAGTTTGAGCGAAGACGCGTGCAGAAAGCTAACACCGCTTCCTGATGGAATAGGGAGTGTAAGCCCGTAGGTTGAATCGTAGGCAAATCCGCGATTCTTTATCTGAAAGGTTATGCGAAAGAGAGCTTGCTCTCTGAGGGTGTGAGGCTCAGCTGCCTGGAAAAACGTCTAGTGATTGTAAGTTTAGCCGTACCAAAACCGACACAGGTGGGAGGGTACTAAGATACCAACTATTTCCTGGGCATAATATCCCATTTTTATAGTCTGTCCAACTATTACATTACCGGAATCCTGCGGAATAATCCCTGCAATAATTTTCATCAACGTAGATTTACCACATCCATTAGGACCAATGAATCCAATTCTGTCGCCTTTTAAGAAAATATAAGAAAAATCATCTATCAGCTTTCTATCTCCAT
>JAFYOP010000039.1 GCA_017547885.1 Clostridia bacterium | reverse complement strand
GAAAAGGATTTCTATGCCACAAATATTAGTGTAAGTGCGACATACGTAGATTCTTATACAGTATATGGCGGATCCATGACGCTGGCTCAGGTAGAAGCCGTAAGTAAGGCTCGAGTCATCCCCGAACCGGCCACGGCTACGTTGAGCCTGCTGGCTCTCTGTGGCCTGGCTGCCCGCCGCCGTCGTCACTAAAGTGACTTTGGCGTGCCGAGGCCGCAAGTAAATTGACGATTGACTATCGACATTTACTATTTTAGATTATTATATAGAGAAACCCTTGGGGTGATATCCCCAAGGGTTTCTTTATTGAACGCCATTGTTGAGCTTTCAAAAAGGCGTTCAATTTAGCAATTTTTGTAGATTTAATTACATTAAACTTGATTTATCACGCAGAAAATGCTAATTTTATTTCAGTAGAAAGGCTGCAGGCATGCGGGAAAATCTAGGAAAGAGATTCGGGTGCGTCCCAGTTACGGCGGGGGTGTTGAAGAATGCTCTGTCCCGCTATAAAGCGCCCCAGGCAAGCCTCATGCTGCGGGAGCGGCAAGGGGAACTGGTATCGCTGCGGCGCAATCTGTATTTGTGTACGCCGGACGATTATTCCCGGGAGCTGATAGCAAACCATCTGCTTGCTCCTTCCTATGTTTCGTATGAAAGCGTGTTATCACGGCTTGGTGTTATCCCGGAGCGGGTATACACCGTGCGCTCGTCCTGCCTGGTGCGGGGGCGTGAGTTCGAGAATGCCACAGGGAAGTATGAATATATCCGCGTGCCTCGCGCATACTATCCCGAAGGTGTTACCCTTTCCCGCACGCCGCAAGGGCATGCCTATATGGAGGCAAGACCGGAAAAAGCCTTGTGTGACCTCATTCTGGCAACACCGGGATTACGCATTCAATCCGTACGCATGGCACGGGAGTATCTGGAGGATTATTTGCGCGCTGATATGGATGCGGTGGCTGGCTGGGATGTGGAATTGGTCCATCGGTTGGCAGAATTGACAGATAAAAAGAAGAATGATTTGTTTCAACTAGAAA
Source organism: Clostridia bacterium (assembly GCA_017547885.1). GTDB lineage: Bacteria > Bacillota > Clostridia > Christensenellales > CAG-138 > SFEL01. The sequence goes on along the minus strand of JAFYOP010000039.1, from coordinate 2,890 downwards.
AAATGCTGCGTTATGAATGTCTTTGATGAAATGCTGGCAGCCTATGAATGCAAAACCGTGGAGGATAAGCTAAATGCCATCCGCGAGGTGATGCAGCAGGTGGCCCTGAGTGGGCTGGCCAAGGGTGGATTTTTTGATAAGGCTGCTTTCTACGGCGGAACCTGCCTGCGTATCTTTCATGGACTGAAGCGTTTCTCTGAAGATATGGATTTTTCGCTGCTCGAATCAACGCCGGACTTCGATTTCAGACCATATTTTGACTGTATTGAAGAAGAATTTGCCGCAGCGGGGCAGAAGGTGGACATTACCTTGAAAAAGAAGACAAAAATCACCCCTATCCAGTCAGCTTTCCTGAAGAGTGATACCGCCCTTTTTAATCTTTCGCTGGAAAGGGGGCGCGTCATCAATATCAAATTAGAAGTAGACACAACGCCACCGCTGGATTTTGCCACTGAAGATAAACTGCTGCTGCTGCCGCGTTCATTCTATGTTCGGTGCTTTACCTTGCCTTGCCTGTTTGCAGGGAAAATGCACGCCTTGCTGTTTCGGGCCTGGAAAAACAGAGTCAAGGGACGCGACTGGTACGATTTTGAATGGTATGTCCGCAAGGGAATTGCATTAGATTTCAAGCATTTCTGTCGTCGGGCGTACCAATTTGCCTCTGTGCCGGAAAATTCCCTTACCTTGCAGGGGGTTCAGCAACTCCTCCTTGACAAAATCCGCCAGGTGCGTTTTGCTATGGCCATAAATGATGTGCGGCCATTCATCCGGAATCAGGATTCCCTGCAGATGTGGTCGTCTGATTATTTTGAACAAGTGGCCAGCCTGATGCGAATACGGGACTGACTCTCAAGAAGCTTTTGCATCGGACAAGGAGAAAAGTCCGCAACTGCTTTCCCCTATAAAATGAGCAGGCCGGGATATATTCATATCCCGGCTTATTTTCTTATATGCCGAAACCGAGTATCGGATTAGGCCACTTCAATCCTCAGAAATTCGTGATTTATGCATATCGCATTCATAAGCTCCTCTGAAAAGCGATGGCCCCATCACCCTCTTCGCAGGTGTGGACAGTCTGGTTCTTGGCACAACTGCCTACACGGATGCGGTGGATGCCTCTACCGTGTTCACCGGCATGACCGCAGGTACTTACAACCTGGTATTTGCCAACGGTAATGTTTCGATTGCCTCCGCCGCAATTCCCGAGCCCACCACGGCCACACTTTCCTTGCTGGCTCTGGCCGGCCTGGCTGCCCGCCGCCGTCGTCACTAAAGTGACTTTGGCGTGCCGAGGCCGCCGCCGCAAGTGATTTTGAGAGAATAGTGCAAAAGGAATAGTGAATAGTAGAGTTTTCTACAACGCACCTTTCTGAAAGCACAGCCAGATTGCTGAACAAACCAATCAGAAAAGCCCGTGAGGAGATGTCCTCACGGGCTTTTTCTATCCCTATTCCCTATTCACTTCAATGATATTGACTTCGGGGGGGCTGAAGAAGCGCATGCTGTAGATAGCCCCTACGCCGCGGGTGACAAAGACGCGGCGGTTGCCTTCGAAATCGAAGAGCCCGGCGGGCATGGAGGAGCGGAAGGAGATGGAATCGCCCGTGAAGGGATTGCCCAGCTGCCCGCCGTGTGTGTGGCCGGAGAGCATGAGGTCCCAGTCGTAGCGGCGCAGCAGCCAGCGGCTTTCCGGGTCGTGCGAGAGGAGGAGGACGGGGGCGTTTTCTTTCCCGGCGGGGGCCAGGCAGGTGGCAGGGGCTTCATCGCCCTCATTCCAATCGCCCAGGCCGATGATGCGAAGCGTTGCGCCAGAAGGCGTGGTCCAGTCGATGCGCTGGTTGCGGAGCAGGGGAATGCCGGCTGCCGCATAAACGCGTTCGAGCTGCGCGAGTTTTTCGTAATCGTGGTTGCCGAGGATGGCGAAGGTGGGGGCGATGCTGCGGAGCTTTCCGAACGCTTTTATGGTCCAGCGGGTGCGGTGAAAGCGTTCATATGCGGTCACTAAATCGCCGCCGAAGAGGATGAGGTCCGGCTTGGCAGCGGCGATATGGCCGATTGCCTGGTCGATGAGCTCCGGGGAGTTGTGTAAGTCGGAGAAGAAGGCGATTTTGAGCGGTCCTGCGCCGGGCAGAGCGTCGGCAGGCAGCTGCACGTGGTTACACTGCAGCTGCTTTGCGCTGTAGTCCCCGAAGCATTTTGCGCCAATGCCGCATACGAGGGCTGCGACTGCGAGCACGATGAGCCATTTGCGGAGTTTTTTTCTATGAGCCATGGGGCGGCAGATGTATATATGGTTTTAGTTTGCGTTGAAGATGGCGAGCTGCGGGTCGAGGAAGCGGCCATCTTTGCGGATGAGTGTGTTGTCGAACCAGATTTCGCCGCCGCCGTATTCGGGGCGCTGGATGCAGACGAGGTCCCAGTGCACGGCGGAGTTGTTGCCGTTGGGGGCTTCTTCGTATGCCTGGCCGGGGGTGAGGTGGAAGGAGCCGGCGATTTTCTCGTCGAAGAGGATATCGCGCATGGGGCGAAGGATGTGCGGGTTGAGGCCGAGGGCGAATTCGCCGATGTAGCGGGCGCCGGCGTCGGTGTCGAGGATTTTGTTGAGGGCTTCGTCGCTGCCGTTGCAGTGGGCTTCCACAATCCTGCCGTTTTCGAAGCGGAAACGGACGCCATCGAAGGGGATTCCGTGGTAGATACTGGGGGCGTTGTAGGTGATGGTGCCGTTGATGCTGTCTTTCACCGGGGCGGTGTAGACTTCGCCGTCGGGGATGTTGCAGTCGCCGCAGCAGGGGATGGCGGGTATGCCTTTGATGGAGAAGCTGAGGTCAGTTCCGGGGCCGGTGATGCGCACTTTATCCGTGGCTTCCATGAGCTTTTTGAGGTAGTCCAT
>JAFYOP010000038.1 GCA_017547885.1 Clostridia bacterium | reverse complement strand
GCGAGGCTACCTTACCGCCATACTGGAGCTGTTCTCCTATGCCACCCGCCCACAGCTGGGCATGAGCCAGGCAAGCTCCCGCCGCATGGCAAAGCAGCGCATGAAGGGCGCATTCATGCGGGAGCGCACCACCTTCCTTGGCAGGGCTGCGGCGCTGATGCTTGCGGTTATCATGCTGGTGGGCTGCTTTACCACGGCCTGTCAGAGTGCACCTGTTGAGGTGGAAGAAGCCCCCGAGCTTGAGGTTGTTAACGCCCAAACAGAGCCGCTTATCGATATTGACGGCGACGGCCTTGAGGATACCATCACCGTCGACACAGATAACACAGCCGATGAAAACTTTACCCCCGAAACCGCAAAGGCCACCTTAACGGTAAAGCTGGGCAGAGGTGAAACAATAACCCAGGAGATCCCCGGCTGGTGGCAGAATGCAGAATACCACACCGCTGACTTTGACGCTGACAACAGAACCGATATCGCCCTTATGCTATGGGTAGGCGGCAGCAACTATGATGCAACCAACGTATACGTTTACCACATGGGAAACAGTAAACTCACGGAGCTTGCAAAGAACGTCATTACAAATGAATCCATCACCTATGACCAGAGCAAATATTCTGCTTTAAACGGCGAAAATACCCATTGGGTAAGCGGCGGCACTGTAATAAGCGAAGGAGGAAAGAGCAAACTTCGGCTGCGCCAGCTCCTCGATTATGACCCAGGTGCAGGAATCGCCACGGCGTATTATACCAATCTTGTCTGGAACGGCAGCGGATGGTTCATAGAGAGTATGGAAATAGGCGAGGCCTTTGGGGAAGAGCAGATTTATCCCGATACGCTGCAATATGCGCCGATGCCACCCGACCCCATAGACACCCTTTCCGACATGGATCTGCTCATATATTCTTCGCTGACAAACAACAGTAAGGTTTACGCCCTGCCCCGCACCCTCAGCGGCAATGACCTTTCCACAAGCATATGGGATAATATCCTGCTGACGGTAAATGACAGATATTTTGACGGAAAGCCCTACGATGCGGCGGGAGCAGCGTATAATGTTGTGCAGGTTCGCTATAATGATGATGGAACGATAGATGTATATCTTATTCTTTCCTATCGACAGTATGACATTTTAAACGATGAACTGTCCGTCACTGGCGAGCTGAACTGTGCTGTTATATGGCAATATAAGGAAAATGAAAGCGGTGAAATAGAGTTTTCCAATGTATATTGGCCCATAAAGGATTCCAAGGGTCGTGTGAGTTATGCCAATAAGAATTGGCCTGAGGACTTGCAGAAGTATCTCGAATTTTCTCCCGATTCCATTGGCCGTGCAGAACGGCTGAAAGCCATAGATGAGCAGATAGCCATTTCAATTGATAACAATGAAAAAGTTGACGCTCTTTTAAGTACGATAGTTTCCGGCCCAAAAGGTTCTTCTGCCCCAATCGATTATATTCACGAACACGTTGGCGAATACGGTCAGCTTTGCGCCATGGGCCGCAGGGCGGTGAGCCGCTTTATGCCACGCTTTGAGGCCGGCAAGGAAACAGGCCTTGAAGGGCAGATAATGGCTGCTGTGCTCAATGCCCTTACCGGCGCAGATTCCGTTTATAACTATGAAAACGGTCAGGAGTGGTACGATGACAACAGGAATGAAATGCTTGCATACTTGCAGACGGCAGTACAGCCCACGCCTGCACTTGACGCATCAAACCCCGAATGGCAGGCGGCTAAAAGAATAGCTGCTCCCTTCAGCGAAACGGGCAAGCGGATAGATTTATCCTATTACGAGGTCTCCATAGACCTGAACGGCACTGAGCGCACCAGCACCATGACGGAAAACAATGTGACACCTGACCGGTTCGACAGGACGGATGAAGGACAGACCCTGCTGATGGTAGACAAGGCATCGGCTGACGCAATAAACGACAGCAGCAGACTGGGAGATCTTATTACCCAGTTCCAATACGGCTACAGCGAAACTGTTACGGAATTCATACAGCTTGACCACACGGCTTATTTCGACGCCGATTCCCCGGTTTATCGCATGGATAAGATGACCTCTGTTATGGATATTGCAGAGCCGGGCTGGAATGATACCGCCTATACCACCTACTTTGTTTATCTTACTCCCCAGTGGGATTATAGGGGACAAACCCAGAGCCAAAATATCGTGCTGGGCTTCCGCTTTGTCAACGCAGTACGGGGCGATATTGGCGGCTGGAAACTGTTGCAGACCGAGGCGGACTGCGAAAAGTGGATGGGTACGGTAGAGTTTGGCGATGCATTTGCCTCGATGCCCAAACCTACTCCCACTCCAGCATCCACAGAGCTTGCAAACGCTATAGTTACCGATGCCAAAGCCCTTGTGGGTAAACCTTACAAGAAAGGTACATATGGTCCTGACACCTTTGATTCCTCAGGACTTGTGCACTATGTGATCACACAGGCGGGCGTTTATGTGGAAAGGATGGAAAACTGTCAGCGGTATGCCGATAATGCAAACTGGCAGAAGATAGAGGATAAGGCCAAATTGCAGCCGGGAGATATAATGTTCTTTTACGGCGGTGACACGGAAAAAATCCAGCACGCGGGCATATATATCGGCGACGGCAAGATGATCGACGCATCCTCTGCCAACGGCAAGGTGACCGAGCGCAGCTGGGAAACCGATTACTGGCAGGAACACTTTGCCTTTGCAAGGCGAGTGGCATAAAACAAAAAAGCCATCGTTGTAGTGTTACACTAAAAACGGACAGTGAAAAAGCCTATGATATAATAAGTATCATAGGCTTTTATAGTGAAGGGGGAAAAGGATGTATAAGAAATACAGCGATGAGCTGAAAGAAGAAGTAGTAAAAGAATATCTGTCT
>JAFYOP010000001.1 GCA_017547885.1 Clostridia bacterium | reverse complement strand
TGCTTCGGCTGCTTCTTCTCTTTCTTCAAAAGAATCGCGTTTCGTTTTCTTTACTTTGCACTATATAGTTTTCAAGGTGCGCCCGTCGCGTTCCGTGCGACAGCTTGTATATCTTAACAGACACCCTCTACTTTGTCAACGACTTTTTTAAAGTTTTTTGAAGAAAGTTTTTTAAAGCCGCCGGACATAAATCCGACGGCTTTTTTAACTTGTGTTTCAGTTGGCAAAAAGCTTACTTGAGCAGCTGGGAAATATGCCCGTCCGCATCTGCCATAAGGGTCGCCAGACGCTCATCCAGACCTGCCGCCGTATCGGACTTGCCGCCGATATAAAGCTTGAGCTTGGGCTCGGTACCGGAGGGACGTACGCACAGCCAGCAATCCTCCTCCAGGAAGAACCTGAGCACATTGGAGGAGGGCAGCGCCGCTTTTTCCAAACGGCCGTCGCTGTAAAGCACTGTGCCCTTCTTAAGGTCCTCAAAGGACAGCACCTTTACGCCGCCCACGGCATCCATGGGAGCACTGCGCAGAGTCTCCATTGCAGCGGCTATCTTTTCAAGGCCTTCCTTGCCCTTAAGGGTGTAGGACTTGACAGATTCGCCGTAGAAACCGTACATGGCGTACATTTCCTGCAGCACATCGTAAAGGTTCTTGCCCTGCTGAGCATATACCACGGCGGCCTCTGCCAGCATCATGGATGCGCAGATGGCGTCCTTATCCCTTGCAAAGCTGCCCTTAAGGAAACCGTAGCTCTCTTCGAAACCAAAGAGGAATTCCTTTTCGCCGGTGCGCTCGCAATAGGCTATCTGCTCGGAAATAAAGCGGAAGCCGGTAAGCACGTGGCGCATCTCCACGCCGTAATGGGCGCAGATGGCATCCGCCATCATGGTGCTTACGATGGATTTGACCACAAGGCCGTTAGCGGGAAGCTGTCCCTTTTCCTTAAGAGTGGAAAGGATATAGTGAATGAGTATGCTGCCTATCTGGTTGCCGGTAAGCACTGCAAAGCGGCCGTCATCCTTGCGTACGGCGGCGCCCAGCCTGTCGGAGTCGGGGTCAGTGCCCAAAATGAGGTCAGCCCCAACCTTATTGGCAAGCTCAAAGGCAAGGGTAAATGCATTGGGATCCTCGGGGTTGGGCGCCTTAACGGTGGGGAAGCTGCCATCGGGGGCTTCCTGCTCCGCAACTACGCTGACATTGCACAGGCCTATGCGCTTGAGTATCTCCTTTACAGGCACACAGCCAGAGCCGTGGAGGGGAGTATAAACCAGCTTCATGTCCCCGCCCTTTGCGGCGGTAACTTCGGGATTAAGCCTGAGGGACATGGTGGCCTTGTAGTATTCCTCGTCCACCTCTGCGCCTATCATCTTTAACAGGCCGCCGGAAAGGGCCACCTTTTCATCCATAGCCTTAACGGCAAAGTAGTCAGCACTGCGGATGTACTTAAGTATCTCGTCCGCCTGCTCGGGGCCAACCTGTCCGCCATGCTCCCAGTATACCTTGTAGCCGTTATACTCGGGGGGATTATGGCTGGCGGTGATGACCACGCCCGCTATGCATCCAAGATGCAGAACGGTGAAGGAAAGCTGGGGAACGGAATGCAGGGTGCTGTAAAGGAAGGCCTTTATGCCGTTCTCTGCAAGCACCAGCGCGGTTTCCTTTGCAAACACATCAGACATGTGGCGGGAATCATAAGCGATAGCAACGCCACGCTCCTTTGCGCCCTCTATTGTATTAAGGTAGTCCGCAAGGCCCTGAGTGGCCCTGCGCACCACATGAACGTTCATTCTGTTGGTGCCTGCGCCGATTATGCCGCGAAGGCCCGCAGTACCAAACTCCAGCTCGGTATAAAAGCGCTCCTCCTGCTCCTTTGCATCCTCGGCAATGGCTTCAAGTTCTTCTTTGAGGCTGCGCTCCAGCGCCTCGTTGTCAAGCCAGCTCAGATAGTTCTCCCTGTAATCCATGTCATTCCTCCTTTTCCGCAGCAGTGGCAAGGTCATTGTCCGCCCGCCCGTTCAGCTCATACATCTGCTGGGACATGCTGTATGCCCTGCCTCCGCCTACGATTATGTGGTCATTTAGTACTATTCCTATAGGAGTCAGCGCCCCTATTATAAGACTGGTTGTTTTAAGGTCCTCTTTGGATGGTTTAAGATCTCCGGAAGGATGATTGTGGCACAGCATTACATTCTGCGCACCGCGGCTGAGGGCTATCTCCACCACATTCCTTGGATACAGCGTTACCTCTCCGGGTGTGCCGGTGCTTACCCTGTCCACGCTCAATACCCTGTGGGATTTATCCAGCGAAATAACATACATGCTTTCGTTGTTTCCTTTAAAGGAAAGAGCCTTGCAGTATTCCATGGCGGCATGGGGTGTATTCAGTCGCTTTCCCCTTACCTTTTCGGCGGCAGTGCGCTTTCCCATGCAGCCCACAAGTGACAGGAGGATCGCCGTGGATTCGCCAACGCCATCTATCTTCATTATCTCATGCACATCCGCGGCAAAAAGCCCCTCCAGTGAGCCAAAGCCCTCTTTGCTCAGCAGCCTGTGGGCCAGAGGGTTGGTATCCCGCCGGGGTATGGAATATGTGAGCAGCAGCTCCAGCAGCTGGTGGTCATGCATGCTTTCGTGGCCCCGCTCGGTATATGTTTCTCTCAGGCGTCTGCGATGTCCGCTGTGTACATTGTCATCGCAGTGCTGTTGTTTCTTTTCATCCATATACAAACCTTTCCTATATATAATTATAATCGGCAAAAGACAGTATGTACAGGATAATTGCACAGCGGGACTACCAAATTTTTTCAATCAAAATATATATGTTTTTGGGGCTTGTATCACGGATGAAAACATTGCATAATAAAAGAGAATATGGGATGTTTTTGTTTGCAGGCCAAATCATCTGCAAGCAGCTTATACTTTTTTAAAAACAACAAAGGAGAAATTCAAATGGAGCTTCTGAAGGAACGCATCCGCAAAGAAGGCAAGGTTCTTCCCGGCGGCATCATCAAGGTAGACGGTTTCCTCAACCACAAGGTAGATACCAAGCTGCTTGCAGCAATGGCTGAGGAATTCGAAAAGCACTTTGACCTGTCCGAGGCCACCGTTGTCCTCACCGCTGAGGCAAGCGGCATAGCCCTGGCTACCCTCTGCGCCAATCGTTACGGTCTGCCCCTCATCTACGCCAAGAAGGCCAAGAGCGACAACATCGAAGGCGGTCTGCTCAGGAGCGAGATCTACTCCTACACCTATAAGAAAAAGGTCACTCTGCTGGTATCCGCCGAGTGGCTCAAACCCACCGATAAGGTATTCATCGTGGACGACTTCCTTGCCAACGGCGAAGCCCTTCGCGGCCTGTGCGAGATAGTCTCCGCCGCAGGTGCAGAGCTGGTGGGCGTAGGCGTTGCCGTTGAAAAGGGCTTCCAGCCCGGCGGCAAGAAGCTGCGTGAAGCAGGCGTCAACCTCAAGTCCCTGGCAATCATCGAAAGCGCCGACGAAAACGGCATTATCTTTAGGGAAGAGTAACAAAGCAAAATATTCGCCCGGATGCGATGAACATTCGGGCGTTTTTCTTTTGGGGTTCATTATCTATACCCGCCCGCCGCCCTTTAAGGTATCTTCGCCTTACGGCGAAGAGGGCGGCAAACTCAGAGGGCAGCTATAATCAGCCTGATTTTACAGGCGCAGCTGTTGGGCAGCGCTTTCGCTTTTCCGCAGGAAAAGCTACATTAAAAGGATGGTGGGTGGGTATAGATAATATTCGTTAACTGAAAAGCGGCAGGTAAATGCCGCTTTTTGTTATTTGTTGATTTCTATAAGCTTATTTATAAATGCTTCAAACTCACCCACGCTGTTCGTACTCATTTGAATATTTACAAGCATATCATCCAGCACAAACTCCCCAAGGTACATATCCCCGTCAAACCCAAACTTCTCCCCTTTGCAATAGCCAAATATCATAGGAACACCCTGCACGGTGGATTCTTTTTTTGTTCCGCCATAAACCAGGCTCGCAGGCGAATAGCTGTACGGCGACCAATCGTTATGTGAATGCAGCGCCATATATACCGCTGTTCCACGATTACCGGCACTGTATTGTATGTTTACGATCCTGCCTTCGCCGTCATATTCTGCACACCAGTATAAATCGTTCTTCATCAGACCTTCCGTTTTCAACCCGGAAAGCTGCTCAAATTCCTCCGGTGTAATCTCCTCCAGATACCCTCCTTCAATATACGGCGGAGTTGCATCTGCAAGAGTATCAGGCTTGTTGTAGCGGAACTCTCCGCCGGGACTGCAGGAAGTGAGAACTGAGGCAAACAGCAGCACTAAGCAAAACATACTGCGCTTTTTCATTTTTATCCCCCTTCTTTTATCGGTACAAAAAGAAGCCGCAAAATATGCAGCTTCTTAATATTCCCATTACCAGGGCCTGCGTCCGCAGACAAAGTGCTTCTTCCAGTAGCTGGTGGTGAAGGAGCGGCGTACCACCTTGCCGTTGGAGCTGGATGCGTCTATCATCATGCCGCTGGAAACAACTATGCCCACATGGCCCACCTTGCTGAAGTCATCGCTGTAGAAGCAGATGATATCGCCCTTCTTCAGGCTGTTGATGCTGGTGATCTTTTCCCAATCGTCCACGCGGGAATAGCCTGCGGCGTTGAGCCTGCGGCGGTTGCTGCCCGCTTCCTTAAGGCAGTAATATACCAGGCCGCTGCAGTCAAACTGCTTGGGGCCTTCCGCGCCCAGCACATATTTGCAGCCCAGCTTGCTCTTGGCCACCTCTATCATCTTGCTTATGTTGGCCTTGGTGCGTGCCTGCTGAGACTTGGATTTGCTTTCCTTCGCCTCGGGAGAGTACAGCATCTCGTATGTTTTGGGGCCCGCAAGGCCATCGGCGCTGAGGCCGTTGCGGCTCTGGAATTCCTTCATGGCGGCCTTGGTCTCGTCGCCATAATAGCCGGTGGTCTTTCGCATATAACCCATATCCACCAGCTGCTTCTGCATGGAGGTTACATCGTCGCCGCTCATGCCCTCCTTTACGCAGTAGCGGGGGGCATCGGCGCTGTACAGCAGAGAAAGGGTCTGGTCGCCCGCCCAGCCGTCCTCATCGATGGTAACGCCCAGAGCCTCGGTAAAGTTTACCTGACGCTGGAACAGCTCCACGCCATGCTCTGTGGCAGGGCCGAAGAGATTGGTGGTGGTATCCGTATCCATATAGCCCAGCTCCATCAAGCGTGCCTGCAGTTGATGGTTGCGCTCGCTCTCCACGCCGCGGTGCAGTATGGGCTCGGGAGTAGGAGTGGGGGTGGGCTTTGGTGTGGGGGAGGGGGTTACTTCTATTGTAACTATGCTGCTGCCGGATTCGTCTATCTGTGCGGTACGCACATCCACCGCCTGCTCCTTGCCGCAGCTCCTGAACAGCAGCGAAGTAAGCAAAATAAGCACCGCCATTATCAGCGCCGTGCCGCTTATGAGTATAGCCTTTGCCTTGGGGGGAGCAGCCTTAAAGCGTGAGGCGGTATGAGAGCCGAAATGTCTGCCTGCCATCAGCCTGTTTATACGCTGCCTTGTATGCCTTGTAAATCTTTTGAATTTTCTGCGAAAATCCGCCATACCTGTTTCCTTTGGTTATTTTATCATCCATCATTTTATATGTTTTCCTTCTTTTTTTCAACGGAAGTGTATGTATTGTTAGTATTTGTTTACAAAATGCGAATTATTTTTATGGCAAAAGCATTATCCAAAAGTCCAGCTTATATGTCTCTAACCAACCTGTATTACCTTTTATTATCCCTTCGTGATATTATTATAGTGAAAATGGGTGAATGTGGCCCATACTAAGAAAAACATAAAAACAACGGAGGCATATAAAAATGGCAACGGTATCCAGAGGCATCAAGGCTCCCATCATCCGCGAGGGAGATGACATCGTAAAGATCGTGACCGACTGCGTGCTGACCGCCGCAAAAGAAGATGGCTTTGAGTTCCACGACAGGGACGTTGTAGCTGTTACCGAGGCAGTTGTGGCAAGGGCCGCCGGCAACTATGCCACCATAGACAATATCGGCGAGGACGTAAAGGCAAAGCTGGGCGGTGAGACCGTGGGCGTAGTATTCCCCATACTCAGCCGCAATCGCTTCGCCATCTGCCTCAGGGGCATCGCCCGGGGCGCAAAGAAGGTAGTTGTTCAGCTGGGCTATCCTTCCGACGAGGTGGGCAACCATCTTGTGGATCTGGACGCACTGGATGACAGCGGCGTTGATCCCTATAAGGACGTGCTGAGCGTTGCGGACTTCCGCAGGCATTTCGGCACTCCCCTCCATCCCTTCACCGGCGTGGACTACATCAGCTACTATGCGCAGCTTATTGAAGAAGAGGGCGCAGATGCCGAGATAATCCTTGCCAACCGTCCCGAAGCAATTCTCGCATACACCGACAAGGTGCTGTGCTGTGATACACACACCCGCTTCCGCACCCAGCGCCGCATAAAGGCAGCAGGCGCTTCTGTATGTCTCACCCTGTGCGATATACTTAACGCACCCGTAAACGGCAGCGGCTACAACGCAGAATACGGCCTGCTGGGCTCCAACAAGTCCACCGAGGGCGTGGTAAAGCTGTTCCCCAACAACGCACAGCAGATAGCCGAAGAGCTCAGCGCTTCCCTCTGTGCCGCCACCGGCAAGCAGATAGAAGCCATGGTATACGGCGACGGCGCATTCAAGGATCCCGTTGGCAGGATCTGGGAGCTGGCCGACCCCGTTGTATCCCCCGGCTACACCGCCGGCCTTGAAGGCCTGCCCAACGAGCTGAAGCTCAAGTACCTTGCGGATAACGATTATGCAAACCTTTCCGGCGCGGAGCTTCGCGCAGCCATCGAAAAGGCCATCCGCGAAAAGGACAAGGACCTGAAGGGCAGCATGGCCACCCAGGGCACCACACCCCGCCGCCTGACCGACCTTCTGGGCTCCCTGTGCGACCTGACCTCCGGCTCCGGCGACAAGGGCACTCCCATCGTGCTGGTTCAGGGCTACTTCACCAACTATGCAGACTAAAATCCCATAATAAAACACACCAAAAGGCCGTCCAAAGTATGGGTGGCCTTTATCCATATTATATATAGAAAAGACATTCTTCATTTTGAGGAATATATCTTTGAAAAAAGCCCTGTTTACGCTAAATTTTCTATTGCGTTGGCATCTTTTGCCGTGATATAATACAAAACGCTGACGTGCTTCTTGCTCTGCCCGCATGGAGGCAGGGCCATAAGACCATAAGGAGGTGAAAAGCGTGAATAAGTACGAAGCTATGTACATCGTAACTCCTGAGCTGGAGGATGAAGCCATAAAGGCCGTTATCGAGAAGTTCTCCGGTATCATCACCGCCAACGGCGGCGAAATCGAAAACGTTGATGAGTGGGGCCGCAAGAAGCTGGCTTACCCCATCGATTACAAGACCGAGGGTTACTATGTTCTGGTCCACTTTGCAGCAGCTTCCGAGCTGCCCCGTGAGCTGGAGCGTAACTTCAAGAACGACGAGTCCATTCTGCGTTACATGGTAGTCCGTCAGGAAGCCTAATTGCAGAATATTTAGCTGAAAGGATGGTACAATTATGAACAAAGCGATCCTTATCGGCAGGCTTGCCCAGGACCCCGAAGTGAGGACCACCGGCAGCGGTGCCACAGTGTGCACTTTCCGCATTGCTGTAAACCGCCGCTTCCCCTCCCAGTCCGGCGAGCGTGTAGCTGACTTTTTCACCATCGTAGCCTGGCGCCAGCTGGGCGAAACCTGCGGCAAGTACCTTGCCAAGGGCCGCATGGTGTCCGTCATAGGCGAGATTCAGAACCGCAGCTATGACGCAAAAGACGGCTCCAAGAGATACATTACCGAAATAGTCGCAGACGAGGTTGAATTCCTCACCCCCAAGGGTCAGGATTCCGGCAGCGGAAACGGCGGCGGCTACGAGCGCGCTTACGAGCGCCAGAGCGCCCCTGTTGCTCCCGAAGGATTCACCGAGATCGACGACGACCAGCTGCCCTTCTAACAGGGTCAGCCATCCAGCTTACTGAAAGGAGAAACCTATCATGGAAGAACGCAAGATGAAGCCCCGTGCCCGCAGGCCCAGGCGCAAAGTATGCGGTTTCTGCGTAGATAAGGTTCAGCATATCGATTATAAGGACACCGCAAGGCTCCGCAAGTTCGTTACCGAGCGCGGCAAGATCATGCCCCGCCGTATGAGCGGCGTTTGCGCCAAGCATCAGCGCCAGCTGGCTATCGCCATCAAGCGCGCCCGTATAGTCGCCCTGCTGCCCTACGTTTCCGACTAAAGCGAAACCGTCAGCACCGCAACATTACAAACAAAACCCACAACTTCCACGAAGAACGTTAGCTCAAAGGCCGCCTTTAAAGGGCGGCCTTTTTTTGTTTAGCTTTAACTAAAATCAAACGGGCTGCCATAGGACAGCCCGCAATTCTTTTATTATAATTGTATCAGTGGCCGTTCAGATAGCTGAAGCCCAGCAGAATATACAGCACACCAAATATGTATGGCATCAGCATTTCGTGCAGCCCGGGATTTTTCCTAAGCCCGTCCGTCATTACTATTATCTCGGCGCCGTATGCCCCTGCGCCCAGTATGTATGCAACGAACTTGAACAGATGGCTGTAATGCTCCAGAGAGTGTATTGGCAATATGGACAGTATAAACACTATTGCCGCAATTCCCGCAAAGATATTGCGCACCAGCAGGAAGGTATGTATGGTTTTGCTTTCGCGGTGATCTTCCGGCAGCTCCTGCACAATGTTTTTATCGTGAATATGTGCGCCTTCCGCAAGGTGAGCCACACCATGCACAGCCTCCTCCGCTATATGGGCCACGCCGTGGGCGGCGCTCTTGGCTATGTGGGCCGTGCCGTGTACTGCACCCTCTGCTATATGCACCACGTCCACCGCCAGCTCTTCCACAAGGCCGGGATGCTTTTCGTGGTGTGATGTATCGTCCCGGTATTCATGCTTTGCAAAGCTCTGTATCACAGGCAGCATTACCAGCGACACAAGGCCTGCGGAAAAGCCGCCATTGTAAAGGTTGAAGCCGCCATGCATGGCAGAGGTTATTCCTGCGATAAAGGCATGAATAGCGCCTACCAGAACGCCGTAAATATTGCCGTATCGTCCCGCAAGGGGTGCAAGGCCCGTGGCATAGCACACCGCAACGCACAGATACTGACTGTTGAGAGGCACACCGGTTATAAGGGAATACACGCCGTATCCCACAAATATTGGCAGAACATTTCTGGTGTTTGCACCATTGCCCGTCCAGCATAATACCGAGATCAGCGCGCCCACCGTAGCGCCGTTCATAGGCGCATTTATCAGTATCATGTAAAACAGCGCCATAAGGCCTACAAATCCCATGTTCATAAGAATGGCAGGCATACCAAACTCCGGCGCAAAGTCTATATCAAGGCCGGTGTGGCTTCTCAGTTTCCAGAATTCGTTAATGCCTTCCTTGGACATAAGCAGGCCGCTCATGCTTATCAGAGCAAAAATACTGCCGAGAAAAGGATAGAAAAAGTCCGGCCTATGATCTCCAATCAGGCTCACTATGTGATATCCATTGCTGAAGCCATGCAGATCAAGGGCTACCTCACGATATACAGCAAAGAATAATATACCTATAAGGCCTGCTGCAAGGCCAACGTTATAAAGGTCAAAGCCTCTGTGCATAGTACGGGTATGTATAGCCACAGGAGTAATAACAAAACCGATTGTAATTGCAATGATATATCCCAATACTGCGCCGATCCAGGAAAACTCATTGGAAAACGCAATGACAGTCACGATAGGAGATAAGGCCGATGCCTGTATAGGATACAGAATAATTCGGCGGAACGGCTCATTTTTGTACCAGGCATACAGTATTCCGCCTATTACAAAGGGAATTATGGAAAAGACGGTCTTGCCGAAAAGGCCTATGCCCACCGCCAGAAAATACGCACCAAAGGCACCGCCCGATGCCACAAAGCCGGATAACTGGTACAGCGCATACACAAAAAGACCGCACAGACCTGCATTGAACAGGGCTGCATTAAGGCCGCCCACCATGGTAAAGTCGGTTACCAGAGGGGCAGGGCAGGTGAATATGCGCCATAAGCCTCGGGGCAGGTCTGCAATATTGCCAACAATCAGCCCCGCCACAATAAAGGCAAGGGCAAACATCAGCATTGTATTTATTATAATATTGTGATAATGGAGCGCCGCATGATTGTGCAGCTTTTTCTTGTGCATGTATCCTCCAATATAACGAAGTGCATTTACGACAGGCTTAAACAAAAGTTTTTCCCTTTTGCTATTATACAGTACCCACTTACCCATGCCAACAGAATATTAACGGTTTTTATATAAATTCACCTTCGGTTTTCCATTGTGCCGCTTATGCCTTCTGCGTCATATTGCATTGCGGCGTATTTCTGCTATAATATTAAGAAGTATTAATTCCTGAAAGGATGTGATCCTCTCCAAATGGAAGACGGCAGTACAATATTGCGTTACATAGTACCGCTTTTCGCTCTGTTGATAGGCGCATCTTTGTGCGCCGCATCCGAAACCGCATATACCAGCGCAAACCGCATACGCCTTATGAGCCTTGCGGATGATGGAGACCGCCAGGCAAAGCGGGCTCTTCGCGTTATCAATAATTTTGACAAGGCACTTACAACTCTCCTTATACTCAACAACATAACCCACATAGCCACCGCCTCCATTGCCACCATAATGGTGACAAAGCTGTGGGGCGCCGGCGCCGTGGCCGCTTCCACCATCGTTACTACGATAGTGGTGTTTTTGTTTGCGGAAATGATACCCAAATACTTCGCGAAGACCTTCAGCGACAAATACGCCCTCATTGCCGCAGGGCCCATGCTGTTCCTGATGAAGGCCCTCACCCCCGTGTCCTTCCTTTTTACCAAGCTTGCGGATGCCATAAAAAAGCCCTTCAAAAAACAGGAAGAGGAGCCCACCGTTACAGAGGACGAGCTTTACGAATACGTTGAGGCCATTGCCACCGAGGGCGTATTGGACGAGGAAGAAGCAGAACTTGTTCAGAGCGCACTGGAATTTGGCGAGCGCACCGCGGCTGATATAGTTGTCCCCTGGGACAAGGTTCTCACAGTATCCTCCCTGATGAGCGAAGAAGAAATACTGGACATCATCCGCTCCAACGTGCACAGCCGCCTGCCCGTTACAGACATAAACGGCAACGTTATGGGCATACTGCACATCCGCTCCTACCTTAAGGCATACATCAACGCCGAAGATGATGAGCCGCTGCAGCTGAGGGCAATTATGGACAACGTTGCCTTTGTAAACAGCAGCACACCCATAGACGAGCTGCTGCCGGAAATGAGCCGCAAGCGTACCCATATTTCCATAGTTGTGGACAACGACGGAAATAACCTTGGCATACTTACCGTGGAAGATATACTGGAAGAGCTGGTGGGCGAGATATACGACGAGGACGATCCCCTGCCCGAGGGAGGTGCCTATGCTTAATTACATATTTATAGTAATACTGCTGGCATTCTCCGCTTTCTTCTCCGGCTCCGAGATAGCCTATTCCTCCGCCAATATCATCCGCCTGCGGCACATCGCAGAAAACGGAGGCAGCAAAAAGGATAAGCTCGCCCTTGATATCGCACTGGATTACGATTCTGCCCTCACCACTATACTTATCGGCAACAACCTTGTGAATATCGCCTCCTCCTCCGTTGCCACTATAATTGCGCTGGATCTGCTGGGCGAAAGCGGCGCATGGGTAGCCACCCTCGTAATGACCGTGCTCATCATCACCTTCGGCGAAATAACCCCCAAGATAATAGCTGCCGAGATATGCTATACCATCGTCCGTCTGGTGGCGCTGCCCCTCAGATTCCTGATGAAGGTACTGTCCCCTGTGGGCAAGGTGATAATGTTCATAGTTAAGCAGGTGGAAAAGCTTTGGGCTCACAAGGTTCAGGAAGTTCCCACAGTTACAGAGGATGAATTTGAAACCATCATTGAAACCGTTGAGGACGAGGGCATACTGGACGAGGACAGATGCGACCTGCTGCAGAGCGCGCTGGACTTTGACGATGTACTGGCCTACGAGATAATCACACCCCGCGTGGACATGACAGCCATAGACATAGACGACCCCATGGAGGAGATAATGGAGCAGATAATGTACTCCCCCTTCTCCCGCATCCCCGTCTATGAGGACACCATCGACAACATAATAGGCATACTGCACCTTAATCGCGTATTCAAACGGCTTGCGGACAAGGATGAAATAGACCTTAGGGAAATACTCATGCCCGTCACCTTCGTCCACAAGACCACCCCCCTCAACAACGTGCTTTCCACCATGAAGCGCAAAAAGTGCCACATGGTAATCGTAACAGACGAATACGGCGGCACAATGGGCTGCCTTACCATGGAGGACGTGCTGGAGCAGCTGGTTGGCGATATCTGGGACGAAAGCGATGAAATAGAGGAAGAACTGATACAGCTTAAGGATGACCTCTATGACGCTGACGGCGATATGCGAATCGAAGACCTTTTCGCAGAGCTGGATATAGACGACCGTGACTTTGACGACGACAACGCCACTCTGGGCGGCTGGACCACCGAAATGATAGGCGGCTATCCTAAAAAGGGAGACTCATTTACCTACAAAAACCTCACCATTACCGTAAAAAAGCGCAAGAATCTCCGCGTGGAGCGGCTGCTGGTAAAGGTTGACCCGGTGGAAGAAGAGGAAGAAGAATAGCGAAATAAAAAAACAGCGCGGATGCGCTGTTTTTGTTATGTCACCATTCTAATCCTTTATATATTCAGCTATGTCTTCCAGTTTGCAATCCAGCACGGAGCAAAGCTTATTGAGGGTTTTTGTTTCCATGTTTTCATTGGCTCTAAGACGGCGAACGGTCTTGCTGTCGATTCCGCCTTTTTCGCGCAATGTATAGGTAGTTATTCCTTTTTTCTTCATGGTTTCCCACAGCTTATCATACACTATCATATCTTTACCCTCGCTTGACAGTGAATATTATGAGGGTTATAATCCCCAATATTAAGGGGATATAACCCCCATATCGGGTGTGACAGGCTTATGAGAAACAAAACATGCTGCTTTACCGGACACAGAGAAATTATCGACGACACAAACGAACTGAATACTATGCTAAAACAAATTCTGTCTCAGCTCATAGACAGCGGCATAACCTATTTCGGCACAGGCGGTGCGCGTGGCTTTGACACCTTTGCCGCACAGACAGTTCTTGAGCTGAAACCCATATACCCCCATATAAAGCTGATCCTTGTGCTTCCCTGTCCAAATCAACCAAAAGGATGGAATACGGATGATATTTATGCATATGAGAATATAAAAAAACAGGCCGACAAAATAAAAATATTGTCGGACTATTATTATGACGGATGTATGTTTGCGAGAAA
Source organism: Clostridia bacterium (assembly GCA_017547885.1). Taxonomy (GTDB): domain Bacteria; phylum Bacillota; class Clostridia; order Christensenellales; family CAG-138; genus SFEL01. Next base: position 178,848 of record JAFYOP010000001.1, on the reverse strand, counting down.
TCGTCATCTGGTGAACTGCTCTTCAGTATGTGTTTGCTATATGCGAAAGTCCTGCGGCGGAACAGCCTATACTGTACGTTATGCTGCTCAATGCGGCCTGCGCATCATTGAATTATAACAAAGCATGCTTAATCAGCTGTCACGTGCCGCTATACAGAGAAAGGCTGCATTAAAAGGGCAGCGGGCTGGATTGGATAAAATCCTCAAAACACACTTCCCGCCCATATAAAGCTCTCTGCCAGATCCTGCCTGTAATCGGGGCTGTATTTATCAAAGCTGCCTATGCACACCTTTCCTTCGGAGGCACTGGCGTGAATGAACCTGCCCTCTCCCAGATACATGGCCATATGGCCGGGAAAATACAAAAGGTCTCCCGCCCCGGCATCTGCAAAAGGGATACTGCGCACAGGATATTCCGGCTGAATGGCGGCATTTCGGTATATGGCTATGCCGTTGATAAGATACGCACTGTGACAAAGGCCGCTGCAATCCACCCCCACAGGAGTCCTCCCGCCCCAGCGGTATGGCACACCAAGGTAATCCATTGCGGTTTCCACGATGTTTTTCCTAAGCTCATGCCGGCTGAGCGATGCTGTTTTTTGCGTTGTTACGGCTCTGGAGCAGATATACCCTTCCCGCCCGTCAATAAGCCTTATCCCGGTCCAGCCATTGTCCTCGCTCAGGGGCTCAACCTTTGCCCCTCTGGGCAGGGTCAAAAGCAGAGCGGACTTTATGTCCGGCTCCCTTCGCACATCCCCAAAGGGAAATGTTACCATTGCAGGGGTATTTTGATATTGGGCATCTGCAAGGTACCTGCGCCGTATACAGCTTTGATATCCGTATTCCATCCGCACCCGGCAATATTCCCCCATATCGTCGGTTATCTCCGCCTGCTGGCCATACCATGCCTCGTCGTCCAGCTCTGTGGAATAGGGCTCCCCATACAGGGGCACTGCGGGAAGGTTTATCAGCATATATGCCTCCTTGGCTTTTTTAATACCTATGCCAAAAAGTTCATACATATACAAAAACCGCCCAAGGAATGACCCTTGGGCGGTATTGCTGATGAAATTACTGCTGGGTGGGGAAGTCGAAGTATTCGCCCCGCTTGTAGTCGTAGATAGCACCGGAGGAGAATGCGTCGATATTCTCCAGCACCTTACCGGTACCTATAGCAACGCAGGAAATAGGATCCTCTGCCACATAGCAGGGCACCTTGGTGTGCTCGGCAATGAACTTGTCCATACCGTAAAGCAGCGCACCGCCGCCGGTAAGGCAGATGCCATTTTCGGTAATGTCGGAGGCAAGCTCGGGAGGAGTACGCTCGAACAGGCCCTTTACGCTTTCCAGTATCATCTGGAGAGGCTCTTCCAGAGCTTCGATCATCTCATTGGAGCCGATGACCAGCGCCTGAGGCAGGCCGGATACAAGGTTTCTGCCCTTTACGTCTATAAAGAGCTGCTCCTTGCGGGGATATGCGGAGCCGATGCGTATCTTTATCTCTTCAGCGGTACGCTCACCGATGAGGAGATTGTGCTTTTTGCGCATGTAGCGCACGATGGCATCGTCAAACTTATCGCCTGCGATTTTGATGGAATCGGACAATACGGAACCACCCAGAGACAGTATGGCTACGTCGCTGGTGCCGCCGCCTATATCCAGTATCATGTTGCCGCGGGGTGCGGAAATATCGATACCTGCGCCGATGGCCGCGGCAATAGGCTCTTCGATAAGGTAGGTATGGCGTGCGCCGGCCTCTTCGGTAGCATCTATTACGGAGCGCTTTTCAACCTCGGTAACGCCGGAGGGTACGCATACAACTACCCTGGGCTTAAAGAATATGCGCCTGCCCACTACCTTGCGCAGAAAGTGATTAAGGAGACGCTCTGTAATATCGTAATTGGAAATAACGCCATCCCTCAGGGGGCGCATGGCGATGATGTTGCCGGGGGTGCGGCCGATCATGCGGCGGGCTTCTTCGCCCACAGCAAGAATGTTGCCGGTAATTTTTTCTACCGCAACAACAGAAGGCTCCCTCAGAACTATTCCTTTGCCGCGAACATATACCAGTACGCTTGCAGTACCAAGGTCAATGCCCACATCGCTGAATTCAAAAATTCCCATCTATATCCTCCATGGCGTATATCGCCGGTTTAAAAGCTGTAAACAGCATCTGACGCAGTAAGCTGAATTTTAGCCCACAGGTTCATTATTATATCACAGTGTATTATTGTATCATTCTACCACAATGATAACAATAGTGACATCAAATATATTTGAATAAATTTTAAATATTTGGTCAACAATTTATCTATTATATTGATGTGGCCCCTGTGCAGAATATATAATGTACCAAAATTGCGCAGAAAGGAGGGATGTATGCCATGAAAAGAATGCTGCTTATGCTGCTTGCGGCGGCCATACTTTGCGGTTGCTCTGCCCCTGTTCCCTCCCCCGCCACCGTAATAATCGAAGAGGCAACCTCTGCGCAGCCACGTTCCGCCGCTCCTGCCGCTCCGCCTCAGGATGGATACTCCATAGATGAGCTGGACGGCGTGGCGGGCCAATACGATCCCCTGCCCATGCATGAAACATTTGATGAAGCATACGCCGCCAATCCCCATACCATCGGCTGGATAACCATAGAAAACACCGCCATAGACTATCCCGTCCTTCGAACGGCGGACAACGAATTTTACCTCACCCACGATGCAGAGGGCAACGACAGCAAATACGGCGCCATATTCATGGACTTTCGAAACGCACAGCCTTCCATGCAGCAGCACATAATAATCTACGGCCACAACATGAAAAACGGCACAATGTTTCACGATCTTGTAAACTACAAGCAGCCGGACTTTTTTGAGCAAAACCGCCGCATATACCTGCTGTGGGACGGCATGGATACGGAATGGGAGATATTCTGCGCATACATTGTGGCACCGGATACCATATATCCCATACAGACCGCCTTCGATAACGAGGATGACTTTGCCGTCTCCATGAACAGCGCCATAAAATACGCAGGCACAGTAACCCCCTCCGTAACAGACCAAACCATCACAATACAGCCCAGCGACCAGGTATTGTCCCTTATCACCTGCACATATGAATACGACGACTCCCGCTATGCGGTAATGGCAAGGCGGGTAAAATAGCAAGCATAACAAGAGCCGCACTCCATGTGCGGCTCTGTTTTGTTGTATCCTTGCTATTTGCCAAGGTATTCCCTTATCTTTTTGCCTGCCGCCTCTGAAAGGGCCGCCTCATCAAGGGTGCATATGCGGCCCTGTTTTACGGTAACCTTGCCGTTTACGATGGTATAATCCACCGCACCCCTGAGACCCACGGTACACAGCATGCTGCCGGGATCGTAGCAGGCTCCCGCAAGCTCTATCCTGCGGCTGTCCACCATGAACATATCCGCGCACTTGCCCTCCGCAATGCTGCCGATATCATCCCTGCCCAGCAACGATGCGCTGCCCACCGTTGCCATCTTAAGGATATCGTAGCCGGTGGGAGCATCCGCTCCTGAATTAAGCCTGTGGAGAAGATACGCAACCCGCATTTCCTCAAGGAGGCTGCTGCCGTCATTGCTGGCGCTGCCATCCACCGCAAGGCCCACCTTTACTCCAAGCTTCAGCATCTCGGGTATGCGGGCAATACCGCTGGAAAGCTTCATATTAGATATGGGGCAATGTGCAACGCCTGTACCGGTATCCGCCAGGGCATGCAACTCATCTGTATTAAAGTGTATGCCATGGGCATACCATACATCGGGGCCTGACCAGCCCAGAGTTTCCATATAGGCGAAAGGCCTGAGGCCATACCTTTCAAGGGTATAGTTTTCCTCATCCCTCGTCTCACACAGGTGGGTATGCAGCCGAACATTATACTCCCTTGCAAGTATTGCGCTCTGCCTCAGCAGCTCGCCGCTGACAGAGAAGGGGGAGCAGGGCGCCAGCACTATCTGTGACATGGAACCCTTGGATGAGTCGTGATATTTTTCAATGAGGGCTGCGCTGTCTGCCATTATCTCGTCAATGGTCTGCACCACGCTGTCGGGAGGCAGGCCGCCGTCTTTTTTAGACAGATCCATGCTGCCCCGTGAGGCGTGCATGCGTATGCCAAGCTCCTTCGCCGCCCCCAGCTGTGCGCCGATAAGGTCTCCCTGCCCGGCAGGGAAAACATAATGGTGGTCAAAGCAGGTGGTACAGCCGTTTTTCATCAGCTCGCCCATGCCGGTGAGGGAGGAAAGCCGCACCGCCTCCCCGTCCAGATTTTTCCATATTTCGTAAAGGTATTTCAGCCAGTCAAACAGCTCAAAGCCCTGTACCTCGGGAAGGTTGCGGGAAAACTGCTGATACAGGTGATGATGGGTATTAACAAGGCCGGGATAGCAGATAAGATGTGAGCCGTCTATTACCTCGTCCGCATCAAGGCTCAGGTTTCTGCCTATCTGCTTTATAAAGCCATCCTCGCAGTATATATCTGCGCCGGAAAGTATCCTGTCCTCACTGTCACAGGTAACAAGGGACTCTATTTTTTTGATAAGAAGGGATGCCATCGTCTTATCCTCCTTTGCTTAACTATATCCGCTTTACGCCCACACTGTATACTGCCTTTACGCAGGCGGGGCTGAACTGATAGAATATCCGCTCCAGTCGACGATCCAGCGTAATGAAAGGATTGTATGCAAGGTCTGAATCGTCCAGCACAACGGCGTGGAGCTTATCTCCCGCGCCAAAGCCGGGCTTTGCCCCAAAGTATTCCTGTCCTGCGCCGGTAATAAGATACAGCACATCCGCCACAGTGAGGAAGTCCTCCTTTTTGCCGCTGAACAGCCAGCGCAGGCGGGATACGCGAACGGCGTCGGTGGCGGCCTCAGGCATGGACAGCTTTGCTCCGCCCGCCACATCTGAACCCATGGCCACCTTTATGCCCTCCTGCAGCATTATCCTTATGGGGGCAATGCCTGAGGCGATGTTGGTATTGGAATCCGGGCAGTGTATTGCCCATACCCCCGCGTCCTTCATGGCCTTGCGCTCCTTTTCGTCGCAGTATACGCAGTGGGCCATTACGGTGCCATCCTTCCAGAGGCCGTATTTTTCATATGCCTGATAATAATGGGTGCAGTCGGGATGCAGCTGCTTTACCCATTCTATTTCTTCAAGGTTTTCGCTGAGGTGGGACTGGGTGGGCAGGTCGGGGTTTTCCTTTGCTATTTTGCCCAGCTCCTCCATCAGCTCATCTGTGCAGGAGGGGATAAAGCGGGGGGTAAGCATGGGCTTTACAAGCTTACGATCCTTATTTTCCTCCAGCCACAGTCTGGTCTCCCTTGCGGATTCCTCTGTGGTCTCCTGAAGGTTTACGCCGCCGTTTCGGTCCATGTTTACCTTGCCTGCGTAGCCCGTTATGCCTGCGGCCTCCAGCTCATCCATAAGGATATTGGTAGCCTTTCTGTGAAGGCTGGAGAATATGCATACCCTTGTGGTGCCCCGGCTGATAAGCTCCTTTGCAAGCTTTTTATAAGTGAGCCTCGCAAAATCCTCACGGGCATAGTTGGCCTCCATTGGGAAGGCATAATTCTGCAGCCACTCAAGCAGCTGCAGATCCATAGCCATGCCCATCATGGGATACTGGGGAGCATGAAGGTGCATATCCGAGAAAGAGGGGGTTATTATGCTGTCGCCGTAATCCTCTACCCTTGCATCGGCATAATCCTCGGGCAGCTTGTCACATACGCCCTTTATCTCTTCCCCTTCCATTAATATATATCCACCGGGCAGCATGCTCATTTCTCCTGCTTTCTCTGCCCATACAAGGTTTCCCTTAAGTGCCCACAGCTCCTTATTCATGTTCAGCTCTCCTTTTTTCTTTTAAGATTATCCAGCTCTTCCACGCTGTCCGTATCGCAAAGTTCCAGCTCTTCTTCTATTTGATACAGCCTCAGCTTGTCAGGGTGGGCGCATATCACCATGCTGCCCCCAACGTCTCCCCTCAGCTCCCTGAGCTCCACAAAGAGGTCCTTTGGGAATATTGCGGGGTTGCCCCTCCTTTTTCCGTATGCCATGGCTGTAATGCCGGTGGGCTCGCGTTTAAAGAAATCTATCTCCGCCTCCACGCTGCTCTTTGTAAGCAATGGCTGATCCGCCACCATGAACATGGCACCGTCCACCTTGCCCAGCGCATCCAGCCCAAGGCGTATGGTAAGGCTCACTCCCTCTTCAGGGGCGCTGTTAAGCACCGGGACAAAACCGTATCGCTTTGCCATGTCCAGTATCTCGGGATACTGGCTCACCACAACGACCCTGTGGAATTCCTTATCCGGCACAGCCTGCAGCGCCCGCTCTATCAGCATCCTGCCATCGTACAGCGCCAGCAGCTTATTGCCTTTGAATCGCTTTGAGTCACCTGCCGCCATTACAACGCAGCCCAAGCGCAGTTTCTTCATCGTATGCTTTCGTACCTGCCTCTGGATATGTATTTTCCGCAGCCGCTCTGCACCAGCTCTCCGTCCTTCACGACATGCACACCGTTGAGGATAACATCCCTGGCTCTGCCCTGAACGTCAAAGCCCGCGTATACGGAATTATCACAATTATGTGCATGTTCCGTATCCGTAATGCGTCCCTTATAGAGGGGATCCCATATCACTATATCTGCGGCCTTGCCCGGGGCGATCTCACCATGATCCCTCATGCCGAACAGCTTTGCCGCCCCCTCGGAAAGGTATTTTACCATCTGCTCAAGGGTTATGCGTCCCTCGCACACGCCGTAGGTATACAGCAGCTGGCCCCTGTGCTGAACTCCCGCGCCGCCGTTGGGTATTTTAGAAAAGTCCCCCGCTCCCATTGCCTTCTGTGCCATGGTAAAGGAACAGTGGTCGGTGCCTATTGCGTCCAGCTTGTCGTCCCTCAGTCCGTTCCAAAGGGCTTCGTTGTCCTCCGCCTTTCTCAAGGGCGGGCTCATTACGAACTTTGCGCCGTCGGGGTCTTTGTATCTTTCATCCGTCAGCAGCAGGTACTGGGGACAGGTCTCAAGGTATACCTCCTGACCACGCTCCCTTGCCCGCTCCGCTTCCGCCAAGCCCTGTGCGCTGGAAAGGTGCACGATATATGCGGGAGCCTCCGCCAGCTGGGCAATGCGCATGTATCTGTTTACAGCCTCCGCCTCGACCTCTGCGGGCCGTGAAAGGGGATGGCCGCAGGGCTCGGTTATGCCCTCTGCCTTAAGCTCCGCTATCTTACGCTGCAGCACCTCCCAGTTTTCGCAGTGTATGCCGATAAGCGCGCCGTGTTCCTTGGCCTTTTTTAGTGCGGCGTATATCTGGCCGTCATCCACCTTCAGGGCATCGTATACCATGTACATTTTATATGAAGTGACACCCTGACGTGACATCTCCTCCATCTCGGCGGCTACTCCGTCATCCCAGCGGGCAATGGCCATGTGGAAGCCGTAATTGCAGGAGCTGCCCGCGGCCTTTCTGTGCCATTCATCAAGGGCGGCCTGAAGGGAGCCGTCACGCTCCTGTGTGGCAAAGTCCAGTATGCAGGTGGTGCCGCCAAGTATTGCGGCCTTTGAGCCTGTGTCAAAGTTATCCGCAGTCAGCGCAGTACCTGTGTCCAGGTCAAAGTGGGTATGGGTATCTATAAAGCCCGGCATAATATAGCAGCCCGCGGCATCTATCACTGCTGCATCGGGGGCGTAAATTTCGTTGCCTATCGCGGCTATCATATCCCCCTCTACGAGTACATCCGCTCTCCTTCGGCCATATGAGTTTACTATTGTTCCGTTTTTGATGATAGTCTGCATATGAGTCCCTCCGAATAGTATATATATGATGATATGACAAAATATGAAAAACAAAAAGCGCCCGCAGTATGCCCGTCATTGGGGCAGCGCGGCGCTCATAGCGGGCCGGAATAGGCCGGCCGGTAGAAACTCCCGGGCCATTATTCCCCGGGATTATATGATGCGCTGAAGTGACAATATGGGCAAACACCCATCTGTGTTATTATATTATCACTCATCTGACAAAATTGCAATAAGCCTGACAAATAATAAGGGGCCGCTGCACGCTCCGGCAGTATACTTTCGTATAATTTTCACAAAAAAATACTTTCCCAAGCCGCAGGCTTGTGCTATACTGCAATAAACAATCTTTCTAAATCTTTTTGTTATAACCTTATTCTTTTTTTGACAAGGCGTCTTATGGATGCCTTATAGGTGTATCTGATCTATATAATATCAAGCTGAATACAGGAGGGTATGAATGAAGCTGCATGAACTGATAACATCATCGCTCACCGGCCAGGCCACGCTGGTTATAAAAAACGCCAACGTAGTAAACGTGTTTACAGACGAAATAATAAAAGCTGACGTTGCCCTCTGCGACGATACCATCATAGGCGTGGGCGAAGGATTTACCGCCCCGGAAGTCATTGACGCAGAAGGCGCTTACCTCTGCCCCGGCTTCATTGACGCCCATGTGCATATCGAAAGCAGCATGGTAATACCCGATTCCTTTGCCCGGGTGATAATGCCATACGGCACCACCACTATAATCGCCGACCCCCACGAAATAGCAAACGTTGCGGGCGTTGCAGGTATCCGCGCCATATACAAGCTCACGGACGACCTGCCCCTGAGGGTAATGTTCATGATGCCCTCCTGCGTGCCTGCCACCCCCTTCGAAAACTCCGGCGCCACCCTCATTGCCGAGGATATGGAGCAGTTCATGCGCAAGAGCCGCATGTTGGGCCTTGGGGAGGTAATGGACTGCGGCAGCGCAATAAACTGCTCAAAGGATATGCTGGATAAGCTCCGCCTCTTTGACGGCAGGCCCATAGACGGCCACGCTCCCCTTCTCACAGGCCGCGCCCTCAACGCCTACCGCATAGCAGGCCCCTCCACAGACCACGAATGCAGCAACTTTGACGAGGTGCTGGAAAAGCTCCGCACCGGCATGAGAATACTGCTCCGTGTGGGCTCCGCCGCCAACGACATAGATAAGGTCCTCACCGAGATCGTCCGCCGCGGCCTCCCCACCGACAACATGATGTTCTGCACCGACGACAAGCACATCGAAAACATTCGTCAGGAAGGACACATAAACTACATTGCCCGCCTTGCGGTAAAGTGCGGAGTGGACCCTGTGCAGGCCGTAAAGATGGCCAGCTACAACGCCGCCCGCGCCTACGGCCTCAAGAATATCGGCGCCATCGCCCCCGGCTACAAGGGCGACATGGTGCTGTTTAAGGACCTTAAGGACTTTGAGGTGGTGCAGGTATTCACCCGCTTTGGCAAGCCCTATGAGGATAAGCCTACCCCCATGCCCATCATTCCCCCCGCCGTATTCAACAGCGTGCATCTCCCGCCCCTCAGCCTTGATTCCTTCGCCCTTGAAGCAAAGGAGATCATGCCGGTCATCAGCCTGATAGACGGTCAGCTGGTGAATAACCGCGAAGACCTGCCCGTACTGCGGGATGAACACGGCATGTTTGTATCCGGCAACGGCCTCAATAAACTGGCGGTAATAGAGCGCCATCACCTTACCGGCAATATCGGCCTTGGAATACTCAAAGGCTTTGGCATAAAGGGCGGCGCCATCGCCTCCACTGTGGGACACGATTCCCACAACCTTATCATTGCAGGCGACAACGATGAGGATATGCTCATAGCTGCGGATGCCCTTCAGGACTGCGGCGGCGGCATATGCGTAGTAAGCCGCGGCATAGTTCTCGCCCGCCTGCCCCTGCCCATCGCAGGCCTTATGACAGACGCTCCCGTGGATGACGTACTGGAGAGGCAGCGGGCGCTGCTGGATGCCGCAGAATACATAGGCATCTCCGGCGCCAGCGACCCCATGGTCACCCTTTCCTTCCTGGCCCTGCCCGTTATCCCCAGCATACGCCTTACCGACAAGGGCCTCTTTGACTCAGTGAACTTTTGCTTTATTCAATAGATCCCATACTGTTTTAACCGCATTTAAGGAGGTAATCCAATGAACAAAACCGGAAGGAGCGAGGCCAGAGTTGATGCCTTTGACAAGGTCACCGGCCGTACCAAGTACTACGAGGACAGAATGCCCGGCGATGCCCTGTATATCAGGGTAAAGCATTCCGAGATCGCCCACGGCTATGTCAAGAGTATCGACACCTCCGCCGCGCTGAATATCCCCGGCGTGGTAAAGGTGCTTACCTGCTTTGACGTGCCCGACATTCCCTTCCCCACCGCCGGCCATCCCTGGAGCATGGATCCCGGCCATCAGGACGTTAAGGACAGAAAGCTTTTAAATCAGCACGTTCGCTACTATGGGGACGATATCGCCGCAGTAATTGCGGAAAATGAAGTTGCTGCCATGCAGGGCGTCCGCGCCCTCAAGGTGGAATACGATGAGCTGCCCTTTGTATTGGATCCCATCGAATCCATGCAGGACGGCGCTCCCCTCATCCACGACGCCTATCCCAACAACATACTCAATCACACCTCCATGAGCAAGGGCGACTACGATGAAGCCATCAAGGACCCTGAGCTAATAAAGGTAGAGGGCTGGTATGATACCCCCATGGTCCAGCACTGTCACATTGAAAACCACGGCTGCTATTCCTACGAAGAAAACGGCCGCATTGTGGTGGTTTCCTCCACACAGATACCTCACATTATCCGCCGCATAGTGGGTCAGGCTCTGGGCCGTCCCTGGGCAGATATCCGCATAGTAAAGCCCTACATAGGCGGCGGCTTCGGCAACAAGCAGGATGCTCTGTATGAGCCCCTGTGCGCATGGTGCTGCACCATGATGGGCGGACGCACCGTACGTATGGACTGCTCCCGCGAAGAGACCTTTGTATCCAACCGCGTGCGCCATGCCATACGCTTCCATATCGTAACCTGGCTCAAGCCGGACGGCACTATTGCCGCCCGCAAGGTGGAATGCTACTCCAATCAGGGCGCATACGCATCCCACGGCCACAGCATAGTGGCAAAGGCTATGGGATCCTTCGCCCAGATCTATCCCTGCCCCAACATGCAGTGCGACAGCTACACGGTATTTACCAACATGCCGGTCGCAGGCGCAATGCGCGGCTACGGCATGCCTCAGGCCTCCTTTGCGGATGACGCAAACATCGACGACTGCGCAAGGGCAGTCGGCATGGAGCCTGTGGAATACCGCAATAAAGTCATCATGCCCAAGGGCTTTGTGGATGGCTTCTCACAGAATGTAAACCACGATGATTCCTTCCGCCAGTGCATGGAAAAGGGCGCTGCTGCAATCGACTATTACCGCAAGCTGGAAGAATACGCCAAGGATGAGGGCCCCATCCGCCGGGGCATAGGCGTAGCCGCCTTCTGGTACAATACCGGCGTATATCCCATCTCCTTGGAAACCTCTTCCAACCGTATGCAGCTCAACCTTGACGGCACCGTCACCATGCAGTGCGGCGAAACCGAAATAGGTCAGGGCGCGGACACCGCCTATGCCCAGATGACCGCCCAGGTTGTCGGCCTCAAGAGCTACAAGGACGTTCGTGTGGTAAGCTGTCAGGATACCGACATCACCCCCACCGGCCTTGGCGCATACGCATCCCGCCAGACCTACATGGCAGGCTTCTCCATCAAGCAGACAGGCGACCTGCTCAGGAAAAAGATACTGGACTACGCCTGCGAGGTAACCCGCCAGATGCCCGCCAACCTTGACATAGTGGACGGCAACATAGTCCGCGTGGCAGACGGCTCCGTGCTGATGTCCCTCTCTGAGCTTGCCATGACCGCCCAGTACAACCCCGTACACAGCGAGCATATCACCGCCGAGTCCACCTACACCATCCGCAACAACGCCTACTCCTTCGGCTGTACCTTTGCGGAGGTTGAGGTAGACATACCCATGTGCAAGGTAAAGCTTGTAAACATGGTAAACGTACACGACTGCGGCAAGCTTATCAACCCCGCCCTTGCCGAGGCACAGGTTCACGGCGGCATGAGCATGGCAATAGGCTACGGCCTTTCCGAGCAGCTGCTCTTTGACCAGAAGACCGGAAGGCCCCTCAACAATAACCTATTGGACTACAAACTTTCCACATTTATGGATCATCCCGACCTTAAGGCGGAATTCGTGGAAAACTTTGAGCCCACCTCACCCTTTGGCACAAAGGCGCTGGGCGAGCCCCCTGCCTGCTCCGGCGCACCCGCCATCCGCAACGCCATACTCAACGCAACCGGCGTAGCCATAAACCAGCTGCCCATCAACCCCCACAGGCTGTTCGCCCGCTTCAGCGAAGAGGGCCTCATCTGATCAGGAAAGGAGAGATAATCACATGTACGATATGAAGGCATTATACGAAGCCGAAAGCGTTTCCCACGCCATAGAGCTCCTTACCGCGCATCCCGAGGCCAAGATAATCGCAGGCGGCAGCGACGTGCTCATTCAGATGCGGGAAGGCCGCCTTGCAGGCTGCGAGCTGGTCAGCATATACGGCCTTGACGAGCTCCGCGGCATCTCCATGGATGAGGACGGCACCATACGCATACTGCCCCTCACCAGCTTCTCCCACATCACCCGCCACCCCATCATTCAGGAGCACATCAACGTGCTGGGCGAGGCGGTTGACATGGTTGGCGGCCCCCAGATACGCAACATAGGCACCATCGGCGGCAATACCTGCAACGGCGTTACCTCCGCAGATTCCGCCTCCACCCTCCATGCCTACGACGCAATAATGGAGATAACCGGGCCCAATGGCGTCCGCCAGCTGCCCATCAAGGAATTCTACATCAAGGCGGGCAAGGTAGCCCTGGAGCACAATGAGCTGCTCACCGCTATACTTATCCGCAAGGAAAGCTATGAAGGCTACAAGGGCCACTACATCAAGTACGCAATGCGCAACGCCATGGACATCGCCACCACCGGCTGCTCCGTAAACGTTAAGCTTTCCGCCGATAAAAAGACCATTGAGCACGCCCGCATCGCCTACGGCGTAGCCGCCCCCGTTCCCATGAGGGCCATGTCTCCCGAGGCTGCCGCCACCGGCAAGCCCGTATCCATGGAAACCGTACAGGCCTTCGGCGAAGCCGCACTGCAGGACGTTAACCCCCGCACCAGCTGGCGCGCCACCAAGGAATTCCGCCTGCACCTTGCAAAGGAACTGGCAATGAAGGCACTCATTGAGGCCATAAAACTTTCAGGAGGTGAGCTGTAATGCACGAGACTCAGTATAAACTTCTCAGATGCACCATCAACGGCAAGCCCGTTGAAAAGATGATAGATGTTCGCGCCTCCCTTACCGACCTTCTGCGCAATGACTTCCGCCTTACCTCCGTAAAGAAGGGCTGCGAAGTCGGCGAATGCGGCGCCTGCAATGTTCTCATTGACGGCGAATGCTTCAACAGCTGCATCTACCTTGCGGTATGGGCAGAGGGTAAAAACATCCGCACCCTTGAAAGCCTCCTTGGCCCCAACGGCGAGCTTTCCGACATCCAGCAGGCCTTTATCGACGAGACCGCCGTACAGTGCGGCTTCTGCACCCCCGGCTTCATTATGACCGCCGTGGAAATTCTGGAATCCGGCAAGGAATACACCCGCGATGAGCTCCGTAAGCTCCTCTCCGGCCACCTGTGCCGCTGCACCGGCTACGAAAACATACTCAACGCCGTGGAAAAGACCATGAAAAAGAGGCTGGGCAAGGCGTAGGGGGATATATGTTCTTTTCTTTAAAAGAAAAGAACCAAAAGAAGCGTACTTTCCTTAAAGGAAAGTACCAAAGGATAACGTAAAATTAATCATAATGAGCACAGACGTGCTATCCAAAAAGCCCCATGACGGATGGGGCTTTTTGCGTATTATAAATTCGCAAACAATTTGTCATTGCGAACCAGTCCGCAGACTGGTGTGGCAATCCGTTCTCAAATTATCTAAACCCGCCCACCACCCTTTAAGGTAATTTCGCCCTTCGGGCGAAAGGAAACGGATTGCCACGGTAACCTGCGGGCTGCCTCGCAATGACAGTCCCTTTCGACAGCACTTTTTTGCTTTTCCGCCAGGAAAAGCTTCCTTGAAGGGTGGTGGGTGGGTTTAGATAAATAAAAAAGAGCGGTATTCCCGCCCTATTGTTCTTTATTTTGTCCTTTAAACTCATATATCAGTTCGACTACTATTTCTCGCTGTCTTTCTGTGAGGCCCGAAACATTTATTACCTCACCTCTGTCCACGCCTAACAGATAGTCAACAGACACACCAAACAGCCCTGCAAATCGTATAAGAACGTTATAACTTGGCATTCTTATAGAATTTTCATAGGCTGAAATCATGCTTTTTGTTACGCCCATCCGCTCAGCAAGCTGGCTTTGATTCAGCTTTTTCGCTTCGCGCAGGGTTTTTAATCTCATTCCAAAGTCAACCATTGCGATACCTCATTTCACTATTAGAATACTCACAAAGGTATTGTTTTAGGCAATTTATGTTCTCAATTAGTTGACTATTATTTGCTAACTGTATACAATTAACTCATATTCAACATTTAAGGAGGCCACTATGCAGGACTACTATATGGAAGATGCGGCACTGGAAATAGAGTTTATGCATCAGTTAAGCCTTGTCAGCCCGCTGTATTACCATGAGCTGAACAGCCTGCATCGCCTTGCAGCAATGATAAAGCGCCACGGCGGCGATTTTTCCCATCCCATGCTGTGCGAAAAGAATCGCCGTGTAGATGGGCTGTATTTAGCGGCCTGCAAAAACATGGGGCTGCTCCCCTTTGAGTTTTAACCATCAATTAAACTTTATCTTTTCTTTTTCTTTTGCTTCTTTTCTTATTTCTTTTCGATACGAAAAGAAAAAGAAAAGAAGAATACCATCCTCATTCCAAAAACACAAAAAAGGGGGCTTTCGCCCCCTTATGTTATTCTGCCTGTTCCTGCTTCTGCAGCTTGGTAAGCATGTTTTTCAGCGCCTCGGGCAGGGGCAGGCCAAGACGGCCTGCGTTTTCCAGTATGGAAATGCCCTCGTTTGCAATGTAGAACATGCACACGGCGCTGCGCACAGCCCCGTTTGTGGCGGGCACAAGCTTGTCCAGCATAGCCGCAAGTGCCACAAGTATAAAGATAAACACCTTTTTCAGCAGGCCCTTGAAGCCCACGGTACTGCAAAGCTCCTTTGCCACGGCAGCGCAGGCCACACCTGTAAGGTAGTCCATGGCCACCACACCCAGCAGCACCATGATAGGCGCATCCCAGGGGCCAAAGAGGTATGCCAGTACCCCGCCCACTCCGGCGAAGATGCCGCCGGTAATGATCTCGTTGTTCATATTGTGTGAAATTCTCCTCTCTTTACGCTTTTTTCAGCCGGCCTGAGGCGCACCAGCCCCTCAGATACCGGCCGTCTTTTTTTATTACCTCCGCCCAGCCGTCACTATCGCCCAGCACAAGGACTTTATCTCCCCTGTTTACCCGGCCTATTATTTCACCGTTGGGCTCTGTGCGAAGGTTTACGTATGTGGCTCCCGAATAGTAATACATATCGGGATAGCAGGGTTCTTGCTGTTCGGACTCGTCCTCATCCGCAATGACGCTGAGCCTTCCGTAGCGGTTCCAGTAGGACTTGCCGGAGGCATCCATGAGCCTCAGCACCACGCCGTCATCCCTGCCCTTGGATTCTATTACCATGCCGCTGCCCACGAACACGCCCACGTGGTGTATCCGCTCTCCGTTATGGCGGAAAACAAGGTCACCGGGCTGAAGTTCCGTTCGCTTATCCAGCTTTTGTGCCGCGGAGTACAGCCCCCGGGAGGACATGTCGGATTTGTACAGCCCTTCATCAATAAGGAACCTCATTATCAGGCCGCTGCAGTCATATGCGGCGATGTTTTCCATGCCCTGAGCTATGCGCTTTTTCCACAGGGAAATCGCCCTCTTGGCGTTGGCCTCGGAGGTCTCCTTTTTGCGTATCCAAGCCTCTGTTATGTCCCTTTCCCCCTGTGCGCCCCATACGTATATGCAGCCCACCTGAGCGTGGAGGTAGTCAATAAACCTTTGCCTTATGCTCATATGCTCAGTCCCCCCTTTTACAGATTGAGGGATTGGATCGCCGCGGCGATGGCGGCGTCCACATATGCCTTTATGGCCCTGTTTTCCACAGGGTTGGTGGATGTGTCGCTCATTTCGCTGTCTATGGGCCCGGATTCCGGGGTAATGACAAGGTCGTCCTCACCTATGATGCCCTCAAGCTGAGCCGCCGCTCTTTCCTCCTCGCTGTTGAATACATGCACCTTCATAAGATGCAGCTCTCGTTCAGCTGAAATCATTCCTTTTTCACCCCCAGTATATAGTAATCAAGGGTGGCGGTGTTGGCTGTGCTTGCGCCGCTTACCAGTACGGATATGCGGGTATCTCCGCGGGAATACACCCTTGAATTTACAGGGGCGCTGCCCCCGGTCACAAGGGTAAACTCCCCGCCAAGCTCCGCCCGGTAATACACCGCCACCTCAGAGCTGCTGCCCACGGCGGTGCGAAATACCGCCACCACAGGGGTCACTGTGAGGGGTATCTGGATAATATCCGGATCTGAAATGCCTGTAACAGTGCCGGATACCACGCCAAGGCCGGGGTTATGTCCTCTTAAAAGATTAAACAGCATTTTTCTACCCCCACATCAGCACATTCACCTGAATATCGCTGGTGGGCAGCTTATCCGCGGAGAATGTGAGAGAATTATAGCCCTGTACGCCGCACCTTACATTTGCCTCGGTGTATACCCCCCAGTCTATGGGAGCGGGGCCCACTATGGCGTACTTGCTGCTGCGCATACCGCTTACGCCAATGGTCTGCACGCAGGTATAGGTGTACTCCGTCCATCCGCTTCGGGGCAGGGACAGTGTCATAGCCACAGGCTTTGTGGCGTATTCCTCATGGGTATGTGAGGCGGGAGCCGCCCCGATGCTTTGGGGTGTCAGCTCATCGCCGCCTCCCGCGGCATGGGTCTCGGCATGGCCGTTTGCAAGGCTTGTGCCCGCAACGCCGTTTGCCAGCACCAGTCTGTTTCCCAAATATACTGCCATTGTGCTATTCCTCCTTTGCGTAGTAGATTATCCGCCATGTGCTTATGCTGCCGTCCAGCGCGTCATGGCAAAGTGAGGCGGCGGCGTTTGCGCTGTCCGCCGCCTCGGCTGCGGAAGCTTCCAGCGTTTCCACCCTCTGTATAAGGCCGCTCAGCATGGGATACTGAGGGGCGGAGGCGATGGTTTCGCCGTCCATAATGGCCTTGCGGCAGGCAAAGTTGAACTTTGCTGTGGTAACGAGGGTGGAAAGGTCCACGTCGGAATATATCTGCAGCTCACACTCCACCATGCCGGGAGAAACAGAGCTTTGATACAGGTCTATATCCACCTGATTGTTCAGCGCACCGCATATGGTCACGCCGCCGTCCTCCTCGCCGCTGTCCTGGCAGGAAGTGCCGTCGCTCCTTGAGAACACCGCCACCACTCTGCACCCTGTAAGGTCAACGGGGTCACCTCCATCGGTAAGCAGTATGGAAAGCCGGTTTCCGCTGTCCCCCTCCACCACGGTGAATTCACGGTTTGCCCCCGAATCGGCAATGTCCAGCCCTATGCTGAATCTCTTTTTTACCGCTTCTGCCATGGGTCACCTCCTACTTGCCGCCGTACTGCTTTTTCAGGTTTTCGTACAGTGTGCTGCCAAGGGCGGAGTATATCTCATCTCTGCGGCTGCTCCAGTATTCGGTATCGCTGTTGAAGAGCAGCTTCTGCTGGGCGGCGGTAAGGTTCCTTACGTACTCGGTATAGTCCTCAGTAGAAAGGCCGCTCTTTTTGGATGAAGAGGAGCCGGAAGAACCCGAGCCGCCGGATGTCTGCAGCTTTGCTGCCGCCGCCTGCTGGGAAAGATACTGACTGTACCAGTCGGATGCCATGGAAAGGGCAGTCTTTGCGGCGGATGCGGCGGCGTCCGCGTTGTACTGCTGAGCGCTGAGGTTCATCTGGTCGTATTTGCTCAGGGTCTCATAAATGCGCTCTGCCAGCACTGCGCCGTACTGGGCCTCCATGTCGTTTATGTCATCCTGTGCCTCCTCCATTTCCCTGGCCTTTACCGAGGTAACAAAGCTGCTGCCTCCCATGCCCCGGGATACGGCGTCTGCGTCCAGCTCTGCCATGTCCCTCTCTGCGGCCTCATTGCGCTTTTCTATGGCAGCGTCCACGCCGGGGCGCAGTATGCTGCTCCACATGGAGCTTACCTCTTCCTTACTGGGGGTCTTTACGGTTACAGTAGGCACGGAAAGGCTGCTCTTTATGGCGTTATAATAGCCGTCAAAGGTCTGATCCCTGCCGCTGTCTCCCCAGGTAAAGCCGCCTGTGTTTTGTGCGCTCTGCTGGGAGGCTATGCTGGCCCTGTACGCGGCATCCGTATCGGGGCCCCATATGCCGTCCACCTTAACGCCCAGCTGCCGCTGGTATTCCTTTACCTTTGAAGCGGAATTCACCCCCTGAGGAGGGGCGTATCCGTCCATATAATAAGATGCCATTGTGTTTTTCCTCCTTTTTGTCTGCGGCTATTCCAGCGCGGAAAGCCGCTCAATCTGTCGAAAAAGTATTGCTCCGGGGATTATCAAGGGGTCGCAACCCCTTGATCATATTCCGGCTCTGACGACATGTGCGTCAGAACGGATGAAAACCGCAAGGTTTTCCTACTTTGCAGATTTTGCCGCCCGGAAACGCTTTTGCGTTTTAGGCAAAAGCTGTTCTCTCGAAAAAGTCCCAAATGACTTTTTCGAAACTGTCTGCGGCTATTCCAGCGCGGAAAGCCGCTGTTCCATTTCCTCTATCTTCTGGGCTATGAGGGTAAAGTTCTGATTCAGGTTGTTCTGGTTTGCCTTAAGTGTTTCATAATACATGTCCTCTGCAGTGTCTCCCGACGGCAGTGACACATAATACAGCGCACGCATATCCATAGCCATTTATTCCACCCTCCTCCATGTTTCAAATGACAGCTCCGCTCCCCCTGTAAGGGTAAAGCTGCCTCCCGCCTCATTGCTGAGGGTGAGTGAGAATGTTCTGCCCTCGTTTTTAAGGGGCACCTCCACCACGTCGCTCTGCTCAAGGGGCAGCAGTACTCGGCTGCGGGTCTTGCCGCTCCCCACCGTCACCTCCGCTATAAGGGCGGTCTCGCTGTTTTGAGAGCGGCCGCGGAAGCACAGCGAGCGCATTGCCTTTACCCCGCTCTTGTCAAAGAGGTCGGTTTCGGGAGTACGCCACTTTGCCTCTATGGGAGCGCCGTCATAGCTTGTACCCTCATCAAAGAGGTAAACATAGCGGGCCGAGTTTACAAGATACAGCCTGCCGTCCCATGCGGCGATATCCGCCGCACCAAAGCCACGGCGCAGCATATACGAGCGCCTCAGCAGGTCGTATTCCACTATGGCGTCGCTATTTTGGTTCTCTCTGATGGTAAAGTAGAGCCTGCTCCTTGCCACTGCGCCCTTTGTGTCCTCCACAGAGGCGATGCTTAGGATGTTCTTTATGCGTCTTGCGTCCGCCATAGTCGCGGCTGTAACGCCATTGAAGCAGCACAGGCCGCCCCTTGTCATGAAATACAGCATGTCTCCACAGGTTACAATGGAAGTATAGGCGGTGGTCTCAAGGTCGCTGTCCATCTTCTCCACGATAAAGTTGGAAGGCTTATCCCCAATAAGGCGGTAGATACTGCGCTTTTTGAATATCAGCAGCTGATTCGACAGAGCCTTTATGCCCACAATGGGGTCTCCTGCGCTGTCCCCAATCTCGGCGTGCCCGCCGGATACGTTTACAGAATCGGGATCATCTCCCCAGTCCTCTATGGTGCGGCCGCTTCCGGGCAGCTTTGACCAGTACAGCCTGTTGGGATTCTGTGCATCCCCCGCAGAGAAAAGGCGGCTTCTATACATTGCAAGATAGCGCACAGGCACATTGGAAAGCTTGTCCTCGCTGCCGAAAAGCGCCGCCTTGCTGCCGTCGTACTTTACGATGGCCTGCTCTCCGCTGCCTATAAGCAGATAATCCGCCCCGTCAATGCGAGCCTCGGCAAAGTCCGCCTTTCCCCCTGTAAGGCCGCCGGTGAAGGTGTATATAAGGCCCCATTCCCCGTTTACACAGGCATAGAGCTCATTTCCCGCCAGCACGATTATCCTGTCCCCATCGGGGGAGCGGAAAAGATGCATTCGGCGTATGGGCCCCTCGCCGGGCACAGGGGCGGCAATATGGCGGGTATACCCCTTTGCCACGGAAAGCTGCCCGTCCGAGGTATCCATATTGCAGGCATCAGGGCTGTATGCCGGCGACATGCCGTTTTCCCCCATGGACTGGTCTATGCCGATAAACTCATCTATGCGGTATATCTTTCGGGCCATGGTATCACCACCTGTTCACTATGCGCTGGCTGTCCGCACCCCCAAGGTTGGGGCGAATAGAGGCCTTGCCTGCCTCGTACATCTGAAAGTAGATATTGCCGCCCCTCTGGAGGGATACATCTCCCGCCGCTCTTTCCCTGCCCACCACATAGCTTACGATAAGGCCATGCATCCACTGGGGGATATCGGGCTCATCGGTGGAGGAGAACAGTTCACGGGGCACACATCTGTATGTGACCTCTATCTCGCCGGGGCCCCCTTCGGTAACTATCACCTCTGAAGAGTCCCCATCAAAAAAACGTTCCTCACAGCCCTCCCTCTTTACCCCCAGCACCTTGCGGCAGCCACGGCTCAGCATTGCGGTGGTAAATGTGCCGTCAATGGTTTTTATCTTATCGGTACGGCGGGGCTGATAGACTGTGCAGATGTCGGTCACCGCATCGTTTGCAAAGCGGGTAAACTTGTCCCTCCATATATCCATGGTCTGGGCATCGTGTCCCCTGTCCAGCTGTGCAAGGGCGGATACGATTATGTCGTTAAGGGTCATGCGTCACCTCCGGACATTTTCCTGCCCCTGTTGCCCTTGTAGGCGCGCACCTTGCGCTCCCCCATTATCTCCACCTGCTCGCTCAGCTGTATAAGCTGGGCAATGGACTTGGGCAGCTCCACCACAGCACCTCGCTGTATGCGGAAAAAGTACCCGTTGATGCCGCCCTCCCAGGGGGCGCCGGTGCCGTTGTCGCGGATGAGAATCTTTACCCTGGGCTGTGCGGCAAGCGCCGCGCCCATGTCGCCCTGAAGCTTGTCTATCTCCCTGTCGGTAATGTAATTCATATTTTTTCCTCCTGTGCTTTTCTTATCTTTACTTATATTTTTTAGACGGGCCGGAGCAGCTGCCCCGGCCCGCCTGAAAGGGATTCCGCTTGTCGTTTCGCTGTGGAAAGAAAGCGGCAAAGAAAGCAATGTGGATTGTCCTTATGGGGTGAAATATCTATACCCACCCACCTCGTCGTCGCGGACTTCGCTAAGCTCTAAGCCATGCCCTTCGGGCATGCCTTCTCGCTCACTTCGCCGCTCCTCCTCTCAGCGAAAAATCGTGGCTGCGCTTTGGCTTTTTCGCTGTTCCCCCCGATAATTTCCCATCGGCTGTAAATCCGTTTTTGACGACCTGTGCGGCAAAAACGGAACAAAGCCGCAAGGCTTTGGTACACTGCAGGATTTGCCGCCCGGTGGACTCCTCAGAGGCCATAGGCAAATCCTGTAAAAACCCCGTAAGGATTATAATCGCGCACGTGCAAAGCACTTGCGCGTCCCTCGCTAAAAATCCATAAGATTTTTAGCGAAAGGCTATGCGCTTACGCCGTGCTCAATGCGGATGATCCACAGCTCGTTGAGTATCTTTGCGGCGTAGGCGGCAACCTTTGCGCCAACGGTGGCACGCTGATCCAGAGGATCGGAGGTGCCTGCGCTGCCGTGGGGCTTGATGATTATCTGCAGTGCGCCGCTGCCCGCAACGTCCACCATGCCATAGGCATCCTTGCCGAAGATAAGGGTGGAATGTACATCCGCCCCTGCCTTGGTGGCGCTGTCCACCTCACCTGCATCGGTGCTGTATACGATAGCATCAGCAGCAAGGGATGCGGCGGCGGTGAGGGTAACGGTATTGGTGGCGGCGTCAAAGGAAGCGATGGTGTGCTCGGCGTCACCTATCATGAGCTTATTGCCGGCGGCGGCAAGGTATGCGGCCTCTGCGTCGGTGGGTGCGTTCTTCAGCACGAAGGATGCGGAAGAGGTGGTAGAGGCGTTTACCTTGTTGTTTACGCTCTGGGTGAATACCTTTGCCTCGGTGGATTCCACGAATACCACGCCGAACATGCGGCCGATCTCGCCGGAATAAATCGCCTCGGCACAGGAGTACTTGCTTACGTCCTGCCACAGTGCGTCGCTCTGCAGGTCAAAGGTGGCCTCGGGAGAGCAGATACAGATAAAGTGGGGCTTGCGGCCCTCCTCGCCGAAGGGGCGTGCCTTTGCCTTCTTAAGGGTGCGCACCGCCTTGCGGATCTCCGCGACGGTCAGCTTATCGGAGGCAGTAATGGCGCTGCGGGAGGTCTTGCCGTTTACGTACTGTACGTTGGTGCCGGCGTTCATTGCATCGCGGGTGACCCACTCCACAACGGTGCCCAGCTGCTCGCCCAGCAGCTCCGCGCTTTCGGAGATGACCTGATCGTAGCCGGTCATATCCAGCAGGTCGGATACCTCAACATATGCGCCGTACTGGGCAACCTCCACCTCCACGTTGCTCTGGGAGAGAGCCTGACCGGTGGGGGTCACGCCTTCCTGCAGCGCCTCAACGGCATCGTTGGCATCAAAGAGGTTCCACTTGCGGAATTCCACCCTCTTGCCGCTGTTGCGGGGGATGGGACGCTTCTGGCCGTACTTGGCATGGACGAAGCGGGTCTTGGCGCTCTCAAGGAGCTGCCTGTCGTAAAAGGTCTTGTTAAGCTTGGTGGTGCTGTTGGTGTTTACGGTAGTGTTGGTTGACATTTGTGTTTCTCCTTTCCTGATGTAAGCGTTACAGTGTTACCCTGCGTCCCTGGGCGGCGGCCTGCATGAGCCGCTCCTTTATCTCGCGGAACTGGGCGGAGGGCATGTTTGCATAGTCGGTATGTGCCTCTGCGGGAACATCTCCCCTGATGGGGGTAGGCAGGGCGCGGCGCGCGGCAATCTTTTCCATGATGTCCTTTGCGCCCAGCTCCCTTTCCCTTTTGGCGTTTTCCTCCATGCGGCACTCTGCCGCATACAGCCTGAGGGCTGCCTTTACCGGCATC
Source organism: Clostridia bacterium (assembly GCA_017547885.1). Taxonomy (GTDB): domain Bacteria; phylum Bacillota; class Clostridia; order Christensenellales; family CAG-138; genus SFEL01. The sequence goes on along the minus strand of JAFYOP010000001.1, from coordinate 155,631 downwards.
TCAAGGAGCATGTGGGCAAACCTTTCATCCTCAAGATAAGCCTCCACATCCTCCTCCAGTTCCCCCGCCTCGCTGAGGCGAATAAGGTCGTTGGCGGCTCTGGCGCTGATGGCGGCGATGCCCCTGGGCATTCCACCCCCATCCAGCAGCATGGCTGCCGCGGCCTCTGTGTCAAGCCCCGTGTCAAAGCATACGCTCTCTATGAGCTGCCTGCCTATGATATAGGCAGGCTCCGCCTGGCACAGGCTTATGGCCATGTCCAGAATTTCCGCATCCGTAACAAGGCCGTTGTCTTTTCTGTGCTTCATTCTCTTCCTCCCATCAAAAAGAGCGCCCCCCGAAGCCGGAGGCGCTCTTCTCTGCCTGTTGTGCGGCCAGGCTGCCGATGTATTGGCGGAAAACCCAAGGGGCGCAAAAACGGACCCAAACAAAAAACCGGCGGCCTTTTGCCCCCGGTTTTCCACCATGGCTATTATAACCCGACCAAATGTTCGATGTAAATGACAACTTTGCGGCAATAAATATGCGAGGTTTGTGCAGGATACCGGTTGTGAAAAACTTGGGAACATCTATCCCAAAGTACCTTTTCATATGGATTTTTTCCGTTATAGGATGCTATAATTTCAGTATGGAAAAGAGAAAATACGACATAACCGGTATGTCCTGCGCGGCCTGTGCCGCCAGGGTGGAAAAAGCAGTAAACAGCCTGCCCGTAGGTGAGGCTGTGGTAAGCTTGATGCAAAATCGCCTTACCGTTGCGCTGGACCCAGACAAGGTAACAGATAACGATATCATTGCCGCGGTGGAGGCGGCGGGATACGGCGCCGCGGTATCAGGCGGCGAAACCAACATTGACCTTGCGGGGGAAGAAAAGCGCACCCGCAGGCGGCTGTGGCTGTCCGTTATCATGCTGATGCTGCTGATGGTGGTATCCATGCAGCATATGTTTGGCTATACACTGCCCGGCTTCCTCGGTGATCCCATGGGCAATGCCGTAACCCAGCTGATATTCACCATACCCATAGTATACCTTAACAGAGCATACTTTACCGGCGGCATACCTGCCCTCCTTCGGGGCGGGCCGAATATGGATTCCCTTGTGGCGGTGGGCAGCGGCGCATCCCTTCTTTACGGCCTGTTCGCAATAATAAAAATTGCCGCAGGCGACCATTCCTACGCCCATCAGCTGTACTTTGAATCCGCCGCCATGATACTCACCCTTGTGACGGTGGGCAAATACCTTGAGCGCAGGGCAAGGGGCCGCACAGGGGCCTCCATACAAAAGCTCATGGACCTTGCCCCCAAGACCGCCACCGTAGTAGCAGAGGGTCAGGAGCGTGTGGTTCAGGTAAAAGAGCTGTCCATAGGTGACATAATTCTGGTAAAGCCCGGCCAGCGCATACCGGTGGACGGCTGTATCACCTCCGGCAGCAGCAGCGTGGACGAATCCGCCCTTACCGGCGAAAGCATCCCCGTGTACAAGCAGGCAGGGGATAAAGTTTATTCCGGCACCATGAACGGAGCGGGCAGCATCTACTTTGCCGCAGAGCGTGTTGGCGAGGACACCACCCTTTCCGGCATGATACGGCTCGTTGAAGAGGCCGCCGCCAGCAAAGCCCCCATAGCCCGCCTTGCGGACAAGGTAGCGGGGGTATTCGTTCCCGTGGTAATGTCCATTGCGGTGATATCTGCCATAGTTTGGCTCATTTTGGGCCAAACCCCTGAGTTTGCATTATCCATAGGCATATCCGTGCTGGTGGTATCCTGTCCCTGTGCATTGGGTCTTGCCACCCCTGTGGCCATCATGGCGGGCACAGGCAAGGGAGCAGAGCAGGGAATACTTATCACCTCCGCCGAGGCCCTTGAAACACTGCACAAGGTAAAAACCGTAGTGCTGGATAAAACCGGCACCCTCACCATAGGCAAGCCCACCGTTACAGACGTTATCCCCACAGGGGACAGGGCCGCCCTTATCTCCGCAGCCGTGGCCCTTGAAAAGGGCAGCGAGCATCCCCTCGCAGGGGCTGTTGCCGCCCTTGGTGAAAGCAGCCTTGATGTCAGCGATTTCCGCTCCATACCAGGCAAGGGCGTGGGCGGCAGCATAAGCGGCACGGAATACCTTGCAGGCAACGCCGCCCTTATGGAAGATTTTGGCATAGACATATCCCTCATGGCAGATACGGCCTCCCGGCTCATGTCAGAGGGCAAGACACTGCTGTTCGTATCCCGCGGCAATGAGCTTCTTGGCCTTATCGCCTGCGCTGACGTTATAAAGCCCACCTCCAAGGATGCCCTCCGCGCCTTTGAGGATATGGGCATAGACACCGTAATGCTCACCGGCGACAACCCCGTTACCGCCGAGGCAATAAAAAATCAGCTGGGCATGACAAAGGTATACGCGGGAGTTCTCCCTGCGGACAAGGCTCGCATAGTGGCTCAGCTTAAGGCAAAGGGCGTTACCGCCATGATAGGGGACGGCATAAACGATGCCCCCGCCCTTGCCACGGCAGACGTGGGCCTTGCAATAGGCGCAGGCACGGATATTGCCATTGAGGCGGCGGATGTGGTGCTGATGCGCAGCGACCTTATGGACGCCGTAGGCGCAGTTGAGCTTTCCAGGGCGGTAATACTCAACATAAAGGAAAACCTGTTCTGGGCCTTCATTTACAATACCATCGGCATACCCCTTGCGGCAGGCCTGTTCTATTCTTCCTTTGGGTGGAAAATGTCCCCCATGTTCGGCGCGGCGGCAATGAGCATGAGCTCTGTATGCGTGTGCCTCAATGCCCTCAGGCTGCTTCGTTTCAAGCCCAGGCACGCAAAGAAACCACATACCGCAACAAATACACAAAATACACCAACGGAGGAGATCTCAACCATGACTAAGACCATTACCATCACCGGCATGATGTGCCCCCACTGCTCCGGCCGCGTACAGAAGGCTCTGGCTGCAATAGAGGGAGTAACCGAAGCCTATGCAAGCCACGAAAGCGGCACCGCAACAGTTACCCTTGCAGCCGAAGTAAGCGACGAAGTTCTCGCCGCCGCAGTAACCGAAGCAGGCTACGAGGTAGTAAGCATCGCATAATCACAGCCAAAACGCAAAAAGGCCGCACATATTCTGTGCGGCCTTTATTTTTATCAATTTGCAATTATTTCTGTCCACTGTTCATTTCCTTTTCTCACAGCAATGAAAATGAACCCCCTTGGACACCGGATGCTATTTTGCTTTTGCGCAGGGGGGATAGGGCGCTGTGACGTCAGTGCGGCCTAAGATATAATCCACGGAAGTGCCGTACAGCTCCGCAAGGGGAGAAAGGAAGCGGCTGGGGAGCTCCCGCTTGCCGTTTTCGTAGTTGCTGTATACCCGCTGGTCTATGCCAAGGTATGCGGCTACCTGCTTTTGCGGCATATCGTTATCTTCTCTAAGTTTCCTTAGCCTGGGATAATACATAAAATCACCTCAGAAATATTAACTATGCCCACACGCCGCCCTTTAAGGGATCTTCTCCCTGAGAGAGAAGGGGAGAATGCTATCTATAAATTCTTTTTAATCAAAGCGTATACAAAAACCTATGAGTTTACCATCTCTTTTACCGTAAGGTAAAAGTACATTAAAGGGGTGGCGGGCGGGATTAGATAATTATGGTGCGCTCATTTTCAGCAGTTCCCTTGCAATGTCAAACTTGAGGGACTGGAACTGATCCTCTGTGGGCACCTCCAGCATTACCAGCACAAGGCGGGCATCCTCGGGCTCCACGCCGCAGCGGAAGCCTGCAAACCAGGAAATTTCACGGCTCTTGTCGTTGCCGATTTCCGCGGTACCCGTTTTGGCGGCTACCTGAACAGAAGTCACCTTGAGGGAACGGCCTGTGCCGTTGAGGGAGTGATCCACAACGTCCTGAAGGTAGGGGACCACGATATCAAGGGAAGTCTGGTCTATTACCCCTGTTTTCCATGGCTTGGGAGTGGTGGTGGAGACGGTATCGTAGGTTATGCCCTTGGTTTGGCAGAGGCTTTCCACAATATAGGGCTGCATTATGGTGCCCCCGTTTGCAAAGGCGGAAAACATTACAGCCATCTGCAAGGGAGTGGTAAGCAGCTCGCCCTGACCGTATCCGCTTTCTGCAAGGAGCATCAGGCTGAGCTCTGTGTCCTCATTGTAAAGCTGGGAGGTGGCAACGTTAAGGTCAAAGGGCATTTTATCCCCAAAGCCTATGCCGGTCATATAGTTTTGATAATTGTCCCAGCCCAGCAGCAGCGAGGCGTTTGCAAAGTAGATATTGTCGGAATGGACTATGGCGCTGCGCATGTTCAGGGGGGACATACGGCCGTATTTTACCTCGGTACGCTTTATCTTGCTGCCCATCCATGTGCCAAACTCGGTGGGGAGCCAGTAGTCGTCCTCTATTTCCCCTTCGAATACGTACTTTTCATCCAGCGTGGCGGTCTGAAGGACGGCTACGGCGGTAAATGCCTTCAATACCGAGCCGGGAGGATACAGACCCTGAGTAAGGCGATTGTACAGGGGGGTATTTGCCATGGAGAGGAGCACATTGTAATCTGCGGAGCTTATACCCCGGGCAAAGGAATTAAGGTCATACCCCGGCCATGAGGACATGGCATCTATGGCGCCTGTGGCGGGGTTCATAACTATGACGGCACCGGCGGTAGTCTCGCCGTAAAGTACGCTGTCCAGCACGAAATCCAGACGCTTCTGCAGGTCGTAGTTTATGGTGAGCTGCAGATCCTGACCGTCCTGCTGTTCCTTTGTGAAGAGGGTGCGGCGGTTTGTGCCCTGGGGCGTGCAGATGTATATGCGATAGCCGTCCTTTCCCCTAAGCTCACGCTCATACTGGGCCTCAAGGCCGTTGCGGCCAACGTAGGAATCGGAATTGTACAGGCCGTCCTCTTTGGTGCGGCCTTCGTTGAGCTGGGCAAGGGTTTTGTCCAGCGTTTCCGCATCCGGTGCGTTTACTATGCCCACATAGCCTATGGTATGGGCCAGCATGTCCTTTTCGGGATAGCTGCGGACAGAGCCGTAGTTGCCGTAGTCTATGCCTATGCCGGTTACTTCGAGGAGCTGGGTTTCAAGATACTGGGGGAAGTTATCCTGATAATATTGCTTAAGTATGGCAACGCCGTCATAAGCCTTGTCCATGGCTTTTTCTATGTCCTGACGGGTCATGCCAAGGAGAGCGGATACCTTGATAAGGAAGTTTTCCGTTTCGGTATCAGAAATCCTGTCCGGCATTGCGTATACGGATATTTTGCCTTCCTTGGTGGCAAGGACGTGGCCGTCGGCGATTATCTCGCCCCGCTGTGCGGCTATGGTGGCCACGCGGACGGTGTCTCCCCATTCCATCTCGGGGAAGATAAGACTGGGCGCCCACTCGATGCACCATTTGCCGTTTACCTTGAGGGCTACCATGCGGTATTCCCCGGTGATATCCCCCGCAAGGGCGGAGGAATATGTACCGGTAAAGTTGGCGATGGTGAATATTTCGCCCTGATCTATGTCTATGTTTTCGTATACCACGGACTGTATATCTAGGGCGTTAAAAATATTGGAATACTTGTCCACGAACTGCTTTTCGCTTATTCTGCCGCGGCTCTCAAGGTTTTCCTCGTCAGATTCCAGCTTAATACTGTCGTCCAGCAATGCGTATGCGCCTATATAGTCCTTTTCGGAGATGCAGCTCAAAAAATCCAGACACACCTGCCGCCCGCTGGAGGCGGAGGCGCAGCCGGAAAAGCATGAGGCTGTTATTATTGTGATAAGCAGTATGCTGAGGATGCGTTTCAAGTGAGGAATACCTCTTCAGTGTATAGATTATAACTAATTATACCGTGGCGGCAAAAAGCTGTAAACGGCTGACATGGAAAGTTTACAGGGTTTGACAGGGTTTGCGCCCCTTGATAAAATGTACTCACTTATATGGCAGATCCCCTTAAAAGGGATTTTTGCCGGGGAAAGGAAGCGCACATGAGCATAGCCTCCATAAAAGCACAGCTTGCACAGTACGGCCTCACGCCAAACAAGGCGCTGGGGCAGAACTTTTTGACGGATGACGCCGCCGCGGAGGAGATAGCCGCATCCTGCAAGGGGGCGGTAATAGAGATAGGCCCCGGCATGGGCGCCCTTACGGAAAAACTGCTGAACAGGCAGGAGCAGGTTGCCGCCGTGGAGATAGACCGCCGCATGGCGGATATACTCAGGGACAGGTTCGGCGAAAGGCTGATGCTTATCGAAGGTGATGTGCTGAAGGCTGACATAAAGGACATAGCGGATTCACTGGGAGGCGATGTATCCATAGCGGGCAATCTGCCCTACTACATCACCAGCCCCATATGCATACGGCTTATCACCTGCGGGGCGGATATACGCTCCATGACGTTGATGATGCAGAAGGAGGCTGCGGAGCGCTTCTTTGCAAAGCCGGGAGACAGGGTGTACGGGCCCCTTACGGTGCTGGCTCAGTATTATTATGATGTATCCACGCTGCTGAAGCTTTCACGGGAGGCGTATTATCCCCAGCCCGAGGTGGATTCAGTGGTAATAACCCTTGCGCGAAGGAATGCGGAACCCCATCCTGAGCTTCACCGGCTCCTTGAAAGCGCCTTTGCCATGCGCAGAAAGACCCTCAGCAACAACCTTAAGGCAGCGGGAATATCAGACGCACGGCTGAATGAGATATGTGAAAAGGTGGGAATAGCCGCGAATATACGGGCAGAAAAGCTGACCCCGGCGCAATTTGCCGCTATTGCCGGGGAAATAGAAGCACACGGGAAATAATAGCAAAATTCCACATGGACGAAAATCTGCTGAAAATCATAAAGACGGCGGGCTTTAAGGAGTGCTACGCCCTTGCGCCTGCCCCCATCCCCCATTGGGACCCCGGCATTGCAGAGGGCGCAATGGGGCTTTTCGGTGACCCGAAAGCTGCCTACCCAAAGGCCGTGAGCATACTGCTGATGGTATACCCTTACAGGCCTTTTCGTCCCCAGGAGCCTATCCCCGCATACTATCCTGCGTCAAATGCCGCATACTTTGCAGCAAAGCAGGTTGTAAAGGAGCTGGAGGAGCGTGGGTTTTACGCGGAAAATGCGGAAATTCCCCTTCGCGCCTTCGCCCTTGCCAACGGCATAGGAGATATGGGGAAAAACGGCCTGCTGAGGATACATCCCTACGGCTCCTGCATAGTGCTGGAGGCCATAGCCACAGACGCAGTATTGCCTGAAATAGCCACCACAGAGCATATACCTTGCCCGGAAGGCTGTACCGCCTGTGCCGAGGCCTGCCCGACCATGGCGATAGGCGAGAGCAGGGATGTGGGCAAATGCATGCGCCTGCATATGGAGAACTCACTGCACCCTGAGTGGGTACGGGAAAAGCAGCGCCATTACATAGGCTGCGAGGAGTGCATACGGGTTTGTCCATTTAATACGGCAGGCAGATACGCAGAGCCAAATGGGGAACTGCGTTCAGCCTTTGACACAGCCGCCCTCATTAGAGGTGAAACCTCCGCCGCAAGAAAGCTCACCGGCAAAAACATGACCGGCGGCGGCAAGCTTACCTCTGAGGCCATCGCCATGGCAGGGCGGCAGGGAATGTACAAAGAAGAAGTAGAAAAAGCCACAGACTCATCCTTTGAAGGAGTAAAAACCGCCGCGGAGTGGGCATTGCACAAATATTTCAGCAAAACTTAATCAAAGTTTGATGAGTTTGTAATACTTTTGTGATGAAATCCCCCTTGGGGCAGGTTATAATATACTTGCAAGTGAGAAACAAGTTCCCTTTCAAAGGCAACATGAGTTTCGCGGCTCCCATGAGAATGGGGGCCGTTTTTCGTTATAATGTTTAAAGTGTGCGATGCATAAAACGGCACATCATTTATAAATTATGCAAAATAAAAGTTAAAACTTAATCAAAGTTTGATGGGTTTGTAACACTTTTGTGATGAAAAACCCCTTGGGGCGGGTTATAATATACTTGCAAGTGAGAAACAAGTTCCCTTTCAATCAAGGACAACAAGTTTTAGCGGCTTTGGGAAACCAAAGCCGTTCTTTTGTTTCCGGAGTCAAGGGCTGCGGCCCTTGAGCGATCCCGGGATTTTATTATCGTTGACTATTTTCCTTACCCTTGTTAAAATATCCTTGCCGCGCTAAGCGGGGAGTCAGCGGTGCCCTGAACCTGCAATCCGCTACAGCAGGGCCGAATCCCCGCCTTGAGGTACGCCTTTGTGGGGCAGCCTCTGTTAAGGAGTATTGATACCCGGGTCCCGTGCAACCAGCCACTGTGAACCATGTCAGGGCCGGAAGGCAGCAGCATTAAGCAGACGTGCGGGTGTGCCGCGGGGCTGCCCGGGAGTAGCCACCTGACAGAGAAACGCCCATGGAGCGCGTTATCGAGGGGCGGGTGCGCGGCTTTAATAAAAAAATATCGCTCAAAGTCCTATTGGATTTTGAGCGATTTTTTATGCCTTGCTTTTTCCGTTCTCCATGGGCGAATAGATCTGTCATACTTTATCTACCTTACCGCATGATCCCGCACATAGCGATAATCATACCTGTAATCCACCTCTATATCCACCCCAAAAATCTCCTTCATCAGCGCCTTGAGGGCAGAGGTATCCAGCACGTAAAAAGACGCGCCGTTGTACACCGTGCCGTTGATATAGCGGCCCTCCAGGGTATGGCGGAAAAGGTTTTGCTCCGGTTCAAGCTCCATTGCAAACACCGCAAGGGCTGCTATCTGCTCCACCGACAGGTTGGTATGGATGTAATCCTTTACCGAAAGGTAAACCTTTGGCAGGGTAGTAAACGCATTTGAGTTTTTCATCTGGCGGAATATGGCAAACAGCACCTTCTGCTGGCGGTTGGCCCGGTCAACGTCCGTACCGTATCCCTTGCGGGCGCGGCAGTAATCCAGCACCTTTTGTCCATCCAGCCTCTGCGGGCCGGGGGTAAGGGTACGACCGTTGAGGGTTATCTCCTGATCCACCTCAAACTCCACCCCGCCCATGGCGTCCACCACCGCCTTCAGCCCTTCCATGTTTACCCCGGCGTAATAGTTTATGGGCACTCCCATCAGGTTTTCCACAGTCTTTATGGCATACTCAAAGCCATTCCCCTCAATGCTTCCCCCCTTGGCAAAGGCAGCGTTTATCTTCCAGTGCCCCTTGGTATTGTATATCTTTGCCATGGTGTCCCGGGGAATGGAAATAAGGTGAGCCGTTGAGGATTCAAAGTCAACGGTAAGCAGCATCAGCACATCGCTGCGGAAGTTATTTTTCTCATCCCGATACAGTACGCTGTCCTCGTCATCCCGCTCGGGGCTCTGATCCCAGCCCAGCAGCAGTATGTTTACGCGGTTTTGCATAAAGTCCCTGTCCGCCTGCGCCATAAGCTGCTCCTCCGGTGAAGGTGTAGGCGTGGGCGTGGATGAGCTGTGGGGCCGTGATGATTCAGCAGGCGTGGGAGACGGCGTTTCAAATGCGCTCATGGGGTCTTTTGATATGGCATGGTAAAAATTGCCGCCCGCAAGAATAAGCCCCGCAAGTATCAGCAGCGTACAAATGGTTATGATGTATTTTAAGCGTCTGTCCTTCATGGTTAATAGCATCCCCAAACCGACGGTTTTTACACAGGGATATGACATACGCGAAAACTGCATAAGAAATTTGAAATAAATGATTAAGAATCAAAAAAGATACTGCACAAGCAAATATGTTTCTGGTAAAATTATGATAATAAATATATTCTGTCGTATTTTATCAGTTCTGTTTGTCAGCGTCTAAAATTACAGGAGGTCCCATGAACAGCGAATTCAAAAAGTCCTTTTACGTATCCACCGCACTCTTTGTACTGCTCGGCACGGTTATGGCGGGATGGTCAAAGGGCGCGCCCCAGGTAGTTGCCGTAGCGTTGGGCTGTGCCCTTGCAATATACGGCGCGTTCAGGGTATTTATGTGCTGCAAAAAGGACGGGCTGAGTCTGAGCAACGGCATTATACGTGCCCTCACGGTGCTGCTTCTGGGCATACTGGTGCTCAGGTGGAATGAGATAGTGACCACCACTATAATAACCATTGCAGGCGCCGCCCTTATAGCCGACGGCGTAATAAAGGGGCAGATATCCCTTGCGCTTAAGAAGGCCGCCGCGGCCGGCTGGAAGCGGGACGCCATAGGAACGCTGGTATTCATCGCAATAGGTGTATTCCTGATGTTTGACCCCTTCAAGGGCAAGCTTGCCATGACCATAATCGCCGGCGCCGCTCTTATCCTCAGCGGCATTGCCAACCTTTGGCTGGCCCATGAGCTGAAAAATACCGCCACCCCCGCAAGCTGATAAGAATAATATAAATAACAAGCAAACATAAAAATACCGCATATTCAATGCGGTATTTTTATATAGTTTTTATTTATTCATGTGTAAAACGATACTCCGTACGAGCGGAATATCTTTCCGCCGCCTTAAGCACCGGGGAAGGGAAATGTGTATGCCGCATGGAATCCGGCACATTCTGGCATTCCATGCACACCGCAGCCCTTGGGCCGTACTGTGCCCCGCCCTTGCCGGGCTTGCTCAGGCCGTTTGCTGTGTATATCATCATGGCGGGCATGGTGGTATAGGCTCGCATATTTATGCCTGTAACGGTGCTCCTCAGTGAGCCTGCGTATTCCAGCGCCCCCCGCTCTGATTTATTCAGCAGGAAGTTGTGGTCAAAGCCCCCTGCTATGCGTATCTGCTCATCCTCGCTCATCGATGTGAGCGCCACGTCCTTTTCGGCGCGGAAGTCCATGACCGTGCCCTCCACAAAGCGCACCTCCCCTGTGGGCAGCTGACCCACAGCCTGGGGGTTAAAAAAGTCCGCGTTTATCTGCAGCAGCTGATGGTCGTCTCCGCTGCCGTGGCCGCTAAGGTTGAAGTAGGCGTGGTTGGTAAGGTTCAGCGGGGTGTCTTTATCGCTTTGGGCAGAGAAGTCCATGGAAAGCACACCATCATCCGAGAATTCATACCGCACGGATACTTCCATATTACCGGGAAAGCCCTGATCTCCATCGGCGGACACAAGGCTGAAGGTAACGCCCTTATCATCTGTTGCAAAATCCCATATCCGCTTATTGAAGCCGACGCTGCCACCGTGAAGAGTAAACAGCTCATGGGTCTTATCCAGCTGATATTCTGTGCCGTTGAGCTTTACCTTTGAGCCCACCAGCCTGTTGGCAAACCTTCCGCATACAGCGCCAAAGCCGCCGTCGTTGGCCTGATATTCTGCGCCGCTGTCAAAGCCCAGCGCCACGTCCCTCATATTGCCGTCCTTATCCGGCACAATTATAGACACTACAGATGCGGCATAGTCTGTAAAGCACACCTTTCCGTATTCGCTCTCTATGGTTATAAGGTTGGCTTTCCTGCCGTCATTATAGCTGCCGAATGGGGTTACGGTTATATTCATATGCATCCTCCCTGTGCTTGCTTTTCTGCCGCCAATATCAGCTGTGCGGCCCGGGCAATGTATTCGTTAAGAGGCAGCTCCTCTGTTCCTGCCATCACTATGTTGCAGCGGTTCATGGGGATAAGTATTTTTTTTGCCTTGCTTGCCGCCACAGAATAGGCCATTCGCGGTGTTACCTCTCCCATCAGGGAGTTGGCTGCTATTATGCCCACGGGGCCTGTTATGATGTCAGCCTCGGCGGCATTTACCGCCACAGGGTTTTCCCCGGTAGCCCCTCTGTCCGCTCCCGCCTTCATCATGGCCTCGGTGGCTGAGCTGTTGGTGCCCACTGCGATTATCTCGCCCTTAAAGCCGCACTTTTTCAGCTGTTCAATAATCCCCCGGCCTATACGTCCGCCCTGTCCGTCTATTACCAGTGTTTTCATATGTAGCTTTCCTTTTTTGGTGTGTCTTTTTTTCGTCTTTTACCTGCTTTTGTATAAAATAAGCATATATAATGAATTTTACCTCACCCCATAGCCTTTTGCAAGGCACAGGTTATATGCTATAATGATAAAAAACTATGGAGGTCTCCCCATGAAAGACCAGCGGCTCACAGAACAGACCCTCTCTACCCAAAAGGTCTATTCCGGGCCTGTTTTTGATGTGTACAGCGACAGCGTAAGGCTATATAACGGCACAGAATCCCGCAGGGATTATCTTTTGCACAGGGGCGCCGTAGCCATTGTGCCGCTGGATGATGAGGGCTGCGTAATAATGGAGCGCCAGTATCGCTATCCCCACAGGCGGGTAATGTACGAAATACCCGCAGGCAAGCTGGAGGCCTTTGACACGGATCCCCTTGAGGCCGCAAAGCGGGAGCTTCTGGAGGAGACCGGCGTTACCGCCGCAGATATCTCCTCCCTGGGCATCTACATTCCCTCCCCCGCCATATTATCCGAAAGGATACACGTGTACCTTGCCCGTGGTCTTACCTTTGGGGATACCTGCCCCGATGAGGACGAATGTTTGGAAGTGGAGCGCATCCCCCTTGATGAGCTTACGGACATGATACTTTCAAACCAAATATCCGACGGCAAAACAGTATTCGGTCTGCTAAAAACCAAGCTTCTGCTGGAAAGGAAAAAGCTCAATGGATAAAGCCCAACGCTTTGCAAATATACTTTTTGATCTGGACGGAACCCTCACCGACCCCGCATTGGGCATAACCTCCGCCGTGCAGTATGCCTTGCGTAAAATGGGTATTGAGGTGGAAGATATCACCACCCTTAACTGGATGATAGGGCCTCCTTTGCTCACCTCCTTCAAGGAGGGTTACGGTATGAGCGATGAGGACGCCAAAAAGGCTCTTGGCTTTTACCGTGAGTATTTCTCGGTTACCGGCATATATCAAAACGAGATATACCCCGGCATACAGGAGCTGCTCCGCGACCTTCATTCCGCAGGCCGCCGCATTCTCCTTGCCACCTCAAAGCCTGAGGAATTTGCCAAGATAATCCTTAAGCACTTTGATATATATCAATACTTCCACCTTGTGGGAGGCAATACCTTCGAGGAGACCCGCCCCAAAAAGGAAGATGTTGTGGATTACGTCCTTTCCCAGTACCCCGATATCGCCCCCGATAATACCATCATGGTGGGCGATCGCAAGTACGATGTGGAAGGCTCTGCCCGGTTCGGCCTTGAGTGCATAGGGGTACTGTTTGGCTACGGCAGCCGAGAGGAGCTTGTAACCGCCGGCGCCGCATACATTGCCGCCACCGTTGACGAACTTAGAAGCATACTGCTTTAATCAATATTTATTATTCAGGAGGATACTATGTCCAAGGTTTATTTTACCGATATGAGCACTACTTTTTCCGAAAATCTTCTTAAGAAGTTCCGCCGCCTTATAGACACCGCGGGGCTGGGTCAGATAGACTTTGAGAAAAAGTTCGTTGCCATCAAGATACACTTTGGCGAATACGGCAACCTTGCCTATCTTCGTCCCCATTATGCCCGTGTGCTGGCAGAGTACATAAAAGAAAAGGGCGGCATTCCCTTCCTTACCGACTGCAACACCCTTTACGTCGGCAGCCGCAAACATGCACTGGAGCATATCGAAACCGCATATATCAACGGCTACACCCCCTACGCCACCGGTTGTCAGGTGATAATCGCCGACGGCCTTAAGGGCACCGATGAAGCTCTCATTCCCATTGACGGCGAGGTGGTGTCCGAGGCCAAGATAGGCCGCGCCATTGCGGACGCAGATATAGTCATCAGTCTTAATCATTTCAAGGGCCATGAAGAAGCAGGCTTTGGCGGCGCCCTCAAAAACCTTGGCATGGGTTCCGGCTCCCGCGCAGGCAAAATGGAAATGCACTGCGACGGTAAACCTACCGTAAAAACCAGGAAGTGCCGCGGCTGCGGTATGTGCGCTAAGATCTGCGCCAATAACGGCATATACTTTGAAGAGGGCAAGGCCGTAATAAACCACGACACCTGCGTGGGCTGCGGCCGCTGCATCGGCATCTGCAACTTTGACGCTATCATACCTACCTTTGGCCAGAGCGAAGAGCTCCTCAACAAAAAAATTGCCGAGTATGCCCTTGCCGTGGTAAAGGATAAGCCCAATTTCCACATCAATATCGCTGTGGATATCTCCCCCTACTGCGACTGCCACGCTGAAAACGATATCCCCATCGTTCCCAATGTAGGCATGTTTGCTTCCTTTGACCCCGTTGCCATAGACATGGCCTCTGCCGACGGCGTAAACGCAATGCCCGTCAACCCCCAGAGCGTACTGGGCCGCAAGGAGCAGTGCTGCCGGGATCACTTTACCAATACCCATCCCAACACCAACTGGAAGGTACAGGTGGAACATGCCGAACACATCGGCCTTGGCAGCACCCAGTACGAGCTGGTGTTGATCTAACCGAAAGGATCTGCCTTGCTGGAATGTTACACCGCGGTGGACGTTGAAACTCCAAACCGCAACAATGACTCCATATGCTCCATCGGCATAGTCCGCATGGAATACGGAACTCCCGTTTATCAGCGGGAGTTCTTGGTGAACCCTCACGAGCACTTTGACGGCTACAATATAAAGATACACGGCATATCTCCCGAAATGGTAAAAAAAGCCCCAACCTTTGCGGAGATATGGCCTGAGATAGCCCCTTACTTTGATGGAATAATGGCGGCCCACAGCGCCACCTTTGACCTTGGTGTCATCTGTAAATCTCTGGCCCTGTATGATCTGCCCATTCCGGATATGCCATACGTCTGCACCCTTATGAAGGCCCGCCGCCACCTGCCCAAGGAAGAATGCGGCAGCCACAGGCTCAATGACCTGTGCGCCGGGCTCAACGTGCCCCTTGAGCATCATCACAATGCCCTTGACGACGCCCTTGGCTGTGCCCTTATCCTGGAAAAGATGATAGATAGATTCGGCTGTGACCAGTCCGACATACGCACCTATTCCTTCAAAGGTGTTCAGCCCACCGTATCCCCCGAGGAGCGTGCCTATGCCATCCGCGCCCTGTGGCAGGCCATGGAGCTGCACAAGCGGGCACGGGTCATCTCGGCAGACTATCACGAGGCCCTTGAGGACTGGGCCCGCAAAAACGACCGTTTCCTCCGTGACCCCGATGTGCGGGCATGCCATAATCTGGTGGAGGAAGTTCTTAAGCGAGGCGTTATCGAGGAGCATGAATATTCTGTGATAATGGGGTTGTAGGTGAGGACATATCTTCTTTTTCTTTTTTCTTTTCGTATCGAAAAGAAATAAAGAAAAAGAAGCAAAAAGAAAAAAGAAAAGATAAAGTTTAAATTGAAATCAGTATAAGCATACTTATACTTTCTATCAAAAAGCCGCTCATAGCGGCTTTTTGTGTATATAGCACCTTTGCTTTTCCACAGGAAAAGCATCATTAAAAGGGTGGCTGGGCGGGGCAGTAAATCCTCTTCTGCCTACCTTTTCTTATAAATCACAAGCTCCGGATTTTCCCCGTTTTCTTCGTAAGTGCACACCAGCAGAAAGTCCATATTGGCAGCAATGCCAAAGCACCTGTCTCCGCCAAACTCACAGGGGAGCTGATTCCCCAGATACGTTGCCCCGTCATCCAGGAACTTCACACTTTTTCCGTTAGGAAGTCTATATTCCAAATTGATGTAGCCACCCACAAGCGCATTGAGTTTTTCGACCTTTGGCAGTCCTTCTATACGCAAATCATTTATTTCATCCAATAGCTTCTTTTTAAACTCATCAAATTTATCTTTATCATCCAAATATACATATCTTTTCCAATAATCCAGTTTCGGCAGTGTATCTTTCATATATGCCCGAACCTGCTCCGGGGAAAAGTCTTCATTTGCCATATGATTTACGCATACATCTATCAGATCGTCCATGTCATGATACATGTATTCTCCGTCCGCATAGCACCACTTGCAGTATTCCTCATTAAACGCTCCGTCTTTTTCCCTGCTGGTGACGGCATCCTCCAAAGGCATGCCGCAGCACTGGCATATCAGCTGCCGCGGCGAACCCAGCAGGGTATTGATGGAAACATCAAAAAACCCCGACAGCAATTTAAGCGTTTCCGTATTGGGTATGGTCTCCCCATTCTCCCAGCGGGAAACCGCCTGCCGCGTAACCATCACCTTTTCCGCCAGTTCGTCCTGAGATAAGCCCCTTTCGGTTCTAAGCTTAAATATAACGTCCTTCGTCTCCATTAATATCACCGCCCCGTGTTTGTATTAGGTTTATTATATTGTCCATTTTCATCCTGTGCAAGCAACCCGCCGTTGCCCATACAAAAAAGGAGGCAAGGCCTCCCTTTTTATGGTTTTACCACCCGATAATGGGGCTTATATGCTTCTCTGAACCTGTGGCTGTGATGCAGCGCAGGACAGCCTGCGGCTCTGTATTTTTCAAGAAAAGCCGTCAGCTCATCCACAGAAAACGGCGTGTATCCTTCACTGCACAGCCTTTCCAGCAGGGCTATCTTTTGCGACTGCCTTCCCTTAGTGCCGGTTGCCTTTCCCGCAGAAGATACAAATTTGTCGTTTATCTCCTCAGGGCTTATTCCCGCCGCCTTTGCGGGGCCAAGGTGCAGGCGGAACACGCCGTCGCCTATATCTTCGTATATATCGCCCCGGGAAGGAGCTGCCTCATCCATTTCCTGCCTTATCCATTTAAGGCTCTGCTCCGGCGAGGATATCATATGCTCCCCGGCGAATTCGCTCTGGTATATCAGCTTGGCGCAGTCCTCCGGCCCCATAAGACGGTATTTTCTCAGGTGCGCCAGCAGTATCCTTTCAAATTCCTCCATGCTACTTGCCTATCTCAATAACCTTTGCCTTCTGCAGCGCCAGAATGATTATGGGTATGATAACGAGCTGCACAAGTATGCCGGGCGCGGCGGTAATAAATACTCCGCTGAGCCACAGCTCCATGGAATATTCCCCGACCCTGAATATCAGCGCATTCATCAAGCCGTAGGCTATCCTGCCCACTATCATTGCGGCGATCAGGGCAGTGTACACCCGTGCGGTTTGGCTTTTGCCCTTTATCAGCCTGATGCACAGGCCGGATATAAGGCCATAGGCCGCCAGCTCCGCCACCATGGGAGGCAGATATGCCGCAGGAGGCATACCGGAAATCATGCTGGAAAGCACAGGAGCAAGTATACCGCAAGCCAGGCCGTACCATGGGCCGCATATAAGGCCGCACAGCAGCACCGGTATATGCATGGGCAATAAAATATTGCCCGCATTTGGTATGGAATGCACCGCCACAGGCAGCACTACGCCCAGGGCAATACACAGCCCCGCAATTACTACACGCTTTGTCTTTGTCATTTGTCAAACCCTCCAAAAATACGAGAACGCCGCAAAAGCACCCTCATTTTATTTTGATGAGCGGCCTTCGTGGCGTATATCTCCAAGCTATTTTGGAAACCTGCTCGCCGGCTACCTGCCGGCTTACCTTATAATAAAACAAATCATATTTTATGCTCAAACCGGCTTCCTGCCGATCCTTTTACAATTAAACCACAGTATGGGCTTTTTTGCAATATGCCCCCTCTCGTCCCCTCGACAAAACCAACCGTTATGAATTGGATTTTTGCCGAAAATACAGGGCTTTTGCGGCTCTCAACAGCAAGCGTCATTTTTCTTGCATTCAGCGTCACAGGCCGACAAAAGCAGCCAATTTTGTTCCCTACCGCTGCGAAATTAGCGGTGCTAAAATCATCACATACAGGAAATCGCCTATAAGTGCACATTACCCTAAAAAACACATTGTTACGGAGGCAGTAAATGGCTAAATACCGCATACTTTTGGCAGACAGCAGCACACAGTTTCAGACCACCGTCCGGGATTATCTGGCGGCTCAGGAGGGCATAGAAAAGGTGGACGTGGTATCCGATGGACAGGCGGCCCTGGACGCCCTTTCCAATTCCCGCTACGACATACTGCTGTGCGATCTCATAATGCCCCGCATGGATGGCTTTGAGCTGCTGGAGCGGCTCAACGGCGGCCTTGTAAAGGATCCCCCCGCCGCCATCGTCATCAGCGCCCTCAGGCAGGAGGACATGGTGCGTCAGGCCTGCACCCTTGGGGCAAAATATTACATGCTCAAGCCCATCGATCCCGATACCCTTTACAAGCGCATACTTGACCTGCTGGAAAGCAGCTATACCCAGCGCTCAGAAGTTCGCGCCATGAGCGCCAAGCCCCGCACCCTTGATGAAAAGATCGCCTCCGTGTTCCTCATGATAGGCATTCCCGCCCACATCAAGGGTTACCACTACCTTCGTGAGGCAGTCCGCATGGTATACTTTGAACCCGCCCTCTGCGGCCGCATCACCAAGGAGCTTTACCCCGGCATCGCCAAGCGCTTCCAAACCTCCGCCTCCAAGGTGGAGCGTGCCATACGCCACGCCATCGAAGTGGCCTGGACCCGCGGCAAGATCGAAAACATCAACCAGATATTCGGCTACAATATCTACTCCAAGAACGATAAGCCCACCAATGGTGAATTCATAGCCCTGGTTGCGGACAAACTGATCCTTGAATCCGCAAGGGAAAAGGGCGGCAAGGCGGAGATACAGAACGTCATATAATTGGGCAAAAATTGAGGATTGGGGGCTTGGGGTCATGTTCTCCCTCACGCCCACCAACACAGCAAACGCCTACTGAAAATCATGGAAAAATCCTACTAACATTTTTTCCTGAGCCGACTAATTCCTTCTGTTCATTGGGTGAAAATTATGCCTATGAACAGGAGGATTTTCGTTTTGAAAGCAGAGTTCGACCAACATATTGACGAGTACATGATCTATTGCCGCTCAAGGCAGTTGCGCCCCAAGACTATGCTCAGTTATGAGCGCACATTAAGGCTGTTTGAAAGGTGGTGCAGAGACGAAATGGACATCGATTCACTGGACGATGTTACCGAAAATGTAATTCGCCGTTATATCACAGATATACAGCAGCGTGGCAAGTATACCTTCTATGCGGATGAGTCCAGAAAGGCCCTCAACACTCCGAAACACCGGAGAGACTACTGTGAGGCCGTAAGTATAACCACCGTAAACAACTATCTCCGCAACCTAAAAGCTTTCTTCAACTGGCTTGAAGACCAACACATTCTGCTCCACAATCCTGTACGCAAAATAAGGCTGCTTAAAAACGAAAGAAAAGCCAAAGAGTATATGGATGATACGGAATTCCGGAAACTTATCAATTCATTTAACAAGGCCGATTTCCCCGAACATCGCGACTATGCTATCACAATGCTTTTAATGGACAGCGGTATGCGTTTGGGCGAATGTTCCTGCCTGCTTGTTAGTGATGTTGACCTTTTGAATCGCACCATATCCTTAAGCGCAGAAATAACAAAAGGCCGCAAGGACAGAACCGTGTTTTTCTCCCCCAAGACCGAAACCATTTTGCGGCGCTGGATAAACTACAAGGACAGATATGTGGAAAGCGATTACCTCTTCCCCATGAAGCACAACGGTAAACACATCACCATAAGCACCTTTGAGAGGAACTTCAGAGGCTATTTAAAGCGTGTTTCCATCAAAAGCAAGTATTCTCCCCACTGCCTTAGAAATAACTTTGCTAAGCGCTGCCTGATGAACGGAATGGACATATATACCCTAAGCAGAATATTAGGGCACTCTAGTGTAACGGTCACTGAAAAAGCATACCTTGACCTTACAGATGCAGACCTGGGCAAAAGGTATCAAAACTTCAGCCCTGTATCCAATATCATCTAGCAAGCAACTTTACAGCAACTTTGATACACCTTGAGAAGCACTTGAAAGCACCTTTGGGTACACTCTGAATCAACTTATTAAACATATTTATCGGCATGGCTTCGACACAGTAAAAACTCTGTTCGGAGCCATCTTATTATGCCTATGAACATTCACTGCTCACACCTACAAACAGTCCAATAAACCCCATAAAAACACAAACGAAAAAATCCTTGTATTTAGGCACTTTTTGTATAGGTACAACTCCACGCATACCGACAAACAGTTTATTAGTCAGACTTGCAGCCGTTTTTTCATGTAATATACTGCATCTCATTTCTTATAAAACTCCATTTGGTTCTTTGCACGCTCTAAGTCAAAAAACCTAGTAAATTAGGCAAAAATCAGTCATTTTAACATCTAAATACCTCTTCTTTCTGGCACATTTATGGCACAGTTCCGGACATATTGGTTGCTATAATGTGTACATAAACAAGAGGGAAACAAAACCTCAAAAAACAAAATAAAAAAGGGCACCGCCCGAAAAAAGAAAGGAAAATAAAATCATGAAAAACATCACTATCAACTTCCAGAAGAGCACCATCGAGATGACCCAGTCCTTCGCAAACGCCGCAAGCAAGTACGGTTCCAGTGCTTACATGGAACTGATAAACATCAAACGCGACTTCCCTCACTTCGAGGTAACCACCATTAAGCCCTCCAAGAAAGTCAATGCTTTCAAGGGTCTGGATATCAACTTCATGGAAGAATATATCTCTGGTAAGGACGGAGCCGAAAGTGACGAAATGAAGGAGTTCAACATTCTCCGCGGTAAGACCGATGATAAGTTTGCGGCCAAGGCAACCTTCGGCGAAATCAAGGTATGGTTCCTCGCTAAGTATCCCGAATTCGAAAACGCACGTGCAAACATCGATGCCATCGTAGCTCAGGCCAAGGAAACACACAAGCAGCAGAAGGAAGCACGTGAAGCCCGCAAGGCAGCTTAATAGAACTAACTCAGCAAAACGAAAAGGAGAGCAGAAAAATGAGTAATACTAAAAAAACAAACTGGCTGAAGATTAATCATGATACCAAAACCCTCATAATGGACAGGACTTTTGCCAAGAAAGCCGCCTATGTTGGCGATAGAGAATATAACATTCTTCAGGAAGCACGCCGCGATTACCCTGAGTATCAGGTAATCACAAGAGCAATCAAAAAGAAGGAAGATAAAGAATGCTACCGTGGCCTGACCTATAAGTACATGGAAGACTACATCCGCACCCACACTAATGCCGCCCCCAATATGGCAGAATTCCAGCAGCAGCTTTTGTTGGCAAAGTGCCACTCCATCCGCTATGCAAACATCAAGAAATGGTTCCTCGCAAGTTATCCCGAAGTGGCCCAGTTCGGTGTAACGGAAATCGCGGAAAGCAAAGTTGAAAATGCACTTTCAATCGTGAAAGGAGAGGCCGAGCTTCAGGCGGCGTAGTGAAAATGAAATATGGAAAGATAAAAGACCTTCCGAATGTCGGAAAGGTCTTTTTCTTATTCTATTTCTATTGTTCTTACTCCATGTTCCAAAATGGTATTTATCAGTTCATTTCGCGAATAATTGACCTCTTTGGCAATTCTGTCTATCTCTGAAAGCGTTTCTTCTTTAATACGTACAGTAATCACCCTGTTTCCGTCTTCTCCACGTTTTTTCAGCTTTAATACATCACTTTTCAATTCGCTCATACAATTATATCTCCTTGTCTGCTTGCTTTCAGTTTATGTTGACAGGAGACTTCTTTATACACTACAATTAGATATGTTATATGATATCATTTTTAATATCACGATAAACTTCGACAAATTCGAAAGGAGAAATGATGAGCAAATATATTTTGAATATCAAATCTCAAAAGATTCATAATGGAGATAATCCATGTGCCTCCTGCCGTAATGCTAAAAAAAGTAATTTAAAGCAGTTTGACAGTTATGCCGATGCCGTGAATTACTTCGACAGCGAAACAGTAAAGGGAATTCCTTGCGGAAAGTGTATGAAACTTTATGACAAATAAAGCACGTAAAAGAAGGCGGAATAAGCGCAGATCACACTTCCCCACTGCCCTTTTCATAATACTCCCGGTAATCGCAATAGGCATTGCTGCTTGGTTCATCTTCTTTAAACCTATGCAGGATTCTGTAGTTGTTCTTAACCAGTCTACAGAAACAGTGGAGGCCGCTCCGGTTGAGAAAACCGAAAGCTCAATCTCTATCCCCGGTTTTGAAGGGCTCAGCTTAAAGGCAGGAGAAAAGAAACAATCCGTAGCATTGAAAAACCCCGAACAGAACCCTTGCTATTTTGTTATTACATTGGTTCTAGATGATGGAACTGTTCTCTGGGAATCGGATTATATCGCCCCCGGTGAAATATCAAAGCCTATCACCCTGAATCAGCCATTGGAAGCAGGAACCTATCCAAACTCCATACTCAGGTATTCCTGTTTCACCTTGGATAAAAACCGTTCACCCTTAAACGGTGCAGAAACGAAACTAACCCTCAGGGTTAAAGAATAAAGGAGAAAAACTATGAAAAAACTGCTTGCAATCGTTCTGGCTGTGCTGTCAGCTTTCTCAATGACCGCTGTGGCATACGCCGACAATACTACGACACTTACCACTACTGTTCCCGATGCAACCTATACCTTGAATATTCCTGCAAATCAGGAAATCACTTTTGGTGATACAAGTCCAAAACTTGGTACGGTTACAGTAACAGATGCGGCGGGCTTCGCTGTAGGAAAAGATCTAAAAGTAACTTGTACGTTCGATCCGTTCTCTTCGCCTGATACAAGCACAGTAATACCTTTCTCTCTCGTAGCTTATTATAATAATATGAGTGTTGATGTTAATTATCACTTCGTAACAATGGATAGCGGTTCTTCTTTGGTTTTCAAAGGTAATGCACGCGGTGGCGTAGACACTCCAAAATACTTAGGTGATGAGTTATTGCAAAGTTTATCTCTGTCCATTGAAAGCTCAGCTTGGGGCAAAGCTCTCGGTGGCGAATACTCTGCAACCATTACTTTTAGCACAGAAGTTGTTGTAGAAGACTAGTTATCTGCCATGAGGAAGCTGAATTATAAACGTATAATTCTTTCCTTACTTGCGGCGTTTTTGCTGTGCCTGCCGGTTGTTTCCTTTGCCGCAGAAATAACCTTGACTACTACTGTGCCATCAGATTTTACCATGAATGTTGATATTCAAGGTAAAGGTACTGTTATAGTAGATGGCAACGCCTATAATACCGATACTGCCCTCACCATCGAAAGGCTTAAGGAAACTAAAATCGACATAACGCCTTTCGCAGGATACAAGCTTAAGTCTCTGCATTATAACGGCAAAAACGTGTTGTCAAAACTAAGCAGTGGCACATTGGTTTTGCCGCCCCTTGAACAGGATTCTGTGTTGAAAGTGGTATTCACCCCTGACTTTGCAGGATGGCTTCCAGATCACGGCGGCAACGGTTCGTCATTCCGTTTGAACCTCGATATAGAGGGCAAAGGCGTGGTAACGGTTAACGGCAAAGCATATAGCAGAGATACCGTTATTTCAATTGCCAAGAATGCAAAACCCAGTATAAAAATAACGCCTTTTTCCGGATATGAAATAGCAGCGTTATACTACAATGGCGAAAACATACTGTCACGGTTAGATAACGGCATACTGGTATTGCCGTATATCAAGAACAACTCGGTATTGGAAGTAGTATTTGCCCCCTGTTCAGTTTATGGAATTCCAAAGACCGGTGACAACCCTACCGCCTCTCTATGCCTCGTTTCAACCTTAATGCTTTTGGCAATTGACACATTGTCACTTAAAAAGAAACATAACTGATTACAAAAAAGGCGATTGAGCAACCAATCGCCTTTTCTCTTTAAAACTTGACACCACCCAAAATTCGATTTTCCCCTGAATTTTTGGTATAATATTTATAGAAAGTAAGGGAAATAAGCATTTTTCGCCTGATACTTTCTCAACAAATCAAATTAATAAATTTATTACGCCGCCTCCACCGAAACGAACTTTACAGAGCCACCATCAGAGAATGTCTACATATACGTAGACGAATACGTATTCTAAGTATTATTTCTCCCCAAGCTTGTGGTTCATATAAGGGGTTCAGTAACAAAAGTTACTGAACCTTTGTTTTGCTGTGGAAGTCCGGCAAAAAGGAGGACATATGTCAGTAACAAATCAAAAAGTAGTCTACATCCACAAGCGCAAATACACCGGTAACTTTCTTCAGATTGGCATTGATGAAATGCGTCTGGCACAGCAGCAGATGACATACTGCGAGTTTGTATTGTATCTCTATCTTGCAGGAAATGCCAACGGCTTCAAACTGGAACTTAGCCAACAAGCATTTAAAAATGCAACAGGGTATAAAAAGACAGCCTATCATAATGCAGTGAACAAGCTTATCGAACTTGGATACCTTACTCAAAGTTACAACTATCACTATGAGTTCCACACTACCCCTGTTCGCCGCAGCGAACTCAATTTTGGAGTTTTATCTAACGGAAAATCTATGCCGCCCGAAAAAACAAAAAAATCTGTTCCATCAAACTCTCAATTCCGTTCCGGCAATAGAGAAATAGATAAAACAGATAATACAAATAAAAAAGATAAAGAATCTTTTTTTGAAAAAGAAAGCGAAAGCAACGGGCCTTCTGTTGACGAATTGCTTAAAGAACTCAACCTGAAATGCGAAACCGTCGGCGATACCAGACCGCTTTATGAGCTATATCCAGACTGGTACAGCCCTATAAGTGATTATGGTGATTATGGTGATTATGGTGAATATTAATCTCAGCATCCTCATGCAGCAGGACTATACTTTAATTTTATAAGGGATTGGGGGAATTCCCATAATGCCGCCCCCTACCATATACAAAAGGAGAACTAAAATATGACCTATGAGAAATGGCGTATGCACTATGAAACTTTACCCAATGGAAAAAGAGCGCAAGTTAGAGATGGATACACAATGCGAGATGGTTATTTTACTAGAGATGGACATGGTGGACATGGGTTTGAACATCGTCAGGAAATGCGGCAGATAGCACTGGAAACCATTAAGGAAGTTGTGCCGCCAATGATAAACGATATCTGCTTTCAGATATGCACCGCCGCCCTAGAGGATGTTATCGGCGCTATTGAGTGGGATATTGAGGAAATAGTCAACGTATCCTTTGACGATATGCACAATGTATTTAACAGCGAAAAGTTCCGCAAAGTGATATCCACAAAGATAATGGATTCCATTAAGAAGAATCTGAACAACCCCAATATAAGGATAAAATAGAGAAAGAGTGACTTAGGTCACTCTTTTTTCTTGTCATTTAAACAATGCAATTATTGCTGCAATAGCACTCGCAATCGTTGCCCACATAACATACTTCGATGTGTTATCTGTTTTCTCACTTACTACGTAAGTGATTTGCGTTGCTTCAGGTTCAGTAATTACCTTTTCTTCAGATGGCGCATTATGTCTTTTTCTCTTTGTTGCTCTTTCATATTCCTCAATTTCAATCAGGCCTTCTTCTAATAGTCCGTATTCGCCCATCCACGGACACCGTGAAGTTGCACTAACAAAATCATTATCGATAGCAACCTCCAGCAAAACATCGGCCCTAGATGGCATCATAATATCAGCCATTAAAAGCTTCGACATTATCTCCGAACCCTTTATAGTATTCGGCGCCTTAGGTATCTCACTCAAAAGCATATACATATCCTTGCTTATCATACGCCTACTGTTCCTTTATGTGCTCCATCAAATCCACTGGCTGACACTCCAGCACAGAGCAAATCTTATCCAATGCCTCAACGGGCAAATGCTTAATGCTTCCGGTACATATTGCGGATATGGTGGGAGGCCTTATGCCTGTTCTTTCTGCAAGTTCTTTTTGTGTCATATCACGCATTGCAAGCATTACTTTAACCTTAAACTTAATCATAAGCGCACCCACCTTTCTTGCTTGATTGTATCACGAATTCCGTATCATTTCAACACGCAATTCATAATATAATTTTGTTTTTCGTAAATATAATTACGTTAAACGTATTTACAAATTACGTTATTCGTAGTATAATTGATATAGTCAAAGGGGACACCCAATAAAAGAAAAGGAGAAAGTACAATGTCCAGAAACGAACTTATCGCAAAGATCGAAGCCCTCAACGAATGGGAACGCCTCATCGCCGAAGCACAGGCAGAAGCCGAAGCCATCAAAGACAGCATAAAGGCCGAAATGCTTGAACAGCAGACAGAGGAACTTGAAGCAGGAACTTACATCATTCGTTGGACTTCAGTCCTCACAAACCGCTTTGACAGCACCGCCTTTAAAAGGGAATACGGCGAACTGTACAAGCGATTCACCAAACAAATTTCAAGCCGCAGGTTTTCCATTGTATAAGAAAAGCCCCTTGCCTAAACGCCGACCAAAGCACAAGGCAAAGAGCTAACCACCACACCAAATGGAGTGGATACCTAAATAATAGCGTATCCACTCCTGAGAATCAAGAAAGGATACGCAAACATGAAACAGCTTACAAGTTACAACAGGGTAGCAGGATACCTCAACAAGATATTCGACCTGCTCAATGCAGAGTATTTTGAAAATGAACTTTCAAGACCAACAATAACCATCCAATCCACTCCAAAGGCCTATGGACACTTTTCCTTAAAGGATGATACATGGGTTTCCACAATAGGAAACAGCCACGAAATCAACATAGGAGCAGGAACTCTTGCAAGGCCCATTGAGGAAGTAATAGCAACGCTGCTGCACGAAATGGTTCATTACTTCAATTATCAGAATGGCATACAGGATTGCAGTCGTGGATACACCTATCACAACAAACGCTTCAAAGCAGCAGCGGAAAGCCGCGGACTTCAAGTTTCTCACCACGAGAAATACGGCTGGTCAATCACTCAGCCCACAGAGCAGCTTATCGACTTCGCCATTAGCAACGGCCTGACGGATATCCTAATCAGCCGCAACGAAAGCCTTGCAGGATTCGGAATCACCGGCACAGGAACCCACAGCGGCACGGCTTCCGGCACAGCGGTCAGACCCTCAAGCAGCAGAAAGTACATCTGCCCCTGCTGCGGAAATTCTGTCAGAGCCACCAAATCCGTCAGGATTGCTTGCCTTGACTGTACAAAGCAAATGCTTGAAGCTTAACATTCAAATTCAGGGATACGGCAGCCTCAGCCGCCGCCGTGTCCCATAACTTAAAAGTTCTGACACCGCCACAGTGTAAACCGTATTCAGGCAAAAAAGCGGTGTCAAAACTCAGGTTCAAAAGTAAAGGAGAAATAACCATGATTTACGGATATGCAAGAGTATCAACAGCCACACAGGGCCGCGACGGCAACAGCCTTGAGGAACAGGTTGCCGCCCTTGAGAAATACGGCTGTCAGAAGATAATAACAGAAGCCTTTTCCGGCAAAACAATGGAACGGCCCAAATTTCACAGCCTTTTCAACCGCTTGCAAAGGGATGATACCCTAGTAGTATGCAAGCTGGACAGATTCGCGCGAACCGCCATAGAGGGTGTGCAGACTGTCAGAGAGCTATTCGACAGAGGGGTTAAAGTTCACATCCTGAACATGGGCCTTATAGAAAACACCCTCACCGGCAACCTCATCCTCACAGTTATGCTTGCCTTTGCAGAATACGAAAGAGGAATGATTGCAGAACGCACGCAAACAGGTAAAATGGCAGCTCGACAGAATCCCAACTTTAAGGACGGCAGACCAAAGAAGTTCACACAGGAGCAGATTGAGCTTGCATTGGGGCTGCTGAATAGTGGTAAAACGTATAGGGAAGTGGAGAGGTTGACAGGGATCAGTAAGAGTACGATTGTACGGAACTTAAATAAATATACCCTATAATTCCGTAACACGTTAAAAATAGTCGTGATTTATTAATGTAAATCACGACTATCCCTATAATTACCTAAATCACTTGATTAGTTTAAGCATAGACGAAAATTTTTTCAGTTCTTCAACATTATCCAACAGCATATCACGCTGTGCCGGATTCATCCTGTTAGAAATCCCAATATAGCAATCTCCACCATTATTAGGAGACAATTCAACCTGATACCAAACGTAAGCAATAATACCATAAAGCGATGATGCTGACTCTAGAATTCTGGTAACATAATTCCCTTCGCTGTGTAGAGAGTCCACCGCCAATCTTGATTTCTGAAACTTAGAATTAAAAAATGCATCGAAAGGAATGTGGGTTCTACTATCCTCGAATAAATTGCTATATGGATTTAGCCAACTTGAAAACTTTTTTATATTGTTATAGCACGAATATAGTACAACCATAAGTAGTTCTATACACATGAAGCTATAATCTTTGGTCTCACTAAATAGCATCTTATGAATTAAGGTAGTTCTTTCAACAATATGCTCTTGCATACGTGCATCAATATTTTGGAAAATAACCTGAATAAATTCTTCAACAGAATCATTGAACGGCATCTTTGTCTTATCAAACATGTTAACATACTCGACATACTTCTCCATAAATTTGGAAGATACCGTTCCTATTTTCAAGTCCATCTTAAACTGAATAAATTTTTTTAGATATCGATCGGTGTTGTTTTCTTCGCCAAATATGCTCTGAATGTTCCTAGCCAATTGCTCCTTATCAATAGAAATAACAGTAATTATGTTTTCGACATTTTCTGTTATATGATGTAGTCGCTCTAATACTTTAATTGCATACTCAGGCAGACACCTATCAAGTTCATCTACAAGTAAAACTATCGTATACTCTCCCGATAGTCCATTTAATAACTTCTGAAGTGTTTCAATTGCTTTATTAAGATTAAAATAAACATTATAAGCCTGTTCCCTATTAAAAGCAGCTTGTCCTTCAGCAATACCATTTTGTACTATATCATACGCAGTTTCTAAATCTAAGCCTATTTTTTCTTTTATCGTACTATTTGCGAGAGATAAGAATGATATACCCACTGCCTTTAATGTGCCTAGAAATTTTGCCTTTTCCTCAGAATCCTTAAAAAACTTTGTTTTTTCTTCTATAGCCGAAATCAGTGTAGAAACTATAGCAATTAACGGTTCTTCATAATAATCATACTTCCAACAATTGTATCTAATAATAAAATACTTTTCCGAAGCTGTTTCTTCACTTTGTATCTGGCTAAGTTTTTCTTCGTACATGTCCAATACAAAGCTCTTGCCGCAACCCCAAACACCGTTAATAGCAAAAGACACATTTCCTCTATTGGCAGAAATGTGCTCTGTTACATTCACAAGTTGGTCTATAAACTCTTCTCTGTTTAAAATATCCAGTTTTTCCATACCTTCCCCCTAGATATTCTTTATTTTAATATAGTATACTACACCATTATTCTTTTTTCATCAGAACAAGAAGTCACTGACTCATTAAATTATGTCATTACTTTGTCTGTTGTAGTATTATATAATTACATTATAAACATCAGTCCGAGGTGTCTCATGCCAAACTCAGAAAATCAAAAAGCATTTCTTGATAAAAAGCCAAATGCAAAAACCTCCGAAAACGAAAAGCCCCTCGGCGGCAAGCGTGAAAACCAGAAGTATAAAGCCCTACTCGTGGCAAAATACCTCATGGAATTCACTGACGAAAATCATTCTTGTACCGCAAATGAACTTATAGATTACCTTAAATATGAGCATGGTATTGAAGCTGAACGGCGCTCCATATACCGTGACATTGCCGCTTTGCGTGATGTTCTTGGTATGGACATCGAAGGAAGCACCGGCGGCAAATATCGCCTTGCTTCACGCCAGTTTGAGCAAGATGATCTTCGCATACTTGCTGAATGTGTTCACACCGCAAGATTTATTTCCGCCACAAAAGCAAAAGAACTTGTGAAAACCATAGGCGAATTTGGCAGTTCATATCAATCCGAATCCTTGCAGCAGGAAGTTTTCCTGATTGACAGGGTTAAAACCACACAAAAAGGTACATTCAACATAATCAGCACAATCAACCGTGCAATGGCAAAGCGCCTTGATGGCAAGCCACACAAGCCGCAAAAAATCAGTTTCAAATACATGGTGCACACCATCGATGATGTTAATGCGTTGGTGGAAAAACATCATGGCAAGCTTTATATAGTCAGCCCCTATAAGTTGCTCATCAACGATGGTAACTACTATCTGCTTGCATATGACAGGCATGCTTGGGAAATGCGCACCTATCGCGTTGACCGAATGAAAGATGTAAAGATTCTGCCAGAGCCTTGCGATGGACAAAGAGCATTTGAGGAAATCGACCTTCAGACCTATACGCAGCGTGTTTTCTCCATGTTCGGCGGCGAAAAGAAGACCGTATCGATGCAGTTTGAAAATTCCCTGTTGGATTCTGTAATAGACCGCTTCGGCACAAAGAACGCCTCATATTCAAAGGTTGATAATGAGCACTTTTCCGTTTCCGTTGAGGTGGAACTGAGCAATCAGTTTTATTCCTGGCTGCTTCAGTTTGGAGAAAAGGCAAAGATTACTCATCCAAAGGCAGTGGTTAATAAGATGAGGAAGTTTTTGGAGAGTATGGTGGAGCAGTATACATAGTTTTCATTACATATAAAAGCGAACTGTTCTAAAATGCAGAACCGTTCGCTTATTCATTGCGTCTAACCTCTGTAGCTAAAATAATCCCCGCTCATATCTTCTTGCGCATTATCACTATCAGCTAATTTTTCGTCGTATACCCCAGTCGTATTACACAGCGGACACATGAAACTTCCATTATACATGCGCCTAACCTGAATCAGTTTCTCATCTTTACCCCAACAAGTAGCGCAATAGCGTTCCGTTATAGGTCTTCCTCTCAATGTTAAAAATGGATCATCATGGCGAATAATCTCCTTAGAAATATCAGCCTTCCGTTTAAGTTCCATATTCTCCATTTTTAATTGAGCAATTTCGTTTTGCATTTCCAATGCTTGCGCGCCCAAATCCAGTAGTTGACGATACAATTCTATATTGTCTGCCTTTTGTGCTAGATTAATAGCCTCTTTTATTGCATCATACAGTCCCATATTATCCTCGTTTCCTATTTCTGTTTATCAACATATTTTTCGCTTCTATATTTCTTTAATTATTTCATCCAATGATACATCAAATACAAGGCCACAGTTATCACAGCGGTAATGATAATCCCGATGTTCGCTGTCTTGTTGTAAAGAATACTTTTCTCCTTTACAATTGGGACACTTGATTTTATTAAATGGCATATTGTTTCCAACAATAATATTACTTATACTTGATACCACTAACTGTAAAATATTGAATGAAATCATAATATCGAAAACCGTGATCGAGTCTTTATGTACCAATTCAGTGTTCAGCTTCCAACCTTTTTCTGCAATGCTGCTAATTACATTTCGCCGAGTCGTAGACTGCTTTCCTGGCAAAACAAGCCCTAAAAACTCCGACAGATTATCCTTAAAATTATCGTTCTTGAATTCAGAATTATGGCTACGTATTTTGTTCATCAAATAATCTGTCAGTGTAATGTAACAATCACGAATCTGATTTGCTAATCCACTGAGCTGACTTGCATTTTTATCAAGTGTAATATCCTCTCCAATTTCTGTCATTCGTCTATTTAGTATTGGAAACACAGATGTATCCTTGATGAAATCTAAAATGAAATTCTGATGAATTGCAGAAGAAGCATACTCTGCTATAAACCCAATATGTTTGTAATAACACTCATCAAGAGTTTCCTTGTTTCTTATGGGATATAAGTTAACCAAAGTAGTACTCCCCACAAAAACAAAGAAATCAATTTTCTGAGCAGTTTTGACTCTGTAGCAATCAATTGAATCAAAATATGAATCCTTTGATTCCTCTAATATTACATCACTGATTTCAAAATCTCTTGTATTTTTATAGAAGTATTTTTTGATATCTTCAGTATTCCACATATTCAGATTCCTTTTCTTCTTTGCGTGGTTACTTTGACTGCTCACACAGCGGAAAAAACTTCCAGATTGACAATGTTGTACCCATATTAATATTTGATAGAATTCTCCTGTTTAACAGGTTATACACATTGATCCTTCTCATAATGATGTTCTATTTCTTTTGAAAGCGCTTCTTTTAATAATTCTAGCTCATGCTTCATCGCCCTTTTCTCTTGGTCGAAACAATTACTGTCTTCGATAAGATTTTCGCAAAATTTATGGAGAAGTTCGTTCCCGCGATTGGCCTCATGATATCCAACATTTGCGGATAGACCAATCTGAATGGTCAGTGTATAGCTACTTTTAAGCTTCTCAAATTCAAACATGTTTTTACCTCATTTCAATCCTTCCCGCGGCAATACAATTCTTTCGATGAAACGACAACAAGTTGCTTTTACCAGCTAAAAACAAATGCCAAACATGTGGATATGATAAGTACTCCGACAAGAAGATACAATACAATCATAACCTTATCCTTTAAGACAAGCATTGCAAGTTGCTTGCCGGAAACACGTTTGCATTTTTCAAACTCATCAATTAACTGCTTCTCTTCTTTTTTAAATTCATTAATTATTGAGAAATTTAGTTCTTTTGCCGTTTCTATACTATGTAAATGCCTTTCTATACCCCTAAGTAGTGTGTTCAATTCTTTATTGGTGATATTAGAACTGAGAATTTCACCATTTGCTGCTTCAATAGTCTTCGATAAATGCACCCTGAAAGTTTTCAATAGTTCACTCGTTGATATCCAGTCCTTATCCTTATTTGCAATATAATACTCCATCTCGCACTTATAACCTTTTTCCTTCATTTCATTTTCCATTCGAATATCTTGGTCAAATGAAACCTCAAAAACAGTTTTACAAGCAAATAAGCATCCCGCAATAATTCCAAGTTTCCTTATAATGCCTTCAACAAATTTAATTTCCTGCTGGTATTCCCCTTGAATCATAAATACTCTTGAAACAATGACACTTGAAATAATTCCGCCAGCTATTCCTAAAAGCACGGTCCACAAAATATTAAACATTCTTTCACCTCCCATCAACTGCTTACACACCAACATATTTTTCCAATTTCCGATGATTGGTTGTGTTCAATAAGACACGGACAAGAATTTTGAAGTTACTCCCTCAAATCTCTACTAGTTATTTAAGCTTATTTTTACACTCATCACTTCTGGTAATCTTTTTTAATTATATCATATCCCCATATATAAATGAAGAATATGAGGTATGCCCCCGCTTCATCTTATCCTTTGAAAATTCACCTTCAAACTTGTTACAATCTACAATCAATCTTGTTTAAGACTTTTTCTAATCTTGTTCTCAACTTGCTCCAAGGTTGATACCTCGCACCCACCAACACACAAATTTCGGATGTTAGTCGGCTTTTAAGTTGCACTATTCCTTTTTGTCTGCTATTATCTAGGCACACCTAGGAACATAAGGTACTTTAGGCGACAAACAGTCCTATGAATCAGTCGGAATTTCAGTATGTGGCATGTGTCAAAAACGTAGACTATCAGCCTATTGCTGCGCAGCAGCACTAGGCTGAGCAGCCCACCAATGGTGAATTCATCGCCCTGGTGGCCGACAAGCTCATCCTTGAAAGCGCACGCGAAAAAGGCGGCAAGGCGGAGATACAGAACGTTATATAACCTATTCGTCATCAAAAAGCAGCGAGCATATAGCTCTCTGCTTTTTATTTCGTAAATGGTCAGTGCAATTTTCCGCAATTGCATTTTAATAATTAATTCTATACAATAAAGAATATAACAAAATCTTTCATTCGAGCCAAATTTATGCCGAGGTTATGCTATGAAAAAGTTTCTCTCTCTGATATTGGCGGGCATCATGGCTTTATGCTGTACACCTGCTTTGGCAGGCTATACCATTACGCCATATGTAAATGTGCTTGAAGAAAATGCTCTGCGCTATGCAGAATACGCCCGGGATAATCCGGATCTTCCCTACAAGGATGTGGTCGTTGCCGTAAACCTCAAGCTGGATGAGGAAAACTATCAAAACATAATTATCTCCCGGCACCCTGAAAGCCTTACAGTGCTGCTGAGCAAGCACTATGCCATTGACAAGGACTATCGCCCTGATAATCTTGTGACCATAGACAGCAAATACGGCTCAGGGATACAGCTCCGTGCAGATTGCTATGATGCATTTCTTGAGATGGCAGCCGCAATGGAAGCAGAGGGCCTTGTCCCATATATACATTCCGGCTATCGCATCAACACCAAGCGGGGCGGGCCGGACAGCCTCTGGTATGCCTGGCCCGGCCACAGCGAGCATCAAACCGGCCTGGCGTTCGATTTAAAGCGCAAAGGCCATAATTACGATACACTGGGGGAGCACAAATATCAGCGCACGGATGAATACGCATGGCTTTGTGAAAATGCGTGGCGATACGGCTTTGTTCACAGCTTCCCCAAGGATAAATCCAGTGTAACGGGCTTTGGCTTTGAACCATGGCACTGGCGCTACACAGGCAAGGATATATCCACCGCCATGAAGGCCAACGGATACGATACTTACTATGAATACTGGGCAGACAGAATGCTGGGCATTACCGTCACGGCATACGGTGAGCCTATACATACGCCTGCCGGTCGGACCGACGAGGAAATTTTTTCTGAATACGGTTGCATGTAGCCTGCTTCCCAACCCTAAAATAAACATACTTACTTCTCTTAAAGCCGCATCCAAAGCGATGCGGCTTTAATTATCTCCATAAACAGATCATCTCACCTCATGCAGAGCCTCCCTTATGTATGGTAATAATATATCCTCCCCGCCTCTGTGATAAATTAACGCCGTTTATGCTGAACCACTATGCAGTCCGGTTATATTTATTCGGCAAGAGTTTTTTATAAATGGATTTATAACACTTTTCCACACCAAAAACCCCTTGAAATGTGGATAACCATGTTGATAACATTGATAACTCCATGATTATCCACTCTGTATATACTGTTATTTATACATTTTCCCCGGTCATTCGTACAAATACATATTTTATTATTTATTTCCGTAGGTCGCCTTACCAGACATTTTGCCGGAACTTGTGTCATAAGTTTATATAACCACCTGACTATTGAGAGGAGATTTTTGGCATGGAACTCATATGGAAAGAGCTTCCCGGGGAGCATATGATATATTCCGGTATTGCGCAGGCGGCGGTGGAGGGAGATATACCCGTTCCGGATGGGCATTCTGTTCGGGAGGTGCTGTCCTGCACAGGCAATGTGACCCTCAGCGACGTGGCTGCCCGTGAAGGAGCGGTGGCTGTGGAGGGCACAGTAAGTGTGGACGTTATCTGCACAGACGGCAATGTTTTTGCCTTTTCCTCCAAGGCCTCCTTCCGCCATACCATTCCCGCAGAGGGTATTCGTCAGGGTATGCATGCACAGGTACGACCCAGCCTGCAGGCGCTGGAGCTCATCAACGAAAGCGGACGGCTGCGCATCAGCGCCGTGGCGGATATGGCGGTGCTGGTAACAGCTCCCGGCGGCGTAAAGGTGCTTTCCTCCATTACAGGGGTGGATGACGCAGAACAGGATGCAATGGAGCTTACCCTGTGCTGCCGCACAGAAGAGCAGGCAGGCTCCCTTCGCTTGCGGGAAGAGCTGGAGGCTCCCTTCGCATCCGGTGTGCTGTATTCCGAGGTGTGCGCTGCTTTGCGCGATGTGATACCCACCTCCGACGGCATAACCCTTGAGGGCACACTGTACATCTCCGCCCTTGTGGAAAGCCGCACAGGTGTCCTCAGCCAGCTTTGCCGCGCCATCCCCTTTTCTGAAAGGGTGGAGGGCAGCGGTCAGCCTCCCATGTGGGGGGATATAGGGGTCGTGGCATGGGATGTAAGGGCATCCGAGGAATTCGGCTTGGTAATAGCCGACGTACAGCTCAACTACCGCATTTTCGGCCGTACCTGCGCCAAGGCCTCCGCCGCTGTGGATATTTTCTCCCCCACACTGCCCTTTGACTGTCTGCACAACCATCTTCGGCCCTGCTCCTTCCTTGGCTGCATCGATCACCGCCATGCCCTTACGGAAAACGTAATGATACCCGAGGGTCTGCCTGATGCTCAGCGTGTCATATACACTGCCGTGCGTCCCCTTGTCACCTCCAGCGGCATTGAAAACGACCGCCTTATAGTGGATGGTCTGCTGGCAGTAAGGGTGCTGTACGCAGGAGAAAGCGGCAGCATATTCACCTTCAGCGAGGATATACCCTTCTCTGTGGAAACCGATGCTCCCGGCGCAACGGATGCCCTTATCTCGGTAAGGAGCAGC
Organism: Clostridia bacterium; assembly: GCA_017547885.1. Taxonomy (GTDB): domain Bacteria; phylum Bacillota; class Clostridia; order Christensenellales; family CAG-138; genus SFEL01. The sequence continues at coordinate 119,554 of JAFYOP010000001.1, read as the reverse complement.
GCCTCCGCATCCGGCGGCGGACGCTCACTGGAGCTGAGCTGTACCATACTGCTGTCTGCCTGCCTGTACTCCGCAGACAGTATGGTAATTGTGTCAGGCATAGAGGAATGCCCCCCAAAGGAATCTCTCCACGGGCTTATGGCATACTTCCCCGCCCCCGGCGACACGCTGTATTCCGTGGCAAAGAAATTCAATACCTCACGGGAAAACCTCCGATGCAGAAACAGCGACCTTCCGGAGGTACTTACAGGCAAGGAAAGGATAGTGTTTATCTGCTGATAGTATGAAAAGCCCCGCTCTTTTGAGCGGGGCTTAGTCTATCGGATAAAGTATTCTCCGGGGATTATCAAGGGGTCGCAACTCCTTGATTTTCATTCCGGCTTTGGCGGCATGTACGGCAAAACGGATGAAAACCGTAAGGTTTTCGCACTTTGCAGATTTTGCCGCCCGGAAATGCTTTTGCGTTTTAGGCAAAATCTGTTTCCTCGAAAAAGTCCCAATAGGACTTTTTCGACATTTACAGTATCATCATTAATATGGGTATCACTGCGAACATGCACAGGGTGGTAAGGGTGGCTCCCTTTGCGGCGTATTGCTCATCTGCCCCAAGGCCTGAGGCCTGCACAGCCACCTGTGTCATGGTGGGCATAGTTACCTCCACCACAAAGGTGTCCCTTGCAAGGCCGCTAAGGCCAAACACAGAGCACAGCAGCATGCACAGCGCAGGGGATACCACAAAGCGCATTATCATGGTAAGGGGCAGTCCCTTTTCCGGCTTAAGGCTGCCAAGGCCGGTTTCATACATTATAAAGCCGGAGTATATAAGCCCCAGGGGAGATACCATGTTGCCCAGATACTTTGTAAAGCTCAGGGCAAACTGAGGCAGCCTTATATCCAGCGCCAGCAGTATTATGCCTGCCATTATTCCGATAAAGGGAGGATTTTTCAGCACTATCTTAAGCCCGTCAAGGGGGGAGCCGCCTCCCACAGCGTCCTTCTTTATCAGCCACACGCCCAGAGTCTGGAAGAATATGGTGTTGAATATGTAATACCACATTACATATGTCACACACTGTTCTCCCAGCAGCTCAACGCACATTGGGTATCCTATAAATATGGAATTGGACAGGCAGCACATGACCACAAATACGCCTGTTCTCTTTTTTGGCAGCTTTATTATCCTTGCCAGCAGCGCCGCAAATATGGTAAGCAGCGCTATGTTAAGTATGGGCACTGCCATAAATGCCCCTGCCCCCCGAAACATATCCCGGGTAAAGTTGGTCTGTATGCTGTTTACGCAGAGGGCCGGCATGGCTATCCATATTATCAGCTTATACATCATGGGTTTGTGCTCTGCCTTCATCCAGCCCTTATGGCCCATAAAATAGCCCATGCCCATTATTATCATTACCACCAGCACGGCGGATATGGAATTAAAAAACGTCTGAAGCATGATCCTGTCCTTTGTTACCATATTACCTTCTTTTTCTCTTTCTTTTCGGACGCGAAAATAAAGCAGAAAAAGAAGCAAAAAGAGAAAGAAAAGCGATAAATTTAAATTCTGTACTTGATTTTGAAATTTAAATCTTTCGCCTAATATATGTTATTTCTCCCCTTTTCCTTTGTCAAGGCAGCGGCTTATTTTCCCCTCATATTCTCGGCCTTTTTTGCCTTTGTGCCCTTGACATTGATAAAATCGCCTGTATAATGTGAGAGTAACTCTCAGTTTGTGAGACTATTCCATCCCCCAAAGGTGATTTTATAATGTATAAAACCATGCAGTACAAGGCCCTTCGGGATTTCTTCCGCACAGGGCAAAAGGAGCAGTACTCCTCAGATGAAATAATAGACGCCCTCTGCGCCGACGGTGCCCTTGGCAAAAGCACACTGTACCGCCAGCTCAGCCGCATGACAGAGCAGGGTGAGCTGCGCCGCTTCCACGAGGGAAAGAGGGTGCTGTATCAGTACGCCCATCAGCACGGAAACTGCCATGAGCATTTTCACCTTAAGTGCCGGGGCTGCGGCAAGCTTATCCACCTTACCTGCGATCAGGTATCCGGCCTTGCGGAGCATATAGCCTCCGCCCACGGCTTTACCCTTGACCTTAGGGAAAGCGTGCTGTACGGCTTGTGCGAAGGCTGCCGTGGAAAGGACGCCACATGCTGAAGCGCATCCTTGCTCTGGTTGCGGCGCTTCTGCTGCTCGCAGGCTGTACTCCCCCTGTGGATACAGATGGATTCACCATCATCACCACTGCCTTCCCGGCTTTTGATTTTGCCCGCCAAATAGCAGCGGATGATGCCAATATCCGCATGCTTCTCTCCCCCGGTGCTGAGGCCCACTCCTACGAGCCCACCCCAAGGGATATGATAGACATACAAAACTGCGATCTGTTTATCTACGCCGGCGGCGAAAACGAAGCATGGGTGACCGACATGATATCTTCCCTTGAAATAGATGAGGATAAGGTGATCGCCATGCTGGACGTGGTGACCCCCCTTTACGAAGAATCCGTTGAAGGCATGGAATCAGGCCATCATCACCACGATGAATCCTGCGGCCACGACCACGACCATCAGGATACCGAGGGCTATGACGAGCACGTATGGACCTCCCCCAATAATGCCGCCCTCATCACAAAAGCAATAGCGGACAGGCTGTGTGCTCTGGATGCAGCCAACGCCGCCGCATACTCCTCCCGCTGTGATGCGTATCAGGCCCGCCTTGCAAAGCTGGATGCTGATATCCGCGCCGCAGTGGATGGCGCAAAGCGCCGCACCATGGTGTTTGGGGACAGGTTCCCCGTCAGGTATTTTACCGAGGAATACGGCCTTGAGTATTTTGCCGCCTTCCCCGGCTGCTCTGCAGATACCGAACCCTCCGCCGCCACAATAGCCTTCCTTATAGATAAGGTAAAGGAGCAGAACATCCCTGTGGTGTTCTCCATTGAGCTCTCCAACCGCCGCCTTGCCTCCGCCATTGCGGAAGCCACCGGGGCAAAGGTACTTACCTTTACCTCCTGCCATAACCTTACAAAGGAAGAGTTTGAATCCGGCGCAACCTATATCTCCCTTATGGAGCAAAACCTTGCAAACTTACAGGAGGCCCTGTACTGATATGTCCCTTTTGACCTGCGAAAACGCTGCCCTTGCCTATGACGGAAGAGTGGTAATATCCGGCCTTGATTTCTCCGTGGAGCAGGGAGACCTTCTCTGCGTTACCGGGGAAAACGGCGCCGGCAAGTCCACCCTGATAAAGGGCCTGTTGGGCCTGATAAAGCCCAAGTCCGGCCACATATACACAGGGGATGGCCTTATGCACAAGGAAATAGGCTACCTTCCCCAGCAGAATAAATTCCACCACGACTTTCCCGCAAGCGTTGAAGAAGTGGTGCTTTCAGGCTGCCTTAATTCCATAGGCCATCGCCCCTTTTACAAGAAAGCCGAAAAGCAGCGGGCCGCAGACAACATGGTACGCCTCGGCATATCCTCCATCGCAAAACAGTGCTACGGCCAGCTTTCCGGAGGTCAGCAGCGGCGTGTGCTGCTTGCCCGCGCCCTCTGCGCCACCCACAGGCTGCTGCTGCTGGACGAGCCCGCCTCCGGCCTTGACCCCATCGCCACGGCGGAGCTTTACCGCATAATATCCCACCTTAACCGCAATGACGGCATCACCGTAATTATGGTATCCCACGACATACCCGCCGCTGTGTCCATGGCAAAGCACATGCTGCACCTTGGCAACGGAGCAATATTCTACGGCACCCCGGAGGAATACAAGGCCACCTCGTCAGGCTCTGCCTTTTTGGGAGGCGGCGCATGATACAGGCAATGACAGCGATGTTTTCATATTCCTTTATGGTGCGGGCTCTCATAGTGGGCGTGCTGGTTTCGGTATCCGCTGCGCTGCTTGGGGTAAGCCTTGTGCTTAAACGCTATTCCATGATAGGCGACGGACTTTCCCATGTGGGCTTTGGCGCATTGTCCATCGCCGCAGTCACCGGCATGGCGGAGCTTGCTGTTGCCATCCCCGTAGTGGTTATTGCCGCCGTACTGCTGCTTCGTATCAGCGAAAATGCTCACATAAAGGGGGACGGTGCAATAGCCCTTATCTCCACAGGCTCCCTTGCCCTGGGAGTTATGGTGATATCCACCACCACCGGCGTAAATACCGACATAATGAACTATCTCTTTGGCAGCATACTTGCCATGAGCGGCCCGGATGCCGCCCTCAGCCTTGTGCTTTCCGCTGCCGTGCTTATCCTTTTCCTGCTGTTTTACAACAGGATGTTTGCCGTTACCTTTGACGAGGGCTTTGCCCGTGCCACAGGCTCTCCCGCCGGCAGCTACAATACCCTCCTTGCCTGCCTTACCGCCGTGATAATAGTCCTCGGCATGCGCATGATGGGCGCCCTGCTTATCTCCAGCCTTATCATCTTCCCGCCCCTCACCGCCATGCGCCTTTGCAAAACCTTCAAGGGCACGGTAATATGCTCGGGCATGCTGTCCGCTGTGTGCTTTATCATCGGCATGTTCATCAGCTTTTTCTTCTCCACCCCCACCGGCGCAAGCGTAGTGGCGGTGAATATAGCTGCATTTGCGGTATTTTCGCTGATCGCACATATAAAAACGCTGAAATAAACTGCAATATCATCAGCATAAGGGCTGCTCCGGCTGAGCAGCCCTTTGCTTTGCAGCCGTTATCCCCGGCATAATCTTTACGTCAAATCGTTATATTTTTATCTTTTTTAACTTTACTTTTTGCCTGTTTTCATATAAGATTTTTATATACGGGCAACCGTCATTTTTGGTATGCCCAAAATATTAAAAAATACCGCTGCGGAGGAACAGAAATGGCACAGGAAATCAACCTGAGGCGTCTGGTCATCAAGTCCTTCCACGTTAATTCCGTGGAATGGGGCGAACATAACGACGTTACCCCGGACGGCAAAATGACCGTTAGCCGTGAGCTTCTTGATACGCTCATGGAAGAAAACAAGGACATCATCGAAAAGATCGACATCCAGATAATCCAGCCCGGCGACCACGACCGCTGGACCAACACCATGATGGATATCATTCCCGTATCCACCAAGGTTCTGGGCATACTGGGCGAGGGCATCACCCACACCATCACCGGCGTTTACTTCATGATGACCGGCGTGGACGTGGACGGCGTACAGACCTATGAGTTTGGCTCCTCCGAAGGCAACCTTAAGGATAAGCTGTTCCTCAACAAGGCAGGTACTCCCGGCGATAACGATGTTATCATCAGCTTTGACTTCCTGTTCAAGTCCCACATGGGCCAGGATATGAACGCCTGCACCCGTGCCCACGGCGCCTGCGATAAGTTCATCCAGAGCTACCGCGACAAGCTCAAGAAGTTCAAGGGCGACCTGTGCACCACCCGCAATACCTACTACGACACCGTACGCCCCGGCAAAAAGCGCGTAGTTATCATCAAGCAGGTTGCAGGTCAGGGCGCAATGTATGACACCCACCTCTTCGGCAAGGAGCCCAGCGGCACCGAAGGCAGCAAGAGCATCATCCACATGGGCAACATGCCTGTGGTCGTCACCCCCAACGAATATCGCGACGGTATCATCCGTTCCATGCAGTAATTAAAGGAGGAAACGCATAATGGGTATCGGACCTTCCACAAAAGAAACCTCCCTCCATCATTTCCGCGATCCTCTCCTTGAGGTAGTTTCCTCTGACCCTGAGATCGACCTGATGGGCATAATCATCGTAGGCACCCCCGACGCCGGCGAAGACAAGCTTCTTGTAGGCACCCGCGCTGCGATCTGGGCCGAGTGCATGCGCGCAGACGGCGCCATCGTCTCCTCCGACGGCTGGGGCAACAGCGACGTTGACTACACCAATACCGTATATCAGCTGGGTATCCGCGGCATCCCCGTAACCGGCCTGAACTTCAGCGGCACCATGGCTCAGTTCGTTGTTACCAACGAGTACCTTGACGCCATCGTGGACATCAACAAGAACCCTGAGGGCATCGAGAGCGAAAACGTAGGCGAAAATGCCGTTGACGCACTTGACGCACGCAAGGCCCTTGCAATGCTCAAGATAAAGATGCGCAAGAAGGAACAGCAGGGTTAATAAAGCTAACGCTTTTCGAGGAAAACCTATTGGGTTTTCCTCGATTTTTTTACGGTGTTTTCCTAAAATGTCATTTTAAGACGGTTTAGTTATTTATCTAATCCCACCCACCTCCCTTTTAGGTATCTTCGCCTGCGGCGAAGACGGCGAATGAGGTAATCCGACCCTCTAAGCTCAAAAGATGAAACTTGTTTTTTCTGACTGTTTGGTTAGTGCGTTTCGCTTTTCCGCAAGGAAAAGCTACATTGAAGGGTGGCGGGTGGGATTAGATAATTCACCTCTTCACTATTACATATTACCTGTTCATAAATACTCCGTGGCGCTTTGCGTGTATATGTGCTATAATATATAAAGCATATTGCGGGTTCATGTCTTTATGCCCGTATTGGAACATATTTTCTTATGCACACAACTGAAAGGAGAAACTATAATGGGACTTTTAAAAGCAGGCATAGGCGCATTGACCGGCGTATTGGCTGATCAGTGGCGCGATTATTTCTATTGCAACGCACTGCCCGAAGACGTACTGGTAACCAAGGGCGTTAAGCGCACCAGCGGCCGCAGCTCCAACGTAAGAGGCGAGGACAACATCATCAGCAACGGCGCTATAATCGCTGTAAACGAAGGCCAGTGCATGATGATCGTAGAGCAGGGCGCCATAGTTGAGTTCTGCGCAGAAGCCGGCGAATTCGTATGGGACAGCTCCACCGAGCCCTCCATCTTCTACGGCAACTTCAGCGAAAGCCTTGCCGCCGTTTGGGAGACCCTCAAAAAGCGTTTCACCTTTGGCGGCGATACCGCTAAGGATCAGCGCATTTACTACTTCAACACCAAGGAGATAATGGGCAACAAGTACGGCACCGCCAATCCTGTTCCCTTCCGCGTAGTATACAGCAATATCGGTGCAGGCCTTGAGCTGGAAGTATCCGTAAAGTGCTTTGGCGAATACTCCTACAAGGTAACCAACCCCATGCTTCTTTACAAGAACGTATGCGGCAACGTGACCGCCGACTTTACCCGCGACAAGCTGGATTCCCAGATGCGCACCGAGCTTATGACCGCACTGCAGCCCGCATTCTCCCGCATCAGCGATATGGGCATCAAGTACAGCTCTCTCCCCGGCCGCACCACCGAGCTCACTCAGATACTTAACGACGAGCTTTCCGCAAAGTGGCGCGATCTTCGCGGTATCGAGATAGTCTCCATGGGCATCAGCTCCATCAAGGCCAGCGATGAGGACGAGGAGCGCATTAAGCAGCTGCAGCAGAGCGCTGCCCTTACCGATCCCACCATGGCAGCCGCATACCTGACCAGCGCACAGGCCTCCGCAATGCAGAGCGCTGCCCAGAACCAGAATGCAGGTGCATTCGCAGCCTTTGCCGGCATGAACATGGCTGCCGGCGCAGGCGGAGCCAACGCAGCCGCCCTCTTCCAGGCAGGCGCACAGCAGCAGGCTGCAAAGCCCGCCGCAGCTCCCGCCGCCCCCGCCAACAGCTGGACCTGTGCCTGCGGCGCAGTGAACACCGGCAAGTTCTGTGCCGAGTGCGGCGCATCCAATGGCTGGAAGTGCGCATGCGGCGCGGTAAACAAGGGCAAGTTCTGCTCCGAGTGCGGCGCAAAGAAGCCCTCTGCCGCCCCCACCTACAAGTGCGATAAGTGCGGCTGGCAGCCCGAGGATCCCGCCAATCCTCCCAAGTTCTGCCCCGAGTGCGGCGATCCCTTCAACGACAGCGATATACAGGGCTGATACTGCCTCAAGTAAACAGGGGAGGTGGGGTTTCCCCACCTCCTTTATACATTGCTCCGGCTTTGATCACCCCGCATTTAACTTCAGGAGATATTATGCGACGCAAGGACAGAGAAATTACCGACATTTCCCGCATCAATGAATTTTTGTCCGGCTGCAAGGTTTGCCGCATGGCCATGTGCGATGGAAACAAGCCCTACATGGTGGCGCTGAACTTTGGCTATACCGAGGTCGACGGTGTATTTACCTTTTACTTCCACAGCGCCCAAGAAGGCCGCAAGCTGGATATACTAAAGGTCAATCCTGCCGTGTGCCTTGAGCTGGACTGGTCCGGCGATGTGGTGGAATCCAGCAACCCCTGCGCCTACGGCTATCAGTTTGCCAGCGTTATCGCCGAAGGCAATGTGGAGTTTATCCAATCCACCGAGGACAGGATATATGCCCTCAACCGCCTTATGCTGCACATGACAGGCAAGGAATTTGCCTTCACTCCCCAGATGGTTCAGGGCGTCTGCGTATACAAGGTAACGGCAGACACTCTCTCCTGCAAAATTCGCTAATTCACCAAGCCCCCTTTTTTTGGGGGGCAATGGAGGTATAAATATGATCAACATGGGCTTTGTGCGGGTATCCGCCCTCTCCCCCAAAGTAACCGTAGCAGACCCCGCCGCAAACGCAGAAAGCATACTGGATCTTTATCACAAGGCAGACCGGCAGGGCTGCTCCCTTGCGGTATTCCCGGAGCTTGCCCTGACGGGCTGCACCTGCGGCGACCTTTACAATCAGGCCGCCCTTTTGAAGGCCGCGGAAGCTGCTCTTTGCTGCATACTGGACGCCACGGAAGATATAGACGCCATAGCTGTCATAGGCCTGCCCGTAAGGTATATGGGCGGCATATACGACTGCGCCGCCGTAATACAGCACGGTCAGCTTCTCGGCGTGGTGCCCCGCAAGGTTCTTCCCCGCAAAAGCGAACTTTATGAAGCCCGCACCTTTACCCCAGGCAGCGATATCTGCTGCGATATAGACCTTGCAGGCCGGTCTGCCCCCTTCTGCAGCGATCTTCTTTTCAGCTGTGAAGAGATGCCCGCCTTTACCTTCGGCGTGACCGTAGGGGACGAGCTGCTGTCCCCCGATGCTCAGGGAGACTTCCTTGCCCGCTGCGGCGCTGCCGTGATAGCCAACCCCGCAGCCGCTGCTGAGCTTGTTCACCGTGAGGAAATGCGAAAGAGCCTGCTTTCCGCCGCCTCCGCGCGCCTCAGCTGCGCTTACGTTATGGCCAATCCCGCAAGCGGCGAATCCACCACGGATATGGTTTTCTCAGGTCATGGCATAATCGCGGAGCGGGGCCGCATACTTGCAGAAAATCCCCCCTTTGAAGGGGATATGTGCCGGGCCGACGTGGACGTGGATATGCTCATAGCGGAATCCAACCGCACAGCCCCCATAGATGACCTGCCTGCCGTGCGCTTCAGCATCCGCCCCAAGGCTTCCCTTGAGCGGGCCATAAGCCGCTCCCCCTTCATTCCGGAAGAACCCCACCGTGCCGAGCGCATACTGGACATTCAGGCCCGTGGCCTTGCCCGCCGCGTAAGCCACGTAAACGCCAAAACGCTGGTTATCGGCATATCCGGCGGCCTTGATTCCTGCCTTGCGCTGCTGGTTGCGGTAAGGGCTCTGGATATGCTCAGCCGTCCCCACAGCGATGTGCTGGCAATAACCATGCCCTGTTTCGGTACCACCGGCCGCACCCGCTCCAATGCGGAAATACTCTGCAATGAGCTGGGGGTCACCTTCCGTGAGATCCCCATCGGCGACAGCGTAAAGCAGCACTTTACGGATATCGGCCACGACTATAACGACCACAGCGTCACCTTTGAAAACGGTCAGGCCCGTGAGCGCACTCAGGTGCTTATGGACGTTGCCAATATGGAAAACGGCCTTGTTATCGGCACAGGAGACCTTTCAGAGCTTGCACTGGGCTGGGCCACCTACAACGGCGACCACATGTCCATGTACAGCGTAAACGCCGACGTACCCAAGACCCTTGTGCGCCACCTTGTGCGCCACTGTGCGTCAAAGTCTGCCCCCGCCCTTTCCTCCGTACTGCTTGACATACTGGATACCCCCGTATCCCCCGAACTTCTGCCCACCGAGGAGGACGGCGACATGACCCAGTTCACAGAGGACCTTGTGGGCCCCTACGAGCTGCATGATTTCTTCCTGTTCTACTTCCTGCGCTTTGGCTTCAGCCCCGAAAAGATATTTGCCCTGGCCCGCCATGCCTTCAAGGGGGAATACAGCGAAGACGTTATCCGCAAGTGGCTTTCCACCTTCCTGCGCCGCTTCTTTTCCCAGCAGTTCAAGCGCAGCTGCCTGCCCGACGGCCCTAAGGTAGGCTCCGTGGGCATCTCCCCCAGAGGAGATTGGCGTATGCCCAGCGACGCGTTCCGCACAGCTTTCGAAGAAAACCTTTAGGGTTTTCTTCGAGTCACCGCACAAATGCTTCGCATGTGTGCGATTATAAACCTTACGGGGTTTTTACATAATTTGCCTATAAATCCTGCGGGATTTACCGGGCGGCAAATTATGCAGGGAATCAAAGCCTTGCGGCTTTGTTCCGCATTTGCCGTACACGCCGCCAAATGCGGATCGAAAACCTCATACAGGTTATCCATCAGCGAGCAAACCGCAAGCAGTCATCTGTTTGCGGTTTTGTTTGCATAGCTATTATCTATACCCACCCACCACCCTTTTAAGATAGTTTTTCCTGCGGAAAATCCGAAAGTGCTGTGAAAAGCGCCGATAATACAAGAATGGTAATTATAGAATACCTTTCGGACGGATATACCATTTCGCCGTAAGGCGAAATATCCTTAAAGGGCGGTAGGTGGGTATAGATAAATATTTCCTCAAAAATCACAAACCCGACACGCCATGCGGCATGTCGGGTTTTATTTATGCTTGCTTTATATTTCCCTGGTCTGGGTCTTAAGCCATTCCCGCTCATCCTCTGTCATCAGGGGGGACAGCTTTTCGTATACCTCTTTGTGATATCTGTTGAGCCGCTCTTTACCCTTTTCGGTGAGCACGTTCACATCCACCGCATCAAGGTCAATGGGGGCAAAGGTAAGGCTGCGGAAGCCAAGGAAGCCGTTTCCTTCCTCAACGCACTCCACAAGGTTCTCTATGCGCACGCCGTATTCATTCTCAACGTAGATACCCGGCTCGTCAGAGGTTATCATACCGGGGCAAAGCTCCGCCCTGTCGGAGCGGGCGGTCTTCTGCCAGCGGAAGCCGTTGGGGCCTTCGTGTACAGACAGCATGCAGCCTACACCGTGGCCTGTGCCATGGTTATAGTCCATGCCGCGCTCCCACAGGGGCATACGGGCGATGGCGTCCAGATGGTATCCGGCACAGCCCTTTGGGAACTTTGCATCCATCAGGGCCAGCATGCCCTCCAGCACAAGGGTAAAGCCCAGCTTCTGCTCTGCCTTTACAGGGCCCATTGCTATGGTGCGGGTAATATCCGTGGTGCCGCCGGAATACTGTCCGCCGGAATCCACCAGCAGCAGGCCATGGGGCTCCACAGCTATGTCGGTATCCTCATTTGCGGAGTAGTGTATTATTGCGCCGTGGGGGCCGTAGCCGCAGATGGTGGAAAAGCTCTCGTCTATGCAGCCCTCCTGCTGATACCTCAGCTCCCTTATCTTGTCACCTGCCTGCATTTCGGTAAAGCCATTGGCGGCGTTTTCCTTTGCCCAGCGGATAAAGCGGCTTACAGCCACGCCATCCTTAATGTGGCTCAGGCGGGAATACTTCAGTTCCGCCTCGTTCTTAATGGCCTTCATCAAGGATATGGCATCATAGTCTATTATGCTGCCGCAGCCCTTCAGGTCAAGGTACAGCCTGTAGTTGAGCTTGCCAAGGGAGGCCATCACGGCATCCTCCCTGCCGTACTTGCCGATAAAGGAATATATGCCGTTGTAAGGCAGCAGCTCCACCCCCGCCGCCTTCATTGCATCCATTATGGGAGCGGCCTTTTTCTCATCCATAAAGAGATAGGCATGATCCATTTCAACTATGCCGTAGCACAGGGCAACAGGCAGATACTTTACGTCCTCTCCCCTGATATTGAACAGCCAGGCAAGATCATCAAGGGCGGTCAGCACGCAGGCGTTTGCCCCCTTTTGCTTCATCTGCTCACGAACAGCGGCAAGCTTATCCACCGTGGAACGGCCTGTGTACTCAATGCTGAGGCTGTATGCAGGCGCGGGAGAAAGCTCCGGCCTGTCCTTCCATGCAGAATCAATAAGGTCGGGATAATCAGCAAGCCTTATTCCCCGCTCCGCAAGGTCGTTGCCCTCAGCAGCTGTAATGGTGCGAAAGTCCACCCCCAGCGTACCCTTAAGGTTATCCTGTATCCAGTCGAATATGGCAGGAACGCCGGGCTGCCCCGTTTTATAAAGGTCAATGCCTGTGCCCTTAAGCTCCCTTTCCGCCTGCAGGAAATACCTTCCGTCAGTCCAAAGGCCTGCCTCATCTGCGGTGACGGCCAGGGTGCCTGCGCTGCCGGTAAAGCCTGAGAAATAACGGCGCACCTTGTAGTGCTCGCCGGGATATTCAGAGCCGTGGGGGTCGGCGGTTGGGATGAGGAACATATCCGCGCCGGCTGCCGCCATTGCGCTTCTGAGGAGCTTGAGCATTTGTATGCCTCCCATGTTAAATATTCAAAATACTATTTCAGCATTGTGCTTCTCTTTCAATATACACCATGCGGCGGCCTTTTTCCAGATGATATTCGGCCCGGAGTGTGATATGATAATATTGGTATAGAATGTTATTAATCACATCTGCAAGGGAGGGATATTGGTGGCAATATTCGGCGGCAGCCTTTCGGGCACAGTGCCTGCTATGCCATCAAAGAGCATCAGCCACCGTGCGCTCATATCCGCCTCACTGTGCAGCGGTATAAGCCATATAAGCAGCTTTTCCCTGTCCGGGGATACCCGGGCCACCCTGCGCTGCATAAGGGCTCTGGGGGCAAATGCAGAGCCTGAAGGCAGCTCCCTCACCATACAGGGTATAAGCCGCCCGGTTTCATATGCATTGCTCAATTGCGGCGAAAGCGGCACAACCTACCGCCTGCTGTATCCTGTCGCCCCCCTTATTGCAGACAGGGCGGAGTTTTCCCTCGCCCCGTCCCTTGCCCGCCGCCCCATGGAGCCTTTGATCTCGCTGCTTCGGCATAAGGGCGTAAGGGCGGACATGCATTCCGTATCCGGAAGATACTCCCATGGAGATTTTCATATAGCGGGGGATGTATCCTCCCAGTTTATCAGCGGCCTTATTTTTGCCCTGTCCCTGCTGGAAGGCGAAAGCCGCATAATCCCCACCACCCCCATACAAAGCGCAGGCTATATCCAGATGACCCGCGGCTGTCTCAGCCGTTTCGGCGGAAACACCGCATGGGATGACGGCACGATTATAGTCCGTCCTTCAATGCTTCTCCCTGCCGATTTCGCCATTCCGGGCGATCACAGCCACGCCGCGATGCTGCTTGCGGCAGGAGCTGTGTACGGCGAGGTGACCGTAACCGGCCTTGCGCCGGATCCCACCCAGAGGGATTCCGAAATATCCGATATACTTTCCCGCATGGGCGCAAAGGTGAAAATCGGGGCCGATTCCGTCACCGTTTCACAGGGCGCCTTGACGGGCACGGACGTGGATGCATCACACATCCCCGATATAGTTCCCGCCATAGCGGCCGCTGCCTGCGCCGCCTCCGGCAAAACCCGCATATACAACGCCTCCCGCCTGCGGCTGAAGGAATCCGACAGGATCGCCGCCATAGTGCAGGAGCTGAGCCGCCTTGGGGCAGACATAAAAGAAACCCCCGACGGCTTTATCATCCGGGGCGGCAAAAAGCTTCGCGGCTGCAGCTGCCTTACTCATAACGATCACCGTATCGCCATGATGCTGATAACAATGGGCGGAATGTGCGGCGGCATAGAGCCGGATAATACAGACTGCATAGCCAAGTCCGCCCCCCAGTTCCTTAGCGAATTTACATCCCTTGGAGGAAGCATATCATGAAGCCATGGGGCAGCATGAAACTGAATATTTACGGCGAATCACATTCAGAGTATATCGGCCTTACCATGGAAGTGCCAAAGGGCATCATCCTTGATGACGCTGTGATATCCCATGACCTTAACAGGCGCAGGGCCGGCGCTTTGGGCACCACCCCCCGCATTGAAGATGATCTTCCCCACTATATCAGCGGCGTAACAAAGGGCGTCACAAACGGTAATACCCTGGAAGCGCGCTTTTACAACCGCAATATTCGTCCCGCGGATTACGATGCCATGCATACCATCCCCCGCCCCTCCCATTGCGACTATCCCGCCTATGTAAAGTTTGGCTCCATTCCCACAGGCGGCGGCAGGTTTTCCGGGCGTATGACTCTGCCCCTGGTCTTTGCCGGGGCCATTGCGCGGCAGATTTTGTCACGGCACGGCATAGCCGTAGGGGGGCACTACCTTACCATAGGTTCTGGGTCAGATACCCCCTTTGACCCCCTCAATACCACACATGAGCAGCTGAACGCCCTCAGAAACGCAGATTTCCCCGTAATAACCCCCGCCGCAAGGGCGGACATGCAGGATGTCCTCTCCTCTCTTAATGGGGATTCTGTGGGCGGCTGCATAGAGCTTTGCGCCCTTGGCCTTCCCGTTGGCCTTGGGGGCGAATTATGGGATGGCCTTGAAAGCCGTATCTCCTCCCTCATGTACGCCATACCCGGCGTAAAGGCGGTGGAGTTCGGCGCAGGCTCTGCCTTTGCCTCCATGCACGGCTCACAGGCAAACGACGGCCTCAGGATATTGAACGGCCGCATAACGCTCCAAAGCAACAACTCCGGCGGCATACAATCAGGCATGGCAAACGGCGCACCCATTATAGTGCGGGTCTCCTTCCGCCCCACCCCTTCCATTGCCCTGCCTCAGCACAGCGTTGACCTTGCCGCCATGGAAAATACGGATATCGCCATACAGGGCCGCCATGACGGATGCATTGCCCTTCGGGGCCTTGCTGCGGCGGAGGCGGCGCTGCTCCTTGGCATACTGGACGCATTTATGGAGGAAGCATGATATACCTTACCGGCATGATGGGCAGCGGAAAATCCGAGCTGGGCTCTGCCGCCTCCCGCATATTGGGCCTTCCCTTTTACTCCACGGATGATATGGCGGAGCAGAAAGCAGGCATGACTATCTCAGAAATGTTTGAGCGCCACGGCGAGGAATACTTCCGCAATGTGGAAAGCGAAATACTTGTGGAAGTAAGCACGCGCCCCTTCGGCATAGTCTCCACCGGCGGCGGAATTGTGCTGAGGGAGCAAAACCGCAGCCTTATGGCCTCAACGGGCAAGGTGCTGTGGCTGCACCGTGATATTGCGGAAACCGCCGCCACTCTTGACCCTTTAGGCCGGCCTCTTTTAAAGGACGGCACAGACGCATTGTTTTCAATTTATAAAGAACGTCTGCCCCTTTATCGCACCGCAGATGCGGAGTTTACCGGCAATACTGCAGAGCAGCTGGCAAAAGCCATAGCGGCTCTTTTATAAAAAAACCATCCCACGGAGGGCATATATGATAACGGAATTTGACCTTGACCACCGCATACTCATGCGCAAGCCCCACGCCTGCGGCAGCTCGGAATGGACAGTTACCCGCACAGGAGCGGACGTTAAGATAAAGTGCGCCGGCTGCGGCAGGATAATAATGCTGGACAGACTGGAGTTTATGAAAAAAGCAAAAAAGAACCTTACTCTGGAGGAACGCAAATGACCCGAGTTGAGGCAAACCGCCATCAATACAAAAAACTGTCTGCGCTGAACTGGCTGTTCTGCATACTTTGTGCGGCGGCAGTGGTGGCGCTCATATTCACCCTGTGGTTTACCGGCATAAAGGTGGCAGACGACGGCATGTCTCCCGCCCTGTATAAGGGAGACGTGATACTCTTCGACAAGCTGTCAAAGCATATTTCCCATCCTCAGCGGGGGGAAGCCTATGCCTTCAGCACCGAGGGCACGTCCATAGGCCGTATCGCCGCCCTTCCCGGGGATAAGGTTGCTCTCAAGGATGGCCGGGTTTACATAGACGGCCGCCTTCTGAAGGAAATAAACGTCTCTGAATCCACCTGGGAGCTTGAGGAATTTACCGTGCCCGATAGCACCTTCCTCATTCTTCCCGATGACCGCACAGGAAGTATGCCTGACAAGGCAGCTTTGCTCATTCCCTTTGATGCCCTCATAGGCCGTGCGGCGATAAGGGTTGCCCCCATAGGCATGACAACCATCTTTGTCAGCTGACGCTCACCTGTAAATAACATAAACAGCCCTCGGCTTAAAGGGCTGTTTTTTATTTCTGTTTTTGCTATATTATAAGTCGTGCTTTTATCCGTGGGTTTAATTATCAAATTTTACACTCGCATTATAAAATATATTTATGTTTTGCCGTAGAAATCTTGTGTTTATGGAGTTATAATACCATGGCTGTCAGATGCATCCCTTTGCTATGGCAGCATCCCGAAACATACAGCCGGGATATATATCCATGTCCCGACTCTTTCATATTGTTCCGGTATGTCAATTTCAATTTGAAAGAAGGGGTATTTTCGTGTCCTCTACCGCAAGCATATTGCTCAGTCTCTCAGTTTCCCTGCTGTGCGGCCTGCTGCTGTCCAGGTTGGCAAAACGGATACAGCTACCCGCAGTTACCGCGTATCTTGTTGCCGGCGTGCTGATAGGTCCCTTTGTGCTGGGTTCGTTGGATATCAACGGCATAGGCATAACTGCCGAGCACATTGAAAAATTCGGTATAATATCAGACCTTGCTCTGGGCTTCATTGCCTTTTCCATGGGCAATGAATTCCGCCGCAGCCAGCTTAGAGAGGTTGGCAGGCGTGCTGCCATAATAGGCGTATTTCAGGCCGTGTTTACCACTATTATCGTGGATGCCTCCCTTATCGGGCTGCACTTTATAATGCCTGACAGGCTTTCCCTTTCCGCCGCCATAGTTCTTGGTGCCGTGGCCACCGCCACCGCCCCCGCCGCAACCCTTATGGTGGTGCGCCAGTACAAGGCAAAGGGCCCCGTTACGGATACACTGCTGCCTGTGGTAGCAATAGATGACGCAGTAGGCCTTGTGGTATTTGCCATATCCTTCGGTGCAGCAAAGTCCCTGAGCCTTGGGGATGTGGACATTTTATCCATCATACTGGAGCCCCTGCTGGAGGTAATATTATCCCTTGCGCTGGGCCTTATAATGGGCGCTCTTTTCACCCAGTGTGAAAAGTACTTCCATTCCCGCTCAAAGCGCACCTCCGTGTCAGTTACCTTTGTAATGCTTACGGTAGCCTTGTCCTCCATAAGCTTTAATATAGGCAATATTCACGTGGCATTTTCCTCCCTGCTGTCCTGCATGATGCTGGGAACTGTGTTCTGCAACATGTGCGACGTATCTGAGGAACTTATGGATCGCATGGACAGATGGACCGCCCCTGTGCTTATACTGTTCTTTGTCATCAGCGGTGCAGAGCTGGATCTTTCGGTATTCGGCGAGTCTGCTGTTGTGCTCATCGGTATTGCGTACATACTTTCCCGCTCCTTGGGTAAATACTTCGGCGCAGGCATCAGCGCCCGCATGACCGTCAGCGAAAGCAATATAGTCAAATATCTTGGAATTACCCTGCTGCCTCAGGCAGGCGTTGCCCTGGGCATGGCTCTCAAGGCCATGGAGCTTGGCCCCGATGGCGCCATCGTTCGCAATATTACCCTGTTTGCAGTACTTATTTACGAAATAGTAGGTCCTTACCTTACAAAGGTCGCCCTCACCGGCGCAGGCGAAATCAAGGCCGAAGGCAAAACCAGCGCCAGAGGCCAGCGCGTGAAAAGCTATACCTTTGAGCCCCATGATATATACCTTCCCTAATCAGCTTTGCTGTTCACATATTCAAAGGCCATGGCGTATGCCATGGCCTTTATTTGTCGATAAAGTGGCTGACCGTCACTTTACCGAGTTTTTACCGGTTTTGCCTCTCGCTTACACTCCCGGGCGGCAAAACCGGCAAAGTACGAAAACCTAAGGGTTTTCATCCGTTCCGCCGTACACGCCGCCGGAGCCGGAGCCAAAGTCAAGGGCTGCGGCCCTTGACGATCCCGGAGTTCTCCTCATACTGAAGGCCATGGCACACACCATGGCCGTTATCATATGCAAATGCTGCCACAGGCGGCATTTTTTCGTGTATTTCCCCCGATATATTCCATATACTGCACCTTCTTCCGCCCCTTCCCTTTGCCCGCATCATCTTTGTTCTGTTAGCCTGTTGAACAAAAGGAGGATGATACACACATGAAAAATAAAATGCTTTCGCTCATTCTTGCAGCATCCCTTGTTCTTCCCGGAACCGCCCTTGCGGCCTCCGGCGTGATAACCGGGGACATGGTAAACCTTCGCACCGGCCCCGGCCTTGGCTATTCCCGCATACAGTACCTTTACAAGGGCAACGCCGTAACAGTAAACGGAAACACCAACGGCTGGGTATTCGTATCCTACAATGGAAAGGACGGCTATGTATACTCGGATTATGTGACCGTTGCTTCCTCCTCTTCCGCCAATCTTAAATGGGGCAGCAGAGGAGATGAAGTAAAAAAGCTGCAGCAAAACCTCATACTGCTGGGCTACCTTAAGGGCTCCGCAGATGGCATATTCGGCGCAAACACCCACTCTGCCGTGATATCCTACCAGAGCAAGAACGGCCTGTCCGCAGACGGCATAGCAGGAAAGCTCACTCAAAGCGCAGTATCTAAAGAGGCGAATAAAGTAAACACCGTTATCTCCACCGCCAAGAAGTATCTGGGCCTTCCCTATCTTACCGGCGGCACCAGCCCCTCCACCGGCTTTGACTGCTCCGGCCTTACCCAGTACAGCCACGCCCAGGCAGGCATATCCATCCCCCGTGTGTCCTATCAGCAGGCGGCGGGCGGCGTATCCGTATCAAAGGCCAGCATTCGCCCCGGAGATATAGTCTGCTTCAACAGCCCTGTATCCCACGTTGGGATTTACCTTGGGGATAATAAATTCATCCACAGCTCCAAGCCGGGAGACGTGGTAAAGATCACCGACCTGAAGTATATGGACCTTACCAAAATAGTAAGGTATACAGGAAAATAGCAAAACTAAAAGCCGCTCAGCATGAGCGGCTTTTCGCATAGCATATCCAAGTATTATTATACTTTATTCTTTCTTAAACTTTCGCTTTTCTTTCTCTTTTTGCTTCTTTTTCTCTTGTTTTCCCGTCGGAAAAGAAAGAGAAAAAGAAGATAAGTGATCAACTAACCCTTCTTCATGGTCAGGGAAATGCGCTTCTTTTTCTGATCCACCTCCAGCACCCATACGGTGACGATGTCACCGGGCTTTAGCACCTCGGAAGGATGGCGGATAAACTTATCGCATATGCGGGAGATATGCACAAGGCCGTCCTGATGCACGCCTATGTCCACAAATGCGCCAAAGTCCACAAGATTTCGCACGGTGCCGGTAAGCTCCATGCCGGGCATCAGGTCCTTCATCTCCACCACGTCGCTCCGAAGCAGCGGCGGAGGAAGCTCCTCGCGGGGGTCACGGCCGGGCTTTTGCAGTTCCTTCACTATGTCCCGCATGGTGGGAACACCCATGCCGCAGTGCTCCGCTGCCTTTGCCTCGCCCATGGCCTTGATGGCCTCAGGCAGGGCAGCTATGTGGTTGCCGCACAGCTTCAGCAGTTCCTTTGCCCCCTTGTAGGACTCGGGATGCACAGCGGTGTTGTCCAGCATTTCCTTGCTCTCGGGCACACGCAAAAAGCCTGCGCACTGCTCGTATGCCTTGGGGCCAAGCTTTGGAACTTTAAGCAGCTCCTTGCGGCTGGTGAAGGCTCCCGCTTCCTCGCGATATGCCACGATATTCTTGGCTATTGTTCCGTTTACGCCGGATACATAGGACAGCAATGAGGGGGATGCTGTGTTCAGATCCACGCCTACGCTGTTTACGCAGTCCTCCACCACGCCGGAAAGTGTCTCATCCAGCCGCTTCTGGGGCATGTCGTGCTGATACTGCCCCACACCTATGCTGCGGGGCTCTATCTTCACCAACTCCGCAAGGGGGTCCTGCAGGCGGCGGGCAATGGACACGGCGCTCCTGAGGGACACGTCATAATCCGGGAATTCCTCAGCGCCAAGCTTTGACGCGGAGTATACCGACGCACCCGCTTCGCTGACGATAACGTATTTTACATCGGTGCCCCGCACGGTATCCGCGGCAAACTTTTCGGTTTCTCTGCCCGCCGTGCCGTTGCCTATGGCTATTACAGAAACATTGTGCTTCTTTATCAGGCGGGTAACTATTTCCTCCGCTTCCCTCACCTTGTTGTGGGGCTGAACGGGATAGATCACGGCGGTATCCAGCACCTTACCGGTTTCGTCCACAACAGCCACCTTGCAGCCTGTGCGGTATCCCGGGTCAAGGCCCATGGTGACCTTATTCTTTACAGGGGGCTGCATAAGCAAGGGTTTAAGGTTTACGGCGAATGTGCCTATGGCCTGCTCTGCGGCGGCATCTGTAAGGGCAGTGCGCAGCTCACGGGATACGGAAGGATAAATAAGCCTGCTCCACGCATCCAGCGCCGCTGCTTCCACTTCCTTTGAACAGAGGTTATTCCCCCGCACAACGCTTCCGGCAATGATATTCTCCGCCTGCTCATCCGGGATGTTTACGGATACCTTAAGGAAGCCTTCCTTTTCGCCCCGGTTGATGGCCAGCACACGATATCCGGGTATGGTGGAAATAGCCTCGGAAAAGTCGGCGTACATTTCATATACGCCCTTGTCCTCCTGGGCTGCCACAGATACAAGTGTTCCTTTGCGCTGTGCCAGCGCCTTTATCTCCCTGCGGATATCCGCAGAATCCGAAAGCCGCTCGGCGATTATATCCCTTGCGCCAGCCAATGCCTCGGCGGCGGTATTTACGCCCTTTTCGGGGTTTATGAACTTTTCCGCAAGCTGTACGGGGTCTGCGTTTTCCTGCATCAAAAGCCGCGCCGCAAGGGGAGTAAGCCCCCTTTCCTTGGCCACAGAGGCACGGGTGGTACGCTTTTGCTTGTATGGCCTGTACAGATCCTCAAGCTCTGCCAGTGTTGCCGCTGCGTCTATCTTTTTCTCCAGCGCTTCGGTGAGCTTTTCCTGTGCGGCAATGGCGGACTTTACCTCATCCCTGCGCTGCTGCAGGCCGCGGAGGTAGTTGAGCCTGTCCGACATCTTTCGTATCTGCTGATCGTCCATGCTGCCTGTCATTTCCTTGCGGTAGCGGGCGATAAAGGGCACAGTGCTGCCCCCGTCCAGCAGCTCCACAACGTTTTTCACGTGGGCCTGGGTTTCGTTCAGCTCCGCCGCCAGCTTTTCTATAATGGTCTGCATTGATTTCTCCTGTAATATTAGTTTTGCCAATGAATGAGATTATACCACATTTTTGCCAATATCAAAAGCCGCCCGTCACACGAGCGGCTTGTATGGTATTGCTTGCTATTTTTCCTTTATCAGCCCCACGGCCTTGCTGAGCTCCATTACCGCAAGGGGAATCAGGGCCAGCCCAAGGCCAATAAGATACAGCCTTGAGGGCAGCTTGATAAGCTCAAATGCCACGCCTACGGGAGTGAACAGCACCAGCGCCACCAGTGCTATGGAGCCAAGGCAGGCCATGTTCAGCTTGGAATTGGTAAAGAAGCCGATCTTAAAGAGGGACTTGTCAGAGCGCACATTGTAGGCCTGTATTACCTGAGAAAGCGCCAGCACCATAAATGCCATGGTGCGTCCGCCCTCCACGGTACCCACTACGCTTTCGCCCATGCGGAAGCCTATGAGGGACAGCAGGCCAAACATCAGGCCCTGCAGCGCCACGCGAACCGCCAGCCCGTTTGCAAATATGCCTTCGTCACGGGGCTTGGGCTTTTTATCCATAACGTCCGCCTCAACAGGCTCCATGCCCAAGGCTATGGCAGGCAGGCTGTCGGTAACAAGGTTTATCCACAGCAGCTGCATGGAAAGCAGCGGGGATTTATGCCACAGCAGCATGGCGGTAAACACCGCGATCACCTCGCCGATGTTGGTGCCCAGCAGGAAGCCCACCACCTTCTTTATGTTGGCGTATATGCCGCGGCCCTCGCGCACTGCCTCAACTATGGTGGCAAAGTTGTCATCGGTAAGGGTCATATCCGCGGCGCCCTTTGCAACGTCTGTGCCGGTGATGCCCATGGCACAGCCTATATCCGCCGCCTTAAGGGCGGGGGCGTCGTTTACGCCGTCGCCGGTCATGGATACCACCTGACCCTTGCGCTGCCATGCCTTAACTATGCGTATCTTGTTTTCGGGGGATACTCTGGCGTATACGGCAATGCCTTCCACCGCCTCGTCCAGCTCTCTGTCCGTCATGGCGTCCAGCTCTGCGCCGGTGATGGCCTTGTCACCCTCCAGCAGTATGCCAAGCTCCTTGGCTATTGCCGCCGCTGTTACAACGTGGTCACCGGTTATCATTATGGGCTTGATGCCTGCCCTGCGGCAAACCTCGACCGCCGCCTTTGCCTCAGGCCTTGGAGGGTCTATCATGCCCACAAGGCCAAGGAAGGTAAGGTCTTTTTCGATTTTTTCAGAAGCAAGCTCTGAGGGAACGTCATCTATCTCACGATAGCCAACGGCCAGCACACGCAGGGCCTGACGGCTCAGCTCCTCTGTCAGCTCCTTGCCCTTTACGGTATCACCTGCTATGCATCGGGCCGCCATCATGTCAAATGCGCCCTTTACTATTACCACGTTTTTGCCGTCTATGCGGTTTATGGTGGACATGAGCTTTCTGTCAGAGTCAAAAGGTATCTCACCAAGGCGGGGATACTCCCGCCCCAGCTTTTCCTTGGGCATACCCATATTGTAGGCCGCCAGTACTATTGCGGTCTCGGTGGGGTCGCCTATGTGCTGTTCTTTGCCGTCCTCAAACAGCACAGTGCCGTCGCAGCAGAGTGAGCCGTACATCAGCAGCTTCTTAATTGCCTGAGAATTGCCGCCGCCTATGTCCTCCACTTCTCCCCCGTCAGCCCAGGCCTTGACCAGGGTCATGCGGTTCTGGGTAAGGGTGCCGGTTTTATCAGAACAGATTATGCTGGCGCTGCCCAGTGTTTCCACTGCGGGCAGACGGCGTATGAGGGCATTGCGCTTTACCATGCGCTGTACGCCTATGGACAGTACAATGGTAACTATTGCGGGCAGGCCCTCAGGTATTGCGGAAACCGCCAGCGATACCGCCGTCATGAATATCTCCATGGGAGGTATGCCGTTCATAAGGCCAATTACCAGTATAATTGCGCAGGCTCCAAGAGCCATAATGCCAAGGTACTTGCCCAGCTGTGCAAGGCGCAGCTGCAGGGGGGTGGGGCCTTCGCCTTCCCCGTCCAGCAGATTGGCTATGCGGCCCATCTCGGTATCCATACCGGTGGCGGTTACCACCGCCAGCGCAGAGCCGTAAGTTACGCTGCAGCCGGAGTATATCATATTTACCCTGTCACCAAGGGGGGCCTTGTCGGCTATCGCCGCCTCCGCGTCCTTCTCGGCGGGGACGGATTCGCCGGTCAGTGCGGATTCCTCGCACTTAAGGCTGGCGCTCTTAAGCAGCCTTGCGTCCGCAGGCACATAGTCCCCCGCCTCCAGGCGGATTATATCGCCGGGCACCAGCTCCGCCGCGTCCACTATGCGCTCCACTCCGTCACGGATGACCTTTGCATGGGGGGCGGACAGGTTTTTCAGTGCGTCCAGCGCTTTTTCCGCCTTGCTCTCCTGCATAACGCCAAGCACGGCATTGATTATTACTATCAGCAGTATAAGTGCAGGCTCAAAGAATTCCTTTGCGTTGCCCTCCATAATGGCTATCACAAAGGACACCGCCGCAGCCGCGATAAGTATCAGTATCATTACATCCCTAAACTGATCCAAAAAGCGCTGAACAAAGGTCTTTTTCTTCTTTTCCTTCAGCCTGTTGGGGCCGTATTTGCCCATGCGCTGCTGTACCTGCCCGGCGTTCAAGCCTTGCGCAGCCTGCACCTCAAGGCCCTTCAGCACGTTTTCTCTGCTTTCATTGTAAAAAGACATCACTGCCTTTTCCTCCCTTTTTTATAGAAATTTTTTTGACTTGCCAAATTTTACTATTATGTATTTTATCAATAACCCGCTTTCGCTTCAATGGAGAGAATTCAAACAATGCGTCAATAAAACGTCAAATTTTATTGTCCGCCGCCTGTTCAATATCCTTCTCCCGTGATAAACTCATATTGCGGGCCAGCCCGACATCCCCCTCAGGAGGGTATTATGCGTATACTCAGCGTTACCGCCCAAAAGCCACACTCCACAGGCAGCGGCTATTACCTTACTGAAACCGTCCGCTGTTTTGATGCCATGGACCATACTCAGGGCGTGGTGGCGGGCATTTGTCCTGAGGATACCGTTTGCTTCCCGGTGGGCGTGGATTTTTACCCCGTATATTTCAATACCCCCGAGCTGCCCTTCAATATTGCAGGCATGTCTGACGAGATGCCCTACCCCAGCACGCTTTACCGCAATATGACACAAGAGATGGCAGGCCGTTTCCGCACAGCCTTTGAAAAAACGCTGAAGCAGGCAGTGGAAGCCCTATCTCCCGATGTTATTATATGCCATCATCTGTATTTTCTCTCTGCAATAGTCCGTGAGCTGTTTCCGGATATCCCCGTGTGGGGCATATGCCACGGCACAGACCTGCGCCAGATGAACACCAATCCCTTTATGAGGGAATACATACGCACCCATATATCCCGTATGGACAAGGTATGCTGCCTCCATGAGCATCAGCGTCAGGACGTCAGCGCCTGTTATGGGCTTCCATATGAGCGCACTTGTGTTGTGGGTGCAGGATACAACAAAAGCATATTCTATGACCGCAATGTTCGTACCCCACATGATGAGCTTCGTCTTGTGTTTGCCGGAAAAATATCCGACAAAAAGGGCATATACTGCCTTTTGGATGCCCTTAAAAGCTGCGGCATGCCCCGGGGCAGCGTTGCCTTGCGCATGGCGGGAGGCTGGCCCTCAGAGGAGCAGCGTGCCCGTGCAGCAGCGGCCATAGCAGCCTGCGGCCACAATGTTACTCTCCTTGGCCCACTGAACCAGCAGCAGCTTGCCCATGAGTTTTCCACGGGGGACATTTTCGTCCTTCCTTCCTTTTCAGAGGGGTTTCCCCTTGTCCTTGCCGAAGCCATGGCCTGCGGCATGGGGGCAATATGCACAGACCTTCCCGGCATTCGTCCCCGCATGCAGGAGCTTTGTCCCGGCTGCCCCGTGGCCTTCATTGAGCCCCCGGTAATGCTGGACCCTGATACCCCCGCTCCTCATAAGCTGTGTGAATTTACCGCAAGGCTTGCGGAAGCCATTCTCACGGCAAAGCGCCCCTCCACCCCGCCCGACCTTTCCGCCTTTACCTGGGAGGGCGTGTGCGAAAGGATTTTAGGTTAGTTTAGCATCAGCCGCTTTAATGTGCGGCTTTTTCTTTATGCAAAAAGCCCGGGCCGTTATGGCTCGGGCAATGATTTTTATGTTTATACCTTGTGGAGGAAGTTGCCGTTTATGCGCACGCCGTGGGTGGTAATAATAAAAGCCTGAGGGTCTGCGCCCTTTACTATGCGCTCCAGCTGCTCCATCTCATAGCGGTTTATGCATACGCACAGCACAGAGCTGGCCTCGTTGGTGTAGGCGCCTTCGCCCTGCCAGCGGGTAACGCCGCGGCCCATAACTTCCATTATCTCCTTCGGGATATCGTTATCCATCTTCTTGGTAAAGATGAGAGCCTGAACATTGATGTTCTGCTGATGCATGCGATCCAGTATGAGGCTTGCGAATACCATGTAGATGATGGAATACAGCACTACGGAGAAATCATAGCGGAAGAAGCACAGCAGGAACAGCAATATGTTTGCAAGTATGGTAAACCTGCCAACCTGCATGCCGGTCTTTTTGGATATGTGCATCGCCAGCATATCAAGGCCGCCAACGGTGCAGCCGCAGGTAAGCACCATTGCATCGCCTGCGCCCACACAGATACCGCCCACCACAACGCAGGTGAGGGGATCTTCTATAATAGGCACGGCAGGCACGGGTATAAGGGCGGTGGTAGCGGAGAATATCAGCGCAAAAGCCACTGTCCTAAGGAAGAAGTTACGGCCCAGGGAGCGGAATGTGATGAAGAAGACCGGTATGCTCAGCAGGTAATACAGTATACCCTCCAGCTCGATGTGAGCCAGCGCAAAGCCGAAATCCTCTACCAGCACAGAGCGGATAAGCTGGGAATACCCCATAAGGCCGGTGGTGTACAGGTTGAGAGGGGTGGTAAATACGTTAATGCCGATGGACATTATTACGCAGCCCAGGGTAGCTATAAGCATGCGGCCCGGTGCGGTGCGCATAGTGCTGTTGTACATTTCGCAGTCTCCTTGCTGTAATTGATAAAGTAGATAAAGCAGGGATTATTATATACCTGCTTACCTGCTTATTTCAATAGGTTTCGGCGGTATTTTTTTCACTTTTTGGCATATTGCGTTGACGAAATATAAACTTTGTTTTAATATAGCAAAGGTATGATGTTTTCAGTGGGTTTTCAGGCCCTCTGCATAGATTTTTTTATTATTTTTGGAGGCTATTTTATGGCAAAGACAGCAAAGGATATCATGGCCCTTATTGAGGAAAAGGGCATAAAGATGGTGGACTTTAAAATGGTGGATATCAACGGTCAGTTCCGCCATGTTACCATTCCCGCAAGCCAGTTTTCCGAGAAGACCCTTGAAGAGGGCATAGGCTTTGACGCATCCAACTATGGCTACGCCGTAGTGGAAAAGAGCGACATGGTATTCATACCGGATCCCGACACCGCATGGATGGATCCCTTCTCTGCCGTTCCCACCCTCACCATGACCGGCAACGCCATGATAATTGATTACCCCAATAACAGGCCTCTGGATCAGTATCCCCGCAACATAGTCCGCGCTGCCGAGCAGTATATGCGTGACTGCGGCATTGCCGACACTATGCTCATACTTCCCGAGTTTGAGTTCAACCTTTTCAACAGGGTAAACTGGTCCATCGACACCGCCCACTCCTTTGCGGAGGTGGATGCCGAGCAGTCCTACTGGAACAGCCACTGCAACGGCTTTGGCAACGTAGTTCCCCGCCAGAAGGGCTATCACGTGGATAAGCCCTTTGACGTTACCTACGAATGCCGCAGCGAAATGTGCCTGCTGATGGAAGAGGCCAGTATACCCATAAAGTATCATCATCCCGAGGTAGGCGCCAGCGGCCAGTATGAGATAGAGCCCCAGCTGGGCGAAATGTCCCGCATGGCAGATGCCACCATGATGATAAAGTACATCATCCACAATACCGCCCTTAAGCACGGCCTTGCCGCCACCTTTATGC
Source organism: Clostridia bacterium (assembly GCA_017547885.1). Classification (GTDB taxonomy): domain Bacteria; phylum Bacillota; class Clostridia; order Christensenellales; family CAG-138; genus SFEL01. The sequence goes on along the minus strand of JAFYOP010000001.1, from coordinate 92,118 downwards.
CCAAGCCCATCTCCACCGAGGCAGGCAATGGCATGCATGTTCATATACTGCTGATGAAGGACGGCCAGCCCGTATTCTCCGATGACAACGGCTACTCCCACCTGAGCCGTGAGGCCCATTGGTTCATCGGCGGCCTGCTGAAGCATGTTCCCGCCCTCTGTGCCATCACCAACCCCAGCACCAACTCCTTCAAGCGTCTGGTGCCCGGCTTTGAGGCCCCCGTTACCATTGGCTACGCAACCTCCAACCGCAGCGCCGTGATCCGCATACCCGCCTATGCAAAGAGCCCCGAGCTGCGCCGCTTTGAGATCCGCAATCCCGATGCCATGTGCAATCCTTACCTGTGCTACGCCGCTCTGCTGATGGCAGGCCTGGACGGCATAAAGAACCGCATCGACCCCCACGAGAACGGCTGGGGCCCCTACGATGTAAACCTCTATCATCTCAGCGACGAGGAAAAGGCAAAGCTCCAGCACCTGCCCACCACTCTGGACGCTGCGCTGGATGCCCTTGAGGCAGACCACGCCTTCCTTACCGATGGCGGCGTATTCCCCGAGGCCCTGATAACCAAGTTCATCGCCACCAAGCGTGCAGAGCTCAGGGACATCGCAAAGATACCCACCCCCATGGAATTCGAAAGGTACTTCAACCTGTAAACAGCATACACAGATTTGCGGAAGGCTTTTGGCCTTCCGCTTTTTGCTTTGCTTTATTGGCCTACCACCCCCACCATTACGCTCATGTCGTCGTCCCGTCCCTTGCTCATGGCCTGCATCAGCAGCAATCGTGCCATTTCCCGCGGGTCTTTTTCCATTCCCAGTGAAGTGATGGCGGATATTATCCCCTCCCCAAGGGCATCGGTTATGCCGTCCGTTGCCATTATCACGGCATCCCCCGCCTTAAGCATCAGCTCCTTTCTTGCGGGACGTATGGCCTCCACTATGCCTATGGGCAGCGTGTCCGCCCTAAGCTCCGTCACCTCCCCCTGCCTCAGTATATATGTTGGCGGCGCGCCCAGCTTTATAAAGCGGGCCACTCCGCTCATGTAGTCAAATGTCATTGCGTCAAGGGTAGCGTACATGTCGTATTCCCCCTTGCATATAAGCAGCCTGTTCACACAGTCCAGCGCGTCCAGCTCCTTCACCCCTATGCTCATCAGATCCCCCACAAGTGACACAGCCGCCCTGCTTTCCCTCCGGGCGGGCGCCCCGCTGCCCATGCCGTCGGATATTATCACCAGCTTGCCGCCTCCTATCTCCCTTGCGGCCATGCTGTCCCCCGCTTCCCGGGAGCCTGCCTTGGGGCAGGACGCCCCTCCGCATTCCATGCGGTATTTTTGCTCTCCCTGTGATATTTCGGGTATGGCGGTCATAGCCTCGCTCATACACCTGAGCTGCCGCCCCGCAAAAAGCTCCGCCTCGCTTTCAGAGAAGTCCTCAAGGAGGGTGGATACCCTGTCCAGTATTGTGGCGGCATCTTTTACCCGCCCCTCCATGCCCTGAAGCTTTTTACGTGCCGCCCCTTCCATGTCAATACATTCCTTTATTGTTCCCAGCAGCTTTTCCGGCAGCAGCAGGCATAGCCCTGCCCCCATGGCCGCCTCCGCTATGGGAGGTATGCCGCAGCCCCCGTAGTAACAGCAAAATCCCATTGCCATAAAGTACGCCCCGCATATATATCCACGCTTTTCCAGCCTGCATGCGGCAAGGGCAGCTATCACCATGGCCCCTACAATGGATATATCACTGCCGCTGAGCACCAGCCCCGCTCCGGATACGGCCGCTGCCGCCACGGCGTAGGTTCCCCCTGTGCAGCACATCAGCGCAATGCCGAATGAAGCAATGACCCCGCCGAGGCCGGTCTCCATAATGCTCAGAGAATTGCCGCCCCCGCATAATCCTCCCAGGGTTATAAGCAGCGCGGTAAGCTCCTGCTCCCCCAGTACCCTGCCAAGACGCATGCGGCTTACAGCCCTTCCACAGCGGGCAAAGGCCGCATAAAACAGCAGCGCCCCGGATAGCTGAGCAAGGCCTGTCATGGCGTCATATATGTCACCTATATAAAACAGCGGCGCCATCAACAGAGCGGAGCATATCAACAGCGCCGTATACTCCCGCCGCCGCGGCCGTGCGCAGCCCTCCCATATGAGGCACAGTGCCACAAATACGGCGGTGTGGGCAAAGCCTGTCCACCGCCTGAATATTGCCGCTCCCACCATTGCCCCAAGGGCAGGCCCCCATCTTCTGCCCAGCACACGGCCTGCGCAGGCGGAAGCGGGGCCCATAGGTGACAGCTCCCATGTGCCGCCCATGCCCAGCACCAGCCCAAGGCAAAAGCCCACGGCCTCCCCCTTGCTTATCTCCCTTATTCGCCCGGCTATGCGGCCCGCCAGTTCCATGATGACCTCCTTAGGGTAAACAATATAATACGAACCCGCATAAAGCTGCATAATTGGCGAGCTTCTGCGTTGTCGTCGCTTGAAATAGCACCACTATTCCTGCTCTCCGACTCCTTGAATCTCATCCAATTATGCAGCTTTTTGTCTATGGAGTTTTTGCGGCCATAGGGTGCGGCAGAGCAAGGAAGACGACAGCAGCAATACTGGCGGTATTGCAATGGAGGATGACACAGCTATGCCGTGCCATATGACCACAAAAACCGTGGTTCGAATTATAATGTTTACCCTATATACTTTGTCATCTCAAGTGTAGCGTAGAGCGGGCTATGCATACTGTCGATACAGCGCAGTAACTAATGTCGATTGGTGGGAAAGATGGACAGGCTGTGGGAAACGTAAACCCCGGGGATCATCAAGTGGCCGCAACCCCTTGATTTTCCATCCGGCTTCAGCGGCATGTACGCCGTAACGGATGAAAACCGCAGGCTTTTCTTCTTTGCGTGTTTTGCCGTCCGGAAACACTTTTGCGTTTTAGGCAAAACCTGTAAGCTCAAAAAAGTCCCATCAGGACTTTTTTGACATATAAAAAAGCGAAAGGCTTTTTTCCTTTCGCTTTTTTGCTTTTGTGTGCTACTGACGGTTTGCCAGCATCTCTTTGGTTTTCATAAGACGGGTGGTGTTTCCCCTGTCGTTTTCGTCCAGCTTCATCTTTATCATGCGGATGGCCTCGTCGAACTGGGGGATCATAACGTACTCAAGTGCGTTTACACGCCTGCGGGTCTTTTCGATTTCATCCGCAAGGCTGTTGCATATCTTTTCCACCTCCGCAAGCTCAATGAGCATGGGAAGCACCTCTGAAAACTGCTGGACCGCGCCGTCAAGCTCTGAGCTGGTGGTCATGAAGCCGTAGGGATAGTCAAAGCCCTCGGTGGTCTCCAGCTGTATCTTGGGCATCTTAAGGGACAGCACGTGCTGTGTGTCCACGGTTACGTTTGCGGGACGGGCGGGATAGGCCAGCGCCTCTTCCACTGCCTCTGTGCTCATCTGTGCCCTTGCAAGGACGAATTCCTGCATGGCAGCCCCCAGCTTTGCCTCTACCTGTTCACGCAGCTCCTTGTTGCGGCGAACGTAGAGGATAAAGCGGCGAACCATCTCATCCCGCTTATCCTTCATCAGCTTGTGCCCTCGCACGGCCACCTTACGCTTTTTCTTAAGGTTGGTGAGCTCCATGCGGGTGGGCTTTACCTGCATCTGGGCCATAGGCTATTCCTCCTTGGCGGGAAGATACTTATCGAGATAGGCGTCCCTGATTCTCTTAAGCTCGGTGCGGGGCAGTATGCTCAAAAGCTTCCAGCCGATGTCCAGAGTTTCCTCAATGGTACGGTTGGTGTAGAAGCCCTGGGATACGTACTGCTCCTCAAATGCGTCGGCAAACTTTGCATACAGCTTATCTGTATCCGACAGCGCCGCATCGCCCAGTATTACCGCCAGTTCCTTTGCGTCCTTACCGCGGGAATATGCGGCGAAGAGCTGGTTCATGGTGTCGGCGTGGTCCTCGCGGGTCTTGCCCTTGCCTATACCCTTATCCTTAAGGCGGGAAAGGGAAGGCAGTACGTTTACCGGAGGAGTGAGGCCGCGGCGGTGCAGGTCGCGGGAAAGTATTATCTGGCCCTCGGTGATGTAGCCGGTAAGGTCAGGTATGGGGTGGGTTATGTCGTCTTCAGGCATGGACAGTATGGGGATCATAGTGATGGAACCCGCATTGTCCTTTATACGGCCCGCACGCTCATACATGGTGGCAAGGTCGGTGTAGAGGTAGCCGGGGTAGCCGCGGCGTCCGGGAACTTCCTTACGGGCGGCGGATACCTCGCGCAGAGCCTCGGCGTAGTTGGTAATGTCGGTGATGATTACCAGTACGTGCATGCCAAGATCATATGCAAGATACTCTGCGGCGGTCAGCGCCATACGGGGAGTAGCTATACGCTCGATGGCAGGGTCGTTTGCAAGGTTGATGAAGGTTACGGTACGGTCTATTGCGCCGGTGGCACGGAAGTCAGAGGTGAAGAAGTCAGCCTCTTCAAAGGTGATACCAACGGCGGCAAATACTACCGCGAAGCCTTCATCTGTGCCGCGAACACGTGCCTGACGGGCTATCTGTGCGGCCAGGTTTGCGTGGGGCAGACCGGAGCCGGAGAATACGGGCAGCTTCTGTCCACGAACCAGGGTGTTCAGGCCGTCTATTGCGGAAACGCCGGTCTGTATGAACTCGTTAGGGTAGTCACGGGCTGCGGGGTTGATAGGTGCGCCGTTGATATCCAGGCGCTTTTCGGGTATCAGCTCCGCGCCGCCGTCAATGGGGCGGCCCATGCCGTCGAATACTCGGCCCAGCATGTCAGGGGCAACCGCAAGCTCAATGGAATGGCCAAGGAACTTTGCCTTGGAGTCGGCGATCCTCAGGCCCTGAGAGCCTTCGAACAGCTGCAGCAGCGCCTTGTCCTGATTGATCTCCAGAACCTTACCGCGGCGCAGGCTGCCGTCCGCCTGCTCTATCTCAACCAGCTCGTCGTACTTTACGCCCTCTACCTGATCCACCAGCATCAGAGGGCCGGCAACTTCTTTAATGGTGCGGTATTCTTTTCTCATTATTCCTCACCTCCGTGGGTAAGCTCTCTGATCTGTGCATCCAGGGATGCCATGATCTCCTCATAGCGTGCCTTGCAGTCGTCCTCTTCCACATACTTAAAGCGGCCAATCTCCTCGCGAACGGGGAGGGAGCTGAGCTTTGAGAAGGATGCGTCCTTTTCAAGGGCAGCAACGCTCTTTTCAAAGTATGCAATGATGAGGCGCATCAGCATGGCCTGCTTCTGGGGGGATGCGTAGGTATCCACCTCGTGGAATGCGTTCTGATGGAGATAGTCCTCGCGGATGGAGCGGGAAGCTTCAAGGGTGAGGCGGTCACGATAGCTCAGCGCATCGATACCTACCAGACGTACGATTTCTTCCAGTTCGCTCTCTTCCTGCAGCATGTTCATCAGCTTCTGTACCATTGTCGTCCACTCAGGATCAACTTCCTTATTGAACCAGGGGCCGATACGGTCAAGGTACAGGGAGTAAGAGGTGAGCCAGTCGATGGCGGGGAAGTGACGGGCGTATGCCAGCTTGGAGCTGAGGCCCCAGAATACCTTAACGGTACGGAGGGTAGCCTGAGAAACAGGCTCGGATATATCGCCGCCCGGAGGGGAAACCGCGCCTATTGCGGTTACGGCGCCGGTGCGTCCTTCGCTGCCCAGTACCACAACGCTGCCTGCGCGCTCATAGAACTCTGCAAGGCGGCTGCCAAGGTATGCGGGGTAGCCTTCTTCGCCGGGCATCTCTTCCAGTCGGCCGGACATCTCGCGCAGAGCCTCTGCCCAGCGGGAGGTGGAGTCCGCCATGATAGCTACCTTGTAGCCCATATCGCGGAAGTACTCGGCGATGGTGATACCGGTGTAGATGGAAGCTTCACGGGCAGCAACCGGCATGTCGGAAGTGTTTGCTATAAGTACGGTACGCTTCATCAGGGAGAGGCCGGTGCGGGGGTCGTTCAGCTCCGGGAACTCCATAAGAACGTCGGTCATCTCGTTGCCGCGCTCGCCGCAGCCAACGTATACGATTATGTCTGCGTCAGCCCATTTTGCAAGCTGATGCTGAACGACCGTCTTGCCGGAGCCGAAGGGTCCGGGAACGGCTGCCACGCCGCCCTTTGCCACGGGGAACAGCGTATCAACAACACGCTGACCGGTGATCATGGGCTCGGTGGGGGCCATTTTCTTTGCATAGGGACGGCCGCGTCTTACGGGCCACTTCTGCAGCATGGGCAGCTCCTTTACAGAGCCGTCTGCCTGCTCCAGCTTTGCAATGGGAGTGAGCACGTTGGCATCGCCAGAGAATATCCAGGTAAGCTTACCGGATACATTGGGAGGTACCATTACCTTGTGGAGAACCGCTTCGGTCTCCTGTACTGTGCCCAGTACGTCGCCCGCCTTAAGCTCATCGCCCACCTGTGCCACAGGAACAAAGTTCCACAGCTTTTCGTGGTCGATGGAGTTTACCTCGATACCGCGGGTGATACGGTCGCCGGCCTTTTCCTTTATCTTGTCAAGGGGGCGCTGTATGCCGTCGTAAATTGACTCTATAAGGCCGGGGGCCAGCTCAACGCTCAGCGGAGCGCCGGTGGATTCCACGGGCTCGCCGGGGCCGATGCCGCCGGTCTCTTCATATACCTGTATGGAGGCTCTGTCGCCTCTCAATTCTATAACCTCGCCTATAAGGTGCTTATCGGATACGCGGACCACGTCGTACATCTGTACGTCCGCCATGCCGGAAGCAACGATCAGCGGGCCGGATACTTTAACGATGGTTCCCTTTACTGCCATTTATCTGTCCTCCGAAAATAGTATGTCCGCGCCTATTGCCTTTTCCACGTTGGCCTTTATGTTTGCCATTGCCACGCCGGATGCTCCGTGGGAGTCCGGTATGGGAATTATGGCGGGGAAGGTCTCGGACTTAAATTTGTTGATGGCCTCTGTGCAGGTGGCAAAGAGGGGTTCGGTAAGGAATATCACCTTGCAGCCCTCACGGGCAAGGCGGTAGATCAGCTTTTCGGCCTTTTCGGTATCCGTTTCGTCGAACACCTGCAGTCCAACCGCCTTTGCAAGGAGCACCGAGTCACGGTCGCCTATCATGGCTATATCTGCTTTTTTATGATCCATACAGCTCACGCAGCCTTTCCGTTATAACGCTGTCCGGCAAGCGGTTGCGCTTTGCCGTGAGTATGAGCCTGAGGCACTTTGCCTCCTGCTCCCTTGCCAGAAGGTATGCAATTACGGGAAGAATGCTGTTCTCCTCGAACTTTGCCTTCTGCACCATGGAGATAAGGTAATTGTCCCTCTCCTTTTCCAGTGCGGAAAGGCCTGCGCCCTTTTGGCAGGCATCCAGTCCCTTCAGTATCCACTCCTTGGCGGGGCCCATTGCAACAAGCTTTGCAATACCGTCCGCCGGCGCTTCCAGCGCCTGAATGAGCTTTACCTCGGGAATATCGCCGGGGGGCAGCATGGCATCCTTAAGCTTATCCAGCCCGCCGTCCATTGCCCTTATCCTCATCAGCGCCAGCAGATTGGAGAAATCCGCCATGCCTCTGAAGTAGCTCTTTGCAATGCCCTTTTTGCCTACCCTGTATGCATATGCGATGTAAGCCTTATCCAGCTCCATGGATATGCGGGCGGGGTCCACGTCGGTCTGGAAGGACTGTTCCAGCTCTGTAAGGGCACTGCTGAATTCCTCCGGCAGTTCTTTGTATTCGCTGTTCTGCACCATCTTGTACAGTGCCTCTGTGGAATAGCATCCGCCCGCCATGTATGCGGGGGTATCAGAGGAACCTGTAAGCCTCAGCTTGAGCAGCAGCTTAAGATTGTGCACATCCGCCTTCATCAGGAAAAGGTCGGTGGTGGTTTCGTCAAATGTGACCTCTCTTATAAGGTCGCTTGCGGCGTTAAGCTCTCTCTCTATCATCAGCTCCGCCTGTTCGGGCGCTGCGTTGGGCAGAGAGCCATAGCCCATGTCCATGAGGGTACGCATGGCCTCGTCCAGCGTTCCCTCTGCCATACGCTCCATCTTCTCCCTGTTTATCAGGTCCTTTTCGTGGCAGCGTATGCGGGTGACGCCGTAGGTTACGCTTTTTTGTGGCATAGGCGCTACCCCCTATACAAAGAGTATCTTCGCTACGCCGCTTTCCTCAGCCTGGCGAAAATCCGAAAGCATTGCCTCAAAGGAGCAGTTCATTTCATATCCCTTGCCCCTGAGCAGGAAGCCGCCCTCCACATCTGCCGCTTCGCCCATTGTAAGGGCAGCCTTGCCCTTTTCCTTAAGGCCGGCGTTGATGCGCTCAAGCAGCCTTGCGGCGCGGTCCGCGTCTGCCTTGGAGGGGCAAAGCTCCTCGCCGCCATGGGCAGCCTTGAGGGCCAGTGACTCTATAAGTCCGTCGCGGACCTCTCCATCCAGGGCGTTCAGCTTATCCAGTGCGCACTTAAAGGCTTCGTCCAGCACCTGACGCTTTGCGGTCAGGGCAAACTTTCTGGCGTCCAGCTGGGCATTGGTACGGCTGCGCTCAAGTATGTCGCGGGCGGTGACCTCCGCCTGTGCCTTATACCCTGCAAGTACCTTTTCGGCTTCTGCTGCGGCAAGCTCTTTGATGCGATCGGCTTCGGCCTCTGCGGCCCGGGCGCTATTTTCGACCTCTGCCCTTGCATCCTCCAGGATGCGGGCGGTAAGCCTTTCAGCTCCCTTATTCAAATCGTTTGCCATATATCAAATCTCCTAAATTTACTTAATTTATAATTGCTTTATTAAACAGCAACGCCGTTTACCATCAGGAAGGAGAACAGCAGAGCAAGAACTGCGTAGGTCTCAACCATTACGGCAAAGATGATGGCCTTACCGGATTCTTCGGGGCGCTTGCCTACCATTGCGATACCGGAGGCTGCAACCTTTCCCTGTGCGATAGCGGAGAGCAGACCGCCAAAGGCGATGGGCAGAGAAGCGAAGAGCAGCTGCAGACCTGCTGCTGCGGTGATGGCGGAGCCGCCGCCAAGGAGACCGGCCTTGGAAGCGATAACGAAGCCGATGAGCAGGCCGTATATACCCTGAGTACCGGGGAGCAGCTGCAGAACCAGAACAGAACCAAACTTATCAGGGTCTTCAGCAACTACCGCGGCGCCCGCCTGACCTGCACGGCCTACGCCCAGAGCAGAACCGATACCTGCTACGAGAGTGGCAAGAACTGCACCGATGCCTGCCAATATCTGACCATTGGAACCGATGGATACGAGAAAATCATAAAAACGCATTTTGTTGATCCTCCATTTTAGATTAATGATTTAATATGCTTATTGATATCTTTCATGCGGACTGTCCGCAAATAAACTTATATTATTTAACCTTGACGTGCTTAGCCTTGTATCCCAGGGGATTAAAGGCCTTGCCGCCTGCCTCGTAAAACTTGCCGAAGAACTCAACATACTGAAGACGTGCGGTATGTACGAAGCAGCCCAGGGTGCTTATGGCCATCATGAACAGATGCAGCGCCACGGAGAGGGCGGTTACTATTACAAAGCCCACTATCATCAGTATGGGGTTGCCCTTGAATGAGGCAAACAGCATATCCCAGCAGAGGGTGTTCAATACAAGGCCGATAACGCCGGTGGAAAGACCAAGGGCGAAGATACGTGCATAGGATAGCACGTCGCTGAGCCAGCTTGCAATGTCGTACAGCTTGCCTGCGCCGCCCAGCAGCCTGCCGGCAATATTCTTCTTTGCTCGTCCGGCAAAAAGGAATACCACAGCTGCTGCCGCTATTGCCATTACCTTGCCGATGGTGCCTACGATCGCGGGGAGTCCCAGCATGGGCGCCGCCAGCAGCAGCAAGCCGGTAATAATGCACACCCAGCTCAGGTGGTCAACTATTGCGCCTACCCAGTCGCCGTTCTTTATGCAGTTGCCCGCCGCAATAAACATTGCGTAGAACATATGCACAAGGCCCAGACCGGCACACACCACCAGCATGGCGATGGGCTCTGTGGAGGAATCCACCAGGGGGAATACCGTTTCAAGGGCGGTCCCCTTGAAGATCACCGGCCAGGAAACGCCTGCGCAGGTACCAAACAGCAGACCCATGAATATGGTGGAAATACCGCCCATCAGCAGCACTCCCGCAAGGCCGCCCATCATGCCGGTGGGCTTTGCCTTTTTAAGGAAGAACCATGCGCCCAGTGCAAGCACTATGCCATAAACCGAGTCGGACAGCATCATGCCGAAGAAGATAAAATAGAAGGGCGCCATAAGGGGGGTACCGTCCACGCTGCCGTATGCGGGCAGTGAGTAAAGGTTGGTTACCGCCTCAAAGGGCTTTACCAGCTTGTTGTTCTTAAGCACTGTGGGCACCGCATCTCCCTCTTGGGGGTCGGTAAAGTCCACATAGCAGGCATCCGTTACGGCGGAAAGCTTTTCCAGTATCTCGTCGGTCTGGTCAGCCCTTGCCCAGCCTGACAGCAGGAATGTGGCATCTGTAGATCCAAGCTCCAGCTTGCCCGCTTCTCTGTCCCTTTCTATGACCGCTCCGTCCAGCGCCCTGCACAGTGCATCCCTGTGGGCACCCATTGCGGCCAGCTGCTCTGTCAGTTCCTTTTGCTTTTGCTCTATTTCCGCAATTTCCTTTTCCAGCCTTGCGATATTCTCTGCGGCTGTGCCGGTAAGGCCGGGGAATGCGGTATCCTGGAAGCCCGCCGCCCTGAGTATGGGGGCCAGCTCCGCCCAGTCGCTCTCGTGGCAGGCTATCAGCAGGGCCTTTTCCTTTTCCCCGCCAAATATCTGCACTGCGGCGTTTATTTCTTCAAGCTGTGCCAGTGATTCAACGGGCAGCATACCCGCTACGACCCTTGCGTTATGGGTGGAGCGAATGGTTTCCAGCCCATCCGTAAGCTCCTCCCAGGGCCTGAGGGATTCCATCAGTGCCCTTCTCTTATCCGCCTCGCCTCTGGAGAGGGATATCTCCCTGTCCAGTGCCTCCACGTCGGAGCATATTTCAAGGGAAGATTCTATTCCTCCCGTCAGCTCCTCCGCCGCCACCTCCGCCTTGGGGGTGAGCAGCCCTGCGGATTTTGCGTAGGGTTTCAGCAGGCTCTGGGCGCTGTCCAGGCGCTGCACTCTGGCCTCCAGCCGGGAGAGCTCCCCTTCTGAGGCAGCTGTCTCCTCCGCCGAGATCAACTGTACCGCGGAAATAGACTGAAGGGCAGAAAGGATCTGCTCCTGATCCGCCTTAAGGCCGACCAGTGTTAGTCTTTTCATCGGTACTATCATGCTTTCACTACCCTTTCAACGATATGCTCTACTGCCGCGTCAAGCTTTTCTCTGGCCCCGGCACACAGCGCGTCTGCGTCTGCCTTGGCCTTGTCGGCTATTTCGGCCGCAAGCTTGGCTCCTTGTTTCTCTGCTTCAGCCGCGGCCTCTTCAGCCGCTTTGCGGCCTTCATTTGCCGCCTGCTCCAGGAGCTTCTTTCCTTCGGCGTCAGCTGCTGCCACTGCCTGACGGGCCGCCGCAGCTGCCTCCTTCTTCAGGGACGCCGCCTGGGCTTCCGCCATGTTTATTTGTTCGATAATAGATGGCAAATCCCCTTACCTCCTTTTTTATATTTTTATTTATAAACTATGTTATAACGCTATTTTGTATATACCTATTATGTATATATCATTAAATAATGTTTTAATTGGTATCGATAGCGATTTCGGTTTTATTTAGTATTTAAAAACAAAGCAGATATGATTTTGCCAAATTAAGGGTATGCTAAGAGTTATAATGATTTTACTCTTAAAATTATGCTGATGGCAATAAAAATTTTTATTTCTGTTATATTAATATCAAATATACATTTTCACCCAAACAATACATTATATATAATTTCACCGCTTACATTATTATTTTTTGACGGAAATCCTGCATTTTCATTCTCCTGCATCATATATTGCTGCAAGCTGAATATCATAAAAGAGCCTGCCAACTAAAATGGCAAGCTCTTAATTTATTATTATAATGTATATTACTTGGTGCCGAAAAGTCTGTCGCCCGCGTCGCCCAGACCGGGAACGATATAGCCATGCTCATTCAGGCACTCGTCCACATTTGCCACGATTATATCCACATCGGGATGTGCTTTCTGTACAGCCTCTATTCCCTCGGGAGCGGCGATAAGGTTTACCAGCTTTATGCTCTTGCAGCCTGCGCGCTTAAGCACGTCTATACCTGCGATGGCAGAGCCGCCTGTGGCCAGCATGGGGTCTACGATTATCATGTCGCGTTCACTTACGTCGGTAGGCAGCTTGCAGTAATAATCCACAGGGGACAGAGTCTCAGGATCACGATACAGGCCGATATGGCCTACCTTTGCCGCAGGGATCAGGGACATCATGCCGTCCACCATGCCAAGGCCTGCGCGAAGGATAGGCACAATGCCCAGCTTTTTGCCGGAAAGCACCTTTGCCTTTGCGGTGGTTATGGGGGTTTCTACAGCAGTGTCCTCCAGGGTAAGGTCACGGGTAGCTTCATATGCCAGCAGCATGGCCAGTTCCTGTACCAGCGCACGGAATTGATTGGTGCCGGTGGACTTGTCCCTGAGCAGGGTCAGCTTGTGCTGTACCAGAGGATGATCGATAACAACCAGTTTTGCCATTGTTTGATATTATCTCCTTTCGGCTGATGGTATGGTGATTATTTGAAAAACGGCTGTATTTACCGTGCTTCGTCGTAAGCGGTTATCTTTGCCACGCGCTCCACGTGCCGGCCGCCTTCGGCCTCTGTGCTCAGGAAGGCATCCACTATTCCCTTTGCAAGCTCCACGCCTATTATGCGCTCTCCTAAGGACAATACATTTGCGTTGTTATGTTCCCTGCACAGGCGTGCCATGACCGGATCGGTACACAGCGCACAGCGTACACCCTTTACCTTGTTGGCCGCAATAGAGATGCCTATACCGGTGCCGCACACCACTATGCCCCTATCAGCTTCGCCCTTTGCCACAGCCTCGCCGCAGGCTATGCCATAGTCGGGGTAGTCTGCCCTATCCGGGCTGCAGCAGCCCAGATCAATTACCTGATGTCCCTTTGATTCCACATACTGCCTGAGCTGTTCCTTAAGGAAAAATCCGCCGTGATCCGATGCCATTGCAATTTTCATTTCATTTTATCCTCTCTGTGCATATTATTCGCCCTAATGCAAAGCTTTTGATATAAGGTGAACTTATGGTGTTTGTTTTATCTGTTAAATAGTTTTAAATCCGGCAGACCTGAGAAGCCTATTCATATAGGCAAGACCCATATCCCGCTCCGGCAGTGCCTCGCAGAATATCACATCGGTATCCTTCTGTTCTCTAAGTTTTGCAAAGAGATTTGCGCACATTGTGGCAGGATCCGACCTTTCGCCTATTATAACACACCTTTTACCCCGGTAAAAGTGCTTCGTCTGCTCCGTTGCAAACACCGTACAGCGCAGGCCTTCCGCCTCCTTGCTGTCGTACAGCTCGGCTATTTTGCCCGCAGCCTCCTTTGGGCTGCCCGTGGCCACTATCACCTCGGCGTCCGGGGCATAATGGCGGTACTTCATGCCGGGAGAAGCGGCGGTTTCCCCCTCTTTCAATGGGGAAAGTATTGAAGAGGCAAGCTCCACAGGGCCTATCACCGCCTCCAGCATTTCTCTGGTTATTCCTCCGGGGCGAAGTATGGTGGGGGTGCCCACAAGGCTCAGCACCGTGGATTCCACCCCAAACTGACATGGCCCTCCGTCGATTATCACGTCTATGCGGCCGTCCATGTCCTCTTTTACATGCTCCGCGCTGGTGGGAGAGGGCTTGCCGGAAAGATTTGCGCTGGGGGCCGCAATGGGCACGCCTGCCGCCCGTATAAGGGCAAGAGCGGTCTTGTGCTCAGGCATCCTCACCGCCACAGTATCAAGGCCTGCGGTCACCTCATCCGGCACGATGGAGCTTTTTCTGTATATCAGTGTCAGCGGCCCCGGCCAGAAGGTATCCATCAATACCCTTGCGGTATCCGGTACGCTGTGCCACAGTTCCTTTACGTCGCTCTTTTTTGCTATGTGCAGTATCAGCGGGTTATCATTGGGCCTGCCCTTGGCCTCAAATATGCGGCTTACCGCCTCACCGTCAAGGCCATTTGCGCCAAGGCCGTATACCGTTTCCGTGGGAAAGGCCACAAGACCCCCAGTCCGTATAACGCTGCCGCCTATACGGGTGCCGGCCTCCTTCTGTGACAGTGCGCTGAAATACTGCGTAGTCATATTATTCCGCCTCGCCGCTGAGCTGGGCAGTGCGCTCGGCCAGTATGAGGCCGTCTATCATTTCGTCCATATCCCCATCAAGGAATGCATCAAGGCGATACAGCGTCATGTTGATGCGATGGTCGGTAACTCTGCCCTGGGGGAAATTATAGGTGCGTATACGCTCGCTGCGGTCGCCGCTGCCTACCATGCTCCTGCGGGCGGAAGCCTCGGCGCTTTCCTGCTGGCTCTGATACAGCTCCAGAAGGCGGCTCTTAAGCACGCGCATTGCCTTGTCCTTATTCTTGTGCTGACTGCGCTCGTCCTGGCACTGCACCACAAGGCCGGTGGGCAGGTGGGTTATGCGGATGGCGGATTCAGTCTTGTTAACGTGCTGTCCGCCTGCGCCGCCGGAACGGTAGGTGTCTATCTGCAGATCCTTGGTGTCGATCTCAACTTCCACGTCCTCTGCCTCAGGCAGCACCGCGACGGTGGCAGCAGAGGTATGTATACGGCCCTGAGATTCCGTCTCGGGAACGCGCTGTACCCTGTGCACGCCGCTTTCGAACTTCATGCGGGAATAGGCGCCCTTGCCCATAAGGGACAGAGTAACTTCCTTTACGCCGCCTATCTCGGTCATGTTGTCATTGAGGAACTCGGTCTTGTAGCCGTGGCGCTCAGCATAGCGCTGGTACATGCGCAGCAGGTCTGCGCCGAAAAGGGCCGCCTCGTCGCCGCCGGTGCCTGCGCGTATTTCAATGATAACGTTCTTGTCGTCATTGGGGTCCTTGGGCAGCAGCATTATCTTCAGCTCTTCAATAAGCTGCTCCTGCAGGTCGTTTAGCTCGTTCAGCTCCTGATGCACCATTTCCTTCATCTCAGGGTCAAGGTGCTCCTCCAGCATGGCCTTGCAGTCCTCTGCGCCGGAAACGGCGGCGGTGTATCTGTCAAATGCCGCAACTATCTCCTCAAGCTGGCTGTGCTCCTTTACCATTTCGCGCCATGCGGCCTGATCGTTCATTGCATCAGGCTCGGACAGGCGCTGGGTGATCTCTTCGTAGCGTGTTTTGAGTGCTTTAAGCTTGTTTATCATATTCCTCGTTCCAATCTATAAGTTTGGCGGCATCCCTGCCGCAGATATCGGTAACGTGCTCAAATGCCCTTTGGGCTTTTCTCATATCCCCGTCGTCAAGGGGCTCAAGGCCGGTGTTCTTCTGTTCATCCTGCCAGCATGGCAGCGCCTGATGCAGCCGTCTCCCGTCGCTCATCTTCTGGCGCACGCACACAGTGGGCAGATACGAGGCCTCCATGGTAATCCCCTCCGCCGTCTTTGTTACGTCCAGCCTTAGAAACAGGCCGTATTCCGTGTTTTCTATGGACATGTTGGATATAAAGTTGCTCATGGAGTATGCCACGAACACCTTTCGTCCATCGGCGGATTCTATCCACCCAAAGGGCTGGGCGCAGTGGGGGTGGGAGCCTATTACCGCATCCGCTCCGCAGTCCGCCAGCCACTGTGCGGTTTCTGTCTGGCCCGAATTTGGCTCGTCCACATACTGCTCGCCCCAGTGGGGGAATACAATTACCACGTCCGCTCCCGCCTCACGGCAGAGGGCGATCTCTTTTTCAAGGCGTTCCTTATCTCCCAGCCTTGCCACAGCCCATGTGCTGTCTCCCAGCTTGGCGTCGTGCTTGTTTACGCTGGAGGTGGCCGCCACAAAGCCAAAGGTTATGCCGTTGGCGGTCAGGATACAGGGCTGCTCCCTGTCCTCTTCCCTAAGGAAGGTTCCCGTCTGGGCGATTCCCGCCCTCTTTATCACTTCCACCGTGCGGAACAGCCCCTCAAGGCCCCTGTCCACAGAGTGATTGTTCGCAGTTGTCAGCAGATCAAAGCCCACGGTTTTAAGGTTATCCGCCAGCTCGTCAGGGGCGTTGAATGTTTGAAATGGCTGCTTGGGGTTGGGGTTGTCCGCGGTTGGGGGAGGAGCCTCAGGCCGTTTCTGGGTATATCCCGCTTCCTCACCCGCAAGTGTGCCCTCAAAGTTGCCCGCCATTATGTCCACCGATTCAAACAGCGGCTGTATCACCCTGAAGCTGTCAGTAAAGTCATAGCTTCCGTCCTCCTGCTTTGCGGTGGATATCTGGCTTGTCATCATCAGTATGTCCCCAATGATACCTACGCCGGCATGGTATACCTCAGGGGTTGGCTCAGGGGTAGGCGCAGAGGTTGGCGCCGGCGCGGCAGTTGGCGCAGGCTCCTCAGCAGGAGCAGCGGCAGGCCGGGTCGCGGCGCATCCGCTCAGCATCAGCGCAAGGAGTATGGGCAGGATTCTTTTCATGCGGGTAATTCCTTATGGTTACTTCTTCTTTTTCTTTTCGTATCGAAAAGAGAGCTGCCCGCAGGCAGTTCGTTGGAGCCGTCTCCCGGCTCCAACTTCCGCTGGGCAAAAAGAGAAAGAAAAGCGAAAGTTTTATAACAATAAATGCTTATGTGAGCTTTGCTGTGCTGCGCACATATAGCCGTATGTTTTTTACTTTATCCTTTGGTACTTTCCTTTAAGGAAAATACGACTTTTTTGGTTCTTTTTTCTAGAAAAAAGAACACGTCATCCTTTTACTACAACTACCCTCTCAACTCCGCACAGATCCTTTACGGCGTATCCGCCGCCGAATATCGCTATAACGTCCTGTGCCTGGCCTATGCCAACCTCCAGCAGCAATTTGCCCCCGGGCAGCAGGTGATTTTTATACTGCGCGGCAATGCGGCGGTAAATATCCAGCCCGTCATCTCCCCCGTCCAGAGCCAATATTGGCTCATTCTGCACTTCCTTCTGAAGAGCAGGGATATCTCCGGAGGGTATATATGGGGGATTGCTGCAAATAAGGGAGTATTTGCCGGTAACATCCTCAAAAAGGTCGCCGAAGAAAAACTCACCCTCAACTCCGTTAAGCTCTGCGTTTTCCTTTGCAAGGGCAATGCAGTCCGGGCTGATGTCGGAAAACGCGGCCTTCATTTTTCCCAGCTTTGCAAGGGATATGCCTATACAGCCTGTGCCGCAGCACATATCCAATACGCTCTCGCCCCCAAGATTAAGGGCTTCCTCGCAGAGTGTTTCGGTATCCTGTCTGGGTATCAGGGCACAGGGTCGGGTGTGAAATGTAAGTCCCATAAACTCCCATTCCCCCAGTATGTACTGTATGGGAATATTCTTCAGCCGCTCTTCCGAATATCGTCCCAGTATTTCCACATATTTCTCGGGAAATACCCTGTCCCTATAAAGGGGATAATCCCGGTATTCTATCTTTGCCGCGGCGCATACCATGGCTCTTGCCTCGGTATCCGCCTCCTCCGTAACGGCGGCTATAATGTCAGCGGTTTTTTTTGCGGCCTCAGCAAAGGTCATCAGTCCTCGTCCTCGCTATGGTCGTCATCCTTGTCATCTTTCTTTTCTGCCTCCGCATCCTCTGCGGCAAGCTGCGCCCTGCGCTCCTCCACCTTTGCCATTGCCTCCTCCTCGCTCATCATGGCAAGATGGAAGGACTCCATAGCCACCTCTATCATGTCGGGGGTAGGCTTCTTGGTGGTGATGTACTGCAGGCCCATGCCGGGGGCGCGTATTATGCGAGTAAGCAGATTTTCGTGCCTTGCGGCAAACTTCAAAAGCTCATAGCTGAGGCCCGCAACCACAGGCAGGAAAATAAGCCTTGTGGCAACGCGCACAAGCAAACTGTCATTCCAGCCCACCACTGCAAAGAACACAATGCTCACCGCCATCACAAGGAACAGATAATTGGTGCCGCAGCGGGGATGCAGACGGGTGTGCTTCATGGCGCATTCGGGAGTAAGATCGTCCTCCGCCTCATAGCAGGCGATGGTCTTATGCTCCGCGCCGTGATACATAAATACCCTGCGCACGTCCTTTACGGATGCGCAGAACAATATATAGCCTATGAATACGCAAAGGCGTACAAGGCCCTCCACAAGGCACTTTACAAGGGATGCGGCATCGCTGCCACGGAAAATAAGGCTGCTGATAAACTGTGGCAGCAGGAAAAACAGCCCCACGGACAGAAATACCGCAAGTATTGCCGCAAGGCCCATTATTATCTTTTCTACGGACTTGCCCATCTTTTTGGACAGCCACAGCTCAAACTTGGTGGGCTCCTCGTCTATCGCCTCGCCGATAAGCTCTGCGGACTTGGTGAGGGTATTCATACCCACTGTAAGGGATTCCACAAAGGCCACCACGCCCCGCACCACCGGCAGGCCGTAAAAGGTTCCCTTCTGTGCCTTTGTTTTGAATTTTTTATAGTCCAATACTATGCGGCCCTTTGCGTCCCGCACCGCCATTGCGATGCCGGAGGGGGATTTCATCATTACCCCTTCCATTACGGCCTGGCCGCCAACTTCACACTTTTTCATCTATTCTCCTTTCAGCATGCAGCCCACAGGGAGAGCGACATACCAAATCACTTTTCTGTTATCCTTTGATGGTACTCCATACCACATTAGATTATACCACAGCCCTGTCCGTCAAAAAAGTATGTATATTGAAAATGATGTTGGTTTATGGATTATTGCCCGCCTCCCTTTAAGATACCTTTGCCTTGCGGGAAAATAATCGCACATCATGCACAAAAGCCGCTCACCATGAGCGGCTTTCGGACAGCACATTTACGCATGCTTATATAATTCATTTTATACTTTCGCTTTTCTTTTTCTTTTGCTTCTTTTCTTATTTCTTTTCCCGCCGGAAAAGAAGACACATATTATCTACTTCCCCTGCAGCTCCAGCGCCATTTTGTATGCTTCGTTGCGGGAAACATCCAGCAATGCGGATGCCTGCTTTGCGGCGTCCTTTGCGCTGACGCCCTCATTGAGCAGCCGGGCAAGGGTCTCCTCAAGGCTTGCTTCGCAGCTTTGTTCCTCCGCTCCTGCTATAACCAGCACAACCTCCCCCTTGGGAGGCTTGTCGGCATAAGTTTGGGCAAGGCCTGTCAGCGTGGAACGGACAGCCTCCTGATACAGCTTGGTCAGCTCGCGGAGCAGCACAGCCTGCCTGTCTCCCCAGGCCTGGGCAAGCTCCGCCGTGGTATCCGCAACTCTCAGGGGACTTTCATAGATTATCAGGCTGCCCTTATGGCGGGCAAGGCGGGCAACGGCCTCCCGCCGCTCCTTGCCGCTGCGGGGCAGGAACCCCACAAAGCATGCCTCCCGTGAGGGCAGACCGCTGGTGATAAGGGCGGTAAGGGATGCAGACGCGCCGGGCAGCACCTCAAAAGGTATGTCGTGCTCAATGCAGTGGGCGATAAGCCGTTCACCGGGGTCGGATATGCCTGGCATGCCCGCGTCGCTGACAAAGGCGATGGCCTCGCCATTAAGCACCCTTTCGCCTATCTCCTCCGCCCTTGCGCGCTCGTTGTGCTCGTGGCAGGAGATGAGGGGCTTGGATATCTCCAGCTTGCCCATAAGGGCACCGGTGTTGCGGGTATCCTCACAGTATACCGCAGTACACTCCCTGAGAACACGGAGCGCCCGCAGCGTCATGTCTTCCATATTGCCTATTGGGGTGGGGCAGAGATAAAGCTTGTTTTCCATATTTTCACTCGCAGTTTTCTATATTTTCTTCCCAGATAAGGCCGGGCTTTGCGCCCTTTTTTGCCTCGATAAGGGCAAGGTAAGGTGCTTTTTTGCCATATACCAGCTGTATGCGCTTGGGCTCCATGCCGTTGCTGTGCAATGCGGCGAAGGCCTCCGACACTCCCGCCGCCGGGTAGCACATCCACAGCCTGCCGCCGTTTTTCAGCATGAGCCTTGCGCATTTTGCCACGTCATCAATTGTGCAGCTCTGCTGGTGTGTGCTGATGTTTACTCCCTCATCTGCGCTGGGGGTGCCTCCTGAAAAGTATGGAGGATTGCACACCGCGCAGGTGAAGCTTTCACGGGGCAGCGCTTCATGGAGCGTACGCAGGTCATGGCACAGCACAGTGATATCCTGCTGGCCGTTCATGGCAACGGATTCCTCCATAAGGGCCGCCGCCTCAGGCTGTATCTCCACGGCGGTAAAGTGTGTACCATGGCGGCCGTTGAGCAGTATGGACAGTATGCCTGTGCCTGCTCCCAGGTCAAGGGCGGTATCCTTTGGGCCCATGCGGGCAAAATCGCACAGCAGCAGGGCATCGTGGCCGTAGCTGAAGCCGGGCTTGTTTACCGCAATGCGCAGGTTATTAAATTGAAGGTCTTCGATAACTTTCATATGATTATAGTACATTGCTTTTTGGGAAAAGTGAATAGGGATTTATCTATACCCGCCCGCCACCCTTTTGCATGTAGCTTTTCCTCCGGAAAAGCCGAATGAACTATCGAAACCCCCGCAAAAAATCTGAGGAACTATGGAAAGCTTTTGAGTTTGCCGGTTCATTTCGCCGCAAGGCGAAATTTCATTGAAAGGGTGGCGGGCGGGTATAGATAATAAGCGTTGTTCTCCTCCAAAAACCACAAATTCGGCTTCTTATCGAAGCCGAATTTGGTTAGCACGTCAGCGCTTGCTTTATTATTATTTTACTTTATCTTTCGGATCCTTTCTTTAAGAAAGGACCTGCTTTTTGGTTCTTTTTCCAGAAAAAGAACAATTAAATCAGCTTACTTCGCTGCCGCCGGGGATAACATCCTCCATGGTGGTGAGCATGGACAGGGTCTCTTCATCGCCGGTGATGGCGGAAAGAATCATGCCCTTGCTTTCAATTCCGGCTATCTTGCGGGGTGCAAGGTTTGCGGCGATGATAACGCTCTTGCCGATGAGGGCTTCGGGCTCGGAGTACCACTTGCGGATGCCGGAAAGTATGGTGCGGGGCTCTGCCTCGCCGCAGTCCAGGGTGAACTGCAGCAGCTTCTTGCTCTTTTCAACTATCTTGCAGTCCAGTACCTTCGCGACCTTCAGCTTTACCTTGCAGAAGGTATCAAAGTCGATAAGCTCCTCTTCCTTGGCTTCCTCAGCTTTTGCCTCGGCGGGAACGTGGTTCTGCTTTGCGGCCTCGGCTGCCTCTGCCGCTGCCATTGCGGCCAGGGTCTCGGCTTCCAGCTCTTCCAGCTCCTTCTTAACGTCGATGCGGGGGAACATGGCGTCGCCCTTGCATACCTTGGTGCCGGCGGGCAGTTTGCCGAATTCGCAGGCCTCATAGGTGGTCAGCTCGCCCTCAACGCCCAGCTGTGCGAACATCTTGGGGGCGGTGTTGGGAAGGTAGGGATGAATGAGTATGGCAACCATGCGCAGAGCCTCTGCCAGGTTGTACATAACGGTGCCAAGGCGTTCCTTGTTGGCCTCGTCCTTTGCAAGTACCCAGGGAGCGGTAACGTCGATGTACTTGTTGCTGGCGCCGATAAGTGCCCAGATGGCCTCCAGAGCCTCGGGGATCTTCCACTCGTTCATGGCGGTCTCCACCTTTGCGGTGAGCTCCCGGGCAAGGGACAGTATCATTTCATCCTGCTCGGCATTGGGGCAGGTGGGGGCGGGGATAACGCCGCCGAAGTACTTGTCGATCATGCTTACGGTACGGGACAGCAGGTTGCCCAGATCGTTTGCAAGGTCGGAATTGATGCGGTAGATCAGCGCCTCGTTGGAGAATACGCCGTCGGAGCCGAAGGGAACCTCGCGCAGCAGGAAGTAGCGGATGGAGTCCACGCCGTAGCGGTTGCACAGCTTAACGGGGTCAACTACGTTGCCCTTGGACTTGGACATCTTGCCGCCCTCAAGTATCAGCCAGCCGTGGCCGAATACCTGCTTGGGCAGGGGCTCGCCCAATGCCATCAGCATGATGGGCCAGATTATGGTATGGAAGCGGACTATCTCCTTGCCTACCAGATGAACGTCTACGGGCCAGTACTTCTTGTACAGGCTGTCGTCATCGGAGTAGAAGCCCAGCTTGGTGATGTAGTTGGAAAGGGCATCCAGCCAAACGTATACAACGTGCTTGTCGTCAAAGTCAACGGGGATGCCCCACTTGAAGCTGGTGCGGGATACGCACAGGTCCTCAAGGCCGGGCAGCAGGAAGTTGTTCAGCATCTCGTTTGCGCGGGCGGGAGGCTGAATGAACTCGGGATGATCCTTGATGTGCTGGATAAGGCGGGGAGCGTACTTGCTCATCTTGAAGAAGTAGCTCTCTTCCTGTACCTTTTCAACGGGCCTGCCGCAGTCGGGGCAGCAGCCGTCCTTCAGCTGACGCTCAAGCCAGAAGCTCTCGCAGGGGGTGCAGTACAGGCCTTCGTAGGAAGACTTGTAGATATCGCCCTGCTCGTAGAGCTTTTTGAATATCTTCTGAACGCTTGCCACGTGATAGTCATCGGTGGTGCGGACAAAGCCGTCGTTGGAAATGTCCATCAGCTTCCACAGGTCCTTGAAGGTGGCAACGATATCGTCAACGTACTTCTGGGGGGTAACGCCCTTTTCCTTGGCCTTGCGCTCTATCTTCTGGCCGTGCTCGTCGGAGCCGGTAAGGAAGTATACGTCATAGCCGGTCATGCGCTTATAGCGGGCGATGGCGTCAGCTGCCACGGTGGTGTAGCTGTGGCCGATGTGCAGCTTGTCGCTGGGGTAATAAATAGGCGTAGTGATGTAGAATGTCTTCTTTTCGGGCATAGCTTATCTCCTTCTATAGTCTTTAGTATGTAACTGTTTTAAACACGGTACACAAAGTTTAACAATATCGAAAAAGTCCTGCCGGGACTTTTTTGCGGAAACTCCCCTCTCGCAAGATCCCAGGGTATTTGTGCAATGCAAAATAAAAAATCCCCTGTCCGATATTTGGACATAGGGACGGAGTTCTTCCGCGGTACCACCCTACTTCCCGCAAAGGCTGCCCCTTTTGCGGCTCATAAGTTCCCCTGTATCGGGAGGGCCCGCCCAAACCTCAGGGCATAACGCCGTTCGGCCCGGGGCGCTCGGGAGCCATGTTCGGCATGGGCCTTTCCCGCGGGGCTTGCACCCTCCCCCGCTCGCTATGGGCTGTATCCATGCTTACTCTTTCCGTCATCGCGCGGATGTTCATTCTTAGATATTTTATAGATTTTACGCCTCTTTGTCAATGGGTGCAGACGAATCCGCCTCCATTAAAAACCGCCCCGCAGGCTTTTGCCTCGGGGCGGTGCATAAGTCCCGCTCGGGACTTTTTAGCAGTCGTCTCAGCCTTCTTCCTCATAGTAAGGATATATTATCTCATCGGGGTTTGCAGGCTTGGCCACCACAACGCAGCGCTGTTCCCTCGTACCCAGCTCAGAGTTCCAGCTTTCGCCGTAACAGGTGATAAGGGTCATGCGGGAATCGCCGGTGTCAAAGAGCATTACGTCCGCAGGCTCATCGTATATGCCGAATATATTTACCCGCTCTACAATGAAGCGCATAGTGGAGCCGTCGTCATATTCCACCACTATCTCTTCCCCCGCTTCCATCTTGGGGAGCAGGGAAAATACGCCGGCTATCTTTTTCCACGTTACGTGCCCGTTGAATATGGCATTGCCGTATTCGCCGGGGGAAGAACTGGTTTCCAGCCAGGCCGCCGCCTTTTCGGTATCCAGCGTACCCATGGTGTATACCTTCTGGCCCAGCTCATTTACCAGCTGATTGCCGTCGGCATCGGTATAGGGCACTATGCCCACACGCTCCACAGGGAAGCTTACCTCGCGGGCAGTAAAGTACATCTTTACGGGTATCTTCTGCACGTAGGGCGTAGGCTCGGGAGTTTCGGTCACGTCCCAGGATATACCCGAATCCGTAGGCACGGGGGTAGGAGGCGCCTCATACTTTCCGGGTATGTATACATACTGGCGGAAAAGTATAATGGCCGCATAGGCAAGCAGCGCCGCCGCTATTATTCTGCGCACGCGCCTGCGTTTTTTCTTTTTGAGCGCTTTTTCCTGTGCCGCTTGATCGTTCTGCACAGCCTCTGCAGACTGTTCCGCTTCTACGGCATGGGTATCGGCAGCGTCAGCATTTACGCCCTCAGTTATGGGGGCGTTTTCTTCGGTTATTTCGTTGTTTATTTTCTTCTCGTCCATGGCACTATTATAGCATTGGTTTTACCCGCTAACAAGTTAACATTTTTCAAAAATTGTGCTATACTGTTATATTGGAAAATATCGGTGTGTATCACACCCTTAAAGGAGATATTATGGACCATAAAACATCTATCGCCAATGCCCTTGCCGCCCTTACCGGCATGGAGGCGGATACCCTCAGGGACTGGATAGAGAATCCCCCCAATACCGACATGGGCGACTATGCCTTCCCCTGCTTCCGCCTGGCAAAGACCATGCGCAAGGCCCCTCCCGCAATAGCCGCAGAGCTGCAGGAGTCCCTTAGCCTGCCCGCCGGCATAAGCCGTGCACAGGCCGTTGGCGGCTACCTTAACTTCTTTGCGGACAAGTCCGCCTATGCTGCAGACGTGCTGAATAAAGTCCTCTCCATGGGCGAAAGCTACGGCGGTTCCGATATGGGCGCAGGCAAAAACGTATGCGTGGAGTTTTCCTCCATCAATATCGCAAAGCCCTGCCACATAGGCCATCTGCCCAGTACCGCCATCGGCAGCTCCCTTTACCGCATATACAAGGCCCTGGGCTACAATGCCATCGCCATAAATCACCTTGGTGACTGGGGTACCCAGTTCGGCAAGATGATCGTGGCCTACAAGATGTGGGGAGAAAAGCCCGTGCCCGAAAGCACCGTCCGTGAGCTTGTTCAGCTGTACGTCCGCTTCCATCAGGAGGCAGAGCAGCACCCTGAGCTGGATGATGAAGCCCGCGCATGGTTCAAAAAGATAGAGGACGGCGACAAGGAAGCGGTTGCCCTCTGGCAGCAGTTCAAGGACCTTTCCCTCTACGAGGTGGGCAAGATATACGACCGCCTTGGCGTACATTTCGACAGCTACGCAGGCGAATCCTTCTACGAGGACAAGATGGCTCCCGTGGTGGAAGAGCTTCGCGAAAAGGGCCTGCTCACCGTGGACAAGGGCGCAACCATGGTTGACCTGTCGGATTACGACATGCCTCCCTGCATTGTGCTCCGCTCCGACGGCGCAACCCTCTACGCCACCCGCGATCTGGCCGCCGCCATTTACCGCAAGGATCACTACGACTTTGTAAAGTCCCTTTACGTTGTTGCTTACCAGCAGAATCTCCACTTCAGGCAGATATTCAAGGTGCTGGAGCTGATGGGCAACGAGTGGGTACATGACTGCGAGCATGTAAACTTCGGCATGGTATCCATGGAGGAGGGCACCCTCTCCACCCGCAGCGGCAATGTGGTATACCTTGAGGACGTTCTCAACGCCGCAGTGGAAAAGACCGGCGAGATAATCGCCGAAAAGAGCCCCGATCTGGAAGACCGGGATGCCGTTGCCGCCGCCGTTGGCGTTGGCGCGATAGTATGGGGCATGCTGTACAACAGCCGCATAAAGGACACCACCTTCTCCTGGAGCAAGGTGCTGAACTTTGACGGGGAAACCGGCCCCTACGCTCAGTACACCCACGCCCGCTGCTGCTCCGTGCTTCGCAAGGCCGGGGACTACGACAGGGCAAATATCGACGCATCCTCCCTTACGGATGCCGCCTCCACCGCCCTTATCAAGGCCATCGCCGCACTGCCCGATGCAGTAAAGCTGGCGGCAGAAAAGAACGAGCCCTATGTTGTGGCCCGCGCCGCGATGGAGATCTGCACCGCCTACAACAAGTTCTACTTTGACAACAAGATAATGGTGGAGGACGCCGCAGTGCGCAACGCCCGCCTTGCCCTCACCGATGCCGCCCGCATCGCCATCAGGCAGGGATTGTATCTGGTAGGCTTGGAGGCTCCCGAAAGGATGTAGTGCATATGTTCTTTTTTCCAAGAAAAAAGAACCAAAAAAGTCGTACTTTCTTTAAAAGAAAGTACCAAAGAATAACGTGGAAGGTATAAAACATTCCTCACAACTTCCATACTCCACAAGGAGGTACACAGTTTGAAGTATTTACGTAAATTTGCTTTGATGCTGGCATGTGTGTGCTTACTTTCTGCCCTCGTCGCCTGCGCCGCCAAACCGGACAAAACAGCCTACGACCACGGCCTGGAGCTTATCCAAACCATGGCGGAGCTTGCCGGCAGCGAAGCATATCTGTCCATCACCACGGGAAGTACATCCGTAACAGAGCTGCTCGTACCTGTGCAGGAGGGAGACTTCAGCGAACCGGCTGCTGCGTATGCCGTCAGGCTCGGCGATGAATACCTTGCCGCAATGGCAGAATGGTCTGAAATATCTGAAATACCCGACAGCATTAAAGAAGTGGCAAAGCAAAAGCTCATCGGCGCTTTTGCCTCCCAGATAATCGCATACGCCGGGGCGCAGAATTTGGCCGCCTCCGCCGTCTGCGCCGCAGGAAAGACCTTTGTTGACGAATCGCTGACAGAAAGCGTAATATATCTCTACGTATTCGACAACTGCCCTTCTGCCGCCATTACCTTCACCCCGGGCGAGGATAATGCGGTTTCCGCATCTGGGCTGTTCCTTCTCTATAATGAAGTTGACTGGTCTGACGAGGCAGCCCTTACCGCCTTCTTTGCGGATATGGGCGCAGAGCTTTCAAAGATCAGCTAAAGTTCCCTTAATACATCATCCATTTTCAACCTTTCGCTTTTCTTTCTCTTTTTGCTTCTTTTTCTCATTTCTTTTCGCGTCCGAAAAGAAAGAGAAAAAGAAGAGAATAAAACAAAAAATCGAACTTCACACTCTATCAGGAGGAAAACAATAATGCTGGACATCAAACGCATACGCCAGAACCCCGAAGCACTGACCGAGGCCATGAGAAAGCGCCGCAGCAAGGGCGCGGACGTATCCGGCCTTATCCAAATGGATGCAAAGCGCCGTGAGCTCATGCAGGAGGCAGAGCAGCTCAAGGCCCGCCGCAACGAAGAATCCGCCAAGGTCCCTGCCATGAAGAAGGCAGGTCAGGACACCACCGAGCTGATGGCGGAAATGAAAAAGGTCGGCGCTCAGATAAAGGAGCTGGACGATCAGATTGCCGCCATGGACGAGGAAATGAACGGCATGCTGCTGTCCATTCCCAACATCCCCCACGAATCCGTACCCGAAGGCGCAGACGATCAGGACAACGTTGAAATGCGCCGCTGGGGCGAAGTGCCATCCTTTGATTTCGAGCCCAAGGCACACTGGGACATCGGCGAAGGCCTGAACATACTGGACTTTGCCACCGCAGGCAAAATAACCGGCGCACGCTTTACCGTATACCGCGGCCTTGGCGCAAGGCTGGAGCGTGCTATCATCAGCTATTTCCTGGATACCCACAGCGAAAACGGCTACACCGAGATTCTGCCTCCCTACATGGTAAACCGCGCCTCCATGACAGGCACCGGTCAGCTGCCCAAGTTTGAGGAGGATGCTTTCAAGGTGACCAATACCGATTACTTCCTCATCCCCACCGCAGAGGTACCCGTAACCAACATGCTTCGCGGCGAAATAGTTGACGGCGATATGCTGCCCATCAAGTACTGCGCATACAGCGCATGCTTCCGCAGCGAGGCAGGCAGCGCAGGACGTGACACCCGCGGCCTTATCCGCCAGCATCAGTTCAACAAGGTAGAGCTGGTAAAGTTTGCAAAGCCCGAGGATTCCTACGCAGAGCTTGAGTCCCTCACCGCCGACGCAGAGCGTGTGCTGCAGGGCCTTGGCCTTCCCTATCGTGTGGTTACCCTGTCCACCGGCGATCTGGGCTTCTCCAGCGCCAAAACCTACGATATCGAGGTATGGATGCCCAGCTACAACCGCTACGTTGAAATAAGCTCCTGCTCCAACTTTGAGGACTTCCAGGCACGCCGCGCCCAGATACGCTTCCGCCGCGAAAAGGGCGCAAAGCCCGAGCTGGTTCACACCCTCAACGGCTCCGGCGTGGCTGTGGGCCGCACCGTTGCCGCTATCCTTGAAAACTATCAGCAGCCCGACGGCTCCGTTAAGGTGCCGGATGCGCTGGTGAAGTATATGGGCTGTGAGTACATTAAGTAGTTTTGTATGTTCTTTTCTTTAAAAGAAAAGAACCAAAAGAAGCGTACTTTCTTTAAAAGAAAGTACCAAAGAATAGCGTAAAATAACCTATTAAAAACCATACATATGCTATCCAAATTCGGCCTCGATGGGAGGCCGAATTTGTGGTTTTGGCAAAAAGTGAGCTTTTTAATTATCTATTCCCTCCCTCCACCCTTCAATGTACTTTTTCCCTTACGGGAAAAAAGGATAAGCTTACGCTGACACCGGATAATGTCAGTGCATGCTTTTCAGGTTTACATATAATTTATACTCCTTTTTCTTCTCCGTAAGGCGAATATACATTAAAAGGGTGACGGGTGGGGATAGATAATTACTCCTTTGCCGCCCGTCTTTTTCTATTATTTCAACAGGTTTGCCCTCCCTTCCCATTCCATTTTTTCCATCGGATTTTGTACTGTCATTCATGCGTAAATTAAGGGGCTGATGCCATAAAAAAGCTTCAATTTATTGTTGCGAATCCCCCCTTGCCGTGGTAGTATAATGAAGATTTGTCCGTAATTTTGTCGGACTGCATCGTATCCCGATGCATGCTCGGGGAGATAAATTATACATTATTCATTCACAGGAGGTTACCCAATGTCCAACAACTCCGTAAACGGCGCCATTTACGACGCCCGTACTCTGGGCAAGTCCAGAATGTTCGTACTGGGCTTCCAGCACATGTTCGCCATGTTCGGCGCAACGGTACTGGTTCCCGCCCTCACCGGCCTCAGCGTTTCCGCCACACTGCTCTTTGCAGGCCTCGGCACTCTGCTGTTCCACTTCCTGGCCAAGGGCAAGGTTCCCGCATTCCTGGGCTCTTCCTTCGCCTTTATCGGCGGCTATGCTGCCATCGCCCCCAATGGCGAGGCTCACCTGCTGCCCTATGCCTGCTTTGGCGTTATGATCGCCGGCCTCATGTACGTAATCCTTGCAGCCTGCTTCAAGGTATTCGGCATGAAGAAGGTAATGCGCTTCTTCCCTCCCATCGTTACCGGCCCCATCATCATCTGCATCGGCCTGACCCTGTCCTCCTCCGCCATCAATAACTGCGCTGCCAACTGGTGGATAGCCATACTGGCAATAGCCGTAGTTATCGTATGCAACATCTGGGGCAAGGGCATGATAAAGATCATCCCCATACTGATGGGCTTTGTAGTATCCTACGTAGTTGCTGCCGTATGCGGTCTGGTTGATTTCACCGCCGTTAAGGAAGCCGCATGGATCGGCGCTCCCTTCCAGTTTGAAAACACCGTATTCGGCCTGTTTGCAGGCGAAGTTGACACCTCTCTGCTGCTCACCGCGGTTCTGACCATCGCTCCCCTCTCCATCGCCACCATGGTAGAGCATATCGGCGACATCTGCGCCATAAGCTCCACCTGCGAAAAGAACTTCATGGAGGATCCCGGTTTCCACCGCACCCTGCTGGGCGACGGCCTTGCCACCGCTCTTGCATCCCTCTTCGGCGCCCCCGCCAACACCACCTATGGCGAAAACACCGGCGTTCTGGCCCTGTCCAAGGTATATGACCCCCGCGTGATCCGCATTGCCGCGGTTCTTGCCATCGTATTCTCCTTCAGCCCCAAGTTTGCGGCCCTCATCTCCGTAATGCCCACCGCCACCATCGGCGGCGTATCCCTTGTGCTTTACGGCATGATCTCCGCCGTTGGCGTACGCAACATCGTTGAAAACAAGGTGGACTTCACCTCCTCCCGCAATGTTATCATCGCCGCCCTCATCATGGTGCTGGCCCTTGGTATTGCAAACTCCGCCGCCGGCTCCATCTCCATCGGCATCGCCTCCCTGTCCGGTCTGGCTGTTGCCTCCATCGTAGGCATCATGCTCAACGCCATCCTGCCCGGCAAGGACTATGACTTTGCTCAGGAAGAGCAGGGCTCCACCTCTGTAAACTTCAAGGTATAATCAAAGCGCGGATTACTGCAAAAGGCCCTTCTTGCGGAGGGCCTTTTTTTCTTTTTGCCGTCTCCCGCCCCTGCTGGTTTTGGTGAAAATCCTTAAAATATATCGCAATATCGCAAAATCGTCCCCTGCCACATTGACTAAATGTGCCGTTTTTGCTACAATTTTTACAGATGAATACTACTCGTACGGCTACTGGCGGAAGTGGCTTACCACAAGGGAACCGTACGCAATAAGCCGACCGCCTGGGCAAGCTGATTCTCATTTGAGTATGTGAATCGGGTTGCCCTTTTGTTTGTTAATTTTTAATCTTCAAGGAGGTTAGTACATGAAAGTTGGAGTCATCATGGGAAGCACCAGCGATCTTCCCGTAGTGGAAAAAGCCATTGCGGTGCTGAAAGAATACGGCGTGGAAACCGAGGTGCGGGTATTGTCCGCACATCGTTGCCCCGATGAGGCAAGGGAATTTGCCGCCGCTGCCCGGGAAAGGGGCTTTGGCGTGCTCATAGCTGCCGCAGGCATGGCCGCCCATCTTGCAGGCGCTCTCGCCGCAAACACCACCCTGCCTGTAATCGGCATTCCCTGCAGATCCGCCAATTTTGACGGCATGGACGCTCTGCTTTCCACCGTTATGATGCCCTCAGGCATACCCGTTGCCACCGTGGCTGTAGACGGCGCAAAGAACGCCGCCCTCCTTGCAATAGAAATGCTTGCAATCACAGATCCCGTCCTTGCGGACAAGCTCAACAGGGCCCGTGAAGAGGGCCGCGCCGCCGTGCTTAAGGCAGACGCCGAGACCATGGCACGCTTCAACTAATCACCAATCACGTTAAAAACCTTAATGGAGGTCAAATTTATATTATGAAACACGTTTACACCGGAAAAACCAAGGACGTTTATGCACTGGACAACGGCAACTACCTGCTCAAGTTCAAGGACGACTGCACCGGCAAGGATGGCGTATTCGATCCCGGCGAGAACTCTGTAGGTCTCACCATCGACGGAGTTGGCGACGTAAACCTTCGCATGTCCATCTACTTCTTTGAGAAGATCAACGCCGCAGGTATCCGCACCCACTATGTCAGCGCAGACCTGAACAACACCACCATGGAAGTTCTCCCTGCCAAGGTATTCGGTCAGGGTCTGGAGGTCATCTGCCGCCACAAGGCAGTCGGCAGCTTTATCCGCCGCTATGGCCAGTATATTGAAGCCGGCGCAGACCTGCCCGCCTACGTTGAAACCACCTTCAAGAACGACGAACTGGGCGATCCCCTTGTAACCAAGGACGGCCTTGTGGCTCTGGGCGTTATGAGCGATGAGCAGTATGAGGACATGAAGCTCATGACCCAGCAGATCACCAAGATAGTTGCTGACGACCTCCTTGAGAAGGGCCTTGTGCTTTACGATATCAAGTTTGAGTACGGCTACGATGCTGAAGGCAACGTTATGCTCATAGACGAGATCGCTTCCGGCAATATGAGGGTCTACAAGGACGGCGAATACGTAGATCCCATGACTCTGTCCAAGCTGTTCTTTGCGTAATGGGCGGCTTCTTCGGAGCAGTCTCCAAAAGGGACTGTGTGCTTGATATTTTCTTTGGTGTGGACTATCACTCTCACCTGGGCGCACGCCGGGGCGGAATGGTCATATACGATCAGGAAGCAGGCTTCAAGCGCCAGATACACAACATCGAGAGCACTCCCTTCCGCACCAAGTTTGAAAACGACCTGAGCGACTTCCGCGGCATGAGCGGCATAGGCTGCATAAGCGATACCGACCCCCAGCCCCTTCTGGTGCGTTCCCATCTGGGGTTGTATGCCATAACCACCGTAGGCATCATAAACAATGCCGAGGAACTGATAAAAGAATACTTCTCAGACCACGGCCGCCAGTTTATGGCAATGAGCTCAGGCGCAGTAAACGCTACCGAGCTGGTTGCGGCGCTGATAAACCTTAAGGACGACATAGTATCCGGCATACACAACGCGCAGGAGTTGATAAAAGGCTCCCTTACCCTGCTGATACTCAATGACAAAGGCGAAATAATCGCCGCCCGCGACAAGGTAGGCAGGCTGCCTGTGCTCATCGGCCAAAACGACGAGGGATGCTGTGTATCCTTCGAATCCTTTGCCTATCAAAAGCTGGGCTACGCCGATGCCTATGAGCTGGGCCCCGGCGAAATAGTAAAACTGACGGCTGATGGCTATCAAAGTCTCGCCCCTGCAGGCAAGGAAATGCGTATATGTTCCTTCCTTTGGAGCTACTTTGGCTATCCCAATTCCTGCTATGAAGGCATAAACGTAGAAGTAATGCGCTACAAAAACGGCTCCATAATGGCAGAAATGGAAATGGAGCAAGGTACTATTCCGGATGTGGACTGGGTGGCAGGCATGCCGGATTCCGGTCTCCCCCACGCAATAGGCTACGCCAACCGCAGCGGCAAGCCCTTTGCCCGCCCCTTCATAAAATACACCCCCACCTGGCCTCGTTCCTTTATGTCCGCCAATCAGGACGTGCGCAGCCAGGTTGCCAAGATGAAGCAGATACCCGTAAGTGCCCTTATAAAGGACAGAAAACTGCTGTTCCTTGACGACTCCATAGTGCGCGGCACACAGCTTCAGGGCACCGTAGAGTTTCTCTACGACAGCGGCGCAAAGGAAGTTCATATGCGCTCCGCCTGCCCTCCTATAATGTATGCCTGCAAGTACCTTAACTTCTCCCGCAGCAATTCCGATATGGATCTGCTGTCCCGCAGGGTAATACAGGAGCTTGAGGGCAACATGGGCCAGGAACATGTGGACGAATACGCGGACCCCTCCACCGAGCGAGGAAAGTGCATGCGCAAGGCCATCTGCGAAAAACTTGGATTCAATACCCTTGTTTATCAGTCCCTGGACGGCCTGCTCAAGGCCATAGGCATTGACCCGGACAAGGTCTGCACCTACTGCTGGACCGGAAAGGAATAACCAAGCCATGAATAAAGATAAATCCTACTCCGCTTCCTACGCCGCAGCCGGCGTTGACATCACCGCAGGCTATGAAGGCGTAAAGCTCATGCAGAAGCACGTTAAACGCACCGTTATCCCCGGCGTAGTGTCCGGCATAGGCGGCTTTGGCGGCCTGTTTCAGCCTGACATCGCCGGCATGAAGGAGCCTGTGCTGGTATCCGGCACCGACGGCGTGGGCACCAAGATCCGCATTGCCCAGCTGCTGGACAAGCACGACACCATCGGTATCGACTGCG
The DNA here is from genome assembly GCA_017547885.1 of Clostridia bacterium. Taxonomy (GTDB): domain Bacteria; phylum Bacillota; class Clostridia; order Christensenellales; family CAG-138; genus SFEL01. The sequence goes on along the minus strand of JAFYOP010000001.1, from coordinate 58,636 downwards.
TTGCCATGTGCGTAAACGATATTATCTGCTGCGGCGCAAAGCCCCTGTTTTTCCTGGATTACATCGCCATCGGCAAAAATGACCCCGTAAAGGTAGCGGATATAGTATCCGGCGTAGCCGAAGGCTGCGTGCGCTCCGGATGTGCCCTTATCGGCGGCGAGACCGCAGAGCACCCCGGCGTTATGGCCGCTGACGATTACGACCTTGCGGGCTTCTCCGTAGGTATCGTGGACAAGGCGGATATCATCGACCCCGAGTCCATGTGCGAAGGCGATGTCATAATCGCTCTGCCCTCCTCCGGCGTACATTCCAACGGCTTCTCCCTTGTACGCAAGGTGTTCGATGTGGAAAACGGCGGACTGGATGTATATCACGCTGAGCTGGGCATGACCCTTGGCGAAGCACTGCTAACCCCCACCGAGCTGTATGTAAAGCCTGTGCTGGCCGCCATGAAGGAGGCTCGCATAAGCGCCGTAAGCCATATCACCGGCGGCGGTTTTTACGAAAACATTCCCCGCTGCATGCCTGACGGCCTCTGCGCAAAGGTGGACAAGGCCGCTATCCGCACCCTGCCCATATTCGATATGATAGAGCGCCTCGGCAATATACCCGAGAGGGATATGTTCAACACCTACAACATGGGCGTTGGCATGGCTGTTGTTGCCGCAAAGGAAGACTGTGATAAGGCAATCGCTTCCTTCAAGGCAAACGGCATTGACGCATATGTTCTTGGCGAAGTGGTCAAGGGCGAGGAAAAGGTGGAATTATGCTAAAGAAGGCTCGCATAGCGGTGCTGGTATCCGGCGGCGGCACCAACCTTCAGGCATTGCTCGACAGTCAGAGCCGCGGGGAGCTTGCCCATGGTGAAATATGCCTTGTTATCTCCTCTCAGCATGGCGCTTATGCCCTTGAGCGGGCCAAAAACGCCGGGGTGGACGGCAGGGTGGTAAACCGCAAAGAAGCAGGCTCTCAGGAAGCATTTGAAGCGGGCATATCCGCACTGCTCAGTGAGTATAATATCGACTTTATCATACTTGCGGGCTTTATGAGCATTCTCAGCGAAAGCTTTACTTCCCGCTGGCCGGAGCGCATCATCAACGTGCATCCCGCCCTTATTCCCGCCTTTGCCGGCAAGGGCTATTACGGCCTTAAGGTCCATGAGGCTGCCCTTGAGCGGGGCGTAAAGGTGACAGGCGCCACCGTACACTTTGTAAACGAGATACCCGACGGCGGCAGGATAATATTCCAGAAGGTCGTGGAAGTAATGGACGACGACACACCTCAGACTTTGCAGAGGCGTGTTATGGAGCAGGCGGAATGGATACTGCTGCCCAGGGCGGCAGAGCTTGTGAGCCGCAGCATTGCAGAAGAAAGAGGTTAAACCAATGAACGTATATGAAACTTATGATATAGCATTCCTTCTCAAGGACAACACCTATCCCGGCCGCGGCATAATCCTCGGCACCTCTGAGGACGGCGAAACCGCAGTTGCCGCCTACTTTATCATGGGCCGCAGCGTAAACAGCCGCAACCGCGTATTTGTGGAAGAACCCGACGGTATCCGCACCGAGGCATTCGACCCTTCCAAGCTGTCTGACCCCAGCCTCATCATCTATCATCCCGTACGTGAGATGGGCCGCAGCCTTATCGTGACCAACGGCGACCAGACCGATACCATCCGTGACTTTATGGAGCGGGGCGAAACTCTGGAGCAGGCTCTCAGAACCCGCGAGTTTGAGCCGGACGGCCCCAACTGGACCCCCCGCATTTCCGGCCTGCTGTGTCCCGATGGAAGCTATAAAATGTCCATCCTCAAGTCCGCAGATCCCGAAGGCAGCGCATGTGCCCGCATTTTCTTTGAGTATCCCGCCATCAAGGGTCAGGGCCGTTTCCTGCATACCTACGTATGCGACGGCGATCCCATCCCCACCTTCACCGGTGAGCCTGAGCGGGTAGCCATCAGCGGCGATATCGATGAATTTACCGCCCTGCTGTGGGACAATCTGAATCAGGATAACAAGATCTCCCTCTTTGTGCGCTATACCAACCTTAAGACCGGCGAAACTCAGCAGCGCATACTCAACAAGAACCGCTAAAGGAGAAGCACAATGGAAAAATTCGAACTTAAATACGGCTGCAACCCCAATCAGAAGCCTGCAAGCATATACATGAAGGACGGAAGCGAGCTGCCCATAGAGGTGCTCAACGGCAAGCCCGGCTTCATCAACTTTCTGGACGCATTCAACTCCTATCAGCTGGTAAAGGAGCTTAAGGAAGCCACCGGCATTCCTTCCGCAGCTTCCTTCAAGCACGTATCCCCCGCAGGCGCCGCAGTGGGCACTCCCTTAAGCGATGTGGAAAAGAAGATTTACTTCGTAGAAAGCGACAAGGAGCTTTCTCCCATAGCCTGCGCCTACATCAAGGCAAGAGGCGCCGATAGGCTCTGCTCCTTTGGTGACTGGGCAGCCCTTTCCGACGTATGCGATGCGGATACCGCCAACTACCTTAAGCTTGAAGTATCCGACGGCGTTATCGCCGCCGGTTATACCGACGAAGCCCTTGAGATTCTCAAGACCAAAAAGAAGGGCGCATACAATATCGTCCGGATAGACCCCAACTATGTACCCGCCGAGCAGGAGTGCAAGGATGTATTCGGCATCACCTTTGAGCAGGGTCATAACAACTTCAAAATAGACGAATCCCTCCTTGAAAACATCGTAACCGAAAACAAGGAGCTTTCCCCCGAGGCAAAGATCGACATGATCGTGTCTCTCATCACCCTTAAGTACACTCAGTCCAATTCCGTTTGCTACGTTAAGGACGGACAGGCCATAGGCATCGGCGCAGGCCAGCAGAGTCGCATACACTGCACCCGTCTCGCAGGCGGCAAGGCGGATAACTGGTATCTCCGCCAGAATCCCAAGGTATTGGCACTGCCCTTCGTGGATGACGTTCGCCGCCCCGACAGGGACAACGCCATAGACATCTACATTTCCGACGAATATGAAGACATACTTGCCGACGGCGCATGGCAGAACGTATTCAAGTTCCGCCCCGAGCCCCTCACCGCTGAGGAAAAGAAGGCATGGATAGCCACCCAGAGCGGCGTAACCGTTGGCAGCGATGCATTCTTCCCCTTTGGCGATAACGTAGAGCGGGCAAGGAAGAGCGGCGTTAAGTACATCGCACAGCCCGGCGGCTCCATCCGTGACGATAACGTTATAGAGACCGCCAACAAGTACGATATGGCAATGTGCTTTACCGGCATGCGTCTGTTCCACCACTAAAGATCAATATACGGGAGGAAACAAAAGTGCGAATAATGGTAATTGGCGGCGGCGGAAGGGAACACGCCCTCGTCAAGGCGCTGAAAAAGAATCCCACTGTTGAAAAGATATACTGCCTGCCCGGCAACGGCGGCATTGCCATGGACGCTGAGTGTGTTGCCATTGGCGCGAAGGATATCCCGGCTCAGGTGGAATTTGCCAAGGCGAATGCAATAGACTACGCCGTGGTAGCCCCTGACGATCCCCTGGCGATGGGCGCCGTTGACGCCCTGACACAGGCCGGCATACCCTGCTTTGGCCCTGACAAGGCAGCTGCCATTATAGAGAGCAGCAAGGCCTTTGCCAAGAACCTTATGAAAAAATACAATATCCCCACCGCCGCATACGAGATATTCACCGACGCTGAATCCGCCAAGGAATACCTTAAGACCAGCCCTATTCCCGTGGTAATAAAGGCGGACGGTCTTGCCCTTGGCAAGGGCGTTATAATCGCCGAGACCCGTGAGGAGGCCATGGAGGCTGTATCCTCCATGATGCAGGACAAGATATTCGGCGAAAGCGGCAGCCGCGTTGTAATCGAGGAGTTCCTCACCGGACCCGAGGTATCTGTCCTTAGCTTTACGGATGGCGAAACAGTAGTTCCCATGGTATCCTCCATGGATCACAAGCGGGCAGGGGAGGGAGACACCGGCCTCAACACCGGCGGTATGGGCACCATAGCCCCCAATCCCTTCTATACCCATGAGGTTGCCGCCCGCTGCATGGATGAGATATTCCTGCCCACCATCAGGGCAATGAAGGCTGAAGGACGCACCTTCAAGGGCTGTCTGTACTTTGGCCTTATGATAACCAAGGACGGCCCCAAGGTTATCGAGTATAATTGCCGTTTCGGTGATCCCGAGACTCAGGTAGTACTGCCCTTGCTTAAGAGCGACCTGCTCACAGTTATGCAGGCCGTGACCAACGGCACCCTTAAGGACACCGTGGTTGAGTTCAGCGATGAGTGTGCCTGCTGCGTGGTAATGGCCTCCGGCGGCTATCCCGGTAAATACCCCACAGGCTTTGCCATTCGCATGGATGACGAGGCCAGGGCACACACCTATGTGGCCGGCGCAAAGGTCACAGAGGATGGCCTTGTAACAGGCGGCGGCAGAGTGCTGGGCGTAACGGCAACCGCCCCCACCCTTGACAGGGCCGTGGCAGAAGCGTACAGGATGGTTGGGAATATCAGCTTTGAAGGCGCGTATTTCCGCCGCGATATAGGACACAGAGCACTTGCAGAATTGGAGAAGTAATATGGTATTCAGAGTATTTGTAGAAAAGAAGCCCGGAATATCCGCAGAAGCCTCAGGCCTTCTGAACGAGTGCCGTGGATTTCTGGGCATATCCGGCCTAACTTCTATCCGTGTTCTCAACCGCTATGACGTAGAGGGCATTGATAAGGAGCTGTTTGACTATGCTAAAACCACCGTTTTTTCCGAGCCTCCTGTGGATGTATGTTCTGAAGAAATGGACCTTTCCGATGCGGCTGCCGTGTTTGCGGTGGAAGCACTGCCCGGTCAGTTTGATCAGCGTGCAGACTCTGCCGCCCAGTGCATACAGCTGCTGAGCCAGGGCGAGCGCCCCGCAGTGCGCTGCGCAAAGGTATACGCCCTCTATGGCGAGCTTTCTCAGCAGGAGCTGGATGCTGTACGCCGCCACATGATAAACCCCGTAGAATCCCGTGAGGCCTCTCTGGACAAGCCCGAGACCCTGCATGTGGACTATGTTCAGCCGGATTCCGTTATGACCGTTGAAGGCTTTACCGCCCTTGATGACAACGGCCTTGCCGAGCTGCTCAGCACCCTTGGCCTTGCCATGGATATTGACGACCTGCGCTTCCTGCAGGGCTATTTCCGTGACACCGAGCGCCGTGATCCCACCATTACCGAGATACGTCTGGTGGATACCTACTGGTCTGATCACTGCCGCCATACCACCTTCTCCACCCATCTGGACAGCATTTCCATTGAGGATGAGGCTGTTAAGGCCGCATATCAGCGCTATCTTGACGCAAGGATAGAGGTATACGGTGAGGAGAAGGCCGCAAAGCGCCCCCAGACCCTTATGGACATCGCAACCATAGGCGCAAAGACCCTCAAGAAGAGGGGCATGCTGCCTGAGCTGGACGAGAGCGAAGAGATAAACGCCTGCTCCATCCGCGTAAACGCCAAGGTTGACGGCGTGGATGAAGACTGGCTGCTGATGTTCAAAAACGAGACCCATAACCACCCCACAGAGATAGAGCCCTTTGGCGGAGCGGCCACCTGCATCGGCGGCTGCATTCGTGATCCCCTCTCCGGCCGAGCATATGTGCATCAGGCAATGCGCTTTACCGGCGGCGGCGACCCCCGCACCGCGCTGCAGGATACCCTTGAGGGTAAGCTGCCCCAGCGCAGGCTGGCCCAGACTGCCGCGGCGGGCTACTCCTCCTACGGCAACCAGATAGGCCTTGCTACCGGCCACGTTGCGGAAGTATATCATCCCGGCTATGTGGCAAAGCGCCTTGAATGCGGCGCGGTAGTTGCCGCAGCCCCCGCGGAAAACGTAGTGCGTGAACGCCCCGCCCCCGGCGATGTTGTTATACTGCTGGGCGGCCGCACCGGCCGTGACGGCATTGGCGGCGCCACCGGCTCCTCCAAATCCCACAATAAAAAGTCCCTGACCACCATGGCCAGCGAAGTTCAGAAGGGCAACGCCCCCGAAGAACGAAAGATACAGCGCCTGTTCCGCGATGGCGATGTTACCCGCCTTATAAAGCGCTGCAACGACTTTGGCGCCGGCGGCGTAAGCGTTGCCATAGGCGAGCTGGCAGACGGTCTTACCATCGACCTTGATGCCGTGCGCAAAAAGTACGAGGGCCTTGACGGCACCGAGCTGGCTATTTCAGAATCCCAGGAGCGCATGGCTGTTGTAGTGGCTCCCGAGAATGTGGATGCATTCATAGCTGCCGCACAGAAGGAAAACCTTGAGGCATACGTTGTAGCCACCGTTACCGAAGAGGAGCGCATGGTGATGAAGTGGAAGGGCAGCACCATTGCAGACCTTTCCCGCGAATTCCTCAGCACCAATGGCGCAGTAAAACATGCAAACGTAGCTGTTGCCGCAGTAGAGCGCAGCGGCCTTACCGCCCCCAGGTTCACCTCCCTCCGTGACATGGCGGGCAGCCTCGCCTGTGCAGGCCGCAGAGGCCTTATGGAGCGCTTTGACAGCACCATAGGCGCGGGCTCTCTGCTTATGCCCTTTGGCGGCAAGACCCAGCGCACCCCCACCCAGGCAATGGCAGCATTGCTGCCCGTGCTCCCCGGCAGGCATACCTCTCAGGGCAGCCTGATGGCATGGGGCTGTGATCCCGAGACCCTTTCCACATCTCCCTATGACGGAGCACACGGCGCAGTTTACACCTCCATGGCAAAGCTGGTTGCCGCAGGCGCAGACTATACCAAGGCATACCTTTCCTTCCAGGAGTTCTTTGAGCGGCTGAAGGATAAGCCTGAGCGTTGGGGCAAGCCCTTTGCCGCACTCCTTGGCGCTCTGGATGCTCAGCTGGAACTGGGCGCAGCTGCCATCGGCGGCAAGGATTCCATGTCCGGTTCCTTTATGGATATGGATGTTCCTCCCACGCTTATCTCCTTTGCGGTATGTCCTGTGCTGGCTGAGGATGTGATCAGCCCCGAGTTTAAAGATGCGGGCCATCCCGTATACCTCTTTGCAGGCGAAGACACCAAGGCTGCATGGGAAGCTTTCCATGAGCTCTGCAAGGCCGGCAAGGTAAAGTCCGCATGGGCTGTTGAGCAGAGCGTAAGCGAAGGCATTATGAAAATGTCATTCGGCAACGGCATAGGCTTTGCCGCCAAGGCTGACCTTGACTGGTACGCTCCCATGCCCGGCGCCATCATAGCAGAGCTTGCCGAAGAAGTATCCGTACCCTGCGCATCCCTGCTGGGCGTTACCGCCGATGACAGCGTGATCACTATCGGCAATGACAGCGCAAAGGCAGAGGAGCTGCTTGCCATCAACGAGGCAGTGCTGGAGGACGTATACCCCACCAGGACAAAGGACGAAGGCGAAGTACCCGCCTTTGCATATGACAAGCCCTGCGCAATTTCTTCCAATGTGAAGCTTGCAAAGCCCAAGGCCCTTATCCCTGTATTCCCCGGCACAAACTGCGAATTCGACACCGCCCGTGCCCTTATGGAAGCAGGCGGCGAGGCTGAGATATTCGTAATACGCAACCTTACCGCATCCGATGTAAGCAGCAGCGTAGAGGACTTTGCAAAAGCCCTTAAGGCATCCCAGATGCTGATACTGCCCGGTGGTTTCTCCGGCGGCGACGAGCCCGACGGCTCTGCCAAATTCATCACCGCATTCCTCAGGAGCCCCGCTGTAAAGGAACAGGTACAGACTCTGCTGGATCAGCGTGATGGCCTTATGCTGGGCATCTGCAACGGTTTCCAGGCCCTTATCAAGCTGGGTCTCGTGCCTTTCGGAAAGATTTTGGATACCGATGCTTCCTTCCCCACACTTACCTATAACACCATCGGCCGCCACCAGTCCGGCCTTGTGCGTACCCGCGTATGCTCCGCCAAGTCCCCCTGGTTCAGCAGCCTGAATGTGGGCGAAGTTTACACCATACCCATTTCCCACGGCGAGGGCAGGTTCATCGCCTCCGATGAACTGGTGAAGCAGCTTGAGGCCAACGGCCAGATAGCCACCCAGTATGTGGACATGGAAGGCAAGCCCTCCATGCTGACCGCCTACAATCCCAACGGCTCTGTATGCGCCATTGAAGGCATCACCTCTCCCGACGGACGAGTACTGGGCAAGATGGGCCATTCCGAGCGCATTGGCGCAAACCTTTACAAAAATGTACCCGGCGAATTTGATATGAAGCTGTTTGCTTCCGCCGTAAAATACTTTAAATAAGGAGGAGATACATTAAATGGCATACTACTATCCCGAACCATCCCATACTTTCAGCGAGTATCTGCTGGTGCCCGGTTATACCGATGAAAACTGCGTACCTGATAAGGTATCCCTTAAGACCCCTCTGGTAAAGTACCGCAAGGGTCAGGAGGAATGCCCCATCAGCCTTAATATCCCCATGGTATCCGCCATAATGCAGTCCGTGTCCAACGACACTCTTGCGATAGCCCTTGCCAAGGAAGGCGGTATCTCCTTTATATTCGGTTCCCAGTCCATAGAGTCTCAGGCTGCTATGGTTCGCAGGGTAAAGAGCCACAAGGCAGGCTTTGTTGTAAGCGCATCCAACCTTACCCCCGACCATACCCTTGCGGACGTGCTGAAGCTTAAGGAAGAAAAGGGCTTCTCCACCGTAGCCATAACCGAAAACGCAGAGCCCAACGGCAAGCTTTTAGGCATCGTTACCGGCCGTGATTACCGCGTATCCCGCATGAGCACCGATGTGCCCGTCCGCGAGTTCATGACTCCCCGTGAGAAGCTTATCGTTGCCCCCGCAGGCACCTCCCTTAAGGAAGCAAACGATATCATCTGGGATAACAAGCTCAATTCCCTGCCCATAGTGGATGAAAACGACTGCCTTATGTATTTCGTATTCCGCAAGGACTACTCCGAGCATAAGGAGCGCCCCCTCAGCCTGCAGGATGCGGACAAGCGCTATCTTGTCGGCGCAGGCGTAAACTCCCGCGACTTTGCAGAGCGTATCCCCGCATTGGTTGAGGCCGGAGCTGACGTGCTGTGCATCGATTCCTCCGAGGGCTACTCCTTCTGGCAGAAGAAGACCATCGACTTCGTCCGTGAAAAGTACGGCGATTCCGTTAAGATCGGCGCAGGCAACGTTGTTGATAAGGATGGTTTCCGCTTCCTTGCAGAAGCAGGCGCAGACTTTGTAAAGGTTGGCATCGGCGGCGGTTCCATTTGCATAACCCGCGAAACCAAAGGCATCGGCCGCGGTCAGGCCACCTCTGTAATAGAGGTTGCCGCTGCCCGTGACGAATACTTCAAGGAGACCGGCATTTACGTACCCATCTGCTCCGACGGCGGTATCGTACATGATTATCACATGACCCTTGCCCTTGCAATGGGTGCTGACTTCCTGATGCTGGGCCGCTACTTTGCCCGCTTTGACGAATCCCCCACCAACAAGCTCCTTGTAAACGGCGTATACGTTAAGGAATACTGGGGAGAGGGCTCCAACCGCGCCCGCAACTGGCAGCGCTACGATCTGGGCGGCAAAAACAAGCTGGCCTTTGAAGAGGGCGTTGACTCCTACGTTACCTATGCAGGCTCCCTCCACGATAACGTTGAAAAGAGCCTTTACAAGGTAAAGTCCACCATGTGCAACTGCGGCGTTACCTCCATACCTCAGCTGCAGGCAGAGGCCCGCATAACCCGTGTATCCGCCACCTCCATCGTAGAGGGCGGCTATCACGACGTAACACTGCGCACCACCACCGGCAGCCAGTCTTAAATATAAGGAGGAACCATCGCATGTTGACCGATATCCAGATAGCACAGGCATGTAAGCCCCGTCATATTACCCAGATAGCAGAGACCGCGGGCATTGCTCCCGAGTACATTGAGCTGTACGGCAACCACAAGGCAAAGATAGACTACCGTCTGCTCCGTGAAAACACCAACGCCGACGGCAAGTTGATACTTGTTACCGCCATCAACCCCACCCCCGCAGGGGAAGGCAAGACCACCACCACCGTTGGCCTTGCAGACGGCCTGAAGAAGCTGAATAAAAACGTAATGGTAGCCCTCCGCGAGCCCTCCCTTGGCCCCGTATTCGGCGTTAAGGGCGGCGCGGCCGGCGGCGGCTACGCTCAGGTCGTTCCCATGGAGGATATCAACCTGCACTTCACCGGTGACTTCCACGCCATAGGCGCAGCCAACAACCTCCTTGCCGCAATGCTGGACAACCACATTCAGCAGGGTAATCAGCTTGGCATCGACGTAAAGCGCATAGTATGGAAGCGCTGCGTGGATATGAACGACAGACAGCTGAGAAACGTTATAGACGGCCTTGGCGGCAGGATGCAGGGCGTTCCCCGTGAGGACGGCTTTGATATTACCGTTGCCTCCGAGGTAATGGCAGTGCTTTGCCTTGCTTCTGACATTATGGATCTGAAGGCACGTCTGGGCCGCATGGTGGTGGCTTATACCTTTGAGGATAAGCCCGTAACCGCAAAGGACCTTAAGGCAGACGGCGCAATGACAGCATTGCTCAAGGATGCCCTTAAGCCCAACCTTGTTCAGACCCTTGAGGGCACTCCCGCCCTTGTACACGGCGGCCCCTTTGCCAATATAGCCCACGGCTGCAACTCCGTAATGGCCACCCGCATCGCGATGCGTCTTGCGGATTACACCGTTACCGAAGCCGGCTTTGGCGCTGACCTTGGCGCTGAAAAATTCCTGGACATCAAGTGTCGCCTTGCAGGGCTCAAGCCTGACGCGGTAGTTATAGTTGCCACTGTGCGCGCCCTTAAGAATCACGGCGGCGTACCCAAGGCTGAGCTGAACAATGAAAACCTCCGAGCTCTGGAAGCCGGCATGCCAAACCTGCTGCGCCATGTATCCAACATCAAGGATGTATACGGCCTGCCCTGCGTAGTAGCCATAAACGCATTCCCCACCGACACCGCCGCCGAGCTTAAGCTGGTGGAGGATAAGTGCCGTGAGCTGGGCGTAAACGTTGCCCTGTCCGAAGTATGGGCAAAGGGCGGCGAGGGCGGCATTGCCCTTGCAGAGGAAGTGGTACGCCTTTGTGAGCAGCCCAATGATTTCCGCTTTGCCTACGATGCGGAGGATCCCATTGAAAAGAAGCTTAACGACATCTGCACCCGCGTATACAGGGCGGATGGCGTACAGCTGATCGCCAACGCAAAGAAGCAGATGGCTCAGCTGGAGGCTCAGGGCTTTGGCAGGCTGCCTATCTGCATGGCAAAGACCCAGTACTCCTTCTCCGATGATCAGACCCTTCTGGGCGCTCCCGAGGGCTTTACCGTTACCGTACGCAACATTAAGGTATCCGCCGGCGCGGGCTTCCTTGTGGCCCTCACAGGCGATATTATGACCATGCCCGGTCTTCCCAAGGTGCCCGCCGCAGAAAAGATAGACGTGGACGAATTCGGCACCATCACCGGCCTGTTCTAAAGCCGTACATACTCAAAAAACACCCTGCCCACAGCAGGGTGTTTTAGTTTTCTTGAATATTGCTCTTTACATACAAAAAAGACACTCTCTTGTAGTGTCTTTTTTGTTTGGCGGAGAGAAAGGGATTCGAACCCTTGAGTACATTCCTGCACTACACGATTTCCAGTCGTGCGCCTTCGACCAACTCAGCCATCTCTCCACGATTTCCTAGGTCTAAGGATATTTGCTATTTTGTTTTCCGCATTGCGGACTTAAATATAATACAACAGCAGCAGAGAAAAAGCAAGTATTTTCTGCGATATTTTGACAGGGAATTTTATCACGCAGAGGATCCCCCTTACAATATAACGCCCCTGCCATTTTGGGCAGGGGCGCCGCGATTGCTGTTAAGCGTTATCCTTGAATAAGCTTGCCCGCAAGCTGTGCGTTTGCAATAATAGAGCGAAGCTGTATGCGGGATATTTCCCCATCAGTCAGCCTGTCAAACTCTGCATTGGCAGCAGGATGATAGTATCCTCCTCTGGCCTCCTCAGCCTTGCCGGCAGCTATGCCCTGCTGAAGCAGGGATATATCCTGAATCCTGTCCTTTTCGGGAATAGGATTCAGCACAAGCATACCGCCACACTGAGGGAGAGTATCATTTTCCAGCACACCGTCCAGCTGAACATCAGCACTGCTGAACAGATATCCTGTGCAGCGGCCGCTGTTTACGCCCAGCACCTTTGCGCCGTGGCTACGCAGCCATTCCACCGAACCGGATATATCCAGCATATCCTTAAAGGCGGTGGCAAGCAGCGTTACCGGCATCTCTGCAATGGCGGGAAGGTCAGGACAAAGCTCTTCGCCCCTTATATCGCACAGGCCGCCTATGCCGCAGCTGACCGCAAGGGATATTCCCATGCTCTCAGCCAGGGCCATTGTGCCTGAGGCGGTAAGGGGGCCGGACATGCCCTGGGAGAGGGCCATGGGCAGCTTGTCCCTGTCTATACGGATTATGTCCTCTCTGCTGCGAAAGGGTATATATTCCTCAACGCCGCCTATGCGGGCCCTGCCTCTATCTACCCATGCTATACAGTCAATATCCTTGGGCCATTCCGCAAGGAGCAGCTCGTCCGTAACAGACTTGAGCCCATGAGTAAGCAGGCAGGTTTCCACAAGGAATTTCATCTTTACTTCCAGCCTTCCATGTCGTTTACGTTGTCAACGTGAACGAGAGTCAGGGGGAGGTATACGAAGCTTTCAAATACATGACCCTCGTTGAGCATTACGGCCATCTGGAGAGCGGCCTTGGTGTAACGCTGGCTGGAGTAAGACATGGAGCCGGTCATGGTGCCTTCGGAGATGGCTGCGCGGGCGTCATCGGTAAGGTCTACGCCATAGATGAGAACGCCTTCCTTGCCTTCGGCTGCCATAGCTTCCTTAACGGCAAGAGCCATGGTGTCATTGCAGCAGAATACGCCCTTCAGCTCGGGATACTCGGTGATGAGAGCCTTTGCGGCATCGTATGCCAGAGTGGCATCCCAGTCGCAGTTCTGTACAGCTACCAGCTCAAAGCCTTCTGCGGCTTCCAGAACTTCCTTAGCGCCGGCGGTACGGCCTTCGCTCTGGCCTGCGCCTGCAAGACCGGAGATGATAGCCACCTGACCGCCTTCGGGCAGACGTGCGATCATGTCGTTAGCGCAGGTTTCGCCCTGCTCGGCAAAGTCAACGGTGATCTTGGCATCCAGATGTCCGCCTGCCTCTTCCAGAGCGGCTGTATCAACGCCGGGGCCAAGGTTGATAACCTTAACGCCATTTTCGTTGCACTTTACGATGCCGGGGATCAGGTTGGTGCCGTCAATGGGGGAAACGATGATCACATCGTAATCCATATCGGCCATGGTCATGAGAACATCCAGCTGGGAAGCGGTATCGCCTTCGGTGGTACCTGTCTGAACGTCAATGGCAACGCCCATCTCAGCGCCGGCTGCCTCATAGCAGTCCTTCATGTTTGCCCAGAAGGGATTGGTGAGGGAGATAACAACAGCACCGACCTTCAGCTCAGCAAAGCTTTCGGGCATTGCGCCCAGCTGCTCAGCCATAGCGGCGTCAAACTCGTCATACAGCTTCTGTACGGTGGCAGATACTGCGGGAGCGGCGGGAGCTTCTTCAGCAGGAGCGACGGGGGCTTCCTCAGCGGGAGCAACGGGGGCTTCCTCAACGGGAGCAACGGGAGCTTCGGCGGGCTTAGCGCAGGCTGCCATGGACATAGCCATAACAAGAGCCAGTGCAAATGCCATGATCTTCTTCATTGGAAATTCCTCCAGTTAAAATGATTTTATTTATAAGGAAATGTACCTTATATGCAAAAAATATTTACCCTATACGGGTACGGCGTTCCCTCATTTCGGCAATTATTACCGCGCACAGCATCATGGCACCGGTAATGAACTGCTGATAATAGGAAGAAACGCTCATTATCGTAAGGCCATTTCGTATAAGGCCCATCAAAAACACCGCAACAACTGTGCCCAAGAGGCTTCCGCTGCCGCCTCTCATGGCGGTGCCTCCCATAACAACGGCGCATATTGCGTCCATCTCCATGCTGAGCCCTGCGTTAGCCTCTGCGGAATTCAGCCTTGCGGTCACTATTATTCCGGCAACAGCGGACAGCAGCCCTGTCAGCACAAATACGGATACTCTATACAATCCTATGGGCACGCCGCTGCGCTTCAGCGCCTCGGGATTTCCGCCCAGTGACATTACGTAACTGCCCCACTTGGTGTGATAAAACAATGGTATCAGCAGCACAGTAATGACTATCGCCATTGTAACGCCGGACTCCATCCCAAATATATCTCCGCAGCCGATTTCTCTGAACAGCTGGGGCAGCTTGGTTATAGGTATGCCCTGAGTGGCTATAAGGGACAATCCTCTGTACAGCATGGATGTTGCAAGGGTAATTATAAAAGCGTTTATGCGGGTAAGGTGTATTACCGAGCCGTTTACGGCGCCCATAAGCATGCCCAGCGCCAGAGAAAGCATTATGCTTCCCGCTACAGACCACTCTGCCTTCATTGCCTTTGCCATGCATATGGCGCTGAAGGAAAGTATTGAGCCCATGGACAAGTCTATTGCTCCCGAGGCTATGGCGCACATCATTCCCACGGCCAATATCAGGCGATAGGAGTTCGCCTCCAGTATATTTACAACATTCTTTACCGAAAAAAACGACCTGGTTTCAACCGATAAAAACGCCATCATCAGCAGGCATACCAGTATGAGCAGCAGCGCGGTGGACTGCTTTACGCACCATCTTTTAAAGGAGCTCATTTACTGTACCTCCTGATTTTCTCTGCTGAGGATAAGCTCCTGCAGCTGCTGAGGTGTGGTATCCGCAGTGGCTACTCCCGCGATACAGCGCCCCAGACGCATGACCCATATGTAGTCTGCAATGTCAAATACCTGATGTATGTTATGGCTTATTATAAGCTGGCTCATTCCCTGCTCTTTGAGGCTGCGCAGTATGTTCATGGCGCTGTGGCTCTCATGTATACCCATGGCAGCGGTGGGCTCATCCAGCAGAAGTATCTTTCCCGGGGTCCTTAGTGCCCTTGCTATAGCCACCCCCTGACGCTGACCTCCCGAAAGGTTTCCCACCGGCTCCTCCAGGTCAGGTATAGCCACATTGATGCGCTCAAGTATGGCCCCGGCCTCCTCCTTCATGGCTCTGCGATCAAGGAACGGCCCCCTGGTAAGCTCTGCCCCAAGAAATATGTTTTCAAAGCTGTTTTTATAATTATCCAGCGACAGATCCTGATAGACCGTGCGTATGCCCAGCTCCATTGCATTCTTGATGCTGAGGCTGCCATAGCTTTCCTGTCCCACCTGTATGCTGCCGCCATCGGGCTTTATGTTGCCGGACAGTATCTTTATAAGGGTGGATTTTCCCGAGCCATTGTCGCCAACAACTGCGGTTATACTTCCCCTTTTCACACTTAAAGAAGCGCCTTGCAGCGCCTGTATATGTCCGTAATCTTTCCGAATATCCGTTACGCGCAGAATCAGATCTTCCATTACTGTTCCTCCCGCGGTCGACACAGCCGCATAACACCCCAGTATTATTCAAAGTATAAATACTCACTGTCTATGCAGTCCAATTCAAAAATACGATATTGTTCGGTCATATATCGATTTTATCAATTATACGGCAAACAATATAAAAACCGCGGTCATGCCGCGGTTTTTATAATCGATATGCATTTATTCCCTTTCCTTTTGTCTCTGCTTTATCTCCTTGCCAAAGGGGGTGGCCGCAAGGCCTCCAAGGGCAGTTTCCCGGAATTCAAGGGGCATGTGCCGCCCCACCTCGCCCATGGCCTGTATTACCTGATCCACAGGTACCCGGCTCTCTATGCCTGCAAGGGCCATATCCGCAGCGCTTACCGCCGTCATGGCTCCCGCCACGTTGCGCTTTACGCAGGGCACCTCTACAAGGCCCGCCACGGGATCACATATGAGACCCATAAGGTTTTTCAGCGCTATTGCGACAGCGTTGCATATCATATCCATATCCCCCCCCTGTATATGCACAAGGGCTCCGGCAGCCATTGCCGCAGCAGAACCTATCTCCGCCTGACAGCCGCCGGACGCACCGGATATGCCGGCCTTGGAGGCTATCACAGCCCCTATGCCGCTGGCGGTATACAGGGCCTCTATAACCTGACGCTGGGTCAGTTTCTGCTGATTCCACAGGGGGATAAGCACCGCAGGCAATACGCCGCAGGAGCCTGCCGTGGGAGCAGCCACTATGCGGCGCATGCAGGCATTGGATTCCGCCATGGACAAAGCCTCTGCTATTACGCGGCCCACGTAATCTCCGCAAAGAGATTCTCCCCGGCGATTGTACATGCGCATCTTAAGGCCATCGCCCCCCACAAGGCCGCTTACAGAGCGGCGCTGTCCCGTATAGCTGTCGGAGGCCTCTACCATAGCCGTCCACACGGTCAGCATCTTTGCCATAGACTCCTCACGGATGCACTGACGCTCTTCCATATCATAAAGGAGCACAGCCTCCCAGAACTGCGCACCGGCTTCTTTTGCCCCCAGGCAAATGGCCTCCATGGAATCAAGCCTCATATTCGGCCTCCTTGTTTTTATCGTAATAGGTCACCTTTGCTATGCCGTGGAATTCCCGTATCCAGTCTATTATCTTGCGTTCCACGGTCTGGTCCGTTTCTATTATCATAAGTGCCTCTCCGCCCCTGCGATGGCGGGACAAGCGCATATTTGCTATGTTTATGCGATAATTTGACAGCAGCCTTGATACCTCGGCAATGGTGCCAAACTCATCCACATGGTGTATCACAAGGGTATTGAAGCTGCCGTCAAAGGCCACCTCAATGCCATCCAGCTCATTTACCATTATGCGGCCCCCTCCTATGGAGGACGCCCTTATGCTGAGCCTAAGTCCGGATTCCCCCACTATGTCCATCACCACGGAGTTTGGGTGGGCATCCATAAGCTCTATTTCGCCAAAGGTATACTTCAGCCCCACTTTGTCTGCCTCCTCAAAGGCATTTGGTATGCGAAGGTCTGCGGGATCCATGCCAAGAAGGCCTGCCAGCAGCGCCCTGTCTGTACCGTGGCCGTGGCCGGTGTCCGCAAAGGAGCCGTGCAGCAGTATATCCGCGCTGACCACCCTTTCCCCAAGCAGGGTGCGGGCCATGCTGCCTATACGCACAGCGCCTGCCGTATGTGAACTGGACGGGCCAACCATTATGGGCCCCAGAATATCAAAAATATCAGCCATCGCCGGTCATCCTTTCAGCGGCCAAGCCGCATTTTGGTAATGTAATTATACAGCCAAATATAACAAAAATCCACAGCATCTCCGCGCACCTGCCCGCACAAAAAATCAGCATTATCGAACTTTCCGATAATGCTGATTTTCCCGCTGTTTTTCGGGCGCTATCCCTTCGCCCGAACCGAATCCATTTATTTAAGAGGAGGTATTCTTTGTACTGCCCTGCCAAAGGCAGCATCATTACTATGTCTTGTGTCTATAATAGCACAGGGCTGCCCATTTGTTAAATTCATATCCCTAATCCAATTATTCTATTATTCAAAAAATCGATAACGGTTTTTTCCGTTATCGATTCCCTTTGAATGTATTCTGCTATTTGCCGCTTTCCACTCCGCCGGCAGGGGTTTCGGTGCTGCCGGAGCCGCCTGCAGTGGGTGATGGTGATGCCGCGGTGGCCTTGGCGGGGATGATCCTGCCCTCGGAGGTAACATATACGTCCTCGGTGGCGTCATCTTCGGCCCGCTGGATGGTCACCTTGTACATCTGCTGATTTTCATAGGTGGCATAGGATGCGCTCTTAACGGTTGCGTCGGCGTATTCCTTCTTGATTGCGTCAGAGATCTCTGCGGGCAGCTGGGTCAGCTCGATAACCGCACCCTCCACAAAGTTCTGGATCACTCCGCCCGCCATGGGGGGCTGCCCGGCGCTGGGATTTACTTCTACCATGGGCGCATCGGGGCTGGGGCTTACGGTAGCCATGGGTGAGGGGCTGGGTGCAGGTTCAGGTGTGTTATTTGCGCAGCCCACCGCCATCAGCATAGCTGCCACGACAAGCATGGCCATCACGGCCAAAGATACTCTTTTCTTCATGCTGTGGATATTTCCTCCTTGATTTTTCCGCGTATGCGGTGTTTGAGGTTTAGTATTCCCAGCACATATAAGTTTATTCTTCATAAAGGACAGCATCAAAAACATGGACGCAATTCCATATTTTTACAAATAAAAAGAACCCTTGCGGGTTCTCGATTTTTTAATGCAATATTACGGTCAGGCCCTGCATATTTTCGCCGTAATAGTGACCTTCCTCGCTCTGTGGCATGCCGCAGGAGGCTTCTCCCTCTATTATTATGCTGTATGTAGCAGGTGCGGTATAATTCACATCCTCAGGCCGGGCATCCAGCAGCCAGTCATGCTCATACACCGCCGCGGCAGGCAGCAGATACATGAGCTTACCGTCAGAGCCGTATTGCCCCTTATACAGGTTCACAGTAAACTCCACAAATATCACGCAATCCTCTCCCGGCATCAGCTCCACCGCAAGGGGTACGTTCAGCTTATCATTATCCACCACGTAATAGGCTTCTTTGCCGTCAAGGGACAGCCTATCCACCGTAATGGCATCGGGGGTAACGGTATTGGGATAGAGATGGAAAGGCACGGAATACAGGGTATCCGCTCCGTTGTTTATGTAGTGGAGGCGCATGCTTCCTTTAATGGTCTCCTCTTTTGCCCACAGCTTTGCGGTGTATGTGTTCACCTCCGGCTTGGGTATGTACAGCGTGGGCACAGGCTCAGGTGCAGGCTCAGGCGCTGCAGTCGGCGCAGAAGTGGTTTCCACAGCTTCCTGCTTTATTGCCTTGGGCAGCGGGGTAACCTCAAACACAAAGAACCATAAAAACGCCCCGATAAATATCAGCGCGGCGCAGATAATGCCCGTCAAAATACGACGTATGACCTTTGCGTTCTTTCTTTCTTTTCTATCCCGCTTTTCCATAGGCCTATTATACCATATTTTTTATTCAGTTCACCTATAATACGCATTTGTTCATAATTTGTGGCGAAATTCCTCCTTACCTGTGAACATAGCAAGAAAATGCCCGTGTGCCCTTGTATATCCGCTTCTGTCTGACTATAATACAGTTGTGGAGGGATGGCCTTTTGCAGTCTTCCTTCTCAAAATACAACGAAAAGAGATGCATCAAACCATGACAAAGGTAGATATTTTTTCCGGCTTCCTGGGCGCAGGCAAGACTACTCTCATCAAGAAGCTCATCCCCGAGGCATTTGGCGGGGAAAAGCTGGTACTTATAGAAAACGAATTCGGTGAAATAGGCATTGACGGCGGTTTCCTTGAGGAAGCCGGAATTGAGGTTACCGAAATGAACTCCGGCTGCATCTGCTGCAGCCTGGTGGGCGATTTTGGCGAGGCCCTCAAGAAGGTGCTGGAGCAGTACTCCCCCGACCGTATACTGATAGAGCCCTCCGGCGTAGGCAAGCTCAGCGACGTTATCCGCGCCGTACAGGACGTGGGAGCAGAGGAGCTGCAGCTCAACAGCTTTACCGCCATCGTTGACGCCAACAAGTGCAGGATGTACATGAAGAACTTTGGTGAATTCTTCAACGACCAGATAGAGCACGCCAATTCCATAGTCCTCTCCCGCACCGCAGGCATATCCGAGGACAAGCTCACCGCCACCGTTGAGCTTATCCGTCAGCACAACGCCGATGCCACCCTCATCACTACCCCCTGGGATGAGCTGACCGGCGCACAGATACTCACCGCCATGGAGCGCCGCGACACCCTTGATGAGGAGCTTGCACACCTGAAGGCAGAAAGCGAGCATCATCACCACCACCATCACGAGCACGAGTGCGAGTGCGGACATCATCACGAGCATGACCACGAGTGCGAGTGCGGCCATCACGAACACGACCATGAGTGCGAATGCGGCCATCATCACGAGCATGACCACGAGTGCGAATGCGGCCATCATCACGAGCATGACCATGAGTGCGAATGCGGCCATCATCACGAGCATGACCACGAGTGCGAGTGCGGACATCATCACCATCATCACGCTGACGAAGTATTCACCAGCTGGGGCGTTGAAACTGCCAAGGCCTTCTCTGCGGAAGGTATCGCCGCTGCCCTTGCCGCCCTTGAGGACGAGGAAAAGTACGGCGCGGTACTCAGGGCAAAGGGCATACTGAAGGGCGAAAATGCCTGGATACACTTTGACTTTGTACCCGGCGAGATAAACGTTCGCGAAGGCAGCGCAGGCGTTACCGGCAGGCTGTGCGTAATCGGCGCAAAGCTGAATGAATCCGCCCTTATGGAGCTGTTTGGAGTATAGTACATGAAACAGATTCCTGTATATATGTTCACGGGGTTTCTGGAGGGCGGCAAGACCCGCTTTATGCAGGAGACCCTGTGCGATAAGCGCTTTAATGACGGGGAGCGCACCCTTGTGCTGATGTGCGAGGAGGGCATTGAGGAGCTGGATCCTTCAAAGTTCCCCAGCAAATACGTTTACATCGAAACCATAGAGGATATCGAAGAGGTCACCTCCGAAGACCTTACCAAGCTGGTCAAGAAATATCAGGCGGATCGCGTGCTGATAGAGTACAACGGCATGTGGCTGCTCAGCGACCTTGCCCGTGTTTTCCCCAAGGAATGGACAGTGTATCAGGAGTTCATGTTTGTGGACGCCAAAACCTTCATTCCCTACAACACCAACATGCGCTCCCTTATGGTGGACAAGCTGATGACGGCGGAGCTGGTTGTGCTGAACCGTGCGGACGACACCCTCAACAAAGAGGAGATACACAAGATAATCCGCGGTGTATCCCGCCGTGCCAACATCGCCTACGAATACACCGACGGCCATGTGGAATACGACGATATTGAGGACCCCCTCCCCTTTGACGTTGATGCTCCGGTTATCGAAATCGGCGACAACGACTACGCCATATGGTATCGGGATATGTCCGAGGAGCTGAAAAAGTACGCAGGCAAAACCGTTCGCTTTAAGGGCATAGTTGCCCGCAACGCCCGCCTGCCCGAAGATACCTTCATTGCCGGACGTCACGTTATGACCTGCTGTGTGGACGATATCGAATACAGCGGCCTTGTGTGCAAGTGGGACAAGGCAGACACCCTGACCCAGCGCCAGTGGGTTATAGTCACCGCCTCCATAGAGGTACGCTTTAACCGCATCTACGGCGGCCGCGGCCCTGTGCTCCACGTTATAGATGTTGAGCCTGCACAAAAGCCGGAAAAGGAAGTTGCAACGTTTTATTGATGGAGGATATTCTTCTTTTTCTCTTTCTTTTCGGACGCGAAAAGAAAGCAGAAAAAGAAGCAAAAAGAGAAAGAAAAGCGAACGTTAAACAAATAAATATAATAAGCAAGCCTGATCGTGCTATCTAAAAACGCCCCATGAAGGATGGGGCGTTTTGTATAAGCAAAAACCGCTGAGGATTGCTCCTCAGCGGCTGAATGCAAAACCGTGTTACTTATCAAATTCGGGAAGTTCCTTCTCCCAGGGGATCTCGGGATGTTCGGCCTGTACCCATGCCTTGAAGCTGTCCGCATCGCCCTTGGTAAAGCCGTTCTTATCCAGGCGCACAAAGTCATTGTCCACGCTCAGGTCAAAGTAGCTCTTGGCCTCAACGCATTTCTTAACCTGCTTCCAGAATACTTCGTTGTTGGGCTCGCCGTCCATGAACAGGCGAATGGTATTACCAACGACCACCTTGCAGTCCCACTGCTTTTTGCCGTACTGCACGCGCATCATCTTGAACTGCTTGCCTGCAAGCATGTAGCGGAAGAATACGGAACGATATACGCTGACCAGCATCAGCATGTATGCCAGAGACTCCCAATTGAGCTTAGTATTTTCATTGCGGAAAAAGATAGCGCCATACAGGCCGATTGCAAATATTACCATCCAGGGCCAGAAGCTCTTTACCTTATAGAAGGTGGGAGCAGTCCAGCGGCGATAGCGCTTTATATCCATTACATATTGATTTTCAAACATTACATATCCTCCATATGGCCATATGGCCGTAATTACAATAATAATATCACAATACGGCTGTTTCGTCCATTATTTTAGGACTTATGGGATTATATATAGGATCCAATCCATACCCGCCCGCAAACAAAGTTATCGGTAACAGTGAAAAGGTAATTATTATCTAATCCCACCCGCCACCCTTTTAATGTAGCTTTTCCTACGGAAAAGCCGAGCATTCCATCGATAATGCGGTACATTATCCTTTGGGTTATTAGCAAAGGCCGGAGGTTTATCATACCTGTCCCGTCTTCGCCGGCAGGCGAAGATACCTTAAAAGGGTGGTGGGTGGGAATAGATAATCAATACTCTCTCACCATTCATTATTACCCGCAGCTTCATTTACGGGCAGAGTATAGATAAATTTCCTCCATTCCTTTCCCCCGGAACATAAAGAAAGGACGCTCCCGAAGGAACGTCCTTTTGCTTTGCTTGTTAAGCGATCACCCTATTAGGCAGCCTTTGCTTCCTTGAGGGCCTTGGAGCGTGCGCTGAGGATGGTGTAAGCAGTCCAGAGCAGAACTACGCATACCAGGTTGATCAGCCAGTACATGGGGAGGCTGGTGATGATCTTCCAAGCGATGAATACGCCGATGCAGCCGCCGATGAAGTTGCCCAGAGTGGCAACGGCGTCGTAACGACCCTTCTTGATGAATACGATGGAGTTAGCAGGCATCAGCAGAGCGCAGGAGCCCATGAATACGGGGAAGCAGGTACCACCGGAGCAGCCGAGGAGCAGGCAGGTTGCCATGCAGGGAGCATACAGACCGAAGCCAACGTCCATGAGAGCACCCCAGAGAACGTTCAGGATAACAGCTACCCAGAACTGCCACTGATTGGGCAGGAAGCCAGCACCTTCGCCTACAGCGCCGAAGGGGCCAACGCCGTGGTTCTTGCAAACCATGATGATAGCGCAAGCTACCATTGCCCAGCCGAGCCACAGACGGATCTGGTTGATTTCCCACTTAGTGATGATCTCAGCAAATGCATAAGCACCGACCATGGCGGCTACGCACATAGCTACCAGGAATACGGGTTCGCACTCTACGCTGGTGGTGAAGATCAGAGCCTCGAAGATAACGGGGAAGGTATCGCCGACGTTCAGAGTACCAGGGATGTTGATGTCTTCAACATTCTTGAATACCTTGTAAAGGAAGGTGGAAGGAGCGAAGGAGCCGCAGCCGAGGGTATCCAGGAAGTTGCACAGAATACCTACGAACATGCCCTGTGCCCACTTCTTGCCGCCAGCGGACTTGAGCTCGCCCTTGTGGTTCTTGTTGATGTCTACGATCAGCATGCCAGCGATGCCTACGAAGCAGATGCCCAGAATGATCTGAAGAGCCAGTACCATTAAAGAAATCCTCCAATAAAAAATAGTTTTGAAGAGTCCGAACTTTCCGGGCTGCCCATGCCTGCTTTCTCATTTCCCCTATGGGAAAGCATACACGACCTCCCAGTCCATTCAACGTTAATATTGTAACAACATTGTGAACGCTTGTCAATATTATAACCTATTCATGACGGGCATATATCTGCTTGCCGCACACATGTAAATAATGGAATTTACTTAGACGGCATAAGGTTTTTCAATATATTGGGCCATATGTTTTGGCGCTGCACAATCCACAGTATATTCATATCAGCCATGAGAGTTTGTAATGGTTGGCAGCTGTTGTCCCATATTTTTTTACTGGAACTTTTCTGCATTTTATCTTTATTCTCCTTATCCTTCTTTTCTCGCTGTTCCTTTAGCATATGTACCGTGTTATAATGCTTACATGAATATGATCGAAAAAATACTTATTAAATATGCTCCGCCCATATTGCTCATAGGCTTGGGCGGCTGGTTTGGAGTCTGGGCCTTTGGCGCAGGCTATTCCGCTATGGCCATAGCTGCAGCAGCCCTCAGTACAGGGCTTTTCGGCCTTTGCATTGCAAGGTTCTTTCCCGCACTGCACACCGGCCTTACCGGTGAAGAAGCCCTCCTGCCGGATCCCGGCATTCGCGCCTCCCGCTTTGACAGGCGGCATCCCTGGGCGGTCATCGCCCTGAGGGTAATACTGCTGCACATTATCCTCTACGCCGCCGCATACAGCTTTGACCTTGCGAAAAACGGCTACTCCGGCGGCATGCTGGACACCATGGCAAGGCTGTGGAACCGCACCGATGCCCCCCACTATCAGGGCATTGCACAAAACTGGTACGTTACCGAGGGGGATCCCCGCTTACATATAGTATTCTTTCCCCTGTATCCCCTGCTGACAAAGCTGTTTAATTTTGCCGTGGGCAATTACTTTGCCTCCGCCATGGTGATTTCCAACCTTTGCGCCATAGGCGCAGGCATTATGGCTTATGAGCTGGCTGCCCTTGACATGGAACGAAAGGACGCCCTCTTTGCGTCCACCCTGCTTTCGGTATTCCCCGGCAGCTTTTTCCTTGCGGCCCCCATGACGGAAAGCCTTTTCCTGCTGCTTTCCCTGAGCTGTCTGTTCTGCGCCCGCAAAAAGAAGTATCTCCTTTCGGGAGGATTCGGCGCCCTTGCGGCATTCACCCGCTCGGTTGGCCTGCTTCTGATAGCTCCCATATTTATAGAGGCACTTACGGATCACGTCCGCAACAAGCCCCTCTCCTCCAGGGCCATAGCCTCCCGACTGGGCGGCACAGCCATGATAGCCCTGGGCACCGCGGGATATCTCCTTATCAACCATCTTGTAACAGGCTCTGCCTTTACCTTCCTTAAATATCAGAGCGAGCACTGGAGCCAGCAGCTGGGCCCCTTCTTCGGCACAGCCGCCTACCAGACAGACCTGCTGCTGAAGAATATTATCACCGGGGACGCAAAGATGGCATACGGGCTGTTTTTGCCAAATCTCCTCTGCGCCTTCGGCTTCCTTGGCCTGCTTATCCCCTCCATGAAAAAGCTGCGCCCCGCATACAGCGGCTACGCATTGGTATACTTTGCCGTGACCATCGGCTGCACATGGCTCTTAAGCGGCCCAAGGTACCTTGCGGTGTGCTTCCCTCTGGCCTTCGGCATTGCAGAGCTTACCAAGGGCAAAAAGTTCCTGCGGGCAGCCGCGCTGCTGCTCCTTGCAGCATCCATGCTCATCTACCTGTGGATGTTCATAAGCGGATATCCCATATATTAAGCAGCATACCAAAGGATCAGGCCTTCCTGTGAGTTTAACCGGAAGGCTTTTTATTTGCGGCTTATTATCTATTCCCTCCCACCGCCCTTCAATGTACTTTTTCCCTGCGGGAAAAAGGGATGCTCTGTCCAAAGGCCGGTGTTGCCTGTGTGGGTAAGGTATTCCCGGTTTGAATGAAAGCACACAAAAGCTCCGCACAATAATGTGCGGAGCTTTTAATATTGTGATTAATCCACCGTCATGTCGTAATCCAGCGGCAGTCCTGCCTCTTTGGCGAACTTGGCCACCGTAGAGTTTATGGTGTGTATCACCACATTATGGCTGTTCTCAAAAGCCAGCTCTTCCACTTCCCGCACCGTATCCGGCACGTATACATCCGTAAGACTGTCGCAGTTGCCAAAGGCCCAGTCCTGTATCGACCGCACGCCCTCAGGTATCACCACCGTTTCAAGGCTGTCGCATTCCTTAAATACATTTGCGCTCATATCCCCAAGGGACTGAGGCAGGCTGTCAAAGGTGAGGCTTTTGCAGTCCTCAAAGGCACTGAAGTGTATAATCGCAAGCCCCTCCGGGAATTCCACATGCCCCAGGGATTCTGCCCCATAAAAGGCCCAGGGTCCTATTTCCTTAAGATTGACAGAAAAACTTACGCTTTCAAGGGATATGCAGCCATCAAAAGCACTCCGCCCTATATAGGTGACGCTGTTGGGTATATCCACGGACTTTATTTCGCGATTGTCAGCGAATGCTCCGCTGCCTATCTCCTCAATGCCATGGCCTATAACAACGTGCTCGCTGTTTCCATTGTATCTTTTCAGCACATTGCCCTCGGTCTCAAATTCCGGAAGGCTTGCCACATAGTCGTTGTACCAGCCCGTCCGCCAGATAAGAAAGGCAATGCCGGCTATCCACAGCAAGGCGGTCACTATCCGCCCGGGCGTCAGCTTGAGCTTTGTCTTCATGCCTTCCTCCTTTACTCCCTGTTGAGTTTGGGATGTCGGTAGGCTGCTTTTACCTTCTCAGCGCCTTTGGTTTGCCGATTATCTCGCTCCAGATGATGGCCTTGCGGATGTCGGACATTTCCGCCTCGGCTGCAACTGCCGCAGGTTGCCCGTATACGTCCTTGTCCGCAGGCTCACACTTTTCAGAGCCCATTATAGTGCTTTCGGTGTGTATGTGCTTTGTTTCGGTTAGGGGCTTTACCACGTGGTCATCGGAATGTGGAGTGATCTCCTCAAAGCGGTAATCGCCGTCGATATGCCCCTCCCCCTCGGAGGAATCATAGACCATGCTGCCCGCCGCGGGGCGGTGCTGTGTTACCTTTTCCTTTACGGCGCCCGCCGCGTTTTTCGCCTGGCGCATAAGGTCCTGCATGGTTACAGGCTGTACCTCTTCCGTGTCAAATGCGGGATGATACTGACGGGGCTGCGGCTGCTCTGCCTGATGGCTTTGCTGCCACTGAGCCTGCCGCTGCTTTGCCTTTTGCTTGTCAGCATTCTTCTGCCCTTCCTTTATGGCGTACTTGGCTGCCACTGCAAGTATGGCAAGGAATATTAAACCATCCACTTAAGCTCCCTCCTTTCCCGGGAAATAATCAGGGCATTAGGAGTTCTTGCCCTCTCCGGCAATGGAGTCTCTCATACGGGTGTCCGAAATTATATTCTGCATGTTGTAGTAATCCATTACGCCCAGCTTGCCGTCCCGGAATGCGGCGGCGATGGCCTTGGGAACTTCTGCCTCCGCCTCGATAACGCGTGCGCGCATGCCCTGTACCTCTGCCTTGTTTTCCTGCTCCTGAGCAACCGCCATGGCACGGCGCTCTTCCGCCTTTGCCTGGGCGATGCGCTTGTCGGCTTCTGCCTGGTCTATCTGCAGCTGTGCGCCAACGTTGCGGCCAACGTCCACGTCCGCAATGTCGATGGAGAGAATTTCAAAGGCGGTACCTGCGTCAAGGCCCTTGTTCAGCACGGTCTGGGAGATAAGGTCGGGGTTCTCCAGTACGTCCTTGTGGCTGGTGGAAGAACCTACCGTGGTAACGATGCCCTCGCCGATACGGGCGATGATGGTCTCCTCGCCTGCGCCGCCAACCAGACGGTCGATATTGGCACGAACGGTCACCCTTGCCTTTGCGCGAAGCTCTATGCCGTCCTTTGCAATGGCTGCGATAACGGGAGTTTCGATGACCTTGGGGTTAACGCTCATCTGCACGGCGTTGAGCACATCGCGGCCCGCAAGGTCTATTGCGCAGGCACGCTCAAAGTCCAGAGGGATGCCGGCACGCTGTGCGGCGATAAGTGCGTTTACAACGCGGTCAACATTACCGCCCGCAAGGTAATGAGCCTCAAGCTTGTTGAGGGGCACTTCCATGCCGGCCTTGGTGGCCTTGATGGCGGGGTTGATTATGCGGCTGGGAACAACCTTGCGGATGCGCATGGCCACCAGCTGGAACAGGCCCACCCTCAGGCCGGAAGCTGTGGCGGAGATCCACAGGCCGATGGGCACAAAGCTGAAGAACAGCGCAAGGAAGATTATAATTGCCACTACAAGGAATATTACTACGATAAAGTCCATACTTTTCTCCTCTCTATGTTTACTATTTTAAAACAAACATCTTTATAAGGTATCCCGCAAGATACAATACGCCTATGAACGCGGGCACTCCTATTATCAGCTGTATCCAGCTTTTTCTGCGAAGCCTGTCCGCTTCCGCCTTGTCCATTTCCCGGTCATAGGTCAGCTCATCATAATCGGGCTCCAGCGCCTTTGCGGCGCACTTTGGGCATTCCACCTTGGCCTCGTCGTAAAGAGTGCCGCAGGTTTTGCAGAATTTCAGGCTCATACCTTTTCCACCATTATGCGAAGACCCTCAATGGCAACGATGCGGATAGGGCTGTCCTTGGCAATAAATCCACCGCTTGTTACAACGTCCAGCCTTCTGCCGTCAAATACTCCGTTGCCTGCGGGGCGAAGTGCGGTAAGGGCTACGCCCTCTGCCCCCACCAGCTGCTGCATCTCGGCATCCGAAAGGGAGGTGGAGCTGCCTTCTATCTTGTCCTTCAATACCACGGGAGAGCGGTTCAGCGCGCCCCTGGAAAAGGAACGAATAGCAATGCCTGCACCCAGCAGCAGGGGAATAAGTATCAGCACAAGGGTGATGAGGGCAGTCTCTATGCTGTCTGCCCTGAGTATTATTGCGGCTATCAGGGAAATGCTGCCGAATATGGCGGGCGCACCCATGCCGGGTGTGAATATTTCTATGGCCATCAGCACCATGCCTGCAACGAGGCATATTACAGCGGGGGTGTTCCAGCCTAAAATGTATTGAGTTACGGATTCCATAATATCACCTCGAATTATATTGTACGGATATGTCTTCAATATTATGATAGCATAATCCAATTGAGAAAATATGTACAAACCGTTAAAACAGTGGGAAAAGATGTGAATTGAACCAAGCGGTAAAATTCTGCACAAAGGGACTTGATCCGCCGGGCAGTACGTTGCGCTGCATCAGCATCACCATCAGGCAAACCGCCACTAAGGCCAGCAGCACTATCAGCGCCCATATACCTATCAGGGGCAGTACCGGAGGCCTCTCTTTCTTTTCAAACAGAGGCTCGTACTCTTCATCGTCATCGTCATCATATTCGTCGCAATCGTCATCATCGTAATCGTCATCATCGTCAAGATCAAGCTCCGCCCACACCTTTTCCACCCGGGCCTTTGCTTCATCCACGGCGCTGACCTGCCTTTGCTCAGGTATAGCCCAAACGGACTCAGCCGCGGTTATAGTCCTGCCCTCCAATGCTTCTGCCTGGCGGATGGCCCTGTGGGCTTCGGCGGCCTTATCCTCCGCGTCGCTTCGGGCCTTTGCGCGCACTTCCTCCCCCGTTATTGAGGCTATGGCAGTATCAAAGTCCGGCATGTCGGCGATGACGCCGTCACGAAAGGCAGCCTTTTTGCTGTTATAGCTGAGCTGCTCTTTGCAGCAGTCCTCCGTCAGCCGCTTTACGGTATCAGGGGTCACCGAAAGGCCCGCCTCAAATGTGCGCTTCAGCAGCGCCATTACACGGCGGGTAACCTCCTTGGCGGCGGTCTGATCCTTCAGGGCCGAAAGGGCGTTTTTATATACATCACCTATGTTGTTTTCCAGTATTTCCCTAAGTTCTGTCTTTTCAGCTGACATGTTTTTCCTCCGATGTGACAAAATACCGCATTTTCCATATATTATTATAATCCACCCCCGCCATGCTCCGCAACGTATTTCGCAGGGCAGCCCCGCATACAGATATGCTATGAAGCGCCATTCTGTCAAAAGTATTTATCCGTGCACGCTGCTTGCCGCATTTGCCCTGTGCCTTTTGATCGCAGGCATAAGGGGATGCGCCATATCCCGGGAACAGCAGCATGCTCCTGTCACCTCTCCGGATATCGCCGTTTTTAGCGACGGGGAGGTGCTGGTGATGTCATTGAACGAATACCTCATAGGGGTGGTTGGCGGCGAAATGCCTGCCTCATTCCCCCTTGAGGCGCTGAAGGCACAGGCGGTGGCTGCCCGCACATACGCGGTACGGCGCATGGCCTGCTACGGCGGAAAAGGCTGCGGCAAGGATGGCGCGGACATATGCACCGACAGCTCCTGCTGTCAGGCGTATACCGCCCCCGAAGAGCTAAGGGCCAACTGGGGCGATAATGCCCGCCGCTACATGGATAAGCTGACAGAGGCGGTATACTCCACAGAGGGGGAAGTGATACTTTACAACGATTCCCCCATAGAGGCCCTGTACCATTCCTCCGCAGGCGGGCGGACGGAAGATGCACAGAATGTTTTTTCCTCTGCTCTGCCCTACCTTGTGGGGGTGGAAAGCCCCGGCGAGGAGGGCAGCAAGTATCACGGGGAAAAGCAATACACCCCCCGGGAATTTGCCGCGGCGGTAAATAAAAAATGGCCCAAGGCCAAGCTGGACCGCAAAAAGCTCTCTTCCCAGGTGGAGATACTCTCCCGCTATGACAGCGGGCAGGTGGAAACGCTGAGGCTCAACAAAATCACTGTATCCGGCAAGGAGATGCGCAAGCTGCTGAACCTTAACAGCGCAAACTTCACCATAGATATATCCGACACCGTACTCATACGCACCGTGGGCTACGGCCACGGCGTTGGCTTGAGCCAGTACGGCGCACGGGCCATGGCACTCGGCGGCGCAGACTACAGGGAGATATTGACCCATTACTATACCGGGGTGGAGATAGACAAAATGGATCAGCCCCCTTGCTCTATGGCCGCACAATAAAGAAAACCATGGCTAAATCCATTCAGGCTAAACAACAGGCAGGCTGTAAAGCCTGCCTGTTGAAATGTGTTTTTGCTATTCCATGCGCTCCAGCACCAGCTTGTAGCCGTCTGCGCCATAGCCAAGGCAGCGGCTGACACGGGAAATGGTGGCGGTGGAGGCGCCGGTCTGCCGGGCAATGTCCGAATACTTCAGCCCCTGAGCCAGCAGCTTTGCAACCTGCAGCCGCTGTGCCATAGCCTGTACTTCTCCTATGGTTGCCACGTCTTCAAAGAAGCGGCAGCATTCTTCGGTAGTCCTGAGGGACAGTATGGCATTGAAAAAGGCCTCGGTATCCTCTGTCATCAGCTTGCTTTTGTACATGTGCCGCCTCCATTTTTTCAGTATATAAAGATTATACCACCATACTTTAGCAGATTAAAGCGATAAAATGCAAAAAAGTTTTAAAAAAATATTCCTCAGGCCAAAAAGATTCATTGACCTGAGAGGGTTAACGTTATATCATATAAAAAAAGACATGTTGCCTAAAAATTTTTTAGGTGCAATTTCATCACAGCAAATCTACACTAAATAACTTTATCCAGCAAAATTATCAAAACTAAAAACGGAGGCTGTTTCATGACTAAGTATGCTAACTCCATAGGCGTTAAGGTGCCCGAACTGCTGCTGCCCAATTCCGCCGTTGACATGACCAAGTGGGCCGTTGTTGCCTGCGACCAGTATACCTCCCAGCCGGATTACTGGAACGAGACCGAGTCCATAGTTGGGGACGCCCCCTCCACCCTCCGCATAATGCTGCCCGAGCTTTACCTTGACAAGCCCGACGAGGCAGAGCGCATAGTCTCCATAAACTCCCACATGAAGCAGTACGTTGAAAACGGCGTACTGGAAAACAAGGGCGAGGGCTTTGCCTACGTTCTGCGCACCGTTGAGGGCCGCACCCGCAAGGGCCTTATAGTGGCCCTTGACCTTGAAAATTACGACTATACCAAGGGTTCCACCACCCTTATCCGCGCCACCGAAGGCACCATTGTGGAGCGCATACCTCCCCGCCTGCGCATCCGCAAGGACGCTCCCCTTGAGATGCCCCACATACTGGTGCTGATAGACGACCCCGCCCGCACCGTTATCGAGCCCATCGGCGAAGCCCTTGATAAGACCGAAAAGCTCTATGACTTTGACCTTATGCAGAAGGGCGGCCACATCGAGGGCTACCTTGTAAAGGACGAGGCTCAGGTAAAGGGCGTTATCGCTGCCCTTGAGGCCCTCATTGAAAAGGACGCCTACGCCGCCAAGTACGAAACCGATCAGGCTCCCCTGCTCTTCGCCATGGGCGACGGCAACCATTCCTTCGCCACCGCCAAGGCAAACTGGGAGCGGGTAAAGGCAGAGGAAGGCCTGTCCGCCTCCGATGAGCATCCCGCCCGCTACTGCCTGGTTGAACTGGAAAACGTTCACGATGAAGGCATCATTTTCGAGCCCATCCACCGCGTAATCTTCAACGTTGGAGACGGTGCCCTTGAATGGATAAAGAATAAGCTCATAGAGCAGAACGGTTCCTGCGAAGTGCACGCCTTCTCCTCCTTCGAAGAGCTCAAGGCTGAGACCGCCGGCAAGGCCGGACATATCATCCCCTTCGTAAGCAAGGAAGGCGTGGGCTGCCTGCATGTTGAAAATCCTGTTGCTCAGCTGGAAGTAGGCACCCTCCAGAACGCCCTGGATATCCTCATCAAGGAGACCGAGGGCGCGACCATAGACTACATCCACGGCGCGGACGTTGTAAACGACCTTGGAAGCAAGGAAGGCAACATGGGCTTCCTGCTCCCCTCCATGGATAAGGCCGCCTTCTTCCCCACAGTTATCTTCGACGGCGCCCTGCCCCGCAAGACCTTCTCCATGGGCGAAGCCCACGAGAAGAGGTACTATCTGGAGTGCAGGAGCATCACTAAGTAGTTATACGTTCTTTTCTTTAAAAGAAAAGAACCAAAGAATAACGTAAAACAAAAACACAGCATACCATATCAAAAGCCGCTCGGCAGCTGAGCGGCTTTTATCATGTTTTCTTTTTCAGGAATATAATTTTCTTTTTGCTCCTTAAGCTCCTTGCAGTTTAAATATATTAGAGGTAGTATTATTATATGAATGTATGCCCAAATCCACATCACAGAAAGGATTTTACCATGATCAGCTGGACCAACATGGATAAATTGGCCTCCTATCAGGCCCTCACCAAGGTCTCTCCCATTTGCCTTGCCACCGCAATGAGCGGCGAAGGCGGCGCAGAGCGCGTAAGGAAGTATACCGTTCCCATGGGCGCAGGCCTCGCCTTCAACTATGGCGCAAGGCCCGTGGATGACAGCATCCTTGCAGCCCTCTCTGCCCTTGCAGAAGAAGCGCAGCTCACGGAAAAGTTTGCAGAGCTTTACAACGGCGCCGTCATCAACACCGGCGAAAAGCGCCTTGTTCTCCATCACCTTACCCGCGGCCAGCTGGGCAATGACGTTATTGCCGACGGCACAAACAAGAGGGCTTTCTACACCCAGCAGCAGAGCAAGATAGCCGACTTTGCCAACAGGGTACACGCAGGCGAGATCACAAACGCCGCAGGCGAGCCCTTCACCACCGTGGTTCAGGTAGGTATCGGCGGCAGCGACCTTGGCCCCCGGGCGATGTATCTGGCCCTTGAAAACTGGGCGCAGGTAAACGGCTGCCGCAAGATGAAGGCTGAGTTCGTCAGCAACGTTGACCCCGATGACGCAGCGGCGGTCCTTGCCCGTGTTGACATGGCCCATTCCCTGTTTATCGTGGTATCCAAGTCCGGCACCACCCTTGAGACCCTCACCAATGAGTCCTTCGTTCGTGATGCCCTGAAGAATGCCGGTCTGGACGCCTCCCGCCATATGCTGGCGGTAACCAGCGAGACCTCCCCCATGGCAAAGAGCCCCGACTACCTTGCGGCCTTCTTCATGGATGACTACATCGGCGGCCGCTACTCCTCCACCTCCTCCGTAGGCGGCGCAGTGCTGTCCCTTGCCTTTGGCCCCGAGGTATTCGATATGTTCCTTGCAGGCGCAGCAGAAGCAGACCAGCTTGCAACCAGCCCCGATCTCCTTGAGAACCCCGCCATGCTGGACGCCATGATAGGCCTGTATGAGCGCAACGTGCTGGGCTATCCCACCACCGCCGTGCTGCCCTACTCCCAGGCTCTGAGCCGCTTCCCCGCACACCTTCAGCAGCTGGATATGGAATCCAACGGAAAGAGCGTAAACCGCTTCGGCCAGCCTGTGGACTACGTTACCGGCCCCGTTATCTTCGGCGAGCCCGGCACCAACGGCCAGCACTCCTTCTATCAGCTGCTGCATCAGGGCACGGATATAGTTCCCCTGCAGTTCGTAGGCTTTAAGAACAGCCAGATGGCCACCGACATAGACATTCAGGGCAGCACCAGCCAGCAGAAGCTCAACGCAAACGTTGCTGCCCAGATAATCGCCTTTGCCTGCGGCAAGCAGGACGATGACCTCAACAAGAACTTTGCAGGCGGCCGCCCCTCCAGCATCATCATCGGAGATAAGCTGACCCCTGCCGCCCTTGGCGCACTGCTTGCCCACTTTGAAAATAAAGTCATGTTCCAGGGCTTCGCATGGAACCTGAACAGCTTTGACCAGGAAGGCGTTCAGCTGGGCAAGGTACTGGCAAAGCGGGTACTGGCACACGATACCGACGGCGCGCTGAAGGTTTACAGCGACCTGCTGAATATCTAACACACATAAATAAATCGCTGACGTGTACATGGTATACGTCATCGATGTTGTTTTACGGATAATTATCTAATCCCGCCCGCCACCCTTTTAATGTAGCTTTTCCTGCGGAAAAGCCGAGGGTGCTGTCAATGACACGCATCTAAATCATTGCATATCAGAACGGGCTTGCGAACAACCCTGCCCTTTTTCCCGTAAGGGAAAAAGCACATTAAAAGGGTGGTGGGTGGGTATAGATAAATACGCCATTTCTCTTGCCCCACAGGCACCCGCAGAAAGGAGGCCCACATGCTGCACCTGTATCTGATAAAAAGCAAGCGCAAAAGGTTTCTCACAGGCTTTGCGGAATACCTTGTGCTGTCCCTCATATTATGCCTTCCCTGCCTTGCCTTCATCAATAAATATATGCCGCTGCCCGAAAAGCTGTCCGGTAACCTCCTCATCATCCTGATTATAGAAGCGGCGGTAATGTCCCTTCAGCACACCAACCGCAGCGCAAAGGACGAGCTTGCGGAGCAGAAAAAAAATCTCAAGCCTTTTATGAGATACATCCTGAGCTATATTATCAGCGGATTGATTTTCAGTCTGCTGCTGATGCTGCTTATCCTTATTAAAAAGGCTTTCGGCATGTGGACATGGGGTGCAGCGGCAATTATGATGGGAACCTTTGTCCTGATCGGCACAGCATTATTTTTTGCAAACAAAGCAGCCTATGCCCGTCTGAAAGAATCCAAAGAATGACCCGTAAGCACACAAAAGCCCCGAAGCAGCAGCTTCGGGGCTTTATTTCATCATAAATTCCGGGATCATCAAGGGGCGCACCCCTTGATTTTCATTCCGGCTCTGACGACATGTGCGTCAGAACGGATGAAAACCATAAGGTTTTCTTTCTTTACAGGCTTTCCCGCCCGGGAGCCGCAAGGCGAGAGGGAAATCCTGCAAAACTCAAAAAAGCGGCATTCGCCGCTTTTTTGACATCCTTATCAATCCCACTCTATTGCGTCCACGCTTACCAGATACTCCTCGGCAAAGTCCAGATAGTCCTCTGCAAGGCGCATTGCAAACATCTTGTAATCGGGATATTTCTTCTGCATGGCGGAAAAGAGGATATCGTATACGTCGTCATCGTCGTATTCGTCATCTTCGGAAAGCTTTGCCATGTATGCCTGGTCAAGGGACAGCATCTCGCTCACCATTTCTTCCAGCAGGCCTTCCTTGAGGAAATCAAAATCTCCCTCTGCCTTGAACTTTTCGATTATATAGGCCTTCATGGCATTCATGTCAACATCGTACTGCATAGCTTTTCTCCTTTTGTGTTTTTATTTGAGTATTTCGCTTAAGCGATCCACAGCGTTTTCAAATTCCTTCAGCGCCCGGGCCACCACATCAGGCTTTTCAAAATCCACCCCCGCGATGCGAAGCTCCGGAATGGGATAATCACTGCCGCCGGTGGTAAGGAACTTAAGGTATGCGGAAGGGTCGCCGGTTGAAAGTATGTTTTCCGCAATGGTCACGGCACCGGAATAGCCCGTGGCGTACTGGTATACGTAAAACGCACGATAGAAATGGGGTATCCTTGCCCACTCGATATCCTGCAGCTCATCTATCATCGCACCTTCATAATAAAGCTCATTGAGCCCCCTGTAAAGGGCATTGAGGCTGTCGGCGGTAAGAGGTGTGCCCTCTTTTGCCATAAGGTGGGCCTGCTTTTCAAATTCCGCAAAGAGGGTCTGGCGGAAAAGGGTGGTGCGGAAGCCCTCGATAAAGTGATTGAGCAGGTATGCGGTCTTTTTCTCGTCGGTCTCCTTTGCCATAAGGTGCTTCAGCAGCAGCACCTCGTTTACCGTGGAGGCCACCTCCGCCGCCATTATGGAATAATCGTGATTGGCGAAGGTCTGGGCATGGTCGGAAAGGTAGGAGTGCATTGCGTGACCCAGCTCATGGGCAAGGGTGAATACATCGTCCAGAGTATCGGTATAGTTCAGCAATACATAGGGATGCACGCCGTACACGCCGCAGGAGAAAGCGCCGGTGGTTTTGCCCTTGTTTTCGTATACGTCCACCCAGCCCTCATCAAAGGCGCGATCCAGCAGTTTGCCGTACTCCTCACCCAATGGGGCAAGGGCTTCCTTTACCATGGCCTTGGCGCGGTCATAGGTATACACCTCGTCTTGCTGCTCCACCATGGGGTTGTACAGGTCGTACATGTGCAGCTCGTCAAGGCTCAGCACCCGCTTGCGAAGGTCGATGTACCTGCCCATTGCGGGCAGCGCGCCGTGGACCGCCTCGATAAGGCTGTCGTATACGCTGACCGGCACCGCGTTGCCGTAAAGGCCGTGTACAAGGGCGTTTTCATGGCCGCGGACATCCGCAAAGTAGTTGTCAAACTTTACGCTGCCGCCGTACATTGCCGCAAAGGTGTTGATGTATTTTTTAAACTCGCCAAAGTACTTTTCAAAGGATTCTTTGCGCACCCTTCTGTCAGCGCTTTCCCGGAACACTCCGAAGTTGCCGTGGGTCAGCTGAACCTCCTCCCCCTTTTCGTCCACTATGGCGGGGAAGGTCATGTCCACGCTCTCCAGCATGGTAAAGCTGTTGTCGGGGGTCTGGGCTGCATCCTGAAGCATGGAAAGCATCTTTTCCTGCTCAGGGCTCAAAACGTACCTGCGCACACGTATTATGTCGCCTATCTGATGGCGGTATTCAGCAAGGTCTGGCTCATTGAGGTAGTTCTCCAGCGTTTCGGTGGGCAGGGCGGCCAGCTCGGGGGTAATGTAGCTCATGGCGGAATCCATCTGCACCAGCAGCATCATGGCCTGCTGGTTCATGGCCTGATACTCGGGATCGCCGTTGTCGCCGGACTTGAGAAGCTCTGCATACAGGTAGATAAGGGTAGCCTGCTCCGACACCCGGTAAAAATAATCAAGGGCGGTCTTTACCCCCTCAAGGGTACCCAGTGTGCCTGAGAAGCGCCCCATTTGGGGTATCTCCGCCTGAAGGGCGGCGCAGGCCTGCTCCCAGTCCTGCTTTGCGGCGAATATATCCTTTAGATCCCACATGAAGCTGGCATCCATATCTTTTCTGCTTTTAAGCTCTGCGGCCATGGTGTATCCTCCAAATATTTTGAATAAAGGGCCGATTACGGCCCTTTGGGTTAGCAATATAAACCTATCTTACTATATCAAACTCCACCTTGGGAAGCCTGCGCTGCAGCCTTACCTCCATGGATTCCTTATCGCTGCCGTTTGAGGGGCTGGC
This sequence comes from Clostridia bacterium, assembly GCA_017547885.1. GTDB lineage: Bacteria > Bacillota > Clostridia > Christensenellales > CAG-138 > SFEL01. Next base: position 21,074 of record JAFYOP010000001.1, on the reverse strand, counting down.
CCCCATGATGATGGTATTGATATGCTTGGTCTCGGCGTAGTTTACAAGGGCATCCTCCACATCATCCGCACGGAGCAGTATAAGCTCCGCACCTGCCAGCTGTGCCGCCGTAAAGAGATACTCCACAGCGTCCCCCTCAAAGGGAGAGCCCATAAAGTTGCGCCCTGTCTCAACGCAGTGTACCACCTGGATATCCGCGTTTTCCTTGCGCTCCATACCTCTGGCAATAAGCTTGTCGCAGGTTTTTTGCCCTGTGACGCACACCATTATGTTGTTCCATTCAGCCATTTTTCAATCACGCCTTTCCTTGGGCAGAACGCACCGCGTCCTTTATCTTATCGGGAAGCTCTGCAGGCTTCATCTGGGATATCATGCCAACCGCCTGCTCCGGGGTTTCTGCCACGGCAAATATCGCAAGGCAGGCAGGAGAGGTAAAACCCTCTGATACGCAATACTTAAGCTGATCTATCAGCCTGTCGTAAAACCCCCGGGTATTGAGTATCACCACGGGAGACGCAATGTAACCAAGCTGATTCAGCGTCAGCACTTCCATAAGCTCCTCAAGGGTACCAAAGCCGCCGGGAAGGGCAATAAACCCCTGGCTCAGCTTTTCCATGGTGGCCTTGCGGGTATGCATATCCGGGGTAACTATAAGCTCATCACAGTGGGGATAGGCAATGCCGGGCTGGTGAAGCTTTTCGGGTATAACGCCGATAAGCCTGCCGCCGTTTTCGTGCACTCCACGGGCGGCCGCCCCCATAAGGCCGGTATTGCCGCCGCCAAACACCATACCGATGCCCCGCTCTGCAAGGAGAGCGCCGGTGCGATATGCAGCGTCAAAATAGGCGGGGTCTATGCTGGAGCATGATGCGCCGAAAATACATACGTTTTTTACCATTGTCCCGCCTCCAGGTTTCGTTAAAATAGCGTCAAACTATGACGCAAGTAGATTATATCATCATATTACGGATAAATGAATAGCTTTGCTTAAAAGTTTACTTTTACTACCGTTTTTCACAACTTTTGCGCAGAAAAAGGCGGCTGCCGGAGCAGCCGCCTTTACTTATCCGGCAGTTTATTAATACTTTCTGTACTTTATCCTGTTGTAAAGGTTTATGTATTCGTCTGCGGAAATATCCCAGGTAAAGTGAGCGCCCATGGCGTTCTGTATCAGCTTCTGCCATGCGTCCTTATTGCGGTAGGCTTCGATGGCCCTGTCCACAGCGCCCAGCATATCCAGATGGTTGTAATTGGCAAAGGTAAAGCCAAGGCCCTCGCCGGTGAACTTGTTATATGGAGTAATGCTGTCCTTAAGGCCGCCGGTCTCGCGAACGATGGGCAGAGTGCCGTAGCGGAGGGCTATCATCTGGGCAAGGCCGCAGGGCTCAAACTGAGAAGGCATAAGGAACATATCAGAGCCGCCGTATATCCTGTTGGCAATGGAATTGCTGTAGGTAAGGCGCGCCGCTATCCTTCCGCCGTATCTCCAGGAGGCCCAGCTGAACAGATGCTCATAGCGGGTATCGCCGCTGCCGAGAACTGCCAGCTGAATACCCTTTTCCATAAGGGCATCGATGGCGTATTCGATTATATCCAGTCCCTTTTGCCCTGTGAAGCGGGTAACTATGCCCACAAGGGGAGAATCGTCCTTATCCAGCCAGAACTCTGTGCGCAGGGCTTCCTTGCACTTTGCCTTGCCGGAAATGTCTGCCGCGCTGAAGTTGAAGGGCAGGTTGCTGTCGGTTTCGGGATTGAAAAGGTCCTCGTCTATGCCGTTAAGTATGCCGTGCACATCCCAGCTGCGCTTTCTGAGGAGGCCGTCCAGATTTTCGCCATACTGGGCTGTCTGTATCTCCTTGGCATAGGTGGGGCTTACGGTGGTGATGGCATTGGCAAAGGACAGGGCGCCCTTTGTGAAGTTTACGTCCTTAAAATACTCTATGGTATCGAAATTGAAGCTGGCCTTGTCAATGTTGAGTATGTCATTCATATGCTCCCAGCCGAATATGCCCTGATACCTGAGGTTATGTATGGTATACATGGTGGCAATGTCCCTGTATTCCCAAATATTGCTGTACTGCATGCGCAGCAGCGCTATGGTCATGGCCGCCTGCCAGTCATGGGCATGCAGCACATCGGGATAGAAATTCAGGTGACGAAGAGCATCCAGCGCCGCCTTGGAGAAGAAGGCAAAGCGCTCGCCCTCTTCGTTATTGCACTCGCCGTAGATATAGCTGCGGCCGAAGTAGTATTCATTGTCAAGGAAGTAGTATATTACTCCATCCTTTTCCATGGTCATAATGCCGCAGTACTGGCTGCGCCATCCCATGGGTACGTAGAAGTTGGTGATGTAGCTCATCTGGGAGCGATACTGCTGGCCTATTGCAGAATACAGGGGCAGCATAACGCGCACATCCACTCCCTTTTTCTTAAGCACCGCAGGCAGCGCGCCAACAACGTCCGCAAGGCCGCCGGTCTTTACAAAGGGGGCACATTCGGACGCCACAAACAGCACCTTGAGAGGGGGGCGCTGGGGCTCTACGGGTATCTGAGGAACTATTTCTTCTGCGGCTTCTACAGCGGTGTCCTTTACCTTCTCTACGGTGTCCTGCTTTATTTCCATGGCTGCCTCCTCAGCGTTTATCTTTACTTCCTCTGCCGCCTTTATCGCTGCTGCTTCCACGGGGGATGATGCCTTACCGGCCGCAGCTTTTTTCTTTTCGGGTGCGGGCTGGGGCTTGGCGGCCGCCTTTGCGGGGGCCTTGGCCTTTGTGCCGGTCTTTGCCTTTGCGGGAGCCTTGGCCTTTGCGGCTGCCTTTGCCTCGGTCTTTGGGGCAGTGGTGGTTTCTGTCTTCTTGGTGCTCATATATCGGTTTCCTTTGTTATATTTGGCATATATACATACGCCATTTCATTAAAAGAAGGGCGGGAGGCCTGCTCCCGCCCCTCAGTATGCATATTATATCACACTTCCCTTGCGGATGATAATGGGGAAACTGTCGTATCCTGCCAGTTTTCTGCCGGAACGGATGGTACAGCCCTTATCCAGTATGGCGTAGTTCAGCTCGCAGTCCTCCTCGATATGGCAGGCCTGCAGCACTACGCAGTTCTTCAGCTTGCTACCCTTGCCCACGTGGGTGCCGCGGAACAGCACGCAGTTTTCCACTTCGCCCTCTATTACGCAGCCGTCTGCCACAAGGCTATTCTTGACCTTGGCATCCCCAACGTACCTTGCGGGCACCTCGTCTTTTGTTTTGGTATAGATGGGATGGGCGGGGTTGAACAGGTCGTCGCGAACCTCTCTCTTGAGCACGTTCATATTGTGGTTGAAGTAGCTGGAGAGGGAGCTGAGGCAGCCAACATAGCCGTCATAGCGCCAGCCGTACATGGGTATCTCGTTTACCTTCTTGAGGAGTACGTCACGGATAAAGTCGGTTTCACCCCTGGAGTATGCATCCTCTATCAGGTGCTCAAAGGTGGTCTTTTCCATTATTGCGGTATCGCAGAAGGAATAGCAGGTGGCGGGGTTGTTGGGGTTGAGCTGTATGTCGGTTATGCGTCCGTCATCCTCCAGCGCAAAGCGCAGCTCGTTGAACTGGTCATCGGGATGATGCTTGCCCACCTCATTGTACATGAGGGTTATGGCGGCGCCGGACTCGATGTGCTTTTTGAGCATATCGTCATAGGTGGTGCTGTATATGGTATGGCTGCCCACCAGAATGATGTACTTCTGGGAGCTGCGGCGGATGTAGCCCATTACGGAATGATAGGCATCGATGGTGCCGCGATAGATACCGGTATTGTCGCGGGTAACAAAGGGAGGCAGTATGAACAGGCCGTCATGCTTCCTGTGGAGCTCCCATTCCTTGCCGCTGCCGAGATGATCCATCAGGGAGTGATAGTTCTTCTGGGCCACTATGCCAACGTTGGATATGCCGGTATTTACCAGATTGCTCAGCACAAAGTCGATGCAGCGATACCTGCCCGCAAAGGGCACCGCGGCCACGGAGCGGGAATAGGTAAGGTCTCTGAGCTGCATGCTGGATTCGCCGGTATAGATAAGACCGAATACGTCGTTTCTCATGGCTTATTCCTCCTCGTCCTCAATTGCGCCGTACACCCCTGTGTTGACTATCATACCCACAGGTACCCTGCTGCCTGCGGCTATCTCGGTACCGCTGGCGATAAGGGTGATATCGTCGGTAAGGGAGGTATCGTAGTCTCCGTCCTCGGGCAGACGCTCTGCGCCCACGAAGGCATCCTTGCCAACAACGGAGTTTTCTCCGATTATGGCCCTGTGTACCTTTGCGCCGCTGAGTATGGATGCGCCGGGCATGATCACGGAATCCAGCACCTCTGCCCCATCCTCTACGGTAACGCCGGCAAACAGCACGCTGTGCTTTACCGTGCCGCCCACGTAGCAGCCCTCGGTAATGGAGCTGCGCTCTATCACAGCGTCAACGCCTACGCAGTGAGGAGGCATGCAGGGAGATTTGCTGTATATGCGCCATGCGGGATCATCCAGCTGTATCTCGGGATCCTCGGAAATAAGGTCCATGTTGGCCTCCCACAGGCTCTGTACGGTACCGACGTCCTTCCAGTAGGCGTCAAAGGCATAGGCGTATACCCCAAGGCCGTCGTTGAGTATGGCGGGGATAACGTTCTTGCCGAAGTCATTGGAGGATTCGGGATTTTCCTCGTCCAGGCACAGATACTTTCTCAGTACCGGCCAGGAGAAGATGTATATACCCATGGAAGCCTTGTTGCTCTTGGGCTGCTTGGGCTTTTCTTCGAATTCGATTATGCGCTCATCGGCATCGGTGTTCATGATGCCGAAGCGATGTGCCTCCTCCATGGGGACGGGGCGGACTGCTATGGTAAGGTCTGCCTTTTTGGCTATGTGGGCATCCAGCATAGCGGCATAGTCCATCTTGTAGATATGGTCGCCGGAGAGTATGAGCACATACTCGGGATTATATCTGTCGATGAAGGCTATGTTCTGATAGATGGCATCGGCTGTACCGGAATACCACCTGCCTGCCTGGCTGGACTGATAAGGAGGCAGAACGAAAACGCCGCCGCTGTTTCTGTCCAGATCCCATGCCTGACCGGTGCCTATGTAGGCGTTCAGCTCCAGCGGTTCATACTGGGTAAGCACGCCAACGGTATCGATATCCGAATTGACGCAATTGGACAGCGGAAAATCGATGATCCTGTACTTACCGCCAAAGGGTACGGCGGGCTTTGCCACGCGGTTTGTAAGTACGCTGAGACGGCTGCCCTGACCGCCCGCCAACAGCATGGCTACTACTTTCTTTCTGACCATAAGTTACCTCCCTGTCAATAAAAAGGCTTTTATGACGATATGTATTTATTATTGCCGCTTGCCGCGGAAAATCGTTCTCGATAGGATATGTGATTTGTGCGGGGACAGGGAGCGTCCCTGCCCCGCAGCAGTGGGATCATTCTTTGATTTTTGTTGTTTTGGTGCTTCTTGTGCTTTTAGCTTTGGGTTTGGGAGAGTCGCTGAGGTAGTAGAATACCGCCTCGTAGGGGGACAGCTCAATGTCCACGTAGAAATTGTCTTTTTCGTCCTTTTCTGTGGTTATGCCCTTTATGTCCCTCAGGTCCACGTTGGACATGGCCTGATCCAGTGTGCATTCCCTTGCCATGGGTATGCGGTAGGGATAATGCTCCACAGGAGTAAAGTTAAATACGCAGAGCAGCTCCTTGCCCTTGGCATCCCGGCGGACAAATGCCAATACGCTGTGAGGCGCATCATCCACCTGCATCCACTGGAAGCCCTCCCAGCCGTCATCCTGCTGATACAGAGCGGGGGTGGCAGTATAGAATTTATTCAGCTGGGCCACGAATTCCTGCATTTCCGCATGGGCAGGGTACTCCAGCAGCAGCCAGTCAAGGGACTGACGGAAGTTCCATTCGATAAACTGACCGAATTCATTGCCCATGAAGGTGAGCTTTTTGCCGGGGTGGGCGTACTGATACATGTACAGCAGCCTCAGCTGACGGAACTGGTCAACATACTCGCCGGGCATGCGGTTTATCAGGCTCTTTTTGCCGTGCACCACCTCATCGTGAGAGAGGGGCAGCAGATAATGCTCCGAGAAGGCATAGCACATGGAGAAGGTTATCTGGTCGTGATGATACTTGCGGTATACGCTGTCACGGGACATATAGTCCAGTGTATCGTTCATCCAGCCCATGTTCCATTTATAGTCGAAGCCCAGGCCTCCCCACTTGGGGTCGGCGGTGATCCCCGCAAAGGCTGTGCTTTCTTCCGCAAAGAGCAGGCGGCCGGGAAACTCGGTATGCACGACCTGGGAAAGCCTGCGGAAAAAGTCTATGGCGCCAAGGTTTTCGTGTCCGCCGTATTCATTGGGCAGCCACTGGCCCGGCTCCTTGCCATAGTCAAGGTAAAGCATGCAGCTTACAGCGTCCACGCGGATGCCGTCTATGTGGTATTCCTTCATGAGAAACACGGCGTTGGATATAAGGAAGCTGCGCACTTCGTTCTTTTCATAATTGAACAGCATGGTGCCCCACTGAGGCTGCTCGCCTCTGCGGGGATCCGGATGCTCGTAAAGGGCGGTGCCGTCAAAGCGGCGCAGACCCTGGGCGTCACGGGTAAAGTGGGCAGGCACCCAGTCCACTATTACGCCTATGCCTGCCTTGTGGAAGCTGTCCACCAGCTGCTTGAACTGGGTGGGGGTGCCGTAGCGGGCGGTGATAGCGTAATAGCCAGTTACCTGATAGCCCCAGCTGTCATCCAGAGGATATTCGGATACCGGCATAAGCTCAACATGGGTATAGCCCATGGAGGAGACATACTTTACAAGGCGCTCCGCCATGGCGGGGAAATCCAGCCCCTCCATCCAGCTGCCAAGGTGCACCTCGTATATGCTCATGGGAGAGGTGCGGTGGTCCTTATTGGCCAGCTTTTTCATGTAGGCGGCATCCTTCCACTTGTAGCCGTCATCAAGGTCCCATACCTCTGAAGCGGTGTTGGGCCTGAGCTGGCTGCGGAAGGCAAAGGGGTCTGCCTTGTAGATGGTTTCGCCTTCCTTTGTACGGATGGCGTATTTGTATATGGTACCGGGGGACACTATACCGATAAAGCACTGCCATACACCGGTATCTCCGCAGGGAGTCATGGGGTCAGCCTGAGTATTCCAGCCGTTAAAATCGCCTACTACACTTACAGCCTCCGCATTGGGAGCCCATACTGCAAAGCGATACATATCGTAGCCATCGTGCTTTACCCTGTGGCAGCCAAAGGTAAGATATGCATGTGTATTAGTACCCTCTCCCCACAGGTAGAGGTCGGTCTCTCTCAGGTTATTTTCCATATCTCAAGCTATATCCTTTAAAATGTATTGTGTAGGTCTTCTATATTTATATAGTGTATTTATATTTTACACCATAAACATATAGACTGTCAAAAAAACTGCATACCGTTCCGGATATGATTTTTTCAGCTGTTTTCCTGATAAATCTCCTCTTTTGTCAGCGTTTGCGTACTGCAGGATTATTGTTTTTTTAAATATTGTTTTTGATTCACCAAAAAAGTATTTAAAATTCCCACCAAAGTGGTATACTATTACCGAAAAACCACCGAAAAAGGAGCAAATACAATGTCCGTTACCAAAGATATGACCATCGAACAGATCCTTCAGACCGATATCGGCATTGCCGAGATACTCACCTCTGCCGGCATGCACTGCCTGGGCTGCGTAATGGCCCATGGCGAAAACCTGGAGCAGGCCTGCGCCGTTCACGGCATCGATGCTGATGTACTCATCAACATGATCAACGCTTATCTGGAAAGCAAGTAAACCGACAAACCAAAAAGGCACACATTATGTGTGCCTTTTTATTTTGCGCATCAAGCCTTTGCCCCCGTGTTTTTCCAGCCCTCAAAAATTTCATGCAGCTTTGGGCAGGCAGGAGAAAAGTCTATGTATTTATCCATTATTTTATGATATATGCCGATAAGGGTGCCGTTAAAAAGCGCGCACATCACAGTACCTATGCCAAGTGCCCTCAGTTCCCCGAAAAACAGCAGGGATAGAGCAGCCGCCGTAAGGCAGCAGGCTATATCAAAGCCGGTCTTTGCCCTCGACAGGGGAAACTTGAACCTTTCGCAAAGCCCCTCCACAAAAAGCTCGTACACCTGCAGGGGAAGATAGGTCTTAAAGAACACCGCAACGCCCAGAGCATTGGTTGCCATGCCCACCCCGAAGAAGGCTATCCTTGCCCATACAGAGGTGAGCTCCACCCCCCTGAGCAGCCACATTACGCCGTCCAGCGTAACGCCAAAGAGAAAGGCCGACAGGAAGGACAGCAGATGCACCGCACGAAAGCGCCGCACGATGATGTAATAAAACACCAGCAGCAGCCCCTGCAGCAGATAGTCCGCCGTACCAAAGCTCAGCGCCTCTACGCCAAGGGAGATTATGTAGGACATGGAGGTGACCATGGACATGCCAAAGCCGCCCTTTTCCATAAGGGATACGCCTATGGCCAGCAGTACCGTGCCCAGCACAAAGGCCAGCTCTCCCCAGCCCTTTATCTTCTTTTGTGTGGTTTCCATACGGTGTGTACTTCCGTTCTTTATTTTTGCTCCCGCATAATCGCAGGTGCAATTTTGTCAACTGAGGCAAGTTAGGTTTGGGTATATTTATCTATTCCCGCCCGCCACCCTTTTAAGGTATGTTTTTCCTTGCGGAAAAACAGGGCGTGCTATCGGAAGGATATTAGACCTTCGAGGCTTTCAATCCGCATTCGGCAGCATGCCCAAAGCTTTCAATCCGTTTTCGGCGACATGTGCGGCGAAAACGGAACCATCCCGCAAGGGATGGATACCGCTGCCCGATTCCCGCCCGGGAGCGGCCGCAGCCGCGAGAGGGAATCGGCATCCCCCAAAGGGATTGTATTCGGCCACTTGCGCAGCATTTGGCCGCCCCCAACCCAGCGGATACTCGCGGAAAACCCAAATGGTTTTTCGCGAAAGGGCAACGCCCTTAGAATATCCTCCATGCGCAGATAAAGTTCCTGTATGACCAGTCGCCTGTGCAGCTTCTGTGTACTACCTTGCCGTTGCCGCTGGAAGCGTCTATCATGGTACCGTCTCCCATGGCAATGCCAACGTGACCCTTGAAGACGATTATATCGCCTCGGCGGAGTGAGCCGATGGAACTGACCTTGGTGTAGCCGGATACGCTCTTCCAGCCTGAGCTGGTGAGGTATTTCTGATTTACGCCCGCCTGCTTGAGGCACCAGTATACAAAGCCTGAGCAGTCAAACTTATCCGGGCCCTTTGCCCCGCGGACGTATCTGCAGCCCAGCTTGCTCTTTGCGGCTGCAATGAACCTGTCAAGGCTGCCGCCGCCGGAGGAGCCGCCGCTGCTGCCGCCTGAAGGAGCGGAAGAGCTGCTGCTGTTATCCACCTGAGGAGCCTCATAGTTGCTGGGGGCCTTTTTGGCGGAGGAGGAGAACAGGGTACGCATGGTGGATTTGCCCACCTTGCCGTCACGGCTCAGGCCGTTTTCCTTCTGGAAGCCCAGCACCGCCGCCTCTGTGGAGGAGCCAAAGTAGCCCGTGGCCTTTGCGTCAAGATAGCCAAGCTCCCTGAGGCGGGACTGTATCTTGGTTACGGTGGAGTTTTTGTCGCCTATGCCTATTACGCTGGACTGGGCCTGGTCGCTCATGAGCAGTTCCTTTGTCATGGGGCCTATGTGGCCGTCAACTATAAGGCCGTTCTGCTGCTGGAACATCTTAACCGCGTTTACGGTATCACGGCCAAAGGTGCCGTCAGGCTCTGTGGTAAGGTAGCCAAGGCGCTGCAGCCGCTTCTGATAGGAGCGCACCTCGTCGCTCTTTTCACCATAGGAAAGGGACTTGGGTATTGCATCCTCGCTGTAGAGCATTTCGCGGGTCTGCTCCCCCACCTTGCCGTCGGTGGTCAGCTTGTTGTTTTTCTGGAATTCCTTCACCGCCGCCTCTGTCTCCTCGCCGAAATTGCCCGTGGCCTTATCCATGTAGCCAAGTTCGCGCAGTCTGCCCTGCAGCTCCTTTACGTCTGTGCCGGATATGCCCACGCATACCATGTACTTAAGGGCCTCATCGGAAAACAGCAGATCGTACACGGCGTTGGTTATTACGCCGTCTATGGTAAGGTTATGCCGCCGCTGGAACAGCTCTATGGCCTCCTCTGTGGCGGGGCCGAAGTGGTAGGTGGGCTCGTCGTTATCCATATAGCTCAGGTCCATGAGCCGCGCCTGTATGTCGTATATCACATCCCCGTCATAGCCCTCCTCAAGGCGAATGGGCACAGGAGTAGGTGAAGGAGTAGGCTCTGCCGCCGCAAGGCTTTGCTGCAGCGCCGCAAACTCTCCCTGAAGGTCCACCACTCCGTCCTCGCTGACGGCTGAAGCTCCATAAACAGAGGTCATCTCGGGCTCAGGCTCCCTGCCGCCCTTTATCATGGGCAGGCATATGCACAGCACAAGGGCAAGGCCAAAGGCGGCACAGCCCATTATGGTGCTGCGCTTTCCCTTTCTTAGGTTCAGCATAATCCTGCCCAAAAAGCCGCCTATCCCGCCCCGCTTTTTAAAGCGGCGAAGGGACATTGCCCCACGGCGCAGGCTGCTCCTTAATATTGATGTTATGCTGGACATTCCCCGGCTGCGTTTCATGTTTTCTCCTATTGTCTGCGGCATGCCGCCGATTTTTGCTAAATCATTATACCACAGATATTATACATGAAAACAAAACAATCGGTAAACAGGAATACAATGGCTGTTCTGCATCGTAAAAGAGCTGTGAAAATATAGCAAATTCGGTAAAAACCGCTATTCATTTCCCACGGGTACGGTTATAATATAAAAAAAGCTTGGGGGATATCATATGATAGTTATAGGCGTATGCGGCGGAAGCGGCAGCGGAAAAAGCACACTGGCAAGGCTCATATCCCAGTCTTTGAGCTGTTCCTCCCGCATAATAGGCCTGGACTGCTACTATCGCGACCATGCCCACCTTCCCTTTGAGGAGCGGGTACATATAAACTATGACGAACCCGATGTGTTTGACTTTGACGAGCTTTATGAGGACATAAAGCTATTGATGGAGGGCAAGCCCATCACAACAAAGGGCTATGACTACGCCAACCACAGAAGGGCAGACAGTCCCGAGCTTATTTATCCCACGGATGTGCTGATACTCGAAGGCATACATATGTTTCGGGATAAGCGGCTCACAGACATTATGAGTCTTAAGGTATACATGCATGTGGATGTGGACGTATGCCTTCTGAGGCGGGTCCGCCGCGACATGATGAAGCGGGGCCGCTCCATAGAAAACATTACCGAGCAGTACCTTGCCACGGTAAAGCCCATGTATGAGGAATACATAAGCAAATACATAAAAGAGGCCGACTTTGCCGTGATGGGCGGCGGCAAGAACCCCAGAGCGATAGACGCCATTACAGCATACATCTCCGCAAAGCTGCTGGCGGAGAAATTCGACCGGCAGGATCAGCGGGCAAAGGAGAAAGCAAGTGAAGGATAGACCAAACATGGAGAGCCTGTGGAAGTCCACCCGACGTTCCCTGTTCATTGTGGCCTTCGGCATAATACTTTACGAAATACTTGAAAACCTGACAGCGGTGCGCTCTGCCCTCGGCGGCTTTGTCAGCATTGTTACTCCTGTTTTCATAGGCATTGCCATAGCCTTTATCGCAAACATGCCCATGCACTTTCTGGAGACAAAGGTATTCCGCCGCTGGAAGGACTGCGGCGCAAAGCGGGGCACCTGCCTTGTGCTTGCAATGCTGTTTGTGTTTGCAATAATCATAACGCTTGTGCTGGTGGTGGGTCCTCAGCTGGTGGAAAGCATAAAGACCCTTGCAGCAGACTTCACCCAGTACGCCACCAGCCTTACCGAATGGGCCACCAACGTTTGGGAAAGCCTCAACTTCAACCAAGAAGTGGAAGCCAAGCTGATGGAGATGGGCAACAATATCCTTACAGAGATATACCAATACATCTCCACAGTAAGCTCTGCTGCGGTAAAGTTCACCATGGGGCTTGCCGGAGTATTGGTTGACCTTGCCTTCGCTTTCATCATCAGCATATACTGCCTTGCCGGCAAGGAGACACTTATCCGTCAATCCCGCAAGTTCTGCAAGGCCGTGTTCAATGAGCGCACCGCAGATTACATAATACACGTAGGCGACGAAACCAACACCTCACTGCACAATTATGTATACGGCATGCTTACCGAGTGCTTTATACTGGGAGGCATGTGCTTCATCGGCATGAGCATATTCAAGTTCCCCTTTGCTCTGCTGATAAGCGTATTGGTGGGCCTGGGCCAGATGATACCCATCGTAGGCGCATGGGTATCCGCAGGCATAGGCGCGGTGATACTGTTTGTGGTGGATCCCCCCAGCGCACTGTGGTTCATACTGCTGATATGCACCATTCAGCCCATCGAGGGCAACCTTATTTACCCCCACGTTGTGGGCAACGCCGTGGGCATCTCTCCCCTGTGGGTATTGATAGCGCTGCTTTTGGGCGGCGGCTTGTTCGGCTTCCTTGGAGCGCTGCTGTGCGTGCCCATTATGGCGGTCATCCACACCATGACGCGGGAATGGGTAAATAAGCGGCTGGAGGAAAAGCGGGCCGCAGGACAGGAGATATAGATAAGTAATAGTGAAGAATGAATAGTGAATAAGTATTATATATGCAAAAAAGCCGCTCGTGAGTGGCTTTTTTGATTGACAGCACTTCTGTGCAAACTTTTTTAATTATGTTATTTATCCTTTGGTACTTTCCTTTAAGGAAAGTACGCTTCTTTTGGTTCTTTTCTTTTAAAGAAAAGAACACTCCCCCCTAACACAGCGCCAGATTCGGCACGGCATTCAGCTCAAGGCCGCTGAGCTGCCCCGCCATAAGGCCGTAGTGGCCGGCGCAGGCTATCATTGCGGCGTTGTCGGTGCAGAAGCGGAAATCCGGACAGCAGAACCGCACCCCCTGACGCCTGCACTCTGCCTCAAGTGCGCCCCGGAGGGCCTTGTTGGCGGATACTCCCCCCGCAAGGGCAAGGGTGTCCATGCCGTGGGCCTTTGCGGCATGTACGGATTTCATTGTAAGGGCATCGCACACCGCCCGCTGGAAGGACGCGGCAATGTCCGCAGGATCCAGGCTTTCGCCCTTTTGCTCTGCATTGTGCAGCAGGTTTACCACCGCTGTCTTTATGCCGGAAAAGCTGAAGTCGCTTTCCTCTATGCTTTGATTCAGCGCGGAGTGGAAGGGGTATTTGTTTGGGTCTCCCTCACGGGCCAGCTTCTCAAGCTCCGGCCCGCCGGGGTATGGCAGACCCAGTGCTCTTGCAACCTTGTCAAAGGCCTCACCTGCCGCGTCGTCACGGGTGCGGCCAAGGAGAGTGAATTTATGATAATCCTCCACCTTGATAATATGGCTGTGCCCGCCGGAGGCCACAAGGCACATAAAGGGAGGCTTAAGGTCGGGATATGTAAGGTAGTTGGCAGCGATATGCCCCGCAAGGTGGTTTACGCCGATGAGGGGCAGCCCTTTGGCAAAGGCAAGGCCCTTTGCATAGCTTACCCCCACCAGCAGCGCCCCCACAAGGCCGGGGCCGCAGGTGACGGCTATGGCGGATATGTCGTCTATGGTGACCTTTGCGGACTCAAGGGCATAGTTTACCACTTCCCCTATCTTTTCCACGTGGCTGCGTGAGGCAAGCTCCGGCACCACCCCGCCGAACTTACGATGGAGGGGTATCTGGGTATATACGCTCATGCTGAGCACTTCCCTGTCCCCCCGCAGCACAGAGGCCGCCGTTTCGTCACAGGAGCTTTCTATGGCAAGGAGCAGTGCGTCCTTATTATGCTGATATGCGGCAAGTCCTTTTGCCGCGGATGCTGAATACATTTCGCTCATGGTTCTCACGCTTCCTTTTTGCGGGTATGTCTGCTGTAAGTAATGAGGGCAATGCATATCACGCCCAGCATTGCGGCGGTCTTTGCGGCCATGCGGCCCGCAATGCCGCTGAAGAGGTGCTCCGGGCATATGCGTATCATGCGGGATACTCTGGGGTCCATCAGCCACAGGTCGTTGCTGAAGAAGGCAAGGTGGAATGCCGTCCAGAAGGAGGTGAAATCCAGCATCGCCCACAGGGCAAGGCCGCCCCCTATAAGCACAAACAGCCCCAGCCCCCGGAAAAAGCTCCGCAAGGGTATATTGGGCAGTGCGTTTTTCTTTGCGTACCAGCCGATGAGCAGTATTATCACGGCGCATGCGATGCCCGCGGGCTGAAACTTTGCAAAGCCCTGATAGAGATAATACACATCCACCATGTGGTGTATCTCATCCTCAGAGTACATCTCAACAGGTACGCCGTATTCTTCAACAGTAAGCTGTATGCTGTCTCTGTCCCCTTCCATATAATCCACCAGCGCCATAAGGGCATCGGTGGCGCCCTTGGGGGTAAGGCCTGTACGCTCCTCTATGCGGTATTCCTCATAAAAGGCCAGATAGCGGCTCTCGTTTTTCAGCTCCCCCCTAAGGAAAGTAAACATCAGGGCGATTATTATCACCAGCCATGCCACGCAGCTTATGGCGGTAAGCAGGGCCGAAAGGGTCTTTTTGTTTTTCATGGGGTTCTTCCTTTCTTTGGCGCAATGGTCAAAGTCTATACAGCAAAATTATATCATAGTTTTATATCAACACAAACATAAAAGGAGACAGGGCATGAAAAGACTCATTACCCTTTCAGGCCCGGGCGGCAGGGCATTTCTTACGCTGGGGGAGGAAATACAGCTGTCCGTTCCCTGTAAGGAGCTGTACCTTATTGACAGGCAGGGCAAGGTATACCCGCGGGAATCCGCCCCTAATGACGTGGTGGGCGCCTTTGTGCCGGATGGAGACAGGATAGCCATGCAGGGCTGCCTTGCGGGGCACTCCGCTGCCCTTGGCAAGGCACGGACGGCGTTGCTGATGGGCCTTTCGGCTCAAAAGCCTATTCCTGCTCCCCGGCACCCTGAGCAGCCGCCGCAAGCTCAGCCCAAGCAGCCCCAGCGGCCCAATTCCGCCGCTCTCCTTGAAATACTGCAAAAGGCGGCGGAGCTTTTCCCCGCAGAACAGCCCCAGCCCCTTCCCCCGCCGCCTCAGGATGACGCGGTACTGAATCCCTTCCCTCAGGCTTTTCCCTTTTCCCGCTGGCGGCGGGTGGAATATCCCGGCACGGACCGCTGCTATCTTGAGGGGGAGTCCCGCCACAAGGGTGTGGATTATCTCATTCACGCCCTTCCCGCAGAGGGCCGCAGCGGCCCTCCCGGCTACACCCGCTTCCTCCGTGCCCGGGACGGCAGCGGCTTTTGGGTGCGGGTGAGGAGGAAGTGATTTGATATACCTTCTTTTTCTCTTTCTTTTCGGACGCGAAAATAAAGAAGAAAAAGAAGCAAAAAGAGAAAGAAAAGCGAAAGTTTTAAATTGATTCAAGTGTAAGCATGCTTAGGTGTGCTGCCCAAAAAGCCCCATGAAGGATGGGGCTTTTTGTGTAAGATGAGCAAGTTGGCTTTTGTCATTGCGAGGCAGTCCGCATACTGCCGTGGCAATCCGTTTTTCCCTTTTTGGCGATAGACCATTTATTATCTATACCCACCCTCCACCCTTTAAGGAAGCTTCTCCCTGCGGGAGAAGCGAAACGTGCTATCGGCAGGATAGGTTACACCCCATGGAGTTATTCGCGGTTAATGGAGCTTTATCCGTCCTCCCCCGTCTTCGCCATTAGGCGAAGATACATTTAAAGGGTGGCGGGTGGGTATAGATAATAAATACTCCTTCACTATTCACTATTACTTTAGTTCTGTGGTGGGTGGGATTAGATAAATATCAAAGGGCCGTGGTTTCCCACAGCCCTTTTACTTTTATTGTTTACTTTTCCTTATAGTACAGCATGCAGTGGCAGTAGCCCTCAAAGTCGGGATCCGCTATCTGCTCCCTGAACTCCTTGCACATGCACTTTGTGTCCTCGCTGATCTCACGCACACAGGGGCAGTAGCCCCCACGGGCCTCAAGGCCCTCCTTTACCATGCGGACAACTTCGGTGTCCTCATTGAGCCTTACTTTCACCTTGATTTCCTCCGCTACTTTACGCAGGCCAGCTCAACTATGGCGTCCGCCATTATCTTTACGTCCTCAATAAAATCATCCATGTTCAGCGCCTCATCCACCATGTGCAGCCTGTTTTCACGATACTCACGCTCTATGCCGAAGGCGACGGCGGTATCGAAATGGCGTGCATAGGTGCCGCCGCCGATGCGCTTGGGGGCGGACATATCCCCGGTGCGCTCACGGTAAACCTTAAGCAGGCCGCTTACCAGCTCGCTGTCCTCAGGCACATAGTGGCCGTGGCTGAAGGATACGTCCTCAAGCTTTGCCATAGGCAGGGAGGCGGCAAGCTTTTCGCTTATTTCATCTTCCAATACAGAAATAGGGGCGCGGATGTCTATGCTGAGGGCATAGCCCTTGTCGTTCCAGTCCATAAGGCCAAGGTTGAGGGTAAGGCGGCCGGATTCGTCGCTCTTGTCAAGGCCAACGGATTCGCCGTTGTACTCCATGCCGTAGGCGGCCTTTATGGCGCTGAGGGCACTGAGATCGGCCTCAGGAAGGGGCAGCTCGCACAGCAGGGCTATCATCATCTGTATGGCGTTTTTGCCGCACTCGGGGGTGGAAGCGTGGGCGGCGCTGCCTGTGGCGGTTATCACCGTGCCGTTCTCTGCGGCCTTTGCTTCAAGGCCATCTTTGCCATTTATGGCGGCCTGCACGGTTTCAATGGCGCAGGGAACAAAGGCTTCAGCGGAGCCGGGAACTGCGTTTACCACGGTGCCCGCCTTAAATGTTATGGCAGAGGGATATTCACAGGCAAACTTTGCGTGGTATATGTTCTTTTCGGAATTTACCAGAGGGTATTCCGCATCCGGAGAGAAGGCGATGTCGGGTATGCGCTCATGCTCCATGTAATGGGTGAGGCAGCCCATGCCGGTCTCCTCGTCGCAGCCGAATATAAGGCGCACGTTGCGGCGGAATTCATAGCCCGCTTCCTTTACGGCGGCAAGGGCGTATACAGAGGCTATTGCGGGGCCCTTGTCGTCCAATGTGCCGCGGCCCACCATCCATCCGTCTATTACCCTGCCCTCATAGGGGCCTGCCTTTGTCCAGCCGTCCCCCTCGGGAACAACGTCAAGGTGAGTGAGTATGCCAAGGGTCTCCTCCCCCTTGCCATAGTCCGCATAGCCGATGTAGCCATCCATATCAACAGGGGCAAAGCCCATATCCTTGCACAGGCTCAGGGTATGGGTCAGGGCCTTTTTGCACTCGGGGCCAAAGGGCTCTCCGGGCACATCGCTTCTGCAGCTTACGCTTTTGAAGGTGATGAGCTTCTGAAGGGCAGAGATTATCTCCTCCCTGCGGCTGTCTATCCAAAGATCGGTTTTGCTGTTCATAGGTAAACCTCCTGAAAAAATTCACTGTATGGTAAACAATATAACAAGCCTGTCTAAAAAAGTTATTCTCCGGGGATTATCAAGGGGTCGCACCCCCTTGATTTTCATTCCGGCTTTGGTGGCGTGTACGGCAAAACGGATGAAAACCGTCAGGTTTTCGTACTTTGCAGATTTTGCCGCCCGGAAACGCTTTAGCGTTTTAGGCAAAAGCTGTTATCTCGAAAAAGTTCCAACAGGACTTTTTCGAAACTGATTATATTTCTTCTGTAAAGTGATCCTTAAATCCCTCGCCGAATATCTCGGTGGCGCTGGATACTATCATAAAGGCGGCGGGGTCCTCCTGCTGCACCACCTGACGCACCTTGGGAAAAAGGGCCTTGCGCATGGCGCAGAGCAGCACCTGCTTTTCTGCCCCTGTGTATGCGCCCCTGCCCTGCAGGTAGGTAACGCCTATGTCCAGCTCCTCCAATATGCGCTTTGCCACGTCCTCAGACCTGTCGCTGATTATCATTACGGACTTGGCCTCGTCAGGACCGTACAGCACAAGGTCCAGCACCATGCTGGAAACCGCAAGGGCAATGCCCGCATAGAGGGCGTTTTGGATATTTTTAAACACCAGCGCGGACACCGCCACTATTATGGTATCCGTAATGGCAAAAAGGGTGCCCGTGCGAAGGTGGCGGTACCTGAGGCGCAATAGCTTAATCAGTATATCCGAGCCGCCCGTTGTGCCGCCGCACTTGAACACTATGCCCATGCCCACCGCCATAAGAGCGCCGCCCACTATGCCGCAAAGGAGCTTGTCCGTTATTCCCAGGGATATTGCGGACAGCCAGTTTATCATAAGGGAGGAAAGGACTGTGGACACCGCGGTATACATGAGAAAATTACGTCCGAATTTCCATGCGCCGATAATAAGCAGAGGTATGTTGATTATCAGCACCAGGGTACCTGTGGGTATCTTTGCGGCGTAGGATATCATTATTGCGATACCGGTAACGCCGCCGGGAGCAAGGCCGTTAGGGTCAAGGAATATGGCGATGCCCGCCGCGTAAACAAGGCAGCCCGCTATTATGGCGGCATAGCGCAGCATTATTTCTTTGGCGGTATTCTTCATCCCATGATTCTCCTTTGCAAAAATAAACAGCGGCCCTGCGGCATAACCGCAGAGCCGCCCTATTAATTTTACCCTCGGCCCGATTTGGCTGTCAAGAAACGGGCTATTTATGATACAGCTTCTTGGTCTGATAGCGGGGCTCACAGGTAACGTTGAGGCCCAGCTTGCGGAAGGTGCTGGCATCCACGCCGGAGAGTATAACGCTGGAGTGGGCCTCACAGCCCTTCAGCTTGTCCAGCTGGCGCATTGCCATCTCGGCGGTGGGGTTGGTGGCGGCGGATATGGTCAGTGCTATCAATACCTCGTCCACATGCAGCCTTGGGTTGTGATTGCCCAGATGGTTTACCTTCAGGTCCTGTATGGGCTCTATTACTATGGGGGAGATAAGGTGCATGTCGTCATGTATGCCCCCAAGCTTTTTCAGCGCGTTCAGCAGCGCCGCGGAGGATGCTCCCAAAAGCTTGCTGGTCTTGCCGGTAACTATTTCGCCGTTGGGCAGCTCTATGGCGGCTGCAGGCTGGCCGGTCTCTTCTGCCTTTGCCATGGCGGCACCTACAACGGGACGATTGGCAGAGGTCAGATCCAGCTGATTCATCAGAAGATGTATTTTTTCCGCGGGGCGGCTGTCGCTCATGCCCTGACGGGCGGTACACATGGCGGCATAGTAGCGGCGGATTATCTCCTGCCGTGAGGCCTCACGGCACACCTCGTCGTCGGTTATGCAGCTGCCTATCATATTCACGCCCATGTCCGTAGGGGATTTGTACGGGGATTCTCCGTATATGCGCTTGAATATGGCATTGAGCACAGGGAAAACCTCAACGTCACGGTTGTAGTTTACCGTAGTTACCCCGTATGCATCCAGATGGAAGGGGTCGATCATGTTCACGTCGTCAAGGTCTGCCGTGGCGGATTCGTATGCCACGTTTATGGGATGCTTCAGGGGAAGATTCCATATGGGGAAAGTCTCAAACTTGGCATAGCCCGCCCTGAGCCCCCGCTTATGCTCGTGATACAGCTGGGAGAGGCAGGTGGCCATCTTGCCGCTGCCGGGTCCGGGAGCGGTCACAACCACGATGGAACGCTGGGTCTCTATGTATTCGTTGCGGCCAAAGCCCTCTTCGCTGACGATAAGCTCCACATTGGTGGGGTATCCCACAATGGGGTAATGGCGGTATACCTTTATGCCCAGCTGCTCCAAGCGCCGCTGGAAGGCATCTGCCGCATGCTGGCCCTGATACTGGGAAAGCACAACGCTGCCAACGTAGAGGCCTATGCTTCGGAAGGCATCTATAAGGCGCATAACGTCAAGGTCATAGGTTATGCCAAGGTCGCCCCGTACCTTATTCTTTTCGATATCCGCGGCATTTATTACTATTACAACCTCTGCGTCCTCTGCAAGCTGCATGAGCATGCGTATCTTGCTGTCCGGCTCAAACCCGGGCAGTACGCGGGCCGCATGGAAGTCGTCAAACAGCTTGCCGCCAAACTCCATATAAAGCTTGCCGCCAAACTGCTTCAGCCTGTCCTTTATATGCTCAGACTGCAGGGACAGGTATTTTTCGTTATCAAACCCCAGTTTCATATTTCCCCCTAAATAATGGAAATGCTAAAACAAATACTTAATTATTATATCCCTCTTGGGCGGCCTTTGCAATGCGATATGGGCATAAAACCATTGGGGATTTTATCTGATCCCAACCGCCCCAAGGGAAACAATCGGCGGAAATCGCAAGCGCCGCCACGCAAACCGCAGACGGATGCCCCTTGCCTCTCCCTATGGGAGAGGTGGCCGAGCCCGGCGATGCCGGAGAGGGCAGGCTGTGTGCATGGTACTGCCCTCTCAGTCACCTCTGGTGACAGCTCTCCCGGAGGGAGAGCCGGGAAGATGACAGAGCTTGCGACAGCACGCCTCTTTTTCCCGCAAAGGAAAAAGCACCTTAAAAGGGCGGCGATACACCCCCAAACCTTTCCGAAAGCCCGTTCGGCTTCGCCCCAAGGCGAAGCTACATTAAAAAAGGCGGCGTCCCCAAACCTTCCCGACAGCACATCCCTTTTTCCCGCAGGGAAAAAGTACATTAAAAGGGTGGTGGGTGGGTATAGATAATAAGCTATTCATCCCTTTCCGTCCCCCAACACCACCTTTTTCCCCGCAAAACGCCCCATTTTTGCCCATGATCGGGGAATAATGTCCCTTCGCATTATTTCCCCCCTTTCAAAAACCCCGGCAAATGCCGACTTTTTCGCCCTGCGTTTTCGGGGAGCATACCAGGGCTCATTCCCCGGCTCACTTGCAATAACAAATTTTTGAAAGGGATTTGAAGAAATGAAGAAGATTTTCGCAATCGCTCTGGCTCTGGTCATGGTTCTCTCCATGGCTTCCGCCTTTGCATCCGCTTGCGTAACCGG
>JAFYOP010000037.1 GCA_017547885.1 Clostridia bacterium | reverse complement strand
AGGACGTGCAGAAGGCTGATCCCTCGTGGAACGTGATTCTGCTGCGCTACTTCAATCCCATTGGCGCCCACGAGAGCGGCCTCATCGGCGAGGACCCCAACGGCATCCCCAACAACCTGGTGCCCTACATCGCCCAGGTAGCCGTAGGCAAGCTGCAGAAGCTCCACGTTTACGGCGATGACTATCCCACCCCCGACGGCACCGGCGTTCGTGATTACATCCACGTGGTTGACCTTGCAAAGGGCCACGTTGCCGCCCTCAAGAAGCTTGAGACCGGCTGCGGCCTGTTCGTATGCAACCTTGGCACCGGCAAGGGTTACAGCGTAATGGACGTGCTCCACGCCTATGAAAAGGCCTGCGGCAAGGAGCTGCCCTACGTTGTTGACCCCCGCCGCAGCGGCGATATAGCAGAGTGCTACGCCGACCCCAAGAAGGCCCTCATCGAGATGGGCTGGGAAGCAAAGCTTGGCATAGAGGAAATGTGCGCCTCCAGCTGGAAGTGGCAGTCCACCAACCCCAACGGCTACAAGAGCTAACTTGCGTTAAACTTATACAGATTGAAGGGAGAAAGCTATGAATAAGCCTGTACTGGTAGTTATGGCAGCGGGAATGGGCAGCCGTTACGGCGGCCTCAAGCAGATCGACCCCGTTGGGGCCCACGGTCAGCTGATAATCGACTATTCCATCTATGACGCACGCCGCGCCGGATTTGAAACCGTGGTTTTCATCATCAAGCACGAAATAGAGGATGCCTTTAAGGAAGCCATCGGCGACAGGCTTTCCAAGGTTATAGACGTGCGCTATGCCTATCAGGAGCTTACCGACCTGCCCGAGGGCTACACCGTACCCGAAGGCCGCGCCAAGCCCTGGGGCACCGCCCACGCAGCCCTTGCCGCCCGCAATATAATCGAAGGTCCCTTTGCCATCATCAACGCCGACGATTACTACGGCCCTCAGGCATTCAAGACCATATACGACTATCTCAGCGAGCACCCCGACACTCCCGATTGCTATGAGTACGCAATGGTAGGCTACCTCCTTGGCAATACCGTTACCGAGCACGGCCACGTTGCCCGCGGCGTATGCGTAGAGGACGAGAACAACTACCTTGTTACCGTTACCGAGCGCACCCGCATTGAAAAGGACGGAGAAGACGCCCGCTTTACCGAGGACGACGGCGCCACCTGGACCGCTCTCCCCGGCAATACCATAGTTTCCATGAACATGTGGGGCCTTACCAAGAGCTTTATGGACGAAGCATGGGCCGGCCTCCCCGCCTTCCTGGACAAGGCTATAGCCGAGAACCCCCTCAAGGGCGAGTACTTCCTGCCCAGCGTGATAAGCTCCCTCATACAGAGCGGCAAGGCCCGCTCCAAGGTGCTTAAGTCCCAGGACAAGTGGTACGGCGTTACCTATCAGGCAGATAAGCCCGTGGTTGTGGCCGCCATTGCCGAAAAGACCGCCGCAGGCGTATACCCCGAAAACCTTTGGGAGGAGAAATAACATGTCCGCTGCCGAGACCCTTCTTAAAGAAGTACTGGAAGCATACGACTTTGGCTATCCCGTGGTGGGCGCCGCCCGCTTTGGCCATGGCCATATAAACGACACCTTCTGCGTACACACCCAGCCTGTGGATGACAGCTGCGAGGCCTTCATACTTCAGCGCATGAGCTCCGCCGCCTTTAAGCGCCCGGACCAGCTGATGAGCAACATAATCGGCGTTACGGAATACCTTGGCAAAAAGATAACCGAGGCCGGCGGCGACCGCAGCCGCGAGGCCATGGAAGTGCTGCGTCCCAAAAACGGCGAGCCCTACTACACCGACAGCGAGGGCGGCGCATGGCGCGTATATCCCTTCGTTAAGGATATCCACTGCTATCAGACCGCAGACACGCCCGAGCTTTTCGCCGCATCCGGCCGCGCCTTCGGCCGCTTCCAGAAGATGCTGGACGGCTACCCCGCAGAGACCCTCTTTGAGACCATCCCCCACTTCCACGATACCGAGGATCGCCTTGCAAAGTTCAAGGCGGCTCTGGAATCCGACTCTCTTTCCAGGGCTCAGTTCTGCGGCCCCGAGATAGAGTTTGTTAAGGCACACGAGGCAGATTGCTCCGTTGCCCTGCAGGCCCTTCGCGAGGGCAAGCTGCCCCTTAGGGTCACCCATAACGACACCAAGCTGAACAACGTACTTATCGACAAGCACACCGGCGAAGGCATCTGCGTTATCGATCTGGACACCGTAATGCCCGGCCTGTCCATCAACGACTTTGGCGATTCCATCCGCTTTGGCGCAAACCACTGCGCAGAGGACGAGCAGGACCTTTCCAAGGTAAATATCGACCTTGACCTGTTTGACGCCTATGCCGCCGCCTTCCTGGAGGGCGCAGGCGGCACCCTTACGGATGCCGAGCTTGAGTATCTGCCCTGGGGCGCAAAGCTTATGACCCTTGAGTGCGGCATGCGCTTCCTTACCGACTATCTTTCCGGCGATACTTATTTCCGCATCCACAGGGACGGCCAGAACCTTGACCGCTGCCGTACCCAGTTTAAGCTGGTGGCAGACATGGAAGCCCACTGGGACGAGATGAATGCCATAATTTCAAAGTATAGAAAATAATTATTATTGCATCAAACAGGGGAACGCACCGCGTTCCCCATTGTTTTTCTGCTGTCTTGGTGGTTTTGGCGGATATATGTTATCTTTTGCTTAATTTTTACAGCCTTGCCCCCCTTTTATTTTTTTATCAAATAGTGTAAAATAAAACCACCGGTACCGTTTCCGCAAATAAACCACACCGGTGCAAAGTCCGGTATGCCATAATTATACCTGTCTTTTTTTATCAGCTGTCATATCCGAGGTGTCTTATGAACATATTCTTTAACACTGACGAGCTGCTGCGCCTTATAACAAACCTATACACCCTCACAGGTATCCGCGCCAATATTCTTGACGTTGGCGGTGCCGATATATGCCTTGACGAATGGCATCTGCCCTTCTGCACCGCAATGAACAGCACCCCTGAGGGACATCAGCGCTGCCTTGACTGCGATGCCAGGGAAGCAAAACTATGCAAAAAATCCGGCGAAGTGCACTATTACCGCTGCCACGCAGGCATATGTGAAGCCATAATTCCCATCACCTCCGGCGGACAGACCCTTGCCTATCTTGCCTTTGGCCAGTTTCTGGATACCTCCCCTGTGGAGGAGCAATGGAAAAACACCCTTGCTACTCTGGACTGGTACAAGGGTGACAAAGAAATTCTCCACAGCCAGTTCATGCAGTTCCGCCAGTATACTCAGGAAGAGGTGGATGCCTTTGCGGACCTGCTTAAGGCCATGGCCACCTACATTATGGTGGAGGGCATGATACACAGCACTGCCCGCAGTGAGCTGCAATTGCTTGAATCCTACCTTGAGCAGCACTATATGGAAAAGCTGTCTCTTTCCTCCATCTCCCACCAGCTCAACATAGGCCGTACCAAGCTCTGCGCCCTTGCCAAGGAGCTTTCCGGAGGCAAGACCCTCACCCACCTTATCGCACAGCGCAGGGTGTCCGCCGCAAAGACCCTACTGGCTCAGACTAATCTTCCCATATCCGAGGTGGCAGACAGTGTGGGAATAACCGATTACAACTACTTTTCAAAAATTTTCCGTTCCATTACCGGCACTACCCCCAGCGCCTATCGCAAATCCAAGCGCACATTGGCAAAAAAGTCCAATGATACCTAAAAATTTTTGGTAATTATTGTATTCTTTTTCGTGGTATGTACGATTTTGCTATTTTTTGTACGGTACTTTCTATTCATTTATAAATGGTATAAGTAATATAATAAGTGAACCGATGAGTTGCTTTTTTTCCTTATGCTTGTTGGTTTTTTCTATCCTCTCTCATCCGTGTGCATAGCACATATGTGCTTTCACAAAATAGAAAGACTATCTTTCAAAACAAAATAAAAAAGGAGAAACAAAATGAAGAAGTTTTTTGCACTGCTGCTGACTCTCGTTCTGGCTCTGTCCGTTGTGGCTTGCGCCGCTCCCGCCGCTGAGGAAGCCGCCCCCGCTCCCGAAGCCGCTGAAGAAGCTGTTGCCGGCGAGAAGGTAGAGCTGAAGGTTATCGCAGCTCAGTACGGCCCCAACACCGCTGCTTGGTGGGCTGATTTCGTTGAGAAGTTCAACGCTGCCAACGAAGACATCAACCTGGTAGTTGACGTTGTAGCATGGGCAGACATCTACACTGTAGTTAACACCCGCATCGCCAACGGCGAAGCTCCCGACCTGCTCAACATCGACGTTTTCGCCGATTACGTAGCTGACGATCTCCTTCTCCCCGCTTCCGAGTGGGTATCCGAAGAGACCTATGCAAAGTTCTATCCCCAGTTCCTGGAGCAGTCCGTTGTTGACGGCACCGTATGGGCAGTACCCGACCTGGCTTCCGCCCGCGCTCTGTACTACAACGCTGACATCCTGGCTGCTGCCGGCGTAGAAGTTCCCACCACTTGGGCCGAGCTGCAGGCTGCCTGCGAAGCCATCAAGGCTTATGACGCTGAGCTCTATCCCTGGGGCATTGACATGACCACCGACGAAGGTCAGGCTTGCTTCGCTTACTATGCATGGACCAACGGCGGCGGCTTTGTTGACGCCGAGGGCAACTGGACTCTGAACTCCGCCGAGAACGTAGAGGCTGTTAAGTTCTCCACCGGCCTGGTAGCTGCCGGTCTCACCAACACCGACCCCACCACCGAGTCCCGTTACGATCTGCAGGAGCTCTTCGCTGCCGGCAAGCTGGCAATGATGATCGGACCCAACCAGATCTCCACCTACGTTGCTTCTTCCGAGAACCCCATCAACTTCGGCGTTGCCTCCATCCCCGCCAACGAGGGTAAGGCTACCTCTTCCGTAGGCGTTATGGACCGCTTCATGTGCTTCGACAACGGCTACACCGAGGCCGAGCTGGCTGCTGTAACCAAGTTCATCGACACCTTCTATGATGACGAGCCCTACTCCGAGTGGGTAATGATGGAAGACTTCCTGCCCGCTACCACCACCGGCGGCGACATCATGGTAGCTGCTAACCCCGACGCAGCTGCATGGCTGGATGTTGTAGGTTCCGCTCAGTTCTATCCCACTGCTAAGGCAGAATGGGCCGATGTAAAGCAGGGCGTTATCGACGTACAGCAGAACGTTCTCCTCGGCGGCGACGCTCAGGAGCTGCTGGATACTCTCCAGGCTGAAATCGCCGGCTAGTATATAGCCCAATCTGATCATTGTCTGAATGTGGGCCGAGTCGCATGGCTCGGCCCCTTCTTTAATCGCAGATGCTTTCAATTTGCAGTGGGTATTACTGCCATTTGACAGCATCTGCTGAACTCATGTGAGGGAGGAATTTTTGTGAAAAAGAGAAAGACGCTGCAAACTGCGGAGCCTTATCTGTGGATACTGCCCAGCATCATACTGATGTGCATATTCATAGTGATCCCCATTTTCTACGTATTCAAGATGTCCCTGAGCGACATAAGCAAGGCCGGCGTTATAAAGGGCTTTGCAGGTCTTGATAACTTTATTGCTGTTTTTAAGAGCCCTGTTTTCGGCATCGTGCTTAAGAACACCGTAATATGGACGGTTCTGGTCGTTCTTCTGTCCACCATACTGGGCTTCATACTGGCTCTGCTGTTGAACAATAACTTCAAGGGCCGCAAAATTGCCCGCGCAATCGTTGTATTCCCCTGGGCAACCACTCTGGTAGTACAGGCCACCGTTTGGAAGTTCATCATCAATACCGACTACGGCGCACTGAACACCCTGCTTATGAAGCTGGGCGTGATACAGAGCGCAGTCAACTGGACTCCCACCCCCGAAGCCTTCTTCGCATGGGAGATCGCCTGCGGTATATTCGTTACCATCCCCTTCGTATGCTTTACCGTGCTTTCCGGCCTGCAGAGCATCGACTCCTCCTTCTATGAGGCAGCCACCGTTGACGGCGCCAATTACTGGCAGAAGCTGTTCAACATTACCATTCCTCTGGTAAAGCCCTCCCTTACCGTAAGTACCGTATTGAATATAATCTACGTATTCAATTCCTTCCCCATCGTATGGACCATCACCAAGGGCGACCCCGCAAACCGCACGGACACCATTGTTACCTACCTGTACAAGCTGGCCTTCTACAACGGCAAGCAGGACGTTGCGGCGGCGGTATCCGTTGTAGGCTTCGCAATACTTCTTGTTTGCGCCAGCCTCTACATGATTTCCACTCTTAAGAAGGAGGATGCATAATAATGGGTAATCCTATTTCTTCTCTTGAGCTGAACAAGCCCGGCGCCCTCAAGAAGGTTCTTCTTAAGGTTCTGCTGTACGTTGTCGTTATCGACATCTGTCTGGTGATACTGTATCCCTACTTTGTAATGTTCTGCAACGCCCTTAAGACCAGGCCCGAGATCTTCTCCATGGAAGGCACCGTGTTCCCCATCAAGGCTGTATGGAACAACTTCAAGGAGATTTGGACTCTGGCTCCCATGGGTCGCTATTTCCTTAACTCCATACTCATCTCCGGCGGCTCCACCATCATCGCCATGATCTGCGGTATCCCCGCAGCCTATGCTCTGGCACGTATGAAGTTCAAGGGCCACACCGCATTCCTGGGCTTCGTAATCGTTTCCCAGATGTTTGCCCCCGTTGTTCTGCTGATCGGTATCTACAAGGTCATGTCCCTGCTGGGTCTCACCAATACCATTCTCGGCCTTGTATTTATCAACGCCGCATTCAATCAGGCCTTCACAATCTGGCTCCTGCGCGGTACCTTCCTCAGCATCCCCGCCGAGATGGAGCAGGCCGCGACCGTTGACGGCTGCAACCGCCTTCAGGCCATGTTTAAGATACTGCTGCCCGTTGCGGCTCCCGGTATCGTGACCACCCTGATCTTCATCTTCATCAATGCATGGAATGAATTCACCGTGGCCCTGACCCTTATCTCCACCGAGACCCTCAAGCCCCTCACCGTTGGTATTACCATCTTCAACGGCTACAACATCATCGAGTGGCAGTACCTGTTCGCTTCTTCCCTCTTTGCCATCGTTC
This sequence comes from Clostridia bacterium, assembly GCA_017547885.1. Classification (GTDB taxonomy): domain Bacteria; phylum Bacillota; class Clostridia; order Christensenellales; family CAG-138; genus SFEL01. The sequence goes on along the minus strand of JAFYOP010000037.1, from coordinate 3,085 downwards.
CCGTAGTAATACTGTTCATGTGCATCGAGAAGAACCTGACCAGCGGCCTCACTGCCGGCGGCGTAAAGGGCTAAACCTGATTCCTCACATAAGCAAAGCAAAACCGCTGTGGGTTTCCACGGCGGTTTTTATATTATGAAATTATCTAAACCCACCCGCCGCCCTTCAAAGTAGCTTCTTCCTGCGGGAGAAGCGAAACGGCTTATCATAGCCCTGTCATTGCGAGGCAGTTCGCAGATTGCCGCGGCAATCCGCAGTCCGTCGGAGACGTACGGGATCATGATAAGGGTATTATTATGTATACCCACCCGCCGCCCTTCAATGCAGCTTTTCCTTGCGGAAAAGCGGGATGTTCTTTCGGCAAGTCAGCGATTAATTCTTGGCGCTATTTTCGGGAACGGGGATATTCCTTTGTCCTTAATCGTCTTCGCCGTAGGCGAAGATACCTTAAAAGGGTGGTGGGCGGGATTAGATAATTAATTTGTTTACTTTCTTATCTTTCTATCGTTCTGCTGCGCAGGATACGCAATCCACGACGAGGCGGGTGGGATTAGATATTCCTCCCCCTCACATTGAAACACCTCTGAATATATGGCATAATATTATCATCCACACAAGAAAGGCGCCGTTATGAAAAAAAATCTTACACCGCGCTATGCCCTGCATCACTTTGCCTACTGGGCAGCGGCCGCCGGCATAATGAGCTTTGCCACGGCCTATCTGCTGTACAAGGGCTTTGCCCCCGGCAAGGTGGGCACCCTTATGGCCTGCGGCACTATACTTTCCTGCATTACCCAGCCTTTGCTTGCGGCGGTGGCGGATAAGGCAAAAAAGCCCATACTGCCTCAGCTTATGGCGCTGCTTTCATTGCTGAGCACCGCATGCTTTGCCCTGCTTTTGACCGGTGTGCTGCCAAATTCCCTTTTCCCCTTCCTGTATCTTGGAGGCGTTTGGGCTTTTGACGCAATGATCCCCCTGCTTAACTCCATAAGCGTATACTACAACCGCCGCGGCTATACCATAAATTACGGCGTTGGCCGGGGACTGGGTTCCCTTGCTTATGCGCTGGCGGCGCTGGTGATAGGCTATGTGATGGAAAGCATGGGCGCGGACTGGATGATACGGATCGTACTGGTGCTGCTGCCGCTGATGATACTGCTGGTGCTGGGTTATCCCAAGGTGAAGGCAGAGGAGCACGTGGTTTGTGATGAGGAGGATCCCTCAGAAAAGGCTCAGCCCTGCTCCATACCTGTGTTTTTTACCAGATATAAGTGGTATTGTGCTTCCCTTATCGGCGTGCTGTTCCTTGCCATGTTCCATTCCATGACGGAGAATTACCTTATCTCCATAATGGGCAGGCTGGGGGGCGACAGCAGCCACGTGGGGGTGGCCCTGTCCATCGCTACGGTGGCGGAGGCATTCATAATGTTCTTTTTCAGCAGAATCCGCAGCGCCATCCGGGATACATGGCTGCTGAAGATATCCGGCTTCTGCTTCCTGCTGAAGGGCTTACTTTTCATAGTTGCCCCCTCCATATCCTTCCTTTACGCCACACAGCTATTGCAGATGACCACCTATGCCTTCCTTTCCCCTGTAACGGTATTCTATGCCAGCGGCAAGGTTGCCCCCGCGGATATGGTAAAGGGTCAGGCCTTTATCGCCGCCGCATATACATTGGGCTGCGCCGGCGGCAATTTCTTTGGCGGGCAGTTTATGCAGCGGTGGGGCGTGGATGTGCTGCTTATGGCAGGCGTTGTAATGGCCGCCATCGGCACGCTGGCTTTCCTGCTTACAGTTGAGCGCAAGGACACATGGCTTATTGAAAATCAAGGAGATCAAGCATGATAACCATAAAGAATGAATTTTTGACAGTTGAAATTTCCCCCCTCGGGGGCGAGCTGCAGTCCATTAAGGACAGCTCCGGCCGGGAATACCTGTGGCAGGGTGATACTGCCTTCTGGGGCAAGCGGGCCCCCAACCTTTTCCCATATACCGGCCGAACGACCGAGGGAAAATGTACATACCGGGGGCAGGAGTACCCTCTGCCCAAGCATGGCTTTGTTATGTCCCGGGAAATGAAGGTGGAACGGGCAGAGGAGCAGGGCTGCACGCTGCTTCTTCGCTCTGATGAGGAAACCCTCAAAGCCTTCCCCTTTGAGTTTGCTTTCCGCATTCACTACTTCCTTGAGGGCAACACCCTCATCTGCCGCTATCACGTTACCAACTTTACCGACTATACCATGTACTTTGGCCTTGGGGCACATCCCGCCTTTGCGGTGGATGCCGAAAAGTTCCAAGGATACAGCCTTAAGTTCCTGTCCCACGAAACTCCCCTTAAGGTCGCCCTGTCGGATGACGGCTATGTGATGAAAGACCGCACCCCCTACCCCCTGGAAAACAGCACCCTGCCTCTGGGCGGCTATCCCTTTGAGGACAGCCTTGCCTTTACCGCCATGCCCAAGGCCGCCTCTCTCATAGACGAGGCAGGCAATACTATCCTCACCATGGAGTATGCGGACTTTGACAACCTTGTGCTGTGGCGCATTGCGGATGCTCCCTTCTTCTGCATTGAGCCCTGGTGCTCTCTGCCCTCCCGCAAGGGCATAGTTGAGGAGCTTTCCACTCAGCCCGGCCTTGTTGCGCTGGAGGAGGGGGACTTTAAGGCAGCCTTCAGGGTAAAGTTTGGTGAGTAGTTTTTCTTTGCAGGCTTGGGTTTATTTTTACTACCCCACCCAGCCACCCTTTCAATGTAGCTTTTCCTACGGAAAAGCGGCAGCAGCAGAGGAGCTTTCCGCCCAGTCCGGCCTTGTTGCGCTGGAGGAGGGGGACTTTAAGGCAGCCTTCAGGGTCAGGTTTGGCGGGTAGTTTAAGGAAATAAGATATCCGATCGTTAAAACCTGCAATATATACGCATGCTTATGTATGCTAACGCAAAAAGCCGCTCACGTGTAGTGTTACACTAAAAACGGACAGTGAAAAAGCCTATGATATAATAAGTATCATAGGCTTTTATAGTGAAGGGGGAAAAGGATGTATAAGAAATACAGCGATGAGCTGAAAGAAGAAGTAGTAAAAGAATATCTGT
>JAFYOP010000036.1 GCA_017547885.1 Clostridia bacterium | reverse complement strand
GCAGCCCGTCACCACCCCCGCTGGTCTGCCAACCTTTGAGAATGCCGAGCTTGTGCTCGAATGCCGCAAAATGGCCCGCACCACCCTGCAACAGGCAGATTTCATCGACTGGAGCGAGGTAGCCCCCGCCTGGTATGATGATTCCAACCCCATGCATTACCTCTACATCTGCGAAATTACCTCTGCCCTGGTGCAGTAAGGCTTGTCATTTGCCAATACAGCAGCACCCCGCCGCTTCCTGCATGCGGTGGGGTGCTGTCTGCTTTTCTGATGCGATGTACAGCCTCATATTGAAAAACCAATTGTTTTTGCTGATTTTATTTCCATGTCTTGAAGAGGCCGAGGAGTACCATGATTCTTGCTCCTGATTGATATTCTGCTTATTAACGGCTCTACCCTACCCATCGCATCAGAAATGCGATATACTCCGCATGCATACCTGTGGGGATAACCATTCCAGCGTACGAGGAAGTAATACCGCGCATGGTGTGTAATGCAATAATAATTAAGCAATATGATTATGAAAAAGACAATCATTACACTTATGGCTCTCGCCGGGGTGTCCATGGCTGATACTCTGACCATCAGCAACGCGAATAACAAGGCTTCCACGGAAAGCACTTTGTTTACTGATGTTGCTGCGGATATTTCAATCCTTACTACGGTAAATGCAGGTTTGAATACTACTACGGATTACGTAGAAAGTAGTTATTTTGCCGACACAAACGTAGGTGATGGTGGGTCATTCACATATACCCTCACATTTACGCCAACGGAAGATTTGGTACTCAATGACCTTAGCTTGGATTTCTTTCTGAGTAATAAAGACGGTAAGGCTCAGCGGTCTGATAAGTCTTTCTCGTATGCACTTACCTTGTCTTCAAGCGGAGAGAATGCAGAAGTTCTTTACTCCACAGAAAAAACTACTTTGGATACAGGATGGACAGGCAAAACAGATAATGCAAAAGTTACGTATGCTGATTCCCCCTATAAAACAGATGGTACAATTAATGCTACTGAGGCCAAATCAAACACTTTGACGCTTGAGTTTAAAGATGGTATAGCCCTTTCTGCCGGGGCTGAATACAAGCTTGCTGTTAGCATTGCCCGTGCCAATAATACCAACAACGGTTATTATGCAGGCATTGGTAACATTACTATGGCAGTAGTTCCTGAGCCCGCCACAGCTACGCTGAGCCTGCTGGCTCTGGCCGGTCTGTGTGCCCGTCGCCGCCGCAAGTAATGCGAGGAATCTGATTTTTCAAAAGCCGGAATAGTTGGCGAACTGTTCCGGCTTTTTTGCCTGGATAATCGCTAATGGTTTGCCAGGGCGGGATTCTTTTGCTATATTCACTCCGTATAATCTGGGATATCATGAAACTGCGAACACTTGCCATCACCTTGTTATCTGCGGCCGGGCTTGCCATGGCGGCAGAGAAGCCCAATATTCTCCTGGTTCTGGTGGATGATATGGGCTGGGGAGATTTGAATATCAATGTCCCGGCCACCTGTGCAGACGGCACGGTGCGCCCGCCCGCCATCAGTACCCCCAGCCTGGCGCAGATGGCGCAGCAGGGTGTGCAGCTGCGCCGCCACTATACCGCAGCTCCCGTCTGCGCTCCGGCGCGCGCCTCCCTGTTCAGCGGGGTGCATCAGGGGCATGCCGAGGTAATCCGCAACAACAGTTTTGATGCCGCCCTGGAAAACTCCCACACGCTTGCCAGCGTGCTGCGCGAGGCCGGGTAT
>JAFYOP010000035.1 GCA_017547885.1 Clostridia bacterium | reverse complement strand
TGCGATATATTTCTCCGATCCGACCCGGCAGAAAAGATGTGCGCAAGCCAACACAGAAACCTGCGTTCAGCTTCACTTATAGAGTAGCATAAACTTTTCGATTTGAACAGCATTTTTAAGCGGATTTCTCAATCCGCTTACTTGTCATGCTCTTTTAGCAGAAAAAGTGCATCCCTCACGGGATGCACTCGTTCTTTATGGGATTGCCTTCGGAATCAATGCAGCTAACTTAGTGGCATTGAGCAATACCGAGACCGCATGCACGGTTACCGATCCCCAAGTCACCGGCACTATTATAAGCAGCAACGATAGTACCAACGCATCCTGTACTGCCTGCAATCCCAATGATGCCCAGTCTTCCAATATTACGAAAAAAACTCCCAGTTTGCCCGTAATGGTTGGCAACGAAGACCTCTACCTGCTTGCCGCATTAATGGTGCAGCGTGTTTATCATGCTTATCAGATCAACTGCAATGCTGCCATTTCTTCTTACCAAACCTACATTGGTTTCATGCAGAAACAAAAATGACAGGCCGCCTGTGGCGACCTGTCCAGAGTATTTGGTTATACGGGAGATGAAACGATCAGCCGTTGACCGCTCGCATACATGAACTGTCCTACCTGCAGTCGAGACAGCCGCTTCTCACATTCTGCCACACGCTTCCGGTCTCCATGGGCGAGCTTGAGTGCAGTCTTATGAAGATCCTCTTCAGCAGGACGGAAGTAGAGATGCAGTCCCGCCTGCCCCAGCGCAGACAGCGCATTTTTATCATTGATCCACTGCGTGGCGAACCATCCGAACACACCGAACTTCCGACCCTCACGCAGGATACGGACCTCCTGACTTCCCTCGCGGAAACTCAGCAGCTGACATTCGTCCAGCAATACGATGAGAGGAGTCTCGTCCTTCCCGGGAGTACCGTTCATGCGCAAATCGCAAATAGAATTCAGCAGCATCTCGGTGAGAATGCGCTTCGCAGCACGATCCTTGATTTTAGAAAGATCAACGATCGTAATTCCGGGGACATTTACCTTCCAGTCAATCTCCTTCTCGCCGCTAGGAATCAACCTGCCCAGAGAACGGATCTTGGGCAGCAGACGTGCCGCAGTTTCATTCATACGAGCATCATCCCGAACTTTATCAACCAGGTCAGACATGGAATTCATCTCGCCGTCCTCATATCCTTCCGTTATGGCATCCACCAAATATGCCCATTGACCAGAAGACAGACGGATACCGCTGTCGACCAAATCAACCACCCGGTCGACCATATCGTCCAACGTCTCGCCTTCATTCATGTGAAAGGGATTCAGGCGGTACTGCTTGTCCCGAACATTGATGATCTCCATCCCGGACGGATCCCACCCCTGCTTCGGGTTTGCTTCCACGAAATCTCCAGAATGATCGATCACAATAACACGTCCGCCAATACCCGGCACCTGAATCGCCAGGTCCCGGACCTCCCAGGATTTTCCTTGTCCGCTGACTCCGGTAACATACGTATGCCAATTGGGATTACCGTCGAAGGTCAGTTCCGTGCCAAGACTCATTTTTCCAAGCTTTAAAGTAAATTTCATTTTGTTTTCCTCCATACTATCTTATTGGCGAGCCACCTCACAGAGGTGGCTCGTTATTCACTTTATTGATTGAGACTCTCTCGGTCAAATTGATAAACACTTACTCTTTCTGTTGCCGGTCGGACCCCTATCGTAATTCTCGTTTTAGGACACTTCTGGTTTACAGGCTTACCTTGCACCAGACTTGCCTCTTTAAGTGCATTGACCATGGTCGGCCTACCAACGCCACATGCTTTACACACAGCACGAAAGGCTTTTTGGGTAAACGAAATCATCTCTTCGTCTGCATAGACAATGCCCTCTTTTCCCTCTTCGCACGGATCAAGTGCATTGGGGGCTGAAATCTGCCGGTAATCAAAGCACACTTTCTTGATCATCTCATCAACCATTTCGACGAAATACATCGCCAAGTCTTCTGTATCACCACCAACTCCAGCACAGCATGCCAATGCTTCCCTTAACTCGCTAAGCTCACCGCTGTACAGTAAACGGCCTGCACGATCCTTCAGGTTATCAGGCAAAGCCAGATACTCATAGAATGATGCCACGATTTTTTTGATACCAAGCATCACCGTAAGAACTTCCATTCCCTCTCGGTTCAAGCCATCAGCGTTCGCAGCTGCCTCATCCGTTGCATCAATCAAGCACTGCTCCAACTTCTCGATATTCTGGCTAACGTAGTTACAGAAGCTCATGAGATAATCAGGGATATGCCTGGTTAATCCTTTAAGCACACTGTTGGACACAATTCGGATATCGTCCATACTCACATCAATAGTTGCAAAATTTGCACTGTGGCTCAACTTGGATACTGAACTACTGAAGACCGTGGGAAGACTGTTCATCGGAGGACAGCCAAACCCATTGCTAATTTCCAGAGGTATCTCACCAGTTGTCATTGCCCTCTGAAGAACTTCTGCATTACCCTTTGTGATAATCCCGTCATGGTACACCGCAGGCTCGTCCTTACGCTCAGTCATCAAGTCCATCAATCTGATCTTGGAAACCGAAAGCTCGATCATAGGATCAGAGAACCAGCAGAAGATTCCTTCCAGATAGGCAAAGACCTGCGGATCTGCACTATAAAAGCACAGTCCCATACGAAGTCTATAGCCTAAAGCATTAAGCAGTGTGGTTAATACCGCCGTATGGAACCACAGCAACACCGTAGTCGCCAACTCTGGAGAACCCATAGTTTCAAACAGCCTGATAATCTGCTCAGCGGCAACCACTTCCTCGGTAGCGGTTTCAGGCGCCTTGAGTTTCTTATGAAGAGCAGGTCCACTCAGCTGCATCGTTCTGGTACTGTGTGTGGACTTATCCACAAGAAGGAATCCCCACTGCTCTCCATTGATCCAGCCAAAGTTAAACGGATATACAACTTCTGCGCACATCGACAAAATCGTCTCTCGAAGCAGTTCTGTCGTACGGTATTTGGTAGTAAGGAGCCGAACCTTTCTCCCAGTACCGGCACTGATGCGGTCCAGAAGTCTTCCCGCCTTATAGAAATCATCTTCCCCAACTTCCACTTTAGCTTTATTAGAGAAGGTTATTTCATAGTACCCTTTGGTTTTTTGCAGAATATCCGGCATAATGTGCTGGACCTTAATAATCTCCAGGTCCAATATGCAATGAACATTCCCTCTGGTATCATCGACTAGCGTTTTCCCTGAACAGCTTTTCGCTTCAGAGAAAGCATTGGCTCGGAGAGCCGCCTGCCGATTTTTGTCCTCTTCTCGCATGATCTGCGCTTGGAGTTGCTCGATCCACCTCAATTGCGCTGGATCACACGGCGGGTACATCCCTGGCGGATAAGGGGACGGCATCCCCGGAGGTGCCATAGGCATCCCCTGAGGCATCGCCGGCATCTGCGGCTGCGTCTGGCCAGGCATCATCTGCGATACCAATGCAGACAGATTTTGCTGCATTTCTTGGGGTGAAGTCCCCTGCTGGATCATACTTGCCTGCATCGTACATTCCACTTGATAGGCACAATCCATACTCATCTATATCTACCTCCTAATGTCAAATTCCATAGTTGATGGTACCTATATCATACACCCGTTACGCCGGAATGTCCCAGGGGGTGCAAATCAACAAATTTAGATTCACACCCTATGTTTTCCATAATTTGGCATCCGCATTTTTTGCAGTCACAACGGACGCTCTCCCAATACTCTCTGATCGCAGATAGGCGTATCCATTCCCACACAACCAACTCGGCGCCACGGTCTCTCAGAAAAGCCACACTGCACTTCTAATATATGGTCGCTCGTCTTTTCGACATCCCTTAGCCGATCTGTTCTGGCCCCGCTCTTACCACCATCCATCTGCATCTCGTCATCAGACTCATATCGCCGTCCCAGTACGAAGCCGCCTGGCCGCGCACAGCTAGTGTCGTTTTTTTCCAGAACCACTCCCACCTGTCCCTCCAATAGCTCTTCATTTCCGGCATATCTCCGCAAATTGGCTAATCTCTATTGAGCACATTCGAAAATCGTGGCCAAAAACATATTTTTTGAAGTAGCATTTCAAGAATTAGCCACAGCATTGAAATCTCAGAAAATTTCAATTGTATATTGTAGATATAGAAAGCCCGAAGCCAATGTGCTCCGGGCTGATTTTATTACATGGAGGTATACATATGAGCGAGATTGAAACTCAATTGGAGGAGTGCGGTGTCTGTCATTCGCTGCACCCGATGGACGAGCTGAGCAGCTTTGACGACACTCTGGTGTGTCCCGAATGCATGGAGGACACCACGGCTGTGTGCGGCCGGTGCGGCGAGCGCATGTGGGCAGATGATGATCAGGGCAACGAGGATGCCGGTCATCTCTGTCAGAGCTGCTACGACCGTTACTACAACACCTGTGACGAGTGCCACCGGATCATCTGCGAGGAGGATGCTTACTATGAAGATGATGACCGGGTCCTCTGCTACGATTGCCACCGCCGCCACCGCTCCCGGTACTCCATCAACGACTATTCGTACAAACCCGACCCCATCTTCTACGGCTCGGACACACTGTACATGGGTGTGGAGATCGAGCTGGACGAGGGCGGCGAGAGCGACAATCAGGCTCGGAAGCTGCTGGAGATCGCCAACGCAGAATCTGAGCGGATCTACTGCAAGCACGATGGCTCCCTGAATGACGGCTTCGAGGTCGTTAGCCATCCGATGACTCTCGACTATCACATGAAATCCATGCCTTGGCAGGCCGTTCTGGAGAAGGCCAGACAGCTGGACTACCGGAGCCATCAGGCCAAGACCTGCGGCCTGCATGTGCATGTGAACCGTACTGCCTTCGGCGATAACATCGCGGAGCAGGAGGAGGTCATCGCACGAATCCTGTACTTTTTCGAGAAGCACTTTGAAGAATTACTAAAATTTTCCAGGCGTACACACCGACAAATGGAGCAATGGTCCAACCGTTATGGATATAGGGACAGTCCCTCGGAAATTCTGGATCACGCCAAAAAGGGTTTCCGTGGCTTCCGTTACACTGCTGTGAACCTGACGAACACCAATACCATCGAGTTCCGTCTGTTCCGTGGCACTTTGCGGTACAATTCCTTCATCGCTGCGCTCCAGCTCATCGACCGGATCTGCGCTGTGGCGACCTGTCTGAATGACGAGGAGCTGAAGCGGCTGAGCTGGTCCACCTTTGTTGGCGGATGCGAGCAGTATCCGGAGCTGGTCCAGTATCTGAAAGAGCGGCGGCTGTATGTGAACGAGCCTGTCCAGGCCGATCAGGAGGTGTGAGTATGTGCTGTCTGTTTGGAATTCTGGACTACGGACACAAGCTTTCCCGTAAGGAAAAGACCAAGATTTTGTCCGTCCTGTCTGTGGCCTGCGAGGAGCGCGGAACCGATGCAACCGGCATCGCCTACAACTCCGGTGGCTCTCTCAAGGTCTACAAGCGGCCTCTCCCTGCCCATCTGCTGTGGTTCAAGGTCAATGAGGATACAAACCATGTTTTGGGCCACGCCAGAATGGCCACACAGGGCAGTGAGCGGTACAACGGAAACAATCACCCCTTCAGCGGTCAGGCTGGCAACACCACTTTCGCCCTGGCC
>JAFYOP010000034.1 GCA_017547885.1 Clostridia bacterium | reverse complement strand
TGTCCCGGCCGGCTACACCTTATGACAATGCTCCGATGGAATCATTCTTCTCTATTCTCAAAAACGAAGAACTCAAACTGCACAAAAACCGCACCTGTGCTCAGACACAAAGTCTGATCCGGAGCTTCATCTCCTACTACAGCTCTCAACGCCCTCAATGGGCATTAAATAAGCTGACTCCCTTTGAATTCAGAAGTCAGCTCTTGTAGCTTTTTTATTGTCCGTTTTTCTTGACACAATACAACGGGAGCGGCTTTTTGGATAGCACTACTGACTATACTTAAACTTGATTCTGTTTAAACTTTTTCTTTTCTTATTTCTTTTCGATACGAAAAGAAATAAGAAAAGAAGATATCACCTATGCCCGTGCTTATACAGCTGCCTGTTATCCAGCGCCCACTGGCGCTCGGTGAACTCGCCGTCGTTTACCGCCGCAAGGGCATCGTACATTTCAAACATGCGGGAATCCAGCACGTCCACCTGGGAGACTATCTCCGCCTCGGGGAACATGGGGCCCTTGGGGGAGCCGTATTCCGGCACGCCGTGGTGGGAAAGCAGCATGTGCTGAACAAGCTCCTTTGTGCCGGGGTCTATCATCAGCTCTGCGGCGGCGCGCTCCACAATGGCAACCCCCATGTTGATGTGGCCGATGAGCTGGCCGGGGGTGCTGTATCCTGCGGCGAGGCCCAGCTCTCCCACGGTGAGCTCAGGCACCTTGGCCACGTCGTGAAGGATTATGCCGGTGGATACAAGCTCGCGGCTGAGGGCAGGATAAAGCTGGCAGTAAATATCGCATATGCCGTCCGCAACCCGGAGCATGGTATAGGTGTGGTAAAGGAGACCGCCCCGCATGGCGTGGTGAAGCTTCAGCGCCGCGGGATAACGGAGCAGCTGCTCACGGTGCTCCCGGAGTATGTACTGGGTGAGCATGCGAAGGTCATTGTCGGAAAAGGCCTCGGTGCGCTTGATTATCTCGGAATACATGAATTCCGGGTCAAGGGGGGCGCAGGGCACCAGCAGGGACATATCCGCCTCTCCGTCCTTTGCGGGGCGTATGCGGTCAATTTTAAGCTGCTCTGTGTCCTTCCAGATGTTCACCGTGGCGCGCACCTTGATGATGTTGTCGGGCTGGTATACGCCATGCTGCTCAATGCTGTAATCCCACAGCTTGGCGGATATCTCGCCGCCTGCGTCTCCCAGCACAAGGTCCAGGTAGTCGCTGCCCTTTACGTTGCTGCGCACGGCGGCGCTTTTTACTATGCAGAAGCCCTCCACCTGGTTGGTGGCGGTGTTTATTACGTTGTTGAGTATATTGATACGGCCCATGGTATTCCTCCGTTTCTTTTTTAATATTATACCATACGGGAAGGAGGTTTTAACATGGGATAAGGGGGAGATAAAAAATTTGCAGCTGCATTTGTGAAAAATGAGCAAAGAGACTGCTGTTTTCTTGACAAAGAGGTGGGGGCTACTTATAATTATTGTACCTATGTAAGGGACTAAGGAGGATAATAAACAATGGCAGAAGTACGTCTTACCAAAGAGGGCGTTGAAAAATACGAACAGAGGCTGGAATACCTCAAAACTACAGGCCGTACCGAGATAGCGGAGCAGATACAGATAGCCCGCTCCTTCGGCGATCTCAGCGAAAACGCCGAGTATGATGCCGCCAAGCTGGAGCAGGCCCGTATGGAGTATGAGATCGTTGAGATAGAGGCCATGCTGCGCAATGTTGTCATCATCGATGAAGATACCATCAACACCGAAGTTGTAAACGTTGGCAATACCATTAAGGTGCTGAACAAGGCCCTTAACAGGGAAATGTCCTTCCAGATAGTGGGCAGCGCCGAGGCTAACCCCCGCGAAAACCGTATCTCCAACGAGTCCCCCGTGGGCGCAGGCCTGCTGGGCCACAAGCTGGGCGAGGTGGTTACCATCAACACCCCCGGCGGCGCAAGCGAATTTGAGATACTTGAGATAAGCAAATAAAAACTACATTATATTATTATATAAAGAGGGAATTATGGCAGAAGAGAACATCCCCGTAGTGGAAAAGGAAATAACCGAGGCTGAACTTTCCGAGCTTTTGCAGATACGCCGCGATAAGCTCAAGTCCCTTCAGGATGCAGGCATGGACCCCTTTGAAAAGGTGCGCTATGACCAGCAGTATTACAGCGTAGACATTCTGAACAACTATGACGAGCTGGAAGACAAGGTGGTAAGCCTTGCGGGCCGTATGATGTCCAAGCGCATCATGGGCAAGGCCAGCTTCGCCCACATACTGGACTATAAGGGCGGCATACAGATATACGTAAAGCGGGACGACATAGGGGAGGAGCCCTATGCCCTGTTCAAGACCTATGACATCGGCGATATCATTGGCGTAGTGGGCAAGGTATTCAAGACCCGCACCGGCGAGATCAGCATCCACGCGGAAAAAATCGAGCTGCTCAGCAAGTCCCTTCGTCCCCTGCCTGAGAAGTTCCACGGCCTCAAGGACCCCGAGCTGCGCTATCGTCAGCGCTTCGTTGACCTTATTGTCAACCCCGAGGTTCGCGATACCTTTGTAAAGCGCAGCGAGATAATCGCGGAGATCCGCAATCGCCTCAACGCACAGGGCTTTATCGAGGTTGAGACCCCTGTTCTCAATACCACCGCATCCGGCGCTTCCGCCCGTCCCTTCATAACTCACCACAACAGCCTGGATATCGATATGTACATGCGTATCGCAACCGAGCTGCACCTTAAGATGTGCATCGTGGGCGGCCTTGAGAAGGTATATGAGATCGGCCGTATCTTCCGCAATGAGGGTATGGATGCTACTCACAACCCTGAGTTCACCACCATTGAGCTGTATCAGGCCTATACCGATTACAACGGCATGATGGCGCTGAGCGAAGACCTCATCTCCCACTGCTGCATGAAGGTGCACGGCACCACCACCATCAACTATCAGGGCAATGAGATATGCCTTGCCGCTCCCTTCCGCCGCCTCAGCATGAATGAGGCTGTCAAGGAGCAGACCGGCGTTGACTTTATGTCCCTTACCGATGAAGAGGCCCGCGCCGAGGCAAAGCGGCTCCATATCGAAATAGAGGACAAGACCGCCACCAAGGGCAAGGTGCTTGCAGAGGCCTTTGACGAGTACGTTGAGGATAAGCTCATTCAGCCCACCTTCATTATTGACTATCCTGTTGAGATCTCTCCCCTGGCAAAGCGTAAGCCCGGCCAGCCTGAGATAACCGAAAGGTTTGAGCTGTTTATCGCCGGCCATGAGTATGCCAACGCGTTCTCCGAGCTCAATGACCCCATTGACCAGCGCGGCAGGTTTGTTCAGCAGGCCATGGAAAAGGCAAAGGGCGACGACGAGGCCATGATGATAGACGAGGACTTCTGCCTTGCTCTGGAATACGGCATGCCTCCCACAGGCGGCATCGGCCTTGGCATCGACCGTCTGGTAATGCTGCTTACCGACAGCTCCACCATCCGCGACGTGCTGCTGTTCCCCACAATGAAGCCCATAGCCTAAGGGCTTTCGCTCAAATGCTTTTGGCATTTGAGCGATATGCGCCGCAATGCTTGCGCAAGGCGGCGATTACAATCCCTTCGGGGGCTTTACATGATTTGCCTATGGCAGCTGCGGCTGCCACCGGGCGGCAAATCATGCAGAGAATCCATCCCTGCGGGATGGTTCCGCATTTGACGTACATGCCGCCAAATGCGGATCTAAAGCTTCCCGGGTAATGTCGTCAGAGCCGGAATAAAGCCTATTTTGGCTGGGTGCGATGTGCGCCGCCAAATGGGGATCAAAGGCTTCCGGCGTGTGAGGGCTTTGCTCTCCGGAATACAAAACCACACCCTTTTCCGACAAAGATATGAATTTATTATGAAAATGAGCGGTTCATACTTTTCGCGGGATGGGACGATGTGGTATCATACAGTGTAGTAAGATAAAAACCATAGGCTATTATGCCTTACAGGAGGATAAAACCTTAATGAAGAAGATCCTTGCTATTGCAATGGCTGCCCTTACCCTGCTGGCAGTTGGCTGCTCCAAGCCTGCCGAAGAGGTAATTACCATCGAAACCGTAAACACCCCCGCCCCCGTGGTCACCCCCAACGTACCCGAAGTGACCCCCACTCCCGAGGTGTTCGTTCCTTCCTATACCGAGAAGATCGCTGAGAAGAAGGCCAAGAATGACGAGACCATCGGCTGGATCGCCATCCCCGGCACCGTTATAGATTTCCCCATCATGTTTGATACCAAGGGCGGCCTTGGCTACTATAAGCTCAACGATGAGGGCAAGGAGTCTGAACTGGGTTCCGTATACGTTCACTTCAATATCGCTTCCGCCGATTCCATGGGCGTTGGCCAGAACCTTATCGTTACCGCTCATAACAACCGTGTAGCATATGCCAAGGGCAACTATGCCAACGGCTTCTTCCACGAGCTGCATCACATCCAGTCCGTAAACACCGGCAAGACCAACTGCGGCTTTGATGAAAACGACAGGACCTGCCCCGTAACCCTGGACGCGGCAACCCTGCCCAATTTCAGCACCCCCGAAGGACGCATCTGGGAGATATCTTTTGACGGCATCGATGCCGAATGGGAAGTATGGGCAATGTACGAGGTAAAGGAAGACGAGCCCGAATCCACCCTGTACTACAATACCTGGTGGCCCACCGACTATGATCCTGCCGATTACGAATACGAAGAGGCAGATGCTGCCTTCATCCAGAAGTGGATCGACAAGCAGATCAGCCGCAGCGAGTATGCCTTTGGCACCACTCCCTCCGTTACCGATCAGTTTATGACCATCTACACCTGCGGCGACAACCACGATTCCAAAGATGCACAGTCCCGCCTGTATTTCTTCCTCAGGCAGGTAAATCCCGTCTCCACCAAGTTTGGCGGCGGCGCTGCTGAGGCTGCTCCTCAGGCATAAGTCCTGAACAAAACGACTGAAAGGGGGTTGTGTTTTTCGCACACCCCCTGTTTGTACAAATATACGCCTTGTATGGGCGGTTTCCCGCTTGCCGTATCATTCCCATGACAGGGAGGACAAGAATATGAAGCGATTATTTACGGGTCTTATAGCAGCTGCCATGCTGTTCTCATTGGGCTGCACCCCCGCCGGCGCGGAGCAGAATCCCGATGAAATGATGGTGACCGTTATCGAGAACACTCCTCTGGTGGAGATAGAAAGCACACCTAATCCCGAGGCCGTGGCTCCCGAGGAGACGGGCTATGTGTTTCCCCGTGCCGATAAGATGAACCAGGCCCGCAATCAGAACAGCGATGTGGTGGGATGGATATACATTCCCGGCACCAATATCGACTACCCCATACTGTACGGCGAAAAGTGGTATTATGCCGATCGTGATATTAATATGGAGAAAAACTCCATAGGCTCTGTATACTCTCATCTTAATATGGCCAGCTACGAGGAATACGGCGTTTCCCAGAACCTTGTGGTTGCGGCGCAGAACGCCCGCGTAAGCGGAACCCTGTTCCATCAGCTCCATCATATTCAGGAAGTCAATCTGGGACAGACCAACTGTGCCTACAGAAAGTGCGGCATGAAGCTTGATCCCGCCGTGCTGCCGGACCTTACCACCCCCGAGGGACGCACCTGGGATATTTCCATCTGCGGCATAGATGCCCGCTGGGAAGTGTGGTCTATGTATGAAGGCGGCCCTAATATGAAGGAAGAACTGGAATATTACAATACCTGGTTCATTCTCCATGACAGGCATATCCCAAAGACCGAGCAGGATGTTCAGGAATGGATAGATGATCAGCTTGAACGCAGCCAGATAGACTTTGGCGTGGAGGTCAGCACTTCTGACCAGTTCCTTACCCTGTATACCTCAGGCGACAATAAGGATTCCGATGAGACCCATCTGTTCTTCTTCCTTAAGCAGGTGGAACCTGTGTCCGTAAAGTTCAAGGGAGGCCTTATCTCCGGTATCCAGAGCGAGGGATAGGAAGAACCTACATATCTATATAATGAAGCAGCAGAGACGCGAAAGCGTCTCTTTTGTTTTGTATTAAAGAATAATGGCAATATGGCCAGAGCATTATATGGTAGGTATATGGCCTGTGCAAAGCAGCGGTTATTGCTGACCTTAAGGCAGTTAAAGAGCCAACCGGTAAAACTTAAAAAAGAATGGCACATATAAAATATACAAAATGAAAAAACGAGAAAAACAGAGAAAACAAGAGATAAAATTAAAACCAGATAGAAATGTAAAAATAAATAGGAATAAACATTAATATAAAATGATATCAGATAAAAACAGCTGAAACAAGAATTGTGTCAAACGACTATTTTTGATAAGATATATCTCGTTCCGAACAAAACGGACGCGCACCTTGAAAACTATATAGTGCAAAGTAAAAGAAAACGAAACGCGATTCTTTTGAAGAAAGAGAAGAAGCAGCCGAAGCAGTACAGCCTGAAAGAGTACTGCGGAGGTTGAGATGAGAGATCATCAAGGCCAGATAATTAAAAAGTAAATGAGCGAGCAGAAATGCTTG
>JAFYOP010000033.1 GCA_017547885.1 Clostridia bacterium | reverse complement strand
CCCTTGCGGACGAGCTGATTAATAGTCGGCATGTTACTTATTTATGATTTTGTTTTTCAAGGTTTTACGGCTTGGGTCGCCACCTCCTCATCCCTTGAGGAACGCAGCTTTCCACCTCACCGGATTACCCGATAAAGACCGATAGACAGTACATCCCTGTACAGTCCGCGGTCGCGCTAGTTTACTCCAAATTTCCCATAAATCAAGCCTTTTCTGTGAATTTCAACAGATTTTTCAAATTTTTCACCCTGCCAAACCAGGCACTTTCACCACCTCCCTCCCCCTCTCCTCACCATTTTTTATCCCATTTTTTCTAAAAAATGACAGAGATTTTTCTACCCGGCTCACGCTTAAGCCATCGCGCGCGCACGCGTGCGCGCGCATATCTCCTTATATTGCGGTACTATTGTCGCCACTATCACTTTGCGGAGCATTCCACCTCCTCTGCCGCTTCTTCAGCCCATTTCCCCCCACCCCCTCACAAAAATTAACCCCCGCTTATTCAGCGAGGGTATGTATGGAGTCACACTATAACCGTGCAAACGCGCTCTCCTACGCTATGTGTTCACACGAGTGCTGGTTCTGAAGTGACTTTAATTTAGCAGAGAAAAACCGTATTCGCAAGCATAAAAATCTTGTTAGATTCTTTTTCCTGTTTCAAGGTCAAATATGATTGACTCCAACAGGCAAAAGAGTAGAATCATAGGTGTTCGCATTACAGAATAGCTACCACGTCTGAATACTCCCTGTGGAGAACACCTACCCATTATATGACTACCACACCTGAACCTGCACTCCAGGCATACCGAACAGCCGCACTGAATTACTGGAACCAGCACAAATTCTACGCCCCTGGCACCGTCGTGCTTGGCATTGATATCGGCATCGAAGGCATCGGCATCGCCGTACGCAAAGGCACCGAGCTCTTATACTGCAAAACCCTGCTGGTCGACCTGCCGGAAGCGCAGGCACTTGCCACCCGGCGGGCATTCCGCGCCAGCCGCCATGCGCGCAAGAACCGTCGCACCCGCATGCGCCGCCTCAAGGCGCTTTTCGCACAACACGGACTCCCCTGGGTGGATGATGACATCATGTCCCGCAGCGACCCTTTCAAGCTCCGCCACCGCGCCATCACCAGCAAGCTCGCTTCACGCGAAGCACTTTCCATCTGCATCCGCTCCTGCGTGTTGCGTCGCGGGTATGATTACTTCGCCATGGATGATGACGCCACGGGCGAATACCCCTGGGGCACAGAGCCGAACCTCAAAGAAGCAACCAAGTGGCTGCAATCCGCTTTTGTCGATGCCGAAATGCGAAACTACCTTCTCCAGCTGACAGATTCGCTGGAGGAAAATGGAAAGAAGCAGGAAGACTGGAAAAAGCTGGTAGAAGAACGCCACAACAAAGCCGCAAATGAAGGCATCGATTCCATGCTGGCCGCCTACGCCGCCAAAAAGCTCAACGAACGCAAAGCCCGCGGCTTCAACTACCCGCGCGCCCATGTGCGCAGCCATCTGGAAACCATCATATCCCGCCACCGTGACCTCATCGATGATGCCGATGGTTTTACCGCTACGCTTTTCTGTCCCAATGACACCCCCGCCAACAAGAAGAAAGCCATCTTCCT
>JAFYOP010000032.1 GCA_017547885.1 Clostridia bacterium | reverse complement strand
CACGACCCTTACACTTCTGGCACTCGTCAAAGATGATAAGTGTCTCGTGCGGGACGTGCCACTCATAGCCGGTATCAGTCTTACGGCAGATATCCAGCTTGCCCCTGCGGATGTTCTCGTAGTTGGTGACAAGGAGCGGCTCGATTCCGGCAAGCTTGCATACCTTTTCCCAACTCGGCACAGTTGCCTTGGGCGTGAGGATGATGGTGGGAATGCCGAGGCGGGCAGCTACTTCGCAGCCGATATAGGTCTTGCCTGTGCCGGGGTCGCTGGCGTCAAGGGCTACTCGGTTCGGGCTGAGGAGAGCGCGTTTGATGCTCTCGGCGTGGTCTGTTTGATAATCTAGGAGTGTTAGCATAATCGTTGCCTTTCACTCACCTCTTGGGCGCGACTTCGAAAAACTCCCCGCTTTTTTTGCAATTTTGCTGAAAAAAGTTTTTCAGCTTGCTCTGTACTCGGTACAATTTGCCATTTGACCAGCCTAAATGTTCGCCCGCAGCTGCCCACGAGTTCTTTTCCATGAATGCTTTACAAAGTTCTGCTTCCTCCGGAGTCAGCTGGGACATGAGTTCATCGAGCACGAGCTTGGCCATCGTCCCCGAATCCTCGCATGCGTCAAAGGTGTAGCTGAAGCCAACCTCTTCTACCAGCCCCTCATCAACTTTGCGGGTCGTTTCATAGCGCTGCTCGCGCCAGGCTTGCTTCCGCGCATCTCGTATCCGGTTAAAGAAGTATCTGTACAGGAATGCTCGTATGGCATCCTCATCTTCCCATGAGTGCTTGTAATGCTCCAGCAAGGCCGTAGGTGCTTCCCTCAGCACAGTCTGGTAGAAGTCAGGGGCATCAGCTGCACTTAATCGCAGCGATTCGGCATAGGCCTTTCTGAGCTTAACGGCTACAGTTACGATGCTTTCCTCGTAGGCCTCGAATACGGATATTTCTTGTTTAGTCATTGTCGTGGAATGATTTTGGAATGTTTTTGGTTCTGGTCGTGCGCGTGGGTGTAGTGCAGGCTTGAGTGTGGCCAGCAGCTTCAGCCCCTTTCTCCTGTTACTCGCATTCGCGAGGTAAAAAAGTCCGCTGAAAATGCGCGTAGCTATCTGCTTCTGCCCACCTCTCCTCTATCTCGCTCCCCCATTGTCAAAATGGCTGTTAAATTGCGGCAAAATAGAAAAAAGGCCCTACATAAGCACCCCTTGTTTTCCTCTATCGCCCGAACAGGGTTCCAGAGGATGTCCTTATACATCATTAGCAATGAAGTTATCGGATAAGCAGAATCAACGAGCTTAAGCTGAGGATGTAGGGTAATCAACTTGCGTGTAGCATGCGCATGCACTTTTCATCTGCAAAGAGCCCCCGGGCGTTCCCTGCGCTACTTGCCAGACTGAACAAGAAAGAAAAATTAAAGATTTTTGCAGAAAAAGCGGGGAGTTTTGCAAAGTCGCGCCCAAGAGGTTAGCGGAGGCCAATGAACAAATGGCCCATCTGCAACAATGGAAATATACGATTTAACCCGCATGGCGGGAGAAGTAGGAGCCGAGGTGATGACCAAGGCAGAACGAGTGAAAGGCTGGCATCTTATCGCCGAGCTGTATTGCGAGCCTCGAAATGCCGAAGACGATTTGGTACACGCTTACGCATCGGAAGCCCGCTCGCTCAGCTTGCTCTCCATGCGCCTGACCTGTGCGCGTGCAGAGGCCGGGCTGCGAGGCAACACAAAGAAATATGAGCGCCTGAGCAAAGCCCTCGATGAATTGACGAAGCGCGAGCAAAACTTGTCCACGCTCTGCCGTGAAGCCATCAAGGCAGCAAGGGACGCCAGCAGGAAAGCCAAGGCTGAGGCAAAGGAAAAGGCAAGGCAAGAAGCAAAAGCTAAGACGGAGGCCGCAGCAAAGTCTGAAGCTAGAAAGGAGAACGCCTGAGATGAGCTTGAGTATGAGCAAGAGCAGCATATTCTTTCCGAAGCACCAGCTCTCTATCGCTGGCAACCGGGACGAGTTCAGCATCCCTCATTCCGATTTGGGGGATGCCATTTGCTCGTTCCACTTGGTCTGGGCAAAGGTGAATGGTGAGATACAGCCTTGCATCCTGCATCCCGGACTCCGCTACCCCGGCTTTCAACCTGTAACAGCAAAGGAGGTGTACGATTATGAAGCCTGAGACTAACGCAAGTCCTGATGCAAAGCCTAATCCTGAGCCTAAACCGATAGTGCTTAATGCTATGTTCGATGCAAATCTTAATGCAAGGTCTGATGAGCCAGAGACGGAGGAACAGTCTCACAAGAAGAAGGTCTTTGCCATTGACTTTGAAACATACTACGGCAACGAGCTTAACATAGACTCGCACGGCCTGTACCACTATCTGCGTGACTACAATTCTTCCATCTATCTTGTCGGCGTCTTTTCCGCGAAGGAGGATGGCAATTTTGCTTACGTGGGCAAGCCGGAAGCAATGGACTGGAAGATACTGGATGGCCACACGCTCTGCGCTCACAACGCCCGCTTCGACCGAGCTTGTTTTGAGAGGCTGCAAGAGCTGGGCATCGTACCGGCAGAGCTTCGCGTGAACTGGGTATGCACCGCCGACATGGTAAGTGCCCTTGGCTACGGCCGCTCGCTGAAAGCCGCTGTGGAGGGAGTCTTTGGCATAAGTATCAGCAAAGACATCCGCACCGACATGAAGGACAGGACGTGGCAGGACGCTGTGAGCCTTGGTATAGCTGAGGAGCTTGGCAGGTATTGTCTGAAGGACGCATGGTATTGCTACCACCTCTATGCCAAGCTCTCTTCCCTCTGGAGCGACAAGGAACGCAAGCTCTCGGAAATGACCCGCGACATGTGCGACTATGGCGTGTACGTGGATCAGAAGCTACTGGCTGAGGGAAAGCAGAAACTTCTGCGCGTGATAGATGAAGCTATGGGCAAGATTCCTTGGGTTGAGGACGGAGACCCGGTTCTCTCTCCCAAGCTCCTGAAGAAAGAATGCAACAAGTATGGGATTCCTGCACCTGTTTCACTTGCCCAGTTCTCAGACGATTGTACAGCCTGGGAAGAAGAATACGGCGATAAATATCCTTGGGTCGGCGCTATGAGAGATTATCGCAAGGCCAACACGCTGTACAAGAAACTGATTACGATGGAGAACCGCATTCGCCCGGACGGCACATTTTCCTATGGGCTCAAATACTTCGGTGCTCACACAGGGCGATGGAGTGGCGATGCCGGGTTCAACATCCAGAATCTCCCGCGCGTACCCATGTTCGGAGTGGATTTGAGGAAGATGATTGTACCGCGCCCCGGCCACACCTTCATCATAAGCGACCTTGGCCAGATTGAGCAACGAGTTTTGTCTTGGCTGGCGGGCGATAACAACATGATGGAGGAGCTGGAGAAAGGTATCTCGGTCTATGAAGCACATGCCCGCGCCACCATGGGCTATACAGATTCTGAGCCCTTGAAACATGCTAACCCTGACTTGTACCGCCTCGCCAAGGCTCGTGTGCTTGGGCTGGGCTATGGTGCCGGGGCTAACGTGTTCGTGCGTATCGCCAAGATTCTGGCCGGGCTGGATATCTCGCTGCTGCAGGCCAAGCGCATCGTGAATGAGTTTCGCGCAAGCAACCGCTTGATAACGAAGCTCTGGGCAAAGCTGGAACTAGCCTTTAACATCAACAAGGGTAAACCTTGCTTCACTCTGCCGCTGCCCTCCGGCCGCTCTATCTATTACCGCAATCTGGCTATGACCCCCAAAGGCATGAGCGCAGAAGTTCAGGGGAAACGCTACACGTTCTTCGGCGGCAAGCTGGCAGAGAACCTGACCTCGGCCACCGCTCGTGACGTACTGGGCGAGATTCTGCTGAATCTGGATGCAGCCGGTTATCGTGTCGTGATGCACATCCATGACGAAGTTGTGGTTGAGGTGCCGACCGAAAAAGTTGACACCGCGCTAAAGGATGTGCAGCGCATCATGACCACCACCCCAACATGGCTGGAGGGGCTACCCCTCACAGCTGAAACCACCACATCAACCTTTTACACCAAATAACCCCCAACCCCCATTCCATTCCTGATTATGGACACCAACTTTACCAACAGCAACAACGCCCCGGCTCAGTCTACGGACTGGGCTGCGGTGCGCTCTTTCTACCTCACTTGCCGCAGCTACAAGCAGACTGCCGAGCATTTTGGGCTCACAATCGCCCAGATAAAGAACCGAGCAATACGAGGAAACTGGACACATGATACCTCGGTTGATACCTCAGAGGCATCAAATAAGCGTGAGGATGATACCCGAGAGGTATCATATGAGGTATCAAATATGCAGGAATCTGATACCCCAGAGGTATCAAACGAGGCTGTCTCTGATACCTGTGATACCTCAGATGATACCTCTGCTGTCCCCTCAACTTGCTTCCCGGCGCTGCCTATGCGCGAGAACCTGATAAGTTCTTCCATTCGCTTTGGCCAGCCTTGGCTGGAGCCTATTATTGCCCATGATAAGCTGCGCGACAAAGCCGCCTACCGCACCTACATCTGCACGCCCTCCACGAAGGACTGCTTGTTCAGCGGCATCCGCGGCATGAACAAGGAACAGATGGTGAGCCGCGAGAATCCGGCTGTCTCAATGATTGCAATAGTGGCCGACTACGACATGCAGATTACTGATGAGGAACGCATGAAGAAGACCGCAAAGCTCACCATCAAGCCGAACTTCATCAGTTCCTCGTATTCAGGAGGCACGCATGCCCTCTGGTTCTTGGAAGCTCCGCTGCCCCTGATGCCTAACGCCGACATGGTGCAAGCGCTTCTGGAGACGATTGTAAAGAAGCTGAAGATTAAGAATGCCTACGGCCAGCTTGATGGTAAGGCTTTCTACAACACAGCCCAATACTACCACGCTGGCTGGAACTGGCAGCAGATCAGCGCCGAACCGATACCGGAAGCCATGTCCTTACTCTGGCTGGACGAGGCTTTGAAAAAGAGTAACTTTTCTCAGTCAGGTGTGCAGATCCCTCTCGCGCGTATATGGGAGGAAATGCAGAAGCGTGGCTGGGACAAGCGTTGGCCGGGAGCGTTTGAGCTGGAGGCACGTGGTGTGCGTTTCTGGGATCCTACGGCTGATTGCCCTACAGCCGCTATTGTGAAAGAGAACGGCATGATATGCTTCACTGGTCCGTCTCCGTTCCAATCGTGGCAGGATATCTTCGGAAATGACTTTATTGAGGCATTCAGAGCGGATTCCTTTGGTAAAGCATTGAGCGAGTGCTATGTAGTGAACAATTCATTCTACGTTTGCAAAGAGAAAATCGGCG
This sequence comes from Clostridia bacterium, assembly GCA_017547885.1. Lineage (GTDB taxonomy): Bacteria > Bacillota > Clostridia > Christensenellales > CAG-138 > SFEL01. The sequence continues at coordinate 4,043 of JAFYOP010000032.1, read as the reverse complement.
ACCAAGGAGACAAGGTGAAGTATTGGGTGGCCTATAACCGCCAGAACTTTGAATCATTCATTGCTGAGAAATACGACCTCAGCACCAAACCGGAAATCCCCGGCGAGCCTAGCCCGGTGAAACAAGCCACGGCGAAAATCATCATGCACAACACGCTTTCGGCAACCTGTCCGTTCATCTATCGCAAAGAGCGCATCATCAATATTCAGGGCGAAGCTCGACTCAATACCAGCTTCCTGCGCGTACATGAGCCGGATTTGAGCAAGGGCCAGTCCTGGGGCGATGGCTTTCCTTGGATTGCTAAGTTCATGGAGCGCTTGTTCCCGGATATCATCCAACGTGACCGATTCATGGCAGCTTGGGCTTATGCGTATAGGAATGCTTATAAAGGCGAGCCGAAGAATGGCCACACGCTCTTTGTCGCTGGCGGCGTGGGCAGCGGTAAGAACTTCCTGAGTGAATGTTTGTATGGGGCCAGTCTGGGCGGGTTTGTTGATGCAAGCAATTATGTTCTCGGGCTGACTCGTTTCAATGACAACTTGATGGACTGCGGCGTATGGACGCTTAACGATACAGTATCAAAGGGGGACTACAAGGAACGAGCCATCTTTGTGAAATCGCTGAAGAAGATGGCTGCAAACCATTTCCATTCCTGCGAGGGCAAGTTCAAAACCGCTACCGGGATTTACTGGAGCGGGCGCATTATTGTCACGCTTAACACCGACCCCGATTCGCTTCAGCTTCTTCCCGATATTGAGCTGTCCAACCGCGATAAGCTCAGCCTGTTCAAGACAACGAATGAACCTATGAACGATGCTGACGGCGCAAAGAAAGCTAAGGCTGAGATGGGAGCGCTTTGCTCCTTCCTGCTCAACTGGGAGATACCGGAACATTGCATCGGTGATGCCAGATGGGGCGTTAGGAATTACCTGCATCCTGAGCTACTTGCAGAGGCAGCAGACTCCAGCCCTACAGCTTCGTTCCGTGAGATATTCACCTTGTTTGTCAAGGACAGCTTTGAAGCAGATAAAGGCTTGCAGGAGCTTACTGGCTCGGCTACGTGGTTCATGCAACAGATGTTGCAGCAAGATGGTATCAGCAACATGATACAGGGTGAAGTGAGTGCAAGAAGTATCGGCAAGCGTATGAGTGCGCTGGCGAGTTCCGGTGACTTCCCCTTGCAATACTGCCGCAAGACGAAGGAACGAGTCTGGTGCATCAAGCGCAAGGCTTTCATGGACTATCTGGAAAATCCTACAATAGAAGGAGAAGTCGATGAGTTCTTCCCATTCTAAGGCGAATCAGCTCAAAGCTTCGTGCCTGACTGAGGCTAGAACTAAGCCTATGCCCAAGCCCAAGCCCATGACATTTGGTGAAGCTATGACATTGGAGAAATCTAATGTCATAGTCAAACGTCATTCAGCTAATCCGTTATTCCTTAATCGTTTCTCTATCTCTATGACGTTTATGACGTTTAATATGTGGGATGTTATATATAGGGAAGATGGAATATTTGTATATAGGGGTATATGTGTATATAAGAATTTTTTTATTATATATATAGGGGGGGAGTAAAAACCCTAATGTCATACGTCATTTCGTCATAAACGTCATTCACAGGCTCTTTGCCCCGAGCCCCCAAAGCTTTGCCTCAAGCCTTGAAGCCCCTCTTTGCAACAAGCCTTTTAACCATTAACTTTGACACCCGACTCACTATGTCCAAGAACGATTCATACGCCATTCTCGAAAGACAGCGCAGGATCAGCTACGAAGCTGCCTACGAAAGTGCCGAGGCAAAAGCCTGGCGCGAGTCCCTGTCCCCGGCAGACCGAGAACGAGCCGAAGCATTAGGCCTACTCAAAGCCTTACCCGAAACCGATGTCAGCAGCCGGAGCATTGACACCATCCCCCTGAAAATGCAACCGCAGGAAGAACCAGAACATGCAGATGACAAGCTGGTGGCAGCTCCGCTGAAAGCCAGAAGCCAAGTATCAGCGCAACACGCTGAAATCCTTGCTACCCTCGGCATGGAAAATATGGAGGAGCTGAAAGCCTTTATCTGTCAGGACGGCAACCCACGCTTACGCAGCTACTGCCTGAGCTACCTACTCGGTAAAGGCTCTGCCACTATCGAGGAGCTGGCCAAGAAGCTGGGCATGAGTAAGCAAGCCTTCCACTACCACGTCCGGCAAGTTGAGAAGCAGCTCGGCTTACCGCCTATGGGCAACCAGCGCAAGCAATCCTCTCGTGAAGCCTACCGCAACGGCAACCGCCGTCGCTGATTTTGACAACTATTCAGAATATATGGAAAACGTATCAAACAACGCAGAAACCAGTCAGATAATCAGCCTTGCAGAAAGTGCTTGTACGGTTAACCGTACAACCAAATTGCAGGCAGGCCTTATTGAGTCCGGCGTGCCGGGTATTCAGATGTGTGGTAATGGCTTGGTTATCACAAAAGAAGACATATCAGCCGAGGAATTCAATACTGTGTTCCGAACTGTGCTGTCCATCAATAAATCGAGCAACTGGCTACTGGGTGATATTCTGCTCCTTGGTGACCGCCGCTGGGGCAACCAGTACACCACAGGCAAGTACGAGGAAGCCATGCAAGCAACCGGATTATCCCGCAGCACACTTCGCGACTTCGTGCAGACCTGTAAGAAGTTCCCGGTAGACAAGCGCCACGCTGGCCTGTCATTCACGCACCACCAAGAGATTGCGCGTACCGATGCTGACCCTGACCAGCGCGAGGAAGTCCTGAAGAGAGCCGCTGATGAGAAGCTGACATGTACAGCCCTGCGCAAACAACTACTCAAGACCAAGTTCAAAGAAGAGCCGGAGGTAGACCTGAGCCGTCCGCCTGTAGGTGAAGAGCCTGACCGCCTTGCTCTGCTTGACCTGCCGGAACGAGTGAGCCCTGATGCCCCGCCTAAGTGGGACGCATTCAACTTCGGACGCTGGGCAGAAAAACAGGAGCCATGCGAATACACCCGCGAACAATGCGAAGCTGCGCTTGAGTTGCTGAAGCCTTTGCTCGAATACCATGAAGAAATCATGTTCCGCCTGAAGGAGCTTGACGAAGCCACAGCGACAGCCTAACTCATGCGAAACCTGCCTATGGGGAACACGAAAAAGCCAGTTCAGCGGGCGCTCAGCCGCCGCAAAAGCCAAATCACGGGGCTGTCGTCCTCGAAAAATCTCGATTGTGGTCGGCATCGTCATCTAAGGAATCTATTGACTGTCAATCACTAGACTTGCCCCGGCTTGTGCGAGCGAACTTCTCGCGCGAAACACTTTTTATGCTTTCCCACTTTGCAACGCCTTGTAGGGCGCGTCAGCGCCCCTCAGGGCAAGCTGAGAAAAGTTCATCTAACTCTCGTAAAATCAAATGCTAAACCTCGCCTCAGTAAAGAGCGTCTCGGATGGCTTACCAAGAGCGCAAATGAGCATAGGGTCGTTGCTCAACGGCTGCACTCCTTTCGGTGGAAGCTTTATGCGCTCCACGGCTCCCTCCAGCCCCTCACTTTTCCCATTTCCTCAACACTAAACACAACACAATATGACCAAAAACACCGATAAAGACCAAGACATCGTTACTCGTACTCAAGCCTATACTCGCAAGAGCAACTTGCTTGACTACATCCTGCTGTTCATCGGCTGCGGCTTGGTGATATACGGAGCCATCGACTTCCATATCTTCACACAGCAACAGTGCGCTGAGCTTGAGGCTCACACGCGCAGAATACAGGAAGAGACAGCGAAATTGAAAGCCTTAAACGCAGAAAATCAGTCAATTACTGCCGAAGAAAAATAAAAAAACTGCTGGACTTGTACGCTCAATATGCTACAGTATAGAAAGCGATAAACCGCTAACTATAAATATGCAAGAGCTAATCAAAACAGCGTGGCCCGGAGCCTTGGTAGATGCAGAAACCCTGCAATACGAACTCTGGGGAGAATCCAAGCAACCGAAAGAGAGTCAGGTTATCGTTCACGAGCCTGACTCTTTTAATCGTGGGGGCATCACAGTAACCTTCGGT
>JAFYOP010000031.1 GCA_017547885.1 Clostridia bacterium | reverse complement strand
GTATACCAGCACGAAGGCACCGCCGCCGTTAGCGCCGCACTTATAAGGGAAGCCCCAGATATTACCGAGACCTACTGCGGAACCTACAGCAGCCATGAGGAAGCCAAACGTGGAACCCCATTGTTCTCTGTTGTTTTCCATAAAGAATCCTCCTGTAAATAATGTGATATAAAATTTCATGTTTGAAAGCGGATTAACACCTGCAAACTTTCTCTTACTTTATCACGTCAACAGCGTTGCGTCAACGAAATATTGCGAATAAATTCACTTTTTTGTTATGAATATACATTTTTCGTTAAAAAAACGGCTGTTTTCGCAAAGAAATTTAATATATAGTGTATAAAAAAACGGATTTATTGACAAAAATACGACAATTAAACATATTCTTAGTTCAATATATGCTGCTAAAGAGGGGATAATTCCTGAAGTAAGGGACAAGTGTGCGCAAAATAGCGACAAAAACCAGGAAGTATGTCTATAACAGGGACGAGCATACATATAATAATATACGTATAAAAATAAGGGCTGCCTATTGCAGCCCTTATGAAATGTGAAAAAAATAACATATATTACATTAAATCCCGTTATCATCAAGGTAAACTCGGGCTATTCTGGGGGTAATAAGGCAGGTCAGCTCGTAGTTCAGGGTGCCTACACGCTCTGCAACCTGCTCTGCGCTCATGCCTTCACCTCCCCAGAGGGATACTTCATCCCCTGCTTTTACCGTGTTATCCCCGGTAATGTCCAGCATGTGCATGTCCATACAAATGCGCCCGATCTGGGGAAAACTGCGTCCATTGATGATATCGTAGGAGTTATCGGATATGCGGCGGGGGTGTCCGTCGGCGTATCCGGCGGTAATGACCGCCATTCGTGTGGGCTTGTCGGTCTCATAGGTGCGTCCGTAGCTGACGGATGCGCCTGCCGGCAGCTCTCTTATCTGGGCCACACGGGACTTAAGCGTCATTACAGGCTTCAGCGGGCCGTCCCGGTGTATTCCGTCGGGATACATGCCGTAAAGCATTATGCCGGCCCTTATCATGTCAAAGTGTGAATCGGGATGATTCATTATTGCGGCGGTGTTGCCTGCGTGGCGGATATCGGGATGTATGCCTTTATCTGCCAGAGCCTTCAGCACAGCGTTATAATTGCCCAGCTGCCATTTGGTATAGCTATCCTGATCCGGAGCGTCTGCCACGGAAAAGTGGGTATATACCCCCCGTACGTTCAGTCCGGGCAGGGCGTATATATGCTGTATTTCCTCGGCGGCGGCAGATGCGGCCTCTACACTCTGGGCGTATATGCCTATGCGGGACATGCCGGTGTCTACCTTTATATGTACGTCTATGGTTACGCCGGCCTTAAGGGCCTCTGTGCTGAGGGCCTGTGCACTATCCATATCGTATACGGTTTGGGTAATATGGTGCTGTGCCAGCTCTGTTGCGTATTCGGCGGGGGTATAGCCCAGTATGAGTATGGGTTTGGATATGCCGCCATTTCGCAGCTCCACAGCCTCTGCAAGGCATGCCACGGCAAAAAAGTCCGCCCCAAGCTTCTGCAGGTGCAGCCCGCAGGGCACAGCGCCGTGGCCGTAGGCATTGGCCTTTATAACGCACATCACCTTTTTGCCTGTGCTTTTTGCAATATTGAAGTTATGTGTCATGGCGGCAAGGTCTATCTGAGCCCATGCCCGCGCAGTGGGGTGTATGCTGTTCATGATTGTCTCCTTAGTGGACAAATTATAGAATAATACACGGAAAACATTCCATTCCATTTTATATTTTAGCCCAACGGATATTATTCCGCAATATGCCAAAGCCAAGGTTAACACAATGGTAATTATTATGACGGAGATATATCTGCTATAATTGATTAAAGAGTATATACAGGCAGGGGGCATGCATATGAAGCTGCGATTCAAGCAGAGGTTCTTTTCCTGGTTTGACAGCTATGACATATATGATGAGGCGGGGGAAACCGTATACACAGTAAAGGGACAGCTTTCCTGGGGGCATCTGCTCAAAATATACGATGCTCAGGGGTATGAGGTGGGCACGGTTAAGCAAAGGGTGCTCACATGGCTGCCCAAGTTTGAACTGTACTGCGGGGAGCAGTATATGGGATGCATAAGCAAGGAATTCACTCTTTTCAGCCACAAATACGATATCGACTTCAACGGCTGGCATATTGACGGGGACTGGCTGGGCTGGGATTATTCCGTACTGGACAGCTCGGGGAGAATAGTTGCACAGATATCCAAGGAATTATGGAACTGGACGGATACCTATGTAATAGATGTGTATGAGTCCTCGGTTGCACTTTGCGCACTTATGCTGGTGCTGGCAATTGATGCGGAAAAATGCTCAAACAAGTAGCGTGCATATAAAAAACGGAAAGCCTGATGCTTTCCGTTTTTTGTGTTTGTTTGAGCTATGCGTTCTTAACTTCATCCATCAGCGCCTTGAAGGCGGGGAGGGAACGCTTGATCATCTCGGTATCCACGCAGTAGGAGGCGCGCAGGTATTCCTTGCAGCCGAAGCCTTCGCCGGGAACGATGAGCAGGTTGTACTTCTTGGCCATTTCGGAGAAGGCGTTGCCGTCGCCGTTGGGGGCCTTGAAGAACAGATAAAATGCTCCATCGGGATGTACGCACTCGTAGCCCATTTCGGTGAGGGCGTTGTACAGCAGGGCACGGTTGGTGGTGTAGGCGGTCAGGTCAGGCATCAGGTGAGCGCAGCGTGCGATAACGCGCTGAACTACAGCGGGAGCGCATACATAGCCGCATACGCGGGCAGCGCCGGAGGTGGCGTCGCATACGTCATCAAAGTTTTCCATGCAGTCAGGTACCATCATGTAGCCCAGACGGTCGCCGGGGATGGAGAGGGACTTGCTGTAGGAGTAGCAGATGATGGTGTTGGGGTAGATATCAGGAACGTAAGGAACCTCGATATCGCCGTATACCAGCTCGCGGTAGGGCTCATCCGAGATGATGTAGATGGTGTGGCCGTACTCTGCGCTCTTCTCGGTCAGCAGCTTTGCAAGCTTCTCCAGGGTCTCACGGGTGAGGATGGCGCCGGAGGGGTTGTTGGGGGAGTTGATTATTACGCAGCGGGTGTTGGGGGACAGAGCCTTTTCAAGCTCCGGGAAGTTGATCTGGAACTTATCCATATCGGGAGGCACGATGACCTGCTTCATGCCCGCGCTGTCGATAAAGCAGCTGTATTCGGGGAAGAAGGGGGCAAAGCAGATGGCTTCGCTTTCCTTATCCACGGCAAATGCCTTTATGGAGGAGATAAGGGCGGCAGCCGCGCCGCAGGTGATGTAGAAATTGCGGCGGGTAAAGGTGCGACCCATGCGGTCGCTCAGGGCCTTGGCGATGGCGTCGCGGGCATCGTTGCTGCCTACGGCGCTGGTGTAGCCGTGAACCATCAGGGGAGACTCGGTTTCAATAACATCTATAAATGCCTGCTTCAGCTCTTCCGGGGGAGGAGTGCTGGGGTTGCCTATGCTGAAATCATACACGTTTTCGGGGCCTACGATGGCGGCCTGCTGCTTGCCGTATTCAAACAGCTCGCGGATGCAGCTGCGCACACGGCCGTACTTTAATACATACTGGTTTACCATGCGGTGCTCCTTTCATATTAAGGATTAATAATTGTGATGGTGTTTTTATCGGCAGCAGGGTAAGGCTGCCTGAGATATGTGAGATATGTTGGTATAAGGGGCATGGCAGAGCCATGCCCCGATAAGGTTGATGGATTAGCAGTTGTAGCCTGCGCGGAATGCCTTGAGGTTCAGCTCAAGTATGGCGGGCTTCATTTCCTGACGCATGATCTCTTCCCAGTCGATGTCGGTCATGCCCAGGGCCTTGACCATGGCACCGAAGAGAACGATATTCATGCAGCGGGAATTGCCCAGCTCGATGGCGATGTCGCCGGCCTTGATGGAGATGGTCTTGAAGGCCTCGGATACAGCCTCAAGGGTACCCTGAGGATACTCTGCCATGCCGGAAGCAACGCTCATGGGAACTATCTCGTAGTCGTTTACTACTACGGTTGCGTCGGGCTTGAGGAACTCAACATAGCGTACGGCTTCCATCTTTTCAAAGGCTACCATGATATCAGCCTGACCGCGGCCGATGATGGGGGAGTAAACCTTTTCGCCGAAGCGTACCTGAGTGGATACGCTGCCGCCGCGCTGTGCCATGCCGTGTACTTCGCTCATCTTAACGTCATAACCCGCCTGGATGAGGCCCTTGGTGAGGATCTTGCTGACCAGGATAGCGCCCTGGCCGCCTACGCCGGTTAAAAGTATGCTGGTAACTTTGCTCATGTGCTTCACCTGTTATTTCCTTTCTATGGCGCCGAAGGGGCAAGCCTGACCGCAAACATTGCAGCCTACGCAGAGGGTCTGGTCGATGTGGGCCTTGCCATCCTTGAAGAAGATGGCGGAGCAGCCAACCTTAAGGCACATCTTGCAGGACTTGCACTTATCCTTGTTAACTTCGCACTTGCTCAGCTCATGCTTTACCTTCTTGAGCAGCAGGCAGGGGCGGCGGGTGATGATGGCGGCGGGAACTTCGCTTGCCAGTGCATCGTCAACGGCCTTCTGCATTGCCTTGAGGTCCTGAGGATCTACGATGATGATGTTTTCGAAGCCGCAGGCGCGGAGAATGTTCTCGGGCCTTACTGTGGGGGCGGGCTTGCCCATGAGGGTCTCGCCGCTGCCGGGGTTATCCTGCTGGCCGGTCATGCCGGTGATGGAGTTATCCAGTACGCAGGGGATAACGTTGCCCATGTTGTAGATCATATCGATGGCGCCGGTGATGCCGCTGTGGAAGAAGGTGGAATCGCCAACAACGCCGAATACCTTCTTGCCGGTCTGCTTGGTCACTTCGAATGCCTTTGCCATACCCATTGCAACGGAGAAGCCGCCGCCCATGCAGACTACGGAATCAAGTGCATTGAGGGGGTATGCGCAGCCCAGAGTGTAGCAGCCGATATCGCCGCAGATGACGAAATCCTTGCCCTTGCTCATGGTGTAGAAGAAGCCGCGATGGGGGCAGCCGGGGCACAGGGAAGCGGGACGGGATACGGCCTTTACGGGCAGAGTCTTAAACTCGGGCTCGTCGCCAAATACCATGGTGTGAACCTTTTCGGGATTCAGCTCGTACATGTTGGAGATGAGCTCCTTGCCTACGCACTGAATGCCGGCGGCCTTGATCTGCTCTTCCATGAAGGGTTCAAGCTCTTCCACGATGTAGAGCTTTTCTACCTTGGAGGCAAATTCCTTGATGAGGCCCATGGGCAGGGGGTTGGTGAGGCCCAGCTTCAGGAAGGAGGTATCCTCGGGGAAGGCTTCCTTGGCGTACTGATAGGCGATGGAGGCGGTAATAACGCCAACCTTGGAGCCGTTCAGTTCCATCTTGTTGAGGGGGCAGGTATTGCCGTACTCTGCAAGCTCAGCAAGCTTCTTCTCCAGCTTGGGATGGTTCATCTTGGCCTGAGCGGGGGTGCAGACGTACTTCATGTCGCGCTTGTATTCGCGGGGGGCAACCTCTGTGCGCTCGCCGAACTCAACAAGGCTCTTGCTGTGGCATACGCGGGTGGTTACGCGGTAAAGTACAGGCAGGTCAAACTTTTCGGAGATCTCGTAGGCAGCCTTCATGAAGTCCTTGCACTCCTGGCTGTCAGAGGGCTCTACCATGGGCATCTTTGCAGCGCGGGCATAGTAGCGGTTGTCCTGCTCGTTCTGGGAAGAATGCATGTCGGGGTCATCGGCGGATACGATAACGAAGCCTGCGCCAATGCCGTTATAGGTGGCGGTGAAGATGGGGTCAGCGGCTACGTTTACGCCAACGTGCTTCATGGCGCACAGGGAACGAACGCCTGCGATGGATGCGCCGTAGGCCACTTCGGTAGCGACCTTCTCGTTGGGGGACCACTCACAGTACAGGTTATCCTTGTACAGGGGCAGGTTTTCGAATATCTCGGTGCTGGGGGTACCGGGGTAGGCAGCGCCCACCACCAGGCCGGCTTCGTAGGCGCCGCGGGCGGCGGCCTCGTTGCCTGTCATAAGATGTTTCATTCAGTCCACCTCTTTCATTAAATATAGGTTTGTGTAGTGTAAGTTATTTCATCTCGCCGATGAGGCAGCCAAGCGCGATGGACGCAAGCTTTGTCTCGGCGTTGTCAGCACGGGATACAAGCACGATGGGTACCCTGGCGCCTATTATGATGCCTGCGCTCTTTGCGCCTGCGAAATAGGTGAGGGCCTTGCCGATGCCGTTGCCCACTTCGTAGGCGGGAACCAGCATAATGTCCGCTTCGCCTGCGCCGGGGGCATCGAATTTCTTGTGGTGGCAGGCTTCCTTGCTTATGGCAAGGTCAAAGCCTACGGGGCCGATAACGTTCATGTTGTAAGCGGCCCAGCGGTCCTTCATCTCAACCAGAGCGGCAGCGTCAACGGTGGCCTGTACCTTGGGGTTTACAACTTCTGCGCCGCATACGCAGGAGGCGTTGATGCTGTCATAGCCCAGTGCCTTAAGTGCCTTTGCGGCGTTCTCAAGGATGTCGGCCTTCTGCTCAAGGGTGGGAGCGGTGTTCATGCCGCCGTCGGTGTTGACAAGCAGCTTGTTATAGCCGGGTATCTCGTAGATCATTACGTGGCTCAGCAGGGAGCCGGTGCGGATGCCGTTTTCCTTGTCGATAACGGCGCGCATCATATCGGCGGTGGAAAGTATGCCCTTCATCAGGCAGTTTGCCCGGCCTTCACGTACCAGCGCAACGGCCTTTGCGGCACATTCCTTGTCGTCTCCTGCGGGGATCACTTCAAAGGTCTGCTCGCAGCCCAGTTCCTTGGCGAAGGCAGCTATCCTTTCGGGATCGCCGGTGAGGATGGCATCTGCAACGCCCTGGTCACGGGCGGCGAATACGGCCTGAAGAACCTCTTTGTCATGTGCAGCCGCAACGGCGATGGTCCTCTTTTCAGAGGAAGCGGCCTTTTCCATAAGTTCACGTATGGTATGCAGCATAGGTTTTCTCCTTTATGTAAGAGTTTGGTGTTTGATATTAATATTCGGAAGCAACGCCGCCGTGGAGCACGCGGAAGGCACCCTCTGCAAGGGAGCGCATCTCTGCCTCGCCGGGGAGAACGATAATGGGAGCGATCTTGCCAACGCGGGCCTCAAAATCGGCAACCAGCTTCTTGCTGTAGGCCATGCCGCCGGTGAGAACGATAGCGTCAACGTCCATGCACATTACGGTAGCCATTGCGCCGATGTCCTTGCACTGCTGATAGATGAACGCGTCGAATACCTTTTTGCATTCTTCGTCGCCTGCGATGGCCTTAAGCTCTACGTCCAGGAAATCCCGGGTGCCAAGGTAGGAGAATACGCCGGCACAGCTTGCAAATTCCTTTTTGACTTCTTCTTTGGTCTTGCCGCTGAAGCAGTAGTTGATGAGGGCGTTGGTGGGGAGGGCGCCGCCGCGGTCAACGGAGAATGCGCCGTCATCCTTTACATTATATACGTCCACCACGCGGCCCTTCATGTGGGCTGCGGTGGAAACGCCGCCGCCAAGGTGGGTAACGATAAGGTTTACCTCTTCATATTCCTTGCCCAGCTGAGCGGCTGCTCTGCGTGCCATGCCCTTGTGGTTGAGGGCGTGGAAGAAGCTCTGGCGCTCAAAGCCCTTGTAGCCGGAGAAGCGGGCCAGGTCCTGCATTTCGTCTACGCTTACAGGGTCTACAAAGAAGGCGGGGATGCCTACTCTGTCGCCCAGTTCCTTGGCAAGGATAACGCCAAGGTTGGAGGCGTGCTCGCCAAAGGGTGCGTTGGTGGCGTCGGCGATTACCTTGTCGGTAACGCGATAGGTGCCGCTGGGGATGTGACGCAGCAGGCCGCCGCGGGCACATATTGCGGAAAAGTCGGAAAGCTCAAAGCCCATCTCGGCAATGGCAGCGGTAATAAGACCCAGCCTGTATTCCTTCTGATCCACAACCTTTGCAAAGGGCATAAGGTCTTCTGCGCTGTGGGCAATATTCGCCTTGCGGATCTCTTCTGCTTCCTCAAAAACGGATATCTTGGTGGAGGTAGCTCCGGGGTTGATAACAAGTACTTTCATAGTTGCCTCCGCTTATAAATTATTGTTTAATTTGTAACAAAGAAATAACACTGATCTGCAATCTTTATTCTATCATATTGCATGCTTAGGCTCATTTCAATAAGAAAAATCGATATAGATAATATATATTGTGTAAAGGGAAAAAAGACTCTGTTTTCGTTGCCCCGTATGCCGCCAAGGGGGTATAATATACAGGTAAAATCAATGACATTCAGCATAAGGGGAGGCGGTTCTATGGTGGATATATGGTTTGCAAAAGTTAAGCCCGATGCGGTTATCCCATCCAAGCGGGAGGAGGATGCAGGCTATGATATTTTCCTCTGCTTTGAGGAGGATTTCATCAAGCTTGAGCCCCACGAGACCCGTATGCTGCCTACCGGAATAGCCTCTGCCTGCGACAGCGGCTATTACTTCCAGATACAGGAGCGGGGCTCCACAGGCTCCAAGGGCATTGCCAAGCGCTGCGGCGTTATAGATTCAGGCTATCGGGGAGAGTGGTTTTTGCCCATGACCAATCTTAACGACATTCCGCTGTATTTTGCAAAGCCAAAAATGAAAGACCACTTTGACAAACTTGCAGAAACCGAGCAATTCATCGTATATTACACCAGCAAGGCTGCAAGCCAGGCGGTATTGCTGCCCGTGCCTAAAACTGCCGTAAACGAAGTGAGCTACGATGAGCTTATGTCCATGGCTTCAGAGCGCATGGAGGGCGCATTGGGCAGCAGCGGAAAGTAACATAAAAGCATAATAAAAAAGCCGCATTGTAGTGTTACACTAAAAACGGACAGTGAAAAAGCCTATGATATAATAAGTATCATAGGCTTTTATAGTGAAGGGGGAAAAGGATGTATAAGAAATACAGCGATGAGCTGAAAGAAGAAGTAGTAAAAGAATATCTGTCT
>JAFYOP010000030.1 GCA_017547885.1 Clostridia bacterium | reverse complement strand
GGAGCTCTGCGAAAACTACGGAAAGCTGGACATCCTCTGGTTCGACTTCGCTTACGGCGATATGCGCGGGGAGAAGTGGAAGGCGGCGGAGCTGGTGGACATGGTGCGTAGCTTGCAGCCCGGTGTCATCATCGACAACCGTTTGGAGGTCAGTGGCGAGGGCTTCGGCTCCCTCTACGAGTGCCGCCCCACCCCCTGGCACGGAGATTTCGTCAGCCCGGAGCAGATGATCCCGCCCAACGGCTTGCAGGATGTGGAAGGAAAGGACCTCTATTGGGAGGCCTGCGTGACCATGAACCAGCACTGGGGCTATGCGGCGGAATCCTTCTACAAGCCCGCGGATCTGCTCATTAAAAAGCTGGTCGAGTGCGTCAGCAAGGGCGGCAACATGCTGCTGAATGTGGGCCCCGATGCCAGAGGCAATTTCCCGGAGGAGAGTCTGGCGCGGCTGGAGACCATCGGAAAGTGGATGAAGAAAAACAGCCGAAGCATCTATGGCTGCGGCAAGGCGGGGCTGGAAAAGCCCGACTATGGCCGTGTGACCCGCAATGGGAAGAAGCTCTATTTCCACATTTACGAGAATACCCTGGGCCCCCTGCCCCTGATGGGCCTGAAAAAGGAGCAGATCCGGTCCATCCGATGGCTGGCCACGGGGGCGGAGATCAAGCTCTCCACAAGCTGGGTCCACTCGGACTACCCGGAGATCGTCTTCGCCAACCTGGGCGAAAATCCCGTGCTGCCGGACCCGGTGGATACGGTAATTGAGGTGACGGTGAAAGATTACATTTGAGTGAGAAAAGTTGTTTACTAATGTAGGAGGTTTTTTATGAGCAATGATGTAATTTTAGACTCTGGAGCTAAAGCAGAAGCTGCCAAACATCTCATTGACAGAATCTTCGATGGGGTGGGGAACGTAGTAAATCGCTATCTTCTTGATGAATCTTTAGCGAAAAAGGCATTAAGGATTTATGTGGAGGATATTGAAAAAAGTGATATCCCCCCAAAGGAAAAGGCTATTAAAATCATGAACGCAAAAGAAACACTAAGAAAGTTGAAGGAGGAACATAATAAAGCTGAAATAGCTAAAAAAACGAGGAATTTTTTGACAGACAAAGCACATCCTGAAGCAATAGATCAAGATTGGCTTGCGCAATTTACTGATCGTGCGCGTTTGGTATCGGATGAAGATTTCCAAATACTATGGGCTGGAATTCTTGCAGAAGAATGTAATTCACCGGGAAGTATGCCTAAATCGCTATTGAGGATTCTTGAACAGATGGATAAGTCGATGGCAGATGCGTTTATGAAGGTGGCATCTTGTTCAGTATGGTATACGGATAATGGCCGAAAGCGTTATGCCCCTTTAATCTATCAACCACTAAGCACTGGCGCATATTGTAAAGAAGTAGGCTTACACCTAGAAGAGCTAATAGATCTAGAATCCGTGGGATTGTTGAGAATACATACTGGTTCGCAAAAATCGGTTTATTACCGAAAGTATTCTGGAATTATTCACTACTTTGACAAAGAAATGGTAGTGAAGCCTTCTCCGGAAGGAATTGAGATTGGTAATGTTGAATTTACAAAGGCGGGAGAAGCATTATGTGCTGCAGTGAAACCGACTGAAATTAGCAATTTCCTGACAGAACGGGTTCAGAAGTATATGTCTGGTGTGACAAGTATGAGGGTAGCGTGGGTACCTGACGAATGAGTTGAAACAGTCTTTTGAGGTTCTGAGAGTTTTTGCGCTAGTGCAAGGAGATTGCCACGGCCTGCGGCCTCGCAATGACGAGGTAGTTTGAGGCTGGTCCTTCTACATTGAGACTTCTTATAAAGCGAAAAGCGAGCCACAAACGTGGCTCGCTTACGTTTTTGAGAATCAGGTGGGGCGACACTCCCACATCTCCTAACCAAGGGCGACGGCTGCCCGTTCCGTCCTCTAATCCTCTTTGTAAGTATAGTATAAACTTTCTGTCACATTTTGTCAAACCTTTTTTAGTGTTCCCTTCGCAATGAAGTTCTTAACACGGTTTGGCTTTAATACATAAAGCGAGCGCGCATACAATGCACCGCCGCCGGAAAGGCGAACGGCTACCTTGACGAACTCATCGTCTATTTTGAACTCCTTCACATATTCAATGGAACCATCAGATGGATTTTGACCAACATAGTCGGGGCGATTTAAAATTTGAGGAATGTATTTGCCATATTGGGCATAATCCGCAGGATGACGCTTTTGCATGTGGGCGATGTTGCTGTCTCCGAGAAAAATAGGCTGGTTCGTTTGGAGCGGAAGGCCTAATAATGCAATTACCTTTTCTGATAGCTTACCGACTTCTGTCGTCATTGTGCGTTACCTCTTTCCTGCAACACAAAAAATGGGCTTGATGGAAAAAGAATATCACATTTTTCGACAGATTTCAACAAGAAACGGCGAGCTTTATGGCTCGCCGTTATCTTTTAGTCTTCGGATTTTTTTACCGCATCAGGTCCGGCGAGGCCCACGGCCTCGCTGACGGGGAGGGAGAAGGCGATGCCCTGGGCTTTTTTGGCCATGCCCATCTCCTTGTAGATGGCGTTCAGGACGGTGTCCCGGAGTTCCTTTTCCACGACCATCATCAGAATTTCCTTCTCCGCGTGGAGGGTGATGCCGAAGAATGCCGCGGCATCCTCGCGGGCCACGCCGCGGGCATGGATGATGGTG
>JAFYOP010000029.1 GCA_017547885.1 Clostridia bacterium | reverse complement strand
GTATACCAGCACGAAGGCACCGCCGCCGTTAGCGCCGCACTTATAAGGGAAGCCCCAGATATTACCGAGACCTACTGCGGAACCTACAGCAGCCATGAGGAAGCCAAACGTGGAACCCCATTGTTCTCTGTTGTTTTCCATTTAAGAATCCTCCTAAATAAAATAAAGTTAAATTGTACAGCAATGTATTCCGCATCACTGCGGTCTGTATGGTTTTTTTGCCGATACCGGTAGTGATTTAGCGGGAACAATTACTGCATCTTAACAAATTGTGAACATATTTCAAAATTTGTTTATTGAACTATACCATGGTGACAAATGCTGCGTCAATAAAAAATTAATAAAACATGCATAAAAGGCTCAATAAGCCCCTAAATATGCATATATATGCAATTTGTAAATATGCAAGTGAATGAAAAGTAAAATAACCCGATCGGGAGAAAATTTAGACACATAAATAAAGCGCTAAGAAGAGTAGTTAAGATTAAATAAAGAAAACGAAAAACGTTAATTATTAACAGAAAGCCGAAATTAAGCAAAGCATAAAAAAGAGACCGCCGAAGCGGTCTCTTTGATTGTTTGACTTTTAGGTATTAGCCGATGAAGCTGGTTACCTGAGCGTAGAGAACGATAGCCATGATTACGGGTACGATGTACTTGAAGCATACATCGAAGTACTTGTAAGCCTTGAAGGGCTTGCCGGAAGCTTCGCACTCTTCTGCGATCATCTTGGTGCCGAATACCCAGCCGATGAGGATGGACATGATCATGGCACCCAGAGGCATCAGAACGCCCTCGGCCAGGAAGTCATAGAAGTCCAGCCAGTCAGCGGTAGCGGCCATTACGGGCAGGTTGAACATAACAGCGGGGTTGTTCATCCAGGCGCCGCCTGCTACGTTGGTGCCGAGACCGTCAAGAGCGGTGGGCAGGCCTACGATGAAGGCGATAACGGCCATGATGATGGTCATCTTCTTACGTGCAGGCTCCTGACCCTTGTCGATGCGCTTGTCGATGAGGAATGCGCAGCATACTTCCAGCAGAGAGATGGAGGAAGTGATAGCGGCGATCAGTACCAGGAAGTAGAACAGGAAGCCCATGATGTTACCGATGGTGCCGCCCATACCCTGGAGGAATACGGTCTGCATGGAGTTGAACAGCAGGCCGGGGCCGGCGCCGTACTCAAGACCGTAGGCTGCGCAGGCAGGCATTACAGCCATACCGGCCATCAGAGCTACGATGGTATCGGCAACGGGGATGATGATGGAGTTGCTGGCCAGGTCTTCCTTCTTGGCAAGGTAGGAACCGTAGGTGATCATGCAGCCCATACCAAGGGAGAGGGAGAAGAACATCTGACCTGCAGCGGTCTTCAGTACGTTGAAGAAGTCGCTGGCAAGTACGCCAAAGTCAGGTACGAAGAGGAACTTGTAGCCTTCGCCTGCGCCGGGCTGGCAAGCTACGAATACGATTACGATTACCATGATGGCTGCCAGGCAGGGCATGGCGATCTTGGAGAACTTTTCGATACCGCCGGAAACGCCGCCCATAACGATAACGATGTTGATCAGCATGAAGATAGCATAGAAGCCTACCATGCCGGGCATGTTGGCGATCCAGGAGCCGAAGAAGCCGTCAACGCCGAAGCCGGTGCCGCCAAACAGGTTGATAAGGAAGCCCAGGGTGTAGCGCAGAACCATGCCGCCCAGAACGCTGTAGAAACCAACGATCAGGAAGCCGGAAGCTACGCCCATGTAGCCTACCCAGCTGTACTTCTTGGCCAGGGATGCGTAAGCGCCTACAGCGCCGCGGCCGGTCTTGCGGCCGATGGCCAGCTCGCCCAGCATTACGGTTACGCCAACTACTGCTGCCAGAATAAGGTATACCAGCAGGAAGGCGCCGCCGCCGGTGGCACCGCACTTATAAGGGAAGCCCCAGATGTTACCGAGACCTACTGCGGAACCTACGGCTGCCATGATGAAGCCGAAATTGGAACCCCATTGTCCTCTGTTGTTTTCCATTTAAGATATCCTCCTAAATATAAATAATGTTAAAAGTACAGCGCATGATTCCCGACGGGGAATGTATTTGTGGTCGCATACATTGTGCAGGGGACCAATACACCGTTCTTAACAAACTCTTAACGAAGTACATATAAATCTTTATAGCACTATATCATGGCACGAAATGCCGCGTCAATAAATTTTTCACCAAATTATGCATTTCGAACCAAAGGATAATGCATAAAGAAAGCAATATTGCATAAAAACAACGAAATATTTATGCGACGAACTAAAATCATCATCAATAATGAAATATTTTCACATTAAGAAATATTTAGTGAGCGTTAAGAAACCGTTAAGAAAATCAAAAATGTAAAAAATAGAAAAGGACAGGGGCGAACCGTGAGAAGACGTTGTGTACAGTACGGGGATACAGAATGAACCGGCATATAAAAAGGACCGCCGAAGCGGTCCTTTTGTTTGCTTTATCTGTATTAGCTGAGGAAGCTGGTGATCTGAGCAACAAGAACGATAGCCATTACTACGGGTACTACGAACTTGAAGCAGATATCCAGGAACTTGGCGCGCTTGAACTTGAGGCCTTCGGTGGCTTCAACTTCTTCGCCGATCATCTTGGTGCCGAATACCCAGCCGATGAGGATGGACATGAGCATTGCGCCCAGAGGCATCAGAACGCCTTCTGCGATGAAGTCATAGAAGTCGAGCCAGTCAGCGGTAGCGGCCATTACAGGCAGGTTGAACATAACAGCGGGATTGTTCATCCAGGCACCGCCTGCTACGTTGGTGCCGAGACCGTCAAGAGCGGTGGGCAGGCCTACGATGAAGGCGATAACGGCCATGATGATGGTCATCTTCTTACGGGCGGGATCC
>JAFYOP010000028.1 GCA_017547885.1 Clostridia bacterium | reverse complement strand
GTATGCACTATTTTGTGCATTGATATCATTTTTGATAGCAAGGAGGCATTCTATGGATTCCATCTGCCCCGTTGAAACCACCCTTTCCCTGATCGGCGGCAAGTACAAGGCTCTGATCCTGTGGCATCTGTCTGCGGGGACATTGCGCTTTAATCAGCTTCAGAAGGCCGTCACGGCAACGCCCCGGATGCTCACCTTACAGCTCCGGGAGTTGGAAAATGACGGACTGATCTCCCGCACCGTCTACCCGGAGGTCCCGCCCCGTGTGGAATACGCCATGACGGACCTGGGCCGGAGCCTCATGCCCATCCTCACCGCCATCCGCGACTGGGGCGCAGAGTATCTGCGGAGCAAGGATATCGAGCCGAACTGTTTTATGATGAATGAATAAAGCAATTTGCCCGCTCAACGGCATAGCTTGCAATACAGATCAAGGTATAGTATACTTATGAATAATCATCCTGCAAATTCCAAAGAGAGAAGGGCTAGGAAATGTTTCAACCGATTCCAGGAACACTTCAATATAACACGCTGATCGCCAATATTGAGCAAGGTATCGTCAAAATTCCGCAGTTCCAGAGAAAGTTTGTTTGGTCAATCGAACAAACTGCAAAACTTTTGGACAGCATCCTTAAGGGCTATCCAATAGGTTCATTTATACTTTGGGAAACTAAGGAGCGTCTTCGATCTATCCGAGATATTGGAAACATTCACCTTCCTGAGCCGCCTGAAGGTTATATCGTTCAGTATGTTTTGGACGGTCAGCAACGCATGACCAGTCTTTATGTATCGATGATGGGTGTCAAAATCACCGGAGATGATAAGCGTACTATCGATTATAGCGAGATTTATGTTGATTTTGAAGCTTCCATGGACGAAGAGATTGT
The DNA here is from genome assembly GCA_017547885.1 of Clostridia bacterium. Classification (GTDB taxonomy): domain Bacteria; phylum Bacillota; class Clostridia; order Christensenellales; family CAG-138; genus SFEL01. The sequence goes on along the minus strand of JAFYOP010000028.1, from coordinate 3,497 downwards.
CATCACGGACATTAGCGGCCGCAATATGGATGAATTGATCAAATTTACAGATTTGCTCAATGGCGGCTATAAAATGTTCGCAAAATACCCCACCTATGGCGAAAAATTGGAGCGATATTCCAACGCTTTTAAGACTTACCTTTTTTCGACTATTCTGATAAAAGATGCTCCAATCGATATTGCAACCGAGATTTTCACTCGAATAAATGTCGGTGGTAAACCATTGTCCGTCTTTGAAATCATGGTAGCCAAAACCTATGATAGTATCCGAAATTTCGATTTATCCGAAAAGTATGATGCCCTAATTGAGCGTCTACAGAACAGCAATTGTAATTATGATACAATATCGAGTTCCACTGTTCTTCAAGCCGTTTCAGTATGCTTAACAAAAGAGTGTTCCAAAAAACAAATTCTCAAGTTGAACAAAGATGATTTTATTAACATCTGGGATCATGTAATCAACGCATTGGAAAGTGCTGTTGATTACTTTCGCGGATTCTATCGAATCCCGGTATCACAACTACTTCCTTATGATAGTTTGCTTGTTCCTTTTACCTATTTCTTTTTCCACCATAAAGATATCCCCCTAGACAAGAAACAGGAGTATCTTCAGGATTATTTCTGGCGTGTTGTCCTTACCTCTAGATTCTCAACTTCGTTGGAAGCTAAAATCGGTCAAGATATCCGTAAAATCGATTTGATACTAAGTGACCAGCACCCAGATTACGATGAGCCTGTAGACATCACCCCTGAGTATTTATGCAACCATGGCTGGTTTGCAACCGGAACCGCATATATCAAGGGATTCCTATGTATCCTAGCTTATCAACAACCGAAATCGTTTGCCAATAATGCCTTGGTCAATATCAGCAATAGCTGGTTGAAACAAGCCAACAGCAAAAATTATCATCATTTTTTCCCAAAAGCATACTTAGCTAAGCGTAATTTTGAAAATTGGGAAATCAACCACATTGCAAATATTACCATTGTGGACGACTTTCTTAACAAGCGTTCTATCCGTGACCGGGCTCCATCCAAGTACATTGCCGATTACCAGAAAATCAATCCTGATTTGGAAGCAACTCTTGCAACACATCTGATTGGCCCTATAGAAGAATCCGGAATAACCAATAATGATTATGATAAGTTTTTCAACCATCGTCTGCAACACTTTTCAAATGAACTTAGAAAGCGGCTGATACTTCAACCATCAGACCATTCATAATTTACATTGTTCTAAATTCATCCCAATAATTTACGCCGGGAAACAGATTCTGCAAAACTGTTTCCCGGCGTTTTTCGTTCATTAATCTGGGCAAAATCAAGAAATAATCGAGTTGTAGCAATTACTCATTTCTTCGCGTTCTTCCGATACAAAATCATCAGCCCCTTCAGCAGCAACTCCGGGTCGTGGATCATCTCGTGCTTACAGTGGGGCGCGATGACGGTGGACAGGCCGCCGGTGATGACCACGGTGCATTTTTTGCCCAGCTGGGCTTCGATGCGCTCGATCATGCCGTCCACGCCTGCGGCGTTGTGGTAGATGATGCCGTTTTGCATGCATTCGACGGTATTTCTGCCGATGGCGTGCTTCGGCGGGTCCAGGCTGATGTGGGGAAGCTGGGCCGTGCCGCCCGCCAGGGCGTTTAGGGAAACCATCACACCGGGCACGATCATGCCGCCGATGAAGGTCTTCGTTTCATCCACCACGCCCACGGTGGTGGCGGTGCCCATGTCGATGGTGATGAGGGGCACGGGATACAGATTCACAGCCGCAACCGCGTCCGCCACCCGGTCCGCGCCCAGGGCACCGGGGTTGTCGATGTTGATGCGCAGGCCCGTTTTCAGTCCCGGACCCACCACCACAGCCTGTTTCCCGATGAGCTGCTCCACGGCGGGACGGATGTTCATGGTGACGATGGGCACCACGGAGCAGATGATGGCTCCCTCCAGCTTTCCGGGGTCGATGTCCCGGTATTTCAGCACCGAGCGGATGCGGACCAGATATTCCATGTCCGTGGCCCGGCGGTCCGTGGCCATGCGCTCCAGAAAGAGGATCCTGTCATCCTCCATACAGCCCAATACCACATTGGTATTGCCGATATCCACCGCCAGGATCATCGCTGGCCTCCCATGAGCCGCGCCCGCTCCAGAGCGGTGCACAGGGCGGCGGTGACCAGGGTGGAGACCACCATCTCCGCCACGGCGTTGATGCCCACGAAGGCGCAGACGAAGACGATGATATTCCGTCCGGCGATCAGGTCGGTCAGGTACTGGGTGTTGCCGTAGAGCAGGATCAGCGCGCCCATGAACAGCACCGTGTTCAGCAGAGCCGCGAAGAAGCCCGCCACGCCGCCGGCGATGCCGACCTTGCAGAATTTGCGGACGATCTTATAGATGATGCCGACGGTGAAGCCCGTGATCAGCCGGGGCAGGAACCGCTGCAAAAATGCAAACAGCGGGTTGATGTCAAACAGGATCACGCCCATGGCACTGCTGCCGCCGATGCCCAGACACTGCAGGAAGCTGGTCATGCCGAACACCGCGCCAAGCACCGCGCCGCCCACGGGGCCCAGTGCCGCCGCGCCCACGGCCACGGGGATCATGTTAAAGGAAATCGCCAGAGGGCCGATGTTCAGATAGCCCAGGGGCGTCATGCTCAAAACCATCAAAATGGCGGTCAGCAGACCCAGAAGGGTGGTCCTTCTGGAACGGTTGCCAGTTTTCATAAAGATTCCTCCTTGCTGTCGTTCCCCAGCGGGGATACAATGCAACTACATTATAACACAAAAATGCAAAAAATCCATACCCATCTACACGAATCTGTGATATAGTATCCGTAATACCACCAAGGAGGAGATCCTATGCTGAAAAACAAGACCATCGTTCTGGCAGTCACCGGCTCCATCGCCGCCTATAAGATCGCAAATCTGGCCTCCATGCTGAAAAAGCTTCATGCGGATGTGCAGGTGCTCATGACCCGGAACGCCACCAATTTCATCAACCCCATCACCTTTGAGACCCTGACGGGCAACAAGTGTCTGGTGGACACCTTCGACCGGAATTTCCAGTATTCTGTGGAGCATGTGGCTCTGGCCAAGCGGGCCGATGTGGTGCTGGTGGCTCCTGCCTCCGCCAATGTCATCGGCAAGATCGCAAACGGTCTGGCGGACGATATGCTGACCACCACGGTCATGGCCTGCAAGTGCCACAAGATCATCTCCCCCGCCATGAATACCCAGATGTTTGAAAACCCCATCGTCCAGGACAACCTCGCCAAGCTCCAGCGGTTCGGCTATGAGGTCATCCAGCCCGCCCACGGCTACCTCGCCTGCGGCGACACCGGCGCAGGCAAGATGCCGGAGCCGGAGACCCTTCTGCAGTATATCCTGAAGGAGGGGGCCTTCACCAAGGACCTGACGGGCAAGCGCGTCCTGGTCACAGCCGGAGCCACCCGCGAATCCATCGACCCCGTGCGCTTCATCACCAACCATTCC
>JAFYOP010000014.1 GCA_017547885.1 Clostridia bacterium | reverse complement strand
CGCAACTCCGTAACAGAAGAGCTGGTTAAGCCGGATAACGCCATCAATCGCCATTTGGCCGCTGCTCCTGATTGCGGGGAAGCCTTGCCGGGGTGGTACGATGGAAAATACTGGTGCATCTGGGCAGAGAAAAAGCCTGTTCCAGCAGCATCCGTTGAAGAAATCTGGTATGCCATGGCGGATAGTCCGATTCCGGAAACCGGGCAGAAGAAAACGGATTTCTCAAGGTTCTGCCGCCCCGCTGACTGGACTACAGATGCAGCCGGGAATGTCCTGCTCTTCTTCGTAGACCCGGTGGGCAACTGGAATAACGGGTACTATGTCATCTACCGTCGCAATGACCGGGATATGTTCGAGTACAAGGGCGCAGTGCACGTCGGTTCTCATATAGGCTGCTGGAGAAATGAGATTGAGTTTGTGGAAGAAGGCTTTATCCTCACTTTTGACAACCTCCAGGGACAGCCCCCTATCCGCCACTTGTTCCGATATGACAAGCTGGAAGGTTTCTGTATTCCCCGCAACTCGCAATAGATAGCCCTCCACCCCTTGCAGGTCTGATTTCTCGCCATCCGCAACAAAAATTGCAGGATACGCGCAACAAAGTGCCCGCCGAAAGCGTCTATTTATTAGAAGAATCGCACAATGTGCGATATATACGAGCCTGAAACATTTGGAAAGCATGCAATCGTCGGCCTCATTTATTCTCCGTTTTATACTGGGATTAACCAGTAGTTTTGGATTAGGGCTCTGGCTTTGTTGCCTTGTCGATTTACCAGATGGGATGTATGAGAGTAATTCTCCCATGGTAGGAGGAGTCCCCTTCCTGGCAATGTTCCTCATTTTCATATCTGCATGGCTTACTTATGCATTTTTTGGGGCAGCGTATAACAGCAAGCGCAATTCTGAAGGGAAAAACCCCGTTCGCTGGGAATGGCGCGCTTTCTGGTTTGCACTGGTCATCAGCAGCATGGCAGCACTTTATTTTATTTGCGCATTTTGTTTGATGCCTCGACCGGAGCCAGAGTTCATAGGCCTCATCCTCTAAACTCTCACGGGCCGGTGTATGCCCCCGCATTGAAAAAGCCACACTTTATGCAACTTTTTACTAAAGAACCTTAAGTACCATGCCTGCCATCCCACGAATCCTCACCACCATAGTCCTGTGCCTGGCGGCGGGGGCATCTATAAGTTGTTCGTCCACCACACCTACCCTGCCAGGACTGCAAAACAGCATACCGGTGGGCTATACTCTCTCATCGGGCACCTCTATGCCATTGGGGGACACATGGCTCAGCTTCGAATACCACACGAAAGCAGAAGACACCTGCCTGCTTGTCAGACTAAGGCCCGACACCCTGCCGAAAGGCTGCAACCTGAAACTTTCCCTATCCGGCGTCCCCTACAACACCGCACGGGGCACTGAGTGGCAACATGATTTCAGCACCATCCACAGACCAGGGGAATACATCTACCTGCTTCGAAAAAGAGACTTCCCCCAGGAAGGGGGGCCATACGATTACCGCGTGGTGTTCACCCTGCTTGCCGCGAATGGCAAGGTTCTCGAACGCAGAGATGACCGTCTGGAACACTTCATTCCCGGACCTGGATGGGAGGCATCTTTCGAAGAAGAAAACCAAAAAGAGCTGAAGGAACTGCAGCAAGCTGCTACCCGATGTGCCAGCATGCGGCTGCAAATGACCTACCACTGGCGCATCATGACTGATACCCCAGTAGAATTACCCCTCAACGCATCAGACATAGAGAAGCTGCGCGACCTCATCGGACGCATGCGTCCAGTCAAAACCTACCTGCACGAGGCATTGCCAGCCTATCACCTGCAACTGGTTCTGCTGGATGCCCAAGGCAATAAGTTGGCAACCGTGAATCCTTATGATGTCGTCAGCGAACAACACGT
>JAFYOP010000027.1 GCA_017547885.1 Clostridia bacterium | reverse complement strand
TAATCGGCCAATGGATATGCTATGGTAGATGCAAAAAGGAGGAATGTATATGAACGATCCCATTCTCATACCCTACTGCGATTTTCACGAAGACTGGGCCCTGGTGGCCGCCGGAAATATGGACGATCACAACGCCATGACCGTGTCCTGGGGCGGCATTGGCTGCCTGTGGAACAAGCCGGTCGCCACGGTCTACGTCCGGCCCAACCGCCACACCTACGGCTATTTTGAGAAGAACGAGTATTTTACCGTGTCCTTCTATCCCGGAGAATATAGGAAGGCCCTGGGCCTTATGGGCACCAAATCCGGCCGGGACTGCGACAAGGAGGCCGAGGCGGGCCTCACCGCCATCCCCTTCGGCGAATCCGTTACCTTCGCCCAGGCCGGCAAGACTCTCCTGTGCCGGAAGCTCTACCACCAGGACATGGAGCTCGACCGCTTCCCGGAGGATGTAAAGGCCCGGTTCTTCGGCTCCGAGCCCGCCCACAGAATGTATATCGGCGAGATCATCGAGATCCTCTAAATAACAAACCCTGCACAGTCCTCGCGGAAACTGTGCAGGGTTTTTGTTTGGAACAGAGCAACTATTAGACAAATTGGAATTTACTTAACTGCCTTTAGTGTATAAGTTGCTCCCCAATGGTTCAAAATTTCGACAGCGGAAAAACCAGCTTCAAGTAATGCTTCGGTTTCGTGCTTTACTGTAAGGGGTGTATCGTAATGATAGAATTCATCATCACAAATACCTTGTTCTGCTTTTAAGGCAATCAAGTTTTGACGGTGCATCTTTTCTTCCTCATCTGATAAAGAGAAGTAATCCGTCAATATAAAATATCCATTTTCTTTTAGTGCAGTATGAAGCTTGGCATAAAGGGGAGCTTTTTGCTCTTTTGTAAAATGATGCAGACTTTCAACAGATACAGCCGCTTCAAACGCTTCTTCACCTAATGGCACATCAAAATAGGAACCAACAATCAATGTAATATCTTTATCAGCAAATTTCTTGCGGAGGGCAGATAACATACCTTTTGACAAATCAATGCCCATTACCTTTGCTGTGGGGCATCGCAAGTAGTAGGCTTCCAATTCCAAACCTGTACCACAGCCTAAATCGAGAATACTGCCGTTCTCGATAGCAGGCAGCATTTGGGCCGTGTAAGGATAGAACTCGGTTGCCGATTCAATATTCGTCATCATATGCGCATCGTATCCAGCAAGTCTTGCCTCAAAGAAATCTCTCATCTTTTCAAGCATATCTAACCTCCGCCTAATTCAAGTTTGTAGAACACATCCTCATGCGTTAATAAACAGATCTTCGACGATATCGGAATGGGTCACGACAATCTCGATGTCCTTCAGCTCCTCCTTGGTGAAGAACCGCAGCTCCTTGCTTTCGCTGCTGACCCGCATCTGGGGTTCCTCCTCGAAATCCAGGGCGAAGACCACGATGACCATGCGCCAGATGGAGCCGTCGCAGTAGGCGGCGATGCGGCCCGGCTCGCCGTAGGAGCGCAGACGCTTGAATTTCTCCTGGGGCACCCGCAGCCCTAGCTCCTCCCGGACCTCCCGCTGCATGGCCTGCAGCTCCGTCTCATAGTTCTTCACGCCGCCGCCGACCAGGCCCCACACATCGGAG
>JAFYOP010000026.1 GCA_017547885.1 Clostridia bacterium | reverse complement strand
AGCGCTGTCAGCTCGGCTAATGGCAATGTGTTGCTGCAGGGGAACGCCGGCCTCATCACGTTTGACAATAATAGCGCTTCGTTCGCCGGTGGTGCTATCAACACAGCAAATGGCACCGTGTCTCTGTTTGGCAATACCGGCGGTATTCTTTTTGAAGATAACAATGCCCGCGATGCAGGTGCCGCTATTTTCGCCGGTAAGGGAGTCAACATCGAGGGTAACAGCAGCGTTACCTTCCGGAACCATACCCTTACCAATGAGAATGCATCCGCGCCCCACGGCGGTGGCGCCATTTACAACAAGTCTGGAGATGTAACCATTTCCGGCAATGGTTCCGTTCTGTTCAACACCAACAAGTCTCAGTTTGCGGGTGGTGCTATTTACGCCGCCGGAATCACGCAGACAAATGAGGATGGCAGCACATCCATACAGGGTGGTAATGTGGTGATGGCGGGCAACGGCAGCGTGGCGTTCACCAATAACTCTGTCGTTCAGAACCACCAGGGTGGCGCCATTTATGCCGACGGCAGCGTGACGATAAGCGGCACGGAGACCAAGGCTGGTACAGTCACCTTCACCAACAATACCGCAGGTGGTAATGGCGGCGCCATTTACACCAAATACGGCAACATTGTCATGGACGGCAACTCCGGCGTCCTGTTCGATACGAATGTTTCCAATAGCGGCGGTGCTATTTTCGCAGAAAACGGCAATGTATCGCTGACGGATAATACTACCAGCATTTCCTTCAACAAGAATGAGGCTCTTACAGGTGGCGGTGCCGCTATTTACGCGGCTGCAGGTACCGTGTCTCTGACGGATAACGGCAGCGTATCCTTCACGTATAACACCTCCAAGTCTCATGGTGGTGCCATCAGCGCCATCTCAAACGCCATCTTAATGACGGGCAATGACTCCCTTACCTTCGACAACAATAAGGCAACGGATGGTCACGGTGGTGCTGTTTATTCCAGCAAAGACATCTCCATCAACAACAATGGTGATGTCACCTTCATCAATAACTCCGCCGCTTTTGCTACCGTAGGTACCAATAGCAAAGATACGTTTGGCGGTGGTGCCATTTTTGCAGCAAACTCTCTGTCATTGGATGGTAATGGCAGTATCACCTTTAGCGGCAATACGTCTACCGCTGAGGTCAAAGCTGCTGAAAATGCTGAAATTGTTCGTACCGGCGGTGGCGCCATTAATGCTTATGGCGTGTCTATACGCAACACCAAGGGAGATATTGCGTTTACCGGTAACAAAGCAGCCATGAGCGGTGGCGCTATTTTCAACAGGTGTTTTGGATACCGTGCCGAGACAAACATGCATATTTCCGATAACCAGGGCAATATCCTGTTCAGCGGTAACGAAGCCGGTAGAAACGGCGGTGCTATTGATCTGGGGTATGAAGGTAGCATTGCCATATCTGGCAATAAAGGCACTATCACTTTCAGTGATAATAAAGCAGCCAATTATGGCGGTGCTATTTATGGTAACTATACCAATGGTGTGCATATTGAAAACAATGGCGGCGAGATTAAGTTCCAAAATAACATTGCCGGTGCAGGAGCCGGCGCCATTTACATACACGATGCGCCTTCCAATCTCGAAGCAACTCAGTATCCTTCACTCGCGCTCCATATCCGTAACAACGGAAATGTTCTTTTCGAGAAAAATGCCATTAAGAACAGCGACGGAAGCTATCTGTTGAGAAGTATTGCTTTTGGTAATTCTTCGACAGTCATGGACGAGACCCCAATTGCCAGATTATCCGCAGCAGCTGGCAATTGGATAGAGTTCCGTGATAGCATCAATGGCCATTTCCATCTTAGTCTGAATGATGACTATGAAGACACCCCGCAGACAGGCGACATTATCTTCACCGGTGCAACGACGGAGGATGACTTGAAAACAGTGAAGAAAGCCTGTTTGGGCGAGGATGCGGACATAACGGTAACGGAAAAGGAAATTCAGGATTCCCGCACTTCCTCAGTTTATGGGATTGTGTCAGTTGGTGGTGGTCGTCTCCGCCTGGAGAATGGTGTTGTATTGGAAACGAACACCATTTCACTGAAGGAAAAAACCGGTGCCACCCTGCTGGTGAAGAACGCCACTGTGACGGGTACCTCTATTGACAAAAAACAGGGAGAAAGCAACATCATCGTGAATAGCGGCACTACGCTGCAGGTGGAAGGACCCTCTGACAAAGACGACAGAGCCTTCCTCATGTTCGCTCTTCCCGAGGCTGAGGTGGGTACCAGCGCATTGAATACCACCGTAGGCGCAGTACTCGATGTCGACAGACTGACGCTGAATGGCGGGTCTACACTGGTCATGGATAAAACCAGCATCGACCTGGCCGGCGGTTGCCTGACCCTTCTGACGCAGGGAGAGGAGAAGATTAACCTGGTGCTTACGCTGGATGGCACGCTGATGGAAGAAAGCAGCGTTGTGCTGTTCTCCGGCGTGAAGACGCTGGACCTGGGCGCAGACATGCAGTATACAGAAGAAACAAAGATGTTCTCTGCAAGTCTGTTCTTCACCGGTTCCATGATTGGTGAGGACACCATGGTGCATTTCCAGAACGGCATGGTAAGCATGACCGGTCTGGTAACCCCGATGGTTCCCGAGCCCACCACGGCCACGCTGAGCTTGCTGGCTCTCGCCGCTCTGGCTGCACGCCGCCGTCGCAAGTAAAGCTAGCAATACTTCATTCAAAAGCCGCTGCATTCATTCGATATGAAACTTACACATTTACTCGTCTTATCACTGGGGCTTTCTCTCAGCGCGGCGTTT
>JAFYOP010000025.1 GCA_017547885.1 Clostridia bacterium | reverse complement strand
CTCATCGGCGGCGATATCCGCCCCAGAGTGGTGGACGCGCTCCACTATCTGGTGGGCCGCATCAAAAATGAGTGCGTGGTGGAAACGGAGCTGAACTGATATGACACTTTGGGAAAAATGCGTGGATTTCCACGGACACTCCTGCGGCGGCCTGCGCATCGGCTATGCTGCCGCGGAATACGCCATGAAGCTGCTGAACATCGGCTTTTCCGACAATGAGGATGTGGTCTGCATTTCGGAGAACGACGCCTGCGGTGTGGACGCCATCCAGGTGATGCTGGGCTGCTCCATCGGCAAGGGCAATCTGCTCTTCCACATGACGGGCAAGCAGGCTTTCAGCTTTTACCACCGCCCCACGGGCCGCTCCGTCCGGCTGGTGCTCAAGCCCAAGCCCCTGAACATGACCCCGGAGGAATCGAAGGGCTACTACTTCGACCGCACTTGCGAGGAGCTGTTTGACGCCATGCCCACCCGGCTGGCCCTGCCCACCCCGGCCAAGATCTTCGACAGCTACAACTGCGAATGCTGCGGCGAAAAGACCGGAGCCAACTGGATCCGGCTCGTTGGTGGCAAGAAGCTCTGCCTGGATTGCTATGAGGGCTATGACCGATTTCAGGTATAAAGGAGCCTTGGGGTACCGTAAGCACCGGTTAGACAAACTCGAATTGGCAAACGATTGTAGGGGACGGGTTTCCCGTCCCGCGGGAGGCGAAACGCCTCTCCTACAATGTTGATTGTCGGACAATTAGATAAACTTGAATTTGCAGGGAGAATCAAAAAATGAAAATCTACGATATTTCCCAGGAAGTTTTTAGTTGTCAGGTGTACCCGGATGACCCGATGCCTGAGAAAAAGATGCTCAAATCAATGGGTGAGGGTGAGGTATATAATTTGACGGCCTTTCATATGTGTGCGCACAACGGCACCCATATAGATGCACCATTTCATTTTATTCAAGATGGAAAAACCGTGGATGAGATAAGCCTGGAGGCCTTTGTGGGAATGTCTTATGTGGCAGAACATCGTGGGATTGTCACCGGCGATGATGCTGTGCAGATCGTTGAAAAAGCGAAAAGACAGGACCCCCAAGCAGCAAAGAGAATTTTGATCAAAGGCGATGCAGAAGTATCCCTGGAGGCGGCAAAGGTATTTGCATCTTCGGATCTTTTGCTCCTGGGCAATGAATCCCAGACGATTGGGCCGGAAAATGCGCCAATGGCGGTACATCTTGTCCTTTTGGGTGCGAATGTGATCTTGCTGGAAGGAATTCGTTTGTCACAGGTGCCGGAGGGTGTTCATTTGTTAAATGCTGCACCGCTGAATTTATCGGGTGCGGACGGTTCGCCATGCAGAGCTGTATTGATCGATTTTGAGAAGTAAATTTCAATCTATCGCACAACCAAATACACAAAACACAAGGGCAAAGCACGCTATGTGCTTTGCCCTTTCAGATTGCCAAAAACGCGCTTTCCTATGATAATGTAGGGGCGAGCATTGTGTCAAGAGCAACATGGTTTACAGATTGTGCAACAACATGGTTTACACATTTGCTCTTGGGTCGCCCTCTAGTAAGTAGGCTCGTTTTTGTGTGTAGGCTCTGCTGTCAAGGTCGATGCGGCCTACTTTGAACTGG
>JAFYOP010000024.1 GCA_017547885.1 Clostridia bacterium | reverse complement strand
GATGTCATTTTGCTTCGCAAAATGACCGGCGGGGGCAAGCCCCCGCCCTACGATAACCTGTTCGATAAATCGAAATTTGACTTTCCCTTTTTCCCATGGTATTATAAAATGGAATTATCAGGAGGAATCTGCCATGCAATTTCTTTATTATGCGATTTTTTCCGTGATCATTGTCATTGCGGATCAGGTGACCAAGTATTTTACCGTTGCCAATATTGGGCTCTATGAGGACGTTCCCTTTATTCCCGGGCTGCTGCAGCTGACCTATGTGCGCAATACCGGTGCCGCCTTCTCCTCCTTTGAGGGGCAGCAGTGGCTGTTTGCGCTGGTGTTTCTGATCTTCACCGGGGCGATCCTGTATGAATACTTCAAAAAGCCCATGCCCTTCACCAAACTGGAGCGGTGGTGCATTGCCGCCATTTATGCCGGTGGCTTAGGCAACATGATCGACCGGATCCGCTTAGGCTATGTGGTGGACATGATCGAAACCACCTTTATGGAGTTTCCCGTGTTCAACGTGGCCGACTGCTTCATCACCTGCGGCTGCATATTGCTGATGGCCCACCTGTTCCTGTGCAACAAGGAATTCTGGAAAGAAGAGAAGAAGTCATGATCCTGTATGCTGACATTGCCGGGGAGCGGCTGGATGCCTTCCTCGCCCGGTGTGCCGAAGGCCTTAGCCGCAGCGCCGCCCAGAAGCTCATTGAAGAGGGGCAGGTCCGGCGCAACGGAAAGCCCGGCAAAAAGAATGACAAATTAAACATCGGCGATACCATCGAATACACCATTCCCGAGGCCAAGCCTGTGGATATCCAACCCACGCAGATGCACCTGGACATCGTTTACGAAGACGACGATGTGCTGGTGATCAACAAGCCCAAGGGGCTGGTGGTCCACCCGGCGGCGGGCCATCAGGACGATACCCTGGTAAACGGCCTGCTGTACGCCATGGGGGACGACCTTTCCGGCATCAACGGGGAGCTGCGGCCCGGCATCGTCCACCGCATCGACAAGGATACCTCCGGTCTGCTGGCGGTTGCCAAGAATGATTTCGCCCACAATATGCTGGCCAGCCAGCTGAAGGACCATACCATGGCCCGGACCTACGAGGCCATTGTCTGCGGCTCCTTCCGGGAGGACAGCGGCACCGTGGATGCCCCCATCGGACGGCACCCCTCCGACCGGAAGAAGATGTGCGTGATCCAGCGCAATTCCAAGGAGGCAGTGACCCATTGGGAAGTGGTGAAGCGGTACCGGGGCTACACCCATGTGCGGTGCCGCCTGGAAACCGGCCGCACCCACCAGATCCGTGTCCACATGGCCCACATCGGCCACCCCATCCTGGGAGACACCGTCTACGGCCACAAGAAAGCGGAGCTGGGCCAGGACAGCCAGTGCCTCCACGCAGGCGCCCTCTGCTTCCAGCATCCCCGGGACGGACACCCGGTGCTGGTATTCGCGGACCTGCCGGAATATTTTAAGGACGTTATCGCAAAGCTGGAAAAGATGAGCTAATTATTAATTATAAATTATAAATTAGGTTATCGGCTTTAGTAAGCAAACCACAAGATATAGTCAACGAGCAACTGCAATCAACAGGCGATCAAAAATACCGCCGCGGAAAGATCTGCGATTGAACCGGTAGCAGAATTCGCTGAGATACATTTGCAGATGCTTGGTACTTGTACCATGGTAAGTGCCATTGATAAATGCTTTTGCATTTCCGATGACCATATGCAGCCATTTCAGAAGCTCTGCATCCGGATCAAAGTTTTGGGACTCGTGAATGTAGTCCTTCGCCAGCGGCTGACGATAACTTCTGAACCCATCTGTCTGGACAATCGCGCCGGGTTTGACATTCTCGGTGATGAAGTTTCGGACAGAGGGGCGTTGAATATTTTCGGTGATTTTCATTTTCAGATAAGTGGGATGACCGGTTTCGTCTTTGGAAACTGCAACAAACACAGCCTGATTTCCTGCCTTACGGCCTCTATTTCCTTTGATTTTGGCACCAAAATAGGAATCATCGAACTCCACAATTCCTTCGAGATAATACTGCTGGTCACGCATTTCCATGGCTCCGCGAATCCGGCGAAGCATATACCATGCAGTTTCGTAGCAGACCTCAATCTTTCCGGACAGTGCCAAAGCAGAAATACCCCGCTTGTCACACGCTACCAGATAAATCGCCCAAAACCACTTAGTCAGAGGCAGATGGGTACGGTGCATGACGGTATTTGCGGTCAGAGAAGTCTGGTGACGGCAGGACTTACACTGGTAACGTCCATGGTGCCGGATAGGATAATGCTCCCGGCAGCCGCATTTGGGGCAGACATAGCCCTCAGGCCACTTGACCTGGTACAGATAATCAGTACAGGCCTGCTCCGTGGAAAACCGCTTAATAAACTTACTGAAACTTAAAGAATTTTTCTTTGCCATAATAGCACCACCTCATGATGCTATTATATATCCGAATTTATCCATTAAATTGGACGCATTCACTAGATATTGGGCTTTGCTTACTAAAGCCGATAACCACAAT
>JAFYOP010000023.1 GCA_017547885.1 Clostridia bacterium | reverse complement strand
GTCGCCGGCAAAATGGTCCCCGTCGGGGGCGGACACATAGATGCCCAGCTTGTCCGGGTCCACCTTTGCCAGCTCCGGGATGTAGGTGGCCACATGGCCCTGGGCCGTATGGGGCGCGCAGTCGCGGACGATGCGCGAAAGAAGGGTGTTCATAAAATCAGCTCCGTTCGGGGATTCAGAAGATCCCCTTGTTGTATCTGTGCTGGACGGCAATGATGCAGCCGATGCCAATGGCCAAACCGACCATCAGGACCGCCACCGCGAGCCCGGAAGTGTGATCCACCAGACCGATGAGGCCGCTGAGGATCAGTGCCGCCGCGATGACGAACATGGCCTTTCCGAAGGCTTTGCCGTAGGCGGCGGGGTCGGTGACCTTTGTCTGGTGGTAGCTGTGGATCAGGTCGGTTTTCCCCCGGTAGATGGCAAGGCCCAATCCGGCGACGAGGGCTCCCACCAGCAACAGGATGATCGCATATAACAGCATGGCGGGTCCTCCTTGGAAATTTGGGTTTTCTGAGCTGATTATAGCATGAACGGGGAAGAACTGCAATCATCAGTGAAGTTTGGCAGAAAAGACTTGGGAAGTCAAGAAACGCCTTTTGTCCACCGGACAAAAGGCGTTTGAGCTTGTCAAAAAAGTACCCGTAGGGGCGACCCTCGGTCGCCCGTGGATTTTGCCAAAGCAAAATCCATCGCCGCAAGGCGAAAATACGGTTATTTTCCTTCGGGAAATCCGAAAAACTACGTTTTTCGGCGGGCGAGCGAGGCTCGCCCCTACAATTCTTTCCGGGAAGCAGGTTCTTTGACAGTCTGAAATTAATACAAATGTCTCCCCTTTTTCGGTTAGGGGCATGCAAAATTATCCCGCAAAAACGACGTTCTTGATATTTGCGTAAAAGTCGGGTTCCCAGGCAGATGGAATCTCGGTCTCTTTACAGGATATCACCAGCGTTAAATTCCCGCAATTGCAAAAGGCATGCTTGCCTACAAACCCAATATGGTTAGTGATGGTTAGTTCTTCTAATTTATCCATCCCCCAAAAGGCTTGTGAACCGATGTATTGAACGCTTGCAGGAATGTTAATTCTTTTTAGTTTCCAAAAGTCAAAAAAGGCATCATCGTGGATCGTTTTGATGGTATCTGGAAGAACGATCTCATCGATATCATACTCTGAAAGTACGCTGTACATATCACGGTATGTAATTTCTGTCTCACCATGACAAATAATGAGCTTCTGATCAGCGACTGTATATTTCATAAAAACACCACCTCGTTAACTTTATGATATCATAAAGCTTGCCATCTTGCAACGATTCTTGCCACGAATTTAACGAATTGAAATGGGTGTAAACAGGCATTTATCGGTTTTATCGATTGAAAGTTTTGAAAACAGCGATTCTGGGTATAAAATAACCGTCATTCCCTTGTATCGGAATGACGGTTATTCTTTGGAGCAGGGTACGGGAATCGAACCCGCCTCCGAGGCTTGGGAAGCCACTATAATAGCCGATATACGAACCCTGCATCGTGGTGAATTATAGCACGGTTGGATGGAAAATGCAAGCAGAAATGTTCGACAGGGTTCGGGCGGTGGGGCGTTCTTCTGCGGGAATGTAGGGAACAGCTATGGCTGTTCCGCAGCAGGCACTTCCATTGCGCAGAAAGTTTGGGCGAAAAGGTAACACGGT
>JAFYOP010000013.1 GCA_017547885.1 Clostridia bacterium | reverse complement strand
GACAGATATTCTTTTACTACTTCTTCTTTCAGCTCATCGCTGTATTTCTTATACATCCTTTTCCCCCTTCACTATAAAAGCCTATGATACTTATTATATCATAGGCTTTTTCACTGTCCGTTTTTAGTGTAACACTACATTAGGGTGCTTTTATTATGCTTTGAGTTACGCTACTGTTCCCCTCTTTGAGGAAAACTTTTCGTATTCCTTTGTTTCCATTATATCCACCAGTATGTTCACAAGGCTGTAAACATCGGTATAGCTGCAGTACAGCGCCACGGGGGCAAGACGTATTACCCTGGGGGGGCGGAAATCCGGCACCACGCCGCGGGCCTTCAATGCCTCGTTTATACGAACGGCATCCTCATGCTCCAGCGCAACGTGGCCGCCACGGCGGGCATCCTCCCTGGGATTGCCTATTGTAAAGCCGTATTTCGCCAGCTTTTCATCAATGAGGTACATAAGGTACGCGGTTATCTTAAGGGACTTTGCCCTGACATCCGCCATGCTGAGCTTATCGTATATACTGAGAGCGCCCTCGGTGGCCGCCATGGAAAGCAAAGGCTGTGTGCCGGTCTGCCATGCACCTGCGCCGTATACCGGCTCAAACTCAGGCAGCATGTCAAACTGTGTCTCCTTGCGGTTGCCCTGCCAGCCCGCAAGGCCGGGTATAAGGCCGAAATGCCTGCGGTTGATGTACAACCCCGCAATGGCACCGGGGCCGCCGGAAAGGTATTTATAATTGCACCACACCGCAAAGTCGCAGTCTATGGCCTTAAAGTCATGGTCCACAGCGCCTATGGAATGGCACAGGTCAAAGCCTATGATCATGCCCCTTGCGTGGGCCTCACGGGTAAGACGGGCAAGGTCAAGGAGCTGGGCGCTCCTATACAGCACGCCGGGCAGCAGCACCAGCGCAACGTCATCGGTCATGGCGGCGATAATGTCATCCTCTTCCACAATGCGCCCGTCGCGGCTCTGCACCACCTTTACAGCCTCGTCAGGGTCATAGCCCTTAAGCCGAACCTGACTGGCCACAGCATAGCGGTCGGTGGGGAAGTTCAGCTCGTCCACCAGTATCTTATACCGCTTTGATGTGGGATTATAGAAGGTGGCGATGGCCTGATGGATGTTTACGGTGGTGTTGGTGCACACCGTGACCTCCTCAGGGTCGGCATTGATAAGGCGGGCAAGCTTTGCGCCCAGTATATCCTGATAGAGGAAGTAGTTTGTGGGGGCGCCGCTCCACACGCCTATGGCGTATTCCTTCCAATCCGACAGCACCCGCAGCACGGCCTCCTCCGCATCCTTTGAGCAAAGGCCAAGGGAGTTGCCGTCCATGTATATCTGCCCTTCCTTTACGTAGAACCTTTCACGCACATGGGCAAGGGGATCCTGCTTGTCCAAGGCGGCTGCACATTCCAAAGATGTATTGAATTCCCGCATTATAAAAATATCCTCCTTAGGAGATCTCGCCTTTATCTTTAATACTATAATACTGTATTTTTTATTGATATGCAAAAAACAGGGGCACCCTATTTTTAGCTTTTGCGGGCAGGCTTTACGTTTACGGAAGGCTCTATTTCTCCCGCTATGCTGCCATGCTGCTCCTCAAAGGCTTTGATGCTCTCCCTTATCAGCACAAGTATATGACTGTTTACCGACCTTCCTTCATAATCCGCAACAAATCCTATCTTATGCAGCATTTCCTCTTCTATTCTTATGGATACGCTCTTTACAGCCATAAAGCACCTCACCGCAGATTTATCATGTGTTCAGTTTATGGGTGCGATGTGATATGATGTTTAAAATGGATATACAATATATCTATATAATTCCTGCTGTGAGGTATTATTATGAAAGTGGCTGTAATTGGTTCCAGAGGATTATCGGTACATGATATGGGTAAATATCTGCCTGAAGGCATTACGGAAATCATATCCGGCGGAGCAAGAGGCATTGATTCCTGCGCACGTGAATACGCCCTGTCCCGCGGCTTTCCTATAACGGAGTTTCCGCCCAACTATGAAAAATACGGCAGGGCTGCACCGCTCAAGAGGAATATCATAATCATTCAAATGTCAGATATCGTGATCGCCTTCTGGGATGGACGTTCCCGGGGCACAAAATTCGTAATTGACAACTGTAAAAAATCGGCAAACCATTAACCGTTTACACACCTGCGTCCACATGTTCCCCTCAAGAGTTTATTTCATATCGACCTGTACCCCTTTCTGAGGTATAATAAGTGTGTTCCAAGTAAACTTATGGAGGAAACACCGTGATATCCGAAAAAATACAGCGAATAAATGAGCTTGCAAAAAAGGCCAAGGCAGAGGGCCTCACCCCTGAGGAAGTACAGGAGAGGGATGCTCTGCGCCGGGAATACATAAACGAATTTCGCCAGAGCCTAATCTCCCAGCTGGACAATACCTACATAATGGATGAGCAGGGCAACAAAACCAAGCTGGAACGCAAGCTTCACTAAACCTCAGGCCGCTTTGGGCGGCCTTTTTTCTTTTTTATCATTATTATCCCGGCCTGCTTCAGCATAGGTATATTTCACCCTCTGCTCCCTGTTACGACAGCGATGCTTATGACAGGTTTGGCAGATATTATATATTTTTATTTTACCTAAAAATTTTTTTGTGGTATAGTAATACATAATCGGAATAAATGGTGGAGCCTGTCATCAGGCGGCGTATCCCGCCTGATTTATCTCGATTATTCGCGGAGTTATCGTTAAGACTCCGTCAATATTTAAGCATTTGGGGCAGGGCCATCCTATGGCTTTGCCCTGTTTTTATTCACAATTTATGAATATTTAAACCCATCACCAGCTAACTCGATCTACCCCTGTTCCCCCGCACCAATACTATCTTTACAGAATGGAGGACATTTTATGGAACCGCAACTTTCCCTTTTTTATGGCCTTAGCACACTTACTGCGGCCATCGCCTTCGCTTTCGCCGTGTACCTCTACATGTGGGTAAAGCGTCAGCCCCAGGAAAACAAAACCATTGAAGAGGTCGCCGCCCTCATCCGCGACGGCGCAAATACCTTCATGACCCGCGAGTATAAGATACTTGCAGTTTTTGCCGCTGCTGCGGCGGCGCTGATATTCGTATTCCTTCCCGCTCCCCTGTGGAAGGGCAGCTTTGTCAGCAATATTGCCATGGTTCTGTCTTACCTTGCGGGCGCAGTGCTTTCTGCCATTGCAGGCAAGATCGGCGTATTGGTTGCCAGCCTTTCCAACGGACGCTCCGCAGAGGCGGCTCAGCATGGCATAAAGCCCGCTTTCCTCATCGGCTTCAGAGGCGGCGCTGTTATGGGCCTGCTGGTAGTGGGCTGCTCCCTCCTTGGCGTAGCCGCTGTTCTCATGGCGGTAGGTGACGCATCCATACTGCTGGGCTTCTCCTTTGGCGCAAGCTCCCTTGCCCTCTTTGCAAAGGCCGGCGGCGGCATCTTCACCAAAACCGCCGATGTTTCCGCTGACCTTACCGGCAAGGTGGAGCTTGGCATCCCCGAGGATGACCCCCGCAACCCCGCCGTTATCGCCGATAACGTGGGCGATAACGTAGGCGACGTTGCCGGCATGGGCGCAGACCTGTTTGACTCCAACGTGGCGGCAATGACCTCTGCCCTGGTCATCGCCCAGAGCCTCGCAGGGGATTTCAATAACGTTTCCATGGTATTCTGCTATGCCCTCCTTGGCCTGCTGGCCTCCATACTTGGCATAGCCACCGCCCGCATAGGCAAAAACGGCAGCCCCACCAAGGCGCTGAATTCCTCCACCTATGTTACCACCGGCATATTCATGGCCCTTACCGCCATTGCCACCGCTGTGTTTGAGGGCTTCTCCTGGCGCATCTGGGGCGCATCCACCACCGGCCTCCTGGTTGGCGTTATCATAGGCCTCACCACCGACTACTTTACCGACGACACCATGCCCATAGTCCACAAGGTGGCCCACGCTTCCAAGTCCGGCCCCGCTTTCACCATTCTCTCCGGCGTAAGCTACGGTTTTATCTCCTCCATGCCCGCCATGGTAGGCATCGCCGTTTCCGCCCTTGTGGCCTATAAGCTCTGCGCCCCCATGGGGGATGGCTACGCCATATTCGGCATCTCCATGGCAGCTGTAGGTATGCTGTCCATAGTTGGCATGATAATATCCAACGACGCATACGGTCCCATCGTAGACAATGCCCGCGGCCTTGCTGAAATGGGCGGCCTCGGTGAAGAGACCATCCGCATAGCCGACGAGCTGGACAGCGCAGGCAACACCGTAAAGGCTGTTACCAAGGGCTTCTCCATAGGCGCCGCAGGCCTCACGGTGATCTCCCTCCTTGGCGCATTCATGTCTGAGGTAAACGTGGCCCTTGCCGCAAAGGGCATGGCCCCCATTACCGGCTTTGACCTGATGGATCCCAACGTATTCTTCGGCATTATGATAGGCGCGTCCATCCCCGCAGTATTCTCCGCAATGCTTATACTGGGCGTGGACAAAAACGCACAGCGCATGGTCGCTGAGATCCACCGCCAGTTTGACACCATTGTGGGCCTCCGGGAGGGTGTGCCCGGGGTAAAGCCGGAATACGGCAAGTGCATAGACATAGCCGCCGCAGGGGCACTGAAAGAGCTTATCCCCGCAGGCCTTATGAGTATAATCGCCACCGTAGTTGTAGGCTTCATAGGCGGCCCCAGGGCCGTTGGCGGCTTCCTGCTGGGCAATATCGTAAGCGGTCTTCTGCTTGCCCTGTTCATGTCCAATGCGGGCGGTCTGTGGGATAACTCCAAAAAATACGTGGAAGCCGGCAACGAGGGCGGCAAGGGCAGCGAAGCCCACAAGGCAGCCGTTATAGGCGACACCGTAGGCGATCCCTTCAAGGACACCGCAGGCCCCTCCATCAATACCCAAATCACCGTTGTATCTCTGGTTGCAAGCCTGCTGAGCTCCCTGTTCGTATCCTTCTCACTGTTTATGTAAAATCACAGCGATAAAAAAGACCGTGGATTAAATCATCCACGGTCTTTTAAATTGCATTATTTTACATTCCGCTCTGCGTTTATTTGCTATGCCTTGTTCACCTCATCCGCAAAGCGCAGGAAGGCGGCTCTTCCCTCGGGGGTGTTCTTGTATACGCCTGCGTCCTCAAGGACTGCGGCAAACACCCGTCCTGTTTCCTCAAGTATGATATCCAGGGCGTTTTCCTCTGTAAAGGTGTGCTTCTGCCTGAGGGTGTCCAGCCAGGCGCTGTGCTTGCCAAGGGTCTCATCCCCGGACACATCCCTGCCCTCTGCGGCGGCCCGGGCAAGCAGCGTAAGCTCGGACTTAAGGCGGCTGGGCAGCACCGCAAGGCCCATTACCTCTATGAGGCCTATATTTTCCTTCTTGATGTTGTGCTTGTCCCCATGGGGATGGAACACGCCCATGGGATGCTCTTCGGTGGTAATGTTGCAGCGCAGCACCAGATCCAGCTCGTAGGCTTCTCCTCTGCGGCGGGCAATGGGGGTGATGGTGTTGTGGGGTTCCCCATCGGAGAAGGCCACAACTCCCACAGTTTCATCGGAATAGCCCCGCCATGCGGTGAGTATTTTCTCCGCAAGGTCGGCTATACGCTCAGGGTCATTGCCCTGAAGGCGTATTACGCTCATGGGCCACTTTACTATGCCGGCCTGTATGTCCTCATAGCCCCGGAAGGCAATAGCCTCCTCCACAGGGGCGTTTTCCATGGCAAAGGTATAATGGCCGCCCTGAAAGTGCTCATGGCTAAGTATGGAGCCGCCCACTATGGGCAGGTCCGCATTGGAGCCCACGAAGTAGTGGGGAAAGCTGCCCACAAAGCTAAGGAGCTTTGCAAAGGCAGAGCGGTCTATCTTCATGGGGATATGCAGTGAATTGAACACTATGCAGTGCTCGTTATAGTACACATAGGGGCTGTACTGCAGGAACCAGTCCTCGCCGCATACCTCTATGGGCAGTATGCGGTGGTTTGCACGGGCGGGGTGGTTCATACGTCCCGCGTAGCCCTCATTTTCAGCGCACAGCTGGCACTTGGGGTACGCTGTCTGGGGGGCGTTCTTTGCGGCGGCGATTGCCTTGGGGTCCTTTTCCGGCTTGGAAAGGTTTATGGTGATGTCCAGCTCCCCGTATTCGCTCTGATACTTCCATCGCATGTCCTTCTTTATGCGATAGCGGCGGATATAGTCGGTATCGCAGGAAAACTTATAATACCAGTCGGTGGCCTTTACAGGGTCCTCATGGTACAGGCTATGGAAGGTGGATATCACCTCACGGGGCATGGGAGTGACCGCGCCCATTATGCGGGTATCGAATATGTCCCGTGCGGTAATGCCATCATCGCAGAGGCCTGCGGATACGGCATAGTCCAGTATCCCCGCCAGTATCTCCTCAATATCCTCAATAAGAGGCTTGTCCGAAGGAACGTAATCATCCAGCCTCAGTATATCCATCAGCCTATTGGTAAGCACCCTTCGGTCTGCATCCTCTGCAAGGCCGCAGTTTACGGCGTAGTTTACAAGGGAGTCGATATAGGTGTATATCATGCCTCCACCTCCATCTCCACGCCGCCCTGAGGACGTATGCGCAGCACATGGCAGGCACCTTCGCCCAGCACGCTGTCCATGCCCGCAACAAAGCTGTCCAGTATGTCAAAGGGCACGAAGGCCTGAACTGTGCCTGCAAAGCCGCCGCCGTGAACACGGTATGCACCTCTGCCATCAAGGAAATGCTCACACAGCGCAAGTGCTATCGCCACATCCTGATGGGCCTTGTAGCCTGCGGGGATAACATTCTGCAGATACATATATGAGGAATGTCCGCTCTCCTTTATGAGGCTCAGGAAGGTATCAAAATCCCCTCTCTCAAGGGCTTCCACCTGCTTGGGCACTCTGGCGTTTTCGCTGTAAAAATGCATGGCGCGCATTACGGCCCGGTCGCCGCACTGCTCACGCAGGGCGGGTATGGCGGCGTAGAATTCCCTTTCATCTATCTGGGTCAGCACTTCCTTGCCAAAGTATGCGGCAACGCCCTTTATCTCGTTAGGTATCGCAGCGTATTCGTCGGTAAGGTCTGCGTGGCTTGCACGGGTATCTATTATGCACAGGGCATGGCCGCATGCGGCAAAGTCAAAGTCCACAGGCTTTATCACAGGGTTGTCCTTGTCAAAAAAGTCTATGGCAACAAGGTTGCCGACGGCGGATGCGGTCTGGTCCATAAGGCCGCAGGGCTTGCCAAAGAATACATTCTCGGCGTACTGGCCTATCATGGCCACCTCAGGCTGAGAAACCCTGCCCTCAAAGAACAGGTGGTTTATTATAGTGCCCACCAGCACCTCAAAGGCGGCAGAGGAGGAAAGGCCGCTGCCGGGCAGCACGGTGGATTCACAGTATGCGTCAAAGCCTGTCACGCTGCAGCCCATCTGGGCAAAGCGTGCCGCAACGCCCCTTATAAGGGCGGGAGTGGTATTTACTTCCTCAGTCTGGGGTTCCATTACGGAAAGGTCTACGGTGCACATGGGATAGCCCTGAGACTGAACACGTATAATATTGGAGCCGTTAAGGCGCACCGCCGCCACGGTATCAAGGTTTACCGCGCCCGCAAGCACCCTGCCCCGCTGATGGTCGGTATGGTTGCCGCCTATCTCGGTGCGGCCGGGGGCGGAAAAATAACGCTCCGGCGCGCCGCCAAACGCTGCGGCAAAGCCTGCGTCAAGGGTTTCTTTCATTTGCTTGGATAATATCAAGGAAGGTACAGACATAAGTTTTCCCCTTATATAAGATTGATCGTACATTGGGTTTGGAATATGAAACATCCCCCGATGCCTTTATTGCACCGGGGGATATGTTTGCTATTCAAGCTTTTCCCATCCGGCGTAGAGGGTCATATCCGTTTCTATGGTTTTGTTTTGTGTGTCCCACAGCTCATAGCAGGCCGCATCCGTATACCAGCCCGTAAAGGTATAGCCTTCACGGGTGGGAGGCTCCGGCTGCTCCAGCAGCTCGCCGTACATTTGATTCTGCGGGGCAACGTCGCTGCCGCCCCGGGAATCAAAGGTAATGGTAAAGCCGGGATCGCGAAGCTCCAGCGCCACCAGTATCACGATAACCGCAATGCAGGCCACAATGATGCGGTCCAGCGCCTTTACGGATATCTTTACATGGCGGTAAAGCCCGCGAAACTTTGGCAGCTGTTCCTGTTCCGGATTGGGATTTTGGCGGTTTTCTTCCATTATTTCTTTACCAGGTACTTACGCATATCCAGTGCGCATGCGCAGAGGATGATGGCGCCCTTGATGATGTAAAGGGAGGAAGAGTCAACGCCCAGCATGGTCAGCGCAACGAAGATGATGCGCAGAACGAATACGCCAAGGATGATGCCGCTGATCTTACCGGTACCACCTACGAAGGATACGCCGCCGATAACGCAGGCCGCAATTGCGTCGCACTCTGCGTTAAGGCCGGTGCTGGCTGCAACGGAGCCTGCACGAACGCCCTCGATGAAGCCGGCATAGCCGTACATGGCGCCTGCAAGGGTGTGTACCAGCATGGTGGTGAGGAATACGTTTACGCCGGAAACCTTGGCGGCCTCTGCGTTGGAACCTACCGCAAACATGTTCTTGCCAAAGGTGGTCTTATTCCAGATGAACCACATAAGGGCGGTAAGGATAACGGCATACAGCACGTATCTGGGAACCGCAACGCCGCCAAGACGGAACATTGCGCCGCCTACGAAGTTCTTGTACTCGGCGCTGAGGCCGGAGATAGGCTGGCCGTTGTTGCCGTTAAGGGCAAAGAACCACAGTATGATACCGTAGGTGATCAGCTGGGTGGAAAGGGTCACGATGAAGGGATGCAGGCTGAACTTGGCTACGAAGAAGCCGTTTACAAGGCCGATAACTGCACCGATGGCGATTACAGCCAGCAGGGTAGCGGCTATCCACCAGCCGTTGATGGCGGGCAGATTGGCAAACATCTTGTTGGCAAAGTCAGTCTTCTGCATGAACACGCCTGCGATGGCGGCGGTAAGACCTACTACGCGGCCTGCGGAAAGGTCAGTACCGGTAAGTACGATACAGCCGGCGATACCAAGGGCCAGAGGCAGGTATGCGGCTACCTGAGTGATCAGGTTTGCGAAGGAGCCCAGGGTAAGGAAGTTGGGCTGTTCGATTGCGGTGTAGATGATGAATATGGCCATGAGGATATACAGGGCGTTATTCAGGATCATGTCAGTCCAGAAACGCTTCTTATCCTTCTTGTCCATGGTTTTATAGTCAGCGGATACGCGCTGGAGATTTGCGATGGGGTTAGTCATGGTTTTCTACCTCCTTATACATACTTGGCAGCAAGGGTCATGATTTCTTCCTGAGTGGTATTGCGGGCGTCGACCTCGCCGGCAACACGCCCGCCGGACATTACGACTATCCTGTCGCATACGCCCAGCAGCTCGGGCATTTCGGATGATACCATCAATACGGTCTTGCCCTTGTTGGCAAGGTCCAGTATCAGCTGATATATCTCGTACTTTGCGCCTACGTCTATGCCGCGGGTGGGCTCGTCCAGCAGCAGCACCTCGGGCTCGGTAAGCAGCCAGCGGCCAATGATGACCTTCTGCTGGTTACCGCCGGAAAGGCTGCGTATCTTGGTCTCCTGAGAGGGGGTCTTGGTGCGCATGGCGTCGATGTAGCGCTGGGTATCCTCCCTCTGGGATTTTTCGCTCAGGTACAGGCCAAAGCGCTTATGCCGCTTAAGGCTGGAGATAACGGTATTATCCCTGATGTTCAGCACGCCGAATATGCCGGTGGCGCGGCGCTCTTCGGTAAGCAGAGCAAAGCCGTTCTTTATGGATTCATTGGCATGGCGATTGAGGCAGGGCTTGCCGTCAAGGAAGATTTTACCCTCCTTGCGGGTGCGGATGCCGAATATACTTTCAAGGGTCTCGGTACGGCCGGAGCTGTCCAGACCGGCAAGGCCCACTATCTCGCCCCTGCGTGCCTCAAAGCTTACATCCTTAAGCTGATTGTACATGCCGGTGATGCCTTCTACCTTAAGGTAAACCTCGCCGGGTACATTGGTTTTGGGAGGGAACTGATTGGTGAGCTCGCGGCCTACCATCAGGCGTATAATGTCGTTCATCTCAAGGTCTTCCGCTTTTTCGGTGGCCACCCACTTGCCGTCGCGCATTACGGTGATGTAGTCGGAAATGCGCTTTATCTCGGCCATCTTGTGGGAGATGTATACGATGCCCACGCCCCTGCTGCGGAGCATGTTGATTATTTCGAAGAGGTGCTCTACTTCTTCCTCGGTAAGGGAGGAGGTAGGCTCGTCGAATACGATTATCTTGGAATTATAGGAAACGGCCTTGGCGATCTCCACCATCTGGCGCTGGGATACCGGCATGGTGCTCATTATGCGGTGAGGGTCAACGTTTATGCCAAGCTCCTCAAATACCGCCATGGTATCCTTGTACATTTTCTTTTCGTTAACGGCTATGCCGCCAATCTTGGGATAGCGGCCCAGCCATATGTTATCCATAACGCTGCGCTTGAGGGCCTGGTTCAGCTCCTGATGAACCATTGCTACGCCGTGATCCAGGGCCTCCTTGCTGTTTTTAAAGTCTATCTCTTTGCCGTCAAGGTAGATATTTCCCTTATCCTTGCCGTAGATGCCGAAGAGGCACTTCATCAGAGTAGACTTGCCGGCGCCGTTTTCGCCCATGAGAGCATGGACCGTACCGGCCTTGACTTCGAAATTAACGTTGTCCAGAGCCTTTACGCCGGGGAATGTTTTGGTGATCCCTACCATTTTAAGCAGAGTGTTCTGCTCCATGTTGCCTTTTTCCTCCCTTGCAAATTTTATCGCGGTATGCCGCTGTTAAAACGCGATAGAGAACGGTAAGCATAGCTTCCCGTCCTTCATGAAAGATTTGTCGGAGCGGTGTTTACCGTTCCCTACCGGACATACCGGACCTGATTTTGAAAAAGGCAGCTGCCGCTGAATGCGACAGCTGCCCTAAAAAGTTTAGCGAATTGTGATGTGCTTGATTACTCGCCGGTGTAGGGAGCGTAAGCAACATACAGCTTGGTAGCTACTTCGGGAGCGATGGAGAAGCGCTCGTCGGTGAGGCCGGCGATGGCATCAACGGGAGCGGAACCTTCTACGATAGCCTTAACGGTCTGGCTTACTGCAGCAGCCATACCCTGAGCGTCCTGCTTGATGGTACCGGTCATAGCGCCTTCAGCGATGAGGGCCTTAGCGTTGTCGGTAGCGTCAACACCGAATACGGGAACAACATGGGCGCCGTCTACATTGTAGCCCTTCTCCTGCAGAGAAGCGATAACGCCTTCAGCCATACCGTCGTTGTTGCAGATTACCAGCTCGATCATGTTGCCATTGGCCTCGTTGTAGGAAACGAAGTTGGTGTCCATGTATTCCTTGGCAGCGGCAGCGGACCATGCGCCGGCCTGGTCTACCTGGTAGCAGTCAGTGTTGGCAGCATCAAAGTACTGGAGAGCGGGCTTACCGGCAGCTTCGATTACCAGGTTAGCGTCTTCCAGACCGAACTGGGTGCGATAGATAGCCTCTACGTTGGCCTCGTCGCCCTTCATCATAGCGTAGGAGATAACGCCGTCCTTGTTCAGGTCGATGGCATCGTAGTTGGCAACTACGTAGTCACCGATCATCTTGCCCTGCATGTGACCGGCAGCGGGAGCGTCGGTACCGATGAAGGCGATGGAAGCGTTGTTCTCGAGAACGGTAACATCAGCACCGTCAACGCCGATAGCGCGGTTGAAGAATACAACGGGGATATCACCGGCAGCAGCGATGATGTCCTCAGCGGTATCGGAAGCACCGGAAGTTACCTGGTTTACAACCAGAATGTCAGCGCCGCCGGCGATAGCGGTGTTGATCTGGTCCAGCTGAGTGGTCTGGTTGTTAGCGGCGAACTGGTTGTCGGGGGTGATGCCCAGAGCGGCGAACTCAGTGTTCATGGCGTCACGAACGGAGCTGAGATATACGTCGGACTCATCATACCAGAATACAACTACCTTAGCGGCGTCAGCAGCGGGAGCAGCTTCTTCAGCAGCGGGAGCGTCAGCGGGCTTTGCGCAGGCTACCATGGCCAGAGCCATAACGAGAGCCAGAGCGATTGCAAAGAACTTCTTCATTTAGTGAAAACCTCCAAATTATTTTACAAACCGATATTCGATTTGTACCTTTAACATTATATCAAAGAAAAATAAAAACACCATATGTAAAATCAAAAAAAATGTTAAATTTCCTATGTTTTGAACCATATTTATAATATATTTTATTCAGTCCCTTCGCTTTTCATTTAACGAGGAACACCCTGCCTAGATCCCCATTGCGGAGCGCAAAAAAGAAGCCCCTTTTTTCTGAAAGGGGGCTCCTTTATCGCATACTTATGTTTTGTATTTTTCCGTTAAATTACAAGTTTATGCACTCCGTCCACCTGTATATCCGCTGCCCCGGCAGCCTCCAGCAGGCTCTGCTCCTGCTCCACTTCCGCCCGAAACGCCATGCCGCAGCCGGCGGTTATCTCACGGGGCACAGGTATCAGCCGCCCGGGAAGTCCCTTTTCGGCACAGAGGGACTCCATGGCCATGGCAGCAGAGGTGGTGTGGAAGGTTATTACAAGATACAGCCGCTTTTCTCTCATTGGGCGATCTCCCTTACGGCCTGTATGGCAGTATCCACCTCATCCTCGGTGTTAAAGTAAGCAAAGCTGAAGCGGACAGCCCCCTGCTCAACAGTACCAAGGGCTGTGTGCATCCTCGGGGCGCAGTGTGCGCCGGGGCGGGTGGCTATGTCGTATTCTTCCGAAAGCTCGTCCGACACGGCGGAGGAATCGTAATCCTTTATGTTCAGCGCCACAACGGGACTTCTCTTACGGGAAAAGTCGCCGTATACAGTTACGCCTTCTATGTCCTTTACCCCTTCATAAAAGCGGGTCATCAGCCGGTGTTCCTTTTCAAATATAACATCCATGCCAACTTCTTCTATAAAATCCAGCGCCGCGCCAAGGCCCGCTATGCCGTGGCCGTTGAGTGTGCCCGCCTCAAGGCGGGTGGGATATTCCGTGGGCTGTGTCCTGCTGTAGGACTGAACGCCTGAGCCCCCCACCTTAAAGGGACGTATCTCCACTCCCTCGCCAACGCAGAGGCCGCCTGTGCCCTGTGGGCCCATAAGGCTCTTATGTCCCGTAAAGCACAGCACGTCCACACTCATCTCCTTTATGCTGATGGGGAAAGCGCCTGCGGTCTGGGAGGCGTCCACTATCAGCAGCGCGCCGCGGCTGTGGGCGATCTCGCCCACACGCCGAATGTCTATATGGTTGCCTGTCAGGTTGGATGCGTGGGTGCAGACTATCGCCTTTGTATTGGGCTTCATCAGCCGCTCAAAGTCAGCGTAGTCCACATTGCCCTTCTTATCCGCCGGCACAAAGCTCAGCTCTACTCCCTTTTCCTCCTGCAGGCGGTAAAGAGGACGCAGCACGGAATTGTGCTCAAGGTCTGTGGATATAACGTGGTGGCCGCTGTCTATGGTGCCGGATATGGCAATATTCAGCGCCTCGGTGGAATTGCAGGTAAATACCACCCGCTCGGCAGCGCAGCCAAACATGCGCCCAAGCTTTACCCTTGTGCGGTACACGCTGCGGGCAGCGTCCAGCGCCCCCTCGTGGGTGCCCCGGGAGCTGTTGCCCATGGATTCCATTGCCTTTACAACCGCCGCGATCACCCCCTCGGGCTTTCGCATGGTGGTTGCCGCATTGTCAAGATAGATCACGGCTTGATCACCCTTGCGGAGGAAAGTTTCTCAACGATGGTGTACATATTGGTTACGGAGCCCACAGCCAGCTTGTCGGTAAGGCCGTAGAAATTCAGACAGGTGCCGCAGGTAAGTATCTCTACGCCCTGAGCTTCCATGTTCTTCAGGTCCTCAACGGATACAGCACCCTCAACGGTAAGCTTTGCGCCGCCGTTATAGAAAAGCATAGCCTTGGGCAGCTTTTCCAGCTGGGATACCGCGTAGATAAAGCCCTTCATAAGGGTAGCGCCCAGCTCATCGGAGCCCTTGCCCATTACGTCGCTGTCCACCGCAACGATGAAATCGCCACGGCTGTCGGGCACGCATACGGCTTCGCCGCCATCGGCGGCAACGGGGCCGGTCACTTCCATAGTAATGGAGAAAAGCTTATCATTAATCTTTTCGGACTTGCTCTTAAGGCCCTTGCTGTCTGCAAGGCGGGTAAGGTTCTGTATTGCTATTTCGTTATCTACCTGTACCTCTACGGTACCGGCCTCGGTGACCTCGCCCAGAGCCTTGGTGGCCTTAACTACGGGAATAGGGCACTGATCGCCCACTGCGTTTACCAGTATCTTTGCCATTGCTGTTTCCTCCTGATTGTGCGGTATTATTTATTCTTTGGAGAGTTCTCTCTTTTTAACGTAATTCAAAAAGGCCTGCTCCGCCGCGGTAAAGCAGCGGTTTTTAAGGTAGGCTATGCATATATCCCGGTATGGCCCGTCCTCCTCCAGGTCAAAGCACAGCACGCGGCCCGACTGTATGGAGTCCCTCGCCGCCCGTTCTGACAGTATGGACACGCCGCCGCCTCCCGCCACCATGCTCTTTATGCCTTCGATGTTGTTCATGTATGCGGCAACCGTTATCTTTGCAGGGTCCACTCCTATGGATTTAAGGTAGTTGTCGGTTTCCCGCCTTGTTCCGGAGCCGCTTTCCCTCAGTATCATGGGCCTGTCCAGCAGCTGGCGGCCCAGCACGCCCGCTTTCTTTTTTTCAATGTATTCGGAATTCTTGGGGGTTATCAATACCATCCTGTCCCGGCACACGGTATGATAGCAAACCATGCTCTTGCGGCTCTTGGTGCCCACAAAGGCAAACACGGCCTCCCCCGCCTGCAGCCTGTCCAGCGCGAAGGAACTGTCGCCATCCAGCACAAGGAAACGGCATTCCGGCTTTGCGGCGTTGTAGCCGTTGAGTATATCCGGCAAAACATAGCTGGAAGGCACGGTGGAGGAAGCTATGGAGATAATTGGCTGATCTGCCGCATCATTTCGGAACATATCCTCCAGCGCCTTTGCCTGATTGAGTATCTGCACCGCCGCGCGATATGCCTGCATCCCCTCCTCGGTGGGCTCCACGTTTTTCTTTTCCCGCCGCTGAAGAAGGGTCACCTGCAGCGCCCGCTCAAGCTTTGCAATATGGCTGCTGATGGTGGACTGGCTAAGAAAAAGCTCCTCCCCCGCCTTTGAAAAGCTGCGGTTTTCCACCACGCTTACGAATGCCTCAAGTTGTCCCAGGCTGATATCCAATATGTGTTCCTGCCTTTACTTTGATGTGTATAGTATACAGCGTATACCGTATCCTTTTCAAATTTTCGATATTCAAAATATCGATAACTAATTCATCGTTATCGACAGCGCGCAAACAACAGGGCTGTATCCTTTGCGTCCTCCCGCTGTCCGCTTTAGCTTATTCCGTTTTGCTTTATTTTATATGACCCTTTTATAGGCCCTTCCCTTTACAGGCTCTGCGCAGGGAACATATCTGCCGTTGTCATACCATACGGGATAGCAGCAGCCCTCCTTAAAGGCCGCAACAAAATCCTCCACCGTCCATATGCCATCAGGCAGCCACGTGGCATAGCGGCCTATCTTTTCGTATACGTGGCAGTCGCTTACGCCGATGGGCTGTATGCCAAGGCGCTGACAGTAGCCCAGCGCCATGGCGTTTGCCTCAGGCAGCGTGCTGCCGTTGAAAGCCTCAATTCCGTCCAGTCCCTTTACAATGCCCAGCTTGTGCTCAAGGCCCCGATTATTATTGCGGAAGGGATGCGCCGCAGAGCATACGCCCCCCTGTGCGTGCACCATGTCTATAAATTCCTGTGCAGGTATGCGCCCCCTTGGGAAGTCGGTTATGCCAAAGGCGGTAATATCCCCACCCAGCGAAAGATACTCCACCCCCACTATAATGGGAAAGTTCTCCTTCCCGGCATACTCCGCCGCAAACTCCACAAGGCCCATGGAATCATGGTCGGTTATGCATATGCCGTCCAGGCCCATCTCCCGGGCGCGGAAAACCATCTCCTCAAGGCAGATAAAGCTATCGGCAGAGTTTCGCCTTTCGTGCATATGAAGGTCCATCAGCATGTGGTTTTTCCCTGCCTTTCCTAAAAATATTCCTCCATGATTGTATCATCAGGGATACAGGATAGCATAATTGATGTTTTAGATATCGAAACAGTCTTATTTATTATATCGATATTGCTTTTGCGGCGCATTTGCCCGCTGCCGCCCCGGCGGAAAGCTCCCCAAAAAAAGAAAAGCCGCCCGTAACGGGCGGCATGATAATACCCAAACCGGCAGGGTCGGCGGTTACTTTGCTTCCGCCCTTGCCATGGCAAGCCGGAAGTCTCTGGTGTCGGTAAATATCTCGCACTTGTAAGGGTTCTTCTTTTGCTCTTTGGAGCGCTTTATGATTATAGCCAGCACCAATGCATTGATCCCAATAGACAGTATGGATATCACGCCCTGAGGTACGGGATTTACCAAGGTGGGACGCACAGCGGCGTTCATAAAGCCATCGGCATACAGCACCGGTATGGTGGTAAACACGCTGGCATCCTGGAACAGGGGGAATACCTGAGCAAACATGCACCACAGCGCAAGGGTGTTTGCCCGGTTCTGTATCCAGCCGCCCTTGTTCCACAGCCCATTGGCAACAGTGGGGGCAAGCAGCAGCGCAAGGCCGCAGTACCATGCATGGGTGGGCAGATTAAGGTAGGTATACTGGAAATTCCATACGTCATATGCCAGGATATACAGCCAGATCATATCCGGCCACAGCATATCCCGCTTATCCCCGGAGGCGTAAATGCCCCACCAGCCGGTCATGCAGAAGATATTCAGTATGCCCGCAATGCCGTTGAGCCAGTTCCACCAGCCGCCGTACAGCCATACGTTTTCGCTGGAAAGCCACCAGCGGTCTCCGAATTCCTTCATGGCCTGAGCGCCCTTTATGGCAGACTCAAAGTCGCTGGCAACAGCAATAAGTATATTGGCCGCAACAATGGCAAAGGGGAACACCTTGAACCACTCAGTCCTGCCCACGCCCCATTTGTATTTGAGCATCATAAAGCCTATGCAGCCCGCAGTTGCGGCGTACAGCTTTGCGTAGTGGAACCAGCTGTTCATGTAAAGGTAGGTGGAGTTATTCAGCGCCCATTCCGCGCCCCTTGCCGCACCCACATAGATGGAAATGAAGTAAACGGTCAAAGCCGCGGGCAGCACCAGAAAGCACAGCACACCGCCCGTTTTGGTTCTGCGGGCAAATTCGTTTATGAGAATAAGCCCCACAAAAACCAGCAGCCAGCCCAGCAGCTGATAGCCGGCAGTTTCTCCGTAGATCTGGAATAACATATTTCTTCCTCCCTATTTTTCTTTGCGGTATCATCCCGCAATGATCATCTGATTTATTTAAGCCCTTCGCGCCCCGGAAACTATGTACTTGTCTTCATCCGCCAGCGCCGTATCAACGCAGAACCAGGGCTCCATGCAGGCGGCCAGCTCCTGGGGAGCCAGCATCTCAAGGGATACCCTTTCCGCCCTTCCCGCATGGTGCTTGTGCAGCTGCTCAAGGCTCATGCCGTGGGCAACGGTAAGCCGTCCTCCCGGCTTTATCCACTTTGCAAGGCTGCCTATAAGCAGCTCCCTGTTTGGGAAATGAGGGAAGGCATTGTATATCACACAGCAGTCACACACATCAGAAGGGGGCAGCATTTCCGCATCCGCGCATATAAGCCGTATGCGCTCATCCTTTGCCTTACCGGATGCGATGCGTATCATCTCGGGGGAGATATCCACCCCCGTTACACGGGATACATTCCTTGCAATATAAAAGGGAAACAATACCCCCGTTCCGCAGCCCACGTCCAGCACTGCGGCGTTTTCCCGCACTCCGGCCCGGTCCAGTATCCAGCTTATCTTGCTGCGGTCCGTTGTGATATGCTCATCCCACCATGGGGCGCATTCGTCAAAAAATTTTTGGATCTCTTTTTTGTCCAATATTGTCTCCTCTGTAATTTACTCTGGTTTATCCTTTGGGAAAATCCTCTTTGCAAAGCTCCTCCACCTCGGCGCAGATATCCTTTAATCCGCATACGGTGCAGTCCATCTTTACCTTTTGCCTGAGGTGATCCAGCGTTTTTGTTATGTCCTCTCCCCGCCGGATAAGCTCCGCGGCTCTGTCATATGGGAAGGCAGGGTCTGTTATAAATATCAGCTTTACCGCCTCCACCTCGGGATGCTTATGGTATTCTTCAAGGAACATATGCCCTACCGCCCCAAGGTTCAGCCCATTCTTCAGCGCTTCCCTGCCTATGCGTGCGCTTTCCCGGCAGCTTAAGGAGGATATGCGCAGCATAAATCCAAGGGGGTTGACATGGTATCTTGCGTATTCCAGCTTTCGCATCAGCCGGTATGTACTTTCCTCGCTTTGGGCGGCATCCTTCCTCACCCGCACAAGGGCTATTCTTGCATATGGACTGTCATGGCCAAGTTCATCAATATCCGGGCCGTACAGCAGCACCTCATCATCGGGCACGCTGTCCGGGCTTTGGGTGATAAACAGGCCGCTCATGGCAGGCAAAGCTCCGCTGCCCAGCTCAAAGGCGGTATCGTTGCGGAACAAAAGCTGGTTTTTGCCGCCGTCCGGCCATGGCACATCCTGCCGAAGCCTTCTGCAGGCACTGCCCTCCGTAAGCTCCTCCAGGGCCTTAAGGCATTCCTCGTACAGCCTCATGGTTATATCCTGCGTTCCCTTTTGCGCCTGTCGTATACCTTTGCAAGCATGGGCTCCACCGCCGCCATCATCTTCATATCCAGATTGAAGAAGTATACGGCAAAGGTCAAAAGGAACAGCCCAACGGCAACCGCCGCCACAATAAGGATTATCTTTATCAGCAGCGCCATATTACCCTTCCTTTCTCATGCCCTTGCGGCGGGCAAACTCCGCGGCGCCCAGCGCACCCATAAGCTGGGGGTCTATGGGCAGGTTTATCACCTTAAGATGCAGCACCTTTTCAATGGCCGCCTTAAGGCCGTCGTTTTTTGCGCATCCGCCTGTAAGGGCGATATTATCCACAGCGCCTGCCTTCTTTGCCATGGTAAAGCAGCGCTTTGCAACGGAAAGTTGAATGCCCGCGGCTATCTCGTCCATGGGCTTGCCTTCGCCAACCAGGGATATTACCTCGCTCTCCGCAAACACGGTGCACTGGGCGGTTATGGGTATAACGTTCTTTGCGCCCAATGACAGCCTTGAAAATTCCGGCAGCTCCATTTCAAAGGCCCTTGCCATGGCCTCATAAAAGCGGCCGGTGCCTGCGGCGCATTTGTCGTTCATTGCGAAATTCAGCACGGTGCCGTCGGTATCCACAGCAATTCCCTTTACGTCCTGCCCGCCGATGTCGATTATGGCCTTTACAGTGGGGTCTGCCACATGCACGCCCATGGCGTGGCAGCTTATTTCGGATATGTTTTCATCCGCAAAGGGCACCTTGTTTCTGCCGTAGCCGGTGCCCACAAGGTATGCAAGCTCCTTTGCATCCTTAAGGTCATCCACCTTTGCTATGGCCTGATCCAGCGCATCCTGGGCGCTGAGCACAGAGTTTATGCGGCTGCGCAGCGTCACATCGGATACCATCTTTCCGTTTTCGTCCAGTATTACGCACTTTGTATATGTACTTCCGGAATCACATCCGCCAAAGTATTTCATATCAGCTTCCCCCTTTTACCAAGACTGAGCATCGTCTATCACTTCCAGCGAAGGGTCCAGCGGCTCTTCCCTGAGGACAGAGCGCATGTAGCGGTTAACGTCATCCCTGAGGTTCTGCTTGGGCACAACTCGCATATCCATAAGGTCGTGATTTACCCAGATGAGCTTTATGCCGTGCTCCCTTGCGCGCTCTTCAAACATGCCGTGCATGCCGTTGAGGGCCTTGCAGCCTATGTGCTCCCACAGTATCACCATGTCCGCATTGTATTCCTCGCAATAGCGCCACAGATCATCCAGCAGTACCTCATAGCCGCCGTGGGTGCGATTGCGCATTATCATCTCTTCATACAGCCTTGCTATATCGTATATGGCCTGCTCGGGGTCATCTTCGGAAAGCTGATCGAGATATACAAGGCTCAGCATATCCACCAGAGGCAGTATGCCCCAGCAGTTCTGCAGCCAGGGGAGAAAATCCGTATAAAACTGGGACTGTACGCCCCATATTATGGCCCTGTGGCGATATTCCGGCACCAGCATTTCCTTGCGCCTGAAGGATTCCTCCGCAAGCTTTGTTATTCGCCTGTCCGCCTCAACAAAGGCGGGCACCCTGCCGGCGATGGCCATATAGGTGGTTTCGGAATACAGGGCAAGGTTTGCGCCGAACACCTGAGGGTAATCGGTGCGGGACATTTCCATCCAGCCCACCCTGTGGCGGGTCTCCTCGTTGAAGCGCTTTATGTTTTCAAAGTATGCTTCCCAGCTCCACTTTTCGCCGGTGCAGTCCTCTATGAACTTTATGGCGTTGCGTATTTCCTGTGCGGCGTATTCCTGAACGCCCTCCTCGGTATGCCTGAGGGGTGCCGCGATCTGGAACACGGGAATGCCCTCCTGCTCATACCTGCGGGCAAGTATGCCGTTGCCAAGGAGGGAGCCGTCGCAGGTGGTATTGCACTGAACGGCGCAGGCGCCGAATACCGGCATGTCGTCATCTATAACAACGCCTGCCTCAGCAGCCGGCATGGGGCATACGTCTCCGGGAAGGCCCATCTCCTGCACCACGTCAAGATAATGGTGCACCGCATGGCCCCGCAGCAGCACCGAAACGTATACCGCCGCAGTTTCCCAGCTTACGCTTTTAAGGTTGGGGAAGCCGCACATTATGGCAAACATCTCGTTCTCATCCAGCACCACTATCTTTTTGGAGAACTCCCTGTCATTGCCGCAATGCTTATCCGCCCTGAAGGCATTGGTGAGCAGCAGCGCCACATCCTCTGCCACAAGGTCGTATTCCTCATGGGCGATCCTCAGATGATTGCCCCTTAAGCCCACCGTATGGCGGTCTATCATCATAGGCACCGCAAGGTAGTTCAGCATCCAGCGATAGCGGAAAAAGCCCTTTATGTTTGCGGGCTTGCTCATAAACTTCAGCAGCATGAGCATTATCTTCAGCCAGCGGCTGTAATCGTACAGGGTGTCCCCAAGGCCTCGCCATTCGCGGCGTCTGCGTACCTTGCCGCCGGAATACAGGCTTCCCAGCCGTTCACTTCCAACAGCCTTTCCCATTACCTGTCACCTCCCTGCAGTTTCTTTATCTCAATGCTTTCCACAAAGGCCTGCACGCGGGTGCGTATCTGGCCGGAATTGCCCACGGCGTAGGGTCTGTCTATGGACAGCACAGGGTAGCCGTATTCTTCCCGGAGTATGTGTGTGCCGGTCATTCGCTCATAGGCCCAGGGGTCGCAGAACTTCATCTGCTCGAATATTATTCCATCCGCGCCGTATTCCCCGGCGATTTCGTTTACGTAGGCCTTGCGGCGGTTTACCTTTTCCATGTTCATCTGGCGGGGGCACATGCTGGCCATCATGTAATGGCGGCATATCTGGGTAAGCACATCCTCGCTGTCATTGAGGCTTATCTCCTCCCGTCCCGGCAGCGAGCCAAGGCAGAACCTGTCCGCAACCACCAGCGCGCCGGAATCCTCCACCAGCTTCACCATATCCACATCGTCTATCTCAGAGCCCACCAGCGCCACCCGTGCCCTGAAGGGGCTCTTTTCATCCGGCTTGCGTTCCTTGATTTCTTCCAGAGTTTCCTCCAGCTTATCCAGCAGCATATCCTTGGGGCACACATAGGTGGCCATGCAGAGGATGTGAAATTCATAGCCGGTTATTCTGGGGTTCTTTTCCTTGCGGAAGTTTCCTATCTCGGTTATCACCCGGCACAGCCTGTTGTGCTGCTCCACGGCTTTTCTCAGGGCAGCGTCGGAAATATCCGCGCCGAATTTTTCCGCCAGAGGCTCCAGCACCTTTCTGCGGCATTCGGATACATACAGCGCAAGGCCGTTGTCGTCCGCCTTCATGGGCACCTCAAGGTACTTATAGAAGAACCCCTCGCCGCTCATGGTTTTGAGCAGCTCCATGTTTTCCACGCAGCGGTTTATCATGGTGCATCCGTCCGGCGCTATGAGACAGTCAAGGAACTGATAGCCGCCCTCTATTGCCCTCTCCAGCAGCGCCCTGGAATATTCGCACAGCAGGCTGGTCATGTAATAGGTGCCCATCTCTATGGAGCCTGTTCTGGGGGCGCGAAGGCGCACCGGGAATACCCCCTCCAGCTCCATAAGAAC
This sequence comes from Clostridia bacterium, assembly GCA_017547885.1. Lineage (GTDB taxonomy): Bacteria > Bacillota > Clostridia > Christensenellales > CAG-138 > SFEL01. The sequence continues at coordinate 32,184 of JAFYOP010000013.1, read as the reverse complement.
CTCGGGTATCTGATAGCAGATGCTGCCTATGCATTTGCGCCCCTGCTGCCGGGCCTGCCTTACAAGGTCATTGTCCGCATCCTCCAGCAGACGCTCAAAATAATACAAATGCTTCAGGTCTTTCATGGTGTCACCTCGTATTGTTTAGAGAATTTCAAGCTGTTCAAGAGCCTTCTTTGCCCCCAGCATTATGGGGGAATCACAGGGCAGCTCAAATACGCTTCTGCCCAGCATGTCGCTCATGGACATGGCCCTGTCATCGGGAGTGCAGGCAAGCAGCGCAAGGCCCAGCGTATCCAGCTCACCCTGCAAAGCCATATCCGGCATTCGGTTCACTATGAGCCCCGCCTTTTCAAACATTACAAGGCCCTTTGCCACGGAGTGTATGGTCTCCGCCACCTTAAGCCCCTTTTTGCTTGCATCGGATACCAGTATCAGGTGAGTCACCTTTTCCATTACCCGGCGGTTTACCTGTTCTATACCTGCCTCGCCGTCTATTATCACATAGTCAAAATGCTCAGCAATGAGCCCCACCACTTCCTTAAGGTAGGCGTTTACCTTGCAGTAGCATCCTGCCGCCTCCGGCCTGCCTATGGCAAGGAAGGATATGTTGTCCTTTTCTGTCAGGGCATCCATGAGCCGATACTTTGCCTCGCCCAGCATTTCCACGGCAGCCTTTGCTTCCCCGCCCTCCACGGTTTGAATAAATTCCTTTCGGATATCGTCCACGGTGAAGCGGGGCTCTATGCCCAGCGCCGTTGCAAGGCCCACGGCGGGATCCGCATCTATGGCAAGTATCCGCCCCCGGGGATATGCCTCGCTCAGCAGCCGTACCATAATGGCGGAAAGTGATGTTTTGCCTACGCCGCCCTTGCCCACCATGGCAAGAACGGTATTACTGCTTTGCCTTTGCATTCAATTCCTCCGGCGGGGTGCGGATATCTCCGCACCCCGCATGATTTTTTTGTTATTCCACTGCTATTTCTTTTATGTTGAACTCATTTCCCGTGACCAGGAAGGTATGCTCGCTTCCGCAGTATGGGCAGGTTATGCCCTGAGGAACGGTATCATAGGTTTTTCCGCAGTCCTCGCAGCGGGTGATGGCGTGTATCTGTTCAATGATAAGCTCACAGTCGTTCAGCATGGGCACCCGCTTGCAGTTCCATTTCCAGATATCCTCAAGATATTCCGGTATTACGGTGGATACCTGCCCTATTTCCAGCGTTACGCTGTGTACCCTCTGAACGTTGTTCTGCTCCGCCACCTTTACCACGCTGTCGGATACGCGAAAAACTACGCCCAGCTCATGCATGGCTTACTCCCTTTTGTCGTTCTTCTTGGCCTTGCCGGATATGGTTTCACCAAGGCGCTTTATGGCCATGGGAGGCAGCCACTTGAGCTTATCCTCCGCCCGCATCATGGTGGAGCACTCGGGATGATCCCTCTTAAGGTGGATGGCGTCAAATTCGCACTTGGTGGTGCATATGCCGCAGCCTATGCACTTGTTGGGGTCTACCCAGCTGGCGCCGCAGCCAAGGCAGCGGGCGGTCTCAATGCGTACCTGCTCCTCGGTAAGGGTCTTATGTGCATCCCGGAAGGAATGATGACGGTCAATGGTTTCATCCATGCCCGCCTCCTGACGGCCGGCGGTATCATAGCTGTTTACCTGTATGTCATCCTTATCCAGCATAATGAAGTCGCGGCGGTTGCGGCCGATGGTCATGTCTGCGTTTACGTGTACGTAACGGTGCAGACTCTCGGCGGCGCACTTGCCGTCTTCAATGGCATCGATAACAAACTTGGGCCCGTGGTATACGTCTCCGCCCACAAAGATGTCCGGCTCGGCGGTCTGGTAGGTGAGCTGATCTGCAACGGGATAATTGCCCCGGTGGAATTCCACCTTGGTATCCTTGAGCAGCTCGCCCCACTGTATGGACTGGCCGATGGCGAATATTACATGGTCCGCCTTCATTGTAACGGTTTCGTTTTCATCGTATACGGGGGCAAACTTGCCGGTTTCGGGGTCTATGGTTCTCAGGCACTTCTTGAATACCACGCCGGTGACACGGTTATTTTCGTCGGTAAGTATCTCCTTGGGGCCCCAGCCGTCGCAGATGGCGATGTTCTCTTCCTCTGCTTCGGCTATTTCCGCCCTGGAGGCGGGCATGGTATCCCTGCTTTCAAGGCATACCATGGATACCTTGGCCGCGCCGAAGCGTCCCGCAGTCATTGCGCAGTCCACCGCAACGTTGCCGCCGCCAACTACTATTACTTCGCCTTCCAGCTTCTGCTCCTGATTTTCCGTGGCCTTATGGAGGAAGCTTACAGCCATATCCGTGCCGATGGCGGTCTCGCCGGGCACTCCGGGCAGCCTGCCGCCCTGACAGCCGATGGCAATGTAGAATGCCTGATAGCCCTGCTCACGCAGCTGCTGAATGGTAACATCCCTGCCAACGTCCACTCCGCACTTTATCTCCACCCCAAGCTGACGCAGTACATCTATCTCGGCGTCGATTATATCCTTCTCCAGCTTGTAGGAGGGGATGCCGTAGGTCATCATGCCGCCGGGGCGGTCGCTCTTTTCAAATACGGTGGGCTTGTAGCCCTTTACGGCCAAATAGTATGCGGCGGAAAGGCCTGCGGGGCCTGCGCCGATTATGGCTATCTTCTGCTCCCAGTGATCCAGCCTGTTTGATGCGATAACAACGGGGGGAATGTATCTGGTTTCCGCGTTAAGGTCCTGCTCTGCGATAAACTTCTTTACAGCGTCGATGGATACGGCCTCGTCTATGGTGCCGCGGGTACAGGCCTCTTCACAGCGCTTGTTGCATACTCGTCCGCATATTGCGGGGAAAGGATTATCCTTCTTTATGAGGGCAAGGGCGTCCTGATACCTTCCCTGTGCCGCCATCTTAAGGTAGCCCTGAACGGATACATGGGCGGGGCAGGCGGTCTTGCAGGGAGCGGTACCCTTGTCATAGCAGTTCTTGCGGTTGTTGTCCCTGTAATCGGGATCCCAGTGCTCGGGGCCCCACTTGATGCCCACAGGCAGCTCATGTTTGGGATACTCCACTTCTTTGCCGTCCTTGGCGCAGAGCTTTTGGCCCAGCTTTACCGCGCCCGCGGGGCAGTATTCAACGCACTTGCCGCAGGCCACGCAGTTTTCCTTCTTTACCTCGGCGGTATATGCGCTGCGGGAAAGATTGGGGGTATTGAACAGCTGGGAGGTACGCAACGCGTTGCATACGTTTACGTTGCAGTTGCATATGCCGAATATCTTGTTTTCGCCGTCGATATTGGTTATCTGATGCACAAAGCCGTTGGCTTCTGCGTTTTTCAGTATCTGCATGGCCTCTTCATAGGTGATATCGTGGCCCTTGCCCGTTTCGCGGCAATAGTCCGCAAAGTCGCCTATGCCTATGCACCAGCACATTTCGTCATCGGCACAGCCTTCGCCCATTGCTGCGCGGCTGGCGCGGCAGGAGCACTGGCCTACGCCCAGCTTGCCTTCGTATTTTTTCAGCCAATATGAAAGATGCTCTATGTCCATGGTTTCGTTTTCCATGGATATGGCCTGCTCAACAGGGATAACGTGCATGCCTATGCCGCCGCCGCCCGGGGGCACAAGATGGGTTATGCCCGCAAGGGGGATATAGGTCATGCGCTCAAAGAAGTAAGCAACATCGGGATGCTCCCTCAGGCGCTTGTTGCCCTCGGGGCCTTCTTCCATGTTGAACATCTCGGCGCTGCCGGGAACAAACAGGGAAAGACAGTATCTGCGATCGGTGGGGCCGGGGATGGCGCCGTTATGGTCGTAGTTGTTGCCGTAATCGTATTCCAGCAGGCCTATGTAGGACATTTCATCCAGCAGCTCCTGAAAGTGTGCCTTTTCCTCTTCCTTAACCTTGCACAGCTCCCACATCTGCTCTATGGTGTAATGGGCGCGCACCTTCATCTTAAGGGCGATATCCGCCATCTCATCGCTTATGATGGAGGCAAGGCCCCAGTATTCAGGATCCTCCACGGTGACGCCCTTTATCTTGTGGGCCACCACGTCGGTGATCTTTTTGCCCAGCTTGATTATCTTCTCCCTGGGGGCGGGGTCTCCCTTATAGGGGGGATTAAGGGCACGATTTTTCATTTCCTGATCTATCATTGTTTTTGCCTCCTCTTATTCCTGTTCCTTCCATTTTTTTACCTGCTGCTTCAGCCATGCGGCAAGGGCGTCTATTCCGTCGCCTGTTTTTGCGGATATTGGGAATATCTCTATGTTGGGATTGCGCATCCGGGCAAATTTGCTCACCTTTTCCATGTCAAAATCAAAATAGGGCAGTACGTCCGTCTTGTTGATTATCATGGCATTGCACACCTGAAAAACCAACGGATACTTCAGGGGCTTGTCATGGCCCTCCGGCACCGAAAGTATCATCATATTCAGCGCCGCCCCCGTGTCAAACTCCGCAGGGCAAACAAGGTTGCCCACGTTTTCCAGTATCACAAGGTCCAGCCCCTCAATGCCCAGCTGGCGTATGCCCTGGCGGGTCATGTCCGCATCCAGATGGCACATGCCGCCGGTATGCAGCTGTATGACCTTTACCCCTGTGGCCGAAATGGTATCCGCATCCACGTCAGAGTCTATATCCGCCTCCATTACGCCTATGCTCAGCTCATCCTTCAATGCGGCTATGAGCTTTGTAAGGGTGGTGGTTTTGCCCGAGCCCGGAGATGACATAAGATTTATAAGGAAAGCTCCCTTTTCCTTCATCTCCCGGCGCAGCAGATCGGCGTCTGCGTCGTTATCCGCAAATACGCTTTGCTTCAGCTGGATTATGCGATAAGAGTCCATAGATCCCTCCGCTTTTTGTGTTTTTAGTTTTGATTTTTTGCAGAAATATCGGATTATTTAAATTGTTTTATTATTAACTATTATAATAATGAGCAGCCTTTCACACGCGAGACGATTACTTGTGTTCGTTTCATTATGATACTTTTCCTCGTTTTCGTCTTGCCGGCTCAGGGCATGAAAAGGGCACCCTTTCAGGGTGCCCTTCATATGGTTTTTATTATTCTTATTTTGTAAGCCAGGTATCCCTCAGGCATTCCGGCATTACGCTGTAAAACAGCTCCGCCATCTGCTCAGCGCTCATACCTTCGGGGTCCTTCAGCCATTCCTCCAGCGCGTCCACGCAGCCGTGGCAATAGTGAGCTATCATATAATATTCCCTCGGGGTAAGCTCCTCTTTGTGGTAGGTGGTAAGATAGCACTCCCGCACTATGCCGAAGGAATATTTAAAAAGAAACTGTGAATGGGCATTTTGTCCGGAGGTTTTGAATGCCCGCCTGTAATACACTATCTCCCGCTCTATCTCCTGAAACATCAGCAGCAGAAAGTCCTTCCAGCTTCTGCATTCCTTAAAGCCGATAAGCCTCTCGGCAATTGCAAGGGAATTATAATTGAGCACATCGTATTTATCCCGAAAGTGCCGGTAAAAGGTTGCCTTGGATACGCCGCTGCGGGCGATTATGCTCTCCACGGTTATCTTGTCAAAGGGCAGCTTTGCGCTGAGCTCATAAAATGACTCCCATATATGCTGCTTTGTAAGGTTGGCGGACATACTGTGCGCATCCTCCTTTTCCCGGGGCACTATTCAGGTAAAGTATACCCTGAAATCCCATGGGTTTCAAGCCGCATGACAGCGGCCATCCCCCGCGGAAAACACAAAAGGCAGCCAACAGAGCATACCCCGTCGGTCACCCCGGCCCACTCCCGCAGCAGAGCAGGCAGGGGTGGCTGTTTATTTATAAAAACAATCCGTGTATATGGCGTGCTTGCAGCCCGGGCAGCGTTTCCCATCATTGCGCAAATTATGCGGAAAACGCTTGGACGATAAGGAAATATCCCCATGGTAAAGTGTGTAGCAACAGCAAACGCTCACGCAATTCCCATGGATCAATTACAGTAAAACACCATTTTACATCAGGAGGATATTACAGCTATGAAAACCAACATGACCATGTGCGCAAACGGACACTATTACAACGCCGCAAAGCACTCAAGCTGCCCCCTCTGTGCAGGCGAAGGCGCATCCCGTATATCCGGCACATATAATCCCGGCGGAAACAACGCCGCCTTCTCCCCCACAATAGACCCGGATATGGCGTCCCCTTCCGAGGGCTGCGGCAAGACCGCTCCTGCGGATGTATCATACAGCCCCTTTGACGTGCCCACTTCCGTGGGCGGCGACATGGCAGATGAAGGGCTCAACCCCGTGGTGGGCTGGCTGGTATGCTTTGAGGGCCCCGCAAAGGGCAGCGATTACAGCATCCGTGCGGGCTATAACTATATAGGCCGTGAAGTGGGCGACATCGCCATCAAGGGCGACCAGCAGATCTCCCGCCAGAATCACGCAATGATAGCCTACGACGAAAGCGAAACGGCATTCTATGTGGGGCCCTCTGCAGGGCGCAACCTTATCAAGGTAAACGGCAAGACCGTGCTGAATCCCGTTGAGATAAAGAACTATGATGTGATCTCCATCGGCGCCACCAGGCTGGTATTCGTTGCACTGTGCGGCGAAAAGTTCAGCTGGAGCGAGGGCATTGAAAATGATTAAAGCGGCGGGAGCTATACAGCATACTGCGGACGGAGCCGCCATTATGACGGTGTACGCCGTGCCTGCCATAGCCATATGCATCATGGCAGTATTGCTGCTGATAGCCGCGGCTGTGCTTGCGTATATGCTGGTAAACAGGAAAAAAGCAAAGGCCCAAAAGCCCCTTCTCAGGGAGTGCCCCGAGGTATGGGCTGTGCATGAGCAGGGCGCAAGGGAGTATCAGGAGGACAGCTACGTTGTATCCGATACGGACAACGCCGATGTATACGGCACCTTAGCTGTGGTATCCGACGGCATGGGCGGCCTTGAAAAAGGCGATCAGGTAAGCGACACCGTGGTGACCACCGCAATAAACGGCTTCTACAGGATGCAGGGAGACAGCGACCAGATACTGCTGGCGCTGCTCACCTGGGCAAATCAGGCGGTAAACGGGCTGCTGGGGCCCGCACAGCAGGGCAAAAGCGGAGCCACAGTTGTAATGGGGCTGCTTAAGAACAGCAAGTTTCACTACCTTTCTGTTGGCGACAGCCGCATATGCCTTTATCGCAACGGCAGGCTCATTCAGCTGAACCGTGAACATGTATTCCGCAATGAGCTGATGCTGAGGGTGGTAAATAAGGAGATCTCCTTCCAGGAGGCATCCGCACACCCAAAGGCAGCGGGTCTTACCGGATACCTTGGTCAGGGACAGATAAAGCACATAGACCTGCCTGCACAGCCTGTGGAGGCGCTGCCCGGAGACAGGTTCATACTTATGAGCGATGGCGTATACAATGCCCTTTCAAACGAAGAAATATCCTCCGCGCTGGATAAGGAGCCAAAGGCAGCCGCCGAGGCCATACACCAAATGATAGCAAATAAGAACTACTCAAATCAGGACAATTACACAGCGGTCATAATGGCCTGCTGATAAAGGATCGGGAGAATGTATATGTTGCAGACGGCAAGTTATACAGACTGCGGCGGGCGTCCATACAACGAGGATACCTGCCTGGGCTGTACAGATGAAAAGAGCCTGTGCCTGGTGGTGGCAGACGGGCTTGGCGGCCATGGCGGAGGGGAACAGGCCTCCGAAATGGCAGCTCAGGTCATATGCCGCGGCTGGGACGGCAGGGCAGACAAGGAATTGCTTATACAGCTGATACGCAGAGCCAATGAGGCCGTCCTTGCCCTGCAGACTCCGGCCTGTGCCATGAAAACCACCGCGGCGGTTCTTACCGTGGAAGACAGCAGGGCGGTGTGGGCCCATGTGGGCGACTCAAGGCTTTATCACTTCCATAACGGAAAGCTGATTTTTCAAACCAAGGACCACAGCGTAGCCCAGATGGGGGTAGTACTCGGCGATATTACCCCCGATGAGATAAGGTTCCATCCCGACAGAAGCCGTGTGCTCAGAGCACTTGGGCAGGACGGAGAGCTGAAGGTGGAAGCTGCGGAGCGACAGCTGGAAAAGGGAAAGCACGCATTTCTCCTTTGCTCTGACGGATTCTGGGAATACGTTATGGAGCGGGAAATGGAGCATGAGCTGAACGCCGCCCGGGACCCGGCAGACTGGATAGAGCGCATGCGCAGGTATCTTAATGAACGCATACCCGAGGACAACGACAACAACACAGCCGCTGTGGCATGGCTGGAAATAGTTTAATACACAAGGGGAGACAAACCTATGAAGAAGAGAATCATATCATGGATAACCCTGCTGGCAATGATGAGCCTTATTCTGATAAACGGCGCCGCCTTTGCCGCAGGGGATAAAATAGCCGAAGCCCGCAGCGGCGTGGTAAGGGTGCTGGCCTTCTTTGACAGGGCCATATACCTGTACGACGAGGCAACCGAAAACATAACCTATGTGACCAATACCACCATGATAAGCAGCGGCACCGCCTTTGGCGTAGGTACGGCAGGACAGGAAACCGATGTATTCGTTACCAATCGCCATGTGGTGGAGGCGGGCGTTGGCATGGAAAAGGCTCAGATACAGGGCAAGACAGTTACTCTGGTATATGAGGATACTTTCCAGGATGCCTATATACTGCTGGGGGATTACAGCTACAGCGATACTGTGGGGCTTGACCTGAGCCGTTCCGTACCCTGCAAGGTGCTGCATCAGGGCGGCGAAGGCGAGGCCGACCTTGCTGTGCTGAGGGCTGCCGAGCCTGTTGAGGGACGCATGGCACTGCCTCTGCTCTCCCCCGAGCTTCCCCTTGAATCCAACTCTGCCATAAGGGCGCTGGGCTATCCCAGCTCCACCGACGATGCCACCATCGAGGCCAGCGGCAGACAGGAATACGCCGGCAGCATTGAAAAGGTGACCATTACCGACGGCATAGTTTCCCTGCATACCAGCTTTGTGGACAAGAGCCACGATGCAAACATAAACGTTATTCAGCACACCGCAACCATTAACCACGGCAATTCCGGCGGCCCCCTCCTTACCATGGAGGGCGCGGTTGCGGGCGTTAATACCTGGGGCTATGGTCAGAATGTATCCACCGGCGACCAGCAGGCCTTTGCGGCAATCGAGATACAGTACGTAATGGATATACTGGACAGCCTCCGCATCCAATACGACGTATACACCGGCAAAGCCAACAGCCTTCCCGTTATCATCGCAGCCGCTGCCATTGCTGCAATAGCTGTTGCTGCAGCGGTTCTTGGCAAAAAGGGCAGGAAGAATAACAACGGCACAGAACACTCCGACATATCCAAAACCACCCCCGCAGACTGCAGCAGCTACAGGCTCCAGTGCATCAGCGGCGCATTCGCAGGCCAGCGCTTTGCGGTAAACGGCACCGTGCGCATGGGCCGCGACCCCTCCCGCAGCGATCTGGTATTCCCCGCAGACACCAAGGGTATCAGCGGCGCACACTGCGTTGTGTATGTGGAAGGCGGCAGGCTTTACGTTAAGGATGTGGGCTCCACCTACGGCACGGTCGTAATGCCCGACCGCAAGCTTCAGCCCAACGTTCCCGCTGCGCTGAACGTGGGAGACAGGATATGCCTGGGCTCTGAGCATGAAATGTTCCAGATCGCGGTAAAGGGAGGTATGTAATATGAATCGCTGCCCTTACTGCATGAAGCAAAGTGACTCCGTAATATGCCCCCATTGCGGCAAGTCCGCAGATCTGCCCCAAAACAGCAGCATGCTGCCCGCAGGCAGCGTTATAAACGGCGGCAGCGGACAGCAGTATCAGATAGGCGCGCCCCTTGGCCAGGGCGGGTTCGGCATAACCTACGTTGGCCTGGACTGCACCCTTGGCAGGCGCGTTGCGGTAAAGGAATATTTCCCCACCCGCTGCGCCTGGCGCACCGAGGATCACAGGGTATTGCCAAGGCAGGGCATGGAGGAAATATTCCGCGGCGGCATAAAAAGCTTCCTTGAAGAGGCCCGTATGCTGGCAGCCCTTGAGGATAATCCCAGCGTTGTAAAGGTAAGAGGCTTCTTTGAGTTTGGAGGAACCGCGTACCTTATCATGGAATATCTGGACGGAAAGCCACTCAGCAAGATAGTATCCCACAGCGGCCCAATGTCTGCCAAAGAGCTGATGCCCAAGCTCAATGCATTCCTCAGCGACCTGCACAGGCTGCATCAGGCCGGCGTGATACACAGGGATATAGGCCCGGATAACGTTATGCTTATGCCGGACGACACCCTGAAGCTGCTGGATTTCGGCTGCGCACGCTCCATGGAGGACGGTAAATCCATGACGGTATTGGTAAAGGAGGGCTTTGCCCCCGTAGAGCAGTACATGAGCCGTGGTCAGGGTGCATATACCGATGTATACGCCCTCTCCGCCACCATCTACTATACCCTTACCGGCATAATACCCCCCTCCGCCGTTGCCCGCCTTGAGGAGGACACCATAAAGCAGCCCAACGCTGCCGGAGCAAACCTTGCACCCGCCCAGGAGGAGGCCCTCATGTGGGGCCTTACGGTTCAGCCCAAGTTCCGCCCGGTAAATATGGAGGTATTCGCCGCACGTCTGCTGGCCCCTGCTGTTGTAAGCGATGACGGGGATGACGGCAGATGCGGAGGAAAGGACTGCCCGCTGCCTCCCACTTCCCTGTGGCTTAAGATCACGCATAATGTGCTTGAGCCGCTGAAGGCCGGCGCAAAGAAGGCATGGGCCATACTGCTCAATGCAGCCATGAAGCTTGCGGATTCCGCAAAGGACGCACTGGGCCGCATAGGAAAGAAATAGCGTTTTTTAAGCATTGCCAATGCTATGGTGATTGAGATTATGCGAATATCTACATATAATGAAACTATGAATACACTGACCGCCCGCACAGGCGGCACAAGAGGGAGGTGATCGGATGCCCACAGAGTTTTGCCCTTATTGCATGAATGTTGTGGAATCCGACGCCCCCTGTAAAAACTGCGGGCTCACAGCAGGCAACTACACCCCTGCGCCCCATCACCTGCCTCCCGGAACCATCCTCAGGGACAGGTATCTGATAGGCCGGGTATTGGGAGAGGGCGGCTTTGGCATCACCTATATCGGCTGCGATTTGCAGCTGGAGCTGAAGGTCGCCATAAAGGAATACTTCCCAACGGATAAGGCAAACCGTATTTCCAGCTCATCTTTGTCCGTGGCCAATTATTCCGGCTCCATAGGTCAGCGATACGAGGAAGGCAAAGCACGCTTCCTTCAGGAAGCCCGCACCATGGCCAAGATGGACAAGCAGCCCGTCATAGTCAGCGCGAAGGACTTCTTTGAGGCCAATAACACTGCCTATATAGTAATGGAATACGTGGAAGGCACCACCCTCAAGGACATCGTAGCTCAGCGCGGCGGCAGAATTCCCGCGGATGAGCTGTTCAGAATGATGGAGCCGCTGTTTTCCGCCCTTAAGGATATGCATGCCCTGGGTCTTATCCACAGGGATATAAGCCCCGAAAACCTTATGCTGGAGCGGGGAGCCATACGCCTGCTGGACTTTGGCTGCGCAAGGGAATCCGCAGACGGCAACGCCACCATGACCATAGCCCTCAAGCACGGCTATGCTCCCATTGAGCAGTATCAAAACAAGGGACAGGGCTCATGGACAGACGTATACGCACTGTCTGCCACCATGTACTACTGCCTTACCGGCAAAAAGCCGCCCCAGTCCATGGATCGTCTCTGTGAGGATGAGCTGATACTGCCCCTCAAGCTGGGCGTAAACATGAGCGAAAACCAGGAAAAGGCCCTGCTCTACGGTATGGGCGTGCGCCCAAGGCGGCGCTATCGCACCGTTGAGGAGCTGTATGCGGCGCTTTACAGCAACGAGCCCGCACCGGATGCGGATATCCCCACGGCGGATATCCCCGAGGCCAATAAGGATAACCTCCCCGATAACCAGCCCATACCTGAGGATAGTGCAAAGCCTGACAATACGGTAAAGCCGCAGGAAAAGACAGCCCGTAAAGAACACGAAGGCGAGGCAAAGAAAAACACCCGTATCATAGCTCTGGCTGTGGCGGCGGCGGTGCTGATATGCATAGTGCTGCCCATAGCCCTCGTGGGCGCTCAGAATAAGCACGATGCCCCTGCAGTGGTTCAGGTATCCGAGATGCCCCGGCTGCCCGAGGACAATCAGTATACTGCGGTGTGGGATTGGCAGGGTCTTGTGGATATGCTGCAGGATGACAGCGTGGCAGCTGTGCGTATCCCCGTAGATGTTTATATTGAGACCCTTAACGGCCTGGAGGTAAATAAGCCCCTGCGAATCGAGGCGGGAGCCTATCTTCACAATTTTCATCAGCTCAACATCTCAGGCCACGGCATGCTGATAATACAGGATGAAGGCACTCTTTTCAACGAGGGCGTGATGCGCACCTATGAAGGGGGCGCCATGGTGATAAATACGGGCGGACGCATCGACAACGGCGTGTTCCTGTGGAATGAAAACGCCGGCGATATTTACGCTGCCGAGGGAAGCATACTGAACCTTGGCGAGAAAAATGTGCAGCACCTCATACTTAATGAGGAAAAGCTCTTTGAAAACGCCGTACACGTTGCCGATGAGCTGGAATACCTTAGGGCTATCGATAACCCCGGCATCGCGGCTGTCGTCATTGACGGCGACCTTACCCTCAGCCCCCAAAACAGCTACACCGATAAGCCCGTAATGATAAGCGAAGGCGTAACAGTGACCGCCCTGCAAGGCGATGATGCCGGATTGTACTTTGAGGGCGCTGTGCTGGTAAACCACGGCCGGCTGGTGGGCGAGATAAACAACGGCAATATGACAGGTGACCCCGTCGTAATACTTAATTGCGGCGAAGCGGATGCCATGTATCATCTTGCCAATGAAGGCGGCGTCTTCATAAACTACGGCACGTGGAATACGGGCGGCGGCAGCGTCAACCAGGGAGCCTTTGTAAACCTTGGGGATATGAACTTTGCCTATGACGGCAGAAATATCCACGGCTATTATTCCTTCAGCAACCACCTGAACTATAATAACGGCCTTATGACCTTTGCCGATGGCTATGCCACGGAAAATCCTTCCCACATCGAGCTTTCAGACGGCGTCACCTTCTATAACGCAGGAGATATGGTATTCGGCACCAATTCCGTTTTGAACAACAATGCCTATCTGCTGAACATTGGCGGGCTGTATTTCAACCAGCCCGAAAACTCCTATGTGGATAACCTTGGCATTATAGAGGTATATCATACCGGCGAGCTGAAAGCAGAGACCGGCCTCTTCCGGAATCCCGGCGCCGTAATGTATTACCAGCCGGAGGATGTGGTTATGAATGACGCATCCGCAGGCAACCATGTATATCCCTTGGAATGCGCCACAGTGGTCAACAATGAAGAAGAGCTCAGGCGCTGCCTTGAGGATGAAGAAGTAAAGAGCATTCAGGTTCGGGGCAGAATAGACCTTAAGGAGCCCATAACCATAAACAAGGGCGTTGTGGTAACCGACGGGATCATAACATCCAATGCCGATATTACCATAGAAGGCCCCGAGAGCTATATTGTAAATATGCGGGAATTTACCGGTACCTCTCTTTACCTGAGGGATCAGGCCGTATATGTGCAGATGGCATCAGATGTATACCTGAACGATGTTTTCATGGACGGCGGCTGCACGGCTGTGTTCAGAAACAGGGTCACGTCCAATCCCAACGGCGGAGAAATAGCGCTGGGTAACGACTGCCGGATGATACTGCTGAACGAGAGCCATATTGCCGACAGCAAAATAAACATAAAGGGCGGGAGTCAGGTTCGGGCAAACGCGCCGCTGTATCTTAACAAATGCAGCACTGTAATAGACGCGGGCAGCGAACTGCTCATCGGCAAGCAGCTGCATACCGACGGCCGTACTACCCTGATAAACAAAGGCGTGCTGGATATATCCAGCATTGACGGATGCGGCTCGGTGCTGGGCGGAACCATGGAAAACAAAAACATCATGGATATAACCTTCCCGCCCCAGATAGCGGGCATGCTTATCAACAACGGCCGCATACAGTTGATGAATGGGGAAATGACGGTTTCCGGCTCCCTTGAAAACCACGGCCAGGTACTTCTCTACGACGATGCCTGCATAACCGGCAACATTACCGGAACCCCCGCGGCACAGGGCACAGAGTGGATATACAGATAGTTTCGCCAAAATGTCTGATTAATTAAAACCCCCAACAGTAAAACCGACCCGTGAACCTATCACGGGTCGGTTTTATGTTATGTATAGGTGTCAGGCTCCCTCTGATGAGGGAGCTGTCAGCGCAGCTGACTGAGGGAGAGATTCCCTAACTGCCGCATCTGTGTATTCGCATACGCCACTGAAATTGCGCTCAATATCCAAGTTGCAGATCCGCAATACGGTTAAGTTCATGCTTTCCAATTCTTTTGTTCTTATGGCATCTTTTTCTGACTGATGTATGGTGTAATGTCCCCCACCGTCAAGTTCGATTACCAATCTTGCCTTTGCGCAGTAGAAATCTGCAATATAGTTACCGATTGCTTTTTGCCTTTGAAAGCGCACAGGATGCGTTCTTAAAAAATCATACCATAGTTTTCGTTCCCACGGTGTCATGTTTTTTCTTAACGCTTTTGCAAGAGGGATATTTGCTTTGTTGTATGGTTTCATTCTCTCCCTCCGTCAAAAATCAAAGATTTTTGCCACCTCCCTCATCAGAGGGAGGCTTTGCGCTATGCAGCTGAACTTCGCTGCCGCCGCATTACACATCCGAGTAAATATGCTCTATAACCTGCTCCATGCGCTCGCTCATGGGCTCATCCTCGGCGGCGATGGCATACAGCACCAGCCAGTCTGTTGGGTTCCTGGGGTCCAGCAGCGGCATGCCGCAGTCGGTAAGCAGTGCGTTCAGGCTCCACCAGTGGTCGTCCACCCGCTCCTCCAGCGTAACGTATTCCTCATCCGTTTCATGGTAGGCGCTGTCCATTATGTTTTCGGTTATAACGTACAGCAGCAGCAACAGCTTGCGGGGCACGTCTTCTTTTTGGTTGCGTATGTTTTTCAGCGCGGTGGTATTGGGCCAGTTGTGCTTTATCAGCTTCTGTACCACAGAGTAGTTCTTTCTGTCCTTGCCGGAGGGGATGTGGAAGGACAGGTACTGCTGCATGATGGATTCCATGGAATAGTCAGGCTCATATGTGCCGCCCCATGCGGGAGCTGGGTGTATGAGCTGATCCAGATATTTATTGAAGTAATAATATGCCCGCATATGAAGCTGGCCAAAGTTTCCCAGGTTTTCAACGTAGCAGGCCCGCAGTTCTTCTGTGGTCTGTATGCGCATGAACTCCGTCTGCAGCTCCCGGGTAAGGTGGCATGTGGTGGTCTTTGGCGGCACATCGGGATAGGTTATGGGAGGAAGCGTATCAAAAAAATCCCTCGCCTCCATGTAAGTGTATCCCATACGCAGAAACCAGGCATATACCGCCTCGCGGCCTTCGCGATAGTGTATGCCGAAATCCGTGCACAGCCCCAGCAGATAGCTTGCCTGTGCTTCGGTCAGCTCCAAGGCGAAAGCGATTTGAAATATATCCTCACGGCCGGTGGGGCGGTTTTTGCCGGAGAGCCAGTTGCGTATTTTTCGGGATACGGAGTCTGCGTTTGCCCGGGGATCCGCTGCCATAAAAGCAGAAATAAGCCGGGGCAGAATATCTCCCGCAGGATAAAATCCCCTCAGCATTTCCACAAAGGAGCGCAGAACTATCCTCTGCTCCTTAAGATAAGATGCTGCCATTGCGGGCGTCATTCGCTCGGAAATAAGCTTTTGATATTCATTTGAGGAAAGCTGTGTCAGTTCAACCTTCAAGTGTTACGAATCCTTACCCATGAATAATAGACAATTTATATCATTATAAGCCCTTATAATTATATCCGTCAAATAAAGCGGCGGCGCAATATAGGAACATAAAGCTGCCAAAGCAAATAATTATCCCCCCCCCGCATAGCGAGGGGGGATATTCATTCAAACAACCAAAACCACCTTGTTGTCTATCTTTATCTTACAGCTTCACAGGGCCGATGGTTATGATTCTTCCGGGAAATACTGCGTGCACACGGATGGTAGAGCTGGCCGGCTTCCTGTGCCGGCGACCCCATCACCTTTTACGATAACACTACGTGCACAACATCACTGCTGTGCACATAGTTGGCGGAGAAGGAGAGATTCCCCCGCCGGTCACCCCAGCCTACTCCCTTAGCAGGGGAGGAAAAGGCGGCTAAACTCCTTGGAAAAACAGATGCTTGTATGTAGTGGGTATGTAGTAGAATTCCATATAATGTGTACAATACCAACCGTATAATCTCGGCAGGCGGATCTTTAAAACTGCCCTACTTATCTGATTCTGTCTAGTATAATTTCCACGTTTCTTTTGAGAGTATATGATTTTGTGCCCCGATCATCTTCTTAATAAAATTGTTAGTCACATATATATTCCACACAGTTTCTGTGACGACAGTACACGAAAAGCCTTGAACAATTCGTTTAACCGCTCAATGTCATAATCATATTCCTTACTTTGAAACCAATCCTGCGTATTGCTTATGAAAATTAAGTCGTCATCATCGCTGGTCTATTTATACCGCTTTGCCCCCCTGTTTACCACAGCAATATAAATATTGCTGCACAAATCAAGCTCTTTACTTTCTATGCGATAAAAAACAATATTCCCGTCTGTAGTGAACCAACGATAAACTCTTCTATGGCATATACAATCTATGAACAACACAATACCATAAAAATCCAATGAATGCTGTGCAATCAGCAGGGTAATCTTTGTGTGAAAGTCGCCGGTAACCGGCAGTATATTTCGCAGGCGACCTCTATGTTATTTTGGCATATCAGTGCTGCAGAACTTCCAACAAATCTATATTTGTGACCAGCCTAAAACCGAACCAGCCACCTTTATTGAATTGGTCATGCATAGAGGTCAAGCCGACTATAATGTCTGGCTTGACCTAAGTAGTAAACACATTCCCTACGCCGTACGTACTGATTAAAATACAGCTATCTATATTTTCTGTTTAACAATTTCGCCGCCCTTCATTACCAGTTTTACGCGGCTAAGTGCTGATATATCTGCCAGTGGATCGCCATCTACTGCAATAATATCTGCCAGTTTGCCTGCTTCAAGAGAACCCACCTGATCATCAACGCCAAGCAGCTTTGCGCTGTCCATTGTTACAGCTGCCAGTGCGCGCATATTATCCGCACCTATTTTTTCAATAAAATACTTGCATTCCAGCCAAAGCTGAGTATGGTTCAGGTCTGTACCCAGAGCAAACTTAACTCCTGCCTTGAGCGCCTTACCCATTACACGAACTGTCTGTTCTCTTGCGCGCCATACCTTTTCGTGCCACCAGGAAGGCAACTCATTCCACTTATGCGTCTTAATGGTGGGAGATTCAAATCCGCGCACGGGATCAAAGAACAGTATCAGATTGGGGTCACTTATGTATCCGCCATACTTGAGAAAATAAGGGATATCTTCCTCCTCGATCAGATTTGCATGCTCCAATGATGCAAGACCGGCTTCCAGTGCCCACTGAACTACCTTGCCGCCAATACAGTGTCCCGCAACCTTTATTCCGCATCTGGAAGCCTCTTCTACAGCTACTTCCATCTCGCGTTTTGTATAAGCAGAAACCTGAGTTAGATCGCCCTTAAGATAATCCAAATATGTTTCGCCACGTGACACATTGGATACAAACAGCTTGATTACATCCGCTCCATCAAAGATAGCTTTACGTACCGCTTTGCGAATCTCATCCTCTCCGTCCGCAGCGATGCCTATTTCAGGCGCAGTGCCATGGGACGGACGTATAGCATGAGCCGCCACCTGCAGTCTGGGGCCAATTATTTCGCCGCGCTCAATAGCATCCCTTATAATAACGTCAACGCATCCTTGACCATCCCCAAGGGCACGCGCACTTGTTACACCTGCCATAAGGTCATTTTTCAGCGTAACTGCACCGCGGATCGCCCTGAGAGGATCCGGCTGCAAATGTTGCTGCTTAACCGATTCATCGCGACCAGCATCCTCCCCTACGTGAATATGAGAATCTATAAGGCCGGGCATAAGGGTAGCATTTCCACAATCCAACACTCGGGCACCATCTGGTGCTTTTTCAAGAATAGCCTGTATCTTACCATCATGTACTGCTATTACTCCGCCATTAATCGGCTTTGCACTTACACAATCAATTATGCTTTTTCCTTTGAGATATATTGTCATTGTCTGCATCCTCCTACTGTCGGCTGCCTTTGTCTTTATTTTTCTTAAAGCTAGAAATTATTATAACCAATATCGTAATTATATATGGCGTCATATCTACCAACTGTGACGGAAATCCTATACCCTGCAGCTGTATGGCCATACTGCTCGTAAATCCAAATATCAGGCTTGCTACTGCAGTAACAGGTATATAGGCATTGCTAAAGCCTACAGCGGCAACGGCAATATAACCTCTTCCGGATGTCATGTTTTCAGTAAACATTGACAAGTTACCAATGGATAGGAATGCGCCTGCAAGGCCGCACAGTACGCCGCAAATAATTTCTGCCAGGTACCTATACCTTACTGTGTTCATACCAGTAACATCCAAAGTCTTGCTGTTCTCTCCAAGAGCCCTGAGCCTGAATCCCAAGGGAGTTTTATACATCATGATAAACAAAACAATAACTATGATCCAAGAAAGATAAACAATTATGTTGTGTCCGCTCAAACAGCGCAGCAACGGAATATCCTTAATTATAGGTATAGCCAGCTTCGTCAGTGATGGCGTATTAGGATTGTAAAAAGAACCTGCATTGCCAAAGAGAGGCGCCAACAGCCATCCGGTCAAT
Organism: Clostridia bacterium; assembly: GCA_017547885.1. Classification (GTDB taxonomy): domain Bacteria; phylum Bacillota; class Clostridia; order Christensenellales; family CAG-138; genus SFEL01. The sequence continues at coordinate 13,251 of JAFYOP010000013.1, read as the reverse complement.
GCTACTGCCAGCATATTGAAACCGAAACCCAATATAATCTCATTTCCCTTAAACTTTATCAGGAACAATCCATACAATAGTGTCATTATTACGGAAGCAATGATAGCGCAGATCACACCCATCGCTACGTTACCCATAAAATATGCACCAACCACTCCAAACAGAGCACCCACAAGCATAAAACCTTCCATTGCAATATTAAAATTGCCTGCCTTGGAACAGACCGCGCCGCCTAACGCACAAAGCAATATGGGTGTTGCTAGACTTATTCCTGTAGTAATCGTATGTTCGCTGAACAGCATATCAAGCACGATTAATCACCCTCCCTCTGCCGTTTTTTAATGTGCAGCATTTCGTATAGTCCATCTGCAGTGATGCAAATAACTATAATACTGATCATTATGTTCATGGTATACACAGATACTTCCGTGGCTCGTACCATAGCTCTTGCACCACTCTGAATTGCTCCCATAAACAGGGAAGATATTGCTAAACCAAGGGGATTAAGTCTTCCCATCAGTGCTACCATTATGCCATTGGGACCCATAGAGGTTGAGAAACCGTGTATATACTGTCCATTAACGCCCAATGTTTCGGCTGCACCTGCGATAGCTGCTATACCACCGCTTATCAACAGCGCCCAAAACTGCATTTTCCTTGTTTTCACACCGCCATATATGGAGAAATCATATGACGTTCCCATCATTCTGTGCTCATATCCCATTATGGTGTATTTTGAAAAAACATAAAGTATCACAATGAGCGCTATAGCAATATAAAGAGAAGTATTAAGTTTATATGGATCGATTATCGGATTGAGTGCTGCACTGGGTTCAATGAAGGGAGTTCTTACCTGCTGAGCTGCACTGGTAATATCTTCAGGACGCTGGAAATACTCGGTTACCAAGAATGAGCAAAGTAGCGTCATGGCATAACTCTGCATCCATGTAATGATAACCTCATTGGTACCGTATTTCGCCTTAAGGAATGCAGGCACTATCATCCAAATCATGCCTACGAGCGTTGCACCCATAATGCAGAGCGGCACGTGAATAATTGGGGGAAGTCCCGGAATTGTTCCCAACAAACCTGCCGCGAGGGCTCCAGCATAGATGCAGCCTTCCATGCCCATATTAAAAAGTCCTGCCTTAAAAGAAACCGTTGCCGCTACACCAACAATAATGTAAGGTACCGTCCATCTAAGAGTTGTAAACACACCAAGCTTGTTGGCAAACGCGCCTTCCAAAAGAGCCTTATAAGCCACAATAGGATTCTCTCCTACCGCCAGTATAAACAAGCTGCTTATGATCAATCCTATTGCAAATGCTACCAGCAGGCGAAGCAATGATTGTACCCACGATTTATTCATTTTACATCGCCTCCTTTTCATCGGTTATTCCTGCCATAAGCAAACCAATTCGGTTACGGGCATCCTCAGATTCAGGATCAACTTCACCTACGATTTTACCTTCAAACATTACATATATTCTCGTGCTAAGCGACAATACTTCATCCAAATCTGTAGATACTAGTACTACGCCGTAACCTTCGGCACATTTTTCTATTATGGTCTTATGAATAAAAGACTGAGAACCAACATCTACGCCGCGAGTAGGTTCTTCTGCTACTATCAGCTCATTTGCCAGATTCAATTCGCGCGCAAGGATACACTTTTGTATGTTGCCGCCGGACAGATTCATAATATTTACATTTTCAGAAGCCGCTTTAATGCTGAACCTTTCTATAAGCTCCTTTGCCAGCTTTCTAAGGGCTCTAGGCTTCATGAATATTCCCCTTGCCCATGGCGCACGCCGATGCGCACCCATTATCAAGTTATCATATATGGTTGAATCTGAGCTTATACCGCGGATATAACGTTCGCCAGTTATATGCGCTATACCCACTTCACGCATATCTGCAGCATCTGCATCGGTAACATCTTTCCCCTTATAAAGTATCCTGCCTGAATTAACATGCTTATACAATCCGCTGATCTCTTCTACCAATAATTCTTGACCATTTCCGCCAACACCGGCAAAACCAACGATTTCACCTTTTCTTACCTTAAAGCTGAAATCCTTCAAGCTTTTACCCTGGGAAGAAGGCCGTGTATTTACACCGTCAAACTCAAGTATGATTTCACTATCTTCATTGGTATTGTGCATTATACGGTCCGCTATATTTATACGTTGCCCTACCATCTTTTCAGCCAAATCCTCGACTGAAGTTTCGCTGATATCCATAGTAGTTATGACCTTACCCCTGCGCATTACTGTGACTCTATCCGCAACACTCATAACTTCACGCAGTTTATGGGTTATGAACAAAATCGTCTTGCCATCGTCTCTGAGTGCCTGAAATGCTTTAAATAGCTCATCAGTCTCTACAGGCGTAAGTACCGCAGTGGGCTCATCAAATATTAAAATTTCCGCCCCATGGAAGAGTATTTTTAATATTTCCACTCGCTGCTGCATACTCAGAGGGCAATCCTGAATCTTTCTATCGGGGTCTACCTTAAAGCCATATTTGGCTGAAATATCGCTGGCTATTTGTCTTGCCTCTGCCTTATCTACAAAAACATTATGTTTGCGAGGCTCAAATCCAAACACAAGATTTTCTGCTACTGTAAATGACGGGACAAGCATGAAATGCTGATGCACCATGCCTATTCCATTATGTATGGCATCTCTGGGGTTCTTAAAAGATACCTTTGTTCCTTTTAGTATAATTTCGCCACTATCAGGCTGAAGTAATCCGTAGAGTATGTTCATCAGAGTGCTTTTGCCTGTTCCGTTCTCTCCTACGATTGCATGTACTTCACCTTTTACCAACTCCAATGATACACCATCATTAGCTCTGACTGGAGTTTCCGGATGGGGAAATACCTTTGTTATGTTTCTTAACTGAAGTATGGTTTCTGTCATGGTATATTCACCGCCTTTGAAAAACTGCGCAGGGGCCGCACCCCTGCGCAGCATAGTTGTACTGACGCTACTCAGCTTTTAACTTTGTGCATACCGTTTATTAGCATGCCAGCAGTATTTGTATTCGCTATTACTCAGTATCAGTAGTAGTGGGAATCTCAATCTGGCCAGCTGCAACCAGCTCCTGAACTGCCTCTACTTCAGCTATGACATCAGCAGATACCAGAGCTTCATTAATAGCTATAACAGGCATGCCCTCCTGTACGCCATAGAATACCTGACTGTTGTTGTAGTTTCCGTTGATGAAGGCTGCAATAGAATCATAAGTTGCATAGCCATGATCCAGCAGGCTGGAGCAGATGATGTTCTCAGGAGCAAGATCAGACTGGTCAACGTCTACGCCGATTGCATACTTGCCGGCATCCTGAGCAGCCTGGAATACGCCAAGACCAGTCTGGTTAGCAGCCTGATAGATCACGTCAACTCCGCGCTCATACATACTGGAAGCCAATTCCTGACCCTTGAGAGGATCGTCGAAGGTGTTAGCCCACGCAACAACCAGCTCAGTTCCGTTATCCACATACTTGATACCCGCTTCGTAACCAGCAAGCATAGTCTTGATACCAGCGTTATTGCCGCCGCCGATAAAGCCTACCTGCTTGCTCTCACTCATCAGAGCAGCAACAACACCGCACATGAAGGATCCCTGCTCAGAACGGAAGTGTACAGGCTTCAGGTTGGGAGCAACTTCTTCACCGTTGAGATTAATCCAGAGGCCGATGAAGGTGGTTTCGGGATATAATACGCACAGTTCCTTTGCTGCTTCGAGGAAATTATCATATACAAAGTATATGACATCATAGCCTTCTTCACAAAGAGCCTGCATCTGATCATAATATTCGCTTACTTCCAGACAAACAACGATCTTAACATCAAGGCCCATTTCGTTCTTCAGGCGCTCAACTCCTTCAAGAGTGCTTGCGTCAGCAGGCTGAGTCATTTCGCGCATGGACATGAGAGCTACCTTGGGAAGTTCTTCCGCAGGCTCCTTAGTTTCCGCAACGGGTTCTTCTACGGCGGGAGCTTCTACTACGGGGTCTTCAGCAGGAGCAGCACAACCAGCAATCAAGCTAAGAACCACAAGGATAGACATGAGAACACCAATGATCTTCTTCATTTTTTTGTTTTCCTTTCTTTTTTTTAATTGACAAATTTTTCTTTTGTCAAACTTTAATATCACTAAATTACTTACCGCTTATCCAATTAAGCACGTTGGCAAAAAACTTACCATAGTATTTCCAATTAAGGAATTCCGGTGTTGCTCCATGGGGAGCGCAGTCAGGAGTAAAAGCCGCTGAACGACCCTTCCCATATTCCCAAACTGCCAGTACCGGATCCATTTTTCCGTCTGCAGCGTTGTCCAGAACAATGGTAGCACCTTCTTTTGCTACAACACGGTTATAGAACAGCATTGGAGGGAATGGCTCATCTATACCATCAAGAATCGGATGAACAGCAGCTTTGTTTGCAACAAATCCCTGAACAAGTTCAACTCTGTCATCATGATCCAGTATTTCAACAGGCATCATTTCCTCTATAGGCGTATCATGGAAGCAAGCCTTGTTTTCTACGCCTGCAAATGACATATAGCCGCCTATCATGAGGAATCCACCGCCCTGGCGAACGTACTCTTTCAATATTTCCAGCCTGTTGGGCCTCGCCTGTGAGCGCATAAGCACATCCGGATGGAACAGCAAGCTATTGCTTCCAAGGTCGCTTATAGCTACGCAGTCATACTCTCTGAGTTCTTCAACACTCAAAGGAAATTTCCGCATAACATCATGGCAAGGCAAATAGTCTATCTCTATTCCCTGCTCCTTTAACTTTGGCAGCAGATATTCTGAAGCCTCGTTGTATCTGTAATGTGTAAAGGCATCCATGCCTTTAATATGCGTAGTGGCAATGGTTGCAGACTCGCCGGCAAATAATAGTTTTGTCATATTCGTTTATACCCCCGATATAATTTGATTATGAACGGTACAATTACATCTGTTGTTGCATTGCTATGAATTCGTCTACCTGTTTTCGATTATGAAGTGAAGGTATTGCACCCTTTACCTGTACTGTTAAGGCCCCCATGGCATTTGCAAATCGGACCGCTTCCTCCAGTGTTGCGCCCTCGTAAAGCTTTACAGCCAATGCTCCGTTGAAACTGTCTCCCGCCGCAACCATGTCTACAGGGTTCTTTACCCTATATGCCGGAATTATGTTAATTCCATCCTGGTTTGCTATAAGGGCTCCGTTGCTTCCCAAAGTGGCTACAACATTCTTTACACCCATATCAAGCACAATTTGTGCAGCTCTTTTAATCCCTTCAATACTGGATGTATCTTCATCTGCGATTATACCTAGTTCCACCTCGTTGGGAGTAAGATAATCCACCAAAGACAACAATTCTCTAGAAAGCCTCATAGCAGGCGCCGGATTGAATATTATCTTTACCCCTTTGCTATGTGCATACTTTATGGCCTGCTCAATAACTTCATATCTCATTTCAAGCTGGAACAGGGCATACTCTGAATTGTCCAGCACATGTATAACATTTGATAGTTCTTCCAACCCAAACACATGGTTTGCAGCAGGTATTACAACGATTTTATTTTGTCCCTTCTCGTCAATTTGAATCTGCGCTACACCCGTTGGCATCTTATCGGTTATCATTACGTTATCATGCTTGATACTCTCCGCATCCATCAGCTGAAGAAATTTTTTCCCGTAGTCATCATTACAGATACAGCCGATCATCTCTACATCGCCGCCCAGTCGTTTGGCTGCTACGCATTGATTAATTCCCTTACCACCCAGATATACATTAAATTCCTGGCCTATAACAGTTTCTCCCTCTGCGGGGAACCTCCCGACCTTTGCTACCATGTCGGCAACCATACTGCCAAATACCGCAATCTTAGACATCGTGACCTTCCTTATGCAAACTATCACCTAATGCTCCACCAGGATGATATTTATAAAAATCATTTCTGTTAAAGCCTTTCATCGTAGAGAGTGTACATGCTATCGCATCTCCCAGCGCCAACGTTACCGTGCTGGATACCGTCGGCGCAAGATCAAGATCGTCTGCCTCTCTTGTTTTGGGTATAAGTAAACAAAGATCACTTCCTTTAGCTAAATCGCTATCGATGTTTGATGTTAATGCTATTGTTTTACAACCTATGTTTTTAAGAAAAGGAATGGTTTGTGTTACTTCACGAGTATTTCCACTGTTTGAGATGAGTACTGCTATATCTTGCCTTTCAATCATTCCGAAATCGCCATGACAGGCCTCGGTGCTATGTACAAAAAATGATGGCGTTCCCGTTGAGCTAAATGTGGCCGCCAGTTTCTTCCCTATATGGCCACTTTTCCCAACGCCCATGAACACTATTTTTCCTTTGCATGAAGCCAATAAATTTACCACATCATCATACTGCCCCTGCGGGAATTGCGCCATTTGCGCTATTGCCGCGCCCTCCGACTGCATGACCCTTTTCATTCGTTCACTGATATTCATTATCAACAAACTCCCTTTTTTAGTATTATATTGGCATAAAGAGCCCTTTCACCCGTAGCTATTATTGCATATGCACGCTTTGCTCTCTCGTAAAAATCATTTCGTGCCAATCGTTCCATTCCACTGTTATATCTTTCGGTTTCTTCGTCTATAAGTATCTTCAGGTATTCGTCCCATATCGGGGGCAGGGAACCATCATCTGTCTCCATGACCATTACAGGAAGACATGCTCCTTGGTATAACGGGAAGAATTTAATAATGCTTTTCAACAATTCGCAGGCTTCATGTCCATCCATGCGGACTATCACACAATTCTTCCCCATACTTTCTGCAGGAAAGTTGCCGTCTGCAATGACGATTTCATCACCATGACCCATCTCACTTAATACCTTTAACAATCGCGGACTTAGCACACGAGGAATATTCTTCAGCAATACCATATCCTCCTTTTGTTTTATAGTACTATTTTGGTTTTATACTATCAATTAACTCCATTGTCTAAAATTTTGAGCAATATTGTACTACTATATTGACAAAGAGGGTATAAGGTTTATACTAGAAACATGAAAGTATCACATAGAGAAAATACCATTAATAGGCAGCATTATACTGTTGAAAAAAAACATTCCTACATACTCAATCCGCGGATTTTGTATGCAGGATATGTAAAGCGCGAAAAAGGTTGGCGCGAAGAACTCCATGTGCATGAATTTATAGAAATGATACTTATTTCCGGAGGGAGCGGACAAATTATTATTGAAGAAAAAGAACACTCTGTTGCAAAAGGAAGTTTGATTATTTATAATTCAAACGTCGCTCATTATGAAATAAGTTCAGAAAACGATCCTTTGCAATTTGTATTTATTGCTCTGGATAATATCAATATAAACGATGATAAGCCTAACGAATTTCTCCCCAGCGGATGTCCCCCTATACATGACACGCAGGAACGATATCCTGATATTCTGGGATATTTTACAACCATATTAAACGAATTATCCCATAAGGAACCCTTCTATGATGAAATAGCCGAAAGCAACCTCAAGGCATTGACCGCGGAGATATATCGGCTTGTTGCAAGGCGTCACACCACTCCATCCATAACGAAAGTAAATGCTTTGTATGAGAATATAGTCTCATATATTAACGAAAATTATCGTGAAAACTTAACCCTCGAAAATATTGCCACCGCATGTAATGCCAATAGATTTTATATTAATCACGTTTTTTCTAAAAACAGCGGAACTACAATAACGCACTATATCATGAACAAACGCATGGATCACGCTACCAATCTTTTAACTAATACCAACCTGACCATTACTCAAATAGCCTTAGACAGCGGCTTCAATAATCTTAACTACTTCTGCCGTATGTTTAAAAAACATACAGGCCGTACCCCTCGTGAATACAGGAAAAATAATCTATTATTGTAATGCCCGCTTTTCAACGATTTAAAAGCTAGTTTAAATTCATTTATGCGCAATAATAATCCCATGCACATGAACCGGACCCCGATAAAATGACAATGAAAACACCTCCTATCGTAGAATAAAACGAAAGGAGGTTTTGTATGTGAAAGCACTATTGGAGACAAATACTCCTAACGGCATTGTAAATAAAGGAAGATGTTCATACATACAAGAAAATTTGGGTGGAGTTAGGATATATCCGAGAGCATATAAACAAACTGATAAAACGAAACAGAAATATGGAGTGCCCCAAAGGATACACAATATTTCAAAGTAAGAAACGCTTAAGCATCTGAAAAAAATTGCTGTCTGCGAAGTGCAGGTAGCAAGCCCTTTAGCTTGTCTTTACCACCCAACCCATCAGCGCATTTACCTCATCATCGTCAGCTCCTCAATCCAATAAATGCAGCTCGAAGCTGCGCCTTAAACACCATGTACAATCAAATATAAATATCCCCTTTTTACCATCCGCCGAAATGATATTTTCCGTCGCCGTCGTGCTTCGGCCGCGCCCTTCTCAGCCCTACTTCTTTCATTGCAAAAAGGATATCCAATCGGATGTCCTCTTTCTCGGCAGAGAAGGAGGGATTCGAAATCGGTCATCGGCATCGCATTGCTTGCGTTCCACGCTGCGCAATGCGGCCTGACACGATTTCCCGGGGTCTAAAATCGCGTCACTGGCGCGATTTTGCCCTTCGGGCCGACCCTTCGAATCCCTTCCATCTGTTCAGGCCACGAAAAAAAGCACCATACGGTGCTTTCTTTCGTGGCGGAGAAGGAGGGATTCGAACCCTCGCGCCAGTCACCCCAGCCTACTCCCTTAGCAGGGGAGCCCCTTACAGCCACTTGGGTACTTCTCCACGGTCTGTATTTATTATATATGTAAACGTGTTTGGCGCTTGTATTTGGCGGAGAGAGAGGGATTCGAACCCCCGGTGCCTTGCAGCATCACCGGTTTTCAAGACCGGCTCCATAAACCACTCGGACATCTCTCCCTGTTTAGCTTTGTCATTATAGCAAATAGCGCAGGACGTGTCAAGCGGATAAGGACTTTTTCGGCAGGTATATCCCTTTTGGGTATGGGAAACACTACCTGTAAAAGGAGTGATACCATGAATAAGGAAAATAATGAAAGAATTGAGAAAATCAAGGATTTTATAAAGGATAAGGGAGTATATCTGGTGCTGATGCTGTGCATGGCAGTGATAGGTATCGCGGCGGCAGCGGCATACCTTCCCCCAAGAGGAGAATCACAGCCCTCTCCTGTACCTGAGCAGGCACAGCTTACAGAGCAGGCGTCCCATTCGGAAGATGAAAGCCTGTCTGCGCTGCTTTCCCCTTCCCCCACGCCCAAGGCTACTGCCGCCCCTGTGCCGGATGTGACGCCGGATCCATCTCCTGCGCCCAAGGCTACTGCCACGCCTCAGCGGGAAAAGGCCGTCGCCCCTGTGGAAGGCAAGCTTCAATGGCGCTTTGCGGTAAACGAGCTGATATACTCCCGCACGCTGGATCAGTGGATGACCCATCGGGGCATAGACATTGCCTCCCCCAAGGGCACCGAAGTGCGCTGTCCATGGGCAGGCACAGTGGAGGAAGTGTATGAGGATGACTCCCTTGGCTATACCGTAAAGATGGCCCACAGCGGCGGCATTTGCTCATATTATTCCAACCTGCGCAGCGACTGCCCCGTAAAGGAGGGAGATCTGCTTAACGCGGGGGCGCTGGTTGGATATGTGGGAAACAGCGCCATTTCGGAATGCTCAGACCCCGCCCATCTGCACTTTGAGGTGACCAAGGATGGGGAAGCGGTAAATCCGGAAGATTTCGTTGTTATTATAGGATAAATATCTATCCCCGCTCGTCGTCGCTGCGCTTTGGATCTTGCGTAAGTCGTCAGACAAGCCGCCTCGCAATGACAGAGGCATCCGAAGTCCTTCTGCCTTTCCTTGCGGAAAAAGCAGATGCGCCGCAAACTGAAAAGCCGCCCCAAGGGCGGCTTTTGCCGTCGTGTTTGTTGGTATCCACGCTTGCTTATAATATTATCTCCACTTGCCAAAGCCGCAGTTAGGGAAGTGACACTCATCGCAATTGCGGCACAGGCCGCCGTTGCCAAGGCCCGCCAGCATATCCACCGTTACAGGCTCATCTGCCAGCAGGAAGGGCAGCACAATGTCGAATATGGTGCGCTTTGCGTACATGGCGCAGCCCGGCAGGCCGCATATCGGCCGCCCATCCTCCATGTAGCTCAGGAGGAACATTGCCCCGGGCAGCACAGGGGCACCATGGGAGATTATGTTTGCCCCGGTGTTCTTTATGGCGAGAGGGGTCTTGTCGTCGGGATCAACGCTCATGCCGCCGGTGCACAGCACCATCTCCGCGCCTGCGTCCAGCAGCTTATTTATGCAGGCGGTTATGCGGGCGGGATCGTCGTCGGATATTTCATGCCCCATCAGCTCACAGCCGTATTCTTCCATCTTTTCTATTATCACGGGGCTGAAGGTGTCCTTTATCCGCCCATGGAAAACCTCGTTGCCTGTGGTGACTATGCCGTACCTTCTGGGCCTTATGGGCAAAAGCCTCAGCAGCGGCTCATCCCCCGCCAGCGCCTTCGCCTGCTCCATGGTCTCCTTTTCTATTACAAGGGGTATTACACGGGTACCCGCGATTTTTTCACCCTTTTTCACGGGTATGCCTGAGGGCAGCGTGGCTATCATCATGCGGCCAAAGGCGTTTATCTTAAGCATCCGCTCCATATCCGCAATAAACAGGCCGTCGCAGTCCGCAATAATGTTTATTTTGCCCTCCTTGGGGGCGGTGGGCCACATGTTATCATTTATGCATATATCCCTGAGTATCTCCGCCGCCTCGTCCTCGTGCAGCATGCTTTCATCCCGCTCCCATATGTATATGTTGTCCTTGCCCACGCTCAGCAGCACAGGTATATCCTCCTCCCGGATAACGTGCCCCTTGCGGAATACAGCGTCCTTGGTAACGCCCTTTATTATCTGGGTTATATCGTGGCACAATACCTGGCCCACGGCATCAACCGTCTTTATCTGCTTCATTGTCTTTCCTCCGGCTCCTCAAAGTAATCATGGAATATGCTTTGGGCATAATCCTGTACGGCGTTCTCGTATTTGGCAAATACCTCAAGGAAGCGTTCTCCCTTTGGGGTAAGGCCTGCGCTGCCGCCCCCTGCGCCGCCCTGCCTTCGCTCCACCAGCTCAAAGCCCATCTCCTGCTCCATTCGCCGTATTATTCCCCGCCCTTTGGAGTAGGATATGCCCATCTCCTGACATGCCCCCGTAACCGAGCCCTTTTCCTGTATGGCGAAGAGCAGCCGCTTTGGCCCCGGGCCAAAGAAAACTTCCCCGCCAATGAGCTTTACCTGTATTTTTTCCCCGAAGGGAATTTTTTCATTTGTTTTGTCTGTCATTTGCTCTGTTCTGATGGCTATATAAAAGGAAACGCGAGTGTTTTTTAAAAGCTATTCGTCTTTATATTATACAATACAAAAAAAATCAGCGCAATAAAATATTTGTGAGCAGCGTGCCTGCCCTCCCAAAAAACACCAGTTCAATCGCCGTTTTTTTCGCATTTCTATAAAAATCATCCGCGATCTTTGCGAAATTACTAAAACTCGTACTAATCTCGGTTGTTTTTACTACTTGCGCTATATTATAATTTCAGCAGAATCCCTTATTATGCATTTTATCAGGAGCTTTTCATGCCCTATATTCCCGTCTCTCTTCAGCCTGCCCTCAGGGTAAGCAGGCTATACACGGTCCACTATTTTGAATTTACCAGCAATTACTCCTTTGCGGGGGAGGCTCATGATTTCTGGGAGCTTGTGTATGTGGATAAGGGCAGCATAAAGGTGACCGCAGGCGAGGCACAATACGACCTTGGCCGGGGCCAGATGATATTCCACCGCCCCGGCGAGTTTCACGCCCTCAGGGCAAACGGCGTTACCGCCCCAAACCTTGTGGTGGTAAGCTTTGAATGCGACGATGAGGCAATGGAGTTTTTTATGGGCCACATCGCCTCTCTGGGCGCGGAGGAGCGCACCCTGCTTTCCCGCATAGTCAGCGAAAGCCGCGGAGTATTCTCCACACCCCTCAACGACCCCACCACCCACTCCATGCAGCGAAATGAGGATATACCCTTTGGCAGCGAGCAGCTGCTGCAGTCCGCCCTTGAGGAGCTGCTTATCCGCCTTATACGGCGGGGCAGCGGCGCGCCCCCACGGCGCTCCCCCTCCACAGAGCGCACCGGCAGCATTATCGCATACCTTGAGCAGCGGCTGGACCAGACCCTCACCATAGAGCAGATATGCCAGGACAACCTTATAGGCCGGGCAAAGCTTGAAAGCATGTTTGCCGCGGAAACAGGCGGCGGCGTGCTGGATCACTTCAGCCGCATGAAGATAGACGCCGCCCGCAGGCTGATAAGGGAAGGGCAGCTGAATATCACAGAAATATCCTCCCGCCTTGGGTTCAGCTCTGTCCATTACTTTTCCCGCCGGTTCAAAAAGCTGGTAGGCATGACCCCCACGGAATACGCCCGCAGCGTAAAGATGCTGATGGAGGCACCGGATAAGGGAACAGAATAAGACGATAGTGCAAACAATTCACATTATCGTCTATTTAATCCCTACATATATGTGTTACAATATTAGCTGAAAGCAAAATTATATTAACTATAACCATAATTCATTCAAGGAGGCACAATATGTCCATTTTAGTAAGCGGCGGCGCAGGCTACATCGGCAGCCATACCTGCGTAGAGCTCATTCAGGCAGGCTACGATATCGTAGTTGTCGATAACCTTTCCAATTCCTCTGAGGAATCCCTCCGCAGGGTAGAAAAGATCACCGGCAAGAATATCCCCTTTGTAAAGGCAGACCTGTGCGACGTGGCCGCCACCGAGGCCCTGTTCGATCAGTATCCCGATATTGACGCCGTTATTCACTTCGCAGGCCTCAAGGCCGTTGGCGAAAGCGTACACAAGCCCCTTGAATATTACAGCAATAACCTTATCAGCACACTGGTGCTGCTCAACGCCATGCGCGCCCACGGGGTAAAGAACTTTGTATTCTCCTCCTCCGCCACCGTATACGGCGATCCCGCTTCCGTGCCCATCCGTGAGGACTTCCCCACCGGCGGCACCACCAATCCCTACGGCACCACCAAGCTGTTCCTGGAGCGTGTGCTTACAGACTACTGCGCCGCAGATTACACCCTCAACGTTGCGCTGCTGCGCTACTTCAACCCCATCGGCGCCCATG
>JAFYOP010000012.1 GCA_017547885.1 Clostridia bacterium | reverse complement strand
GCTTCATGCAGTTCTTTGATATTTTCATAGTGTTGTTTAATCCTTGTGTATTTCCTCTTCATACAAAAATCACCTCCTGTTGCAGTTATCCTACATTAGGAGGTGGTTTTTCTCAATGTCCGTTTTTTGCGGAACAGTTCATTTTCCGGTGGTTTTTCGTTATTTTAGGATATGCCGGCACCAAATAACTGCACTACAAATATTTCGTCGCCATGTGATGCGACACCTATGCACATGTGGGTAAAGCCGTCGCGCAGTATGTTTTCCCGGTGACCCTGGGAGGCCATCCATTGCTCCATAACATATTCAGCGGATACGCTGCTCATGCCGCTGGCGGCAAATATGTTTTCGCCAAAGGCAGTGAAGGATACACCTCTTTCCGTAAGAGCGGTATATGCTTTGGAACCGTCAGGCCTGGTATGTGAAAAGGAAGAAACACATTCCTTTGCACGGGTATCCGCGGCCTTCTGCATGGCGGATGAGTATTTAAGAGAGCTGAGTCCGGCTGAGCTTCTGCATGAATTCACCAAGGTAAGTACACTGCCGCCAAAGTCAGAAGATGAGCTGATCTTTTCGGGTTTGACAGCAGGTGTGGGTGTGGGTTCTGCGGCAGGCTCTGGAGTGGGCTGTGCTGTAGGGGCGATGGTAGGAGAAGCTGTAGGCTGAACCGTTGGAGCAGCGGTGGGGGCCGCGGTAGGGGAGACAGTGGCCTTTGGGATGGGCATAGCTGTTGCGGCAGACTCAGGGATGGCAGAAGGTGAAGATGCAGATTCGGCAGCAGCGGTATCTGAAGGCGCCGAGGTAAGCACCGGCGTAATTGCAGGTTCCGGAGTGTTTTCGGCAGCTATGGTGACGACTATCTGCTCGGTAGGGGCGCTGCATCCTGTAAGCAGCAGAATAGAAGCTGATATAATAAATAAAATATTTTTCATGGGATATCCTTTCCAAAGAATAAATATATTTTAATCCATAGAATGCAATAATGCAAACTGCAAACATATTCATGGGCATGCGCTCAGGGAAGAAAAATTAACGGAAAATTTATGGAGTAATTCAGGTAATAAATATACTGTGCTCATTGACAACGCAGTATGCATTGGATAAAATGTAAGCATAAAAAGTTTGTCACTTCCACAAAAAGTTTTTGAAACGCTGTTTTACATTTGGTATTAGTCTGAATCAAATTGGATAAAATTATCGGCTGCCGCGGGACAGTTTATTTTTGATTAAGAGGTATATATATGCAAGAGATCCTTCGTATGGAACATATTACCAAGCGCTTTGGAGATATGTATGCCAACCGGGACATCAATTTTGAGGTTCGCAGGGGCGAAGTTCATACTCTTCTTGGCGAAAACGGTGCAGGCAAAAGCACTCTTATGAACGTGCTGTTTGGCCTGTATCAGCCCACAGAGGGAAGCATCTACCTGAACGGCAATAAGGTTAAGATCGATTCTCCCGCTCAGGCTGTTAAGCTTGGAATAGGCATGGTGCATCAGCACTTTATGCTGGTTGAGGCCATGACGGTGTTTGAGAATATTATCCTTGGTGACAGAAATACCAAGGGCGTGTTTATAGACCGTGATGCCCGCCGCAAGGAAATACTGGAGCTTTCTCAGCAGTATGGCCTGGATGTTGAGATGGATAAGCCTATAACCGAAATTGCCGTAGGCGCTCAGCAGCGCGTAGAAATACTTAAGGCTCTTTACAAAGGAGCGGAGCTTCTGGTATTGGATGAGCCTACCGCTGCCCTTACGGATATAGAGGTAGAGGGTCTGTTCCAGATAATCAAAAAGCTTACTGCCGAGGGCAAGAGCGTAATATTCATAAGCCATAAAATGCGCGAGGTTCTGCACATATCCGACCGCATAACTATACTGCGTGCCGGAGAAAGCGTATGCACCCTTAACCGTGAAGAAACCACAGGCGAAGATCTTGCAAACCTTATGATAGGCCGTGAGCTTGTGCCGTCTCAGTATAAAAAGATAGAGGATGCCGGCGATGCGGTGATAAAGCTTACCGATGTGGATTACTGCAAGGAATCCAAGCATAACGGCCTTAACGGAGTAAGCCTCAGCGTTGGCCGGGGAGAAATAGTCGGTATAGCGGGTGTAGACGGAAACGGACAGAGTCAGCTGGCTCAGGTCGTGACCGGAGTTATAACCCCTGACTCCGGCGAAGTGGACATGAAGGGATCCAGAGTAGCAAAGTTTACCCCCAACGGCTTTATCATTGAGAAGGTATCCCACATACCGGAAGACCGCAACAAGATGGGCCTGATAGGCAGTATGTCCGTTATGGACAATATTGTTCTCAAGACTACGGAACTGCCGGAGTTTTCCTCAGGCAATGGCCTGTATCTTAAAAAGAAGGCCATTAAGGAATACGCGGAGCAGATGCAGAAAAAGTATGATATCCGCTGCGCATCCATAGAGCAGGAGACACGCAACCTTTCCGGTGGAAATCAGCAGAAGGTAATTCTTGCCCGTGAGCTGGAAAGCGACCCGGATTTGCTGGTAGCTGTACATCCTACCCGCGGCCTTGATATAGGCGCTGCCAGATTTGTGCACGATACCATGATAGCCGCCCGCGACAATGGATGCGGTGTATTGCTGATAAGTGCTGACTTTGACGAGATACTGGAAGTATCCGACAGGATAATAGTTATGTTTGAAGGCGAAATAATGGGGGAATATTCCGGCAAGAATCCTCCCATTAATGAAATAAGCCTTGCAATGGCCGGAAAGTAAGGAGGGGTCCATGAAAAATACAAGCAAGATAGTAAATGTAATGGTTCCCCTTGTATCCGTATTGCTGGCCTTTATAATCGGCTGCATCATTATTGCTGCACTGGGAGCAAATCCCATAACCGCTCTTCAGGCACTGTGGAAGGGCGCATTTGGCAGCGTAAGAAACTTCGGAACCACGCTTTCCCGCGCAACCCCGCTGATATTTACCGGCCTGTGTGCCTGCTTTGCCTATCGCTGCGGCGTATTTAATCTGGGCGGTGAAGGTCAGTTTATAATGGGCGCTGTGGTATGTACCGTAATAGGCACACAGTTTAATATCGAGGGCCTTCCCGCAATAATACTCTGCCTTGTAGCCGGTACAATTGCAGGCGGTATCTGGGCTATGATACCCGGTGTGCTTAAGGTTTATCGCGGCCAGAATGAGATGATAATCTCCATCATGCTAAACTATGTGGCAACGCTGTTTATGGGCGTATTGTTTACAGACTGGATGAGAGACGGAAGCGTACCACAGACGGTTGCCATACCTGATGCAAGCAGGCTTACAAGGCTGTTTGGCCTGAGAGCCACCACCGCTTTTGTAATAGCTGTGGTCGTTGGACTGGCGGTGTATTATTTCCTGTTTTTTACTTCCAAGGGATTCCAGCTTAGAGCAGTGGGATATAACATGACCGCCGCTGAATTCAACGGCTTTGCTGTCAAAAAGTATTTCCTCGCCAGCTTCCTGGTATCCGGCATGATAGCCGGCCTTGGCGGAAGCGCAGATATACTTGGCACCCAGTTCTTCCTCATAAACGGCTACGCTTCGGGATACGGCTTTGACGGCGTATCCATGGCGCTGATTGGTCAGCTGCACCCTCTGGCCACCATGCTGGTAGCCATATTCTTTGCTGCGCTGAGAGTAGGCTCCACTACAATGCAGGCCGCCACGGGGGTTCCCACCAGCGTATCCGATATAATTCAGGCCCTTGTAATAGTATTTACCGTGGCGGGTCTTGCCATGGTAAAGCTGCCGGAGTTCAAGGCCCTGCTCAATCGGATATTCTCAAGGAAGGAGGTGGCATAGCATGGAATTTGTAACCAATCTCATCCTTGCCAGCGTCAGAATGGCCACCCCGCTTATATTCCTTTCCCTTGCAGAACTGTACTCTCAGCGAGCAGGTCTTGTGCATATAGGCCTTGAAGGTCTTGCTGCCATAGGCTCGCTTACCGGCTTCCTGGTCAGCCATATTACCGGCAGCCCCATTGTGGGAGTGTGTGCCGGGGCCATGGCGGCAATATTGGTAAATATGATTTATGCCTATGCGACCGTTACCCTCTGCGCAGAGCAGATAGTATACGGCATGGCAATAAATATATTTGCCCCAGCCCTTGCTTCCTTCATATATAGGGTTTACTTCGGTGCGGGCTCCGAGCTGGTACAGGTTCCCCTGATGACCAACCTTTCCGCTCTGCTTGGCATCAATGCGGATAGCTTTATCGCAAAGCTGTTCCTTGAGCAGACCCTCATGGTATACCTTGCCTATGGCCTTGTAATATTCACAGCCATTTACTTCAGTAAAACTAAGTCGGGTCTTAATTATAAAGCGGTTGGCGAATATCCCAGGGCAGCGGCTACTCTGGGCATTAACGTTATCGGTGTAAAATACATTGCAAGCATTATCTGCGGCGCTCTTGCCGGTATCGGCGGCGCATATCTTACCACCTGTTATACCACTACCTACGTTGACGGAAACGTTGCGGGCCGCGGCTTTATAGCTCTTGCAGCTGTAATATTCGGCCGTTGGAGCGCAGGCGGTGTATTGCTTGCCTGCCTGTTCTTCGGCTTCTGCGATGCTCTTCAGATAAGGCTGCAGGTAGCAAGCTTCAATGTACCCTACCAGTTCTTCCAGATGATACCCTATGTGGCAACCGTAGTTGTGCTTGCAATAATAGGCATGAAGAAGGCGGGACCCAAGAGCTGCGGCAAGCCATATCGCAAAGAAGAACGCTAATACGCATACATACTGCTCGGTGCAGTTAACTAAAATAAAAAATAATAAAAACGGAGGAAATAATCATGAAGAAACTGCTCGCACTGTTCCTTGTACTGGCTATGGCATTCTCTCTGGTAGCCTGCGCTGCTCCCGCAGCTGAAGAAGCTCCCGCTGCAGAAGCTGCTCCCGCAGAAGAAGCAGCCCCCGCAGAAGAGGGCAAGGTTTACAAGGTAGCTATGATCTGTGACTCCAGCATTTCCGACGGCGGCTGGGGCATGTCCTGCTACAACGCCATGATCGATGCCGCTGCAAAGCGCGGCTGGGAAACCGCCTATTCCGACAGCATTGATCAGTCCGCTTACTTTGATACCATCGATTCCTACTGCAGCCTGGGCTATGACCTGATTTACGCTCCCGGCAACCAGTACACCGATGCCGTTCTTCAGGCCGCTGAAGAATATCCCGAAATTTCATTCGCTCTGCTTAACGGCGGCGCTGACACTCCTGCCAAGGCTGTAAACGGCAACGTAACCTCTCTGCTGCCTAACGCAACCCAGATCGGCTGGATCGCAGGCGCTCTGGCAGGCCTGATGACCGAGACCGGTGTTGTTGCCTTCATCGGCGGTATGGAACTTGATACCACCAAGGGCAAGTATGAAGGCTTCAAAGAGGCCGCTGCATATACTGCTGAGCAGGCCGGCAAGACCGCAACCACTCTGGATATCGTATACTCCAACTCCTTCTCTGCAAGCGACAAGGGCATTGAGTTTGCCAAGGCCATGATCGACCAGGGCGCAGACGTATTCTTCGGCGATGCATCCGCTGTTGACTCCGGCGCACGTCAGGCTATCGATGAATACAATGCTTCCAAGGGCGAAGTAGTTGTATACGATATCGCACAGCCCGGCGACCTGCTTGGCCAGAATGAGTGCATCATCTGCTCTCAGGTAACCGACAACTCTTCCCTGGTAGCCCTCGCAATGGAATCCGTTGAGAACGGCATCCTGGGCGGCGATGTGATCTACGGCAGCATGGAAAACGGCGCCCTGTATGCAGGCGCTATCAGCGATCTGGTACCCGCTGATGTACAGGCCAAGTACCTTGAGTACATTGACCAGATGATCGCCGGCACCTTCATGAAGTAATCTTCTGAAGTCGGCTTAATAAGCAAAAAGGCCCCGGGTAATTCCCGGGGCCTTTTTGCTGTGTTATACGTATTTTCGCATGTGTTTTAGGGCGCTCTTTTCAAG
Organism: Clostridia bacterium; assembly: GCA_017547885.1. Taxonomy (GTDB): domain Bacteria; phylum Bacillota; class Clostridia; order Christensenellales; family CAG-138; genus SFEL01. Next base: position 92,109 of record JAFYOP010000012.1, on the reverse strand, counting down.
GCGGGATACCTGAGCCTGGCTTATGCCTATTTCGTCTGCCACTTCCATTTGCGTGCGGCCCTGAAAAAACCTGAGGCGTATTATGTTCTGTTCCCGTTCACTCAGCTTATCCATTCCGTTTTGTATTGCCACATGGGTAAGCCAGTCTTCATCGTTGGTGCGATCATCCTTAAGTTGGTCCATAACGTAAATGGCATCTCCGTCGTCATGATAAATCGGCTCAAATAGGGATACAGGGTCCTGTATCGCATCCAGCGCAAAGGCAATATCCTCTTCTTTTAAACCCATGGCCTTTGCAATATCGCTTATGTGGGGCTCCTGCCCGGTTTCGTCCATAAGACGGGCGCGGGTCTGCAGGGCGTGGTAGGCAGTATCGCGAATGGAGCGGCTTACCCTGAGGGCATTGTTATCCCTTAGGTGACGCCGTACTTCACCTATTATCATGGGAACTGCGTAGGTGGAAAAACGCACATTGTGGCTCAAATCAAAGTTGTCTATGGCTTTTATAAGCCCTATGCAGCCCACCTGAAACAGGTCATCCATATACTCGCCCCTGCCTGAAAAACGCTGTATAACGCTTAATACAAGGCGCAGATTCTCACGTATAAAGGTTTCACGGGCGTTTTCATCGCCGTCTTTTATTTTGAGCAGCAGCTCACGGCTGCGCTCGTAGGTCATCATGGGAAGCTTGGAAGTGTCCAGTCCGCATATTTCTACTTTGTTTATTGCCATAGCTTAATACCTCCCGTATGATCCCGTTGTTAAAAATAGGATTGCCGAAGAGGGAGAAATCAATGCGCGACAAAAAGGCGGAATAATGCGGAATGGTATCACAATGGATACGGGAGTATTTTACAGCGTGCTGCAATAAAAAAGGCCGCTTGTCCATTATATAAGTATAGGCGTCCGATGCAGGGCGGTGTATAATATTAACAATGGGAGAGGAGTGGCTTTATGAAGCGTATTATTATAATTGCATTGCTTGCGGCAATCATGCTTTGCGGATGCGCGGAGCGGGCAACAGTGCCAAAGCTGGAAATAGTTTTCTTTGACGTGGGCAAGGCAGATTCCTTCTTTATGCAGAGCGGGGGGGATACTCTGCTTATGGATGCAGGCAAGGAGGACGATGGAGAATACGTGGCTGAGCAGCTTCGTAAAATGGGAATACAGACCATAGACCACTTTATCATTACCCATTTCGATAAGGATCACGTTGGAGGCGCTGCTCAAATAATCAATGAGTTTGACGTGAAAAATGTATATCAGCCGGAGTACATGAAGGAATCCGATGAGACTGCGGCGTATGTGGCTGCCTTGGAAAAGAACGGAACAGAGGCAACTATAATCACAGAACCGTGTACCGTATTCCTTGGCGGAGCATTGTTTCAGATCAATAATGCGACTGAGGAATATGACTACGACCCCAGCAATAATTCATCCCTCATCACTGCAATACGGCATGGGGAGGTTAATCTGCTGTTCACAGGAGATATAGAAAAGGAACGGATAAACGACTGGCTGAATCAACACGTTCACGTGGAAGTGGATTATGACTTTTTAAAGGTGCCCCATCACGGCAAATATGAAAAGATACTGCCTGAGTTTTTTGAAAAGGTGAATGCGGAATACGCCGTTATAACCAGCTCAAGCAAGAACCCGGAAGAGGTGGAAACACTGGAGGCGCTGAAGGATGCAGGGGTAAAATATTACCTTACAAAGAACGGGGATATATACCTTGAAAGCAACGGAAAAAAGCTGACCATAAAACAATAAAAAAATCTTGTATTCAGGCGATTTTTCTGTTGACAGGGACCGGTTTACATGGTAATATGATTCGGTGAGCCGCTCCGTATCGGCTTTGTAAGTGTGGATTCAATCCACCGCCGTGCATATGGGCGAGATTTGAAGAAGGAGGTACAGGACGTGTACGCTATCATCCGTACCGGTGGCAAGCAGTACAAGGTAGCAGCTGGCGACGAGATCCTCGTTGAAAAGCTGGACGCCGAAGTTGGTGCTGAAGTTGCTTTCGAAGTATTGATGCTTTGCGGCGACGAGGTCGTAGTTGGCAAGCCCGTAGTAGAGGGCGTTTCCGCCAAGGGAACCGTAGTCGAGCATGGTAAGGGCAAGAAGGTCGTAGTATTCCACTACAAGCCCAAGAAGAACATCCGCAAGAAGCAGGGTCATCGTCAGCCTTACACCAAGGTTAAGATCGAGACCATCGGCTAAATCAATGACAACCGTAACACTTTTTCGAAATGAACAGGGCCTTGTGGGCTTTGAGGCAACAGGCCACACCGGTTATGCTGAAGAGGGCAGCGATATAGTATGCAGCGGAGTCTCCGCCGTTACTCAGACCGCCGCCATGGGCATAATCGAGGTGCTGGGCATAAATGCCGGGCTGGATATATCCGACGGAAATCTTTATCTGATTCTTCCCGATGACATATCCGACGCAGATTTCGAAAAGGCAAAAATCATTCTGGACACAATGGCGATGGGGCTTCGCTCCATAGCCGCTACCTATGGTGATTACATCAATATTTCAGAAAGGAAGGTGTAACACGATGATGAACATCAACCTGCAGCTCTTTGCTCATAAGAAGGGCGTAGGCTCTACCCGCAACGGTCGTGACAGCGAATCCAAGCGTCTTGGCCCCAAGCGCGCTGATGGTCAGTTCGTTCTGGCAGGCAATATCCTGGTTCGCCAGCGCGGTACCCACTTCCATCCCGGCACTAACGTAGGCCTGGGCAAGGATGACACTCTCTTTGCAAAGGTAGACGGTATCGTCCGTTTCGAGACCAAGCATCTCGGCCGCAAGGAAGTCAGCGTTTATGCGGAAGAAGCCGCTAACTAATCAGTTCAATCATTGACATGATAAGCCCGTTCCCAAAAGGAGCGGGCTTGTTGTATAATGTGATAAATCACTTTAAATAGGGAATACACAATGCGCACAGAGATAAAAGACAATTCCATAATCATATCCGGTGTAAAATGCTTTGATATGGCCCGTTCCTCAAACTGCGGCCAGGCTTTCCGCTGGAAAAGCGTAAATGATGGCTGGTTTGGTGTGGCAGGAGATAAGGGCGTACTTATTACACAGAAGGGCGAAACGCTTACCATTACGCCGGGAACGGATGCCGATATAGGCTTTTGGCTTAACTATCTTGACCTTTATCGTGATTATCAGGCCATTGAAAATGAGGTGGCAGAGGACAGCGTGCTTTCTCCCTGCCTTGGATACGCAAGCGGCATACATATATTCAATCAGGAACCCTTTGAAACGCTGATATCCTTTATAATATCCGCAAATAACAACATAAAACGTATCACAGGGATAGTGGAAAGGCTATGTGAACTTGCAGGCAGCAGAAAAGAAGGAGAGATTCCTTTTTATACATTTCCAAAGCCTGAGGCTATAGCTGCCCTTAGTGAGCAGCAGCTTACCGCTATCGGTTCCGGCTATCGTGCGCCGTATATTAAAAAGACCGCTGAAATGATAGCCGCTGGATATGACCTTGAGCCTCTTCGCAAGATGGATACTGCGGCGGCAAGGAAAGAGCTGCTGCAGTTTCCCGGTGTAGGCCCTAAGGTGGCAGACTGTATACTGCTGTTTTCATTGGGGCATACGGATGCATTCCCGCTGGATGTTTGGATGAAGAGGGCAATGCGCCTTATGTATTTTGGCGGCGAAGAGCCATGCAAAAAGGACATGGAACAGAAAATCGCCCAGCTTGGGCCAAACAGCGGCATACTTCAGCAGTACATATTCCACTATGCGCGGGAGAATATGTAGAACATAATAAAACAAGTGTTTTGAGGATGGTCAAAGTTCCTTATGGGAATAGGCCATCCTCAGTATTTGTTCAATGTGTTTTTGCGGTTCCTTTTGCTCAGCAATATCCGCTGGCAAAAGTGGTAGCACACTGTAGGAAAGCTTACTGAGTTTTTTTAAAAAAGTGTTTTTGTTTACACCCATCTCACTGAGCGTAAGAGGAAGGCCGAGCATATCGGCATATTCTGTAACCGCATCCGCAAGAGAAGCCGAATCCTTCAGTTCCATAGCTTTTGCGGCGGCAAGGTATTTGCCGGGATTTTTATCCAGCCTTATTACGGCGGGTAAGATTGCCGCACCCCAAATACCGAAAGAAGCGGGCTTGAGAGAAGCCAAGGCACTGCATAGTATGCTGCTCAACCCCGGAATCGAATTGGAATGGGCAATGCCTGCAAGGCATTGGGCATATAAAAGAGAAGCTTTGTCGGTATAAGCTGAAGTGTGGGATGGGATGCTTTGTGACAGCAGGCTTATTGCTTCCAATGCCTGTGGCCTAACAAAGCTGTTTGCCGACAAATCTGATGCCGCATCTATGGAAAGGACAAGGGTGGACAGCACGCCGGCCGCCAGCCGTTCTCCTTTTGGAAGGGATAATACTTCCGGGTCTATTATGGTTATATCGGGCATCAGGTTTATATTGCGTATTTCGTGCTGATGCATGGACACCACATCCCATACGCAGGCTGAACAGGTAGCTTCTCTGCCATTGGTATTAAACAGCGGCAGGATAATGAGCTTTGATTTATCCAAAGGTATATCTGTTGCTTTGTCTTGTATGGCATCCTGAACGGTAAGATCAGGCCGTTGATAGAATATTCGTATAAGCTTTGCAAGGTCGATTGCACCATACCCACCTGCGGCAAGTATCCAATCAGGCTTAAATTCCATAAGGGCTTTTGTGCCTTCTTTTACCTGAGGTATATCCGCACCGTAAGGATCTGCATAGAAAGTGCGCACGGTAATATCGGAGGAACAAAGCAGCTTTTGTACAGCCTGATTTACTTGTGGGTCATCATATACAATAAGCATCCTGTGACAACTGATAGAACACAGCTCATTTACTGCTCCCTTGCCGTATATTATTCTGTTGGGTATGCGAAAATCTGCCATGATGACCTCCCGCAAATATGCTTTTACATATAATCGGTGACTTGGCCTGAAAATATGCTATAATCTAAGCAAAAGATATTTATCCGAAAGGAATTGTGAATATGAAGCTCAATAAATATATCGATCATACCCTGCTGAGGGCTGATGCTACCACCCAGCAGATCAAAAAGCTCTGTGCTGAAGCCCGTCAGTATGACTTTGCCAGCGTATGCGTAAACTCCTGCCATGTGCCCCTTGCAAAGGATGAGCTTAATGGTACGGAGGTTAAGGTTTGCTGTGTTGTAGGCTTCCCTTTGGGCGCATGCTTTACCGAGGCAAAGGCATATGAGGCCGCTCTTTCCGTTGAGAGGGGAGCAGAGGAAGTGGATATGGTAATAAATATCGGCGCTGCCAAGGAAGGCAACTGGGAGCTTGTAGAGCGCGATATAAAGGCTGTGGCAGATGCATGCCACCCCAAAGCCATACTTAAGGTCATAATAGAAACCTGTCTGCTTACCGATGAAGAAAAACGTCAGGCCTGCCTGTGCGCACAGCGTGCAGGAGCGGACTTTGTAAAGACCAGCACCGGATTCTCTGTATCAGGCGCTACCCCTGAGGACGTTGCTCTTATGCGTGAAACGGTAGGCTCCGATATGGGCGTAAAGGCGGCGGGCGGAGTGCGCAGCACAGAGGATGCGGAAAAAATGATAAGCTCCGGTGCTACACGCCTTGGCACCAGTTCCGGCGTAAAGCTGATGGGCTGATAAACAAAAAATAAACACACATATATAAGCGGAAGCATATGCTCCCGCTTTTTTGTTTGCCACGAATTACAAAAGCAGTGAATATATGCCAAAAACAGTGGGAATAATATGCAGGATGCAATATTTGCGCGGCGAATAGATAAAGAACGGGCCTGTAAAGGCCAACATATACACATGGAGGTATATATGCAGCTTGCAAACAAAAGAAAAGGAAGCTCGCTTACGGTAATGCTGACGGGCGAGCTGGATCATCACAATGCCGCTGATATACGGGAAACATTGGACGGCATGCTGGATGGCTCAGTAAAAGATCTTATCCTGGATATGAGCGGCGTAACATTTATGGATAGTTCAGGCATAGGGATCGTACTGGGACGGTACAGGAGGATGCAGGAACGGGACGGAAGGCTGTATTTAAGCGGCCTTGGGGGCAGCGCGGAAAAGATACTGCGTATGGCAGGTGTGCTTGGGCTGGTAGAACGAAAATAATGGGGGTAAACATGATACAAAATCATATGGAATTAACATTTGACAGCATATCTCAGAACGAATCCTTTGCACGGGCGGTGGCTGCTGCCTTTGCTACGCAGCTGAATCCCACTCTTGCGGAGCTTTCGGACATTCGTACGGCAATAAGCGAGGCAGTCACAAATGCCATAGTTCACGGATACAGCAACAACCCGGCAAAAAAAGTGTATATGAGCTGTGAAATACAGGGGAATGTATTTGAGGCAACGGTAATTGACGAGGGTAAAGGCATGGAAAACGTATCCCTTGCCATGCAGCCGTTTTATACCACTATGCCAGGAACAGAACGTTCCGGCATGGGCTTTTCGGTGATGGAGGCCTTTATGGATGGGCTGGTGGTGGAATCCACCCCCGGCAGAGGCACAAAGGTGGTAATGACAAAGCGCATAGGATCGGTGGGGGATGATGAATGATACATCCCGCCTGACATATGAAAGAACAATAGAGCTGATCCTGCTTGCCAAGGGAGGGGACAGCGACGCAATGGAGGAGCTTGTGCGCTGCAATATGGCTTTGGTGCGCTCTATTGTGAAGAAGTTCGTAAACCGGGGAGTGGAATACGATGATCTGTATCAGATAGGCAGCATGGGGCTGGTAAAGGCTGTAAAGAACTTTGACCCGGCTTATAATGTGCGGTTTTCCACCTACGCCGTGCCCATGATAGCAGGAGAGATAAAGCGATATCTAAGGGATGACGGAATGGTAAAGGTGAGCCGATCCCTTAAGGAACTGGCAGGCAGGGCAGCTGCAGCACAGGGTGAGCTTTCATCCAAACTTGGCAGAGACCCCGGTATACAGGAACTGGCTGAATACATGGGGGAGAACCCTGAGGAAATATCCATGGCAATGGATTCGTCACGGCCTCATATATCCATATACGAACCGGTGTATGGAGATGAGGGAGATGCACTGGTAATGGATAAGCTAAGCGGCAGCGGCGATGGAGATGACGATGCATTGGACAGAATATTGCTGCAGCAGCTTATGAGCATACTGGAGCCGCGGGAGCAAAAGATAATAATGCTGCGCTACTTCCGCGATAAGACCCAGAGCGAAATTGCGGCATCCATGGGAATATCACAGGTACAGGTATCTCGTCTTGAGAGCAGAATAATGAAAAAACTGAGGGAACGGGCGGCGGAAAGCGGATAAATTAAAAAGGCAGGAAATATCCTGCCTTTTATGTGTGTTTTTGTTATTCAACAGGCTCAAAAAGTGTCCATTCGTTGCCGAGAAGCACCACAAGACCATCCTCTGTAAAGGCGTATTTTACGCCCGCTTCGCCAAAGTTGCTTTGGCCGTCCTCACAGGGGAGCTGACTTGAGGGAATGATTTCGGATATTTCTTCTATTACGGAAGGGTCTGCCTCGCCGGGCATTTGCTTGCCTGTAGTTTGATAAAGCATGCCATCTATCATTACGGATGGAGGCATGGTATTTGGTACCTGCGGAGCGGGCTCTTTGGCGCAGCCTGCAAGGAGCAGAGACAGCATGATAAGAAAAGTGAAAAGACGCTTCATAGGATACTCCTTTAGCTGTACAGATGCTTGAGAGACTGCCTTACGTCGGCATAAACCTTTTCCTTGTCAATGGTGAGGAATTCGCCGTTTTCGTAGAGGACTTTGCCGTCTACCATTGTCATGGCAACGTCGCTGCCCTGAGCGCTGTAGCAGAGCATGGTAAGAGGGTCAAAGGCGGGCAGCATGTGGGGGGCATCAAAGTTAAGGGCAATGATATCCGCCTTGTTGCCGAGGGCTATACCGCCGCAGTCGGTGCGGCCCTGTATCTTTGCGCCGTTTGTGGTTGCCATTTTGAGCACCTCGGCGGGTTTCATAATAGTGGGGTCATTGCTGTATCCGTTGTGGATTATGGAGGCCAGATGCATCTCCTCAATAAGGTTAAGGTTATTGTTGCTGGCGGCTCCGTCTGTGCCAAGGCCTACGGTAAGGCCCATGGCGTTCATCTTTTGTATGGGGGCAAAGCCGCTGCCAAGCTTCATATTGCTGGTGGGGTTATGTATGGGAGCAACGTTGTATGCCTTAAGTATCTCAAGGTCGCTGTCGGTGCACCATACGCAGTGCGCGGCAAGGGCGGGACTGTCAAATGCGCCGAGATCACGGAACCACTCGGCAGGGGTCTTGCCGTATTTTTCTACGCAGTTATCATGTTCAGACTTGGTTTCGGAAAGGTGTATATGCATTATTGCGTCCAGGTCCTTGCACTTTGCGCTGTGGGCTTTGACTATATGCTCAAGGCAGGTATACTCGGCGTGGAGGGAGAGATCTATCTTCAGCCTGCCGTTGCCTGCATTGTGATAGGCATGGTAAAGCTTCAATGCTTCCTTTACCCTGTAGCTGTCTTCATAGGCTTCGTTTGGGTCGAATGCGGAGATGGCGCGGCAGAGGTTTGCCTTGATGCCGGATTCCAGTACGGCTTCAGCGGTGTCCTCGCAGAAGTAATACATATCCGAAAAGCTTACGGTGCCTGTGGAAAGCATTTCCATTATAGCCAGCTGGCTGCCCGCCTTTACGTCCTCGGGACGAAGCTTATCCTCTGTGGGGAACATATGGTCAAAGAGCCATTCCTGCAGGGGCAGGTCGCTGCCTATGCCCCGAAGCAGAGTCATTGCGGCATGGCAATGGGTATTGATAAGGCCGGGGAACAGCACTTTGCCGCCCATATCCTTAACGTAATCAAATTTTTCCGAAGGCTCTGTTTCGGAAAGACAGCATATCCTGTCGTTATCTATGCCGCAGAAGGCGTTTTTCAGCACATAAAAACCGGAAGCTCCGGAGGCTAATATATCGCAGTTTTTCATCAGGGTCTTCATATGAGCTTTCTCCCTATATTGTGATACCTTTATTATAACAGCAGCAATAAGGAATGCAAAGCGCATTGACACCCACATGTGCCGCTGATAGAATAATTATTGCCTGAATACAGCGAAAAAAGGAGAGTTATCCATGAGCATAGTAAAGGATATGAGCATGGCCGAATACGGTCGCATGAAGATAGAGTGGGTGCAGGATTTTATGCCTGCCCTGTCAGCCATAAAGGCACGCTTTGAAAAAGAACAGCCCTTTAAGGGGCTGAAGGTCACCCTTTCCATACATATGGAAGCCAAGACCGCATATCTTGCACTGTGCCTTGCCGCAGGCGGTGCAGAAGTGCATGCCACCGGCTGCAATCCCCTTTCCACTCAGGATGACGTGGCTGCAGGTCTTGCTTCCCTTGGTGTAAACACCTATGCAAAGTACGGCGTGGATGCAGCAGAATACCGGCAGCTTCTTGAGGCGGCACTTTCCTGCCATCCTGACCTTATAATAGACGACGGCGGAGACCTTATGGAGCTGCTGTCCAATAAGCGCCGTGACCTTGCAGATAACATTATAGGCGGCGCGGAGGAGACCACCACCGGCATACATCGCCTTGTTGCAAGGGAAAAGGCCGGCGTACTGCCCTTCCCGATGATGAACGTAAACGATGCCAAGTGCAAGCGCTATTACGATAATAAGTACGGCACAGGCCAGTCCGTATGGGACAGCATAATGCACACCACCAACCTGCTGGTGGCAGGCCGCACAGTTGTTGTGGCAGGCTATGGCTACTGTGGCCGAGGCGTTGCCATGCGTGCCAAGGGCATGGGGGCAAATGTTATCGTTACCGAAATAGACCCCATAAAGGCACTGGAGGCCTCCATGGACGGCTGCCGTGTAATGACCATGGACAAGGCTGCACCTCAGGGCGATATTTTTGTTACAACCACCGGCTGCCGTGACGTTATCACCCGCCGTCATTTTGAGGTGATGAAGGACAATGCATTCCTGTCCAATGCGGGCCATTTTAATGTAGAAGTAAACGCTGAAGAGCTTGAGGCCATGGCTGTAAAGGTATTCAAGCGCCGCAACGACATAGTGGGCTATGAACTGTCAGACGGCCGCACCCTTAATCTGCTTGCGGAGGGCAGGCTGGTAAATCTTGCTTCCGGCAATGGCCATCCTGCGGAGATAATGGATACCAGCTTTGCCATTCAGGCATTATCCCTTGAATACCTTGTAAAGCATGGCAAGGGCCTTGAAAAGAAGGTATACGAGGTGCCCCGTGAGATAGACGAGGCAGTATCCCGTCTTAAGCTGGATGGCTGCGGCATGGAGGTTGATGTTCTCACCCCTGAGCAGGAAGCATACCTCAACAGCTGGGAAGTATAAACCGAAAAATCATTTATGGCGGCAAAGCTATTGGCTTTGCCGCCTTTTTCATGAGCTATTATGACGATTTTATGCATATTATGATGATGAGGTGAGCAGATGTGGCCTATTTGAACTTTGGAGATATACGGCGCAAGGAAGTAATAAACATGCGGGATGGCTCAAGGTTAGGGTGTATATGCGATTTGGAGGTTGACCAGTGTTCGGGTGTGATCCGCTCAATAGTTGTGCCGGGGCCGCCGCGCTTTTTCGGCATGCTCAGAAGTGATGAAGAACTGGTTATACCATACAGCCGAATAAGCATGATAGGGGACGATGTGATACTGGTGGACGTGATACTGAAGTAAATTTTTAAATGGATATGGAAAAAAACCGATATGTATGGTATTATGCAATAAAGATATACTATATTTAGGGAGGATTCCCCATGAAATGCCGTTATTGCCTCAGCACCGAAAGCAAGGTAGTAGATTCCCGTCCCACAGATGACGGTACCTCCATACGCAGGCGCAGGGAGTGCATCAGCTGCGGAAAGCGCTTCACTACCTATGAAAAAATAGAAGAAATACCTATAATGGTTGTTAAAAAAGACGGTACCCGTGAGGCTTTCAACAGCGAGAAGATACTGTCCGGCGTTCGTAAGGCCTGCGAAAAGAGGCCTGTTCCCGCGGCAAAGATGGACGAGCTGGTGGACGGCGTTGTCCGCGAGGTGTTCAATTCCCTCGAGCAGGAAGTGCGTACCGATGATATAGGTCAGATGGTAATGCAGCGCCTCAAGGACCTGGACGAGGTAGCATATGTGCGTTTTGCTTCGGTATATCGCCAGTTCAAGGATATCAATACCTTCATGAACGAGCTTAAGCTGCTTTTGGGAGAGCAATCTTAAATGAGCATTATTTCAAAGAAAAAGGCCGCGCTGATAAAGCACGGCTTTATTTACAAAAAAACACCTGCCGGAACAGGGCTGTACTGTTCCGAAGCATTGGATAAGGCCGGAGGAATACGCCATGGCTTTTCCACCCGCGAGGGCGGCATAACCAAAGACCCGCCTTATGCTTCGCTGAATCTCAGCTGGAACCGGGGCGGTTCCGCGGAGGAAGTTATAGCGAATTTCCGTATTTTTGCAGAGGGTGCGGGAATAAGCTATGATGACATGGCAGTGGTAAACCACGAGCACGGCAGCGTGGTGCTGAGGCTGGATAATGAGCACAGGGGAAGGGGCTTTTCCCTTGAGCCGCTGCCTTTTTGCGACGGAATAATCACAAATGACCCTTCCGTTGCGCTGGTCACTTCCCATGCGGACTGCGGCGCATACTTCTTCTATGATCCTGTGCATCGCGCCATAGGCATGGCTCATGCAGGATGGAAGGGAACATTTTTGCGCATAGGCGCACGCATGGCTGAGCGCATGGCAGAGGAATACGGCACACGACCTGAGAATATTATTGCTTCCACCGGGCCCTGTATATGTAAGACATGCTTCGAAGTGGACGAGGAGCTGGGGGCTAAGTTTGCAGCAGAGTTTGATCAGGAGGGTATAACCATGCCCGGCAAACCCGGCAAGGCATATGTGGACCTGGAGCTTGCGGCGGCTGTACAGTTCGTGGAGGCAGGTATCAAGCCTGAGAATATTACACTTATGAATGCATGTACCTACGAGGATAAGGATATGTTCTTTTCCCATCGCAGGGATAAGGGCATAACCGGCTCCATGGCGGCCTTTATTCAGCTGATGTAACCATAAATTGCTTGTATTTTTCTTCCCCTTTTTTCGCCAGACTAAGCGAGAAAAGGGGAGTTATTTATGCCGGAATACATAGCAATAATCATTTGTGTCTATATACTTGTACTTACGGGCGGGCTTAAAGGACCGTTGAACGCACTTGGCATCAGTGTGCTTGAGGGGTGCTATATATTGTTGTGCGCTTTGGCGCTGTCGATATTTCAGCTCAGAATAGGGATGGAGATAAGTATAAACTTGGCTGCCCTGCTGCTGACATTTATGCCGGGGTATATGATAAGAAAGACAGATACGGACTCAGCAGGAATAGGGGCGGTGATGCTTATTTCCTTACTTGCTGCGCTGCTGAAGGATAACGGCGAATTGTACGGAGCGGATAGCGGACTGCTGTGCGGTCTGATGGCAGGAATGTCTGCTTTTGTATGTGCGGGAAATCCATCGGCCGCGGCCTATGCCGCAGGAAGCATACCGCTGATATCGGCTGCAATGAATACGTTTATAACGCTTATTGTTTCGGGATATGCGTCTGTGGAGATAGAGCATGATATTATTGCGGCTCAGCTGATCGCGCTGTGTATAAGCACGGTTATAATATGGGTAAATGATCTTCTGCCAAAGAGGGCAGGGATAGAGTAAACTTCATAAAATGACAGCCTTCGACCGCCGGTATGTCCGGCGGTTTTGTGTTATGCGGATAAATCCTGTCATAGGTATATACAGTAGCGGAGGGACAAGATATGTACGGGGATTGTATTAATGTGATGCCGAAAGGAATACGGGAAGCTGTCGAACCACACATATGCGAAACAGACGAGGAAATACGCATTCGTGCGGGTATGCCTGTAATACTGATAGGACAGAGCAGCAGGAAAACAGCGTATACGGTATCACATGAGGAATGTGAGCAAATGCTTGAACTTGTATGCGGTCATTCTGTTTTTGCCCACCAGCAGGAACTGAAGGAAAGCTATATAACGCTGTGCGATGGGTCAAGGGTGGGAATTTCGGGCAAACTCACACCAACGGGAATGACCATGCCTCACAGCTTTAATATACGCCTTGCAAGGCAGATAAAGGGTGCGGGGGATCAATTTGTACGGTATGTATCAGATGAAAGATTGCACAGCGTATTGCTGCTGTCTGAGCCGGGGGCGGGAAAAACCACGGTACTCAGGGATGCCGCAAGGCAGCTGTCAGAAGCGGGATATAAGGTTGGAATAGCAGATGAACGGGGCGAAATCGCTGCCGGAATAAAAGGGATACCTATGCTGGATGTGGGATTTTCGGATGTGATGAGCGGATGTGAAAAATCAATTGGATTAAGACTTCTGCTGAGAGGAATGTCGCCTCAAATACTTATAACAGATGAAATAGCATCGGAAGAGGACGGGGCAGCTGTGCTGGAAGCATCGGGCTGTGGGGTAAAGGTAATTGCCAGCGCTCATGGCAGCGGCAAAGAAGTGCTTAGGCGCAAAGGAATAAGGCGTGCCGTAAGCGAAGGCGCTTTTGAGCGGATTGTTCTGCTTAAAAATCGGACCGGCAGCAGGAGCTTTGCCGATATAACGGAGGAAATATTATGCGTTTGATAGGCAGCATTGCGGCGCTTTTGCTATGTATCCTATTCGGAAAAAGCAAAGCTGCGGAACTGGATATGCGGCAGCGGATAATGCATAACTTTGCGCTGGACATGAGAGCGCTTGCGGCAGAAATGCAATATAGGCCGAGGGATATAAAGGATATTGCCCAAATGCTTTCGGAAGGAGCCCTCGGTGAATTCTGGCGTGAATTTATGCTTAATGTTTCCAAAGGCACAGGGGCGGAACAGGCTTGGGAACAGGCGGCAAAAACATGCGGAGAATTCCACATACTCAGCATGCAGGAAATGGCTCTGATAGCAGAATCCGGCAGATCTATAGGAATAATGAATGCGGAGGACAATGCAAAAATGCTTAAGGACCGGAGCGAGCAGGCGGAAACCTATGCGGCAGAGCTAAAAACGCAAAGCAAAAGCAAAGGTGCGATATATCAAAAACTGGGCATGCTTGGCGGCCTGGCAATAATGCTGTTGATAGCATAGGGAGGGATTTATGGATATTGAACTTGTGCTGAGAATAGCCGGCCTGGGTATTTTGGTTGCGGTAATATGCCAGCTGCTTAAACAAACGGGACGGGATGATATTGCTATGCTTGCTGCTTTGGCGGCTCTTGTGCTTGCTCTCAGCATGGTGGTGGGAGAGATAGGGCAGCTGTTGGAGCAGGTGAAACGAATATTTGGGCTGTATTAATGGTAACAGAGGTTCTGAAACTTGCTGCTGTGGCTTTAATAGCCCTGTGTGCTGTTGTGGCGATAAAAAGCTACAGACCCGAACTTGCTGTGCAGGTAAGCATTGCGGCGGGGATAGTTATTCTTGCGTATGGAATTGACACAATAGGCGGCATTGCGCAAACCGCGGATTCCTTGCTCAGCCAATACGGTATTGATATCAAGGGGATGAGATCCGCAGGTAAAATGATTGGAATAGCATATATAGCTCAGTTCAGCGCAGATACCTGCAGAGACTGCGGTGAGAGCTCATTGGCCGCAAAGGTGGAATTTGCAGGGAGGCTTATGATGGTTACTGCAGCTATACCCTTGGTAGTATCTACGCTTGAGGCGATAGGGGGGATTATTGGACAATGAGGAGCGTGCTTATAGGGGTGATAGCAATTATATTGCTGCTGCCGGGCAGCGCCTTTGCAGAGGATACCATAATGGTACCGGCAGTGGAGTATGATATATCCCGATGGCAGCAGATGTGGCAGGAGCTTCCCAACGATGTCAGGGGATTGTTTAGAGGGATGACACCCCGTCAGCTTATTGAAAACTACAGGATGGGTACGCAGGACGTACTGGATGGGCAGGCTTTAAAAGGTGCTTTAAAAAACAGCATTGTTCAGGCAATGAATGGAATGGGGAGCATAATGGCCGTAGTGCTTGTAATGGGGCTTGCGGATATTATGATAGGCGGCAAAGAGGGCGTGGGTGAAATGCTTACATTCTGCATGAGCGGGCTATGCATTTCTATGATAACTACGGCAGTATATGAGCAGTTTACCCAGGCGATGAATGCTGTAGACAGCGTGGCGCGGGTAACAGAGGTAACATCCCCTGTGCTCATGACGTTGATTGCAGCCTGCGGCTCAGCAAAAACGGCGGCTTCTCAGCCTGCAGCAATACTAATGTGTAATGCTGTTACAAACGGATTCAGGACGGTACTCATGCCCCTTATACCTGTTATGTGCGGCTTTACAGCGGCAGGATGTATAACAGGGCATGGACAGTTAAAGGCCATGGCTGGGCTGATTAAAAGCGTGCTGAAGTGGAGCATGGGAATGGCATTTACTGTTTTCCTCGGCTCTATGAGCATTAGGAGCATCAATGCCGCAGGGCTGGACAGAGCGGGAATAAAGGCTGTTAAATATGCGTTTGATAAATCCGTTCCGGTGGTGGGCGGAATGATATCCGGAACATATGAAAGTCTGCTTGCAGGTGCGGTTGTGCTGAAAAACGCGGCAGGAACCGCAGCGGTTCTTCTTTTAATACTTACAGTAATATCTCCTTTGCTCAGCATGCTGTCTACAATAATGATGCTTAGGCTTACGGGAACCGCATGTGCGATGTTTTCTGACAGCCGTATAGCCGGCATGCTGGAAGGAGCTGCAGAAAGCTGTACATATATGTTTGCCGTCAGTGTTACCGCAGCGCTGATGAATTTGTTAACTATATTCGCATCGCTTACGGCGTCAGGGGTGTAGATAAGTATGAATGTATTGTATAAAACGACAATGAGTATCATAGTGCTGTTTTCCGGGGCGTGCATACTGAAGCAGCTGCTTCCGAGCGGCACCATGAAACGCAGCGCAGCAAAAGCTGTGGACATAGTTACAATGCTGTACCTCATAAGAATAATATCGGGAGTGCTGCCAAATGGCTGAAGAAAGAAAAAATAAAATCACAGATACCCTGATAATCAAAATGAAGAAAAATAAAAAACTGGAGCTTGGGGTATATATAGGATTGGCGCTGATATGTGTGATGCTTTGCATTCCAGCAGGAAAAAGCGAAAAGAACCCGGAAACTCAGCAGAATACGCCGGAGTATGATGGAGATAGGATGGAGCAGAGACTGATGGAGACCCTAAGCTGTGTACGGGGTGCGGGCAAGGTAAAGGTAATGATTACCTACGAAACAGGAAATGAAATAGTGCCAGCAATGAATACCGACATTACCTCGAGCGTAAGCGTATCAGGAGAGAACCAGACACGAACCGAGTCATCATCTCCGGTGACAACGTATCAAAACGGAGAAAATGAGGCCATAGTGCTTATGGAACGGGAACCTACCGTAAGGGGAGTGATAGTAGTTGCGCAAGGGGCGGCGGATGTATCCGTAAGACTCAAGCTGCAGGCAGCAGTGCAGGCGGTGCTGGGGGTGGAGGCTGATAAGGTGGAAGTGCTGGAAATGGGAATGGAAGGGGTAAAGGAGCAAAAATGAAATTTATCAAAAAATATCTGGTATTGGCGGTGGTCGCAGTGCTGTTTGCGGGTGCTTTTGTGCTAAATGTTATGGTAAACGGAGAAAGTACTGAAGAAACCAATGTAATCAATGTAACCACAGAGAATTCAGAAGCATCAGTGACGGAGGATGCCCCGCCAGCCGACTATTTTGAAACATTCAGGCAGGACAGGGAAGAGGTGCGTCAGCTGGAGATGGAATATCTTGACGAAGTGATAGCTGCATCCAGGTCAGATCAGGAAACACTTGCGGATGCACAAAAGCAAAAGATGACACTTGTAGAAAACATGGAAAAGGAATTTGCCATAGAGAGTATGATAAAGGCAAAGGGCTTTGAGGACGCGGCGGTAACATTTCACTCGGGAACTGTTAATGTGGTGGTAAAAAGCGAAGAGCTTGAAGAGAGCAGCGTGGCACAGATACTGGATATTGTGCAGGCCCAAACGGGAGAACCGGCCAGAAATATAAAAGTGATTGCAGGACAATGATGTCTAAAATGCAAATAAATCAGTATGCGCTATGCATAAAAGCTAAAATCTGGTATAATATCATAAGAAAAGTATAAGGAGGCATATGTCATGGCAACTGAAGAAAACATTTCCATAGAAACCATCGATATACAGGGCGATAAGATAACTTTTGCTCCCGATGTGATCGCAACCATAGCCAGCCTTGCTGCCAACGAGGTAGAGGGTGTAGAAGGCATGAGCGGCACCGTTGTTGAGGGCCTTACCGGCATGCTTAACAAAAAGAATATCACCAAGGGCATTAAGGTAGAAATAAACGAAAACGTGGCCCTTATAGATATCAACGTAATTCTTAAATACGGCTATAAGATTCACGAGGTATCTGTGGCCCTCCAGAAGAACATAAAGACCACCATCGAAAACATGACCGGCCTTAATGTGGCTTCTGTAAACGTGTTCGTACAGTCTATTGCATTCGAAAAGCCCGAAAAGGCAGAGGTCATAAAGCCTAAGGCCGAAATAGAAGGCGAATAATAAACCACAACAGACAAATAACACATAAGAAAGGTGCTGCACCTATGAAACCAAGGATAATAGACAGGCTGCTGCTTATATTGCTGATGCTGGTACTGATGGCGCTGGGCTTTGGCCTGCTTGCCATTTCTCTGGGCTTTGTGCCATTGGATATATTGAATAGCATAGTAGCATTTCCCTATCAGAGCGCACAGAATGGCTGGATAACCGCAGGCATAGGTCTTATTATAGTATTGTGGGCCATTAGGATGATAGTGGGCTTTAACAGGCGTGTAAAGAAGTCCGGCCCTGCCACTGCCCTGATTGCTAAGACTGAATTCGGCACTTCTACCATTACCCTTGCCGCTATTGATGAGATGGTAAAGAGGCACTGTGCTGCAAATGAGAGCATACTTAAGCAGGACAGCGTTATATCTGTAAAAGATGACAAGCTGGCAATTAACCTTAAGCTTAACCTTGCTGAGGATACCAATGTGCCAGAGGTAACGTCTGCTTTGCGTGAAAGCTTGACCTGCTATATTGAGAATCTTACCGGCATAAAGGTAGGGGATATCAGCATGATGGTATTTACCCTGCCTGAGCAGGCCTGATCCTTTTAGGAGAGATTAAGATGGAAGAACTTAAAGCACTGTTAAAAGAGTACAAATGGCGCGTTATAGGCATAGCAGCCGGTATAGTATTGGCGATTCTGCTGTTTACTATCGGCCTCTGGCGCACACTGCTGCTGTTTGCGCTGGTAGCTGTATGCTATGTTATAGGCCGTCACTTGGATAATGGCGGCAAGGAAGAATTGGACAAGGCCATAGGCAAGCTGTTCAGCAAAAAATAACTCCAAGAGGTATACAAATGAGCAGAAAGACCGCCCGCGAAGTAACCATGAAGCTTGCGTTTGCAAGAATGTTTGATGGTGAATGCGAAGAGACTTATCAGGAAGTGTTGGACAAGTCCGGCATAAGTGAAGCCCCCACCGAGGAGGATATTTGCTATTCTCAGGAAGTGCTCAGGGGAATAGAAGAGCATGTGGAAGAGATAGACGCCCTTATAGATGAGATTGCTATCGGATGGCGTATTGAGCGCATGCCAAAGGTAGATCTTTCAGTATTGCGCGTTGCCATATATGAGATGGTATATCGTGATGATATACCCCACGGCGTATCCATAAACGAGGCCGTTGAGCTTGCAAAGCAGTTTGGCGGCGAGCGTTCCTCTGCGTATATCAACGGCATGCTTGGCACCCTTGCAAAGCGGCTGGAAGGCGAGGCTTCCGAATAGTCCTCGTATCTTGGCGCGGACAGTTATATCACGGCAGGCAGAGCATCGTCTACGATACCGGAGGCGATGCTTTGTGATGATTTGAGAAAAATATTCAGGGAGAATATAATAATGGGAAAAATTATTGATGGAAGGGCTGCAGCGGCGGAAGTTTGCATCGAAATAAAGGCAAGAGTACAGGCTGTTTGCGACAAAGGAGTACAGCCTTGTCTTGCAGTAGTGCTGGTGGGTGATAATCCTGCCTCCAAGGCATACGTTGGGATGAAAGAAAAAAAGGCGGCAGAATTAGGCATTAAAACCGTAGGCCACAAACTGCCCGCTGAAACCACAGAAGAAGACCTTATTGCTCTGGTTAAGCAGATGAATGATGACCCTTCCATTCACGGGATACTGGTTCAGCTTCCTCTGCCAAAGCATATATCCGAAGATAATGTGCTGCTTAACATATCTGCAGCAAAGGATGTGGATGGCCTGCATCCTGAAAATGCAGGCATGCTGCTTACCGGCAGGGAGGGCTTTATTCCATGCACTCCTAAGGGCTGCGTAAAGCTTGTTGAAAGTACCGGCACAGAGATATCCGGAAAAAATTGTGTTGTTATCGGCAGAAGCAATATCGTCGGCAAGCCTGCAGCTTTGCTGATGCTTGCAAAGAACGCAACCGTAACAATGTGTCACTCCCGCACAAAGAATCTTGCAGAGTATACACGCAATGCGGATATCCTTATTTCAGCGGTGGGTGTTCCCAATCTGGTAACCGCGGACATGATAAAACCCGGTGCCGTTGTAATAGACGTTGCGCAGTGCCGCGTAGACGGCGCATGGCGCGGGGATGTGGATTTCGAAAGTGCGTTGGAAGTGGCATCTCATATTACGCCTGTACCCGGTGGCGTAGGCCCTATGACTATTGCCATGCTGATGGAAAACACTGTGGAGGCGGCAGAGAAGACCCTTGCTTGATAATGGCTACAGGCTCACTGTATCGCAGCTGAATGAATACGTAAACGGACTGCTCAAAAGCGACAGCCTTTTGAGCCATGTTTGCGTATGCGGAGAGATAAGCGGATTCAAGCGGCACTCATCAGGACATCTGTATTTTTCCATAAAGGATGAAGGGGCCCTTGTGCGCTGCGTTATGTTCAGGCAGAATGCCTTTTCTCTGGATTTTTCTCCACAGGATGGGCAGTCTGTTACTATATATGGCAGCGTGTCTTTGTATGTTAAGGATGGCCAGTATCAGCTGTATGTTACCGCAATGGAGCGCCGGGGCGAGGGCGAGCTTTATCGGCGATTTATGCTGATGAAAACCAGACTTGAGGCAAAGGGATACTTTGACGAAGCACATAAAAAAAACATACCGAGCCTGCCTCGCTGTGTGGGAATTATAACTTCACCAACAGGCGCCGCTATACAGGACATAATAAACATTACACGCAGGCGTTTTCCCGCTATGAATATGCTGTTGTATCCAGTAAGGGTACAGGGCGATGGCGCGGCAGAGGAAATAGCCGATGCTATAGTAGCCATGAATCGTATAAAAAAAGCCGATGTGCTCATTGTAGGCAGAGGCGGCGGCAGTATGGAAGACCTTTGGCCGTTTAATGAAGAAATAGTGGCAAAGGCCATATATGAAAGCGATATACCCGTAGTAAGCGCAGTGGGACATGAAACGGATTTTTCAATTGCGGACTTTACTGCCGACCTTCGGGCCCCCACACCATCTGCGGCGGCAGAGCTATGTGTACCGGAATATGCAAGGCTGTATGGAGAGGTTGTTTCTGCACAGAACTATATATCCGATCTGTGCCATAAGGAGATGGATAACCTGATACAGCGACTGTCCGGAATAAGGGATTCTGCGGCTTTTTCCATGACGAGGCACAGGATAGAAATGCTGAGCCGCAATGTGGAAATACAACGTGATAACATGAGCGTGATGCTGCGCTCCGAGCTGGTAAATGCTATTCATTCCATAGAAAAACAGCAATCACAGCTTAATGCTCTGTCACCGGAAGCTGTACTGGACAGAGGATATGGTATGGTACAGCAAGAGGGTATATTTGTGGGCAGTGCAGATGAACTTAAAGAAAAACAAAAAGCCTTGCTCATAATGAAAAACGGCATAGCTGATATAACCATAGACAGCGTAAGCAGAGGATAGAAAAATGGCAAAAAAAGAACTCTCGTTTGAACAGGCAAAAGAAAAGCTTGATGGCATTGTTGAAAAACTGGCCTCGGGTAATCTGCCTATAGACCAGATGGTTAAGCTGTACGAGGAAGGAGCAGAGCTTTCTCAGTATTGTCTTAGCCTGCTTGGCGCATATGAGGCACGGTTGGATCAGGTGGACAAGTCGCTGATGGAGGAATAACCATGGGCTTTGCTGAAGCAACAAAGGAATACAGAGAAAAAATAGAAGCGGCACTCAGCGGCTATATGGATTCCTGTGGTGCGCCGGAGCAGCTGAGGGCGGCAATGGAATACAGCCTTAAGGCGGGCGGCAAGCGTCTGCGTCCTGTGCTTACACTGTATACCTGCAACATGTTGGGCGGGGATGTTGAGCGTGCGTTGCCCTATGCCTGTGCGCTGGAGATGATACATACTTACTCTTTGATACATGATGACCTTCCCTGTATGGATGATGACGATTTTCGTCGTGGCAGACCTTCCAATCACAAAGTGTTTGGAGAGGCTAATGCTGTGCTGGCGGGAGATGGATTGCTGTCATATGCTTTCCAGATAATGCTGGATGCGGTTAAAGCGGACCTTACAGAAAACGCAATCAATGCGGCAAGAGCTGTATCCCTTGGCGCAGGTGTCAGTGGTATGGTAGCCGGACAGGTAATAGATCTTGCATCTGAAACCGCAGAGAATACCGGTATAGACGAACTGCGCTTTATTCAGGCAAACAAAACTGCTGCTATGATTAAGGCGGCGTTGCTTGCAGGTGCATATATAGCAGGTGCAAGCCAAGAGCAGATGATTGCGCTGGGACAATACGGAGAACTATACGGTGCGCTTTTCCAGATGACGGATGACATACTGGATGTGGTGGGCGATTTTGAGGGAATGGGCAAGACCCTCGGTAAGGATGAGGCCGAAAACAAGCTGACCTACATTTCCCTTTATGGAATGGACAGGGCAAAGGATCTGGCATCAGAGACGGCGCATCAGGCCGTGGAGGCAATTTCAATATTTGAAGAAAGAGCGGAACTGTTAAGAGAACTTGCACTAAGCTGTCTTAGCCGCCGCAGCTGACAGGATGAATACTCCTCTTATTGACGGAATTAAAAATATCGAGAATTTTCGCCGTATCCCACAGCAAAACCTGGATGAGCTTGCAAGGGAGATACGGGAATTTCTCGTGGAAAAAGTTTCACGCACAGGCGGACATATTGCTTCCAACCTGGGCGTGGTTGAACTGACCATAGCCCTGCACAAAGTGTTTGATACCCCACGTGACAAGATCGTATTTGATGTGGGTCATCAGACATATGTAAGCAAAATTCTCAGCGGTCGTGCAGATGAATTTGATACTCTTCGCAAGAAAGATGGGCTTTCCGGCTTTCCAAAGCGCAGCGAAAGCGAATTTGACGTGTTTAATACTGGCCATTCAAGTACATCTGTATCTGCGGCGCTTGGTTTGCTCAGGGCAATGCGGCATAAAGGTGATAAAAGCAGCGTAGCTGCAGTGATTGGCGACGGAGCGTTAACCGGTGGAATGGCCTTTGAGGCACTTAATGATGCCGGCGAAAGCGGGCTGCCCCTTATCGTAATACTCAACGATAACGAGATGTCCATATCAAGAAATGTTGGAGCACTTACCCGCCATCTGGGAGAAATGCGATCCAGCAGCGGATACCGCTCATTCAAGAAGAATCTTTCGGTATTTTTAAGCAAAATACCAAAGCTTGGACCACGTATAAGGGTACGACTGTCAAGGCTCAAATCCAGGATCAAATACTTTCTTCTTCCTAATGTTTTGTTTGAGGAATTGGGTTTTACATACCTTGGTCCGGTTGACGGCCATGATATAAATAAACTCATTGAAACCATAACTATGGCACGGAATATGGAGGAACCTGTTCTGCTGCATGTTATTACCCGCAAGGGAAGAGGATATAAACCTGCGGAAACGGAACCGGGGAAATTCCATGGTATCGGACCGTTTGCTCCTGAAACCGGAGAGGAAATAAAAAAGAATATTACATCAAATTCCGCAATAGCCGGACAGGCCGTGTGCCGGATCGCAGAGAGGGACAGGGATGTAGCCGTAGTTACTGCCGCAATGAGCACGGGTACAGGAATGGAGGAATTCAAAAAAAGATATTCCGACAGGTTTTTTGATGTGGGTATTGCAGAGCAGCATGCTGTTACAATGGCGGCAGGTCTGGCCTGTGGAGGAATGAAACCCATAGCTGCCATATATTCCTCGTTTATGCAAAGGGCGTATGATCAGATGCTTCACGATGTGGCATTGCAGAGACTCCCGGTGGTGTTTGCGCTGGATCGAGCAGGGCTGGTTGGGGCTGATGGAGAAACCCATCAGGGTGTTTATGATATTGCATATGTACTCACAATGCCTTATGTGGATATTTATTCTCCGGCCTCAGCAGGCGAACTTGAGCAGATGCTTGAGATGGCTGTAAATAAGGGCAATCCTGCTGTTGTTAGATATGGAAGAGGACTGCTGCCGGATGCGGAATATCCGCATATAGAATACGGAAAATGGCTGGAAATCAATCCTATATCCGATGTTACCGTGATAGCATCGGGGCGAATGGTTGAAACTGCAAAAAGGGCAGCTGAAGCAACCGGCGCCGGACTGGTAAGTGCGCGCTTTATACGGCCGATGGATGAAGACATGCTGCGGCGTATAGGAGAAAAAACTCGTATAATAATAACCATAGAAGATGGCATTGCAAGCGGAGGAATGGGAAGCAGGATAGCAGAATGGTTCTCAGGCAGTGTAAAGGTTATTAGGCTTGGCGTTGGAGAGGAGCCGGTAAAGCAGGCCTCTGTAGAGGAACAGGATATACTTTGCGGGATGGACTGTGAATCGCTGAAAAAAGTGATATCCATGGCGATGGAGGAAATATAATGAGCGGAGTAAGAGCGGATGTAAGGCTTGTGGAACTGGGCCTTGCTCAAAGCAGGGAGAAAGCACGTTCTCTCATAATGGCGGGGGAGGTTTTTCTTGATACCGCAAGGATAGATAAGCCCGGAACCACAGTACCCGAGGATTGTATGCTTACTGTGAAGGAGCAGGCTATACCTTTTGTAAGTAGAGGCGGACTAAAACTTGATAAGGCTGTCAGAAAGTATGAGCTTTCGCTGCAGGACAAAGTTGCCATGGACATTGGTGCATCCACGGGCGGATTTACAGATTGCATGCTGCAAAACGGAGCTTCCAAGGTCTATGCCATAGATGTTGGATATGGTCAGCTGGACTGGAAGCTTAGAAATGATCCAAGGGTAGTGGTAATGGAGCGGACAAATGCCCGCAATATGGAGCCTGCATGGTTTGCAGAACAGCCGGAGTTTGCCTCTATCGATGTGTCATTTATATCGGTTAAGTTGATTCTTCCAAGAATGTATCAATGCCTGGCTGATGACTCGAAGGCTGTAGTGTTGGTAAAGCCGCAGTTTGAGGCCGGCCGTGGTAAGGTGGGAAAGAATGGCGTTGTAAGAGAAAAAGAAACACACAGGCAGGTGGTTGAGGAGACGGCGCTCTTTGCCCAGAGCATAGGATTCTGCATTGAACATATAGATTATTCTCCCATTACAGGCCCTAAAGGAAATATAGAGTTTTTGCTTGTTTTATCAAAAATTGACAAAAACTCTACAGAAAACATCACTGAAAAAGTTAAGGAAGTTGTTGAGCTGGCACACAGAGAGCTGGATTAGTGAATTAATATTCCAGAATATTTCACAAATTTCAGATTTAATCTTGAAAAATGTTGATTAATGGGAATATAATATACGAAAGGAAACTGATATAAATCAGTGGTATCACAAATATGCGTGTAAACAGTATAGGCATATTTACAAATCCAAACAACGATGGTGCTCTTGATGCGGTAGAGGCTGTTCGTCTTGCTGCGTCGGTGAGAGGCATATCCTGTTATATAGACAAGTCTTTATTGGATATTGAGCAGTTTCAAGGTCTGGATACCACAGAAACCAATACACCTGACATAATGGTTGCCATGGGTGGAGACGGTACGATACTTCGCGCGGCTGGTTATTCCGCGGAAAAAGGAGTACCGCTTCTTGGTATCAACTTTGGTCGTATCGGATTTCTAAGTGAGATAGATGTTGAAAAATTTTCCACAGCACTGGATGCCATCAAGGAAGATAGTTTTACAATAGACAAGTGTATGATGCTTGCCTGTTGCATAAATGGCGGAGAGGCGGTACACTGTCTTAACGAAGCTGTATTATATCGCAAAAACTTCTCCGGTGTTGTGTCCATCAATGTTAAAATAAACGGTGCGGATGTGGGAACTGTATCCTGTGACGGGTTGATTGTAAGTACACCTACCGGAGCTACCGGATACACCATTTCTGCCGGAGGCCCAATTATTGCCCCCGGGCTGGATGCGGCAATAATTACCCCTATATGTCCTCATACGTTAAGCTTTAGGCCAATAATCGCTTCCGATGATTCTGTTGTGCGCCTTTCGCAGCAGCAGGAAGGATTTCTGGCGATGGATGGCATAGAGACCCACCGGATAATGCCGGGGGATGTGATAGATATAACCAGAAGCCGGCGAAGCGTAAACTTTATACGCCTGGGCGAACGAAATCTGTTTAGTCTTATTAGAACTAAGCTGTCTTAGTATACATCCCATCCGCATAACCTTTAATGCAATTATTTTACATATAATCGCAGGCGAAATATCCTTATTGGAGGTCACAGCATGAAATCAGCAAGGCAAACTATGATACTAGAGCTCATTGACCAGTACGACATCGATACTCAGGACGAGCTTGCCTCTATGCTTAAAGCGCGCGGACTGAAGGTAACTCAGGCCACGGTATCCAGGGATATTAAGGAACTTAGGCTTATAAAAGTTTTGTCTGATGACGGCGTGTATAAATATGCTACAGTAGACAAAGCCGAAGCGGATCTTAAAGATAGGTTCATCAATATTTTTGCCCATTCTGTGCTGTCCATGGCAGTAACGGGCAATTTGGTTGTAATTAAGACGATTCCCGGCACAGCAAGCGCTGCAGCCGAAGCTATAGATTCCATGCGTATAGATGAAGTGGTGGGCACCATAGCAGGCGATAATTCCATATTTATTGCAGTGAAGGATACGGCAGATACCGGGGAGCTTATTAGGCGCTTTCAGGCAATGTTGAAGTTTTAATACTCAGGAGAATGAATGCTAAATAGACTATCTATAAAAAATGTCGCCCTTATAGAGCGGCTGAATATTGAGTTTGATAATGGATTTAACGTGCTGACCGGTGAAACCGGCGCCGGAAAATCCATTATTATTGATGCGGTAAATTTGGCACTTGGAGAGCGTGCCAGCAAGGAACTGATAAAAAGCGGAGCGGAGAAGGCCTCGGTAGAGGCCGAATTTGACATTTCCGCTTCGGCGGCTGTACGGCAAATAATGCAGGAATATGAGCTGGACCCGGATGAAGGACTTACTATATCCCGTGAGCTCTCTGTATCCGGTAAAAATGTATGCCGTGTAAACGGTACGCTTGTTAATCTGGCAACGCTTAAGCAAATAACCGATTTGCTGGTAGATGTACACGGTCAGCATGAGCATCAGTCTTTGCTGAGCCAGAACAGACACATTACTTTTTTAGATTCCTTCTGTCATGATAAGGTTGATCCTATCAAGTCACAGGTAAAGGAATTTTATAGAGAATATAAAGCAAGCAGAGACGCTCTGCTGGGGGGCTTTTCATCTGAGGATGAGAGGGCCCGCGAGATGGATATACTGCGCTATCAGATAAACGAAATAGAAAAGGCTGCCCTTACTGAAGCGGAAGAAGCATCCCTTAACGAGGAAAAGGGAATGCTTATGAATGCTGAAAAAATAATGGCAGCGCTGCAGGAAGGTTGCGAGGCTCTTACCGGAGATAGCGGAGCTGTGGATTTGGTAAAGATGGCATCCGGAAGCATGGATGGTATATCGGGATTATCTGCCGAATATAATGACGCAGCCAAAAAGCTTGAGGAGGCCTATTACGCAATTCAGGATATAGGCTATGTTCTGCAGGATATGCGCAACTCGTTTGAATTTGATCCTATACGTATAGACGAGATTCAGCAGCGACTGGAAGTCTATTCAAATATTAAGAAAAAATATGGTCCAGCTATAACTGATGTTGATACTTTTCTCGAAAACTCCAAAATGCGCCTTGATGAATTGGAAAGTGCAGGCGAAAAGAGAGAACAGCTGGAACAAAAACTTAACCATATCAGCGAAATGTATATCCGGGCTGCATCAGAGCTTACCTCAGCAAGAAAAGCAGCCGCGGAACAGCTCCGGAAAGAGCTATTGCTGCAGCTGAAAGATTTGGGCATGGAAAAGGCCAGATTTGAAGTAGGCTTTGAGCCTGTGGAAACATTCGGCGCAAACGGTATGGACAAGGTTGAATTCACCATGTCTGCAAACCCGGGTGAAGCCCTTAAACCTTTGGAAAAGGTTGCCTCCGGCGGTGAAATGTCCAGAATTATGTTGGCTTTCAAGGCTATTGCCGCCAGATCGGATTCCATTCCTACCCTGATTTTTGATGAAATAGATACCGGAATAAGCGGGCGTATTGCATCTGTAGTAGGCGGAAAAATGGTCAACATTTCGGATTCCCATCAGGTTTTGTGTGTAACTCATTTGCCGCAGATAGCAGCTCTGGCAGACGCTCATTTTATGGTTGAAAAGAGCGATGATGGAGAGCATACCAAAACAGATATGCGAAGGCTTACCCTTGAGGAAAGGTATGCTTACCTTGCACGTATGATGGATGGCGCAGAAAATTCCACGCTTGCGTACGATCATGCAAAAGAGCTTATTACAGCATCAGAAAATACTAAAGCACAGCGAAGAAAAGGGACAAGCCGGAATTAAATTCAGCATTATTACAAATAATAAACACCGTGGGAAATTCCCGCGGTGTTTAATTTTGCTTTGGTAGGATAAATGTATGAAACAGATAAGAAAACGTGGATATATAAAATGCATAGGCTGGATATTGTGCGTCTTTTTGCTGTGTTTCAACAGCGGCGAGAAGATGACATATATACGAGAGCTGTCATCCAACATAACACTTGAACAGCTGGAAGAATTGCGTCAGAATACAGGAGGGCTACTTAGTCTGGAAGAAAAGGATATCAGACAGGTATCCGGAGATATGTCCGAAACGCTTGGTAAAAACAATATAAGCGTTAGAATGATGGGAATACCCATAAAGCAAGTATCATATGACGCGAAAGAAGATATACGGCTTATGCCGGGAGGTATGCCTATCGGTGTATCATTGTATAGCGATGGTGTATTGGTGGTGGGTCTTGGCAGTATAAATAAAAATGCGGATATATGTCCTGCGGCAGAAGGCGGAATAAAAGCCGGCGATGTTATTGTAAAGGTAAACGGAAAAACGGTAGAGGACTCCTTCCATTTGAGCGAGCTTTGTTCAGAGGGAGGCGATTTGAACTTTACAGTACGCAGGGATGATTCAACAATAGAATGTACGGTAACGCCTGTGTATGATGAAGAAAGTGGAGGCTATCTTGCAGGAATGTGGGTAAGGGACAGCACATCGGGAATAGGCACGCTGTCATACTGGGACATGACAGCAAAACGCTTTGGCGCACTGGGACACCCTATAACCGACATTGACACAGGAGCCATAATAGATGTAAAAAACGGCAATATAATAAAATCCAGCATAATTGGAATATCTGCCGGCTCAAGCGGGAAACCCGGTGAAGTAATAGGCTCGTTTTCCGTTCATGATGAAAAGTGGGGAGAGATAGATAAAAATTGTGAATATGGGGTATATGGTGACGCCATAAATATGCCAGTCAATCCGCTGTATCCAGAAGGAATGTCCATATGCTGGTGGGACGAAGTGCACACGGGAGCGGCAGAGATATTATGTACCGTTACTGATGAGGGGATAAAGGAATATGACTGCGAAATAATAAAGCTGTTTCCCGCTGAAGGCTCAGGCAGCAAGGGTATTGTACTTAAGATAACCTCAGAAGAACTGATATCCATAACCGGAGGAATTGTGCAGGGAATGAGCGGCAGTCCCATCATTCAGGACGGCAAGCTGGTGGGCGCGGTGACCCATGTTTTAGTAAATGATCCGACACGGGGGTATGGCATATTCATTGAGAATATGCTAAAAGCAGTGGAATAAATCATTTGGCAGGGGCAATTTGCCCCTGTCTTTTTTTGTTATTTTTGATAAAATGAAATTGCAACTTCAAGTTGCGAATGTGCAAAAGCAGGTTGGTAGCCTTTATAAGCGTTCTCCCTTAAAATTAAGGCACCAAAGGAGGTGCTCATATGTGTTTTTCAGAAAATCTAAAACAAATCAGAAAAGAACATCATCTATCACAGGAAGAGTTGGCAGAACTCTTGGATGTAAGCCGACAGGCTGTTTCAAAATGGGAGCAGGGTCAAGGGTATCCGGAAGTGGAAAAATTGCTGCTGCTTTCCTCTAAATTAAAGATTTCGTTGGATGTGCTTATGTCAAATGAGATCGGCTGTGATCGAGACTCAAAAGGTACAAATGTAACGGGCTCGATTGTTATTACATCTCCTCATGAGAATGTAATTGCAAATTGCTATAAAGTACTTACAACTGGCAAAATACGTGGAGGAAAAAATTCTCCGCAGTATATATTGTTCGGTGTTGATCGAGGCGGTTCGAGTTTTTGGGGAGAACCGACTACGTTTCTGGGGTGGTATGCCAGCGAAGAACAGATATCAAAAGAAATTGCAGAAATTAATAGAGCGATTTCACAAGGAATTCCGACTTATACACTGCAATACAGTGCCCAAACCGAACGTCGTTGGGCAAGTGTGAAAATCGTTGAGGAATGATGAAAGCTGTTGTTCCTAATGACAATCACCTGTGAGCGGCAGTCCCATTATTCAGGATGGGAAAGCTGGTGGGTGCGGTGACTCATGTGCCGGTCAATGATCCGACGCAGGAGTACGGGATTTTTATCGAAAATATGCTGGAGGCGGCAGAAGGGTAAAATATGGAACTGCTCAATCAAAATGTACAGTTCTAATATGATTTGAGTATAAGTAATTTTGACAGGGATAATTCATTCCTGTCATTTTGATGTTATGCGTGCTATCATAGGGGTGATAAACTTGCAGGAGTAAGAATGTGATAGATAACGAAAATACATGGGATAAGCTCTTAAAGATAAAAACGACCGGTCGGGATGATTCCAACTCGGACCAATATCGCTATCCTTATGAACCAACGCCATATAGTGTTTTAGAACGTTTGGCAAACAGCGGATTTATTGGCAAAAGGGATGTGCTTCTGGACTATGGCTGCGGTAAAGGGCGTGTGGATTTTTATCTGTCATATCAGACAAATGCAAGGACCGTTGGGATTGAATATGATGAACGTATCTATCAGAAGGCAATAGAGAATCAAAAAAACGTCCGTTTAAAATCAAGGGCAGAATTCATACTGGCTAAAGCGGAAGAGTATGTAGTGCCGCCGGAGGTCACAAGATATTATTTTTTCAATCCGTTTTCTCCAGAACTGTTGAATAAAGTGATGGCAAGGATTGTTGAATCCCATTATGAAAATCCGCGGGAGGCATTTTTATTCTTTTATTATCCTTCGGAGGAATATATCTCATATCTTATGACGGTGGACGAGATGGAATATTATGATGAGATACCTTGCGGAGATTTATTTGAAGGAAATGACCCCCGGGAACGGATCGTGATTTTTCATTATGGCATATAAATGATAAGGCAGGTAATACCTGCCTTTATTGCTATATTGACTGTATTTGCAGCAGCTCTTTTTTTGTCGATTCATCTGCAAAGGATGCCTGTATGGCATAATTGTTCATCCGTATTATATCTTCATCCGTAAAGCCCATCTTGCGGCATAGGGCGTATTCCTTTTCAAGGTCGGTATCTAATACCGTAAGATTATCTGTATTAACCGTAACGCGGGCCCCCTTTTTATACAGCACATACAAGGGATGCGTTTCATCGCAGGAAAGACCGTAATCATATGACAGACTGCTGTCAGGGCACATTTCCAGCGTAACATTACGGTATATTACAGCTCTGGTAAGCTCAGGGATAAGTGCCGTCTGATATCCATGACCTATGCGTGCAGTGCCGAACTTCAGTGCATCTGCAACGGTAAATTCACTGTGCGTGGTAGCCGGTATGCCAAGCATCTGGGCTTTTTCAAATATATCTGAGTATTCGGGCATGCGCTCCTCGTATCCCGCCATATCCACAGCACATACCCCCTTGCCAAGGTATTTACCGGCCAATCGTATGGTTTCCATGTTTTCCGCATGATTTTCTGAGGGATCACAGTGGTTCATTGTGCAGAGTATAAGGTTTGCCTTCAGTGAATGGCAGCTGCTTAATCCCTTATTTAAGCCCTGTATGGCTGCAATAACCGCATCTTCCTGAGTCATGCCATTATTTAGATGATATTGCGGGGCAAAGCGAAGCTCGGCGTAAATAAGACCCTGTGAATCCAGACGTTCCACCAGCTCGCGGGTAACTCGACGAATACCCTCGGGATTTTGCATTACTCTGAGAGGGGGATTAAAGGTAAGAAAATCCGGATCGTATTCTCCTTCCGGGATAGTCATAGAGGCAGTGATTTCTTCCAGAGATAGCTTGCACTCCGGTTCGATGTTGTATTTACGGGAAAGCTCATATACGGTTTGGGGTAAAACCGAACCATCAATATGAAGATGAAGATCTATTTTATTAAGTATTTTCATGGCTATTCCTCCAAAGCAGAGTATGTTTAAATTATACAACATATATGAAATACAAGCTATTGCTCTACCCGGGCATGATAAACTTTTCGCTTATCCGGTTATGCTATACAATTACTCCCCGGTTTGATATGATATAAAATAAATACAAAGGATACATTTCTTTGGAGAAAGTATTTATGATAAAGACGATCGAAAAAAAACGTACTGTTTTATGGCTTTTATTGGCTTGCCTGTCGTTGGGGCTTTTTATCGCGGGATGTTCAGGGGAAAAATATTCTGTAGATTACTGTGGTCAAAAGGAAATATACACAGACGCAGAGGAAGCATATGGTGCGGGCGAAAAAGTAGAATTGCATTTTAATCTTGCAGAAAACAATAAGGAATATACCTTTTATCTGGATGAGCAGCAGATCCAATACAAAAATAAAGAAGGAAATGAGATAACAATAGAATTTAAAATGCCTGATAAAAATATTGCGCTGAAATGTTTTGAAAAGGATAATACCCATACAGAAGAAAAGCCTATATCTATGATGCTTGTGGATTATTACAGGGCGCAATTGGGAGCCGAAGGCTATGACGGCTATTTTGAAATGGTTCTGAGCACTTCAGAAAAATCCAATGAAGCTATGCTTGACGTATATCACAAGGAAGCGGATGAGACAGAGGAAACCTGTGTAAGCTATATCGTACCCTATAAGGCAGTGGAAGATTGCTATGCTGTGATTGATAAGCACAAAATGTCCCAGTGGAACAGCATGGAGGACAGTATAAGCATAGATGGGACGCTTGAGGTGTGCAAATATCTGAAGGACGGAGCTTTTGTCAGGATATCTACAGAAGCCATGCCTGAAAACGGCAGAGAGGCAATTCAAGAGATAGGGGATGTCATGTCAGGATATATAAGCTCTGAACGACGCATCGGAGAATAAGTACTAAACGTAAATCAGGACGGCAAAATGAACTATATTACAGGCATCAGGCTGAATGATATGCCGAAAGGATATCTTGCAAAGCTTCCCGCCGTAAAGCACCTGTATCGGGCGGGTGAATTGGAATTGACAAACCCCGTTACATTTTTTGTGGGGGAAAACGGCAGCGGAAAGTCTACCTTGCTTGAAGCTGTTGCCGTAGCTTTGGGATTTAATGCAGAAGGCGGCTCAAGGGACTTTGCGTTTTCTACTAAGCCAACCCATTCCGACCTGTGCGATTATATTACACCAATAAGAACTATACCGCCTAAAGATGGATTTTTCCTTAGGGCGGAGAGCTTTTACAACACTGCAAGCTATCTGGATGAAAACAGCACAATGAGGCGTTATGGGGGAGTTTCCTTCCACGAGCAGTCCCATGGAGAGTCTTTTCTTTCCCTGATCACAAATCGTTTTGAAGGAAACGGTTTTTACATTATGGATGAGCCTGAGGCGGCACTGTCGCCTCAGCGTATTCTTACGCTGCTGATATTGATGGACCGGCTGGTAAAGAATAGGTCGCAGTTTATTATAGCTACTCATTCGCCTATAATTATGGCGTTCCCGGGGGCGGATATAATACAGTTTTCCGAAAACGGCATGGAGCGGGTAAGCTATTGTGAAACCGAGAGCTATCGAATAACAAAACAGTTTATGGATGACCCGGAAAGAATGATAAAATATTTATTGGAATAACGGATGATCAGAGAAGGGGCCCCGTATGAATAAGCTTTACCGTAAAGAGCCCATATGGTTTGCAGTGCTGTGGATAATAATATATGTAGTCGGCTTCAGCGTGGCTGATGGAATATCCGAAAGCATAGGCATGCCAAAGCTTATAACCGCTATGCTTGGACTTGTGCTGTCGGTTATTTTGATTGGCTTTATCCATCGTGAAAAACTGGCTGAATACTATGGTCTGTGCAGTATCAAAGCAAAGGCTGCCGACCTTGCATATTTTGTTCCCCTTGCTGTAATATCCTCCGTCAATTTATGGTGTGGTCTCGGTGCCGATCAACCGTGGATTACGGCTATGCTGAGCGTGGTGAGCATGTGCTTTGTTGCCTTGCTAGAGGAGATGATTTTCCGCGGCCTGCTGTTTAAGGCAATGTGCAGAGATAACATTAGGACTGCCGTAATTGTTTCTTCCCTTACGTTTGGATTTGGACATATTGTAAACCTGCTGCTTGGTGCATCTGTTTTTGAAACCATGCTTCAGTTTGTTTATGCTTCTGCAATAGGTTTTTGCTACAGTGCTGTTTTTCTTGTCGGCGGCAGCATAGTGCCTTGCATTATATCCCATGCCATTGTGAACTCGTTCAGTGTATTTGCGTGTGAACCGTCAAACACATGGCTTATAATCATCGCCGCAGTACAAACATTATTGAGTACGGCATATGGTATCTGGCTGCTTCGAAGGAAGGGTATTATAATATCAACAGATAAAAAATAAAAATTTCAGCTTTTGCCGTTTCTGTATCAAACGTCAACAAAAGGAGATAGATGAAAAAAACATTTTATTCCGAGTTGGCGTATGTTATGGGAATAGTTATTCTGGCGCTGGGTACGGCAATGATGGAGCGGGCGAACTTTGGTATGTCCATGGTTGTGGCTCCTGCGTATCTGCTGCATCTGAAAGTATCCCAAACGCTTACATTCTTTTCCTTTGGCATGGCAGAATATATGTTTCAGGGCGTGTTGCTGATTGCTATGATGCTGCTGCTGAAGCGCTTTAGAACAGCGTATCTATTCTCGTTTATAACGGCGATATTTTATGGCTTCACGCTGGATATAATGCTGAGCGTGATGGAAAATATTACATGCAATGGATTTGCAGCGAGAGGAACATTTTACATACTTGGCATGATCGTATGCGCAGTAGGTGTGTCGTTGCTGTTCCACACATATATACCCCTTGAAGCCTATGAGATGTTTGTGAAAGAAGTGTCCGCAAAGCTCGGCATGGATATAAACAAATTTAAAACCATTTATGACTGTACAAGCTGTGCCTGCGCAGTGATAATGTCCTTTGCATTCTTTGGATTCGGCAGATTTGAGGGGGTAAAACTTGGCACTGTCATATGCGCGTTTATAAATGGCAAGCTTATAGGATTATGTTCAACATGGTTTGATAGCACCTTTGAATTTAAAGATGGCTTAAAATTGCGTGGTTTTTTTGAACATCAAAATCAAAGTTAATCAAGATGTTGGAAAAAGTATGTAAAGATGGTAAAATAATCACATGGTTTATCTCTAATATATACAGGTGAAAGGCTTGACGATGAAGAAGCACAAAGTCCTCATTGCAAAAGAGCATATTGTGTATTGTCGTGAACTGTCAGATTATTTGGGTGAAATGGCTATATTCGATATTATGCCCTTTGCCCATGATGGATATGAAACAATTCAGAGAATCGCAGTGGAAAAGCCTGATGTGCTGCTTCTGGATGCGGTTCTTCCCAAATTAGATGGTGTTGGTGTACTTAAGAAACTCAATGCTATGGGGCTATCTCAGGGGATACGCATAATAGTTATGTCTCCGTTTAGTGATGATAAGCTTATCGAGCAGCTGCAGGAGTTGGGAGCATTGTATGTGATGCTTCTGCCTGCGGTTCCAGAGGTGGTATTCAGCCGCATAGTTGACTTTGCCATAGATGACGAAGTTTCCCGCCGCATAGGTGAGGACAATAAAGAAGAACAGCGCAAAGAACTGCGTGATAAAGTTATTGCCAATTATTTTTACGGAATGGGTGCGCCTGCAAATCTTATGGGATATCAGTATGCAAGGGCGGCGATAACCTATTGTGTGGATCATTATGACAGCCAGTGTTTTATAACGAAAGACGTATATCCGTATGTTGCTAAGCTTTATAATGCAACACCAAAGCAAGTTGAAAGAAACATACGTACTTTCATAGAGGCCATGTGGAACAGAGGCGATATTGAAAAGATAAATAAGCTTTTTGGTTATACTGTTAATCAGTACAAAGGACGGCCTACCAATAAGGAGTTTATTGCGCTGATGACCGAACGTAGCGTTATGCGCCTAAGGCAAAGATAGGCTAACTCGATGATGTAATTTATATCCCGTGTGTTTCATAGTTTATTAAAAATGGGACATGCGGGGTTTTGTTTATGAAAGCGATAAAAGGGACGTGGTATGCCGCAGGGTTTGCTGCAGTTATGGGCTTTGCAGCGGGAATGGCGACAGAACTTGGCGGAGAGTATATAAATGATGCGCTTAGCGCCATGGGACTGGCAGAAGGTATAACGCTGCTAAGCCTTTCGATCACAGGTATACTGTTAAATGGAGCTTTATTTTGCTGGTGTTCTGTGATGAAAGGAAATATAGGCAAAGTAATGTCTGTAGCCGCACTGTGGGTAAAGGCCGTACTGATAGGGCTGTTCTGTAGG
The DNA here is from genome assembly GCA_017547885.1 of Clostridia bacterium. Classification (GTDB taxonomy): domain Bacteria; phylum Bacillota; class Clostridia; order Christensenellales; family CAG-138; genus SFEL01. The sequence continues at coordinate 55,751 of JAFYOP010000012.1, read as the reverse complement.
GCTTTGGCCTGTAACTTCAGCGCACTGAAGGCGGTACTTGGGCTATTGGTATTGTTTGGCGGAGGATGTGTTTGCTTGTCATACATAATGGAGCGGGAGCAAATACAGGATAAGGCAAAGCGGTTTGCCGTATGGCTTTGCGGCGTGACTGTTGAAGGAATAATGATACCGTCGGTTGCCCGCACATGGGTGCTGTTGTTTGGCTGAATTGACTGAGAATATAGAAAAATGGTAAAATCTATATAGACAAATCTAACGAAAGGTATTTTGCAGCAATGTCAGATAAAAGAGCAATTGTTATAGTACTGGACAGCGCAGGTATTGGCGCACTTCCTGACGCCGCAGAATTTGGCGATGTGGGTGCACATACCTTTGGCAACATATATAAAGAGCGCGGAAAGCTGGATATTCCAAATATGAGGGAGTTGGGCATAGCGGCAATAGAGGATGCAAGGCTTGAGCCCTTTACGGGAGAAATACAGGGCTGTTACGGTCGCTCTGCCGAAATGACCAAGGCCAAGGATACTACCTGCGGCCATTGGGAGATGACCGGCATTATTATGGATGAGCCCTTTAAAACCTATCCCAACGGATTTCCTCCCCATATAATGGATGCCTTTGAAGCTGCCGTAGGAAGGGGAACACTGGGCAACAAGGTGGCCTCGGGTACTGCCATAATTCAGGAGCTGGGAGATGAGCACGTTGCTACCGGCAAGCCCATAGTTTATACTTCCGCCGACAGCGTATTTCAGATAGCCGCTCATGAGGAAATCATTCCCCTTGAAGAGCTTTATTCCATGTGCGAAAAGGCACGCGGGCTGCTGATGGGCAAGGACCTTGTGGGCAGAGTAATAGCGCGTCCCTTTGTTACCGGCGAAAAGGAATATGTCCGCACAGAAAACCGCAAGGATTATGCAATACCTCCCATTGAGGATACTATACTTGACGGCCTTGTGGCTAAGGGATATGAAACTGTGGCTGTGGGCAAGATAGAGGACATATTCTTTAAACGGGGTATTACTACGGTAAATCACACCAAAAACAATCCAGACGGCATAGAGGCCACCATAGAATACATCAAGGCCGGCACGGGCGATTTCATATTTACAAACCTGGTAGATACCGATATGCTGTACGGTCATCGCAATGATGTGGAAGGCTATGCGCTGGCACTTGAAGCCTTTGACGCAAAGCTGCCCGAGATCACGGCAGCCATGAAGGATGGCGATATCCTCATAATAACCGCAGACCACGGCTGTGATCCCGTACATCCCGGAACAGACCATACCCGCGAATACATTCCCATTCTGGTATGGGGCAAGAATGTAAAGAAGGGCGTTTCCCTTGGCACAAGGGAAACCTTTGCGGATATCGGCAGTACAGTATTTGAGTATATTACCGGAGAACCCTGGCGTACCGGAAAATCCTTCCTCAATGAAATAATTTAATTAAATAACGCAATAACGGCCTCCTTTGCCTAATACATATATACAGATGGCAAAGGAGGTATTATTATGCTGAAAAAATGTATGTGCGTGGTATTGGCTGCCGTGCTGCTGCTGGGATACGGTGCGGCTTATGCCGAAGAATATCCCGTGGACATAAGCGGAATAAAAGCAGCGGTGGTAATAGAACAGAACAGCGGTACTGCGGTAATTGAATACAATGCAGAGGAAAAAATGGATTCAGGCGGGCTGGCAAGATTGCCCGTATTGCTTGCGGTGTGCAAAAAGATAGACGGTGATTCAATTGCTTTGACGGATACTGTAACCATTAGCGCTGCTGCGGCAAAAATAAGCGGCCCGACGGCATTTCTGGAAGCATACGAACAGGCTGAAATGTCGACGCTTTTAAAGGCAGCGGTCATGATATGCGCAGGAGATGCCATATACGCCCTTGCTGAAGGAGTATATGGGTCGGCAGAAGCCTGTGCCATTGCTGTAAACGAGCTTATGAGAGATATGGAAATAGATGGGAATTATACAGATATTACAGGAAACGGAATAAACTTTACCCCGCATGAGATAGCTAAGATAGGCGCAGAGCTTATGCAATGCCAAAGTTTTACACTTTACAGCGGATTGTTTTATGATACGATACAGCATTCGGACGGACGTACGACAGAATTAGCAAGCTCAAACAAGCTGCTCAAAAGCTGCGTAGGAACAAACGGCGTAGGCACCGGATCGTCATCTGCGGCAGGATACTGCGGAGTTTTTTCGGTAAAGAGGGGAAACACAAGCTATATATGCGCAATATTTGGCGCACAGAATTCCTCTCAAAGGGCACAAAAGGCGCAAAGCATGCTGGAATACGCCTTTGCAGCATATGACGCAAAGACTTTGGCAACGGAAGGAGAAGCCATAGTGGACAGCATGCCTGTGCATAACGGCACAAAGAGCAACGTGCCAATAGTGTCAAATAAAACCGTGGTAGCCCTTGTGCCAAAAAACACCATACTGGAAGAGCGGAGGGAGATACCCGAAATATTGGAGGCACCTGTAAATAGCAGTACAGTAGTCGGAACAGTTACATACCTGCACGAGGGTGAGACCGTAGGGGTGGTGGAGCTTGTAAGTGCAGAGGATGTGGATAGAGCAAATGTGTTTGACTATATAAAGCGATCTCTCATGGAGTGGCTCCATTGCTGAGGAATTTTAAGTTTGTTGCATAGTTTTCCCTGATGACGTATAATAAAACTAATTATAAACATCAGGAGATAGGTAATTGCTTAGCAGTATTTTTTCCGGTTCCGCCGGTTCTTTTATAATGGAATTGCTTTATAGGATGCCTGCCATATTGGTGGCGCTGGCCTTCCACGAGTGGGCTCATGCCTATGCGGCATATCGCCTTGGAGACCCAACGGCGTTTAACTTTGGCCGCATGACCCTTAATCCTCTTGCGCATATCGATCCATGGGGATTTGTTATGCTGGCGCTGTTCCGCTTTGGCTGGGCAAAGCCTGTTCCCATAAATACACGCAACTTTAAAAATCCACGCCGTGATGAAATAATCGTAGGCCTTGCAGGCGTGGTTACAAACCTGCTGCTTGCATTTGCGGCAATGGGGGTGTTTTATGGCATTGCACTTACAGTGGGCCTTAGAAATGCCGCGCTGAATACCATTATCTATTATTTTTACTTTATCAACCTCAGCCTTTGCGTATTTAATCTGCTGCCCATCCCTCCGCTGGATGGATATCGTGTGTTTTCATGCCTGCTGGCTCGCAAGGTAGGGCTCAAGCCTTTTATGTTCCTTGAAAGATATGGCTTTGTGATACTCGTGGTGCTGTTGGCAACAGGCGGCCTCAGCAGGATTATGTCTGTGGCAGTAAACTGGCTGATGGGCGGCATGATAAACATATACAACGGCCTTTTCGGGCTGATAGGTCTTATTTAAATGAGCTACGAAGTTAAACTTTCCCGTTTTGAGGGGCCGCTTGATCTGCTGCTACACCTTATCGAGCAGGCAGAGGTGGACATAAAGGACATATTTATATCCGAAATAACCGCCCAATATCTGGAGTATATGAACCAGATAGAGGAGCTGGATATGGATACCGCCAGTGAGTTTTTGACTATGGCGGCAACGCTGGTATACATTAAATCCCGCTCGCTGCTGCCTCGTCCGCCCAAGGAAAATACTGAGGAAGAGGAAGATCCGGCAGAAGCCCTTATCCGTCAGCTGAGGGAATACAGGGCAGCCAAAGAGGCCGGAGAAAAGCTTGCGGAATTATTAAAGGACGCAAGCGGCGTATACACCAAGCTGCCTGAGGAATTCGCCCTGCCGCCACAGGAGATAAATTGGGAAGAATCCTCCACACAGAGCCTGCTTCGCGCTTTTGCTGAGCTTATGGACAGGCGCCGTATGGAGCGTGCCAACGCTATAGACAAGCAGGAGGTAGTGAACGATCAATTCACCATTCGCCGCCAGCTTGTAAAAATAAGAGACAGGCTCAAAGAGAAAAAGACCCTTAGGTTTGAGGCGCTTTTTGATGAGGATGCTTCCAAGATAGAGATGATAGTAACCTTTATGTCTCTGCTGGATATGCTGATGCGGGGAGAGATAACCATCAAGCAGTCCGCCCCATACGAGCCTATCAATATTACCGCCCTTAATATTCGGGAAGACGATGAGGATGCCGAATATATGGACGAGCAGTAAGGAAGATAACATGCAGGATCAACGATTTTCCGCAATAGAGTGCATATTGTTTGTTTCGGGTGAACCGGTTTCTCTGGTTCAGCTTCAGCGTGCGCTGGATATGACAGGCATAGAGATGAATGCCGTTATCCATCAGATGGAGGAGCTTTATCGTCAGGAAGAAAGAGGGGTACAGCTGTATATTACAGACGATACTGTTCAGCTGGTATCCAATCGCAAATATGCAGGATATGTTGAAGAGCTTCTTCAGCCCGCTCAGACAAAAAGCTTTTCTCAGGCCATGCTGGAGACCCTATCCATAATAGCCTATCGTCAGCCTGTGACCCGTTCCGATATTGAGGCTGTGCGTGGAGTAAGGTGCGACTATTCAGTAAGCCAGCTTCTGAAGCTGGGCCTTATTCAGGAAATGGGCCGAAAGGATTCCGTAGGAAGGCCTATGACCTTTGGCACAACGGATGCTTTTCTTCGTCAATTTGGCATACATTCTATCGAGGAACTTCCCGAATACGGCGTGTTTGCTGAGGAAGACGCTGAGGAACAGCAGAGCGAATCATAAAAATACCATATCTGTCAAATACTAAGAGCCATGATAAGCATGGCTCTTTATATTTTATCCGCATCGGCACTGCTGCTGTTGACGGGGGCCAGGATTCGCTTTAGCCTGTTCCTTGAACTGCAGCAGGCTCGGCTTAATGTTGAAGCCGGGCTGCTTTTCGGTGCGGTAAAGGTGAAAGGGGAGGCTGTGGCCTGTTGGTTTCCGTTTACGCTGTACGTAAACGGAAAGCCCCATTCTCTGCCAAAGCGAAAACAAAAAACCTCATTGCCAAGGTATATATGGAACGGAACAAAAATAAAGGAAATTGATATATGTGTATCCGCAGGGATCAAGAATGACGGGGCATCAGGTGTGATAATATCCGGAACTTTGCGCGAGCTTCTGCAGGCGGCGATGCTGTTGGCAAAACCTGACAAGCTGAGGGTAACGGCAAAGCCTGTTTTCGACCATAATGCATTTTGGATTGAATTGGCAGGCATAGCAAGGCTGCATCCTGTGCAGATTATTTGTGCCGCCATAAGGCGGAAAATATCCAAAATGCGGAAGGGAAAATAATATAATGCATCCTGTTGAAAACATAATGAAGACCACGATGGAACAGCTTAAAGCCATGGCGGACGTGAACACCATAGTAGGTAATCCTATACTTACGGCGGGCGAGACTATGATACTGCCTGTATCAAGGCTGTCCATGGGATTTATATCTGGCGGAGGAGAATACGGTACCGAAAAGAAAAAGTCCCCTATACAACGAAGCGCAGAGGAAATGAACGAGGCAAGCAGCTATCCCTTCGCAGGCGCTGCGGTTGCGGGAATGACCATTACTCCGCTGGCATTTCTGTCCGTAAACAATGGCTGTGTAAAGGTCATGCCGGCAGATTATAATACAACCTTTGACAGGGCTGTGGAAATACTGCCTGAGCTGATTGGAACCGTAGAGCAGGCGGTAAAAAACAGCATGGCAAGCTGTAAAAAGGATAAAAATAACCAAATGGAAAATGGGAATGCACAATGACACGGCACTTAAAGTGGCTGCTTTGGGTGGTTCTGCTGCTGATAATGGCATGGCCCGTGGAAACGTTTGCTCTTGATGTGTCCGCTCGCAGCGCAATACTGATAGAGGCGGAGACGGGGAAAATACTGTACGCAGAAAATGCACATGAAAAACTTCCCATGGCAAGCACAACAAAGATAATGACGGCACTTGTGGCTCTGGAACAGGGAGAGGCGGAAGATACCGTAACTGTGGACGCAAGCGCATACGGAACAGAGGGCTCCAGCATATATCTGCACCTTGAGGAGGAAATTGCCCTTAAAGACCTGCTGTATGGGCTGATGCTTTCATCCGGCAACGATGCGGCAGTGGCAATCGCGGTACACATTGGAGGGGGCACCCAAGCCTTTGCGGATATAATGAACAAGAAGGCAATTGAGCTGGGGGCATACAATACCAATTTTGTTACGCCAAACGGCCTTCATGATGATGCTCATTATACTACAGCATATGACCTTGCCCGTATTGCTGCAAAAGCCATGGAGAACGAGCAGTTTAGGCAGATAGTATCCACAGAATATTACAGGGCTGAGACGGGAGAAATTGCCCGTACATTTAAAAATAAAAACAGAATTCTATGGGAATATGCAGGCGGCACAGGAGTAAAAACAGGATATACCAAAGCAGCGGGACGCTGTCTGGTATTTTCTGCCGAACAGGATGGTATGGAACTTATAGGGGCAGTGCTGAATTGCCCGAATATGTTTGAAGATGCCAAAGCAATGCTGGATCACGGCTTTGAAAACTATGAAACAAATGTAATGGTAAAAACAGGGACAATAGTGGCGAGGGCCGCGGTGAGCGGGGGAGAAAAAAGCCTATTGGAACTTACTCCGTCTCGGGATATAATAGTACCTGTGGAAAAAGGAACATCGCCAAGTTTCAGAACCCGCGTATACATGGATGAAGGCATTTCTGCCCCTGTATATAAGGGAGAGGTGCTGGGCTATGTGGAGGTGCTGGATGGGGATGCTTTGCTGCTGCGGCGGGACCTGGTGGCGGCGGAGGATGTGCCGGATGCCGGCATAAATTACTATTTCAATAGAATAATCAAGCGATTTGCCGCATAGCAGGCGGCAGTGGGGGTATAAACAAAACATGCGGTTGCAGAAATTCATGGCGGATGCAGGTGTTGCGTCCCGCAGAAAGTGCGAAGAGTACATTTCGGCAGGCAGAGTAAAAGTTAACGGTGCTGTGGCTGTGATAGGGTGTACTGTAGAGCCCGGGGATACTGTTGAGTTTGACGGCAAGGCGCTTATGGCAGATGTTGAGCGCGTGGTCATAATGCTGAACAAGCCTCAGGGAGTAGTATGCACCTGCAGCGATCCCGAGGGGCGAAAAACAGTTATAGACTATGTAAAAGATCTTCCATACAGACTGTATAATGTTGGTCGCCTGGATTATGATTCAGAGGGACTTATACTGCTGACAAATGACGGAGACCTTGCATACCGCATGACCCATCCTAAATTTGAGATGGACAAAACATACCATGTGGTATGCAGCGGCATAATAGACCGGCGGGATATATCCCGACTGCAGTGCGGAATAACTTTGGATGATGGCGTTACTTCACCGGCCAAGGTGGACAATGTCATAATTCGTAAAGACGGCAAAAGCGAGCTGGACATCACAATACATGAAGGACGCAACAGACAGGTAAGGCGAATGATCGCGGCAGTAGGGAAGGATACGTTGCTGCTGCGCAGAATAAGAGAAGGATCGCTGAAACTCGGGGAACTGAAAACCGGACAATGGCGATTCCTTACAGAGCAGGAAATCAAGGCCCTGGACCCGGCAGAATGACCGACCGGGGTTTTGTTATAAGTAAGGATAATATATAATCACATCACTAACGGCAATTGTTATTTAACGGGCTTTTATATTGCCAACTTTAATATATTCATGTACAATTATACAAAATGGGGGAGAGTTGATGCTCCAAATCAGCCTCTTTTCCGCATAAGCTTGTATTATAGCTTTTTATTGGTCACATCTTACATTGTTGATAATTCATGAAGGGAGGAACATTCAAATTGACAAACGTTAGCCCCGTATTCGTATTGCTGCTCGGTATGGGAACTGTGTTTTTCGGCTTACTCTGCCTTATTGTGCTTACAAAGCTGATGAGCAAAGTCCTGGGCGAAGGTAAAGATGCGGCAGCAAAAGCTGCTCCTGCACCTGTTGCTGCTCCTGTACAGGCAGCTACCCCCGATGTGGCAGACCGCAAGGCATTTGATGCAGCCATCGCAGCTGCCATAGCTACCTACATGGGCGGCGAGCCTCAGGGACTCAGGATCCGCAGCATTAAAAAAATCTAATTAACACAATTATCGAAATATTGATGGAGGAAATTATAATGCGTAAGTTTCTGGTAAACGTAAACGGTACTTCCTACGAAGTTGAAGTAGAAGAAATTGCAGCAGGTGCAGCCCCCGCTGCCGCTCCTGCTCCTGTTGCTGCAGCCCCCGCAGCAGCTCCTGCACCCGCCCCTGTAGCGGCTCCCGTTGCAGCACCTGCCGGCGCTACCAGCGTAAGCGCTCCCATGCCCGGCAATATTCTTGACGTTAAGGTCAAGGTTGGTGATGTTGTAAACGAGAATACCGTAGTTGTTCTTCTCGAGGCCATGAAGATGGAGAATGAGATCTTCGCAGGTGTAAACGGCAAGGTTACCGCTGTTAACGTAGCTAAGGGTGCAACCGTAAACTCCGGCGATGTTCTGGTTGTTATCGGCTAATCTCCTTTGTGTGATATTAATAAATCAAACGAAAGGAGACAGTAGATGAGTTATATCGAACCTATCAAGGAGTTCCTTGCTACCACAGGATTTCAGCAGCTTGTACAGAATCCCGGCTATATCATCATGCTGGTCATTTCCTGCGTTCTGCTGTATCTTGCTATAGTAAAGGGCTTTGAACCCCTGCTGCTTGTGCCTATCGCATTCGGCATGCTGCTTACCAACCTGCCCGGCGCAGAAATGTTCCACAGTGAGTTTTATGCAGGCGGCCATGTTGATTGGCAGGCATTCAATGCAGGCGCCGGTCTTATCGACTATCTGTATCTTGGCGTAAAGCTGGGCATTTATCCTTCACTTATATTTATGGGTGTAGGTGCTATGACGGACTTTGGTCCCATGATCGCCAACCCCAAGAGCCTGCTGCTTGGCGCAGCTGCTCAGCTGGGAATTTTCATAGCCTTCTTTGGCGCATTGGCACTTAGCGACATATTCCCCAATATCAACTTCGGCAACAACGAAGCTGCCTCTATCGGCATCATCGGCGGTGCCGACGGTCCTACCGCTATCTACGTAACCTCCAAGCTGGCTCCTGCTCTGCTTGGCCCCATAGCGGTAGCTGCCTATTCATACATGGCGTTGGTACCTGTTATCCAGCCTCCCATTATGAAGGCTCTTACCACCAAGAAAGAACGTATGGTCGTGATGGAACAGCTCAGGCCTGTATCCAAGAAGGAAAAGATAATTTTCCCCATCATGTGCACCATCTTTGTATCCCTGCTGCTGCCCTCCGCTGCGCCCCTTATCGGCCTGCTGATGCTGGGCAACCTGTTTAAGGAGTGCGGTGTTACCGATCGTCTCTGTAAGACCGCCCAGAATGAGCTGATGAATATCGTTACCATATTCCTTGGCGTTTCCGTTGGTGCTACCGCCACTGCAGAAGTATTCCTTGATTTCCAGACCCTTGGTATCCTTGTAATGGGCGTTTGCGCGTTCGGCTTTGGTACCGCAGGCGGCGTATTGCTTGGCAAGCTCATGTATGTGCTTTCCGGCGGCAAGATCAATCCTCTCATCGGTTCCGCAGGCGTTTCTGCCGTTCCCATGGCAGCCCGCGTATCTCAGGTGGTTGGTCAGAAGGAAAATCCCAAGAACTTCCTGCTCATGCACGCTATGGGCCCCAATGTGGCAGGTGTTATCGGCTCTGCAATCGCAGCCGGCGTATTCCTTGCCCTGTTCCAGCACTAGGAGGTTAACCTATGGCTAAGAAATTAATGATAACCGACACTATACTGCGCGACGCTCACCAGTCTCAGGCTGCTACCCGAATGAGGGTGGAGGATATGCTTCCTGCCTGTGAAATACTGGACAGCATCGGCTACTACTCCCTGGAGTGCTGGGGCGGCGCAACCTTTGACAGCTGCCTCCGCTTCCTCAATGAGGATCCCTGGGATAGGCTTCGCAAGCTTAAGAAGGCTCTGCCCAATACTAAGCTGCAGATGCTCTTCCGCGGTCAGAACATACTGGGCTACAAGCACTATGCCGATGACGTAGTTGAGCAGTTCTGCCGCAAGGCAATCGAAAACGGTATTGATGTAGTACGTATATTCGACGCACTTAACGACGTGCGCAACCTGGAAGCCGCCATCAAGTACACCAAGAAGTACGGCGGAATCTGCGAACCTGCCATCAGCTATACCATCAGCCCTGTACATAATGAGGACTATTTCGTAAAGCTGGCAAAGGAACTTGTTCAGATGGGCGCAGACAACATCTGCATAAAGGACATGGCAAACCTGCTGCTGCCTTACGATGCATATTCTCTGGTAAAGCGTCTTAAGGAAGAAGTAGATGTACCTATCCATCTGCACACCCACAATACCACCGGCACCGGCGATATGACTTACCTGATGGCCATGCAGGCAGGCGTAGACATCGTTGACTGCGCGCTGTCTCCTCTGGCAAACGGCACCGCACAGCCCGCCACAGAGGCTCTGGTTGCTACCCTTAAGGGTACTGAGCATGATACCGGATATGACCTTGAAAAGCTGGCTCAGGCTGCAAAGCACTTCCGCGGCGTTGCCAACAAGCTTAAGGAACAGGGCAGCCTGGATCCCAAGGTGCTTAACGTTGATACCAACACCCTGATTTATCAGGTTCCCGGCGGCATGCTTTCCAACCTTATCAGCCAGCTGAAGCAGGCCAACAAGGAAGAAAAGTACTATGACGTTCTTGCTGAGATTCCCGTTGTCCGCAAGGACTTCGGCTATCCTCCCCTTGTAACGCCTTCCAGCCAGATAGTTGGTACTCAGGCCGTATTTAACGTACTGATGGGCCGCTATAAAACCTTTACCAAGGAATCCAAGGCGGTTCTGGCAGGCGAATACGGCGCACTGCCCGGCGAGGTAAACGAAGAAGTACGCCGCATGGCTATCGGCGACAAGCAGCCTATTACCTGCCGCCCTGCAGACCTGCTTACTCCCGAGCTGGAAAAGTATGAGCAGGAAGTAAGGGAAATGGGTTACTATGAGCAGGAGGAGGACGTACTCAGCTACGCTCTGTTCCCCCAGGTAGCTCAGAAGTTCTTTGAAGCCCGCAAGGCTGCCAAGGAAGCTTCTGCTGCTCCTGCAGCAGAGGCTGCACCTGCAGATCCAAACAAGGTTTACAACCTGTATGTTGAGGACGTTACCATCTAACTTAACGCATATTAAATATAATAGCGGACGGCTTTAGCCGTCCGCTATTTATGTTTTATCGGATTATTGATCGGTTTGGGGAAGTGGAGTTTCTGTTGCCTTGGTTTTCCATTCCTGCATCTGCGCATCGCTGAAGCCAAATTCACGCTGCAGGTATGTCAGGGCGTGGCCTTGACGTTTTTCAAGGCAGTCACGAAGAGCCTTTACGTTGCTTTTCCATTCAGAAATACTGGATGGAGTACCCCAGCGCTTGATATGGCGGGCCATTTCCGGCTCCATTGTGCTTACCATTTCGTCCAGTATGCCTGTAATACGCTCGGGGTTAAAGTAGTTAAGAGCAACATATACATATCTTTCGCCGAAGGCCTGACACCAGCCTGCGTTTTTACGAAGACCTACATACAGATCCATGTTTGTAAGAGAGCCGTCCTGAGAAGGGATGCCTTCAGGGTTGAAGTAGTTTGGCAGTATGTTGCGGGTGGGGCTGGAGGCTCCGAGAGCCAGATCCAAATCGTAATATATTGGCCGCCACTTTATTGAATAATCTTCTGTGCGCCAATATTTCTGGTTGAACATATCGCCGTTTGCAAAGTAGCTTTGGGCGATGAGATAATCCATAAAGTAATCCACATCCACCCATTGAATAAATTCCTGATATTTGGAATCCTGTGAAGTATCTTCTTCCAGACCGTATTTACGCACACGATAAAAATCCGTACGATTGCCCGCCAGCGGAGTTTCATTGCGGCGGATAATATTTACAGTATCCGGATCAACGCCAAAGTGTGTGGCAAGATAGTCCTCGTTCTGGTTTTCGTTAAAGTCATATAAACCCCAGTACTGGCCGTTTATGTACACTATCACAGGGCGAGTCTGAATGTAATCAAGATTCAGCCCCGCGACACATTTGCTGTAAAAGGAGTCTCTCAGGCGGGCCTTTGAAGCATCCTGACCGGAGTTTCTTATGGCAAGGGATGTATACTCGGTTACATCGTTTCCGGGAAAGAACTGATAGCCGGTGGAGCTTTGGCCGTATCCGCCTCTGAGAAAAATAGAGAGGGATTTCTGCCGCATGGTAAGAGTGGATGCGCCGTTAACACGGAGACCGCAGGGGAACTGCGTGCCCAGCAAACCATCAACCTCGTAATACTCGCAGTAGCCTTCACGCTCGACCTTTTCCCAGCGGTCGGTTACAGAATATACCTCATTAAAAGATGTGCTGTCTATAGAGAGGCATACCACAGGAAGGGTGTGAGGCTCTTCAAAAAGGTATGTGGCAGCAGCGGTGTCGCTGGGAAGCATACCGTCAGCCACAGCAATAGCTTTGACAGGGGTGTTTTTTGATATTGTCAAAGGGCCGGAGTACAGGGAAGACTCAGTTGTGGGTTTGCTTCCGTCTGTTGTGTAATATATACGAGCATTTGGGGTGAGACAGGAGAGGCTCAGCTGAAAAGAACCTGAGTGATACAGGGTATTGTCTGAGAAAACAGGGGAAGAAGTAAAGCTGCTGTATGCGGCCGAAGTGTTTTCCTTTCCCTTTGTGGGAGAAGAGAAGAATACCCTGTCAGATTGGTTTTCAATGCGACCGGAAGTTATGCCATAGCGAAGAGCACCGGTTTCAAATATATCCTTTATGTTGCCATCCTCATCTGTAAGTATAAGGGTATCTCCGGAGGCGGATATATTAAAGGGCGCCGAAACGCCCGATGTTGATGAAGCGGAAGCGGATAACGTGGCATAGTCACCTGAAGATATCCTGAATGAAGGAAAGGTGAACTTGAACATATCATTTGGGTCATCTGTAATGTGCCAGCCTTCAAGATTTATGGAATCACCGGAAGAATTGTGCAGTTCTATCCAGTCTGTACCGTCGCTTTTTGCTGCCTTTACCGCCGACACTTCGCTGATGTATACCGATGCCATTTTAGTAACGGATGCATCCGAAACATCTGAGAAGGCATGGGTAGTATTTGCCGCGCCGGGGGTGGGGCTTGCGTAGAAGTAATACTGACCGTCGGAACCTGCTCCGTAGGATGCATTCTCGCCAATGGAGGGATCCAATTCAATCAGCTGATATGTCATGGAGGACATATCCGTAAGCATAAGCTGATTTTCCGTGCGGGACAGGGTAAAGGAGGTATGCAGTTCGCCATCGGAGGTTTCATTACCGGAAAGAAATACCACCCTGTATTCGCCGGGCTCTATTGTTGTCTCGGGGAAGTGCCATTTAAAGGGATTTTCCCCATCATCCGACAGGCAGTAGTTGCCAAGGGAAACCGCACTGGAAGAAGAATTATACAGCTCTACCCAAGGAGAACGGTCGCCATAGAAATCGCGTATACTGTATTTGTTGAACTTAAGCAGTTCATTTATGCGCACAGGAGAGCTTTCATTCATGGGAGAAAGTGAAAGCGACTGGAATACTGCAGCAGAATTATCCTCAGCAGGCGTTGGGAAAGCAGTATAGGTATCCGGGCCTACAACGGATATTCCGGGATATACGGGATTTGTCCAGTTTATCATGGAGATAACGCTGCCGGCGCCGTTTGAAAGGGCCAGGGCGCTGTCGGTGCTGCCAATACGGAAGGATGCGTGCATTTCGCCGCTGTCGGTGGAGTCCTCACCGGAAAGATAAACTATTGCATACTGACCGGGATCTATTGAAGCCGAGGGAAGCCGCCATTTGGAAGGCTCCGCTATGGAATCGGACAGATAATAATCCGAGAGCATTACGCTGGAGGAAGATACGTTTTTTATCTCTGCCCAGGAATAATAGCTTCCGTCTGCAGACTGAAGAGTTGAAAGATTCTTGGGCATTACCTCGGTTATGACAAGAGCATCGTCTGAGGACATTACAGAAAGACTATCACCTGAAGAGAGGAAGATATCCGTGCTGTTTTCAGAATTGGGAGTGGGGGAGCTGCAATATCCATAGCTTCCATCGGCAGTTCTCGCATAAGAAACGTCGCTGACAAGCTCCGGAACTTCCAGCTGCTGTATTACGTTATAGTAAGGGTCTACAAGATACAGCAGCTCTCCGCTTTTGGACAGGCCAAAACCTGTGCAGAGCAAATCTTCACCGCCTTCATACTTTGCAGCATAAACGGTAATATAACCGCCCGCGGGAATAGAAACCTCGGGGAAGGTCCATTTATGAGGGTCTTTAAGGTTGTCGGTAAGGGCATAACCCTCAAGGTCAACGGCAGAAGCGGAAGGATTGTGCAGTTCTATCCAGTCAGGGCTGCCCAAAACATCATCTATAAGTGAGAATGAATTGGAAGAAACCACCTCGCTGATATAAACATTCGAGGCGGAACCGCTTGCGGCAATGCTGTCGCAGCCTGTCAGCGCAGCTATAAGCAGCAGGCAGGCCATAACAGCTATGGATTTTTTAATAAATGCATAAGTCATGGCTACATTATACCATGCCGGGGCGAGGGATAACACACATAAAAGTAAGAATAAACTGTTAATCAATGGCATGGTTAACGCTTTTTTATAAAATTTGTATGTGGTATACTATATGGCAAGGCAAAAACCCAAAGGAGAGGTATCCATGAACAAGCGCACTAAAATATTGCTGGCCATTGTGGCGGTGGCACTGGTTATCGGTCTTGCCACAGGCGCATTTACATTTGGCGATATCGTCAGCTCACTTATTGGTGAAAGAGTACCACAGATAGAATCACAGTATGATGTACAGGAAAACATACCCGGAGATAGCGAAAGCATAGATGACCTGCTGCTGACGGAAGATGAGCCTGAACAGCTGCAGACAGAGGAAAGTGAGCCCCAGCAGCAGGAGCAGTTGCCTGCCATAGATGAAAACGGCTCATATACATCCAAGGAAGACGTAGCTCTGTATATACACACATACGGGCGCTTGCCTAAAAACTTTATAACAAAAAATGAGGCCAGAGACTTAGGCTGGGAGGGCGGTTCCATAGAGGATTATGCGCCGGGATGCAGCATAGGCGGCGACAGATTCGGAAACTATGAAGGCATACTTCCCGAAGGGAAAAAGTATACCGAATGCGATATAGATACACTGGGACGTTCTTCCAGAGGATCACGGCGTATAGTGTTTTCCAATGATGGGTGTATATACTACACCGATGACCACTATGAAACCTTTGAGCTGCTGTACGGAGAGGAGTAAATAATGGAGATAATCATACTTGATGGAAGAAAAATGACCTCTTTTGATGATCTCCATGATTATCTTAAAAAAGTAATGCGCTTTCCGTCTTACTATGGCCGCAATCTCGACGCTCTGGCAGATTGCCTCAGCGAACTTGGGTCTCATGTGACGGTTATACTTAGCGATGTAAATACTCTGAAGGCCGGACTTGGAGTGTATGGAGACAGGCTATTAAGGGTATTCAGCGACATGTCATCTGAACCAAATTCATTTAATTTTGTAATAAACGAATAATGGGGAAACGCCGCTCTATAATAGGGGCGGCGTTTGAATTATGTATAAAATTAGTACAATTATGGCACTTTTAGCGTCTTATTGCACGGGAAGGCATGTAAAGCCTATAATAAAGTGAAGCAGGTATAAAGTATTATCGTTAGCTGCTGATAAATATCATGGGAGGTAACCGAAGATGGCGGGAGCACAGCACATCCTTATATGCGATGATCAGCCTATAATTCATGAAACATTAGGCGTATATATTGAAAATGAGGGCTTTACCCACTGCTCTGCCTTTGACGGCGAACAGGCCATGAAGATATTCGAAGCGCAAAAGCCCGACCTTGTTATATTGGATCTGATGATGCCGCTGAAAAATGGCACCGATGTTTGCAGAGAAATAAGGGCAACGAGTAAAACTCCTATAATCATGCTCACTGCAAAAGGCGAAGAGATTGACCGCATAATCGGCCTTGAATTGGGAGCGGATGACTACATCGTAAAGCCATTCAGTGCCCGCGAGGTTGTGGCTCGCATTAAGGCCGTGCTGCGCAGATATAATGATTCCGTCAATGAACCGCAGCAGATAATAAGAATGCCGGGCATTGAGATCAACATAGCAAACTATGAAGTGAGAATAAACGGAAGTACGGTCCCATTCACACCCAAAGAGGTAGAAATACTGCATCTTTTGGCATCCAATCCGGGCAGGGTTTTGGACAGAGAGCAGATACTTTCAAAGGTTTGGGGATATGAATTCTTCGGCGATACCAGAGCTGTTGACACTCAGATAAAGCGTATACGTCAAAAGTTTCCCGATGATGAGTGTCCATGGACCATAAAGACGGTATACGGAGTGGGATATAAATTTGAACTCTGCTAAATTTCATTATGTTTAGAAAAAATACTATTTTAAGAAAAACTCTCGGCATAATGCTGCTGGCAGTATTACTGAGCGCTTTGATAACCGCTTTGGTATTCAACTATTCCGGACGTCAGGCATTCAGTGCCATAAAGGCGGGAGAGCTTGTGCCAAGGGCAAAGCATCTTGCGGATGTTACTGCAGACTATATGCAGGGCTTTATGGGACGCAATGGATATGAGCGAGCCATTGGCGGCGGGTTCAGGGTTTGGGATGCGTCTATGTATGCATTCAATTCTCAGGGCAAGCTGTTTGCATATCCGGCCACGGAGGATTATAACGAAAGCATTGCTGCTGTAAGAGAGCACCTGGATACCGTATTGGGCGGTGAATCTATTTACTCGCCAAACACAAAAAAGCATGTAGGCGTTATTATAGGCGAGCCTGTGGTGAACAGACAGGGCGTTGTAATTGGGGCTGTGTTTCTTGTTAAGCCTCTTCAGGAACTTCAGGCGGCCCTTCATACGCTGTTTATAGCGCTGCTGATAAGCATGATAGTGTCCTCCGCAATATCCATAATACCCGCATACATAGGCTCAAAGAGGATCGTTGACCCGGTGCGCCAGATGAACGCTACCGCAAACGCAATGGCCGGAGGGGACTTTTCAGTAAAGGCAGACGAAATGGGAACCGAGGAGATCGCACAGCTGGGAAGATCCTTAAACCACCTTTCTGCTGCTTTGTATTCAACAATAAGCGATTTGACAATTGAAAAGAACAGACTCCATTCAGTGATCAACGGCTTGGGCGAGGGCATAATTGCCACTGACCACAATGGAGAAATAATAAAGATAAATAAAGCTGCAATACAGCTGCTTGGGGGGAGTGATGAGGATGACATAACATCACTTGCACCGTATGCAGAGCTGATCATGGATATGAAAGCAGTTCATAGCGGCGAGGATATATCCAAGGAGATAAAAATAAGAGAACGCACCCTTAGAATCGTCACTACATCACTTGAATACGAAGGGAAAAATCGCGGTTCCGTTACTCTTATCAGAGACATAACCGAAGCCGCAAGGCTGGAACAGACCCGCATAGACTATGTTGCCAATGTATCCCATGAGCTTAGGACACCTCTTTCTTCAATTCGCGGCCTTGCGGATGCGCTGAATGACGGCATGGTAAAGAAAGAGGAAGACAGGGTCAGGTATTACGGTTATATACTTCATGAATCAATGCGCCTTTCAAGGCTTATTGACGATCTGCTGGAGCTTAGCCGACTGCAATCAGGCACAATTGCTTTTACCAGGCAGTATATAAGCGTTGAAGAACTTATTTACGACGTTGCAGACAGGTTTACGGATGCTGCTCGTAATAAAGGCCTTAAGATAGTGCCCTGTTGTGATTATTCTGGGAAAGCATACACTAATCCCGACAGGGCGGAGCAGGTGCTGGTAACCCTCATAGACAATGCGGTAAAGCACTGTTGGAAAGAAGGAGTAATCGAGGTTAACGCTCAAAAAGCAGAGGATAAGCTCAGAATAAGCGTAATAAACCCCGGAAGCATTAAAGAAGAGGATATCGATCATCTGTTTGAGCGCTTTTATAAGGCAGATAAGGCACATTCGGGTGAAGGAACAGGGCTGGGTCTGTCTATCGTTCAGGAAGTTCTTACGCTTTTAGGTGAAAAAATATGGGTAAAAAATGAAGATGGAAAAGTTATCTTCACATTTACTCTGTCATTGCAAAAGGAATAAGAAAAATGTGTGAAATCGCCCGCTTTACATGTGAAAGCGGGCGGTATTATGTTATAATTAATTAGTATAAATTTGACTGCTTTTACGGAGGTTTTTAATACATGAGCACTGTAAAGATACTTGTTGCGGATGACGACCGTGTAGTGCATGAGTCTCTTGGAATATACCTGAAATCCGAGGGATACGAAACTATAGACGTATATGATGGCAAAGCCGCGGTCGAAGCGCTGGAAAGCGAAAGCGGTATTGGCCTTTGCGTGCTGGATATTATGATGCCTGAAATGTCCGGCCTTGACGTATGCCGTGAAATTCGAAAGACTTCCCGCGTGCCTGTAATAATGCTCACCGCAAAGGGGGAGGAAATAGACCGTATTCTGGGCCTTGAGCTGGGCGCGGATGATTACATCGTAAAGCCATTCAGTCCCCGTGAGGTTGTGGCCCGAATAAAGGCCGTACTTCGCCGTACGAACGAACAGCAGCAGGCCGCGGATGATGGCTGCATAACCCATCAGGAACTTGCCATTGACATAAAGAGCTATACGGTTACCCTTAGAGGCGAAAGCATCATCTGCACGCCAAAGGAAATAGAAATACTCTATATGTTGGCATCTAATCCGGGTCAGGTATTCACCCGGGAGCAGCTGCTCAACAGGGTATGGGGCTATGATTTTGCCGGAGAGACCCGCACTGTGGATACCCATATAAAGCGCATCAGGGCAAAGCTTGACAACACAGGACTTAACTGGAGCATAAAGACCATATACGGCGTTGGCTATAAGTTTGAGGTTGAATAGATAAAATGAAAAGCGTATTTTACCGCCGCCTGCTTGCAGTAATGGCCATCGTTATGATGCTCATTACCATTGTTATGGCCGTGGGCAGCGGTTTGATGGGCGAAAAGATATATAAAAGCATCAAGCTGGAAGAAATGGTGCCCAAAGGTCAGGCTGTAGCCAACATGGTTACAGAATACAGCAGAGGCAATATATCCGGCGATACTTTAATACGCCTTGCGGAAAGCTATGTAAAGGATGCGGAAGAAACAACTATCGTTTTTAATGCCTATCACGAAACCGTTTTTGCAGTACATGCACCGGAAAATAATGATTGGAAGCTGGACGGAGAAGCGCTTAAAGGAATATATACAAAAGTTCTTTCCGGAGAAACTGTAAGCGAACACAAAGTCACCATAGAAGGAATGGGGGAGGCCATAGCTGCGGCAGTCCCGATTTTAAACGACAACGGTCAAACTGTGGGCGGAGTTGTTATCCTGCAGCCTACCCGTGCGGTAAGCGAAGCCATGGGAGCTATGCGCAGGATGATTTATACTTTCCTTTGTGTTGGTACGATGCTTATGATGGGCATACTCAGCGGGTATTTTCATCACATTACAGAACCTTTGCATGAGATGTCTGAAGTGGCATTAAAGATGTCCAAAGGCAACTTTGACATACGTGCCAGCGAAAATGAAGAAGGTGAGGTGGGGCTTCTTGCAAGGGCTCTGAATAACCTTTGCGAAACCCTTTCCGGCACAATATATCAGCTTCGCTTTGAAAAAGGACAGCTGGACGAGCTGCTTCAGAGCCTTACAGACGGCGTTGTTGCAATGGATGGAAGCGGAGAGCTTACCCATTACAATACTGCTATAATGGCTATGTTTGGCGTGCTAAATGTTGAAAAACGTCAGGATCTCATTGCTGACCCAATGGTTTGGAAAGCCTTTGACGAAGTGTTTATCACCGGAGAATCCCAATCCATAAACTATCCTACCACAGGCGAACGCGTATTGCTGATAAGCGTATCCCCTGTGCACACCGATGAAGGAGTGCGCACCGGTGTAGTAGGCCTGTTTAAGGATATCACTGAAATGGAGCGCACAGAAAAAATGCGCAGGGAGTATGTTGCCAATGTATCCCATGAGCTGCGTACCCCTCTTACTGCGGTACGGGGTCTGCTTGAGCCTCTGGCAGACGGAATGGTAAAAGATGAGGAAAGTCGTCAAAGGTACTATAAAATAATGCTGCATGAGGTGATGAGGCTGTCCAGATTGATTACGGATATGCTTACCCTCAGCCGCCTGCAGGCCGGAACCGAATACATGGAACTGTCCCGTGTAAACCTTGAGGAGCTTATCAACGACCTTGCAATAAGCTATGCGGCTGCTGCACAGCAGAAGGGTATATCTCTTGAGGTTGACTGTGCTCCTGCGGTAGATGCCCTTACAGATCCCGACAGGATAGAACAGGTACTGGTAATTTTACTGGACAATGCAATGCACTATACTCCAGAAGGCGGAAAGATCACCCTGCGTCTGCGTTCCGGCGAACGTTTGCTGGTAAGTGTAGAAGACAACGGATGCGGTATTCCCGAAAAGGATATCCCGTTTATTTTCGAGCGCTTTTATAAGGTGGATAAATCCCGCGGCGAAGGGGGGACCGGTCTTGGCCTGTCCATAGCCAGCTATATTATGGAAAAGCTGGACGAAACCATTACGGTAGACAGCAAGGTTGGTGAAGGCACCTGCTTTACATTTACGGTTAAACGATATGTTTCCAATGCTATTGAGCTCGGGCCTGCAAATGCGGCCGCAAAGGCAAAAAGCAGGGCAGATGTTTCCCATGTTGAGCTTGCCGGCGATAAGGAAATATATGATGCCGATTATGAGATAGTTCAGTATCCTGCTGAGGATAAAAGCAAAAAGGGAATAGGCATCAAAAAGACCGATGGCAAAAAGAAAAGATAAAACGGAGAAAAGATGACTTCTGACGGATGTATGCTGTGTCCCCGCAAATGCGGTACGGATCGAACAAACTATATGGGCGCCTGCAATGCGCCCATTTTGCCATACGTGGCCAAGGCTGCACTGCACATGTGGGAAGAGCCTTTTATAAGCGGAGAGAGGGGCTCAGGAGCTATATTTTTCTGTGGCTGTAATCTAAAATGTGTGTTTTGTCAGAATCACGACATAAGCAACGGAATTGTAGGGAAGCAGTATGATGCAGATGAAGTTGCAAAGCTTATGCTGACCCTTGAAAGCCGCGGTGCGCATAATATTAATCTTGTATCTCCTGCGCCGTTTGTGCCCGTTATAGCTAAGGCCATAGTCCGTGCACGCAATGATGGTCTTGCGGTGCCGATAGTGTATAACACTAATGCATATGAAACCGTTGAAACATTAAAGCGGCTGGAGGGGCTGGTGGACATATATCTGCCTGATCTTAAATATGTGGACAGCAGAATTTCCAATAAATATTCCGGAGCATCCGACTACTTTGACTATGCTTCCAAGGCAATAGATGAAATGTATCGGCAGTGTGGTCTGCTGGCGCTGGATGATGCCGGTATGGCACGAAAGGGTATAGTTATAAGGCATCTTGTTTTGCCGGGTTCTGTGGATGAGACAAGGCGCGTGCTTGACTATATCGCGGCGCACTTTACAAAGGAAATAAACATTTCTTTAATGAGCCAGTATGTACCTTTTTACAATGCGTGCAAATATCCGCCGTTGGATCGTCCGCTGCTTAAAAGGGAATATAAAAGAGCTGTAGAATATGGATTTTCATTAGGATTGGAAAACCTGCTTATACAGGAAATGAGCGCTGCAACGGCAGAATATACGCCAGTATTTGACGGTAATTGCGACTAAAGTGTAAACAGTTGATTATTTGTTAAAATAATAAAAAATATTGTTGCATAATACAATATATGGTGCTACTATAATACTATAAAGCGAATATATCGATCTGTCCGGGATAAACAGCATTCTTCATTGTTTTTCCTCCAAAAAAATAAACCGAACTTTTATTGTTATTCGCTTGTGCTGGGGGCATCTGCACAAAGCGATTTCCGGACAGAATATTTGCTGGGGGCTCTGATATTATCAGGGCTCCTTTTTTGCGCTTATAAGGCATAAGAATAGTTTGGAGGGTTCGTTGCTTATGAATAAAAAACAGATTATATCATCATTTGTAATGACGATATTGATTTTAACATTTATGGTAATTTCGCCTCAGTATATCATGTCGTCACGAAGGCTGCTGACACTGCAGAGAAACGAGCAGAACATAGAGGGATATCATGGAATTATCGAAGTATGGCACATAGTGGGATTCAAGCCATATCAGGGCAGCTTGGGCAGCTGGGTAGACAGGACGGCCCAGCAACTCGAAAAAAAACACAGTGGAGTATATCTTGAGGTGGACAGCATCTCAATAGAAGAGTACGAAGAACGTATTGCAAGAGGCGAACAGCCGGATGTGTTTTCCTTTCCGCTGGGATATTTATATGCGGAGCAATTAAGCGAACTGACAGCAGAACTTCCGGAGCTGAGAGGGAATCTGGCGGGTACCGGACAATGTGGCGGAGAGCTGTACGGTATTCCCTATGCGGCTTCGGGATACTTGCTTGTGCATAATCAGCGCCTTATGCAGGAAAGGGGAACTGATACAGAAAGCATATCCGTAATTTTAAAAAGCGGCAAAGCTGATGCGGCCGGTGATATTGTACAGGCATACATATGGGGAATTACCGGTGAAGTGAAAGCAATCGAGGACTTTATGGAAGAAAGGGCCGTTTCCGCTTTCATGGATGCAAGGGCGGCAGGGGATCTTTTTCATAAGGTACAAAGCGGCAAGGGATTTCCGTTTGAAACAGTTTCATGCAGCAATTATTCAGATCTGATTCAGCTGATCGGGGCAAATAAAAATATTGATAAAGCTAAACTCCCATATGTATATGAGTTTATTAATTTATGCCTGAGCAGTGAAAACCAGCAGAAACTGATGAGCATAGGTCTTATGCCCGCAATTGCGGAAATAGATCGACAAAAAGCCGATAATGAGGCAGTGGAACAGCTTTTTATTGAACTTGATAACATTGCAGCGCCAAATAGTTTTTTATATAAAACATACAAGGAGCAGCTGCAGATAAGCGCGGCAGAGGCGATGCGTGGAAGTGCATCTGCAAAAAAGGATTTGAATTTGCGTCTTACAGAACTTGTAAGAGACGCCGCAATAAAGTAAAATAATCATAAGTATATACATGGGAGGAACCATGAAACAGAAACTGGAACTGTGTGCCCAGAGACTTAATGGGTGTAAACTTATACAGAACGCACCAATGAAGGACTATACTTCATTCAGAATAGGCGGCCCTGCGGATTTACTGTTTTTGCCGCAAAATAGCGATGAACTGATATTAGGCCTTGATACGGCAAAGGAACTGGGAATTCCCTATGTTGTGATGGGAAATGGCAGCAATATGCTGATAAGTGATAAAGGAATCGAAGGCCTTGTTATTCGTATAGGTCCTGATTTTTCCGGCATACAGTATGATGGATGTACACAAAAAGTACTTGCCGGAACCCTTTTATGCCTTGCTGCAAATGATTCGCTGGATAAGGGTTTTATGGGCCTGGAGTGGGCCACCGGTATCCCGGGCACAATTGGCGGCGCTGTAGCCATGAATGCAGGCGCATACGGCGGAGAGATAAAGCACATTCTTACAAAAGTGGAATGTATAGCTGCCGGAGAGTTAAAGTGTATCATTCCGGATGATAAGGATATGGCTTACAGATACAGCCGATTTTCTGCGCCTAATACAATAGTCCTGTCTGCAGAATTCAGCCTTTCCCCCGATGATGGCAGTGCAAGGGAACGCGCACGGGAATACTGCGAAAGCAGGAGAATAAAGCAGCCTTTGAACTATCCCAGCGCCGGAAGCACATTCAAGCGGCCCACTGGACATTATGCAGGTGCTTTAATTGAGCAGGCAGGGCTCAAGGGATTCAAGGTGGGCGGAGCAGAGGTAAGTACTCTGCACGCAGGTTTTGTAATCAATACCGGAGGAGCAACTTGCGATGATGTATGTACCCTTATAAAAGAAGTTCAGGATCGGGTATATGATCGCTTTGGCGTTAATTTGGAGCCTGAAGTCAAGATAATCGGAAGAGACGTATGCAGCTTGTAATACTGTCCGGTATGTCTGGGGCCGGAAAAACTCAGGCATTGAAGAAATTTGAAGACTCGGGATATTTCTGCGTGGACAATCTGCCCAGCGAAATGTGCCGAGGTTTTGTTGAACTATGCAGCAGGGCAATGCCACCTGTGGAAAAAGCGGCAGTGGTCATAGATAGCCGTGAAACCTTGCTCAACAGCAATCCGAACAAGACGCTCATGGAGCTGGAAGAATCGGGAATGGATTACCGTATAGTTTTTCTGGACTGCACAGATCAGATGCTGGAGCGCAGATATAACGAAACACGCAGAAGGCATCCCCTGTCGGAAGATGTGCGCACGGGTATTCGGATTGAGCGGGAACGGCTTGCCAGCCTCAGGGACAGAGCCAGCGTCATAATCGACACGACAAACATGCGGCCTCTTGAGCTAGGCTCGGCAATTGAAAAAGAGCTTGGGCTGTGCGGCTCAAATTTCATCCTTAATATAATGAGCTTTGGCTATAAACGGGGTGTGCCTTTTGAAGCGGATGTTGTAATGGATATGCGTTTTTCCCCTAATCCCTTTTACGATAAGGAGCTTAGGTATCTATGCGGTAAGGACAAGCCTGTCTATGACTATGTAATGGCTGACGAAACAGTGGTTTCGCTGATGGACACCATAGAAAATATGCTTGTTCGTCTGATACCGAAATTTATTGAGCAGGATAAACGCAGGCTCGTGGTTGCTTTTGGCTGTACAGGCGGCAGACATCGATCTGTTTGTGCTGCAGAAGCGCTGTATAAACGTATGAAGGATAGATATCACACAACTATTACCCACAGGGATATTGTTACCGAGGGCGGTGATATCAAAGAGAGAATCGGCGAAAGGAGCTGAAATATTTGTCCTTTTCATCCATAACCAAGGACGAACTTGTTAACAGCTGCAAGCTGACAAATAAAGAAGAAAAGCGCTCGCTGTTATGTGGTGTTACACATGCGGCCGGCTCTATGACTCTGGGCCGCAGCGGCGTAGGGCTAAAATACGTAACCGAAAACAGCAACGTTGCTGCCCTTACAGCACGGCTTGGCAAGGAGCTGTATGCCGCAGATGCGGTGGTTTCCATAAGCGAAAAAGAAAGATTAAATGCCGTTAATACCGTGGTAAACCTGTCCGGCGGCGGTGTCATGGAGTTATTGCGTGATGCGGGCTATGCCGTGGAAGGTGATGAAGAGCTTGAACTGGGCCATATTCCGGAAAAGCTTACGGATACTCAGGAAAAAGCACGGTGCTTTCTCAGGGGGGTATTCCTTGGCGCAGGGTCTGTAAACGACCCCAATAAGGGATACCATTTGGAGCTTGTATGCAAATATGAACGTTTTGCATATGAACTGTGTGATATCATGGCGAGCCTTGGCATAACGGCAAAATATTTTCCGAGAAAGACCAGCTTTATCGTTTACATAAAAGACGGCGAAATGGTATCCGATTTTATAACTCTCATCGGCGCCATGAACAGCACGATCGCCTTTGAAGATGCTCGTGTGCTACGCAGCGTAAACAACTATATTAACCGCCAGCAGAACTTTGAAGACGCAAACATGAACAAGGCTGCGGCCGCAGCGGCACAGCAGCTGCTGGATATAGAAACGATTCGCGTAAACCGTGGGCTGGAAAGCCTGCCCCACAAGCTTCGGGAGGCGGCGGAGATACGTATAAACAATCCTGAGGCTACGCTTGCCGAGATAGCGGAAATTGCAGGAATAAGCAAGTCCGGATTTAACCACAGGCTTGCAAAATTGTCCGTTATAGCTCAGGAGATAAAGGATCAGGACGGGGGAAATCTATAAATGAGCGCCTTTACCCATCTGCATGTACATACCCAATACAGCCTTCTGGACGGTGCGGCAAGAATAACAGACCTTGTTTCCCGTGCAAAGGAACTGGGCATGGAAGCTCTTGCCATAACCGACCATGGGGCTATGTATGGCGTTATAGATTTCTACAAGGAATGTAAAAAGGCGGGAATCAAGCCGCTGCTTGGCATGGAAGCATATGTGGCACCTAATCACCTTGAAAAGAGCGGCATAAGGGAAAACGCCCATCTTATACTTATATCCAAAAACATTACAGGTTATAAAAACCTCATGAAGCTGTCCAGCATTGCCTTTCTGGACGGATTCTATTACAGGCCCCGAATAGACTATGAACTGCTTGAGCAGCATCACGAGGGGCTTGTTTGTCTTTCTGCCTGCCTTGCGGGCGATATACCGCAGCTGCTGCTGGAAAGGCGATATGATGATGCTGTTGCCCTTGCAAACAGGCTGAAGGGTATATTCGGTGACGACTTTTACATTGAACTGCAGGATCACGGACTGCCTGAGCAAAAAGAAATACTGCCTCAGCTGGCTAAAATAGCAGCAGAACTGAACATAAAGACAGTTGCAACCAACGACATACACTATGTAAAAAAGGAAGACGCCGAGTCTCAGGATGTACTGCTCTGCATACAGACCAACAGAGTGGTAACAGATGAAAACCGAATGAAAATGTCTGCGGATGAGTTTTATCTGAAATCCGAAGACGAGATGCGCCTTGCGCTGCCGCAATATCCCGAGGCTATTGCAAACACAGCAGAGATAGCTGATAAGTGCAATGTTGATATAACCTTCCACGAGCAGCACCTTCCCGGATTTACCGCTCCTGACGGTCTTACTAACCTTGAATACCTTACTGAGATATGCCGCAAGGGCCTTGCCAGAAAGATGCCTGACGCATCGGACGAGGTAAAGGAAAGACTTGAATACGAGATAAGCGTAATCAACCAGATGGGGTTTGTTGATTACTTCCTCATCGTTTGGGATTTTGTAAACTTTGCCCATGAAAACGGAATATTCGTAGGCCCGGGCCGAGGCAGCGGCGCAGGCAGCCTTGCTGCGTACTCCATGGGTATTACGGATACGGATCCCATAAAATACGACCTGATATTTGAGCGTTTCCTTAACCCCGAGCGGATCTCAATGCCGGACTTTGATATTGACTTTTGCATAGAGCGTCGTCAGGAGGTTATTGACTATGTTGTGCGCAAATACGGCGCAGACCATGTTTGCCAGATAATCACCTTTGGATCCATGGCCGCCCGTCTTGCGGTTCGTGACGTGGGCCGCGCGCTGGATATGCCCTATGCAGATGTAGACAGGATAGCAAAGCTCATACCCAATGCCCTCGGCATGACCCTTACAAAGGCATTGGAGCTTTCTGCGGAGCTTAAGGCGCTGTATGACAGCGACGACAGCGTTAAAAAGCTTATTGACCTTTCCCTTAAGCTGGAAGGCTTGCCACGCCACGCCTCCACCCATGCGGCAGGCGTGGTTATATGTGCCCAGCCAACTGTAGAGCACGTTCCCCTGCAGCGAAATGAAGACGCAATAACCACACAGTTTCCCAAGGATACTGTTGAGGAGCTGGGCCTGCTCAAGATGGACTTTTTGGGCCTTAGAAACCTTACCGTAATAAGGGATACTCTTGACTATATCCGTCAGGACGGAAGAGAAGTGCCGGATCTTGAGCGAATGAGCAATGACGATCCCGCGGTATACAAGATGATAGCCGAAGGCGATACCGATGGCGTATTCCAGCTGGAATCCATGGGCATGCGTCAGTTTATGATGCAGCTTAATCCTGACTGCTTTGAAGATATCATTGCGGGAATTTCCCTTTTCCGTCCCGGCCCAATGGAACAGATACCCCGATATATTGCCGGAAAGAATGACCGAAACAATGTAAAATACGTCCATGAAAAGCTCCGCCCAATACTCAGCAAGACTTACGGCTGTATGGTATATCAGGAACAGGTAATGCAGATCGTACGCGACCTTGCAGGCTATTCCTGGGGACGAAGTGACCTTGTGCGCCGCGCCATGTCCAAGAAAAAGCATGATGTAATGGCAAAGGAGCGGGAGTACTTTATCGATGGCATCATTGAAGATGGAGTGGTAAAGGTTCCCGGCGCTGTACGCAACGGCGTAAGCAGGGATATCGCCAATAAAATATTCGACGAGATGATGGACTTTGCATCCTATGCATTTAATAAATCCCATGCGGCAGCATACGCGGTGCTTGCTTATCGTACCGCATATCTGAAAGAGTATTACCCTGTTGAGTTTATGACGGCGCTGCTCAACAGCTTTATCGGCAAGGATATGGGCAAAATATCCGAATACGTAAACTACTGCCGTCAGCGTGGCATAGAAGTTTATCCTCCGGATATCAATAAGAGCCGGGCAAAATTCTCGGTGGAGAAGGGCAGTATTCGCTTTGGCTTTGCAGCCATAAAGAACGTAAGCGAAACCGTAACCGAGCAAATTGCACGGGAACGCGAACTCAATGGCCCATTCCGTGACTTTAACGATTTCCTGCGCAGGGGCGAAACTCTTAACAAGCGCATCGTTGAAGGTCTTATAAAGGCCGGCTGCTTTGACAGTATGGGAGTAAAGCGCTCTCAGCTTATGTCCATATATGACCAGGCAATGACCTCCGCGGGCAATGACAGAAAACAGCGTGCTACAGGCCAGCTTTCCCTGTTTGATATGGCGGGGGCGGACGAAATAGCACAGGACACCGCAATACCTCTTCCGGATATAGATGAATATGACCGCAATACACTGCTCTATATGGAGCGTGAGGTAATGGGTATATACATCAGCGGCCATCCACTTAGCGAATACAGCGAAGAGCTTAAATCGCTTGCATCCTGTGCCGAGCTTTCCGCAGCGGACGGCACAGGCAAATACATGGACAATCAAAAAGTACGCCTTGGCGGCATAATTACCTCTGTGCGCACCAAGCCTGTAAAAAGCGGCAACGGCCTTATGGCGTATGCGGTAATTGAAGACCTTACAGGAAGCGTGGAGCTTGCAGCGTTCCCATCTGTATACACCCGCTGTACAAGCAGGCTTATGGTGGACAGCAAGGTCACGGTTTCCGGCAAGCTGAATATGCGGGAAGACCAGAACAATACCATACTTGTGGACGACATAATGCCGCTGGAAAAAGCCTCAGCCGCAGCAGGCAAGCTGTATCTCAGGCTCAACATGGGGGATACAAGGCTGTTTGACAGAGTAAAGACTGTTCTTTCACGGTTCCCGGGCAACCTTCCGGTTATTATGGTGGATGCAGTTACCAGAAAGAGCATGCAGGCACCAAGAGAGCTGTTTATCAATCCCTCTGACGCAGTTATGGACATAATGAAAGAAATGCTTGGCGAGGAGAACGTAAAGCTGAAATGAATCTTAGACCACCGGTAGAGAAAAACGACGATATAGAGCTGACCATAACTGCCCTCAGCTCAGAGGGCCAGGGAATAGGCCGCATAGATGGGTATACCGTATTTGTGCCCTATGCATTGGCGGGGGAGAAAATACGTGCCCATGTTATTAAGGTTACCTCCGGCTATGCCGTTGCAAAGCTCACAGAAATACTGGAAAAATCAGCCGAGCGTACGGAAAACACCTGTCCTGTATATCCTCGCTGCGGCGGCTGCACATTACGGCACCTTGCATATCACGCCCAGCTTGAGGCAAAGACCAGGCAAGTGCAGGATGCGCTCATTCGCCTTGGCAAGTTTGATAGCCCTGTGGTTTTACCCTGTATTGGCATGGGTGAGCCCGAGCGCTATCGCAACAAGGGCAGCTTTCCCATGGGATATGACGAAAATTTCAAGGTTGTCCCCGGGTTCTTTGCTCAGCGCAGCCACAGGATAGTTCCTATTGAAGATTGCGCTATACAGTCATCCGCTGTTATGGCGGTAACTGCTGCCGTTGCAGAGTGGGCAAATATGTATTCCATTCCCGTCTATGATGAAACAACCCATAAAGGTATACTTCGTCACGCCATGGCGAGAACATCTGCGGATGGTGTGCTGGCGCTGGTTGTAACCTCAGGAAAGCTTCCGCACAGCGACGCACTTGTGGAGCTGCTCAGGCATAAAATTCCAAACCTTACAGGCGTAGTACACAACGTAAACTCCAAGGATACCAATGTTATCCTTGGGGATAAATTCATTGCCCTGTGGGGCAGCGACAGGCTGAATACCACCATTGCAGGTCATTCTTTCAGCGCGTCAATGGCATCCTTCCTGCAGGTGAATCCTGTGCAGACAGAAGTACTGTATTCAAAAGCACTGGAGTTTTTGAGCCTCAAAGGCGGCGAACGGGTAGCGGACGTATACTGCGGCATAGGCACTATTACCCTCATGCTGGCAGAACACGCTGACCATGTCACCGGCATTGAATGTGTACCTGCCGCCATTGCGGATGCCAAGGTAAACGCAAAGAATAACGGTATATCCAATGTGGACTTTATCTGCGATACCGCAGAATCCGTACTGCCTATGCTGGTATCCGAAGGGCTGCACCTTGACGCGGCGGTAATAGATCCTCCCAGAAAGGGCTGCGAAAAGACCGCACTTGACGCCCTTGCGGACAGCGGAGTTCAGCGCATCGTATACGTTTCCTGCAATCCCGCAACCATGGCTAGGGACTGCCGCATACTGGCGGACAGAGGATATACCCTTGTTAAGGCTCAGCCTGTGGATATGTTTCCGCATACACATCATGTGGAGACGGTGGCGCTGCTTACTAAGTGATTTACCTTTGGAGGGTCACCTTATGAAAAAAGCAATGTCATGGATATTTGGCATAGCCTTAGCCGTATTTGTGATCGACTGGGGCGTTATGGGGCTGAAGATATTTGATAATGACTACAATATCACTGTAGAAGCCCATATATCCCTTGTCTGCATTGTGCTGCTTTTCATATGTGGAGTGTATAAGATATTCGGCAGAAGCAGATGCGGGCACTGCGGTAAAGTAAGATGGTCCGACGGAGAATATTGCCCATACTGTGGCAACAAAGCATAAATAATTCAATTAATCTTTACATCAACGGAGGAATACCGGATGGCATGGTACGATGAAGCGGTTTTTTATCACATTTATCCCTTGGGTCTTACGGGCGCGCCTAAGCAGAACCCCTATGGAGAACCGATCCATCGCTTAAATACATTAATCCCCTGGATATCCCATGTAAAGGAGATAGGCTGCAACGCTATTTACATTGGCCCTCTCTTTGAATCCGTTGGCCATGGTTATGAAACCACCGATTACAAAAAACTGGACAGCAGGCTGGGAACAAATGAGGATTTAACAAAATTTGTTGCTGAATGCCATAAACAGGGCATAAGAGTAATTCTGGATGGCGTATTCAATCACACCGGCCGAGATTTCTTCGCATTTCGGGATATAAAGCAGAACAAGGAAAATTCACAGTATAAAGACTGGTACTGCAATGTAAACTTCTGGGGCAACAACTCCTATAACGACGGCTTTTCATATCAAAACTGGGGAGGGTACGACCTGTTGGTAAAGCTGAACCAGCGCAATCCCGCCGTAATAGACTATATCTGTAATGTTATACGCTTCTGGGTAAGCGAGTTTGACATCGACGGCATTCGTCTGGATGCTGCGGACGTGCTGGATTTTGACTACATGAAGGCGCTTCGCCGCGTGGCTAATGAAGTTAAGGCTGACTTCTGGCTGATGGGCGAGGTCATACACGGAAACTATTCCCGCTGGGCAAACAATGAAACCCTTCACTCCGTGACCAACTATATGCTGCACAAGGCGCTGTATTCCGCCCATAATGACCATAACTATTTTGAGGTGGCCCACACCATCAAATATGTAAATGACATGGCGGGAAGCAGCCTTAAGCTGTACAGCTTTGTAGATAACCATGATGTGGAGCGTATTTATACAAAGCTTAGCAATAAGGCTCACTTTGTTCCTGTTCACGTTATGCTTTACACACTGCCGGGCATTCCGTCACTTTACTACGGCTCGGAGTTTGGCATTGAGGGAAAGAAAGAGCGCTCTTCGGACGACCCCTTAAGGCCTGCGCTGAACTATGAGAATTATAAGGATGCCATCAATACAAATCCTTATACCAAGCTGATAGCAGCGTTGGGAAAGATCCGCCGTAATACGCCTGCGCTCTGCTATGGAGAATACAAGGAGCTTGAGCTTCAGACCACACACTATGCTTACGCAAGAATTATGAACGGAAAGCAAGTCATTGTCACTGTCAACAATGCAGACAATGATATTTGCATGAACCTTGCATGCGGAAGTTCAGCGGAGTATGTGGGCGCGCTTACCGGAGAAAGGGTATCTGCATCCGGCGGACGCATCAATGTTCGTGTACAGGCAAACTCCGGCGAGATATGGCTTCCCGCAGAGCTTTATAACGAAACCTTTGCTCCCATTAAGTCAATCGAAATAAAGAAAGCACCGGAAACTGTAAAGGTTGTTGAAAAGGAAGCAAAAGCAGAACCGATAAAAGCCGCGGATGAACCTAAGAAGGACGTGCCGGTAAGACCCGAAGCGCCCAAGGCGGAGCCTGCCCCGGCAAATGAGGAAGAACATCCCGTAGAGCCGATATCCGCAAATCTTAATAAGCCTTATGAGGATATGTCCGTAGAAGAACTTCAGGAGGCCATACTTGACAAGATGCGTAAAAACGGCCCTGTGACTGCTTATATGCTGGGAACTGTTAGAGAAAATACTCATCATGGATCTCTTTTGACTTGGGTAAAAAGCTTTAACTAAGATATTCTTGTCAGGCAGTAAACTATATTACCGGATTATCCCGCTGCAAGGCGTGATAATAAATAAATTTTTATTTAGGAGAATTGCTTTTTGAGAAAAATCAGCAAAGCAACGGAGAGTGTAGCGTAAGCGGGAGGTTTGCGTAAATACATTCTCACACAAACCTCCCAGCATTGCAGTCAACAATCATCAGGAGGAAAAAAACAATGAATAAAAATGACTATGTGATTCGTTTGGAAAGAAAAGAAGAATACCGTGACGTGGAAACGCTTGTAAGGGAAAGTTTCTGGAACGTATACCGTCCCGGTTGTCTTGAGCACTATGTGATAAATCAGCTCAGAGATGACCCTGACTTCGTGCCCGAGCTTGACTTTGTTATGGAAAAAGACGGCAAGATCATAGGCCAGAATATGTTCATGAGAGCATATATAAATGCTGATGACGGTAGGGAAATCCCCATAATGACAATGGGGCCTATATGTATCGCTAACGAACTAAAAAGACAAGGCTATGGAAAAATACTGCTGGACTATTCCTTGGATAAAGCATCAAAGCTGGGGTGCGGAGCACTTTGCTTTGAAGGTAATATAGACTTTTACGGAAAAAGCGGCTTTACCTATGCAAGCAAATACGGCATACGCTATCACGGTTTGCCGGAAGATGCAGATGCCTCTTTCTTCCTTTGCAAAGAGCTCATTCCCGGATATCTTGATGGAATAACCGGAGAGTATACACCACCCAAGGGTTATCTTGTCAATGAAGCAGAGGCCAAGGAATTCGACAAGGCTTTTGCACCCAAGGAAAAACTTAAGCTTCCCGGACAGATTTTCTAAAGCCGGACGAACAACACAAAATCCCGGTGTGCATGCTTGCACACCGGGACAAATTGAAGTAAGAGAGAAATAGTATGAAAAACCTGCTGTTTAAACTGAAAAACGCATTCGCCGAGGACTCAAAATATAAAGTGTTCCTTATATCTATCCTTATTACAGGCCTGTCATTCGGCCTGTACAAGGGTATGTTGGATAACTTCCTTGCGGAAGTGGTGGGAATGGGTGAGATGGACAGGGGGATTACGGAATTTTTCCGCGAGCTGCCCGGTATTCTTCTGATATTTGTGCTGGCTGCTTTTTATATGCTGTCTGCGGAGTCGCTTTATAAGGCGGGTGCTGTTATTATGCTTGCAGGCATGGCGATGCATGCAGTACTGCCCCCTACAAAGGTGCTTGCCACACTTGCCATATGCGTATATTCATTTGGTGAGCATATACAGCTTGGCATGAAAAACACCCTGTCTTTAAATTACGCAAAGCCGGACTGCGGAGGTGCCGCCCTGGGTGCGCAAAACGCAACATATCAGATAGGTACGCTGGCGGGATATATGCTTATAGTTCTGGCGTTCTCATTATTGGTGGGCAAACAGCCCTATAATGCTTTCTTTGGCCTTGCAGCAGTGCTTGCAGCCATTAGCATGGTGTTTTCCTTTAAGCTGAGCGGCAAAAGCGAAACGGACAAGCATAAGCGCAGATTCTATTTACATAAGAAATACACCAAGTATTATATGCTGGAAATGTTCTATGGAGCGCGCAAGCAGGTATTCTTAACCTTTGGTCCATACGTGCTTATCCTCTTTTACGGTGCCAATGCGGCTACTATCAGCTTGCTCTTTGCCATCTCAGCCGTTGCGTGCTTCTTTGCATCGCCTATTGTCGGCAGAATAATCGACAGGGTAGGATACAAGGCGGTAATGGTTGCGGATACACTGATACTCGTGGTAGTTTGCTTCTTCTACGGATTTGCTCACCATCTGTTTTCCATGAAAACAGCATTTATAATATGCTGCATAAACTATGTGCTGGATTCTGTAATTTCACTGGCGTCCATGGCATCAAACCTGTATGTTAAGGATCTGTCGGACAATGCAGATGAGGTAAAAGCCACCATA
Source organism: Clostridia bacterium (assembly GCA_017547885.1). Taxonomy (GTDB): domain Bacteria; phylum Bacillota; class Clostridia; order Christensenellales; family CAG-138; genus SFEL01. The sequence continues at coordinate 20,961 of JAFYOP010000012.1, read as the reverse complement.
TCCACAGGCGTATCTATAAACCATGTTATAACCATATTCATTGCGCTGTTTGGCGGCTGGATATGGCAGTCCATGGGCATAGAGCTGCTGTTCATAGCATCAGCGATACTTGGCCTGTGCAACAGCGCATATGCCGCCACAATAAAGACAAAAAAACAGCTGTTATCAGAGTAAGAATGATAATCAAGCCGGAGGTTTTGATATGAAAAGGGTATACGCGGCCAGTCTGTGCAAAAACGGTCTGCTGGGAGGGGAACTTTATATTGACGATGAAAAGATCACATTCCGCACAGGAAAAATAACAGTCCCTCCACAGATCAGAAACCTTGAGCTTAACTTTAAAGATGTGGAGTGCATACACAAAGAAAGCTTTCTTATTCTGCCCATTGCAGTTATAAGGATGAATAACGGGGAAGAGTGGAAGTTTTTTGTTTTGCGTTGCAATGATTTTCTGCGCATGGCATGGGATGTTCATGGTTGTAATAAAATATAATCCCATAAATTCGGAATACATCTCAGATAAAAGCTTTGTTAAAATTATGGAGGAATCAGGTTATGAAAAAGGCAAGAGGGTTTATCAAGGCTTTTATATTTACTGAGCTTGGAATGGCTGTTGGGAAAAGCATAGCTGCTTACTCCCACTACAAAAAATATCCCAAATTTTATGAAACTATGAGCGCTCCGTGGTATACACAGCTCATTGTCTCATTGCTGATAAACGCGGCTATAGTTATAATTTCTGTGATTGTTTATATTGTGCTTGGCAAAATAATACAAAAGCGGGAAGCACAGGAAAACAAATAATTCCGCCCATTATTTACAGCCAGTTAATGAAATATTATCTTTGCCATGCTATAATTACACACGTTAAATAACAAACGGAGGCACTCACTTTAAATGAAACGCATTTTTGCATTTATTTTGCTCGCTGCTTGTATATGTTCCATGGGCAGTGCATTTGCATATGAGACAGGAGAAGCCCGTGCTGTAATAGGAGCAAACCTGGATCAGGAGCAGGTTGCCGCAGTATACAAGGACTTTGGCATTGAACGCGGCAGCGTTGAAGAGATCATTGTAACCAATGCGGACGAGAGGGAATACCTTGAAGGATTGGTTGATGACAAAAAGATAGGCAGCGTAGCTCTGTCCTGCGTATACATCACTCTCCTTGAAGAAGGCTCAGGTCTTTCCATCAGCACAAACAACATCAACTGGTGCACAGAGCAGATGTACGTTAATGCGCTTACCACCGCAGGTATAACCGATGCTAAGGTAATAGTGTCCGCTCCCTTTGCTGTATCCGGCACCGCTGCACTTACCGGCGTATATAAGGCGTATGAAGACATTACCGGACAGTCCCTTTCAAACCTTGCAAAGTCTGTCGGCGCTGAGGAGCTTATACTTACAGGTCAGCTTGCAGAGTATATCGGCAGCGAAGAAGCTGCAGCCCTTATCAACGAGCTGAAGGGAATACTGGACATAACCGAAACAATGTCAGATTCCGATGTTAAAAATGAGATCAAAAAGCTGGCCGAACAGTACAACGTACAGGTAACCGATGCACAGATAGACCAGATACTTAAGCTGTGTCGTCAGATGGAAAAGCTGGACGTGGCAGAATTAAAAGAAAAGCTGCTTTCCATTACGCAGACCGTAGAAAAGGCTGTAACTGCCAAGCAGAAGGTAAACGATACAATATCTACGGTGACCGATAAGGTAACCAAGTTTATCGGCAGCGTAACAGGCTTCTTGGCAGAGCTGTTCAATAAATAAAAAAATTGCAAAACAATCCTCCGAAGGACATTCGGAGGATTTTCTTTATATTTTTTCAATTATTTCAAACTGAAGCAGTATTCTGCTGCAAATAGTATTTGGAGATGACGACAAATGATGGTACAATATCACAAGAAAGGCAGAGGAAAGCAATGTTCGGATATATTCAGCCCAATAAGGACGAGCTTAGATTCAGAGAATATAATGAATATCGCGCTTATTACTGCGGTCTGTGCAAATGCATTGGGCAGGAATTCGGCGAACCCATGAAAATAGCACTAAGCTATGATTGTGCTTTTATTGCGCTGCTGCTTACCGGTCTTGCGGGCGTGGAAAACACGTGCAAGTGCCGTTGTGCATATAAGCCCCTTTCACGAGCACGAATGGCAGCCGTTCAGGATGAATACATACTCTTTGCCGCAGATGCTGATATTATCCTGGCATACTGCAAGCTGGATGATAATTGGCGTGATGATAAAAACCCCGGTGCGGCAGCGGGAAAGGCCGCAATGAAAAGGGCGTTTCAAAAAGCACGGGAGCGCAGCCCGCAGCTGTACAAAGCCATACATGAAGGGATAAGGGAACTGTCCGACCTTGAACAGGCAAACGCTCCGGAACTTGACGCCCCTGCCGATGCCTTTGCCCGCATGATGAAAAACGTAGCCCTTACAGCCCCTGTTGAGTCATCACAAAACCGCCTTGCCCTCGGGCACATGCTTTATCATCTTGGAAGATGGGTATATCTTGTAGACGCATGGGAAGACCGGGAAAAGGATGCAAAAAAAGGAAGCTATAATCCCTTTCTTGCTTCGGGTGCAGATAAAGACAGGGCAGAATTTTTACTGAACTGTTCCCTCAATGAAGCAATAAACGCATATGAACTGCTGTACATAAAGGCTCACGAAAGCCTGCTGGATAACATTATTAAAGACGGATGTCCGCTGAAAAATTCAGAGGTGCTTGGAGGAAATAATGATAAATCCCTATAAAGTGCTTGGAATTAGCGAAGGAGCTTCTCAGGAAGAAATCAGAGCGGCTTATCTTAAGCTGGTAAAAAAATACCATCCGGATAAGTATATTGACTCTGACCTGAAGGAACTTGCCAACGAAAAGCTGGTGGAGGTCAACGAGGCATACGAAATGCTTACAAAAAAGGCCACCTCCTCATCTGCCCACGCCAGCCGTGACGGACAGGGCAGCTACAGCTCCTATGGCGGATATACCGGCTCAGGAAGCGCCTATTCCGGTCCGAATTCAGCAGAATTCGGACGGGCCCGTTCATTTATTAATCAGGGCAACCTCCAGGCGGCGAAAGCCGTTCTGGATGCAATATCCACCCGCAATGCGGAATGGTACTATTTGTACGGCATAATTTATCTGCGCCAGGGATGGTATGACAAGGCCCGTGAGTATCTTACAATAGCCTATCAGCAGAATCCCGGCAATCTGGAATACGCCGCAGCATATAATTCCATCCGTGGAACCGGCGGGGCATATACCCGCAGAACGGGGAATTACGGCGTATATAACTGCGGAGGTCCCTGCGCAATGCTGACCAGCGCCATGTGCTGCAGCTCATTCGGTTTTCCGGTGTGCTTCTGCTGCTGATAAGCTTTAAAATTAATATTCGTTATAATGTTAATTGCCGCAGATTATGGCGATACTATCATTATTGATATTTAAGTGATAGTGGAGGCATAGGGCAATGAAACTGAGAAGATCCAGAATACTGCTGCTCGTGTTTGCGCTTGCGGCAGTATTTTTTATGCTTTTCTTTGCGGTGGGAATAATTGGGGCAGATAGCTGGAGGAATTTTGACCTGCAAAGGATAACAGGCTGTGACAGGTCATCTGTTTTGTATGATGATGAAGGAAATGAAATTGTTCGCCTGCACGGAGCAGAGGACAGAACATGGGTAAGTTCAGATATGCTGCCCAAGCATCTGCTGCATGCCTTCATATCAGCAGAGGACGCAAGGTTTTACGAGCATGAAGGGGTAGATATAATAAGAATAGCCGGTGCCATAATAGCAGATATAAAGGCGGGCGGATATGTTCAGGGAGCCTCTACAATAAGCCAGCAGCTTATAAAGCTGAGCCATCTGTCCTCCGAAAAAACCATATCCCGAAAGGCGGAGGAAGCTGTACTGGCCTATCAAATGGAACGCCGATGCACAAAGCAGGACATACTTGAAATGTATCTTAACTACGTATACTTTGGTGGTGGGTATTACGGCGTGGAGGCAGCTGCAATGGGCTATTTTGGCGTACATGCTGCAGAGCTGTCGCTTTCCCAAAGCGCCATGCTTGCCGGGATATTAAAATCTCCAGGCAGTTATGCACCCCATCTGGATTATGAGGCATCAATAAGCAGACGCAACACCGTATTATCTTTAATGAATAGATATGGGTATATTTCTGAAGATGAAATGATCCAGGCCTCAGCCGAAAGGCCGAAAATACAACATGGACAGATAGAAGAATATTCCGGATATTATACGGATGCTGTAATACGCAGTGCCGCTGAGGTGCTTGAAATAACCGTGGATGAGCTGCTCAGAGGCGGATATCATGTGTATTCGGGATTAAATACCGAGCTGCAGCTGTATTGTGAAGAGATTTTTGCTGATGACTCGCTGTTTCCCACACAGGAAGCAGAAGGGGCACTTATAATTCAAAACCCACATACTGGTCTTATAGTTTCCATGATTGGGGGCAGAGAACACACCGGAAGTATGGGCTTTAACAGAGCCATTGATATACGCAGACAGCCCGGTTCCGTAATTAAGCCCATAATATCCTATGCTCCGGCTTTTGAGTATCTGGGATATACTGCGGCAGATATGATATTGGACGAGGAAACGGCCTTTGCCGAATATACTCCGTCAAACTTTGGCAGCAAATACTATGGATGGGTAACCATGCGGGAAGCCGTATCCAAATCCCTAAATGTTCCAGCGGTAAAAGTTCTTTCCGAAGTGGGGGTAAATAGAGCTAAGGGATTTGCTTCAGCCTGCGGAATAGAATTTGACAGCAAGGATAACAGCCTTGCTCTTGCCCTTGGCGGCTTTACCTATGGCGTTTCTCCGTTGCATATAGCAGGGGCATATTCCTGCTTTGCCGCCGGAGGTGAGTACAATACTCCCTCTGTAATCCGCTATATAACCGATTCAGAAGGGGAAATACTGTACGAGTATAATCCCGAACACAAAAGGGTACTGAGTGAGGAAAATGCATACATACTTACCAGCATGCTTAAAAGTGTCGTTTCTGAGGGTACAGGACACAGGCTGAATACGCTCAGCATACCCATTGCAGGCAAAACAGGCACAGTGGGTACTGCAACGGGCAATCGGGACGCATGGATGGCAAGCTATACTCCGGAATATACTGCTGTGGTATGGATGGGATACGATAATGACAATCTGGGTACATTGCCGGCGCAGGCTACAGGCGGCACTTATCCTGCGATGATACTGTATAAGCTGTACAGTTATCTTTATCCCGAAGGATACGGGGAAGATTTTAATAAACCTGAAGGCGTAAGTGAATACAGCCTTGATGCATATTCTTTAAAAGTTCTGCACAAGGTGGCGCTTGCAAATGTATATACTCCCGAAGACAGTAGAATTACAGAACTGTTTACCTTAGATACAGCCCCCGGAACAACCACCAGCTATTGGGCAATACCGGCGACGGCTCAAAACTTTACCCTTGCAGAATACGGCGGCAATATCAGGATATCTTTTGACTGCCCCGATGATTTTGGCGTATATTCGCTGCATCGTAAAGATGACAGGGGGAAGGAGCGCACCTTGAAAACATGGAACGGAACAGAGGGACACATTGAATTCACAGACAGCTCCGTAACAGTCGGAAAAACCTACAGCTATTACGTTAGCGTCCATCATGAATCCATGACAATAGGCGAAAAAAAAGTATACGGCCTGCCGACACAGGAGTTTAGTATATTGGCAGAGAATAAAGTGATAATTATAAATCTTGTCGAATAATGTATTTATACTGTATCAAAATGGGTTGACTAAAGTGTCTTTTTAGGTAAAATAAAAGTACAAGTATATGTTATATTGTATAGAATAAATAATTCCAAAATACACAAAAGAAAGTGACGGTAACTATGGATCTTAAAAAGATAGCAGAAGAAATGCAGCCACGTTCCATGGCGGCAAGAGATTGGGTTTTCCAAGTAATCAGAACGGCCATTATTCGCGGCGAGCTTCCCGGCGATATGCCCCTCAGGCAGGATGAGATATCCGCAGCCCTCAGCGTAAGCCATATTCCCGTTCGCGAGGCTTTCCGTCAGCTTGAGGCTCAGGGTCTGGTTCGCATATATCCCAACCGCGGCGCTGTGGTAACCAAGCTTTCACGCAAGGAGCTTGCAAACGTTATGGATACCCGCATTTTGCTGGAGGTAGGCGCTCTTCGTTTGGCTATGCCCAATATTACCGAGGACGATATTGCCAAAGCAAGGACTCTACTGGATTCATTTTCTAAGGAAACCGATCACGTTAAAGGTGCAGAACTTAACCTTGAGCTTCATTTTGCCCTGTATAGCCCATGTGATAATCCCGTGCTTCTTTCCTTGATAGACCAGATGCACGCCAACGTAGACAGGTACATTACTCCTTTCTACGGTGAAGATAATAAGGATGAGCTCTATTCTTTGGATGACCATGCTCAGTTTATCAATGCATGCGAAAGCAAAGACATGGAACTTGCTACCGCCATACTTCGCACCCATCTGCAGCGCACCAAGAATATGCTCCTGAAATCCCCTCTGCTTTCTTAAAATCAAACGATATATCCTAAAAAGGCTGCATCAAGCAGCCTTTTGTGTTTTATATTGTTTAAATTTGAGAAGATTGGAATGAATATGTAAAGTTGATAATGTGGTCACAGTTTTTTATTAAATCTATGATATAATTATAAAGGACTAATCTGAACAGGAGGCGAAGGTATATGCGGGCCGATATATATTCACTGACAGTGTCGGTAATGCGATACTTCTTTGTCGCTGCAATCATATACATATTGATACGCATAGTTTATCACTCCATAAATGAATACAACGAACTGCGCCGGGTAAAGGATTGGATAGAGAAGGGATATGCCAAACATATCGAATTCCTGCCCCCGTATGATACCAACGAAAACGGCTTTATTCTGGTTAAAACAAACCTTATCGGCCGCAGCAGGAAATGTGATATATGCATTGACGACAAATCCGTAAAGCGCAAGCACGCAATTATCTTCGAAAAACGCGGAGATGTATTTATAAAACGCAAGGGCTTGGCGCGCATCAAAATAAACGGTGAACAGATGACAAACCGCCTGGAGGAGCTTCTGGACGGAGATCTTGTGCAGCTTGGAAGGGTCAAGTTTTATTACAGGGTAAAGCGTACTTCCTTCAGGGAGGAGGCGGAGCATGAATAGAGTACGTCAGCTCAGCGCCGCAGGGCTTCTTGGTATCGTAATGATATTCGAACTTTCTGCCTTTGCTCTTTTATCCCTTAGAGATGAGAGCTTTGATCTTATGTCGCTGGCATTTGGCATAGGCCTTGTTGCGGTACTGCTTATCCAGTACATTGTGATGCAGTGGATATCCCGCTACGCGGACAGGTTTATCCTTGTAATAGCAAACCTTCTTGCTGCAATAGGCATGATAGTGCAATACAGGCTTTCTCCCGATATTGCGATAAAGCAGCTTGTATGGTTCTGCATAGGTATGGTATGCATGGTAATGTGCACACTGCTGATGAGAGCAAAAAGGTTTTTCCGCAGTATTAATATACCTCTAATGATACTCAGCATAGGTATATTGGCCGTACTGTTGGTAGTTGGTAAAGAAAACGGTGGCGCTAAAAACTGGATTATAGTAGGTGGGATAAGCTTTCAGCCTTCTGAGTTTGTAAAGGTGGCGCTGGTATTTATAATGGCAAATCACTTTACAGTGATAGAACGCACATGGGACTGGCTGCCGTCCGCAATATTTGCAATAATCGTTGCCGCACTTCTTGTAATGGAGCGTGACCTTGGCGCTGCGCTGCTTATCTGCGGCACATACCTTATCGTGTTTTATGTTGCAACAGGTAAGACGGGCACTACCCTCATAGGACTTGGCGCCGGAGCGATAGGCGCTGTGGCCAGTTATCATCTGTTTGATCACGTAAAGGCACGAGTGGCAATTTGGATGAACCCATGGGCAACCTATTCAACCAGCGGCTATCAGGTAGCTCAGGGCCTTATGGCTATAGCTTCAGGCGGCGTTATGGGTCTGGGCCTTACAAAGGGCATGCCAAAGTCCATTCCTGCCTATAATACCGACTATATTTTTGCTGTTATCTGCGAGGAATTCGGAATAATTTTCGGTATAGCCGTTATTGCACTTTACCTTGTGTTTATAATACGAGGAGCACTTATTGCCCTTAACGCCCGCACAAGATATCTGATGCTGGTAGCTTTTGGCTGTACTGTACTTATTACGCTGCAGAGCTTTATTATAATAGGCGGCGTAATAAAGCTGATACCTCTTACCGGCATTACGCTGCCCTTTGTAAGCTACGGCGGCAGTTCCATGATAGCCACCATGATGCTGCTTGGCATACTGGAAGGAGTTGCCATACAAAACGGCGAAATGCTTGAGGACGCCATGGACGAAGCAAGTGAGGAATACATACTGCAATGAAAAAAGACAGCAGCAGAAAGCACATAAAGGCCATGCTGGCACTGTTTTGCGCCATGTTTGTTGTGCTCAGTGTATATCTGGGTTATATTGTGAGTGCTTACGGTAACAGGTGGTTTTCCAGCCCCTACAATACCCGAGTAACCAGCCAGAAGAACTCCATTGCGGCAGGTATGCTGCTGGATCGTACCGGTCTTCGTCTGGCCCATACCGACAGTGACGGTCAGCGGCAGTATGTTGGGGTAAAGGAGCTGCGCCGCTCCATGTGCCATGTGATCGGAGATGTTTACGGCCAAACCATAGGCGCTGAGTCTATGTTTGCCAAATATCTGCTTGGGTTTGATCAGGGGCTTGCAGATGAATTTGAGCAGCTCATAGGCACGCAGCAGCGTGTGGGCTCCACTGTACTGCTTACTGTGGATGCCGACCTGTGCGAATATGCATATGATCTTATGGACGATTACTGGGGCTCTGTGGTGCTGATTAATTATAAAACGGGAGAGATACTTGCCTCTGTCAGCCAGCCGACATTTGACCCCAACTATATGGAAGACTATATCTCAGGCGATAAGGAGCTGGCTGCAAGCGCCATGGTAAACCGTACTACAATGGGACGATATACCCCTGGATCCACATTTAAGATAGTCACGCTTATTGCCGCACTGCGCTATATACCCGACATTCAAACCCGAACCTTCAACTGTGAAGGGGCACTGGTATTTGACAGGGAAAGCGGAAAGTATCTGCCGGATGTACATGTAAACGACGAGGACTTTATAAAAAACGACAACGACGATGATATAGACTACGATCGCGAGCAGGAGGGAGCCGAGGATGTAAGTGCCGAACCCGCCGCAAGCGAGATATACAGTATCGTCAGGGACTATCACAGCGAATATCATGGTGAAATAGACGTATTCAAAGCTTTTGCTTCTTCCTGCAACACCACGTTTGCCAGGCTCGCAATGGAGATTGGCCCCAACAGGCTTGCAAAGGTAGCAAAAGAACTGGGGATAGGCGACGAGTTTCTCTTTGACGATGTGATGCTGTATTCCAGCAGCTTTGAAAAGGGCGATACCGAGCTGAATGTAGCCTGGTCCGGCGTTGGCCAGTATAAAGACATAATGACCCCCATGCAGACCTGTATGCTTACAGCGGCCATTGCGAATAACGGAACCATGATGGAACCCAGGCTGCTTTATAAGGTTGCCGACAGCAACAACAAGGTAAAATATACGGCCCCGAGCAGTCAGTATAAAACTGTGCTCACGGCCGCAGAGGCAGAGTTTGTTAAAGAGGCAATGCTGCAGGTGGTGGACAGCGGAACCGGTACAAGGGCCGCTGTAGATGGGCTTACGGTGGGCGGAAAGACCGGTACCGCAGAAATATCCTCAGATAAATCCGTAAAGACCCACGCCTGGTTTACCGGCTTCATACTTGAAGAAGAACATCCACTTGCGGTTACGGTGGTACTTGAGCAGGCGGGCGGCGGAGGAAGCTATGCGGCACCTCTGGCCGGCAAGCTGCTCAGCAAGGCCGTTAAGCTTGGATATTAGCGTAATATGCCAGCATCAGGTCTACCATCATGCCATAGCTTTTTACGCCGTCCTGCTGTTGGTTAAATTTAAGATAGTTGTCATTGAGGCTGTCAACCGCCTCCTGTACTTCACCTTCATAATTATCCCAGTATGCATTATATGCGGATAAATCACGTATCATTGCGTCGCTGTACATTTCACGCAGCGGCGCAAATTTATTTGCATCGCTTCTGTAAAGCTTATTGGCACAGTTAATCAGCGCCAGCATTACCCCGGAATATTCAACAGCAGGGTCATCTGAGTATGTGCAGGCAAGATAAGCTATGAAGTTTGCTTCGTCTTCACGAGCAAACCCAAGATAATGGGCAGTTTCGTGGGCGGCAGAGGAGGGTATCAGCAGCGATGGCTGATGTACGTTTACGTTTGGTTCAGCTGTATAGGGCATGTATATTCCCGAAATGCCGGCCCACGACATACCTTCTGAAGCCGCTACGCCCTTTGCCACAGCGGCAGGGGAGGAAAAGATATCATATTTTTCTCCAAGCTTTTCATATGCGGCAGGTATTTTATCAAAATACTCCCGATAATCGGCTATGTAAAACACTCCGTTTTCATCCTCAGGAACCGCACTGCGCAGCTTGGCAGCTCTGTCCGCAAGGGTAAAGCACAGTTGCTGAAGCTCACTGTCTGGTCTTTGCTTTACCTCCAACTCCATCAGCTGATACAGCGTGGGACGGGAATAATTAAATCCCCATGCCACATAGAACAGGTTGAGCATGGCCCCGGCAAAAATACACAGTGAAAGAACAAAGGAAATAAAGCTTGTAGCCGACTGCCTTTTAGCTGCAAGCCTTACTGTGTTTTGTATCAGCAAAAACAAAACACATAAAATAACGGTGCAGACAAACATCTCCGCCACAGAAAAGCCAAACAACCCTGTAACGGCACTTATTGTGCCAATGATAACAGGATATGCTCCGCGGCTGTACATATGCTCTACGCTCCATGGTGAGCTTGCTGCAAGTCTTGGCAGTATAAAGCCAAGAGGAATCAGCAGCAGCCAGGGCAGCTTTTTCAGCAGATCTTTTTTTGTTATATCTTTCTTTTTAGCTTCCATGGAAGCTATTATACCATATTATCTGGAATACTTTTCAACAAGCTTAATTATCCATTCCATATCCGGCGATTCAACGATTGGCGCAACCGGAATATCGTCCTGTTCTTCGGGAAACATATACACCGTGGGTCCGCTGCGCATTTTATCCTTGTCTACACGTGTATTGAGTATTACCGTTGGCCTGTATCCGGCTGCTGTTGCAATAACGGTGCATTCGCCCCAGTCGTATTGTATAAGTCTGTAATGCAGAATATTTTTTCGTATAGGTATGCCGGTAAATACACAGCTGCCCGTATTGTCAGATTCGGCTGCCATGTGTACATCGGGTATTATTACCTTTGCACCTTTTAACGGCATAAGGGTATATGCGTCAACAACCCGTACATTCAGGTGCCCATAGTCTTTGAAGCAATATAAAAATACCAACATCGATACCAGAAGAAGCACTGCCATTAAAATCGTCAGCAGGTTTTTTGAATTGGTCAACATATCCCACCTCGTTGGTAATTTTATGTCCAAGAATATGAAATATGTGCTATAATATTAAATCAGCTATAGGCTGACAAACTGGAAATATGTCTATTTTCTTATGCAAATACTCTGCATTATCTAAAATTCTGTAAACAAATGAGCCGCCGGGATGACTGGCGGTCCGATTTACTGTAAAATTACATTATATCCCCACGGGAGGTATTGTGTGAAAAGGATAATCCCCATAATCGCAGCGCTGATGTTTATGTTCACGGCCTGCGCGGATAAGCCGGCAGAGGTATCCGTGGAAGAACAGCCCATAACTGCCGCAGAAGCAAAAGCCGCAGACCCATCTTCTGCAGGCATGCGCCTTATGGGCCTTGTGATAGAGGATGACGGCAGCATGGGAGCATATATGATGATGCACGGCTTCCTGCGCACAGCGGAAAACCTGGGCTATCCCGCAAAGCTTTACCGTATAACCTCGGATGCATCTTCTGCGGTTGCTGATGCACTGGCGGATGGATGTGCAGGCCTTCTTATCCCCGGAAACTATACAACAGCAATAGCGGACGCAGCTCAGGCGGGAATATACGTAGTATCTCCATATCACGCCTGTGAAACCGACAGTGTAAACGTAAACGTTATAGCAGATGCCAGCGAATACATAGAAGAGCTTGCCAGAGGCATTGCGGAACGTATGACCGAAAGAAGCCTTAAGTCCGGACGCATACTGGTATACGGCTATGATCCAACGGTCTGCTATGCTGAATTCGACGCGGCAATAAAAGAGTATTATCCTCAGTTTCAGACTGTTACCTTTGTGCGCACCCCCGGAAGCGGGGAGGACGCAGCAATAGATGAGCTTGCAAACTTCATACTCAACAACAGGGATATCAAGGGCATGTATGCCTGCGATACGGATTCCGCCTCTATCGCCGTAAAGGCAAGGAGCAAAGCCATCGCTCTTTTCAAGGAGATGGAAAAGGAGGCAGAGGATGCCAAGCCCACTCCTACTCCCAGTATAGATCCTTCCGCCGGCCCAACTCCTAATCCCGGTCTGCTTAAGCAGATATCAATAACCGCCTTTGGATGCGGGCTAAGCGATGAAAATCTGGATCTGTTTAACGATAACGATATCTATGCCCTTTGCATAGAGCCCTATTATGAAACAGCTGCCACAGCTACCATGATGCTGGACAGGCTGCTGCTGGGTGAAGAAGCCCCGGATACCGTAACAGTTAATCGCCCCATTGCATATGCGGATTCAATAACTAAGTATCTGGCTATCTACAACGACGTTAAGGAGCTTTTTGGATTAAATTAAACCATGTTTGACAGCGATCTTCTCAAAAAAATAGATTGGCTTACCATACTGCTGGTGCTGGCCCTGTTCGCAATAGGGCTTATTAGCATATCCAGCATTATGGCCGATCCATTTGACGGAACAGAGGCCTCGCTTAGCGACTATACGGATAAGCTCAACCTTTATTACGTAAAAAAGCAAATAGTTAATTTCCTCATAGGCCTTGCTGCTCTTTTGGTTTTCCTTGTAATCGATTACAAATCATTCCGCTATCTTATAAAATATGCATATGTCGGCTGTTTGATACTGCTTGTAATTATATTTGCCACCGACAAGGTTAAGGGAATTACCGGCTGGTTTAAGTTTGATTTTATAGACAGAGCCCTTCAGCCCGGCGAGTTGTGTAAGATATGTATCATTATTGCCTTATCTAAATACGTATCTGACTGCATGGACAGAGAAGGACGTTTCGGCGGCTTTGTGTACATCATTAAAACTACCATGCTATGCCTCATTCCCATGGTGCTGGTTATGATGCAGCCCGACTTCGGCACTGCGTTTGTATATATCTGCATAATGGTATTTATATACTTTATCGGTAAAGTATCCTGGGGGTATATAGCCGCCGCAGCGGGCGTTGTTGCCGCCGGAATGCCTTTAGCCTACTTTTTCCTTATGGACGAATATCAGCAATTCCGCATACAGGTATTTTTAAATCCCGAGCTGGATCTTCAGGGTGCGGGATATAACGTTGCCCAGTCAAAGATAGCCATTGGCTCCGGTGAACTGTGGGGCAAAGGATACTTTACCGAAGGTACCCTTGCGCAGCTTCGCTTTGTGCCTGAGCGTCATACAGACTTTATCTTTGCAGGAATAGTGGAAGGTTTGGGCTTTATAGGCGGCACTGTATTGATTTTGCTGTTTTTCGCCCTGATATTCCGCTGGGTCTATATTGCCATAAAAACTAAGGACAACTTTGGTGCATGCCTTGTTATAGGCGTTACCGGTATGCTCACAGCCCACGTATTTGAAAACATAGGCATGACCATAGGTCTTATGCCGGTTACCGGCATACCTTTGCCTTTTATAAGTTATGGAGGCTCAAATCTTCTGACCAACATGATAGGCGTAGGTATCGTGGAAAACGTTTGGATGCGACAGCCCTCAAAGAAGCGATGATATAATAATTGTTATGCATTGTTCCCCCCTTGTGTCACATATATTTCTTTTGTGACGGAAGGGGGTATTTTTATGGCATATTACATAAATCACGACGGATTCAGCTCCAAGGCATATAAAAAAAACAAGCGCAAATATACCTCTCGGTATTTCAGCCATGCTCACAGGCCACACACCCCTCAAAAAGGGGACAGCGGTGGATCTATGCTTGCAAAAATAGGTATATGCGGTTTGCTTGCGGGCCTTATATTGCTTGCTGATTATACCGATAAGTCAAAAATCATGGAGGTGTCTTCAAGCATAGAAGAGAAAACCGAGGATATTGGAGGAGATTACCTTGGTAAACTGAGGTTTGTTGAACTTCCGGGGATAATTCAGGTGTTTTCCTCAGACGCGATACTGAGAATAGACGCTGCATATAAGGAATATCGGCTAAACGAGGATAAAACGATTTTGACCATAAGCGGAATATCCTCTGAAAACTTTGCTTCGCCTGCAACCGGCACGGTAAAAACGCTGAGCGTTCAAAATGATAATACATTGATAGACCTGTCGATGGACGGGGACATTGTAATAAGCTTTTATGCAAAAGGAAAATCGACAGTGGAGGAGGGACAGCCGATAAAAAGCGGAGACACACTGTATAGTTTCATAGATACTGTAGACATCAGCATGACGAAGGGCGGAAGGCCTGTAAATCCTGCGGAATATTTTGATTTAAGGAACCAGATGCTCTCGTGAAAAGCTTTTTGGCTAAACGCAAGGTAAAATTCAGTTTGCCGTTTATTCTGCTGTGTATATTAGTTATTGTATCGGAGAATACAACATCATTTTTGATGCATATGTGTGCACTGCTGCTGCATGAAGGGGCTCATTATATAATGGCTCGTATGCTTGGATGCGACATATGCCAAATCAAACTACTGCCGTACGGCTGCCGTCTTGATATATATAACATAGACAGCCAATGGGATGAGCTTATAATATCACTGAGCGGACCTGTGTGCAGTTTTATTTGCTTTATGGGCTGCAGGTTCATACATAATGCAAATGAGTTTGCCGAAGCGAATATGTACATTGCCATAATAAATCTTCTGCCAGTATTTCCTTTGGACGGCGGCAGAGCGTTAAGTGCTTTTCTTTCCATGATTGGCATAACCCTGCCTCGTTCTTTAAGAGCTGTGTTTGCGTTTATTTTGGCTGGTATATCCGGTGGATGCGGATGGGCCATAAATAACATAACGCTTATCATATTCGGTATTTTTTTATTCAGCGAAGGCGTATGCGCTATAAGGGAGCAGGGACGAACCGCTCTTGCATATTTGCAGAATACAAAATGTGCCTCAACGGGAAGGGGAATAAAGGTGTACCATATAGCCTTCAGTAAGGATGTGTCCCTCAGAACAGCTCTTTCATATGGATTTGGCAGATATTATGTGTTTTCCATTTTGGATGATAACCTTAAGGAAATAGCAAGGGTTGACAGTGCAACCGCTGCCCATCTTGCGGCGGAACACGGCAGCTGTACTATACTTGGCGATATTATCCCTTTCATTGACCGTGGTAAATAATGATGCTACAATATTATTTGTGAAAGGATTTGTCTGCGGAACAGTCAGTTCTGCAGTTTGGAGGTATATTTTTGATTAAGGACAAGCTTAACACCTTTTTGGACAAAGTAGAAAAGCCCGCCCGCTATGTGGGCGGAGAGCTTAATTCCACCGAAAAAACAGACGCGCAGGTCAGGTTTGCGCTCTGTTTTCCTGATGTATATGAGATAGGTATGTCCCACCTGGGCTCACGGATACTCTACAACGTGCTCAACAGCCGCGAGGATACTATTTGCGAGCGCGCATATGCTCCCTGGCCTGATATGGAAAAGCAGATGAGGGAGAATGGTGTTCCCGCTTATTCTCTCGAGAATTTCCGTCCCCTTAAAAAGTTTGATATTGTAGGCTTTTCTCTGCTGTATGAAATGTGCTATACAAACATACTCACCATGCTGGAGCTTGCTGATATACCTCTGCGGGCAGATCAGCGCGGGGAGGATATTCCTCTTGTGGTATGCGGCGGTCCCTGTGCCTGCAATCCCGAGCCAATTGCCCCATTTATCGATCTGTTTATGATAGGCGATGGTGAGGAGCTTATTGGCGAGCTTGTGGATGTTTATAAAGAATGCAAAGTAAAAGGCGTCTCAAGAAAAGAAACACTGCTTGCAATGGCAGAAATAAAAGGCGTATATGTGCCCGCATTCTATTCACCCGTATACGACGATACCGGCGCCTTTGTGTCCATGGATAAAATAGAATCCCATGCCCCCGATATGATTGAGCGCAGGGTGGTAAAGGATCTGGATGCAGCCCAATTTCTTGGAAAACCCATCGTGCCTTACCTGTCTATCGTGCACGATCGCGTAGCAATAGAGCTTTTCCGCGGATGCACCCGTGGCTGCCGTTTCTGCCAGGCCGGCTTTATTTACAGGCCTGTACGTGAGCGTAAGAGGGAAACTCTTTTAAAGCAGGCAGATGAAATACTCTCCTGCACCGGATATGATGAGGTTTCCCTGTTCTCACTCAGCTCAGGAGATTATTCCGAAATACACCAGCTGGTGCCCGAGATAATCAATTCCTATCGGGATAAGCGGGTATCCATATCGCTGCCTTCTCTGAGGATCGACGCCTTCCTGAAGGAAGATATGGAGCAGATGCAGTCCGTCCGCAAAGCAGGCCTTACCTTCGCACCTGAGGCCGGCACACAGCGCCTTAGAGACGTAATAAACAAGGGCGTAACCGAAGAAGACCTGCTTCGCAACATGAAGGACGCCTTTGAATCCGGATGGACCGGCGTAAAGCTTTACTTTATGCTGGGTCTGCCCACCGAGACTGATGAAGACCTTCTTGGCATTGCCGACCTTGCCCGCAAAGTTTCCGCGGTTTATTATTCCGTACCCAAGGAAAAGCGGGGGAAGGGTCTGCGCATAACTGTAAGTGTGTCTTCCTTTGTTCCAAAGCCTTTTACGCCCTTCCAGTGGGCACCTCAGAATACCAAAGAAGAAATAATCCGCAAGCAGCACCTCCTCAAGGACGCTCTGCGGGGACTTCGCGGTGTGGAGTATGCCTACCACGCCCCTGACGTAAGTGTGCTGGAAGCAGTTATGGCAAGGGGGGACAGGCGAATTGCCGACGTAATTGAAAACGCCTACCGCAAGGGCGCTAGGTTTGATTCCTGGGACGAGCACTTTAAGCTGGAAATATGGGATGAAGCTTTTGCTGAAGCAAAGGTAGATCCCGCATACTATGCCAACAGGGATAGAAGCCTTGACGAGGCACTGCCCTGGGAACATGTTGATATGCTGGTAACCAAGGACTACCTTAAGCGCGAATATCACAACGCTCTTGAAGAAACCTGCACCCGTGACTGCCGCAAGGGCTGCAACGGCTGCTTTGGAGGTAAATGTGCGGATTATTGCAAGATTTAAAAAAGACGACTCTGTGCGTTTAGTATCCCATCTGGATGTTCAAAGGCTTTTTCAGAGGGCATTCCGCAGGGCAGACTTACCTGTAGCCTATTCCAACGGCTTTAATCCTCATCAGCAGCTTTCCTTTGCCACAGCCCTTACCGTAGGCGCCACCAGTTCAGCCGAATGGCTGGATATTAAGATGGATAAGGATATATCCGCTGATGAATTTACTGAGCGAGTTAATGCTGCGCTTCCCAAGGGTTTCCGCATAGCCGAAGCAGCCTGTGCCGAAGATAAATATCCGTCACTTTCCGCTGTAATGGCTGCCGCTGAATATGCCATTGTTTTGCGGTTTGCTGAGGCTGTGAATGCTGAGGATATAAGCAATGCTATAGAAAAGCTCCTCAGCAGCAGTATAATTGTGCTGAAAAAGACCAAAGCCGGCATGAAAAACGTAGACATACGGCCTATGGTGTACAAAATGGAACTTACCGGCACCCACGGAGCAGAATGCTCGCTTGCCCTTGCCGGTCGTCTGGATGCGGCAGGCGGACTGAATGCCGACCTGTTGCTGGGCGCACTTAAAGGTATCCTTGGATGTGATTATACTTATTCCCTCCACAGAGAGGCCATTTATTCTGTAGACGGAGCTTTTATGCCGAAGGCCCCCGAAGGTTATACTGTTCAGGCATAAAGTTGTTTTACCGGAGGTCCTTAATGGGCAAGGAAATCGTAGTAGATATCAACCCATATCAGACCAGAACCGTGCTCCTCGAAGACGGTGCTCCAAGCGAGATATATATCGAGCAGAGGGGAAAAGAGCGTCTGGTTGGCAATATTTATAAGGGCAGGGTGCAGAACGTGCTTCCGGGCATGCAGGCAGCCTTTGTTGACGTGGGCCTTGAACGCAATGCATTCCTTTATGCGGGAGACATAAAGCTTGACGACGGGGAATTCCAGTTTGGCGATTCCTGTTCAGAGGTTCCCACCGAAATCCCAAACATAAAAGACATAGTAAAGCCTGGCCAGGAAATAATGGTACAAGTAATAAAAGAACCTGTTGGCAACAAGGGTGTCAGAGTTACCACCCATATTACCCTGCCCGGACGCACTTTGGTTCTGATGCCTATGGTAAACTACATAGGCGTTTCCCGCAGGATAGAGGATGAAAAGGAGCGAACCCGCCTTAAGGAAACCATAGCTAAGGTAAAGCCGGATAACATGGGCGTAATAGTCCGTACCGCCGCCCTTGATAAAAGCATAGAAGAATTTGAGTCCGATATGGCATTTCTTACCCGCATGTGGGAAAGAATACAGAAAAAGTGTCAGATGCTTACGGCTCCCCGGCTTATACATGCGGAAGAGCCTCTGGTATTCCGCACCATACGTGACCTTTTCACCCCGGATATAGATCGTCTCACCATTAACGACCGGGAATTCTATGAAAAGGTACAGGTAATAGCAGGCATACTCTCTCCCGCATTAAAGGACAGAGTGATATTGCAGGACACATTGCCTGATAGATTTGATGAGCTCAACCTTGATCCGGTGATAGATAAGGCGCTGTCACGCAAGGTGTGGATGAAAAACGGCGCTTACATAATAATAGACCAAACCGAAGCGCTTACCACAATTGACGTAAATACCGGCAAGTATGTAGGCAATACCGATAATCTACAGGAAACGATAACCGCAACAAACTGCGAAGCGGCAAAGGAAATCGCAAGGCAGCTTAGGCTCAGGGATATCAGCGGCATCATCATAATAGACTTTATAGATATGGATGAGATCGCAGATAAAGAGAGAGTGCTGGAAACCCTGAGAACAGAGCTGAGAAAGGACAGAACAAAATCCAATGTGCTGGGCATTACTCAGCTTGGCCTTATCGAAATGACCCGCAAGAAGTCACGCAAGTGCATCAGCAATACGCTGGAAACCACCTGCCCATACTGCGGAGGAACAGGCCGGGTAATGACAGCAGAGACCGTACTGCTGAAAGTAAGAAAAAAGCTGATGCGTGCCTTTACTACCGAGGATCATCAGGGATATTTGCTGAAAGTTCATCCCGAAATAGCACGCATGATCTACGAGAACACTACGGAATCAGCGCCCATATTACCTAAGCAGGCTGGCCGTTCCATATGGATACAGCAGGATGCATCACTGCATATCCACGATTTTTCAATAGTTCATATTGCCTCCGGAGAAGAACTTAAGCGCGTTCGTTCTCTGGCAAAACTTTATTGATTCGGATGGACACAACATGGGATTTATGCTATAATCCCATGTTGTGGCCGGATAATCCCGGGGGATGCCAACGTGGCTCAGTCGGTAGAGCAGCTGATTCGTAATCAGCAGGTCAGGGGTTCGAGTCCCCTCGTTGGCTCCACTTATATCGGGGCGTAGCGCAGCTTGGTAGCGCGTTTGGTTCGGGACCAAAAGGCCGTGGGTTCAAATCCCGTCGCCCCGACCAAATAAGGTTGATAGTTTTGATACGAGAGTATCTGAAACTATCGACCTTTTTCTTTTTACAAAAATGCCTGTAGCTATTCACATTTTCATGATATACAGTAACATAATCCAATGACAAAAACGGTCGAGAGAATTTTTCTTGATTCCTGTAAAATATAAGTGATGATAAGGAGGTGACGAACATGAGGTCGCAGATTCTTGCGGTTCAGAAAATGCAGGACTACATCGAAGCCCATCTGACGGAAGAAATTACACTGGCTGCTTTGGCAGATATTTGCAGCTTTTCCCCTTGGTATGCCCATCGGCTGTTTCGGGAGCACACCGGTTACGCGCCCGCAGAATATATCCGTCGGATGCGGCTGGCAAGGTCTGCTCTGCGTTTAAAGACGGAACGCGCCAAGATCATTGATGTGGCTTTTGATCTTGGCTTTGCCAGCGTTGACGGCTACACCCGGGCCTTTCGCAAAGAGTTTGGCATCAACCCAGGCGAATACGCCCAAAGTCCCGTTCCGGTCAAACTGTTCGTTGCCTACGGTGTCAAATTTAAGGAATTGAGAAAGGAATTCTCGGCTGTGGTAACCACCAAAAATGTATTCATACAAGTGATTCACAAACCCCGCCGAAAGGTCGTCATTAAGCGGGGTAAAAATGCAGACAACTACTTTGACTACTGCGGCGAGGTTGGCTGTGATGTGTGGGGAACTCTTCTCAGCATGGACAGCCTGTGCGGTGAACCGGTTTGCCTGTGGCTCCCTGAGCAGTATAAGCTCCCCGAAACCTCTACCTATGTGCAGGGTGTTGAGGTAGCAGAGGATTACGACGGTGTAATTCCAGAAGGATTCGATGTAATCACCCTTTGCGAGACCGACTATCTGATGTTCCAGGGTGAACCTTTTGATGAGGAAGATTATTGCAACGCCATTTTTGCCGTTCAGACCGCTAT